>NZ_JBPCZH010000003.1:0-336522 GCF_051251085.1 Cernens ardua
GATCTGTTCGCTTCACAAGTGAAGCTCAGCATCCATGACATTGCTGTCTGAATCGAAACGAGCGCCCACACAAATTGCCTGATCGACTTGTTAAAGAGCTTTCGAATGAGAAGGTGTGAACACCGCCCCGTTCGAGTGGATGAGTATTCTACTGATTGGCGTTGAAATGTCAACTGTTTTTTCGTTTCCGTTTTCGTTAACTGAAAACCAAACAGCGAACCGCCAACCGTAAAAAACAAAGCAAAATCAATTGATTAAATTAAACTCAACTTCATTACTTACTCAACCGCTGCCAGGCCTTGCCTCTGCAGCGGTGGCGTACTTTACTGATTAACGAGGGGGATTGCAAGGGAAAAATAACAATTTATTTACAATCCACTGCGCTCTCACCACCGAAAACGCAACGAAATAGCTAATTCGCGCGGCGTTCAGCCTGACGGCGGCGGCGTTTACGCTTTTTCGAACGCAAGCGAAGGCTACGAATAACAGAGACAATCGGCCCGGATAAGGAATAACCGCCGAAGAGAAGTAAAAGCACAACGGAGGGTTGCAGCGAAATCACCACGAAGGCCATGACAATAGCAAGCAAGGCTACAAACGGTACAGGCCCACGAAAATCAATTTCCTTGAAACTGTAATAGCGAATATTGCTCACCATCAGGATGCCCGCGGCCGCCACAATTACAGCCATCAAACCATCGAAGGCATAAGAGTGGATGCCGAAATTATGGAAAGACCAAACACTACTCGCCACAACTGCCGCCGCAGAAGGGCTGGGCAAACCAATAAACCACTTTTTATCGATGCTTCCTATTTGGACATTAAAGCGTGCCAAACGAAGCGCAGCGCCTGCGACGAAAACGAAGGCACAAATCCATCCGAACTTCCCAAGCGCCTGTAGTGACCAACTGAATGCTACAACCGCAGGAGCCACGCCAAAGGAAAGCATGTCCGCAAGACTATCATATTCCGCACCGAATGCACTTTGCGTGTTGGTCATCCGTGCCACACGCCCATCACAACCATCAAGAACCATGGATACAAAGATGGCAATAGCAGCGGTAGAGAAATCACCATTCAGACCTGAAATAACAGAAAAGAACCCTGCAAACAAAGCCCCGGTCGTGAACAGATTGGGAAGAAGGTAAATACCCTTGCGGCGTACTTTTTCGCCGTCACGCTCTACTTCCTCCACAATTTCGGTATCTTCACGAAAATCGCGGAATGGATCGCGTGGACGACTGCGCCTGGTCGATTTTCTGGACTGCTGCAAGGGCGTTTCTCGCCTCGAATTCTGAGAATCATTCGACATAGTCATGCCCTTTTCACTCGAAAAAACAATTAGGCAAAGCGCCCAAGACCCACTGCACGATATAACCGATCAACAAATGGAGCAGCCTCATCGCGGGCACGCTCAGCGCCACGAGCCAATACCTTTTCAATCTCATCCGTATTTTCAAGCAGCTCGTTATAACGCTCTCGAGGTTCTCGCAGGTGCTCATTCAACGTTTCAAACAGAATATTCTTGGCCTCGCCCCAACCAATACCCTCTTCATAACGCTTACGCATATCCGCCGTTGCCTGCTCATCAGAGAAGGCACTGTATATCTGGAATAACGTGCAACCCTCAGGATCTTTGGGCTCACCAGGCTCAAGAGAATTGGTTTTGATCTTGCGCACCAACTTCAGCAGTTTTTTCTCTGGTACGAACAGCGGAATGGTATTGTCATAACTTTTGGACATCTTTCGTCCATCCAAACCATTCAACACTTCAACGCGATCATCCACTTGGGCTTCAGGGAACGTAAAAAAGTTCTCTTTGAAAATATGATTAAACCGCCCTGCTATGTCACGCGCCATTTCAATATGCTGAATCTGATCTCGACCAACCGGCACTCGATTCGCATTGAAAAGCAAGATATCCGCTGCCATAAGCACAGGGTAACTGAAAAGCCCCATGGTGATTCCACGATCAGCGTCAGCAATACCTGCTTCTTCATTATCAGCAACGGCAGCCTTGTAAGCATGGGCTCTGTTCATCAACCCCTTGGCTGTGACACAGGTTAGAAGCCAGGTCAGCTGGTTGACTTCAGGTACATCCGATTGACGGTAAAAGATCGCGTTGTCTGTATCCAACCCGAGCGCCATCCATGTTGCCGCAATGGCAAGTCTTGATTCCTGTACCCGTGCTGGATCCTGAGCCTTGATCAGTGCATGAAGATCCGCAAGAAAATAATAGGACTGAACGTTAGGATCCTGACTTGCCTGAATAGCGGGACGAATGGCCCCCACATAGTTCCCCAGGTGAGGGATACCCGTAGTGGTAATACCGGTTAATACGCGTGTCTTGGTCATATCTGAATGGTAGCTCTAACCGAAATGTAAAATTGATTTTTTGCGAGGCGAATCACAGCGTAACCATTGCTACGGCATGACAGCCACATGCATAGTTGCATGAGTGTACTATAAAGCGAAGCAGGCTGCTGTTAAGGCATGGAAACACAAAACAGCAGCGGCCACCGGAGCCCACAATCAGGGTAAGATACTCGAAGGTAACATCAATCCATGAAAATTCGAACGCCCAAGGCTTTCAAATAGGCTGTTTCCGGAATAGCGGGATGAACGGGATGATCAGCCCCTTGACGCCCTTCGTAGATAATTTGTCCATGTCGATCCTGATGACGGGCAGCACCACGCACAATATCCGTTAACCGCGCGGGATCCAAATGCATGGAACAGGAACCCGACATCAGTAATCCATCACGACCAAGTAGACGCATCGCCTCTCGATTAAGACGCCCGTAGGCACGCTCGCCATTGGGAATATCCTTGCGTTTGCGAATAAATGCCGGCGGATCAACAATAACAATATCGAACTGTTCGCGATCTGCCTTAAGGCTTGCCAATGCTTCAAAGGCATCGCCTTCCAACATCGTAACGCGATCTTCAACCTCATTGAGGGTCGCATTGATGGCCACCTGATCCAATGCTGAAGCGGAGCTGTCGATAAATGTCACTTCGGAAGCGCCATAAGCAGCTGCCTGAATACCCCATCCCCCTACATAACTGAAGACATCCAGAACGCGCTTACCCGCCACAAGTTGATTCAGCCATGCCCGATTGGGACGGTGGTCATAAAACCAACCGGTTTTTTGCCCTTTTAGTGCCGAAGCCTGAAACTGAACGCCGTTCTCTTCCAAATGTAATATGCCGTCAAACTCACCCTTCACCACATCGATCGACTGGTCCAGATTCTCCAATCGGCGCCCACTGCTATCATTTCGAAGCACGATTACACGCGGATTGATCACTTTCTCAAGGGCATCGATGATGTCGGCTTTCAAGGCTTCCATACCCAGCGTATTAAGCTGAAGAACCAGGACATCATTGAAACGATCGATCACCAGCCCGGGCAAGAGATCACCCTCACCATGAACCAGACGATAAAAAGGCTTGGCAAAAACACGTTCACGCAACCCAAGGGCTTGCTGAAAACGGTGCACAAACAGGGAGCGATTCAGGGGAGTCGAAGCATCCCGCGAAACTATACGGGCGCATATCAACGAATTTGGATTGACATAGGCCACTCCCAGCGCTCGCCCGCTCGCTTCTTCTATCACAGCCTGAGCCCCGGGCTCCAGTGCCTTCAACGGCGTTTCTGTGATATCAATTTCGTTGGAATACACCCACAGATGCCCCGACTTTATGCGTCGATCTGCATTTTTTTTCAAGCGAAGTCGTTGCATCATCCATTTCCTTTAGGTGAATAAACGTGACAAAGCATCAGACCGCCCCATCAACGCTGGCAGTTGGGACAGTACACACTGGCCCGCTGCCCTAAAACTATATTACGCAGTGTTGTTCCACAACGTAAGCATTCAGCCCCTGAGCGCCCGTAAACGTTCAATTTCTGAGCAAAATAGCCCGGCTCCCCCTGGCCACTGACGAAATCTCGAAGCGTCGTTCCCCCCTGTTCGATAGCAGACGAGAGCACGTCCTTAATGGCTACCGATAATCGCCGATATCTTTCCAAAGAGATGCGACCGGCTGCACGCCTTGGATCTATACCTGACATAAAAAGGGCTTCACTGGCATAAATATTACCCACCCCTACAACAACAGCATTATCCATAATGAATGTTTTCACCGATGATTTTTTACCGCGTGAAGCCCTGTAGAGATAGTTGCCTGTCAAAATGGGAGATAAAGGTTCCGGACCAAGCGATGTCAGACGCGAATCAGACATGGGGTCATCTTCGATAAAATCGACGAACCCAAAACGACGAGGGTCATGATAACGGAGTTGCCAGCCAGAACTCATCGTTAGCTGAATATGATCATGTTTTTTCAGCGATGCTTCAGGTTTTTCGAGGCGAAGGCTTCCAGACATTCCCAGATGCCATAGCAGGTGGCCATCAGCAACGGGCAAGAGCAAATATTTGGCTCGACGGGAAATTTGCCCAATCTGCTGATACAGGAGGCGCTCAGCCAGTGAGTCAGGAACAGGTGTTCTAAATCGAGTTTCCCGAATAGTCACCTGCTCTATCCGATGATGCTCTATGTAGGGAGCAATTCCACGCTTGGTTGTCTCCACTTCGGGCAATTCAGGCATAGCACAATCCCCTTTCAACTTCCCTAACGCACATAACCCGGCACGGTGGCCGGGTTATGCTGAGTGGGATGACTCCCATGTCGACCCTAAGGCCGCTACACTTGATTTTCGCTTGGCGTCTTACTTGATTTTAGCTTCGCGGTAAATCACGTGCTTACGTACGACAGGATCATACTTCTTGAATTCCAACTTGTCAGGCGTATTACGCTTGTTCTTGTTGGTAGTGTAGAAGTGTCCAGTACCTGCTGATGAAACCAGCTTAATCTTGTCACGCATGATTTAGTACTCTCCAGCTGTTACGAGCTTGATATACAGTGGCAAACTGCCTGATGCATTCAGACCACTACATCTCGAAAACTACATTCAGACAACCGACTGCAATGGCCGACTCGGGATCAGAGACGCTCGCCACGAGCACGCAGCTCGCTGAGAACCTGATCAATGCCTTTTTTATCGATAATACGCATACCTTTGGTAGATACACGAAGTTTTACAAAGCGCTTTTCGCTCTCAACCCAGAAACGATGCGTGTGAAGATTCGGAATGAACCGACGACGCGTCTTGCGCTGGGAGTGAGAAACGTTGTTACCCGTCACCGGACGCTTGCCGGTGACCTGACATACCTGGGACATGCGTGCCTCCAATAATTGGCCTGGCCGATCGAACTCGTGGGTGACGGGTCCAACCAGAAATCATCTATCCAATTTTCACCTGCGACAACTGCGCGCAAACCCTTGCCATAAGGCCGGATACGAGAACAGGGGACAGACACTGAACTCATGGCACAACGAAGCCACTATTACCGAGTCGTAAACCTGGTGAAAATCAAGAAACCTGTGTCACTGTTGATAACGCTTCGGCTTCCGTGAGCCGTAAAGACCCGGGGTAATTGCCCGAACTCCCGTTCAATCCGTGTTCAGTCAACAATACATCCCCCGGCAATGCCGATAGGGGGTGAAACTGACTGTTATTGAAACGAGCGCGGTTATCAAAGGCGCCATTTTATACCAGAATCAGGAGATCAACGCAAACTTGTACATGAATTTTCGCTTTTCACCCTGAGCTTCACGCGACCTTCGACGGGCGTTTTTATGGGCGAAAGCGACGGCAATAGTTCGTTTGGTAGAGTGCGCTATGGCGAAACTCTGTAGCTCCCAGCGCATTTCCCACCAATATCAGGACACTGCGTTCCATGGGCGCTTTTCTGAAATCAGCCACAATAGAACCAAGTGTTCCCGTCATTAAACGTTCTTCTTCCCAGCTGGCACGATACACAAGAGCGACAGGGCACTCTTCACCATAAAAAGGCGTCAATCGCTCAACGATCTCATCCAAGCGATGGATGGCCAGATGAATCGCCAGCGTTGCACCGGTTTGAGCAAAGGTTTCCAACTTTTCAGCATCGGGCATTTTGGATGCTCGGCCTGACAACCTCGTCAGCACAAGGCTCTGCGCAAGCTCAGGCACCGTCAATTCCTGCCCTAATGCAGCAGACGCAGCGGCAAAGGCCGGGACTCCAGGCGTCAACGTGTAAGGAATACCCAAAGCTTCCAGTACTTTTAACTGCTCCGCCAATGCGCTGTAGAGGGACAAATCCCCCGAATGCAACCGTGCAACCTCTTCCCCACGTGCCCATGCCCGCTGGTATTCCGCCTGAATAGCAGCTAGATCAAGCCGTGATGTATCGACTTTTCGTGCATCAACGGGACAGTACGCTAACATTTTTTCATCAACGGTCGAGCCGGCATAAAGGCACACAGAACACCGCGCCAACAATTGACTACCGCGGACTGTAATCAGGTCAAAGGCACCCGGGCCCGCACCAATAAAATGTACTGTCACGTTCGTGTACTTCCTTGCCGTTGATAGTTCATGCGTTATCAGGGAACAGGTTATGGACTGCTAAACAAGTGTTTTATGACGGATACCATCAGGGCTTTTTCCAGTACCACTGAACAATCGTTCGGGCGGGTGTCCAGCCGCTAAGCTTCCCTAGAGGTGTCAGGTGTTCCAGGGCGATACGCGTCAATTCACCCCCGATTTTTTGCTGAAATTCGGCCACCAATTGCTCTGTTTGAAGTGTCACCGCATTCAATACCAACCGCCCCCCAGAGGGTAATCGGTCGATGACCAGCTCAATCACCGTAGCCGACGCACCTCCCCCGATAAAAACGGCGTCCGGCTGGCCCTCTAATTGAGGTATTTTTTCCTTTAGAGAGCCTTCCATAAGGGTGAGCCGTTCACTCACGTTGAACATTTCCGCATTATAGCGAATGGAAGCGGCGCGTTGACGATGCTGCTCAACTGCGACAGCCCGTAGGGATGGGTTCGATAACAGCCACTCGATGGATATCGCACCTGAACCGGCACCTAAATCCCACAGGACTTCATCTGACCGGGGTTGAAGCCGTGAGATTGACAAGGCACGAATGTCGCGACGCGTTATCTGTCCATCATGTTGGAATAAAGCACTTTCTCGCCCGGGAAGTCCCATGCCCGCATCGGGCAGGCTCGTCGTTTTTCGCATCTCATTCGAAGATTTTTCATGAGAAAGCGTAAGCGCCAACATATTGAGGGGATTGATATCGTCTTCATGAATCTCGAAATCATTCACCTTGAAAGGCAAAACACGTTGTGCCGGACCACCCAATGCTTCCAGCAATATGCCCAAAGAATCACCATAGTGGTGGTCACGCAGATAGGTCACGATGTCGGCGGGTGCATGTCTTCCTGAAGTCAGTACCAACAACTTGCGGCCATCCTCCAGGTGCGGGCCCAATGTCTCAAGAGGACGGCCGCAAAGTGACACAACATTGACCGATGACTGCGCCCACCCCACTACAGCACAGGCCAGTGTTAATGCCGATGGCGCAGGAAGTACTACCATTTCATCAAAAGGAATAAACCGCGTGAGGACGCTGCCTATACCGTAAAAGAAGGGGTCACCCGATGCCAATACAACGACCGCTTGCCCCGCCGCCTGTAATTGTGAGATGAATTCCAGACTCTCTGAAAGAGGAGACGTCCATTCATGTGTTCTTCCTTCAATCAGCGAATGGACATGCGCCAGATGTCGCTTCCCCCCAATCACCCATGCGGCTTTCGAAATGGCTTCCTTCGCTTTACCAGACAAACCTTCCACGCCATCTTCATTAACGCCGATAATCGTCAGCCATGGCGATGACGCGGGTAAGGATGTTTCTGGTGAAACAGCTGCCTGTAGCCGAGATGGCACGCCGCTATTCAGGGACTCATGTGATGCATGATCAGAAGTGGAATCAGTCATCCGTCAGGAATTTCCATTCATAGGGATACTTTTTAAAGGGTTCGAGTGACATCATGCTCGAAGAATAAGTCAAATTTTACAGAGATGATCCCATTATACCCCCTTCAGTGAGCCACCTCAGCCAACATCTATCAATCCGCATTTATCTATTAACGGACAGACTATCCTTGGCTATAGGCTGACATCCCACGACAATTAAACAGATAATAACGTCAGCCACAGAATAGTATTCAGATAGGATGATTATGAAAAACGGGCGCCATATCCTGATTCTTGGGGGAACAGCAGAGTCGCGGGCACTCACTGAACAATTGGCTGACTGTCCTGAGCTTGAGATCGAAGTCTCATTGGCAGGAAGAACGCAAACGTCTCGTTCACAAAAACCATCAAACTCATCAAAACCGTCCAGGAAAACTGTCTCTTGCAAGGTCAACGAAACATCCGCCAAAGCTCAGGTATCTGTACGTACAGGAGGGTTCGGCGGTGTGGAAGGATTAGCCCGTTATCTCACTACTCAGGAAATAGATGCGTTGGTTGTCGCGACACACCCTTTCGCTGCTCAAATAGCCCGAAACGCCTTCGAAGCTGCCAAAGAGGTTGGTATCCCTGCCTTGCGTGTTGAACGTCCTGCCTGGTCGCCACAGAGGGAAGATCATTGGGTTCACGCAAGGAACATGGAAGAAGCAGCACGTTCGCTGGGAGCAACGCCTTCCAACGTTTTTCTGACCATTGGACGCCAACAGCTGGAGCCATTTGAGCAGTTGGATCGGCAACTTTCTTTACAATACGGCAAGTCTCAGCACCATTATCTCGTGCGTTCAATCGAACCGATCACCCCTCCCCCTGCACTGATGCATGTTACGTGGCTACAGGCGCGCGGACCCTTTTCCAAAACTGACGAACTTGCACTTATGCAGCGCTATCATATTGATACCCTGGTCACCAAAAACAGTGGCAGCCCACAGGTGTATGCAAAGCTGGAAGCAGCAAGAACCCTCGGAGTAAAGGTCGTCATGGTAGAACGCCCTGAACTGCCGGATTTTGTATGCGCGAGTAGCGTAGAAGAGGCTGTTGAGTGGATACTACGGGGCCGATGAATGGTACTGGAATCCATTTATTCAGTCAGTATCACAGCCTGTCTACATAATAGGTAACCGCCTCTTTTCCAACTTTTTTGCTGCCGCTTTTCTCTTCCCACGTTTTTATTGTCACCCAATGACTATTGGTGAATATATCGAGGCGTGTAGATCAAGGGGGAACGTCCCTCACGAGCGATGATGCGAGTGTGCTCGGTGCCTATGATGATCAAGGTGGACATATCTGCCCATTCAGCCTGCGCTTCGGCCAATGTACTGACACGTATCTCCTGATCCGGACGCGTAATGGCACGACTGAATATCACTGGGATATCATCTGCCAACTCCTCTCTTAGCACACCGAATGCCTGCCCCAACTGCCATGGTCGCGCCTTTGAGATAGGGTTGTAATATGCCATCGCGAAACCTGCACGTGCCGCCATCCTTAATCGATGTTCGATCAATGTCCACGGTTTCAGGTTATTCGAGAGCGAAATGGCACAAAAATCATTCCCCAGTGGCGCACCACATGCCGCCGCAGCTGCAAGCATCGCGCTAATCCCCGGGACGACATCAACATCCAATTGTTTGAAAGCGGCAGGGCCCGCCTCAATTTGTTCGCAAACGGCAGATGCCATCGCGAATACTCCCGGATCGCCGCCGGATACCATGGCGACCTGATACCCCTCACATGCTGCCTTCAATGCCTCGCATGCGCGCTCAGCCTCGACACGATTATCAGAAGGAAAGGCTTGTTGCCCTTCGGCCAACTGTAGACGGTCAAGATAAGGCTGGTATCCATATAATCGATCAGCCCTCTGAAGCACCTGACGTGCTTGTTCAGTCAGCAGTGAAGCATCACCGGGCCCCAGCCCTACGATACTCAAATGTCCTGTACTCAAACGTCCTGTTGCCATGATGTATTACTTGACTCGTTAATGGGTGCACCTGCCACATGCCCCTTCAAGGCATCGTACTCGGCTGTTTCAAACCCCGGGATCAACACCAGTGAAAAATAGGGGGCCTGGTTCGTTGGCTTGTCTTTCAAGAAGGCCAACTGCTGCCTTTCCTGTGTGGCTCGTTCCACGTAAATTGCTTGTTGAAGGCGACCCGCCCGTTTCAGTGCCTGACGAACATTTCCTAAATGACGCCCGATTTTCATCACCACAATGGCTTCATTTTGCTGAAATTGTTCAACCAACTGATCTTCTTCCAAGGTACCGGGCACGACTTTAAAAACATCATCCCCCTGACAAATTGGCACTTGTGCAAGGGACCAGCTCCCTGACATCCCTGTAATACCAGGAATAATTTCTGTCTTGAATCGAGCTGCCAAGCGAATATGAAGGTGCATGAAGGAACCATAAAAAAGCGGGTCTCCTTCAGAAATCACCGCAACTGAAAGGCCACTTTCCATTAGATCAGCCAACACTTTGCTGGCGTTATCGTGGAAGGTATTTAGTTGCGCTTTGTATTCCTCTGAGTGACGAGGTAGCTCGGTCGTGACGGGATATTCCATCGCAAGCGTTCGAGTTGTGTCAGGAATATGCGCTTGGGCGATGGTAAGCGCGCAACTGCGATTGCCCGCCTTAGCGAAATAAGCCACTACATCAACATGTTGAAGAATACGGAATGCCTTGAGCGTCAACAACTCAGGATCACCGGGGCCAACGCCCACACCGTAAAGTGTGCCAATATGCATGGAGGAAACCGTCACAATGCATCACTCGCCAAGGCGTTAACAGCAGCAGAGGCAATAGCACTCCCCCCCATGCGCCCTTTTACGATTACATAGGGGAGCTTCAATGGGCTCTCGGCCAATGCCTGCTTTGATTCTGCCGCGCCGACAAATCCGACCGGAACACCAATCACGGCTGCAGGGCGTGGTCCACCCGAAGCAACAACTTCCAGCAAATGAAAGAGTGCTGTTGGTGCATTTCCCACCACAACCAATGCCCCTTCCATCGCTTCACCCCATAGCGAAATAGCCGCTGCCGAGCGAGTGGTACCCAACTCTTCAGCAAATGCAGCCGTTCGCTCATGACGCAGCGTACAAATAACAGGATTGTGAGCAGGAAGTCGCTTACGTGTAATGCCACGATCCACCATTTCAGCATCACAAAAAATGGGTTTGCCTTGTACGATTGCATTACGAGCCGTTTTGGCAAAGCCGTAGCCAAATTCAATGGCATTCGCCAACTCAACGACCCCGCAGGCATGAATCATCCGAACAGCAATATCGCTTTCAAGCGTATCAAAGCGGCTGAGATCAGTTTCAGAGCGAATGATCGAGAAAGATTGCCGATAAATAGCCTGACCATCACGTTGATATTCAAAAGACGTACTCATACCACCTACATCCAATACATTAAAAGTTCGCTGTTTAGTCGGCTATCAAGATGACAACTTTAGAATCAAAAAGTAATGCCTTCGCACGCTTTATTCACATGAAGAGAAATTTCAACGGCGTAAAACCACAAATATAACGACATACGTGCATATTTTGACTTCCAAAATATACCAGCCCAATAATCGAGCAAAGAAACACCAAAAACAGGATTGTACTGAAAACAGAATGGAAACAGCTACTCTAATTCATCATATTGTCACGAAACAGCCGAGACATAGCGAACAATGCTTATAAAAAACGCATGACGGATATTTCCGGGCTCAGGAAGTGCCTCCCATTTCTCGATCAAGCACCTCTCGCCAATTCTGCTGATCAGAGACGATAATATCGCCTGCCATTGCTCGGGCACGCCCTTGCATCACCATACCTATGGCAGCATGATCTTCCCCTGCTTCTGACATCCCAACCACTGTAACAGTGGCTTTGGCTGGATGGGCACACCCTTTGGCACACCCCGAAATATGTAGCGTCTTATCGTTGTTGGAAGCGTATTTTTCCATCAATGGGATAGCAGAGGTAGCCATTTCCCTCGTATTAAGATACGAAGATGCACAACCGGGAGCGCCCTGACAGGCGAACATTCTCTGGCGTACATCATTATCATGCACGATATAACCCACCTGCTCGGCAAAGCTCAGCACTTTTTCTGCTTGAATGCCTCTTAATAACAAACGCCGCTGAGGTATAAGCCGCAGCTTCACATCATGAAAAAAACACACTTCCCCCAATGCACTCAATGCCTGAACATCGGATGCACCAAAAGGAAGTGATATCACCGCATGCGTGTCATCCATCTGCCCTAAAGCAATGTGCTCGCCCTCACACTGAATGGCGTTGGATATAGAATTGCACCGCTTAATCACCCACGCAGAAGCGTGCAGCTTTTCTTCCAATAAAGGATGGTTGGCGGCGTCTCTCCCCCGCGCATAGGGCCCAAGTTCAGCGATGGAAGCAAGTACGATTTTGGCAGCTTCCATCAATGCATGGGAACTTCGAACTTCATACCAGCGCGCTTCTCTGGCAGTCCCCCCTACACCTATCCAATAACGACCATGCGCTATTCGTAACCGCACATCGGCAGGGAGGGAACCGTAGCCCCAACCACCTGTATGCTCAATCACAATGCTACATTTAGGAGCGAACGTTAAGGTGGTCTGCCCTAGCCATGCATCCAATTGCCGAGCCAACAATGCAATATCCCTTGTGTTCTGCGTTTCCCGATAAACAAACGACCAAGGTGAAGTACTTCGTGAAAAGCGAGGCGAATAGGCGAATATATGCAGAGCCTTGTCATCAGGCTCACAACTGATGGCGACAGGCGAAAGAGGAAGAGGAAGAGGAATAACAAAAGGGAGCTTGTGCGTAAAATGGGCTGCAGAGGCGTGGTCAAAACCTCGCAGCTGCATATTGCCACGCTGCGTTATTTCAACCAACCCATTACCCTCTTGAGCGGCAAGCTGCATAAGCCGTTGCCACTGTTTTCCATCAAGAAAAACATCAAGAGGTGGCAAACGAACCAGCAGCCCATCCCCCGTCACCATCGGGGTATTAAGGGATGGGCATTGAAAGCGCTTCATGAAAAGCGCCTTCGGCTGGCATCCATCATGCGGGAAGAGGCGATTTCGCTAGTGATTCAACAGTCGCATGCAGCAACTTCCAAAACGCTTCTACGGCAGCTAAATCCACACGTTCACTGGGTGAATGGGCACCCTTGATCGTTGGGCCAAACGAGATCATCTCAAGATCAGGATACTTCGCACCGATGATGCCGCATTCCAACCCAGCATGGATCACTTTCACCTCTGGGGCATGCCCTTCAATCTCCTTATGGATCGCCTCGAAACGAGACAACAACGGAGAAGCAGGAATAGGCACCCAGCCAGGGTAGAAAGAAGAGCTTTTCGGCTCAAATCCTCCGAGTCGAGCCAGCGCTTCCACACGTGTGGAAAGATCCAACGCGGCAGAGTCACGAAGAGAACGTACCATCACGTCGCTTTTCAATTGACCATCCTGTAGTGAAACGATACCGATATTATCCGAGGTTTCCACGACACCGGGGAGTTCATCGCTATAACGCTCTACGCCATAAGGCAATGCCGCCAGCAGACGAATGACTCGCAGTGAGTCAGCAAGGCTCAATGTCGCTGACGAAGCCGATTGTGCGCGTGTGGACAGATTAACATCCGGCTCCATCACCGCCAGCTCGGTTTTTACCTTGTTGGCCACCTCTGAAATCGTTTTCTCAACGATTGACTCTTTATCAGCAGGAACAGCGATAATTGCATTGGCTGCGCGTGTTATCGCATTACTCATTTGGCCCCCCTGATAGGACACCAAACGTAGCGCATCATTCTCCAATGCTTCACTAATGGCTAACAGCGCTCTTGGAAGAATACGGTTGGCGCTTCCCAACTGTTTTGAAATATCAACGCCGGAATGGCCGCCTTGCAAACCATTAACGACAATGTCGATATAAGACCAGCCCTCAGGTGCCAGTTCCATCGAGAATGTTTCATCGATGCGTACATGCACGCCACCGGCACAGCCAATATAGACTTCACCGCGGTCCTCAGAGTCCATATTGAGCAGGTAACGGCCTTTCAACCAATCAGGGGCCAGCTCGGAAGCACCACCCATGGACGTTTCCTCGGATACCGTGAAGAGTGCCTCCAATGGGCCATGCACCAGCGTATCATCTTCCAAAATCGCCAAAGCACCCGCAGCACCAATGCCGTTATCAGCACCCAGCGTCGTTCCTTTCGCCCATAACCAACCGTCGCGGACTTCGGTATGAATCGGCTCTCGGGTGAAATCGTAATCACCATCCGCCTGTGTCACCATATCCACATGGCTTTGCAATGTGACGACAGGTACATTTTCATAGCCGTGGGTAGCCGGCTTGCGCACCAACAGATTACCCACCTGATCGCGGGAGGTTTCGAACCCCTTATCGTTTGCCCAGGCAATAATATTCTGCATGACGGCCTCTTCCTGCCCGGAGGGGCGAGGGGTATTACACAACATGCGGAAATGCCGCCATAGTGGTGCCGGTGACAGCTCCTCCAGATGGGCATTGGGGGCAACGTCAGACATGAAACACTCCTTTCGTTTGCATTTTCATTGTATTTGATTTGAATTTTAGTCGGTGAATGAATGCCAATTTGGACGCATCGCGATAACAACGCAACATTTATACGGCTATCAACATGACATAAGGCCAAGAGAACATTCGCTACTCGGGTATTTTTTGTACCCGCATCTGGCGGCACCATTCACGCCATAGCGCCTCTCCGGCCGCGCGTCCCACTTGACCAAAACGGCGCGCCAACCAGCGCTCGTCGTGTCCTTGATAGAGCAACGCCACCATTCCCTGTTGTGCTTCCAAATCCAGGCTGGATCGCAATCCACCCCAATGCTGTTTCAGCAATGAACGGTAAGAAATCAGGGGAGCATGGGCTTCCCCAAGGCGACGCAAGGCCATTTCCAATTCATCCGTTCTGGGAATCGGCGCAGGCTGCATAAGCTCATTCACGACAACCGGGTCCAGCCCTCCAAGCTCAAGCGGCAGACGGTCCTCCAATGCAGCCAACATACTTGTACGGCAATGTCGAAATACCGCCGCACCCTCGGCATTTAATGCCCGCCCGACCATCAAGGCATTTTCACCACTTGCACGTTCCGGCTTTAAACCCAGGCGCAATGGCTGACATGCCAATGATGACCAAAAGCTGATCAATTCGGGCACCGCACCAAAGCTGGCCCCTAACATGGCGACGCCTTTGCTCGCAGCGTAATAGGCAATGGTATCAATCAGTTTACGCCCCACCCCCCTGCGCTGAACAGCAGGATGGACAACAATACGCATGATTCGTCGCCAGCGAACTTCCGCAGCAGCTCGGATACCTTCATGTAGCGCGAGCGATTGAGGCAATAGCTCTCCTGGCAAACGACGCTCGCCACGTGCCACTTCTTCAGCTAATGGAGTTTGATACCCGCCTTCGTCAGCACTGACACACACACCCAACAGTTGATGGTTGCCGGTCGCAATCCACAATGTAATACCGCGCTGATCCAGTAAACGCTTAAGGTCGTTGGGAGTCGTACGATAATGCGCCAGTACCAGCAGTCCAAACAGGGATTTGATCGAATTTTCACTTTTAACAAGCCGGTCTCTGTCTAGCCGCTCCACGCGTATCTCATCGAACATGGGCTGAATATCATCAGGTTCAGCATCCAGACACAAAAGTTGAGCTACACACGCCTCAAGCGGATCGCCCACCGCCCAGCGCACTGGATTCATAAGAGGAAGAGCCAACCAGTCAGGCGTCTGTTCATCCAGATACCGACGAAAACGTACCGCAAAACCGCGTCCACTCCCCTCGTAACCATGTGTCGTTGTGGCAAACGTTATACGAGGAAAGCGCTCAAGGCATTTCACCAGAAGGTGGGTGGGCAAGGCCGCAGCTTCATCGACCAACATGATACTGCCGTCTCCCCCGGGGGGAGTGGCAGATGAAAAGGCATCCACCAGCGAGAGAGGGTCCTGATAGATCACACACCCATTAGGGTGAACGAAACGGTGCCCCTGTTGTTGGCCTTCTGGCAGGTGATGTTGTAGCTGTTGAAAAAAGGTGCCCAATGTTTCCATACTGGGGGCCGTCACGTGTATCTCGCCCCCTTTCTCTTTCAACAGATGTGAGGCCCCTATACCCAGCGCTGCACTCTTGCCGCGCCCTCGGTCAGCGGTAAGCACCAAGGGGCGTCGGCGCTTAAGTGACGCAATGGCAGCTACCGCCTGATGCTGATCAGGTGTCAGGCACCCCCATTCGTCAACAACATGCGTCCAATCGCGCGCTTCCGGCAAGGTGGGGAGAGTCAGAGCAATCCCATCCCACCGGGCCACGTTTTGTGACTGCGATAACAAACGTAATAGCCGCGCACCATAACGTGTTGAAAAGGTCGTTGGGGTAGTGATCAAAAGGCAAATTCCACCCGCTGCAATCGTACCAGTCAAAATGCCAAACGCATCGGGATCAAAATCAGCGCGCATGTCCATGACGACAACATCACACTCCTGCCCCAAATAACGACGGGACTGACCAGGCTCGACCCATGACAGATGACCAGCGTACGTCCCCTCTTCATCCTCTGTTTCCGAGGAAGTGGGATCGATAGGCGCACAGACTGTTATACGACCGTGAGGATAAACGTGAAACAAAGTGCGCCATAGCGTTTCAGGCTGCTCCAGAGGATCTTCCTGCTGAGTAACCGGCTCGATTTGCCACCAGACCAACATACGCTGGCCTCGCTTTAACAATGTGGTATGTAATTCAGCAAACGCTGTATCGGGCAAACTCAAAAGCCGACTCCTCACTTGACCTTACGACACGGTTACATCATTGAAAATGAATAGTAACAAGCTACGAGGGGCAAAACGATAATTTTACAAACGCTGGCCAAAAAAAAGCGCGGAGGCCATTTGAAGGCTCTCCGCGCTTGATAGCAAATCACATTGGATGCACTACGTTTTTTTGGAAGTCACCCGAACAAATCAGGCTTTATCCTTGAAGATCGTGACAATACGATCCAGCAGTGCCAAGGCTTCTTCACGTGGACGCTGGAAGGTGTTACGACCGATAATGCTGCCGAATGCGCCTCCGTCAGCCAACCCTTCAATAGTAGTAATCAGGTTGTCCGTTGTTGTCGCTTCTCCACCAGAGAAGATGACAATACGTTTACCATCGAAGGAAGACTGAACAACGTGACGAACACGAGCAGCCAACGTGGAGATATCGATCTTCTGTTCTTCATACACTTTCTTCGCGGCAGGCAGGCTCAGGTGATCAGTCGGTGGTTTTACCTTGATGATATGAGCACCCAACAGCGCTGCCATGTGCGCCGCGTAGGCACAGATATCAACTGCAGTCTCACCGGGTTTATCAAGTAGCGGACCACGTGGATAACTCCAGACAACTACAGCAAGCCCAGCCGCTTTGGCTTCACGGCTGAGTTCAGCCAGCTCTTCAAACTGTTCGAACTGATACTCGGAGCCCGGATAGATCGTAAAGCCAATGGCAGAACAGCCCAAACGCAAGGCATCTTCAACACTGCCAGTCACCGCCTGATCCTTTTCGGTCGCAAGGCTGTTGGAGCTGTTTACCTTAAGAATCAGTGGAATTTCACCCGCGAAAGTGCTGGCACCGGCTTCAAGCATGCCCAATGGAGCAGCGTAGCCGGACAAGCCCGCATCGATAGCAAGCTTGAAATGATAATGGGGATCATAGGCTGCTGGATTGGCAGCGAAGGAACGAGCTGGTCCGTGCTCAAACCCTTGGTCAACCGGAAGAATAACCAGTTTACCGGTACCCGCCAGCTTACCCTGATTCAGGAAGCGTGCAAGGCTGGCTTTTGTACCGGGGTTGTCACTTTCATACCAACTTAGAATCTCTTTGACTCGTGCAGTAGACATGGAACGTTCTCTCTCAATTTTATCGTCTTTCTGGATCAGGGGGATGTGCTGCAAACGCTGTTTTATCCCCTAATACTCAAGAGAGTAAACCACATTCGTGCTTCATGCACGGGGTGACTTTCGAATAAAAAATGCCACCGGTAGAACGAAAAGATATAACAAGGCGAGATATGAGAAGAGGTCGTTGTACGCCAGCACCTCTGCCTGTAGGGCTACGCGCCGACCGATCATTTGTACGGCTGAAGCATAGGGATCGGCTGACGTACCGCTGAATAGATGCTGATATTTGACTAAAGTATCAACGACTGAAGCCCTTCCTTCATTGATAGAAGGTATCAAGCGATCCCAATGATAGTGATCACGCATTTCAAGCAAGGTGTCGATCATGGCCAGTCCAAAGGCACCGCCCATGTTACGCATCAGGCTAAACATTCCCGCCCCTTCACCAATCTTGTTGAAAGGTAAATCACCTATAGTGACTCGAGAGGCGGGGATGATACAGGCCATAAAGCCTATACCACGGACAATTTGGGGCCAAAGAAACTCACCGAATCCTGATTGGGCCGTCAGGTTTGTATTCATCCAGCTCCCCACCATGATCATCGCAAGGCCAAAAATGATCAGGGTACGATTGGACACATAGTTCCCGACGCGCCCCAGAATAGGCGCAGTAATCAACATACTGACACCTGTCACATACATGACCTCGCCAATTTGTCTGCTTGAAAAACCTCGAATGGAGCCGAAAAACATGGGCATCAGATACACGACGCCATAAAGCGAAATACCCAGTGCAAAAATAACAGCGATCCCCAACGAGAAATTTCGTCGCCGGAACAAGCGTAAGTCAAGCACAGGGTGTTCGACCGTCAATGAACGCCAGAAAAACAGAATCCCTGCAATGCCACTCACAATGGACATGCGAAAAATCAGCGTGCTTGAGAACCAGTCATCCTCATGCCCCTGCTCCAGCACAAATTCAAGAGACCCCAGGAAAACAGCCATCAAGAGGATACCAGGCACATCCAGATTACTGACCCAGCGCCGATTACCCCGATCAATATCCAACAGATTCCAGATACTCAGGCTCACTACTATTCCGGGCAACACATTAATCAAAAACAACCAGTGCCAGCTTAGGTGATCCGTAATATACCCGCCCAGTGTCGGCCCGATGGAGGGTGCCAGAGTAGCCACTAAACCAATGACAGCCTGAACGGAGCCCATTCGTGAACGGGGAAATAGCTTGAAGCTGACTGCCTGGGTCAACGGTATCATCGCACCGCCGAAAAAACCCTGCAGAATACGCATGAACACCAGCATTTCCAGGCTACTGCATAATGCACAACCCACACTGGCGAGCGTAAATCCAAGGCAGGAAACAACATAGGCGATACGAGTAGAGAAAATACGGGCGAGCGTACCCGACAGAGGAATCATGACAATTTCAGCAATCAGGTAAGCTGTCTGTACCCATGAAATTTCATCACGGCTCGCCGACACCCCTGCCTGAATCTGAATAAGAGAGCTGGAGACAATCTGGATATCCAGTATCGCCATGAACATGCCGACCACCGCAGCCAGGAATCCAAGTTGCTGGCTGCGGGGTGGCATCTCGTTGCCATAGAGGGAGCTCATCGCCTAGTGCTCTCGTGATGATGCCTGAGGGAGGTTATCGCTGGGCTGTGGAGCATCCGAGTGGAGGTCAATGGGTTTCGGCTCGATAATGGGGGACTCTGCATAAAGTTGGTCCCCCTTGTCACCACGCGTATCGACTTCTGGCTCAACTGAAAGCCCTGACTGCAAACGCCAGAGTTGATCCCTGGGCCCGGTAAAACGTATACGCACGGGGATGCGCTGAACAATCTTGTTGAAGTTACCGGTAGCGTTGTCCATGGGTAACAGACTGAATTCGGTACCCGTTGCTGGTGAAAGGCTATCGATAACCCCTTTGTAGTCAATGTCAGGATAGGCATCCACACTAATGGAGACCGGTTGGCCTACCCGCATGCGCGAAATCTGGGTTTCCTTGAAATTGGCCGAGACATAGAAGGTATCCACCGGCACCAATTGCATCAGCGTCACTTGTGGCGTTGCATAATCACCGGGCTCTACGGTCCGATTACCGACAATGCCATCGGCAGGTGCATAGATACGCGTCCGCCCAAGCTGGGTTTCAGCACTGGTTACCTCAGCAACCCCCGCCACTATGCTCGCCTGTGCCGCCTTGTAGGCAGCAGACTGAACCGCGAGCTGCTTTTCCGCACTCACGATCTGAGCACGTGCAGTAGCCACGTTGGCTTTGGCAGCCTGGCTATTGGCCGTGTCATCCGTTAATCGTTGCTTTGGCAGGACACCATTGGAGACCAGCATTAACGTACGATTCAAGGTCGTTAAGGCTTGATTGCTCCGCGCTTCATAGCCTGCCAACTGAGTACGATACTGGGTAATCTGTGCCCGCGTAGCTTCCACCCTGCGTTGTGCTTCCTGTACCTGAGCACGTGCCTCTCCCAAACGTGCCTTTTGTACATTCAGATCATCGCGATAGTCACGATCATCCAGCGTGACCAGTAATTGCCCTTTGTGTACACGCTGATTATGTTCCACGTTGACACTGGTCACCCTGGCACTAAGCTGGGACCGCACCGACACACTATTGGTTGTTATATAGGCATCATCTGTTGACTGAAAGTAACGGCCTGTTTGTAACCAATAGAGGCCCCACACAATCAGTGTGATCAGAATTACAAGAAAGAGAACGGCGTAGACCAGCCCCTTTAGCCATTTTTTGGTTAACGCATGCATTCAAGTTTCCAATGAGAAAAACGCCGGCAGGCTACACACTAGTTACTATTTATCAACGACAACTGTTTGTTGGCGACAACTGTCCATGTTCATTAGGCCCCATTGTCCGCCAATATTCATGTGGTTTATACAGATAGCCTTGAAGGTTACGCGAAGGACGCGCCAAGCTCAATCGCAAAACGGTTTTTATCTGTCTTATTCCGTTATCCAATCATAATGGTGTGTCATGTTAGGCAGAAAACTGTTACTCGCCCACAGGATCCATCATTGAAAATGTAGCGTCCCAGTGGCTCGGCTTCCAGAAAAAAGTCGTAGATACCCTCATTTATTACCATGGTCTTATTTCATTCGTGGGCGATCCGGAACGATGATGCCAGAAGCAACGCATAGCCCACACAATAAAGTTTTCCTTCGCTAACCAACCGGACACTTCTTCATGAAAGCGATCAGGCTTCATGCACCTCATGACCTTCGAATTGATGATATCGAGACACCTTCCCTCGCAACCGGGCAAGCTCTGATCACTATCCACAACGGAGGAATCTGTGGTTCGGATCTGCATTATTACCACGAAGGAGGGTTTGGTTCAGTACGAATAAGCGAACCCCTCATACTCGGGCATGAAATCGTCGGTCAAATTTCTGCACTGGAGGGTAGTGATTCCTCACTGAAGGTGGGCGATCGTGTTGCAATCAACCCTGGTACTGTCCCCACTCCGTGCCAATATACGCGTGAAGGGTTAATCAATCATGCTGAAGATATGCGCTTTTATGGCAGTGCCATGCGCTATCCCCATGTTCAGGGCGCCTTTAGGGAACAATTGGTATGTGAACAATCCCAATTAGTCAAAATCCCTGATCATGTCAGTGATGAAAAAGCAGCGTTTGCTGAACCACTGGCCGTCAGCCTACATGCAGCCCGGCAGGCGGGAGACCTACTCAACAAACGCGTCCTTGTTTCCGGCGCAGGCCCTATTGGCAATCTCGTTACACTGGTGGCAAAACTGGCAGGCGCCCTTGAGATTGTAGTCACCGATATCAAGGATAGCCCTCTTGCTAAGGCGCAAAAAATGGGTGCAACACAGACGATTAACGTCGCTACCGATCAAAAGGTACTGATCAATTTCCAAAAGGGCAAAGGCTATTTCGATGTTGTATTCGAGTGTTCGGGTAGCCAGGCGGGCATTACGACAGCGCTGACAGTCACACGCCCCAAAGGAACGATAGTGCAGGTCGGGTTGGGCAATGACCCCCTCGTGCCTCTATCACAGCTTGTCTCACGCGAATTAACACTAAAAGGCACATTCCGTTTTATCGAAGAATTTAACGCTGCGGTCGCCACACTCGCGCGTCCGGATGTCGATATTGCCCCATTACTTACGGCAGTAATGCCTTTCAACAAGGCCATCGAAGCATTTGAACTTGCCAGTGACAAGGAAAATGCCATGAAAGTACAGCTTTCATTCAACCGTTAGGTCACTCGACTCTCCCCCATATTCGACATTTTCAGATTCAGATAAGGATACATGCATGCGTCTCTCGCCTTCTTCACTTTCCCTCTTTGACCTGACGGGCAAACGTATTTTGATTACTGGCGCCAGTCAGGGCATTGGCTTCTCACTGGCTGAAGGGTTGGGCAAGGCCGGCGCAACTCTGATTATTAATGGCCGTCGGCAAAACAAACTGGATGACGCCCAAAAGGCCTTGGAAGCACAGGGAATCAATGTGGAAACAGCGGCCTTTGATGTCACCAAAAGCGAAGATGTAAAACAGCATATTAAAGCATTGGAACAAAAAGGCCCTATTGATGTACTGATCAACAATGCCGGTATTCAACGCCGTGCCCCACTTGATCAATTCAAGGACGAGGATTGGGATGACATTATCGCAACCAACCTGACCTCGGTGTATCTCGTTGCCAAATATGTTGCTCGAGGAATGATTGAGCGCAAAGGCGGAAAAATCATCAATATCTGTTCCGTACAAAGCGAGCTGGGGCGGCAGACCATCGCCCCCTACGCGGCCTCCAAGGGCGCAGTCAAAATGCTGACCAAAGGCATGTGTGCGGATTGGGCCCGTTTCAACATTCAGGTCAACGGATTGGCACCCGGCTACTTTGCGACAGAAATGAACCAGGCACTGGTCGAAGATGAAGCATTCACCGAATGGTTGTGTCAGCGTACCCCTGCCCAACGCTGGGGCAAGGTGGAAGAACTGCAAGGGGCGAGTATTTTCTTTGCCAGTGATGCATCGAACTTTGTTAATGGACAAATACTGTTGGTGGATGGTGGCCTGACCAGCGTAGTTTAAGCGCGCTGGAGTATTCTCGAAGCGCTGAATGGATTTCCATGTGTAGCTGAGCGTTTATACGCATGGATAACCCCCTACAAAAAATCCCTGATCACATGATCAGGGATTTTTTATTCACCGGCCACCAAGCTAAAACCCAGCTTTGCCAACCGCTATCGGGAACTACCTCTATGCCTCTTGAACAAGGAACTGCTTATGACAGGTCTTTGGCAGAGGTAATGATTTTGTTTACAAGCCCGTATTCAACTGCTTCCTCGCCATTCAACCAGAAGTCGCGTTCGGTATCCTTGCGGATGCGTTCGATGTCTTGCCCGGTTGCATCAGCAAAAATCTGGTTCAGGCGTTCACGCATTCTCAGAATTTCTTTTGAGTAGATAGCGATGTCGCTGGACTGCCCTTGGAAACCACCAGAGGGTTGGTGTAACAGAAAGCGTGTGTTGGGCAGTGAAAAGCGATTCTCTTTTTCAGCAGCGGCATAAATGAGCGCCCCTGCACTTGCAACCCAGCCTGAACCAATCATGATCACCGGCGATTCAATGAATCGGATAGCATCAAAGATCATGTCTCCAGACTCAACATGCCCTCCCGGAGAGCTGACGTATACCTGAATCGGATCGTGACTCAGATAATCCAGCGCATGCAATTGCTGGACGACTTCCGTCGCCATTTTCTGATTTATTTCGCCGGTGATGAACACCTTGCGCGCATTGATAAGGCTCTCGGCCAACTTGGCGCTGACTGAAGATTCATTTGCGGGGTCCTTGGTGGACTCTTCGCTGGCTCTGTTCATAACATCTCCGACTATTAATGTGCTAAACCTGACATTCAAGACCGATAGAATCTTCAATGAAAAATCAAAGGCTTCTCATATCATGGGGTTTGATGAGTATCCATGCAAGGTTCTTGTAAAGGACTGCCGACTGAACGAAATGTAAACAGCGCTGTGAATTACATTTGCATGAAGCGCCAACCGCGCCTGATCCAAATGGTTGAATATTCAACGCACAAAAACAGCCTTTTACTCCCATGAATTCGGAATTCACTTTTATACATACGCCAAATACCGAAAAAGGATAATGGGGTATGAGAGTTTTCGACTCAGTAAACTATAAATAAGGGTCAACCTTATCATCTTCAATACCCGCACTCTAATACCCTACAGGCACATGAACGAACTTGAGGTGAGAACAGCAGATTTTTCTACGAAGCATCACCTTTGTTAAGCAACATCTTTTCAAGTAGTCATGTTTTCAAGAGCCATGATATTGAAGGGCTATAATTTTCAAGCGCTATATTTTCCAGTACCAAGCACTCTTTGTGCTCTCATTTTATCGAAGTACTTCCCTCTTTCGGGTGATCAGCTTCCCATACCGAGCGTATGAAACGTGCAATACCTTCGATAGCTCGCTGAGCCTCGGGGACTTTATCCGGCATCACTTGCCAGACATGCCATAATCCTTTCCATATTTCCAGATTGACCGATCCACCACTGGCCTTGATTTTTTTAGCCATTCTGACTGAATCATCCAGCAAGATTTCGTTATTGCTGACTTGTAAAAGCACTGGCGGCAAATGACTTAAATCACCAAAGAGCGGGGATATTTCAGGTGAATGCAGATCATCACCGGGGCAATACGCTGCAATACAATCATTCAAGCGTTCTGCCGGTAACAGGGCATCACGCCAACGGTTGCGTTTGAAGGAACGCCCGCTCGCCGTCAGGTCGGTACAGGGCGAGAGCCCAATCAAGGCTGCTGGCAGGGGCTTTTGTTTACGCTTCAGACGAAGCGCAAGGGCAAAGACAAGGTTCCCCCCCGCACTATCACCCGCCAATACTATACGGGAAGGTGGAATTCCCTGCTGGCAAAGCGTTTCATAAACGGTTTCGCAGTCATCCAGACCCGCAGGAAAGGGATGCTCCGGCGCCAATCGATAAGAAGGGGCATACACTGTTGCCCCCGTCATTGTCGCTAAACGGGTAGTGATACCACGAAACTCTTCAGGGGCGCCCACAACCCACGCACCACCATGAAGATAAATGATCGCAGAAGATACAGAAGCCATTCGGTTTGAAAAAGCAGGCATCACCTTTTCAACCCGAATGCCACCAAGAACCTCAGAGTCAATGCGTTCCCTATAAACCCGAGGAGGTTTACCTTCTTTCAGCCGATCGAGTTCAGCGCGTAATGAAAAAACATCGGGTGCCAAACGCAACCTTTTTTTGGCTGTCCTACGGATGACTTCCCTAATCAGCAACGTTTTTAGGCGCATCTCTCTTCTCGATTCTCATAGCATTTCTGCTCAGCACAATGAATTCAATTATGCGCAGGGCTCCCACATCGTGGAGGATGGCCTTGGCTCAATTCATGGACACATGGGGCCTCACAGGTGTGCATTTCACTCAAAAGTGGGTAAACGTCTATGCACACTGCTACCCTCCTTCCCCCTGGTCCCTTCTACCCGAACTGAGGCCCTTTCACTCAATCAGTGAACTTTTTCCCGTTAGTGGGCCTCTTCCCAATTGGCCCCCGCACGCGCTTCTACCAGTAGATCAACATCCAAAGCACCCGCTTCCTGCATATGATGGCGTACAGCTTCAATAAACGCGTCCTGCTGACCTTCGGCCACTTCGAACACAAGTTCATCATGCACCTGCATGACCATCAGTGCGTCATAATGCCCTTTACTGTTAAGCCACTGATCCACGTTGATCATTGCGCGTTTGATAATGTCTGCCGCAGTCCCTTGCATCGGCGCATTGATAGCAGTGCGTTCGGCGGCTTGTCGACGATTAGCCTGCCGGGAATGAATATCCGGCACATACAAACGGCGCCCAAACACGGTTTCAACATAACCTTGCTCGGATGCAAGTGCGCGGGTTGACTCCATAAAATCAGCCACACCCGGGTAACGATGAAAGTAACGGTCAATGTAGGTTTGCGCCTGAGTACGGTCGATATGCAGCTGCTTTGCCAATCCCCAGGCACTCATTCCATAGATCAGGCCGAAATTGATCGCTTTGGCACTACGCCGTTGATCAGATGTCACCTTGTCAATACTGACACCAAACACCTCGGCGGCCGTTGCCGCGTGGATATCACGCCCTTCGGCAAAAGCCTTAAGCAGTCCTTTATCTCCAGATAGATGCGCCATGATACGCAATTCAATCTGGGAATAGTCTGCCGCTACAATGACATAGCCCGGGCGCGCAACAAAGGCTCGACGTATTTTACGCCCTTCTTCCGTTCTGACAGGAATATTCTGCAGATTAGGATCTGAGGAGGATAGCCGCCCTGTTGCCGTCACCGCCTGATGGTAGCTGGTATGAATACGCCCTGTAGCGGGATCAATCAATTGAGGCAGCTTGTCCGTGTAGGTGGATTTAAGCTTCGATAGCCCTCGGTGCTCCATAATCAACTTGGGAAGGGGGTAATCCAGCGCCAACTCTTCCAGTACGGCTTCGGCAGTGGAAGGTGCACCTTTCGGTGTTTTCTTGATCACCGGGAGTTTCTGCTCTTCGAACAGAATTTCGCCCAGCTGTTTGGGAGAGCCCAGATTGAATTCACGCCCCGCCAACTCATAGGCCTGGGCTTGTAGCGCCGATATACGCGATTCCAATTCCCGACTCTGTTCCGCCAGCAACGTTGCATCAACCCGCACACCATTGCGCTCAATACGTGAAAGCACAGGAATCAAAGGGGTTTCCAGCGTATCCAGTACGTCGCTCAGCCGGCCTTCCTGATCAATACGAGGGCGCAGAACATCATGCAACCGTAGCGTCACATCCACGTCCTCACAGGCATAGGGCACGGCAGCGTCCAGCTCGACCTGATCAAACGTAATCTGCTTCGCTCCCTTGCCTGCCACTTCTTCAAAACTGATCGTACCATGCCCAAGATGCGCCAACGCCAATGTGTCCATATCGTGACGATTGGCGGTAGAGTTCAGCACATAAGACTCAAGCATGGTATCGCTCAAAGGCCCCTTCACCTCTACTCCATAGCGAGCCAGCACCTCGATGTCATACTTGAGGTTCTGACCGATCTTGGTGATATTTTCACTGCTCAACAAAGGTGCCAACTGTTCAAGGACAGCCTCACGATCCAACTGTTCAGCCACCCCTATATAGCTGTGCCCAACAGGGATGTAGATGGCTTCACCCGGCACCAATGCAATACCGATCCCCACAATTTCAGCCTGCATATAATTCAGGCTCGTCGTTTCCAGATCGAAACAGAATGCAGAGGCATCATTCAGCCGTTTGATCCATGTATCCAGTGTTTTCTGATCATGCACCGCTTTATAGGACACTGTCGAAAAGTCCTGTGTCACGACAGAGGTATCAGAATTTTCCGACGATGCATCTGTCGTGCGGCGGTTCTCTGTGGAAGACTTGCTTGATGAACGCCTTGACCTGCCGGTTGTCTCCGACTCACCATTTTCAAGCTCCTTGAGCCAACCGCGAAATTCAAGCGTACGATATAGCTCCAAAAGTGCATCGTTATCAGGTTGAGGAGGTGAGAGATCATCCAGGCTAACAGGTAAATCACAATCGGTACGAATAGTCGCCAGGTCATAGGACAAAAAGGCCTGTTCACGATGATCCGCCAGCTTTTTCGCCATGCTTTTAGCACCACGGAATGATAACGTCGCCAGCTTTTCCGGGTGCTCATAGATAGTTTTCAGCCCGGCCCCATATCCCTGCAACATGGCCAGGGCGGTTTTATTCCCTACACCGGGAACACCGGGAATATTGTCGACCGAATCTCCCATCAGCGCGAGATAATCCACGATGAGTGAAGGTGGAATACCGAATTTTTCCTCTACACCGGCTACATCGAGCACCTCATTCTTCATCGTGTTGACCAGTGTTATGTGCTCATTAACCAACTGAGCCATATCCTTGTCACCCGTGGAAATAATGGCATCCCGCTTCATACCGGTGGCCTGATAGGCCAGTGTACCGATCACGTCATCGGCTTCTACCCCTTCGATACTCAAAAGAGGTAACCCCAATGCACGCACACACGCATGTAACGGTTCGATCTGTTCACGCATATCATCCGGCATCGGGGGGCGATGGGCCTTGTACTGGTCGTACATGTCATCACGGAAGGTTTTTCCCTTTGCATCGAAAACCACTGCGATGGGGCTATCCGGATACTCCCTGATCAGACTTTTGAGCATGGAGACAACGCCCCGCACTGCACCCGTTGGCTGACCACTGGACGTCGTCAATGGTGGGAGTGCATGAAAAGCACGATAAAGGTAGGCAGAACCGTCAACGAATACAAACGGAGGCTGGGCCTTGTCTGACATGGATAACTCCATCAAGGATATAAAAATAGATACTTCAGGCAATGTGCAGCTACCATCATCTGCAGCCTGCCGCATAGTACGAAAATACTCGGTACGAGAACGCATAGCACAAGAACGCGTAGTCCCTGAAGTAGTGCATGAAATAGTATATGCGTTAGTACATGATCAAATATCTATCATACCTACCCACTTCGGGATTGGCATCATTCACAACAGCAAGAAACAGCATGCGTCAAGTAAACAACCCTGAACCACAAAGCGCTCGACAGAAATCACACTCTAAATGCATCCTGTACGTTCATGAGCACTCCATGATAGTGCGATGTTACCTGACATGATTTCTTCAGTCGAAATGTGCGTCCTGTCATGACCTGATAAATGCCATTACACCGGCAGACCTGACTCATTCAACAGGACATACGCGCATTTTTGATCGCCATGGATATGTTTAATGGTAATATAGCGAACTTGAATTGTGTTAAGCACAACACCCCAACGACAGCAAGACGATCAGGACATTTCATGGCGGTATTCACTCCTATCAGCGATAGCCAGGCAAGCGAGTTTCTCCAACGCTTCAATCTGGGGGAATTTGTGCAATTGGAAGAAGTAGCCAGTGGGACAGAAAATTCCACCTTCTTCCTAACCACCACCCAACATGAATTGGTGCTTACTCTGTTCGAACAGGGAGGAAGTGAAGAACTCCCCTTTTTCGTAGAACTCATGCACTACCTGGCCAATGAAGGTATTCCTGTTACCGACCCCATACCTGACAAGAGCGGGCAAGTCATTCAAACACTGGCTGAGCGCCCTGCTCTGATCCTGCCTCGTCTCAGGGGTACACATCCAATGGACCCCACTATCAAGCAATGCCGGGCCATTGGTGAACTGCTAGGCAAGATGCATCGTGCATCCCAGCGTTTTACCAGCTTTCGCCCAAACCCACGGGACATGTCCTGGATCAAATCCCATTACCAGAAAGTAATGGCTTATTTGAACGAAGACGACAAAAAGTTGATGCTGGATACATTTGATTCACTCGAAGAACAGCTCGGCTATACACCAACCCTCCCACAAGGCGGAATCCACGGAGATCTTTTCCGCGATAATGCCATGTTCGAAGGCGATCATCTGACAGGTATCATCGATTTTTACAACGCCTGTATTGGCGAACTGCTTTTTGACTTGGCAATCGTCGTAAATGATTGGTGTAGTGATCATCGTGGTGAGCTGATCGAAGAACGCTACAACGCAGTTTTGGGAGGATACCTGTCAATACGGCCTTTGATCACACAGGAGCGAGCAGCGTGGGAATCAATGTTGAAGATGACCGCGTTACGCTACTGGCTCTCACGTTTATTGGTTGTATATGTAGACCCGCCTGCACACACACTGACACCCAAAGACCCTACACAGTACCGCAACATTGTTTACGCACGCGTAAACGGTCAAATCCCTGCGTTCCCTAAGTAGCTCTGACGATATGGAACTCCGATTTATATAAACGGGTTCCCAGCCATATACACGCTACACATAAAAACGGTTGCCACGTTAAAAGGGCAACCGTTTTTTATTATAACCTTAAAGCGTACTTGGCCATTATATGCCACATACCTGAAGGCAGGCATAACAGCCTTTCAATTAAGGATCTTCAGCTGAACGTGCTGGACGCCAGAGTCCACCATGTGGAGATGCTCAGCCGCCGCACGGGATAGATCAATGATGCGATGAGACACATAAGGACCGCGGTCATTAATGGTCACAATCGCCTTTCGACCATTTCTTAAATTGGTCACCTGCACACGCGTTCCAAACGGAAGTGTCATGTGTGCCGCTGTCATTTTGGAATTACTGAAAATGTCACCACTTGCCGTACGGCGGCCATTGAACCAATTGGAATAAAAGGAAGCGCGACCACGCTGGATGACAGGTTTTTCAGCATGGCTCTCGGCAACCCGATGAACAGGATGAGCCGAAGAGGTAAACGGAACCGCCAAAGGCAATAATGCCACTAGCAGAAGAATGGAATATTTGATCGAACGAAATATATAAATCATTTGAATAAAATAATAAGCAGAGAAAATTTATCCTTCTACCGACTCATCAGCACCGCCAAAGGCCTGATTTCGCTCCATGAAATCATTGCTGAAATAGAAACAGATAATCAAAAATGGATAGAAGGGAAGCAACCAACGAGACTCAAAATGTAAGATAACAGTGGACTGTATAGAAAATTGCCAATTTTGTCCATGAAATGCCCCTATACATTCACACTATGAGTGTGGTAATTAATCCTGGATTAAGTTTGTGGTTCGTATTCCCCTGCTTGGAAAGGCCATTACAGATGTATAAAAAACAGGATAATGTCACAGGCGGCCATTAATATAAAAATTGTTTGCACCACAATGATCCGGCGTTTAACGCTAACGCACCAATTTGGAAATATCCTGCTATTCTTCTTGCCTTATGCCCTCTTATCCTTCCAGAAAAGCCTACTTTATAAATAGTTAACTCACTGATTTTTATCAAAAAAAAGGCATTTGGAAAGATTCGTGCTAAGAATAAAGTAGTACAACATAATTAATTCAAACGCCCTATCCACCGCTAAGATGCACTGGAAACAGGGTTCCACTTGTGTGCGGAGTGACCCACAATGTCTGCAAAACGCGCTTTGATTCCTGCCTTTGGCTTATTGGGGGCTTTGCCCTTGCCGGCTTTGGCTCAATCAGCAACCCCACAACTCAATAGTGGTGACACTGCCTGGATGCTGGTGTCTACCGTTTTAGTATTGATGATGACGATCCCCGGGGTCGCGCTTTATTACGGCGGATTGGCACGATCAAAAAACATTCTTTCCGTATTGATGCAAACCTTCGCAATCACGTGCCTTGTCAGCATTATCTGGGTTATCTATGGCTACTCATTAGCGTTCAATACGGATGGCATGCAGGCCGGCGTCACCAATTTCCACTCGTTCATTGGTGGTCTGGGAAATGCATTTTTGGCGGGTCTTGGAGTCAATAGCCTCAATGCAACGTTCCCATTGAGCGTCTGGATATGCTTCCAGATGACCTTTGCGATCATTACACCTGCACTCATTGTGGGTGCCTTTGCTGAGCGCATGAAATTCTCGGCAATGCTGTGGTTTACCGGTTTGTGGGTCACCTTTGCCTATTTTCCCATCGCACACATGGTTTGGAGTGGCGATGGTTCCTTTATCGGCAGTGACTGGGGTGTTCTTGACTTTGCCGGGGGGACAGTTGTCCATATCAATTCCGGTATTGCAGGGCTGGTGGCCTGTATCGTTATCGGTAAACGCAAAGGTTACCCCACACAACATATGCCTCCCCATAACCTGAGCTTCACCATGATCGGGGCGGCCATGCTATGGCTGGGCTGGTTCGGCTTCAACGCGGGTTCAGCGGGAGCTGCCGATGGCACAGCGGGTATGGCCATGCTGGTCACCCAGATCGCAACCGCGGCCGCAGCACTTGGCTGGATGTTCATTGAATGGGCGAAAACGGGTAAAGCAAGCTTATTGGGCATTGTCACAGGTGCTGTCGCTGGACTGGTTGCTGTTACGCCTGCCGCAGGTACCTGTGGCCCCATGGGGGCGATCATTCTTGGCGCAGTAGCCGGCATTATCAGCTTCTACGCTTCAACCAGCCTGAAACGTGCGCTCGGCTATGATGACTCTTTCGATGTCTTCGGAGTACACGGCGTTGCCGGGATTGTTGGCTCATTGCTAACGGGTATCTTTGCCGCGCCGGCATTGGGTGGATTCGGCGATGTGACCCACATCGGCCTGCAACTTTGGATTCAGTTCAAAGGGGTACTGTTCACGGTTATCTATACTGCGATTGTCAGCTTTATCATTCTCAAGGTAATCGACAAAACGCTGGGGCTGCGCGTCACTGAAGAAGAGGAAAATATTGGGTTGGATCTATCCCAGCACAATGAGCGTGGGTATAACCTGTAAGTGTTCCCAAGTCCCAATGATGGCAGGTACGAAAGGGCACATTGCCATCATTGGGTGTACGAATAATACTGCCTGTACACTCATCTTTGGTTATTGAAGAAAAAGTTATAGAAAGAGAATTACAACAAAAGCAACTCTTCGTAATATCCTCTCTTACGATATCGTTCAATATTCCCTCAAGATAAACACCCCAAACCTCAGAAGCAAAAATCTGGCATTTGGGGCATTTCCATCACCAGCCCACCCTGTGACGTAGCAATATCGGCTCCGTGCCAAGAAAGAAGAGCAACGTGACTCTCATGCAGCTTATGTCTTCAAATAATGGTACGTAGAATATTCTGCCACTAAAGTTGCACAAAGTAGTCAATTTTTACCCTTTACTTATTAACGCCCCCTTACTAACTTAATAGTAAATTAAGAATTATTATAAGGTTTATTGGAATAGTTTATCGATAAACCCTTACAGCATTGATGAAGGAGGCCCTAATGAGTCCTTTTACTATTTTGGTGACAATTATCAGTATATTGTTGGTTCTATCCTTGTTCGCGTACATACACTACCTGCATATGTCACATGTACGAGTGCTATCCAAACAAACGGATAGTTATGCACGTGTTCTGAAAAAACTCAGGTTCAGCCGGCGAGCACTGCTCATATTCTTCTGGATATTGGTCATTATCCTGGGGTATCACTGGTTTAGAGAGTCAGGCGTTATCTTCCAGGACATGGGGTAATAATTAATGATATTCATGAGCACACTGCGCCATTGAGCATCAATAACACCCACTGTGCCGATCAGGCTTGGTAGCGATTGGCCCTGTAACAATGCTCTGATATTACTTTCGTGGAAGGGGGATAGGTGGAGTTTCATGGCGTAAAAGTGGCTTTATTCGATCGAATAACAACTCATTGTGCTTTTGAGGGACAATATTGATTCTATCCCATGGCCGAATCACTGGGATTTCCCCGGCGGTGGAAAAGAAGCAAATGAATCACCAATCGAATGCATGCAGCGAGAAGTATATGAGGAGCTGAATATTGAGCTGCCTGCTTCAGCAGTCGTGTGGGAGAAGCGCTACGCTAGACATAAAAAGCCCGACTCAATCTTTATGGTTGCACAGCTACCTACTAAATTACGCCACGCCCTGCGACTGGGTGATGAAGGGCAGGCTTTCACGCGGATGGATATTGATGAGTACAGCCATCATCCCAAAGCGATCCCCACATTGGTACACAGACTCAGCGATTACCTGAATACCTGTAAGGATAAGGGGGAGCCACCATCGTAAAGCAAAGATCAGGCCGGTATACCCAGGGTATGGAACATAAAATCCAGACAATACCAGAGTGTTAACACGTCAAGACTTCAATGCATCATAACGTTAATTGAAGAAATACCAGATCCAGCCAACGGCCAAATTTGATTCCCACTTCCTTTAACTGACCCACATTTACAAAACCCAGTTTTTCATGCAACCTGATAGAAGCTTGATTTTGCCCTTCTATCGCAGCCACGATGACATGCTTTCCGAGGGAACGGGCTTGTTCGATCAGGGAGTGCATTAATAGCTTCCCTACCCCGTTGCCACGTTGGTCGTATCGAACATACACCGAATTCTCAACAGTATGGCGATATCCATCAAAAGCACGCCAATCACTCAGAGTTGCATACCCAACGACGTCGCTATCGCTATTGATGGCCACAAGAACATCGTAGCCAAGGGCCTGATGCTCTTTCATCCATTTCAATCGGTTGGCGTCATCTACCTGCTGGTCATTCCAAATAGCCGTCGTGTTGGCAACAGCGTCATTGTAGATCGCAGTTATAGCCGATATATCCTGAGGCGTTCCAATGCGAATCCTAATATCCGAGTGTGGCATGCTCTATTTCTTCCCTGTACCTACTTTCTAAACGCGTTCTTTTGCAAACAACGGGCTTTTACTATGTATGCTGAGCACTTGCTGCCTACTTTCTGCAATGAAAAACCATAGGCGTGGTTTGGTCAGCACAGCTGTAATTCCACAATGCTTCGACGGACTTTCTACAAAGATCAATCATGATCGATCTGTGATGCATTCCATCCCCCACCCAGGGCAGCGATCAACTTCGCAGAAGCAATAAGCTGTTCGCTCTTCAATTGCAATACATTCTGCTGCTGGGAAATACTGGAAGCCTGTGTAGTAGCGACATCCAGATAATTGATCATACCGGCAAGATACTGGTTATAGGTAACACGCGCAGATTCCTCATAGTTCTGCGCTGCATTGGCTGCAGTGGCAATCTCATCCTGTAACGTGTTGAGTTGTACCAGATTATCTTCTACATCGCCCAACGCGGTCAGTACTGTCTGCCGATAATTTGCTACCTGCGCATCATAGGTCGCCCGCGCCTTTGCTACGGCCTGTTGAGTGGCACCACCACTGAATATGGACTCTGTCAGCGAAGGCCCCAGCGACCAAAAGCGGTGAGCAATTGAGAAGAGTTTGGAAATACCGGTTGCTTGATACCCTCCATTGGCCGACAAGGTCAGATCCGGATAATAACCGGCAATAGCAACACCGATCGCGGCATTGGCCGCTGCAACATTACGTTCAGCAGCAGCAATATCGGGGCGTCGTTGTAACAATGTGGAAGGGATACCTACGGGAATTTTCGGCACCTGAACGGAGTAATTACTGATTACCGGCAAGCTGAATTCGGAAGGCGCTTTACCTATCAGAATCGCGATAGCATGTTCGTACTGGGCTCTTTGCCACTGAAGATCAAACCGTGAGGATTGTGCACTATCCAATGTGGCCTGTGCCTGTGCCACATCAGCACTGGTTTTTTGACCGCCATTGTAGAGATTACGTGTGACTTGAACATAGCGTTGATAATTACGAATGGTTTGATCATAGAGCGCCATGCGCTGATCCAGAATACGTAAGGAAAAGTAGTCCTGCACCAGACTGGATTGTGCACTTAGCGTCGCATTGGCCAAATCTGCCGCGCTTGCCTGCGCATTGGCATTTTCTTCCTGATCCGTACGGCGCAGTTTACCCCAGAGATCCAGTTCCCAACTGGCTTCAAGTTGCGTTGTCCCGGAATCAATATGCCCATCAGATCGTGAACTGCTCACACTGCTACTACTGTTTGTACTACTACGGGTGGCGCTCCCATCAAAACTGAGAGAAGGATACAGATTGGCACGTGCACTACCCGCTGTCGCCAAGGCCTCACGATATTGAGCTGCATATTGCGCTACATTCTGATTCGATATTTCAACCTGACTTACCAGATGATCAAGGACAGGATCCTGATAGATTGTCCACCAGTTTCCTTTGATGGCATCATCCCGCGGAGTGGACTGAGACCACCCGGGTGCCTCCTTATAGGTGATTCCGGTATTGACAGTGGGCCGGTGGTAATTCGGGCCTACTGTCATACAGCCAGCAAGGCTCAAAACCCCAAATGATAGAACCAGTGGCACCAAACTCCTTGCCCAGCGTTTCTCCAGCGCTGACTCAGAGCATTTTCCTGTTCTCATCAGTATATTGTTCATCAAGAGTGGCTCTCCGAGTGATGCATGACACGGTGCTGCCACCAATGCCTGACCCGTTGACCAAAACGGTCAAGATAAAGGTAAACCACCGGGGTGGTATAGAGTGTTAACACCTGGCTAACTAACAGACCTCCACAGATCGCAATGCCCAGTGGTTGGCGCAAGCCTGCGTCACCTCGGCTTTCAAGCATCATGGGCAACGCGCCGAAAAAAGCAGCCAGCGAGGTCATAAGGATAGGACGAAAACGCAACCGGCATGCTTCTATAACGGCGGCCTCGGCACCAGACTGATGAGACCGCTCATAATCAATTGCAAAATCCACCATCATGATGGCGTTTTTCTTCACAATACCAATCAACAATAGAATACCAATGAGAGCAATCACCGTCAGTTGCGTACCAGTCATCATCATCAACAAGAGCGCCCCGATCCCCGCTGATGGCAGAGTCGAGAGAATCGTGATCGGATGAATCAGATTTTCGTATAACATGCCCAGGACGATATACATGGTGATTAGCGCTGCCAAAATCAGCCAGGGCATAGTGGATAGCAGACTTTGGAACGCCTGCGCGGTTCCCGAATAACTGGTATGTATAGCATCGGGCAAGCCAAGTTTGACGATTGCCTGTTGAACCGCGTCCTCTGCCTGTTCGAGAGAATAACCATCCGAAAGATTGAAAGCTATCGTACTCGTTGCAGTCTGATTCTGGTGATTGACAGAAAGGGGTGCTGTCGCCGAACGGAACTGGCAGAACGCCGAAAGCGGAATGCGTTCACCACGATCATTGATGACATAAAGTCGCTTCAGAGTCTCTGGGCTCTGAGCATACTTCGGCATGACATCCAATACGATATAATATTGGTTAAGAAGCTGGTACATTTTGGCAATATCGCTCTCGGCAAACGCATCGCCAAGGAACGTATCCAGGATCTTCGGTGTTATCCCATAACGCTTTGCCAGATTACGATTGATCTCCAGATAAGCCTCTGGCCCACCATTCTGAGCATCGCTGTCCACCCCGGAAAGCTGAGGAAGTTTTTGTAGGGCGGCATAGACCTTGGGTGTCCAGGTTTGCAGTGTACTCAGGCTATCTGACTGAAGACTATATTGGTAGGTGGCATTGGCACTTCGCCCGCCAATGTGAAGGTCCTGAGCAGGCATGAAGAACATATGAGCCCCAGCACTGTGTCGGGTCAGGGCTGTCAGCTGATTGGCAATTTCCTGAGCAGAATCCGATCGCTCATTCAGAGGTTTTAGCGTGATGAAAAAGTTGGCCGTATTACGCGACCCAAAATGTCCTGAACCAGTAGAGGCTACCACACTTTCCACAGCAGGGTTCTGACGAATCTTTTCACTAAACTGCTGCATCAAGGGACTAAGCGCCTGATATGAGGTGCCTTGATCCATACGCAACATCCCCATCAGAATCCCGGTATCCTGATCCGGGAAAAAGCCCTTCTGAACAGTCATATAGAGATAACCGTTTAGCCCTATCGTTGCCAGAAGAACGAGCAGTATCAGCTTTCGCCATTCAAGTGCCCATAGGAGGGAGCGATGATACAGCATCGCCAACCCTGACAATACACGCTCGATCGCGCGGTCCACCATAGCCAAAAGCCCCTTGCCACGCATTGCAGGACCGTCTTGTCCTTTAAGCAGCAGGGAGCACAACATGGGTGTCAGGGTGAGGGAAACCACCAGGGAAACCACCAGGGAAACCGATAGCGTGACCGCAAACTCACGAAACAACCGGCCAATAATGCCCCCCATCAGCAGAATCGGGATGAATACAGCAATAAGCGATAATGTCATCGCCAACACTGTAAAACCGACTTCTTTAGCCCCCTGAATGGCTGCCTTCAAGGGGCGCATCCCTTCCTCCAGATGGCGGGAAATATTTTCTAGCACCACGATAGCATCATCGACCACAAACCCTGTCGCGACAATAAGTGCCATCAACGAAAGATTGTCGAGGCTGAAGCCAAGGATGTACATGACCGCACAGCTGCCCACAAGAGAGACAGGCAACGCAATCGCCGGGATAATCATGGCCCGCCAGTTACGCAAAAACAGCAATACCACCAAAATGACCAGTCCTACGGCCAATACCAGTGTCTCTTCTGTCGAATGTAGAGAAGAACGAATCGTGGTAGAACGATCTATCACAAGATTCAGGTGAACATCCGAAGGTAGTTGCGCTTGTAACGACGGTAGCAGTGCTTTAATCGCATCCACGGTCTGCAATACATTAGCATCAGAGGACTGGGTTACCTGAAGTGCAATGGCCGGCCGATTATTGTAGTAACCAGAGGTATAAATGCTTTGAACGGAATCATAAACGTGGGCGACATCCCCCAATGTTACTGCCTTGCCTGAACGATAGCTCACGACGATCTGACGATAGGCAGAGGCTTTAAGCAGCTGACCATTGTCTTCAATCCACCAATGCGTATTCTCCCCTTGCAAGCTCCCCTTGGCGATCGAAGTAGTGGCATTTCTAATGGCCGAGGCCACGGTACTTAATGCGATTCCATAATGCGTAAGCTGTTGTGGATTCATGTCAACACGTACAGCCGGTAAAGCACTCCCGCGTAGCGTAATCTCCCCCACACCACTGACTTGAGCAATTTTCTGTTCCAGCTCATTGGAAGCCATTTGATACAGGCTACTCGTAGATCGATCGGGGGACGTCATGGCCAACATCAAAATGGGTGCATTCGAGGGGTTGGCTTTATGATAGGTGGGCAGCTGATTCATCGAACTGGGCAACAATGAACGCGCTGAGTTGATGGCTGCCTGTACATCACGGGCAGCACCGTTGATATTACGGCTGAGATCAAACTGGATGATGATACTTGTCGAGCCCTGTGAGCTACTCGATGTCATCTCGGTAATACCAGCGATCTGCCCCATGGCGCGCTCCAACGGCGATGCAACCGTCGCTGCCATGGTTTCCGGGCTTGCGCCAGACAGGCTCGCACTGACCACTATCGTGGGAAAAGCCACCTGTGGCAGGGGTGCCACAGGCATCAGGTTATACCCCAGCCATCCAAGGAGTACGACTGAAAAACTCAATAACAGCGTTGCCACACGTCGACGGACAAAAAGCTCGATCATGGGCTATTAGCCTTGCTCGGAAGGAGTGGCTTCAGAAGGCCCTACCCAACGACGCAAACGTTGCGACCAACGATCAAAAAACAGGTAAATGACCGGTGTTGTGAACAGCGTCAGCAGCTGACTGCAAATCAACCCTCCCACAATACTTAATCCCAGAGGAGTTCTCAGTTCAGCCCCCGCCCCTTGAGCCAGCATTAGCGGTAAAGCACCCAACATGGCTGCCATGGTCGTCATCAAAATGGGACGGAAGCGGAGCAGACATGCCTGATGAATGGAAGTTCGGGCATCCAGACCTTGCTCCCGCTCACCTTCCAGCGCGAAATCAATCAACATGATGGCATTCTTTTTCACAATGCCAATCAACAGAATGATGCCAATCAACGCGATGAGATCGAAATCGGTCCCCGTCAGCATAAGCGCGAGGAAGGCACCAATACCTGCAGAGGGCAACGTCGACAAAATGGTCAGGGGATGAATGAAGCTTTCATACAAAACGCCCAATACAACATACATCACCAAAAGTGCTGCAAGAATCAACAAGGGTGTATTGCTGTTGGCATGATAGAAGGCCGCCGCAGCGCCCTGGAAATTCAACGTGACACTTTGAGGCATGTGGATCTCCCCCTCTGCACGGGAAACCGCATCACGCGCCTGCTGCAACGAATAACCGGACGCAATATCAAATGACATCTCAACCGCGGGCAATTGATCCAGTCTGGAATAGTTTTGATAGCCCAAGCGCTGCTCAATGGAGGCCACGCTGCTCAAGCGTACCATCGGCGTATCGGTCGTACTCGATGAGCTGCTTGAAGATGAGCTGCTCCCACTCGAAGAGCTATCACTTGAAGAGCTGCTGGATGAGTTACTTGTAGAGGATGAGCTCGAACTGCTCGAAGAACTCAATCCACTCGCCGTCCCGTTATCGGGGTTGCTTCCCGCAAGATACAGATGATCCAGGTCAGCAGGGGACATCCGGTATTGGGGAGCCACCTCCAGGACAACACGATACTGATTGGATTGTGTATAAATCGTCGAGATCAGGCGCTGACCGTAGGCATTATAGAGAGCCGTATCGATATCCGAAGCCGTGATGCCATAACGTGCAGCCAATTGACGATTAATCCGAATGTACGTGACCGGCGCCTGATTCTGCAGATTGCTGACTACCCCTCTTAACTCGGGTTGACGCGCCAAAGCTGCCGCCAGTTTAGGTGCCCATTCATTGAGAGTAGAACGATCAGTTGAGTCCAGTGTCAATTGATACTGGCTGGGGGTATTCAGCGTATCCACGGATAAATCTTGCCCAGCCGTTATATAAAGCGCAATGCCAGGAATACTGGCCGCCTCCTGACGAAGATGCTGGATGACTTCCTCTGCACTTTCACTACGCTGAGAAAACGGTTTCAACTCAATCTGCAAGCGACCAATGTTAGGGGCATAATTAACCCCATCGACACCAATAATAGAGCTGACAGCGGATACATTGGGATCTTTCTGGATCATCTGAGCAATCATTTGCTGCCGTTTACCCATCTCTTCAAAAGAGATCCCTTGCGGTGCAATAGTCGTTCCTTCGATCAGCCCAATATCCTGATTGGGGAAAAAACCCTTGGGTATCGTGACATAAAGCACGGCTGTCGCCACAACGGTCAACGTAGCGGCCAACAGGGTAATTCGCTGGTGATCCAGGACCCAAGTCAGCCCCTTGTCATAAAACTGTACTAATCGCTCGAACTGGTGATCAGCCCACTGAGCAAGGCGCCCTTTCGAAGACTCTTTAACATTAGTCAGCAAGTAGGCACAGAGCATGGGGGTCAATGTCAATGAGACGACCATCGAGACAAGAATCGAGACAGCCAAGGTAATGGCAAATTCACGGAAGAGCCGCCCCACAATATCCCCCATAAAAAGCAAGGGAATCAGTACGGCGATCAGGGAGAGTGTCAGCGATATGATGGTGAAGCCAATCTGCTGGCTCCCGTTCAATGCCGCTTGCATGGGAGGCTCCCCTTCCTCCATGCGTCGCTGAATATTCTCTACCACCACAATGGCATCATCGATGACAAAACCGGTTGCGATGGTCAGCGCCATTAGCGTCAGGTTGTTGAGACTGAAACCGGCGAGGTACATCACTCCAAAGGTACCTACGAGAGACAGCGGAACGGCCACACTGGGGATCAGCGTGGATGATAAACGGCGCAGGAAGATAAAACACACCATTACAACCAGCGCTACCGAGAGCAGCATTTCGAACTGAACATCACTGATCGAGGCACGGATCGTCTGCGTTCGGTCACTCAACACCTTGACGTTAACAGCCGCGGGGAGCGAGGCCTTGAGACTGGGCAGGAGTGCCTTGACGCTATTCACCACATCAATAACATTCGCACCCGGCTGACGTTGTATGCTCACAATAATGGCAGGGGAACCATTGGCATTAGCTCCCTGATAACTGTTTTCAGGTGCACGGGCAAGTGTTGCGACATCACCCAGCGTAATCGCTTTGCCATTGTGATATGTCAGGATCAGGCGGGCATATTCATCGGCCGATTCCAGCTGATCATTCGCATCAATGCTGATTGAATGATTGGGGCCATCGAAGCCCCCTTTGGAACCATTGACGTTCTGTTCATTAATGGTGTTATAGATATCTTCGAGTGTCAGATGATATTCAGCCAATGCATCCGGATTGGCCCGTATTTGCACAGCAGGTTTGTGCCCCCCCGAAAGCGTTACCAATCCAACACCGGATATCTGTGACAGCTTCAGCATAACCCGGTTATTGACCAGATCCTGTACCTCGGTGAGTGGAAGTTCGTTAGACGTAACCGCCAACGTCATCACGGGAGGGTCAGCCGGATTGATGCGTTTGTAGGTAGGAGGATCGGGTAGATCACTGGGCAAGAGATTATTGGCCGAGTTGATGGCCTCCTGAACCTCTTGTTCATCTTCATCCAGCGAGGTATTCAACCCGAACGTGAGCGTAATGGTCGATGCCCCGCCGGTACTATTCGAATACATCTGGCTAAGACCCGCCATTTCACCCAGATAACGTTCGAGAGGGGCCGTGATATTGGTTTGGACAACATCGGGTCCGGCCCCGGGATACTGAGCAGTCACCTGAATGGTCGGATAATCCACTTCAGGAAGTGCCGAAACACTCAACTCACGATAGGAAAACAGGCCTGTGCAAAGGAACGCCGCCATCAGTAGCAGCGTGGCTATAGGCCGTTGTATAAAAAGTCGAGAGGGATTCATCAATGCCCGCCATTGGAGCCGCTATTGGAAGATGCCCCTGACTGATGCTCGTCAGACGAGTCATCAGATTGCACGGGATTAACCTTGGCACCGTCTGTCAGATTATCAACACCACGGGTAACCACTCGATCCCCGGCCTTCAGCCCTTTAGTAACAGCAACATTGTTGTTGCCTGCATTTGGCCCCTCAGTAATCATCTGCTTATGGACTACATTCTGAGCATTGACGACATAAACGAAGTTGCCGGCATCACTCAGCTGGATAGCTGCTTCCGGAACGACTGCCACATCATTTAACTCACCAATATTCAACACTACATTGACATACTGGTTAGGAAAAAGGCGATCATCCTTATTGGGGAAGAGCGCTTTCAGCTCCACGCTTCCTGTCGCAGTATCGATACTATTGCTCAAATAATGAACTTCCCCTTTGGCAATCTCTGTCGAACCATCCGAGCTCATGACGGCGACAGGCAAACCGTGCCCACTCCTGATCACCGGCTGGATTTGTGCAAGATATTGTTGAGGAACACTAAATGTTACCGCAATAGGATGCGTCTGAGTAATGGCCACAATGGACGTACTATCTGCTGAAACAACATTCCCAACATCAGTCAAGCGCAAACCGACATAGCCACTGATGGGCGCAGTGATCCTACCGTAGCCAATATTGACTTCCGCAGAGTGAATTTGGGCTTCATCAGAGGCAATCAGACCGCGGTACTGCCCTACTGTAGCGATTTGGGAGTCAAGATCCTGACGTGCCAAAGAGTTCTGTGCATAAAGGCCGCGATACCGTTGCAGGGTCAACTCGGCATTACGGAGAAGCGCCCTGTTTTGTTCCAACTCACCCTGATATTGATTCTGGGAGGCTTGATAAGTCCGGGTATCTACAGTCGCCAATAACTGACCTTTATTTACCCATTGACCTTCAGTGAAATTGACGCTCATTAACTCGCCGGCAATTCGACTGGTAACAGTCACGCTTTGATTGGCAGTGACAGTACCCAAGGCATTTACCTGTACCGGCACATTCCCGGTAATGGCATTCGCTAATTGTACTGCCGTTGCAGGTCGGCCATGCGATGACTGACTCGAGCCTTGATTGCTACCGCGAAAAAAGAACCAGTATGCCGCCCCCACAATGATCAGGAGTACGATCAACCACCAAAATAAATGCTTGCGACGGGGATTTTTGTTGGTGTTATCCACTTATGCCTCTACCGTTGACAGCTGTGATACAACCCATTCGCATTCGATCATGGGCATTTGATGCGCCTATAACTACTCAATATTCGACGTTACCGAATTCCATTATTCCAAGTGGACATCAGACATCTCACCACCAGAACCGACTCAGAATATAGGGATATTGCGCTCTATCCTACTGGAAAAATCCCTTCATGGGCAGGAGTGACATCTTCTTCCGAAATTCACTTTTTAAAACCACAAAGTACCATAATATTCTCTCGTTACCACGGTAAAAAAAGTGTTAAAAAAGCACAAATCATGATGAACTCCCTCCAGACACTCTATCTATCAAAAACAGGCATCATGCATGAATGCGCTCATTTGTGAGGAAGCAGGTCAATAACACCCCAAGCCTTGCAGATCCAGGCCTGTGCCATACTGCCAATAGGCCAAGAAATCGCTCCAACCACATTTTGCTGGACTTGATTGATTTTTATCGCCAGAAAATGGGGTCAACTCTCAATGTTATTCAGGATAGTTAGAGAATAGCAGAAACATCCAATACCGGAATACTCAGCTAAACATTTCTTCTACAGTTTATTCTGCAAATACGCTCATTTGGATCGTCGACAGAAAAAAGGCCTGTGGACAATATTTCTTATCCACAGGCCTTTAGCGTAATAACCGCCATTCATCAAATGAACAGGATGCCACTTAAGCGGAAAACCTTCTATTCACTTTAAATCTAGCGCTTTCTTTTCTTCCTGATCAATTTTGCCTCGGCATCTACGTTTCTGACCCTCGCCTGCTCACTCAGAACGCGGTCTGTCAGATAAACCGAAGGAATGGTAGTCGGCATCAATACCTGGCGATGACGACGAGTCCAACGCCACCCAATCAAAAGCACAATGGCCACAACCGGAAGTGACGCAACCGTATAAGTACCGTTGGGATAATCGAATGCCATCAGTACCAGTACAGCAAGCAAAAAAAGCAGCGTTAGCCAAGAGGTAAATGGAGCCCCCGGCATTTTGAAAGACACTGCTTCCACTTCCCCCCGATTGACCGCGCGGCGATAGGCCATTTGGCAAATCACAATAAATGCCCACGTGCTCAAGATACCCAGTGAGGCAATGTTCAGCACCAGCTCAAACACATGAGACGGCACAAAATAGTTTAGTACAACACCTACTGCATAAATAGCCAGGGTTAATGCAATTCCGACGTAAGGTACTGCACGGCTATTCATTTTTGCCAACGCGGGGGGCGCAGACCCACCCTGTGCCAAGGCACGCAAAACACGCCCAGTGGTATAGAGCCCTGAGTTAAGGCTAGAAAGGGCCGCGGTCATTACCACAATATTCATCAGGCTACCCACATAGGGGATACCGATAGCCGAGAAGAATGTTACGAATGGACTTTCGCCGCCTCTATAGGCACTCCAGGGCAATACCAGCACCAGCAGCACTACAGAACCTATGTAGAAGAAAGCGATACGCCACACCACACTATTAATAGCCCGAGGCAGTACTTTCTTTGGATCTTCTGCCTCACCCGACGTGATACCAACCATCTCAATAGCGGCAAATGCGAATATTACCCCTTGCACCAATACAAGAGCAGGCAATACGCCGTTGGGAAAGAAGCCACCATTTTCAGTAATCAAGTGCCATCCGGGCGCATGACCCAACACATGAAAACCACCGCCCAGCACCACCGCCCCTATAACAAGGAAAGCAACTATGGCAATGATTTTGATCATTGCGAACCAAAACTCCATTTCACCGAACCATTTAACACCAATCAGGTTCATGGAGCCTACCAGCACCAATGCTATCAAGGCCGTAATCCACTGTGGGAAATTGGCAAATGCGTCCCAATAGTGCATATATAGAGCTACGGCAGTGATATCGATAATGCCCGTCATGGCCCAGTTGAGAAAGTACATCCAACCAGCAACGAAAGAGGCACGTTCACCCAGAAACTCACGCGCATAGGAGACAAAACTACCACTACTTGGACGGTGCATGACCAGCTCGCCCAAGGCACGCAGAATCAGGAATGAAAACACTCCACAGATCAGATAGACGATAGCCAGGGAAGGTCCGGCCACTTGCAGACGCCCACCAGTCCCCAGAAATAGTCCAGTACCTATAGCACCACCAATAGCAATCATTTGAATCTGACGATTGCTTAACGCCTTGCTATACCCTTCTTCGTGCGATTCAAGCCATGCACGCTTTTCGTCGGTATCCACTTGCCTGGAAGGCTCAGATGACATGAAGTTACTCCTTGAAGGCAGCTGAAATAGTCATGACCGGGTAGAGACAATGCCATGAAGTCTTCATACCCTCCCCCTGTTTTTTGGTGACTGCTTTACACACCCATCTGCGCTGTAAATATCCTTGCAGGACCTCAACAACAAGTAAAAACAGCCTGAAAGCCCCACGCAGGCAGCGCGGCGTGCTATTGATCCATAACGCAAAAAATCACCAAAAGTGCCAGGAACCCTGCACCTGAAACACGGGCGTGTCACACAAAGTGCAAATGAAACCACAAAATGGCAATAGATGGGTAATCATTCGTGAATATTTGTTGAAGAGGCGATTATAGCGCGCTCACAACAAAAAAGGGGAGGTCACCAAGAGGAAAGACACAATTTTATGCAGATAAAAGAGGAGGATATCCGAAAAAACGATATCCGAAGACGAATGTCAGGAACGCAATACTAAAAGCCCCGAATGCCAGGCGACTCTTTCAAGTTAACCTGATTCAGGGCTTTTCTATTTAAATCCACATTAGTAAAGGAATATCAGGATAGCTCTGCGCTGTAACGCTCCAACAAGGCATACAGTATGGCTACTGTTTCATCATCCACTTTTCCGGAATAATTTTCTGCCCTGAAGTGCATTTGGAAAGCCCTGACGACCGAGGTAAAGGCAGAAGATGAAGCATCTTCCGATATTGCATATCCATAACGTCCAAATGCCTGACGCAAATCCTTTCCACCGGGAAGACCTGACTGACGGAATTCCTTCAAATACTTTTGACGTGTTTCCTCTTCATACCACGCACCGACACCGGCTTCATATAAAGCATGCCATGGAAACATGGGGCCCGGATCGGATTTCCGGCCCGGTGCTATATCCGAGTGAGCAACCACACGGGTAGGCGTAATATCAGGATAACGTAGAAGGATATTACGCGTTAATTGCACCAGCAATTTCACCTGAGGTTCAGGATAAGGAGGAAATGTAAACACGCCATTATCATCACTGGCCAAATTGACGATTTCTATCCCTATAGACGTATCATTCAGGTTGGATCGATGCTGCCATTGACTCACGCCTGCATGCCACGCACGTTGAGATTCATCTACAAGATTGAAAACTTGCAACTCTTTGAATCCAGCTTTTAGATAGGAAGGGTCATCAGGCTTGGGGACTAAGTAATGTGCGCTGGCACGAGACGTCAGCAAATTAACCGAGGTCTGGAAATCAACTGCTGTGTAATGCAGGACCAGATAACGCACCCTGCTATTGAAAGCACGAGAGCGATACGCACTGTAATTGATGGGTAAAATACCCTTATCGTTTCCGTTCACGAATAATCCAGCCTCAATTAATTCATAGAGCTTCAGCTCTGTTCACGTTTCGTGTTAACCGTTTACCCCGCCTTTCCCAACACTTTTTCAAGGTGTGCCTGATACTGTGCCTTGAAAAGGTCAACGTGTGGCTGTTTCATCACATCGTTGACCATAAATGTGGGCAACCCTTCAAGCCCGACAAATTCCTGGGACTTATGGAACGGGTAATAAACAGCATCTACCCCTTTACCTTCAAAGAACTGTTCGGGATCCTCAAAGGCTTCAAGCGGAGCATTCCAGGTGAGAGACATCATGTAACGACGCCCCTGCATCAAACCACCTGATCCATACTTTTTGGATGCATCACTCCGAGTACGACCATCGCTCGCATAAAGCGTACCGTGCCCTGTAGTGAACACTTCATCAATATACTGCTTCACAGTCCAGGGAAGCCCCATCCACCAGCCGGGCATTTGATAAATAATGACATCGGCCCACCACTGTTTGGCGACTTCATCTTCCACTGAATAACCATCCACAATGACCGTCTCTTTCAGTTCATGCCCGAGTGCGGTCAACGTATCACGTGCAACCTGATGCAACGTATGATTTAGCTCTCCATTGGAGTGAGCATACTGTTTCCCACCATCGATAAGAAGAATTTTCATGGTATCTCCTGATACAAGTGATCAGGCATCACATTCAAGGATATGATCCCTGAAAGATATATTGACTGCCTGAATCAAATTTTAATTTTGATAAGTTTCGTCCAATTCTAAATAAGACAAAGGGGGGCTTGGAAGGGATGAAAGCATCGGCTTATAAAAAAAGAGCCAAAGCAAACGCTCTGACTCTTTCACACTCACTTGTTTCAGCCCTTTACGCGTGCCTGTTGGGACGTGGGATATCAATGAGCAGAAGGTTGCAAGGTGAGGTCATAATGTGCAGTCTCGGATTGCCCCTCCGATGCATGCGCAGAAAGATTACTCTTCAACAATCGTAATGTTTTGGCATCCACCAATTCAAACAAAAGCGGACGATTGTTCATTGTACCTATCTGATAAACCACAGCGTGTTGATTACCCGCAGTACCGGTGACCAACGACCACTGTCCAAGAACAGTTACTACGCGTTTGGTAGTGCTGCCGTCCTTATAGACTTCAGAAATGGAAAAGCCGCCAGGTTGATTATCCATGGTGGAACGTAAAGTGATACGAGTGGTAATCCCGGTACATTGGTGCTCGTTACAAGGCAATCGCCCGGCGAATACCCTCTCCTTTAACGGCTGGTTACCGGAAATCTGCTGCGCCTGCGTGGTGGATGGCCGGGGAGATGACTGTTCATCTTCGGAAGAGCTCGAATGCCCACAGGCCGCAAGCAGCAGGGGTAAAACAATCGCCAACATTACGCCAGGCACATAACGAAATAAACCACTCGTCATTCTCTTTCCTCTTTTACAATCTACGTCTCAAACGTGCAACAAAGTATCAGGCATCAACTACTTCCACCCCAACGCAGGTGCAACGTGGGTCAGCAATGATTCAAGAATATGAGTATTATAGGCTACTCCCAGCTGGTTAGGGATAGTCAACAATAACGTATCCGCTTCAGCAATTGCTTCATCCTGCTTTAGAAGCTCGACCAATTTGTCAGGCTCTGCCGCATAATGGCGTCCGAAAACCGCTTTGGTCTGCGCATCGATATAACCAAACTTGTCATCGCTGGCATCGCCTTCGTGGCCGAAATATTTGCGATCCTGATCATTTACAATCGGGAAAATACTACGGCTGACTGAAACACGAGGCTTGCGACTATGCCCTGCCTCATTCCAGGCTTCATGGTAAGCACGAATCTGTTTTGCCTGTTGAACATGGAAAGGCTCACCTGTCTCATCATCCTTCAATGTAGAGCTCTGCAAATTCAAACCCAATTCAGCCGCCCAGCGCGCCGTTTTGTCAGAGCCCGACCCCCACCAGATACGATCCTGCAATGTTTCTGAAAGCGGTTCCAGACGCAACAATCCGGGGGGATTGGGAAACATGGGCGTCGGATTGGGTTCAGCGAAACCTTGCCCTTTCAAAAGATTCAAAAACACTTCGGTATGCCGACGTGCCATATCACTGGGCGATTCCCCTTCAGCCGGCTCATAACCAAAATAACGCCAGCCATCAATAACCTGCTCAGGGGAACCACGACTGATACCCAACTGTAAGCGCCCCCTGGAAATCAAATCAGCAGCACCAGCATCCTCAATCATGTAAAGAGGGTTTTCATAACGCATGTCGATCACGCCCGTACCCAGCTCTATCTTACTGGTTTTGGCACCAGCTGCGGCCAGAAGCGGGAAAGGTGAACTCAATTGACGTGCGTAATGGTGTACACGAAAGTAGGCCCCGTCGAGTCCTATTTCCTCAGCGGCAACAGCCAAGTCAATGGATTCCTGAAGAACGTCTTCAGCGCTACGGGTGGTGAAAGGCGATTGGGGGTCCCAATGCCCGAATGACAAAAAACCTATGGATTTCATTAAAAATACTCACGGTAATAAATAAGATACTCACTATTGAATATAGCATTCCATTACTCACTCAATAGCGCAAGGTAAAGATAGCCAGCTGTTGCTTAAGCACTTCCATACATCAATATGCGTTTCATTCAGATCAACGCCTCCTCTCGTTACTCTACGGACTTCTGCTTCGCTCGTATCTGACTCAAAACGGCAATAAATCATTAACGTGCATGAAATATTAGGCATGCATTATGACCACACAAATAAAACACTGATCGTAAACAGCTTTATCACGGCTTTTTACTGTATGGATCATCAACGGGTCACTTGCCCAAGCGAGGAAAGGTAATGAACTTGGCAGTCAAATGTCTGACGGGGTTAGCGAGTCTCGGGTTACTTTGTGCGGGAGCAGCCCATGCAGAGGTAACTCTTTTACCTAAAAACAATGGCACACCTTATCTGAATAACCTGCAGCTACAAGTAGGTGGAAGCGTACGTCTGGGCGCCAGTAATGCAATGGGCGGGGGGGATGATGGCAGCTTCAATCATCGTCTGGCAGATGATGGCACGCGCTTTCGTTTTCATGCGACATATTTTTTGCCTAATCAATGGGAATTATTGGGGTATTACGAAGTAGGGAACAATTTTTTCAATGATTTAGGCATGAGCCATCATGTTAAAAAAGGCTCGAATATTACAGATCGTCGCCAGCTATACTTCGGTGTATCCAACCCTCTCTTCGGAACGTTAACCTTTGGTAAACAACAAAGCGTATGGTACCAGACTGTCGGCGCAACTCTGGACGATTGGGTTCAGGATAAAAAAGGCCAGCCCGCCGGCAGCGTGCTAGGCACAAATCCCAATTATGACTTGGGTGAACGCAGCACAGGCTTATTGAATTACACCCATGATTTTGGCCCGTTCAAATTACTCGCCGAGGTCATCATCCCTTCGAAAAGCCTCTATAAAGGCGGCTATGTCTATCGTCGCAATACTGGCGGTGCCCTTGGCGGAGAATACAAAATCACCAATAACCTGACCTGGGGCGCTTCTTATACGTACATGAAAGCGAAGGTGCACAAGTTCAATACACCCAATCCGGACCAGACCAGCTACAATCAGCAATTGCTGGGATCATCCCTGACATGGACACCGGGAAATTGGCACATCGCAGGTCTGGTCGGTTACTACCGCAATTACACACCGGTCACCGCTGATGGCACCCCAGTCGATGCAGGCAGTTATTTTCATAAAAATGCCCGTAGCGCAGAGGCATTCGTCGGTTATACCTTCCCTGTGGCAACTGATGTTGTAACAGCCATTCAACCTTATTACGCACTGAGTTTAACGCGTTGGAACAAATATGATGAAACCTACAACTATTTAGGCGTAGAGGCCAAACTGAGATATGGTTTCAGCATTTGGCTCGAACATCAGTTCACCAATACTTCCAGTACCAAACCCAATGCCAATGCGGATGTCAGCAAAATTCGCCTGAGATATGATTTCTAAACAAAAACAAGACAACGTACTGTTTTCTACCTCACGGAAAAAGCAGAAACAACAAAGCCCGTGAGTCAAAAGGTGATTCCAGTGCGTTGATAATAAAAGAACGAATGGCGGGCCTTGTGGCTCGCTTTTTTATTGCCCGTTCTTTTGATTCAAGCAACGTATAGGCTTGCCTTCAATCCAGGCAATAATGTCTTCCACCACTTCAGAATAAAAACGACGGTATGTGTTTTCAGTGACATACCCTAAATGAGGAGTAATAACGGTATTTTTCATATGACGCAACGGATGCCCTGCAGGAAGGGGTTCAATGTCATAGACATCCAATGCCGCCCCCCGAATGAGCTTGTATTTCAACACCTTTTCAAGCGCTGCATTATCAATCAAGGGCCCGCGCGATGTATTTACCAATATAGCTGACGTTTTCATCAACAGAAGCTCTTCTTCACCCACCAACCCGGTGCTTCGTTCGCTCAGTTTATAATGTAATGTGACAACATCCGATGTACTGAACAAAGTCGCTTTATCAACCGCAAGGATTCCCTCCCTCTCGGCATATTCAGGTTCAAGGTTCTGGCTCCATGCCACTACGTTCATACCGAAAGCCTTGCCGATTGCAGCTACTTTCAAGCCCAACCGCCCCAACCCCACAATCCCCAGTGTTTGCCCGGCTAAATCACCCCCCATGGTTGTCTGCCACTGCCCTTTCCGCATCGCAGCATCTTCCTGTGGAATGTGACGTAACAGGGCCAGAATCAATGCCCAGGTATGCTCAACAGGAGCGGAAGCCAGCGAAGACGTTCCCGTCACACATATTCCTTGCTCAGTCGCAGCTGCAAGGTCAATGGCGGCATTCCGCATCCCCGTTGTTACGAGTAATTTCAAGTTGGAAAGTCGTTTTAACCGTTCAGCATTAAAGGGCGTACGCTCACGCATGACCACTAATACATCTGCCTCATGTACTGCCGCCACAAGGTCATCATCGTTTTCGAAAGAGGTGTGAAGAAATTCAATATCTGCACCAATACGGGACCACTCCGCAAATTGATGAGCAACATTTTGATAATCATCCAATACGCTTATCTTCATTTTAGTAACCCCTATGGTTGATATCACTACGACACCCATTTCAATTACCAGTATAGGCCAATGCAAACGATATTCGGCTAAAACAGACACAACTTGAATATGATAAAAACAACCATGTTCGACTAAAGTGAGAAAACATATTGTTGACAGCTACTTTATTACATACTTTATTCAATCATATTTAACAGAGTTCGACATAAATAGATGCCCCATGTTTTTCATAAAAATTTAGAATAATGACAGGAGGAAACAGTGCTTTATATATTAAAAGAACATTATATGGTCGTGTGGTTTATTTTACTTTTTACACTCGAGTTTTTCATATACTCAAAGAATTTAATAAAAAAATCCCGATGGAATGCACACTGGATAACAAATCTTACTAATCACCTGGCGACCTATGGAATAGGACTTCTTCTCTTTATTCCTGCCATTTCATTCGCCGTGGCGCATCCATTGACTCATATCGTGTCATTAATGAATATCTGGGTAGCAGCCCTCTTCACCATCATCGTAATGGATTTCGCTGGCTACTGGTTTCATCGGTTTTGTCATGAAAATGAGTATTTATGGCGGGTACACGAGATTCACCACCTGGATGAATTCATGGATGTTACGACAGGCTTAAGAGTTCATTTCATGGAACGGTTTTTCCATACTCTTGTAGACATTGTATTAATAATGTCTCTTGGCTTACCAGCATATGGAATCGTCCTGCACTCAGCCATTGCCTTTATTATCTCTACCTACCATCATTCACGCCTGACTATCCCTCATGTGATCGAAAAGTCCATTTCCTATATTATTGCCACACCAAAATTTCATGAACCTCACCATGATCATCTGATTGATAACAACAATACTAATTATTCATTTATATTTCCTATTTGGGACCGAATATTCAACACTTATCATCCTGATACCTTTTCAGGAAAATGGACTTTTGGATTAATCTACTGTAAAGATATTAAAGCTATTGGCTCGCTTTTACGTCCTTTCAAGAAAATAAAAAATCCATGAATCAGTATATTATATATTTTTATTTATCTTAAAAATAACTGAAAAATAAAAAAGCACACTACATCTCTGGAGCGCCGCTATGGGAAACAAAGAAATGCAGTCAACAGGAATCAGATATCGTAAAGGACTGATCGAGTTCCCCGTTTGGTATGTACGGGGAGGTACATCCACCGGGCTTATCATACGTGAAGAGGATGCTCCCCAATCACATCAGGCTCGGGAAGAGTTATTACATCTGATTCTCGGCATTTCGAGCACGGAGCATTTAGACCACAATAGACAATTAACCGGGCTCGGCAGAGGTATATCAACGAGCAACAAAGTCTTTTTTGTCAAAGAGGTTCCCTCTGAATCGGGAAAAGTAACCCTTACTAGCCTGTTTGCCCAATTATCTGCCAATAGTCCGGAAGTCGACTGGAGCGTCAATTGCGGCAATATGACGTCTGCCATCCCCCTCTGGGCATTTGATTACGGATTACTCGATTCATCGGAAGCTCATCCTGTCGTCGATATCATTAACGAAAATACAGGGGTCAAAATTACAGCCAGGCTCAACTACTCCCCCGAAAGTGGGCTCAAAGGTGTAGAAATACCCGGTGTGCATGGTAAATTCCCGGGGGTAGAGCTCTTTATGCATCATCCAGTGGGATCAAAAACAGGTCACCTACTACCGACAGGTCAAGTGCGCGACACTATCAATGATATTGACGTTTCATGTGTGGACGTTGCCGTTCCGATGGTCATCATCAAAGCAGAAAGTGTTGGAAAAAGTGGTCATGAGCCGATCGACGACTTGGCGGCAGACAAGACACTCATGGATACCCTTCGGGACATAAGGGTCGAAGCAGGTATTCGTATGGGACTCAAGAAAAACGGTACACCCCTTACTCGAGAGGAGTTGATTGCCAGCAAGACAATGCCCAAAGTGTGCCTGGTTTCTTCGCCGACTACAAAGAACAGCAACATCACCGCACGTTACTTCACTCCACAGGAAGGGCATCCCTCCATGGCAGTAACGGGAGCATGCTGCCTGGCCGCTGCATGTCTTATCGACAAGAGTGTGGCTCGTGATGTAGCGGCAAAGGTTCCCCTCCCAGACGACGAAACAAGAGAGTACCCTATCGCTATCGATAATCCTGCCGGAGTTATGGATACGATTGTGGTGGGCCACACTGTCGAGGATAGATTTACAATACAAAGTGCGGCTTATAATCGCAGCGCACAAATATTGATGCAGGGGTGGGTGCCGCTATTTCAGCCCTCTCCACTACTGCTGGATGAGTTAAAACTCAATATCGAAAGTAACAAGGATAGCCCAATCCCCGTTTGATCAGCAGTTAATCACGTTTGAAACAACATCGATCAAAAGTTATACCTTACATACAGTCCGGTAGAAGTATGATTATTCGGTACTTTTGCACTATCGGTTTCCCGGTCGTTGTACCACATGTGGTCAACGGCCAGAATCAGTCGATTCTGGAAGAGCATGGCAGCGATACCCAGAATATTACGCTCCACCTTTGCCTTTGAGTGCTGATCTGTTTGCAGGTTGTAATCGTAGTACACCTGCCCATCACCGAACTTACCAAATAGCCCGGGCTGGGTATACGCCTCGAATGCTGCATAGTTATTGGTTTTCGAATTCAGGCCGGTAGCATGATAGCCCTGTCCGAAATCAGCGCCAAAGAACCAGTTGCCGGGTGTCCAGTTGATACCCGTATTCCACGCATTAACATTATATTGGCGATATCCTTCTAAATCACTCCTTTGAATTCGGGCATGATGGTAAGTGGCCCCCATGATCAAGTCATGAGTGAAATGATACTGGCCACCCACTTCTTCAAAATCCTTTCGTTGACTGCCATAAGTCAAGGAGCGGGCTACCACCCGATTATTATCAAGGTAATAGTCATTGGTATGGTGGATATCACCTCGACGCCAACCATACATGGCGCCCAGCGTGAACTTATCGATATTAACGACATATTTGATTGTGTCTGAAGGGCGCTCAATCATCCCATCAAGATCATTACCAGACCAGGCGGTTTCACTGTAATCCGCATACAGCCACGGTTGGTCAGTAAATACATCGACGAAATCATAAAGAAGTGAGTTTTGCCGTCCAACACTTATAGATCCATAGGTCGGATGACTGATGCCAAGGTAGCGATAACGGTTGAAGTGATTATCACCATGGGAAGTTAAGTAAAAAGGGTCAAATCCCTCTTCCCAACGGCCCAATGCAATCCACCCATTATTAAAGTGGTGATCGTAGGTAATATTTATTCGACTACCCGAATTACCATGAGCATCATGGTTGTCACCAGCAGCATTAAAATCATATTCGTAGGCAAAACGGCCACCGACTGAAAACGTATTGTTGGCATCATTGAATACATTGAAAGCCATGGCTGAGTCAGCCATGGTTACACTCCCCAGACCAATCAATGTATATAAACCCAATGCTTCAAGTTTAAAGGATGTTTTGAGAGCGGTAGAAAGCGCCTCTGGAGACAGCTTGATAGCCTCATATGTTTTTAGAGTGTAAAGCATTCCGTATAACTCTCGAATATAATTAAGCAGCTCTATCACGAGTCAATACAGCACGGGAGCCTTTTATAGTTTCATTGGAATGTATGCAGGCAGTCTTGTTGCAACAAAGTATTGCCCCAAACCTCCTGTATACAAATGCACAGCATCCAAGAGACTATCTTTCGAATATGACTGACTTAACGCTATTCGATGAAGCTTTTATGATCTATCGATAAAGCGGTACGCGATCACTCAGTTTCGTTCAGCAACTGTAAAGAGGCTGATACGGCAAAATGGTCAGAGGGAAAATCGTTCTTTCGATGGTCAGGAATTTCATGATTACGACTACCGAATGCTTCGAATCCAAGTTCATTCTGAAGAGGGGAACCCTCTACAACACCGCCCAAATGGTGGGCAGCAGAGATCATCAGCCCCTTCACATAAATAAAGTCGATCCTGTCACGAGGCTCCCGCTCCAACGGTTCAATGAAAGACCAGGTCAAGCCCGGTGCCTCTTCAACATTCGGATGGCAGATACGAAAAGCATCCTGAAAGCCTTGATCAATGAAAACCTGTGTCGCGGGCCATTGCACATAGGGGCGAAACTCACCCGCCCAGTCTTCTCCACTGGGAACGTTAAAATCACCTGCGACGATCACTGGAACAGGCTGAGGCAGCGATTCCTGAATACGTGTCGTTTCAGCCAGAATTTTCTGTGCCTGCGCTGTACGCAGTTGCTCGCCTTTTTGGGTAAACACGGCTTCCGGCTGGTGCTGCAGATTAGCCAGGCTATAGGGCCCGTAATCCCAGGGAGCAAGGTGTACCGACCACGCGAGCACATCACCCAGGCTCGTTTCAATGAGAGCCGCCGTGGCATAGGGTGCGGTATCAGTTAAAACCCGTCGGACGGGGAAGGCCGTTAGTATAGCGCAATCATAGCCCTGTTGGGCCACATTCATTCCCAATTCATGCGCTAGGCGAGCAGCACCAGCACCATTACTTTCCTGAATAAAGACAATATCGACATGTGCCTGAGTGATGACACCGATCTGCTTTCGAAGAGCATCCTCGATCTCGGCGCCCCCTTTCCAGATATTCCAGCTCAAGAGGGCCAAGGACGTTTTATTGGCAGGATATACGTAATTATTACCTGATGATGCAGAGGTAGGAGAAACATACGGCATTTCATCGCTTTCCTGACGGATATCCAATGGGGAAGCGGCGGACGTTGACGATGACTGAGAAAACGTTTTCGTGTGGGAACCGGGAGTCGTCATAATAGAGTTGCCTTCTTGTCAAAAAGAGATAGCTAAAGACTGGAAGGATCGGAACAGCGTACGTGAAACGATGATACGACTATACATAGTACCCACCCCGATCAGGCGCGGTTAAAGAGACACTTGTGCCAGGCTGGTAATACGAAAATCAGAGGGAAGTTCCACATCAGGATTGGATGAAACGCCCACCACCGTTAATCCGGCAGCCTTGGCTGCACGCACGCCTGTAGGGGAATCCTCGAAGGCAACCGCCTGTTCGGGGGCAACCGACAAAAGCTGACAGGCTAACAGATAAATTTCAGGTTGAGGCTTACCTTCTTTTACATCCTCCAGGGTGCAGACGGCATTGAAAAAAGAGGTCAACCCATTGGCCTCCAACATCGCCAATACATCTCTCCTCAATCCGTTGCTGGCCAACGCAATAGGTACTTTGCCATGCAATTGGTTTAATAACTCCCTGGCACCGGGCATTAACGGTACACCACGTGCCAACAAATCCGAGTACCGTTGAGTAATCTCATCTTCGATGACTTTGGCACTTTGATAGTGATCACCCGTAAACCGATAAAGCAATCGTGCAGTATCCACTACCGTCAGACCGTGGAACTCATCCAATGAGAGGGTCAATGCAGGCTGTTGGGTATCCATCCATTGCTGAATGAGATCCAGCCATACCGCTTCAGAATCTACCAGAAGGCCATCACAGTCGAAGACCACTGCACCTGCCTCCAGCTTTTCGGTCTCATTCGCCATGGATAAACCAAGGATCTGCTTCATATCTGACATAGTGCTCTCTGTTCCATAACTTGACACACGTTCAGCGCATCGATTTTACAGCACGCTACTTCTTTACAAAGGACACAATGTGGCTTGCAGTGCTCGGGCTCAATTATCAATAACCTCATTACATGGCTTACTCAATACAACGGATGCATTAATTCAACCACCACTGCAACCATATTTACAGTAACGACCATGCCGCCCCTGTCCTCAGTAGCTGTCCTCAGTAGCAGTCCTCAGTAACTACCCTCATGCGTTCCGGGAGATAACTATCCCCTGGCACCTGCGGGAATGCGTAAAGCGGGCTCGGCAATAACGTTTACGTCAACCTGCGTCCCTACAGGCGTTCTTGCTGCAGCGGAGCTAGATGCCGAAGAGACCACTTCCGTTTTATCTATATCAGACACCGCACGGACAAAGGTACGTTCACCTGTGAAGATTTGAGAAACGACAGTACTGGATCCCTGTGGATTGGGATGAAACTCGATATTTTCGGGCCGAATGAAGAGCGTATCCAAACCCGAGGCTGGTCCACGAACCTCGAATGTACCTTGTTGGAAAGAAGGCTGAACCCCTACTTCCGTCACCCCTCCCACAAACCGGGCAACAAACTCTGTTGCCGGGCGATGATACAGCGTTTGAGGATCCGCCAACTGCTCTATTACGCCGCCTTTAAGGACAGCAACACGATCAGCGATAGCCAACGCTTCTTCCTGATCATGCGTTACAAACATGGTGGTAATCCCCAAACTTTGTTGCAATCGGCGAATTTCCTCCCGCATTTGAACACGCACAATCGCATCCAGCGCAGAAAGAGGTTCATCCAATAACAACACAGAAGGTTGAGTGGCCAGGGCACGGGCTAATGCGACACGTTGCTGTTGCCCGCCGGAAAGCTGATGAGGGTAGCGGTCAGCAAAAGGACCAAGCCCACAAATGTCGAGCAACTCTTTCGCACGCGCGGCGCGTTTGTCCCTTTGGACCTTTCGAACCCGAAGGCCATATTCGACATTATCCTGCACACTCAGATTGGGAAAAAGACTATAGGCTTGAAATACCATGCCGATACCACGACGATTGGCAGGTACCTGAGTCACATCTTCGCCATTGATAAGTACACGGCCCGTGGTAGCGGTTTCAAAACCAGCCAGAATACGCAGTGCCGTTGTTTTACCACACCCCGATGGGCCCAACACGGTAACCAGTTCACCGGCCTTCAGCTCCATATTCAAAGTACGAAGTACTTGGGTAGAACCAAAGCTTTTAGTAACACCCTCAAAAATAACATCACATCCCAATGTTTGTGATGGTGTGTTGGATGCAAGAGAAGAAGATGCTATCGACGTCATAGGTAAATACTCTTCGGCCAAAACACACATTGAGACACTAGCCTCAACAGGTTGAAGTATGTGGAATCTACTGTGATTTTGAAAAACGCCCAGCACATAGGGTGGCCACCAGCAACATAAGCCACGTTACAATGTTCAACAGGACTGAAACAGCTATAGAGGAGCGGAAGTCCGTCGCCGAAACGGTATAAAGCCAAACAGAAACCGTTTGATAGCTCAGCGTCGCAGCAATGGCAAATTCACTCAGGCTCACTGCGATGGTGAAGAATATTGAGAACAACACCGGGCCGCGAATATTGGGAATAACGACACGCCAGACCGTACCCCATGTGCTTGATCCCAAAGAAGCGGAACCTTCTACCATGGCTTTCAGTGAAATAGTCCGTAGCCCAGAATCGATGGACCGAAAAGTAAAAGGTAGGCACAGCACCACGTAGCTCCCCACCAGTATCAATGGGATATTGGGGTTCTGAAATACCTGGCTGATTTGATCTGCAACCGAAAAACGCCCTTGGTTTCCCGCCCACCTTAATAAAGCCACAATACCTGCTGCCAGGGCAATCGGGGGAACCACCAAGGGTAATGTACACATGATTTCAAGAAAAGGGCGCAGTTTAGGTGCCCAGAGGTGAACGGCAACAACAGCCGGTACCAGCGTCCCAATCAGCACTACAATGGTCAGGAGTACCACAAGTGATGTCCGTACCAGCGCAGCAGCCAGGCTGTCGTTTGTGAAAAGTACATTATAGGCGCCTAACGAAAAATGGCCGCCCGGTAGAATCGCATAATCAATACTACATACCACCGGGATCACGATAAACAATGCCACAACCGCAAGGGGAATCCATGGAAACACCTGAACACTCAAACGATAGACAGCCGACTTTTGTGAGCGCCTTACTGAAGCCATTGGGCACTCCTTTTCTGCAATCGATTGAAGAGGAAAAGCACAATGACAGCTACCAGCACCATGGCAAGCCCTAGTGCCATGGCCGTTGACTGCCCACCGGGACCGATCCCGGAACTAAGCAAGGAGGCAATCGAAAGCGGCACCAGGGGATAGCCACCGGCACCAATCAGAACAGCTGAAGAAGCATACGTTGCAAATGCCGCCCCAAAAAGAAGAACCCACCCTCCCAATAACGCTGGGAAGGCGATGGGGATACCCACACGGCGCCAGAAATTGAATGTGCTTCCACCCAATGCCGTATTGGCTTCGCGCCACTCTTTTCGCAAGCCTGCAAAGGTCGGTAAGGTCACCATTATCATCGTGGGAATCAAAAAATACTGGTACATCACGATCAGCCCTTGCCATGAATAAAGTGAAAATCCCAAATGACCAAGCCCAAGCGTTCCATAAATAACGCCGGTGCTCCCCAACGTGACAATGAACGAAAAGGCTAATGGCGCACCTCCATCGTTGGCAAGAACAGACGAAAATACCGCTACAACGGCATCCAGTATCCGATTATTAATCCGTGCAATACAAAAAGAACACAGCGTGCCCACTACGGCAGCAATGAATGAACCAATGAACGAGACCAGCAACGAATTATATACCGCCGGAACTTCAGCCTTCAGACTGGAAAAATTCTGTAAACCCAAATGAGTAGAGCCATCACTTCCCGTTACCGAAAAGGCCACCATGGCCATGCCAAAGATCGGTAACAACAAAAAGACGGCCAAAATCAGGCACAAGGGGGTCATACCCAACCAGGCGGGAGAGCGGAACAAGGCCAGTATCGATATCCTGCGCCGATGAGCAGTCATACCAGTGCTACTTTTGCTTTTAGAAGTGCGAATATCAGACAACAGTTACTCCCTTATTATTTCGGAGCCCGTTTAACGCTGAATTACCGAGATATTAGAAGATCAGCAAGTGATTTTTGTCGCACCTTTCCAAGCGTTTCCAGCGGTTATCACTTGTTTGAAAAGGTGCAACAATCAATGGTTACAAATTTATTGAACCGCCTTGGCCCACTGTTGATTGATCACAGAAGCCGCTTCATTGCTTTGCTGTACAGTAGGCTGTGCTGCAGAAATTTCCCCGTTGCCTGGCAACCTGGCAAGTGCTTGCTGATCAATGGTGCCGCTTTTTATCATCGCTTGCAGGCGCACCGGCGTCACATATCCCTTGAGCAGAAGATTTTGCCCTTCGTTGGAAAACAGGAATTCATAGAACAAGCGTGCAACGGCCGGGTGAGGTGCATCTGCATTTATTGAAGCAGCATAGAAAGAGGAAACCTTACCATCAGACGGGATGATGATGTCGAAACGGTGATGCTCGGTTTTTTCAACATCTTGCTGAATGGGCTTAAGCAGGTAGTCCCAATCAATGATGATAGGCGTAGCACCTGTTTCCACCGTTCCCTGATTCGCTTGCACAGGAACAAAATTGCCTTCTTCACTTAATTGATGGAAGAAATCAATACCCGGTTGGATATTATCAAGACTACCCCCATTGGCTTTGGCAGCTGCAAAAACAGCCATCAATGCTGTTTCGGCCGTGCTGGGGTTACCTGTGAGAGCAACCTTGCCCTTGTATTCAGGTTTCAACAGATCCTTCAAAGTGGTAGGACATTGAGCAACCTGAGACGTATCGCAACCAATCGCCATGGTTCCACCGTACTGATTGATCCAGCTATTATCCTGGGCATGATTCTGTTGCGGAATGTCATTTATCGTTTGTGGGGTATATTTTGCCAAAAGCCCCTGTTTATCAGCCGCAATGGCAAAACTAACACCGGTATCCAGATAATCCAGCGAGTTGGGCTGCCCTTTACGGTTAACAATGGCATTGATCAAATCCTGACTGGCACCGGTGGACTGATCGTTATTGATTTTGATGTGATATTTTTCCGAGAAAGCATGAAGCAGGCCGCCGTAATTGGCCCAGTTATCAAATAATCCCATGGCATTGAACGTCCCCTCTGCCTGAGCATCCTTGACGAGTTGCTGCATCCCACCTCCAGCCTCAGCCGAAGTTGCATTCTGCCAACGTTTGTCGGTCTGCGAACCGGCGCCTCCACTACAGGCAGTTAACATACTGGAGAGTGTGATTAATCCAATCGCTGCAATAGTCGTTGTTTTATGCTTTATCATGACCTTCAACTCATGAGATATAAAGGAAATATCAAATCACCAAAGCCTTGATGTACCGAGTATCTCTTACAGACATCTCCTCTTTTATCAGGCATTTCTGCAAGGTGATATTATCAACAGGGCTGTGATCATCTGGTCTATTCGTAGATAACATGCTCTATCCCAAAAGGCATATCTTGTAATGACAAAACGTCGATTTCGTGACAGCCACGTGACATTTCCATGACACCCATCATTCTTGTCGGGCATATTCAAGAGAATGAAGAAAATAACTCTCGGTCCAGGCCAAATACTGTCAACCCATAACGTCTTGTATGATTAAGCCTATTAAGTAATAGCACGTTATTATAGGAATATCTAAAAACAAGAGTGATATGCACGAATATTGTGAAATCTTTCTCTCATACCTTGATTGCCTGCTCCGGAACTATAATTCACTTTTCAAATATCAGTACTTCACCTTTTCGGCAATACATTTAATATATTCAGGCCCTATCCCACAACAACCTCCAATAGCGGTTGCTCCAGACTTTATCCACGCTTCTGCAAGTATGGCATAGCGTTCTGGTACAAGATCTTTTCGAAGAGCGGTTATTTCCTCATTTGCCCCTTCCTCATCATGCTCATCCACGAAGGCATTCGCATAGGCACCCAACGCTAATGTCATGCCCTGTTCTTCGAGAAAATCCTTTGCAAAGATCAGCGCACGGGAGATAACTTCAGGCTGGCTGCAGTTGAACAAGAGCCTTTCAACCCCAGCTGCATCGGCCAATCGAATGGCGTCTTCCAGAGATTCTCCCGAACGAAGCACGGGTACAGGATGCTCGGGTATTGGTTGTTGGCCGAGAGGAGAATCCTCCAACGTAAAGGAGAGCCACACCGGTATTTCGCTTGTCTGAAGCAAGCGGGTGACTTCCCTGGCTTCAGACAATGAGCTCGTTGTTTCAGCCAGCCAGATATCCACGTAAGGCGCCATGACATCCACAAGCACTTGATGAATATCACGGGCAGCCTCTTCATCGAACAAGTCGGGACGATAGGAGCCCATTGCAGGCGGTAGCGAGCCAGCCACTTTTACCCAATGGGGCGCACTGTCAGCTTCCTTACGAGCTATCTTGGCCGCCAACTGTGCCAAGCGTGCTCCATCTTGTCGAAAACGTTCCTCGCCCAAATGGAAGGGAACTACTGCATAATTATTGGCCGTAATGACTTGAGCACCTGCCTGAATAAAATTGCGGTGCGCATGGGCGACAGATTCCGGTGACTCATATAACGCTAGCGCTGACCACTCAGGTTGACGAAAAGGTGCTCCCATTCGTTCCAGTTCACGGCCCATGCCGCCATCAAGCACTATCGTAGAGGTGGACAAGTCATTTTGATCAGCTGGTTTGGGCATGGATACTCTCTTTAGGGCTTGTGGCTAACGTACATGTATCGCCAAAATGAACAACAAAAATATAAGCAAGAGGGGGCAGCAGAATAGTTGACGACAGGTCTTGTTCTATTTACCGTACAGATATATTCATCTTAAGGAACAATGTCCATGGATTACCCTCTTGCCACCACCGATGACCTTCGCGAAAAAGTATCATATACACTGCGCCAAACCCGTGTTTCCAAAGGTCTCTCTCTTAATGGATTAGCAGAGAAGAGCGGTATAGGCAAGGCGACTCTTTCAGGTATCGAACGTGGCGAGGGTAATCCTACCATTGAAACGCTGTGGAATTTAGCCAAGGCTCTCGATGTTCCTTTCGGTGAACTGTTGGGCAAAGACTCAGAAAGCACGGTCACCTCACTTCAGAAGGGAATCAAAGTGGAGCTGGTTGATAAGCAGGCCGGCAAACAACGCATCGAGACCTATCTGCTGGATATCACCAATCATCAACGCCGCCTGGCAGATCCTCACATGGAGGGTGTCAGTGAAAACATACTGGTGCTCAAAGGGCAATTACTGACAGGGCCAGTAGATGCCCCCGCTCTGGTAAACACGGGGCAACACTATACCTTCAAGTCGGACACGCCCCATATTTATCAAGGGGTCAGTGATCAATGTCGAGCGTTAGTGTCAGTGGTATATCCTTCGCACGACAAGCAGTCTCCCCATATCTCGGAAGAGTATTATAGCCCGTGGCCTCATACCGACGATGACTGGGATGGCCTGATTCGCAGAATAGAACGTATCAGCCTCGAAATTACCCATGGTATTACGACAGCCTGTGTCCACTTCGCTGACTGTGAACTGGAACCTGAACTTGCCCTGAAAGCACTTGAAGAGAGGTTGCAGAAAAATCGTGTGCCTACCGATTACCTCCCTCTGCGTCTGGTATTCGATAAGTATCCGATGATGGTTTTCCTACGTCATGAAGGCTACCACGAACCACTGCAACAACTCACACATGACGCGTTCATTGATGGAAATATCCGCTTGGCGAATCGAGGGTTGGAAACCTATCGCCCCCTTACGCCCAGTGAGGCAGATAAACTTCACCAGAGTGCAGGAAGCGCTATCGTCAGTGAAGCCACGCTGGCAGCGGAAGTGTTGACTCGCCATAACCAGCCTACAGTACCCAAGCAGGCGGCCCCCTCTTTCGTGAAAAGTAACGTCAATGCGCAGCACAGTGATGAGCATATGTTCGAGGACCGTATCAGTGTTGATGATTACGCTGCCTACGAATTGGTACACCCGGCGTATGCCAAACAAGCCGTAGCTGTAGCCGCTGAACTACGGTCTCATCTAAGCACACCTGTCGCCAATATCATTGATGTGGGGACAGGTCCCGGGTTACCACTCAAAATGATTCTAGAGATGCTGCCTTCCTTGCAGGTAACCGCGGTAGATCCAAGCCGTGTGGCCTTCGCTCACCTTCAGGTTCTGTTCAAGGATTACGCCAACGTCACACCTTTATGCGAAAGCATCACGGCCATGAACCCCACCCATCACTTTCAGGGAGCAACCTCCATAGGTGCCTCACATCATCTGAATACATTGGATTTTCTGGTCTCTACGCGTGATCAACTCGAAACCGGGGCCCATTTCTTCGTTTCAGATGAAATGATCAAGCCATTCAAATCCATCAAACAACGAACGCTCAATCTGATTTGTCACCACTTGCGTTATATCGCAGATATCATGATTGATGTTTCTCTTGAAGGGCTGACGGCTGCAGAAGCGACACTGGTCACCCTTATTCAGCAGCAGGTTCCCCTCGCCCTGCATGAAGCCCACTCAGGTAATCAGGTGGCGGCAGAAAGGCGTGTACGTGAACTTTATCAAAGCATCAAAGCACTAGAGCTGCCCAACCCGGTTTCACATCCCTCAATTTCTTTCTATAGGCTGCATGTGCTGGAGTTGGAGGCGCTGGTGGCGGGTATGGATTATGAGGTTGAACAGAAAACCTATCCTCAGCGTTTTCATGAACTCGCACGTCGCGCTGGCTTTGAGATGATCAAACACCAACGGCTGTATGCCACACATGGCGATGATCACTGGGATGCAGGAACGCATTTGTTCGTATTGAAAACACTATGAGTACAATGAATCCATCTTCCGAGGGAATATTACGATCTGGTTTTCTGGCCGCTCTTCCTATTGTACTCGGTTACTTGCCCATTTCATTTGCCTTTGGCGTCGCAGGGGCAGCGCATGACATGAGCTATTCCAGTGTCATAGCCATGTCGGCACTGGTATTTGCCGGTGCAAGTCAGTTTGTACTGTTGACGACATTGGCCAGTGGTGGTTCGTGGCTGCTGGTCATTGGGCTCTGTACGCTGATGGACTTCCGCCATATCTTCTACGGCACCATTTTGAAAGACAAGATCCCCTTCAGCACTGGTAAACGCTTTATCGCCGCTTTTTTCATGACGGATGAAGTCTTCGCTACTGCCTTGGTCAAATCCGCGTCTATCAAAGAAACACAGCGTGAGAAATGGGTTTTAGTGGTGGGATTAGTCGCTTATCTGTCGTGGGTGATAGCGACTTGCTTTGGTATTTATTTGGGAAACGAGATCAGTTCGGCTTTTCCACTGACCATGCAAGTGATGCTTTTCTCCCTACCGGCACTTTTTCTATTGCTTTCCTATGAATGCCTTAGCAAGGATAACGTCTTGTCGCTTCTTGTAGCAGCGGTCGTCTCGGCAACGTGTCTGTTATTACATTGGCATAACCTGACACTGGTACTGGGTGGCCTTAGCGGTGCACTAGTGGGGCTTTTCCACAATGGTAATGGTGATGATAACGGGCAAACACTCAAGCCAACCGATACTAGTCCAGATAATATGAGCTTTTAGTCCCATGTTTACTCACTCTGCCCTGCCTGCCATCATCCTGATGGGGTTAATAACCTACTCTTTCCGACTATTGCCTTTTTTGATGAGGCGTCCAACCAACGAGCTTTTTGGACCACGCATTAATCGTGCCTTGAATGCACTAGGGCCCTCACTGCTTGTTTCAATAGCCATGATGGTGATTATCCCGGACATCACCGATAAATATCATGCTTCCATAGGTGCGCTCGTACTCCTTTGTATCGCATTGGTGCTGGTCATAGTCGTCCATCGCATCGTCAAAAGCGTAGGGCTTTCCATTATTGCCGCCATGGTGATATACGGAATATTTCTCTACTCGGGATGGTTTGATTTCTAGCCGATGCGATAGTGCAGTACGTGTGAGCATTGAACGACAATTTAGCCCTACTGAAAATTACCCCCAGAGTAAACAACAGTCATCATCACATTTGCTGTGACATGACACTTTTACCTGGGGGCAATCAACATCCGATTGTTTTAATTGTATTTACACGTCATCAAAGCATTACTCTTTCCCTTGGATATAAGCCAACGCGATCAGAAAGCCCAATGCAGACTCGTGTAAACAGAGCGTCCCATCAGGTCGTAATACATGGGTACATACCCTTCTGAAAACATACTATATTGTGTCGTAAAGGGTGGTTTACGATTGAAAATATTGGTCATTCCTACCGTAATTTGGGGTCCATGCCTGAATTGATAGGCAAGGTTGCCGTCCCACGTAGTGTATGAGGCCACCCGGTTATGGTGTCCCACCCCGTTGCTCATGTCACGGAAACCGGTACGGTAATGATTAACGATACCGGCCTGCCAGCCCCCTTTACTCCAACTCAACGTTACAACATGTTGCCAACGATAGTTAACCTGTTCACCGTTGGAGTCATAGCCCATCTCATTGATGGTTTTACCATTCTGGCTTTGGCTATATTTATTGACATAGGTACCATTCAAACTGATCCCCCAGGTGCCCCAGTCAGTAGGAAGGAAGTAGCTACCCGCGACATCAACCCCGTTTTCCTGCAAATTGCCCACGTTCTGATAAAAGTTGTCGATGCTGGTGATATGACCGGATGCATCACGGTTGATCATGCCTGGCTCATTATCCAGAACATATTGTGCATCCGGTTGTACAATCTCTTTATCAATACGTACCCACCATAGATCCACACTGGTTGTCAGATTGTGAATCGGCTGCACAACCATGCCTAGCGTCCAGTTTTTGGCACTTTCGGGCTGAAGATTCTTGTTCCCACCCTGTTTCAGATTGAATTGGGTATAACAATTGGCGCGATCCGATTGATCCGGACCATTGGGACAAAACTGGGGATCATAATAGCCTGTCCCGGTTTCGGTAATCAGCTCTGAACCATCTGATTGCGTTAGAGAAGGCACACGGAATCCCTTACCATATGATCCTCTAAAGACAACCTGATCGATAGGTTGATAACGGAAAGACACCTTGGGCGTGGTTTTACTCGCAAATCCTTCATACTTGTTGAACCGGTCAGATAAGGTCAGCGACAAGGCATCCGTCACAGGCACATTTAACTCAGCCCACACGCTGCCATGATTACGTGATGCGTGTACCCCTTGCCCTGCAGAGATGCCGGTAGAGAAATCCTCGTCGGCCAAATGGCTCACCAGACTATTGATCTTTTCGTGGGCGGCATCCGCTCCCAGTGCTACATCGACAGGCCCGGCACCAAACCAGTCACCAAGGGAATGACCAACGTGTCCATCCCAATTGTAGCTTTGGTATTTGGCAGTCCAGACGCGCCCGTGAATTTCCGTATTTTTCCATGCCTGATACTCCTCGGGAGTCGAAGGGTAGGCGTACGGATTGATAAGCCCATTTTCAATGCCTTGCATGATTTGGAAGGCATTTGCATATCCATGATCAAGGCTCTGGTGGAGGCTACTCACGTTGTAGTAAGCAGCAGTATCATAATTCCACCCTGCAAGATGATCCCCTTTCAACTCGAACATCACCCGCTTGGCATCATTGGTATTGCTCTGCAAACGATCACCCAAAGGCACGGAGCGCAAATACAGGGTATTTCCCTGATACGTGGGCGCCGCATTATTAGGCATTACATCGGAAGGTGCAGATTTTACGTTATTGCGACTACGCCCCCAGTATGCCGACAAAATACCGGTATTATGCTCACTTAACTTGAAAGTACCGGCAGTATAGAGGGAGGTTTTCTCTGTTGGAGCAATAATCCAGACATTATTGGATGCATTAAAATAACAGCTACCACTATCTTCGATCTGATGATGACCATCACTACATGCATTGCTCGCGGCAACAGCATTGATACTGGCTGGAAGGTTATAAAGGCTCTCTCCAGACACACCCTGCCCAATATCGTCCTGCCGAAAATAACCGCGGTTATTGCTATTGATGCTGTTGGTCTTTTGATAAGTTAGCGTACCCAACACATTGTAACCATCGCGGTTGATATCCCCTGTACCCCAGGTAAAGCCATAATCACGGCTCTGACCGCCACCACTGTGGGTAGGCGTAGAGAGGTTTGAATCTACCGTCAATCCCTGATAATTCTGCTTCGTAATAAAGTTGATGACACCGCCGATAGCATCGGAGCCATAGAGCGCAGAAGCACCATCGCGAAGTATCTCCACGCGCTGGATAGCAGCGAATGGGATGGTATTCAGGTCCGGGGCATTCCCTGTTGCAGCATCCGGCGGCAAACGGCGGCCATTCAGTAGAACAAGCGTATATTGAGAACCCAAACCACGCATATTAGCCGAGGATACGCCATTGGTATTTTGCCCAGTGGTGCCTGCAGAAGTACCCCCTGCACCGTTATTGGCCGTGATTCGATCCATCAATTGGTCTACGTTGGTAACCCCCTGCTTGCGCATGTCACTCATCTGAATAACGGTAACGGGAACCGCGGTTTCGGCATCAGGGGTTGCTATAGCACTGCCTGTGACCGTTACATTCTGCAAACGTTGCGATGAGGATGCCGCTGATGAAACGGAGGCCGCAGAAGCGGGTGCTGCGGGTGCTGCGGGTGCTGCGGGTGCTGCGGGTGCTGCGGGTGCTGCGGGTGCTGCTATTGTGGCGCCAGCAGCCGTGGGAGTGGAAGTGGAATCGGTGCTTTGTGCACTGGCCTGTGAAACAGGGAAAATCACGCCCAGCAATAGCGCAGAAACAGAGGACGTCAGCATTAAACGATGATGGATACCGGTAATACGGATACCACTACCCTGTACCTTCAAAAGACTCGAAGGCTCTTTTTTATGCGATTTTTTCATTATGGACTATTCCCTTGATGGTCATGTTTTTTCGTTTTTATGCAACCACCGAAGCGCTATAGCGGCTTCGCTTTAAACATTACTGCTACTTTTTTATTTTAAAAAAGGTATTTGAGACGACAGGTTTTTATTCGCTCATCACAGTAGTGTAAACAGTCTAGGCAAGACTAAAGTCATCGTAATCCAAATAAAAATAAAAGGCTGCCTTTTATTTGCCTGTTTTCACCGGCAGGCATAAAAAAAGAGGGACTTTGACAAGTCAGTATTATGAGAATTATTTCTCCCCATTAATATCGGTACGTAACCACTTTATTTGTTGATGGAATATATCGATAAACATTGACATGGCATGTGTAAGGGAGCATTTACGCGGATAACACAGCCCTAATACACCGGGCTGTAATATTTTATCCTTCAGCGGTATAAAATGAATGCGACCAGCGTCCTGGGGAGACTCGACATCCAGCTCTCCCAATATCGAAATACCAATACCGCGTAAAATCATCTCACGGGTCAATTCAATCGTATTGGACGTCCCCATGCCCTTGATGGTCACTCCAGCAGCTTCCTCCAACATTTTGAACTGATAATGAAGCTGTAATGGCGCGCCCGGTAAAATGACATCGTGATGATATTGCACTAAATCTGCGAACCGTATGCTTTCTCGGTGTGAAAGCTCATGACCCGCGGGTACACAAACCCCCAGCCGCACTTCCCGCTGAAGTATAACAGCGATATCACTGAGGGGAGAAGGATTCAGCATAAGGCCAAGGTCCAATCGTCCTTCGACCAGGCCGCGCCCAACCTCTTCATTCGATAGAACACTGACCTCCGTAAAAATACCGGGAAAACGTTTTCTCATCTCTTCAAGTACATCCGGCAGTATTTGCCGTGATGTAGCTCCGATGACCCCGATGTTAATCTTGCCTCGACGATATCCGCTCAAATCATCAATGTGTCGGCAGATAGAGCTGTATTGGCGCTGCCAATCCTGAGCGCCTTTCATCAAAGCCTCACCCGCAGGACTAAGCTGCATGCCCTGCGAAGATCGGCTAAAGAGCGTCACACCCAACTGTTCTTCAGCATTAAGAATCTGCCGATCGATTGCTGATGCCGATACATTCAAATATTCAGAGGCCTTACGTATAGAGCCGTGCTTCGCCACTTCTACAAAGTAGATCAACATCTTGGAGAAGGGAGTCATAGGGCGTTCTCTTTTTTGCAACGGTTCGTTATAAATAATGCGTTTGAAGTTTACACCATACACTACGATGATCTATGAAATAAAAATAATGTTATAACCTGTGCCAGCCCTGACAGAGGCAAATCATGCAACTTCTCGTATCCGGTATTTATATCAACGGTGATGACAACCTGAACATAGAGCTGGTATCCCCTACGGGTGAGCCACTCCCCGCATGTAGCCCGGGGGCTCATATCGATATACGCACACCATCGGGCATGTTGCGCCAGTACTCCATTTGCTTCCCACAGTCAGTCAATCAGCGGCAAGGCGCGGATCGATATCTAATCTGCATTCGTCAGCAAGTCACCGGTCGGGGCGGCTCAAGGTCACTTCATAGTGAGCTACGTGTACGGGATATTGTCGAAGCTTCCGAGCCACGGAACCTGTTTCCACTCCCCGACAACGCAGAAAAATACCTATTGTTTTCGGCAGGTATCGGGATTACCCCCATCATTGGTATGGCACTTGAACTGGTCAATCGCGGGGCCAGCGTGGTCTGGCATCATTTCGAACAAAACGCAGGGCGGGTGGCTTTTCTTCAAGAGCTCACTCGTGCACCTCTGAACAATATCGTACACCTACACTTGAGCAGTGAAGGTGAAAGCTTCCGCACCCTGCATATTGATGAGCTGGACACCCCTAATCCTGACACGACCATTATGGCCTGTGGCCCCAGCGGTTTCCTCACTCATCTGGCATCACGTATCGAAAGCTCGGGCTGGACAGCGGAGCAGCTTCATGTAGAACATTTTCAGGCGGCTTACACACCCAGTACAGCCGATGAGAACAATACCCCTTTCGAGGTAGAAATAGCCTCCTCTGGGCAAACGTTCACCATCGAGGCCAATCAGACCATTGCCGAAGTCCTCAACGACAATGGGGTGAATGTCGAGATTTCCTGTGGTCAGGGAATGTGTGGTACCTGCGTATGCGGCGTATTAAAGGGCCAACCAGATCATCGGGATATTATTCTGAGTCCTATGGAACGTGAAGCCAACGATGTCATGACCCTCTGCTGTTCACGCGCTAAAACCCCTCTTTTGGTACTGGATCTATGAATACCACGCTGACAGGCCTCAGGCTCCCCCGCTGGTTATTGGGAAACACATGGCCCACCCGGGCAGGGGAGCCCCTGCTTGCCCGCCTTGAAACAAGGGAGGGCCGCTTCACGTCCCTGGTACCAGATACGGGGGATGTCATCGGAGATCACCACTTTGGTGGAGCATTGGCGTTACCCCCGACAGTAGAAGCTCATTGCCATCTTGATAAGGCTTTTTCCCGGCCAAGGCTGGGTCAACTTTCCCCCGGGCTGCTAAGTGCCATTGATGCTACGACGAGGGATAGACAAAACTGGACGGCCGAAGATTTGCATCAACGTGCAGAAAGAGCACTGGAGCATGCATGGCATTCCGGTGTCAGGCATTTACGTACCCATATCGACTGGTGGGAAGACACTGCACCAGTCGCATGGAATGTGATCGCCGAGCTGGCACAGGCATGGCAATCACGCATGCATATTGAAAGAGTCGCGTTGGTACCACTGCCATTATATGCAGACAAAACGGCAACACAGCGTATAGTTCAGCAAATTGCGCAAAGTCAAAATGCGCTATTGGGTGGTTTTGTACATAGCTCCAATATTGAAGCATCAACCCTTAAACACTTGGTGGGCAGTGCGTGTGAACAGGGCATACCTCTGGATCTGCATGTTGATGAAGAACTGAATCCTGATGCACAGGGTGTGGCATTACTGGCAGAGCTCATGCAGCAGCACTCAGATGCGCCACCTCTTTGTATAGGGCACGCGTGTGCTTTGGCAGCCATGCCCCGAAGTAAAGCATTGAATATTCTGGACTCGCTGGCGAAAAGCAATATCAGCCTTGTCACATTACCCACTTCCAACCTTCTGTTACAGGATGCAGAAACAGGCAAAACGCCCCTCCAACGTGGGTTAACTCTCTACAAGGAAGCACGGGCACGAGATATCCCCGTCATGATCGCCAGTGACAATGTTCAGGATGCTTTTTATCCGTATGGTCAACAGGACCCATTAGAGGCTTTCCAACTGGCAGTACCTACTCTCCAGCTGGAAAATCCGTTCGATGAAGACTCGAAATCCCTCTGCCATACGCCCTGGTTGAAAAATGCCAAGGATAATACATTCACATTAATCGGGTCTGAAGCTCGTTTGCTAGTGTTTGAAACAACAGAGGCAACTACCTGGCCCGCCGCACCAAAGCGGAGCGTCATGGATTTTTCCGGTTAAGGAAACCCCATTTTCTTCACCACGTTGTTTCATTCGTTTATCGGCCTGAACCAACGTGGCACATGCATCGGTGAAGGAATCTTTATCACTACCGCATTCACAACAATGTTATAGCGAATATGGGCAACACGATTTCGACGTGTGATTTTAGACTCTACGTCTCGAATACACGTCTTTTTTACAACATCCAAGGAGTAATGGGATGAGCAACATGGCAGCACCCCTGGCCAAATATGCGTCCTATCGTCGAGCAGGAGATTTTATCTTTCTTTCCGGCATTATTGCTGTAGACCCTGTGCAGAAAAAGATCGTCCGCGGATTTGATGACATCCCTGACGAGGTGGCGAATGCTATAGGCCGTACAGGTGAATTTTCCAGTGATTATCGTCAGGAAGCCATATTGGCACAAAGCTGGTACGTCCTCGAATCAATACGCAAAACCATCGAATCGGCGGGCGGTAGCATGAGCGACGTTTTCAAGCTGGTTCAGTACTTCAAGAATCTGGATCATTTCCCACAGTTCAGCCATGTGCGCAAAATGTTTTTTCCGGATCAGCCGCCCGTTTCAACGGTGGTAGAGGTGAGTGGTATGTTACCCAGCCCGGATATCGTTATTGAAGTGGAAGCCACCGCCTGGTTGCCTGAAAACCGTTCATAGCCTACGACAGGAGATACCTTCATGTTGAATGGATACATCCCGGAAAATCGTTTCCTGCCCTATCTGAGCTGGACTCAGATCGCCAACCTCCCTGACAAAAAGAATACGGTGATCGTTCTACCTGTCGGTGCCATCGAACAACATGGTCCGCATTTGCCTGTAGCAGTGGATAGTGAAACGGCTTTTGCCATGGCGGGCAAGGCACTAGAGCGGCTTGATGCAAGCATTCCCGCGTATGGCATTCCGCCATTGAGTTATGGAAAGTCGGATGAACACTTGCACTTCCCCGGCACCATCACGCTGACGGGGCCACTTTTCATGGAGACCATTATTGAAATCGGTGAATCACTTTACCGGAGTGGATTCCGAAAATTGCTGGTCATCAATGGGCATGGGGGGCAGGTTGCACCGCTGGATATGGCCGGCCGGGAACTGCGCCTGCGGCATGGTGACTTTATCTTCATTCACAAAGGCACATTTAACGTTCCTCACAATACTGAATTTGTGGATGAGTGGGAAAACACAACAGGCATGCATGCAGGGCACAAGGAAACTGCGCTGATGCAAGCGCTGATACCGCAACATGTTGATATGTCGAAAGCCGTTAACAATACCGTACCACGTCTTGATATACCGACATTAAGTAGCGACAAGCCTCCCATGGCCTGGTGCTCCCGTGATTATGGCCCTACCGGTGTGATTGGCAACGCCACAGTGGCAACGGCCGAGGAAGGTAAACAGTTGGTAGATGATCTGGCCTCCTCCTGGGCGAAAGCCATTGCAGAAATGCATCATCTGCAATGGCCCGAGCGGACAGAAAATACGTGGGGCAAAGGACATTTTGAAGGTGACATCATGACACATGATAGCCTTGGCTAGCGTGGGCTGGACTATAATTTGCATGTTTTTTGAAGGGGTTCTCAAACTGCCATCCTGTAAAGCACAGGTTGCCGCTTCGCACAGAACATGCTTCTTGAAAAGCGCTTGCTGAAAATAATGGCCAGGAGCCAAGGGTAGTGAACACTACATCACTTGAACAATAAATCAGCGCAAATAAAGGGTTTCCACCATGAATAAGACACTGAACACTGCTCGGATTATCATCAAAGCACTGGCTGCAGGCTCTATGATTATCGGTGTAGCAGGTTGTAGCGGACACGACGGCGCGCAATCAGATACACAGGCTGACAAGTTCACACTACTGACCAACTGGTATGCACAGGCAGAGCATGGCGGTTTTTATCAAGCTCAGGCGGAAGGGCTTTATAAAAAAGCAGGCCTTAATGTCAATATCCGCATGGGGGGACCTCAGATTAACCCCTCACAGCTGCTGGCTGCGGGTAAAGCGCAATGCGCCATCACGAATGACGATATTTCGACCATGTCGGCTATTCAGCAAGGTGTCCCTATTACCATCGTTGCTACATCATTCCAGCGTGTACCGTTAGCGCTGATTGCTCATAGCGATGTAACCGATTTCAATCAATTGAAAACACGTACGATCCTTCTGGCGGAAGATGCTCGGCAAGCCATCTGGCCCTGGTTGCAGAAGGATAAAGGGTTTAATAAAACCCAAACACGCCCCTATACCTTTAACGTGCAGCCCTTCATGGCCAGTGATCAGGTCGCTCAGCAAGGGTACGTCACCTCGGAGCCTTACGCCATCCAACAGGCAGGCGGTAAATTCAAGGTCTTCCCACTGGGACAGGAGGGCTATCCCTCTTACGGCAACGTCATCTCCTGCCGCAATGAGGTAATCAAACAGCACCCTCAGCAGGTAGAAGCCTTCATTCACGCCTCAATGCAGGGGATGAAGGATTATTTGGCCAATCCTGCACAGGGCAATGCGCTTATCCAGAAAGCCAACCCCAACATGTCATCCGGTCAGTTGGCATACGGGATCAGCCAGCTCAAGAAAACAGGACTGGTGGAAGGAGGGGATGCAGCCACCCAGGGTATTGGTGTGATTACGCCTCAGCGCCTACAGGCATCCTGGAATCTGGCCAAAGAGGTTGGACTGGTGAAAGCAAACACAGATGTCTCGCTTAACCAGGTTTACACTACCAAATTCATCGATCAACACCCGGTACTGCCATGAGTAATGTTGTCAATCATACCACGCAGCAGGTTGCACCACCTGCCATAGAGGTACTCTCGGCAGAGAAAATATACCCTAATGGCACTCAGGCATTGCGTCCTGTCAATCTGACGATTGAGCAGGGAGAGTTTGTCAGCCTGTTAGGGCCATCCGGTTGTGGAAAAAGTACCCTGCTGAAGATGATGGCAGGGCTTTTGGAGCCTTCCGATGGCCGCTTGCTACGATGGCGCGAGCCTATCTCCCGGAAAAACCAGCATGGCAAAAATCTGGCCTTTGTTTTTCAGGAAGCCACCCTTATGCCCTGGCACAATGTACACCGTAATGTGCGGTTACCGCTGGAGTTGGCTGGTGTAAAGAAGAGCGAAGCGGATGAACGAGTCGCACAAGTCCTCAAACTCGTGGGCCTTGACAAATTTGCCCACGCGTTGCCCCGTGAACTTTCCGGTGGGATGCAGATGCGTGTCTCGATTGCACGCGGGCTAGTGGTAGATCCCAAGTTATTGTTGATGGATGAACCTTTCGGTGCGTTGGATGAAATAACACGTAACAAATTGGATGATGATCTCTTGTCGCTCTGGCGTGAAAAAGGACTTACGGTCTCATTCGTAACACACTCCATTGCCGAGGCAGTGTTTCTTTCCCAACGTATTATTGTGATGGCTGCGCGTCCCGGTCGTGTGGTGGAAGAGATCCGGATAGATGAACCTTATCCACGCACCGATAAATTTCGTCTTTCATCACGTTTTGCAGAGCTTTCCATGCGTGTGCAGCAGTCTCTACTATCGGCAAGTCAGGCAGGAGCATAATCATGAGCACATCCAATCCGCGTATTCAGCGACATCTCCAGAAGATTGCGCTCCCTATCGTCATTGCCTGTGTCCTGATTGTGTTATGGCAGGCATTGATCGATATTTTCAAGGTACCTACCTATATTGTACCAAGTCCCGGGCGAACGGTGAGCAGCCTGTTCAATGATTGGCATCTACTGGGTTGGTCTGCATGGTACACACTTAAGGTTACCCTGATGGCGCTCTGTAGCTCCGTCATCCTTGGGGTACTAATCTCCTTTGTGTTCGTGCAAAACCGCCTGATCGAAACCGCCCTGTTCCCTTACATAGTACTTCTTCAGGTAACGCCGATAGTCGCCATCGCCCCCTTGATTATCATCTGGGTGAACAACACATTGGCAGCCCTTGTCGTCTGTGCAACGCTGGTGGCTATATTTCCGGTTATCTCGAATACCACGCTTGGGTTACGGAGTGTCAACCCGGGGCTAATGGCTTACTTTCGCCTGCAAGGCGCATCACGCCTGCAAATATTGCTTCGCCTGCGTGTTCCAGCAGCGCTTCCTCATTTCTTTGCAGCCCTGCGTATTGCCTCCGGTTTGTCCCTGATTGGTGCGGTGGTGGCCGAGTTCGTCGCAGGTACAGGCGGAACAAATTCAGGTCTTGCCTTTCAGATACTTGAAGCCAGCTATCAGCTTGATATTCCCAGGATGTTTGCCGCGTTAGTGTTGATTTCAGCTATCGGGATCGGCCTTTTCCTGGTGACCTCTGCATTTTCACATATCGCCATTGGCCGCTGGCACGAAATAGACCAAAGCTAACCGGATCATATCACTGCCGCTGGCTAAAGAAGATGGGAATTGTTCTATGCCAATACCTGCTTCGCCCTCATACCGGAAAGAAATCTCCAACCAAAGCTCACCCGATGATTTCTTTCATATCTGAACCACGCAATGATCTTTATTCGGAATAAATTTGTCATGACTACATCCACACATACAGCACTGGAGAAAGTCATCGAGCAGACTTCAATGCTCGATTGGGTGACCAACAATGTACAACTGCGTCGCCTTTCCAAGGACTTCAGCTGGTTCAGTCCTGTTCTCAAGGATGAGCTGGAAGCATGCCAGGCCGAGGCTGCCGTTCGTCCACGTTCCGTCGAAGAGCTCAGTACTGTTATATCCCATTGTGTAAAAGAACAGATTGCCGTAACCATTCGTGGTGGAGGAAGTGGTAATTATGGGCAGGCCGTTCCTCTGAAAGGTGGAGTCATTATCGACATGAGTCGGTTGAATGCCCTCCTCCATTTACGAAATGGTATTGCACAGGCACAGGCAGGCATTCGCTTGATGGAGCTGGAGAAGGCCACACATCCAATGGGCTATGAGCTTCGCTGCATGCCTTCGACATTCCGCATGGCGACGCTGGGTGGATTCCTGTGTGGAGGCTTCGGAGGGGTCGGCTCAATCAACTATGGTCCTCTGGGCGCTAATGGTACTGTCCTTGGCGTTCGAATCATGACCATTGAAGAAGAGCCTCAAATACTCGAACTGGATGCAGAACAGGCACGGCACATTGCCCATGCTTACGGCACCAATGGCATCGTACTGGACATCAGACTGGCATTGGCACCCGCTCAATCATGGACAGAGCAACTAGTGACCTTCCCTGACCAACAACAGGCGTTAGATTTTGCTTTCGAGATAGCCCGTTCGCCGGGTATCAACAAACGGGAACTGGCTTATTTCGAACCTGGCGTTCTGCGCTGCTTCACAGCCATTAACGGAGAGACCAGTGAGACTGACCATGCGGTTATACTGTCTGCCGACCTTCAATCATTGCCTACTGTCGGTGCGTTGAGGGAGACACATGGCGGGACACTACGCATTCAACAGAGTGCAGATATTTCAACGCATTATGCAAATAGCCTCATCGAATATTGCTGGAATCACACTACCCTACATGCTCTTTCATACGACAGTGCTCAAACTTACCTACAGCTGATGTTCCCGGTCGGCAAAGAGCGGCAGTCCATTGACCTCATGACAAAAGAATTCGGTACCGAGGTCATGCAGCATATCGAGTTTTTAAGAGGGGATGATGGGAATATATTTCTTGCAGGCCTGCCCATCGTCAAATTCACGACTAAAGAGCGACTGGTAGACATCATTGCTCGCCATCGTGAGTTAGGCATACAGGTTAATGATCCACATACCTACGAACTCGAAATGGGGAAACACGCCGGTAATTTCGATGCTGACATGCTAAAAATAAAGCGTACAAACGACCCGAACGGATTATTGAACCCCGGCAAAATGAAGAGTTTCGAGGTAATAGAAGCCTAGCCAAACTAGTACTAACGCTTTTTAGCCCCTCATTTTTCCTTTTGCCTTGGCTTTAACTGAAAACCATCAGGGCGTACTGAACAGAATGAAAAAAACAAGCCCCGCATCAGTCGGCACTGGCGCAGGGCTTGTTTTTTCGGAATGAGATCTGTTCAAAGCCAATTGTAATGGATACGAGCACTATTGGCCTGACTACAACAGACTGGCTTCAAATGCCCTACACCATCTTCGCTGCGGTAACGAGCTTCTGGGTATAGGGCTCTTTGGGATGCATGAATACCTCATCAGCTGTACCTGTCTCGACAATATGTCCGTTCTTCAATACGATCACACGGTGAGATAATGCCTTAACAACCGCCAAATCGTGGCTAATGAAGAGATAGCTCAACCGGCGTTCCTTTTGAATCTCGCGTAAAAGATCTATCAACTGCTTTTGTACCTGACGATCCAATGCCGCTGTTGGCTCATCCAGAATCAGTAGCCTGGGCTCCAGTATCAACGTACGCGCCAGTGCAATACGCGCCCGTTGACCACCCGAGAATTCGTGGGCATAACGATTGGTCATGTCCCCTGGAAGCTCGACATCCTGTAACGCTTTGTTGACTCTCTCTTCGACCTGCCGCTTGTTCAAACTTCTATCATGAAAACGTAACCCTTCAGCCACAATATCAAACACACTCATGCGAGGTGAAAGGGATCCATAGGGATCCTGGAACACAAACTGAATTTGACTACGATAGGGGCGCCACTGACGGAGGGTAAACTGATCCACACGCGTCCCCATGAAACTGATCACGCCGTCACCTTTCTGCAGACCAAGAATGGTCTTAGCCAGTGTGGATTTTCCCGACCCTGACTCACCGACAATACCGAGAGTTTCCCCCTCCTGCAATTTGATATTGATATGAGAAAGGGCCTGCACACTGCGCTTGGAACGCCCCAACAACCGCTTCTGCCCGCCATAACGTACACTGAGGTCATCGACACCCAATACGCGAGGGGCATTCGGCATGACTGGAACCGGTGAACCCACCGGCTCAGCATCCAGCAGCATCTTCGTATATTCATGTCTCGGTGACTGCATGACCTGTTCAACGGCACCTTGCTCAACCAGATGTCCATGACGCATGACACTTACGCTGTTGGCATAACGCCTGACCAGATTGAGATCATGGGTTATGAGCAATAACCCCATTCCCATCTCTTCCTTGAGTCGATTCAACAGATCAAGAATTTCACGTGCAACTGTCACGTCCAAAGCGGTAGTAGGCTCATCTGCAATCAACAGTTTCGGCTTATTCGCGATAGCCATGGCGATCATGACACGCTGCCGTTGCCCACCCGACAGGGAGTGTGGATATGCATCCATCATCTGTTCAGGCTCAGGCAAATTCACCAGCTTCAAGAGTTTCAGTACCCGGGCATAGCGTTGGGACCGTGGCATTTTCCGGTTATGCAGGTAAATGGCTTCACTCACCTGTTGGCCGACTGTATGTACCGGATTCAGGGATGTCATCGGTTCCTGAAAAACAAATCCGACATCATTACCACGGTGCTGACGTAACATGTCATTGGTTAGCAGCGACAAATTAATGCCGTTAAGGGACTTCACTCCATCGGAGGTCAGCCCCGGCCCGAGAAGCCCCATGATCGACAAGGCACTCAACGACTTGCCAGAACCAGACTCGCCTACCAAAGCGTGCGTTTCGCGGGGATCAATGGTGAAATTAACGTTATCCACCAACGTACGATCGCCTAAACGAACAACCAGATTTTCTACCGAGAGCAGATGTTGACTCATTGTTTTCTCCTTATATCTGCTCAACGGGAGCTATTATGACGTGGGTCCATGGCATCACGAATGCCCTGCCCAATACCAATACAAACCGACAACAAAATGGCCAGCGTCAGGAAAGCCGTCACCGTCAACCAAGTAGCGTGCGGATTGGTTTGTGCCTGGGTAATAAGGTCACCCAGCGATGCCGAGCCTGGTGGCAAACCGAAGCCAAGATAATCCAACGATACCAACGAAGTAATACAACCCGTAAAGATGATCGGCAGATAGGTTAGTGTCGACACCATTGCATTGGGCAATACATGGCGCCACATAATGGTCCAGGACGGGAGCCCCAGAAGTTTTGCGGCAGCAACATACTCCAGATTACGTGTACGCAAGAATTCAGCACGTACAAGATCGACCACCTGCAGCCATGAAAACAGCAACATGATGACGATCAGCCACCACAGGTTTGGATTCACAAAACTCGATAGAATCATAATGATAAAGAGCGTCGGCAAAGAGCTCCATATCTCACTCAAGCGCTGTCCAATCAAGTCGATCCAACCGCCGTAATATCCCTGAATTCCTCCCAGCAAAATACCCAGGACAAGGGTCCCTGCGGTGACCACAAAAGCAAACAACAGAGAAATACGGATGCCATAGATGATTAACGCAAGTACATCACGCCCCTGATCATCCGTCCCAAGCCAGTGACGCGCTGAAGGTGCTGAAGGCACTGCATCGGGGTTAGACACATCCACCGTATCATAGGCATATGGAATCAATGGCTGAATCCACCAACCATGGGCGTAAATTTCCTGCTTTACAGCCGGATCTGCGTAATCTGTATCCGTCGGCAGGAAACCGCCAAAATCCGTTTCGGGATAGTTGAAGATCACCGGAAAATACGCGTGCCCTTTATACTCCACGAACAGCGGTTTATCGTTGGCAATAAAGTTGGCACCCGCGCTGATGATGCAAATAATCAACATGAACCAGCAGGCAAACCATACACGTTTGTTATTGCGAATGACCTGGAATCGGCGGCGCATAATGGGAGACCAGAAAGGGGGCTTTTCCGGACGCACGGATGTTATGTTTTCTGTGGTCATTTGCGTGCCTCGAAATCGATCCGGGGGTCAATCCAGGTATACATCAGGTCACTTACCAACTGGGCAAGGAGTGTCAACAAAGAAAAAATAAAGAGCGTACCGAAAATCACCGGATAATCACGCTGTTCAAGCGCTGTCAGGCCCAGCAGCCCCAAGCCGTTCAAAGAGAACATTTTTTCGATCAGAATGGAGCCGCCAATCAGGATAGCCACCATGGTACTGGGCAATCCTGAAATAACGATCAACATGGCATTACGGAAAATATGGCGATACAGGATACGTTTCTCGCTCGCCCCCTTGGCACGAGCCGTCAACACATATTGACTATGTATTTCATTAAGAAAGCTGTTCTTCGTCAATAGGGACAACACCGCAAAACTACTCACCGCATAGGCTAGTACGGGCAATGCAATGTGGTGGAAGTAATCCAGAATCTTCCCGATGAGGGAGAGCTGCTCAAAGTTGGATGACACAAGCCCGCGCAAGGGAAACCATGTGAAATACTGCCCACCCGCGAAAAAGAAGATAAACAACAATGCCCACAAAAAGGCAGGGATAGCATATCCAATTATGACCAGCGCAGAAGTATAACGGTCGTAGCGAGAACCATAACGTACTGCCTGTTTGATCCCCAAAGGCACGGCGATCACATACATCAACAACATGGACCAAAAGCCGATGGAAATCGTGACGGGCAAGCGCGTTAGAATCAAATGGGCAACCGTTCCGCCTTGAAAGAAGCTATTGCCAAAATCAAACGTACAATAGTTCTTCACCATGATCAGGAAACGCTCCCACATGGGGCGATCAAAGCCGAACTGGTGATCAAGCTGCTTTATATAGGCCGAGTCTACACCGGTAATCGCACTGCCACCCACCGGACGTGCAGAGGTCACCTGACCGGGATGTGCCTGGGACATTGCCGACAGGCGTGCGAGGACCTGATCCACGGGTCCACCGGGAGCACTCTGAATAATGATGAAGTTCAGCAGCAAAATACCAAGAAGAGTCGGAATCATCAGTGCCAAACGCCGCAAAATATACACGCCCATGACTATTCGCCTCCCCGAGTCGATTCATTATTGATATGAGGATTTATCCACCAGCTATCCAGATCAGAACCATATAGAGGGGAACGCGGCAGCTCCAACTGACGCCAGCGCGCCACGTTGTAATATTTTTGATAGTAGAGGGGGACGAAATAGTGTTCTTGGCGGAGTACACGATCCAGCGCATGGGTAGCCGTAATCAGCGCCGGCCTGTCCTTGGCAACAATAATATTATTGATAAGTGCATCTATTGCCGGATTGGAGATCCCCGCCACATTTTGGCTCATTGGCACATTGGCATACTGACTTCCCCAGTACGAGGCCTGCTCGGCCCCGGGACTATTGGACTCAGGTACCTGCGCACGCACCATGTCAAAAGCAAAGTGCTGTTCCAACACCAGATATTGATTTGGATCTACATTGCGAATATGAAGATGAATACCCAAGCGAGCCAGATTCTGGGCATAGGGTAGCGCAGTTCGAGTCTGCCCTGCATCATCCAATAGCAGTTCCAGATTGAACGGCTTGCCTTTCGGGGTATATAACTGATTATTTTTAATGTAATACCCTGCCTGTACAAGAAGATCATAGGCTTTATGTAAACGGGAACGAATATCAGTCGGCTCTTCTCCATCCAGCGACTGCGTAAATACACTGGCAGGCAGCTCCTTACGCAGAGGATCAAGTAGCGCCAATTCTCCCTTATCGGGTAAACCGTGTGCCTGAAAGACCGAATCGTCGAAGAAGCCCACATCGCGCGTATAAAGGCCGTGATAAAGCAGCCGATTTACCATGTCGAAATCAAAGGCAAGTGCCAAAGCTTCTCGTACCCGGATATCGTTGAATTCCGGGCGTCGCATATTCAGCGCATAACCCAGAAAGGCTCCCGGGTTTCCCCTCGGCAACTGAAACTTGATGATATCATGATGCCGAATGGCGGGACCTGTATAGTTGGTCGCCCAGCTAGCCGGGGAAGGCTCTATACGGTAATCGACATGCCCTGAAAGAAAGGCCTGCAAGGCGACCGAATCATCCTGATAATAATCGTAGATAATAGTATTGGCATTATAACGCCCCTTCATCACTGGCAGGTTACGCCCCCAGTAATTTGGGTTACGTGTATAGACGATACGGGAACCCGGGATTACCTGTGTAATGGTGTAAGGGCCTGAACCAACGGGAATATCCAGAGAAGGCTGAGTAAAATCGTGATGTTTCCAATAGTGTTCCGGCATAACCGGGAACTGCCCCAGGTCCAAAGGCAATTCATAGGGTGCAGTTGACTTCAAGTCGAAATGTACCACCCCTGGGCGAGGTATGGATACGGCTTTGACATCTGCGTAATACCCCCGGAAGAAAGGCATTGCTTTGGTCATCAATAACTTGTAGCTAAAGACCACATCCTCTGCTGTGACAGGCGTCCCATCACTAAAACGTGCCTTTGGATTGATGTCGAACTCTACCCAGCTCCGCTTCGGTCCGATACGAATTCCATCAGCCAACAGGCCATATTCCGTATAAGGTTCATCCCAATTAGGGGTCAACAGGGTGTCATAAAGATAGGAGTTATACAGATAAGTCACCCCTGCTCCCGCGACTCCCGAAATAATAAACGGGTTGAGGGAGTCAAAACTGCCAAGTTCAGACACCGTGAGCGTCCCACCCTTGGGCGCATCAGGATTCACATAAGGAAAGTGAGTAAAATTGGCAGGTAACCTGGGTTGACCACTTATAGCTAATCCATAGGTCGTTATCACGGAGTTATTGCTGGCCTGCTGAGCAGTCGGCGCAGTGGTTTCAGCATGTGCGACACCCGTTAGGCAAAAAATTCCCATACCTAATACCAGGCGCGACAAATCGCAGGCCAGTCCGCGACGTCCTTTACAATCAAAAAACATTATGACTCGATCCTTCGGCAACAACACCTGCATTGCAGATGCAGAGTACGCCTGTAATTTTGTTGTTATGCAACTTGGCCACCTGATTATTATATCTTGTGTGGTATTTGCTTTTCGGGGTTAAACCGAAGAGGTATTTTCTCCAGTCAAATCAGAATATGCAGGTAAAACATGCGCTCTGGCAGCATGACACTGTGCTGTTTATTGTGTGCTCTTGACCGGACAGAAACGATTATTATATTGCTGGTTTCAAAGGTTTTTCCCAAGGCTATCAAAACCCCGCATTAACTTTCGAATACTTCAAAACAGCAGTTTTATTTGGTTAAGAAGGATAACGCCGATACCCAACCAGAGCAATGGTAACCTCAACTAACATTAAGGTTTTATATGCTTTTTTTAATAAAAGGGCCACCCGAAGGTGGCCTTTTCATGGGGTAGTGACTTCCCTTTAGAACGCCCAGTGTACCTCACCAAATACAGTACGGCCCATCAGGCTGTAGTATTGTGGGAAATAACCGGAGGTACCCACGTCCAGCTGATCCGAGAACGGTGGTTTACGGTTGAAGACGTTATTCACGCCAACCGTAATTTCGGGGCCATGCTTGAACTGATATCCTACATGACCATCCCATTGCGTATAGGAGGCTACACGACCGTGGTGATACCCATTCTGATCCTCATCACGGAAGCCGGTCTTGTACTCATTAACAATTCCCGCTGTCCAACCGTTATTCGCCCAGTTAAGTGAAATGGTATGCTGCCAACGGAAGTTGACTTGCCCCTGCGCTTCCAATTCATCGATGCCCATTTCATCATGCTTCTGACCATCCATGTTTTCCTGGAACTTATTGGTATAAGTACCATTGAAGTTGAGTGACCAGAGGCCAATGTGGGTAGGCAGCGAATAACTCGCACCGAAATCCGCACCATTGGTTTGCAGGGAACCAATGTTTTCCAAAGGCGTATTGATCGAAACGATACGGCCATTACTGCCACGTCTAACATCCGAAGGATCATTCAACAATGTCCAGTCAGGTGCCTGTGTAGTGATATAACGATCTACGCGGATCCACCATAGGTCAGCATTGATGGACAAATTGTTAATAGGCTGGAAGACAGCACCCAATGTCCAGTTCTTGGCTTTTTCAGGCTGAAGATTCTTGTTCCCACCAGAGAGATTCAGGTACTGCTGGGCCGGTAGTGAAGGATTCTGTGGATCCACCATTTCCGGGGTGAAGGTACTGTATTCAGGCTGATACATCTCATACAGCGACGGCGCGTGGAATCCCTTACCAAAGGAGCCACGGAACAGAATCCAGTCAAACGGTTGATAACGGAAAGAGATCTTCGGACTGGAAGCACCTGAGAAGTGCGCATACTTGTCATAACGCCATGAACCGGTCATCGACAGAGCGTCAGTGATCGGTATATTCAACTCTGTCCATACCCCGCCTTCATTGCGAGAGCCACGGGAATCACCTGGACTAAGGCCTGCTGAACTGGACAACCCTGCCAATGCAGTTTGATCGCTGTTCAGCTTTTCATGCGTTGCTGAAGCGCCGAGGGCCAGTTCAACAGGACCAGCGCCAAACCAGTCGCCAATGGATCGAGTAATCTTACCATCCCAGTTATAGCTCTGATATACCGCTGACCATACACGCCCCTTGACTTCAGCAGCCTCAAGAGCGGATTGCTGTGAAGGTGTCAAATTGATTGCAAAGGGATCAATAGCACCATCGTTAAAGTCCTGCTCCAACAGATTGTCATTTTCGAATCCATTGGTCAGATCAGAATGTAAACTACTGCGGTTGTAATATACTGCCGTATCATAATTCCAACCCCAGGCATGGTCACCCTTCACTTCGAACATGATACGTTTGTTATCATTCGTATTTTCGGTCACACGGTTACCCAATCCGACCGTACGATAATAGAGCGGCAAATCTCCACTATTACCGGCTGGATAATATGGGCTGGACGTTTTCAACGTCGTATAGTTGTCGTTGTCATCCGAAGTAGTAACAGGGGCGGCTGCCGCTCGAGAATTATCGCGATCACGTGTCCAGAAATAGGACAATGCCCCCGTTGCATGCTGCCCCATTTTGAAGGTACCTGCCGTATAGAGTGAAGTACGTTCATAGGGATCAACCAGCCACTGGTTCTTGGCGTAATCGTATTTGCAATTACTCCCCACAGAAAGCTGATTCTTACCGCCACAGGCACCTGACAATGGCGAAATCAGATCTCCCTCAGCATTTTGATAGTTAGCCGGGGTATTGAAGGCGGAACCGGAAATAACATTCTGCCCCGGATCATAGTCACGTACGTAACCACGATGATTGGAATTCAAGCCATTGGCTTTTTGATAGCTTAGGGTTCCCATCACGTTGAATCCATCACGATCCAGATCACCATAGCCCCAGGAACCAGACACTTTTCTGCTTTGACCTCCACCACTCTTGTCAGGTGTTGTCCCAGTCAGATCAATGCTTGCTCCCTGATAGTTACTTTTAGTGATGAAATTGATAACACCACCAATAGCATCCGAGCCATACAATGCAGAGGCGCCATCTCGCAGAATCTGGACCTGCTGAATAGCATCGAATGGAATTGTACTCAAGTCTGGTGCGGTACCCGTACCCGCATCATTAGCCAAACGACGCCCATTGAGCAGAACAAGAGTAAAGTCAGGTCCAAGTCCACGCATATTGGCGTATGACGCGCCACCCGTTACATATCCTCCGGTACCTATACTGTTATTGCTACCAGCATTGTTCATACTGATACGCTGCATCAGCTGATCCATATTAGTGACACCACTTTGGCGCATCTGGCTCATGCTAATAATAGTGACGGGCACAGAGGTAGCCGCATTAGGTCCGGAAAAGGCTGTTCCGGTGACTGTCACATTTTTCAACTGTTGCGCAGTAGCGGTAGAGCTGGTTGAAGCCGCTGCGGGGGCCGCCGCTGCAGCCGGAGCCGCAGGAGCCGCCGCCGCGGGCGCTGCTGGAGCCGCCGGAGCAACATCGTCATTAGTGGATTGCGCGTAAGCATGAGTGGTATGAAGCGCGACTGCGACCAAAAGTGTCGACACTGAGGCACAAACCAGGGCTGGGCGCTTATTAAAAAGCGAATTAGATGCGATGGACGGAGACACAGGTGTACCCTGCCACGTTCCAGACGATCGAAGATTCATTGATAGATCCCTATGGAAATTATTTATTCTTTGTTAATCAGTTTTGAGTAATGAGGGTGATTATCAGGAGTTTGTCATTATCGTTCCCGATAAATTCCACTGAAGAGTGAGTACAAGTAAACGCCTGATCTGGGAGCGCTCTTGTAGCAACGTAGAAATCAAGAGAACAGCAACGACGTCGACGTTAAAGGAAATCTTCAGTTTGGATTAAGTTTAATGGGTTACAGGGGCAAGGACAATAGGAGGGATTATTGAAAATAGATCGTGCGAGCAAAGCTTAATGATATGTTGCTCTTCGAATGGGTAATGCCCGGTTACTATTTCATACCCCCCAACCGAAATTTGGGGGGTATGCCTTTATTATATACTGGGACGCTCGTTAGAAGTGGTAACTGGCATTAGCATAGACGACCCGACCCAAGGGGTTACCATAGCGAGTATCTATCCCATAAAGCTGATAAGTTGAGAATGGAGGTTTGCGATCAAATACATTTCGCGACCCTATTGTTACTGCTATACCATTTTTGAAATGATATCCCCCATAAACATCAAATGTAGTATAAGAAGCAACTTTATTATGGGGCACATAATAGTCAGGCATGTTGACTTGATAATCTGTATATCCAGATTGGAAATTACTATTCAAACCAGCACTCCATGGACCTTTTGACCACCCTATATTGGCAGTACCTTTCCAGCGGAATTGGACAGTATTTGTACTATCCATTCTACCCAATCCTGTAGTGAACCCTTGTCCAAAATCCTCATTATAATTAAAAACATAGGTCATATTATAACCAAAATTCCAATTACCGATTGAAGTAGGTAATAGGTAATTAGCTGTCAGATCCACTCCGTTAGTATGTACTTTGCCAATATTAGCAACAGGATTGTGGAAATAATCAATTGCCCCTATAGGCCCATGATCATTTTCAGCACAGCTCTGACCGTATCGACAAACATTTTTATCATGATCCAAAGCGTACTGATCACCTTCAGTCGTAATATCATCACGAATGTGGTACCACCAGAAATCAGCAGATGTCGTCAAGTTATGGATAGGTGAATAAACCAAACCAAACGACCATTCATTTGATTTTTCGGGTTTCAGGCGCGGGTTGCCCCCAGTTACAAAACGCGGATCAATTGAACAACCGTTACCAGACCCACCTTTAGGACAAAGGAGCGGATCGCGAAGGTTACCTGCATAGGTGAGTGACTGAGGGGTATACAAGTCATACAAAGTTGGAGCCACAAATGCTGAACTCCAAGAACCGCGGAACACAAGGTTACTTAAAGGTTGATAACGGAAAGAAATTTTTGGATTGGTGGTATGCCCTACTGAACTATATCTGTCATATCGTAGTGAACCTGTTAAATCTAAAGAATCCAAAATCGGTACATCAACCTCTGTCCATAACGCCTGTTGATCGCGGTGTCCAGCCACATGACTCGCTTGGATACCAGAAGATTGGACTGGGTTATCATAATCTGTTTGGGAAAAACGCTCATGACTGGCTTCAGCACCTAAGGCTATCTGTGCAGGACCAGCTCCGAACCAATCACCTAAAGAATGGCCAATATGACCGTCCCATATATATTCAGAACCCCATGACTTCTCAAGCGTACCAGACCATTTATCTCCTTCCAGCAATTTCACTTCAGCAGGAGTAGAAGGGTAAAATGGATTAAGTAAGCCGGAATCAACTTGTGATTGCACGTCATTGAAATTTAAATATCCTTGGTTACCACGCCAATGGGTTGTACTACGGTCATATGCAATCGCGGTATCATACGTCCATCCACCAAAAGAGCCTTTCTGTTCAAACTGGATACGTTTCACATCGCTTTTTTGTCCCATGCGATCTGACTCGAGGGGGGATAGCCAATATGCTGTTGCAGCCTGTGTAGGATCGAAAGCAGAGCTACTATTACTTGTAGGGAAGCTGGGCGAACCGGGCTCCACATCCAACTGGAGTATATCTGGATATGATTTAAAGTTAGTATAGTTATGAGACCAATAATAAGAAAGCTGGCCTTGATTATGTTCGCTCTCTTTAAATGTCGCAGCAGTATAAAGAGAAGTATTTTCGTTATGATTTATATAATCACCCTCATCCCAATCTTTTGCACCGCATACCCCATGGGAAGTAGGACGTGAGCCAAAACAACCTTGCTGCAAGTATGGGCCACTTTGCTGAAATGTCGCTCCGTTTCGGTATACTGACCCATAGTAAGGTCTAAATCCATTATGCCAAAAATGGCGGGAACCAGTTGGTAACTCATTCTGATTCGAATAACTCAAACTACCCATCCAGTTAAAGCCATCCTTATCAAGATCGCCGTAACCCCACGTACCTGTGTACGTCTTACTTTGTCCACCACCACTATGAGTAGGAGTATCAAGATCAGCTGAAACTTCCGCACCCTGATAATTCTTTTTTGTAATAAAATTAATTACGCCAGCTACAGCATCAGAACCATATAAAGCTCCTGCACTATCCCTTAGTACTTCAACACGGTCAATCGCAGCAAAAGGAATGGAGTTCAAATCGACTCCAGCTCCCGCATAAGAGTTAGCAATGACACGGCGCCCATTGAGCAAAACCAATGTCATATCTGTACCTAATCCTCTCAAGTCTGCAAAGGATGCTCCACCCTGGTAAGGTCCAGAATTTTGAGCGGTAGCATTGGCACTAGAATTATTAATACCTAATGTCTGTAAGAACTGATCTGCGGACGTAATTCCTTCAGCTCGTAGCTGACTTGCATGATAAATCGTCACAGGAACTGCCGTCGCCGCATCAGGCGTAGCTATCGCCGAACCGGTCACTGTCACATTTTTTAACTGTTGAGTCCCGGCAGTCCCCACTGTTGCTGCGGGTGCTGCGGCTGCCGGCGCAGCAGGTGCCGCTGCCGCAGGAGCGGCGGGGGCGGCAGCGGCCGGTGCTGCGGCACCTGAGCTGCTGGATGAGCTTGCGGCCGGAGCAACATAATCACTACTGGATTGCGCGTAAGCATGGGAAGTATGAAGCGCAACTGCGACCAAGAGTGTGGATACAGAGGCACATACAAGTGCCGGGCGCTTATTGAAAAGTGGATGACGAGCCACGGACGAAAACGCAGGAGCACCCTGCCACGTTCCAGACGATCGAAGGTTCATTGATAGATCCCTATGGAGCATTAATTATTGTTGAGATTATTATCCCGTGTACTGCAACTGGGTCGTACGTTGAGAATCGGATAGTTACAGCTATTCCATTTCCTGAGAAATGAGCCGGTTGGCAAAGAATTATTTTTAGTATCTAACTGAAGGATGAAGAACCCGTAAAGCTATCGGCAACGAAGATTGAGACACCTATCGCGGCTCCGTTCCCGATAATTATTATGTGAGTGTCTTCCAGGTTTTCATTTCAGTCTGAACTCAAGCTTAATGTTTTCGATCTCGCATTACAATACGAAAAAAACATTTACTAAACGGTATTCAGGATTTTTAGGAAAACCTGGAAATTGCCTCGCAATACCGACTTTTCCTATTGCAAGACTCAACTGCCACGTCCATGGCGGGTCCGGAAATTTATATAGGGAATATCAATCCGTTGGCAGCGAACTTATCTGTAATAAAACAAGAAAGGGAGCCTGAATACTCAGACTCCCCCTTTCGCCATATTGCTCTATAACTATCGAATAAATATCGAAGTCACACTATCAAGGTTGTGTCATAACCGCCAAACGAGTCACACCTGCACGCTGAATATCAGCCATTGCTTTAGCAACATCGCCATACTGCACGCCCTGATCAGCACGTAACTGTACGCCCTGATTGGGGTTGGATGAATGCGCCTGGCTTACCTGGGCTTGCAGTTCATCCAACGATACCTTGGTTTGTCCAATATAATAGTTACCTGACTTATCAACACTCACCACCAGAGGCTTGGGTGTATTTGCCGGGGCCACCGCATGCGTTTTAGGCAGATTCAGTGGAATGGATTTGGTCAAAAGCGGTGCTGTTACAATGAACACCACTAGAAGCACGAGCATAACGTCAACCAAAGGGGTAACGTTCATTTCACTCATGACATCATCGTTGTCAGAATTTCCGGAGAAGGCCATAAGTCCCTCCTCTTGTGAACAAAGGGTTTTAGGGATCTGATGACAGTGTATCGGCTTCGACACCCGGATGATGGAAATCGCCACCATCATCAGATTTTACATGTTCTTTATTTTCTTTTTACCAATAACCAGGTTGGCATACTCGGCATTACGCTTTTTCAGTAACGACGGGTTTGGTAGAAAAAGAAGTTTCTTGTGCCAGGCTATAGAACTCTTCAGCAAAAGTATCCATATCCCCATTCGCCAGCTTCAGTTTGCGCACGAAGAAGTTATAAATCAATACAGCTGGTACCGCCGCTGCAATACCCACCCCTGTTGCAATCAGGGCGTGCCCGATCGGACCGGCGACACTTCCAAGATCAGCTTGACCAGTAATACCAATACGCACCAGTGCTTCCATGATACCCCAAACGGTACCGAACAGGCCGATAAAGGGCGCTGTACTACCGATACTGGCAAGGATGGCAAGACCATTCTCCAGAGAACGACGCTCAATCTGGATTTGACGGCGCAGGCTACGTTCCAAACGATCCGAACGGTTGATCTGCTGAGCAAGCCCACGACGATGGTCAGCAATATCGTTACCGCTTACGACATCCACACCTGTACGAGCCAAATGGGCCATCGCTCCGCTGGACTGTTGAGCAGTCTTGGCGCCTTCGGAAAGATCGCGGGATTTCCAGAACTCACGCAGGAAACGTCGACTTTGGGACTTGAAGCGACCGAACTGTACACCCTTGATCAACAGCATGGCCCAGCTAATGACTGAAAAGAGAATCAGTACCCAAAGCACAGTAGGAACAACAAAGCCTGCTACTGGGCTCGCCAATATGGATTGACCAAACATATTGGCCTGATTGACCTGAGTAGATTGCTCAGTATGAGCATCCTGAGCAGCCGGGTTACCAGCAGGTTGCTGCGTTTGAGTATTATTACCAGCGGTAGTTTGCGCCTGCTGATTCTGAGTACCATTGGTAGTGGTATCACCACCAGACTGAGAAGGCGTTGCTGAACCATTATTGGTGTTGTTTTGATCTGCCATGTCTACTCCATTGATGTCGCCGGGGCGACCCTACTCGTTCAAATTCAAATTTTGATTCAGGTACAGTAACAATCTTTCCTGTACCCGAGATGAAATTCACTCAAAAGCATTAAATCCAAAAACTACTGTTTAATCCGAAATGCCTCCCGCTCCAGGTGGCAAATTGAACGTAATGGGCTGCAATGCATAACCAGCTATTGGTGTATTACCCCGTTTCGCAGGGATGAATTTCCAACCTTTAACCGTCTGCACGGCTGCGTTATCAAGGATACTGGAGCCGCTGGAATGTACGACTTTAACCTCGCCAGCACGCCCTTCTGGGGTTACAAGAATCTGTAGTTCAACTGTCCCCTGAATGCCACGACGCAATGCCAGACCCGGATATTGCGGAGCCGGATTACCCAGTGCCTGCATGCCGGATACGGCAGGCGTCACCTTGTTCGAGTTGGCACCACTTCCACCTGCAGCATGCCCAGTACTGGACTGCGAATGGCCACTCGCCGCCGATTGCGAAGGATGCGGCGCTGGATGAGGTGCCGGGTGCGGAGCAGGATGCGGCGCCGGGTGAGGCACAGGCCGAGGATGCGGCTCATGGTGCACAGGACGTGGCACGTGATGCACAGGACGCGGCTTGGGTTTTGGCTTGGGCTTCGGATGCGGGTGAGGCACCGGCTTCGGTGGCGGCGTCACAGCATTACGATCAACCGGCGGCGTATGCTGAACAGGCTGCGGCGGTTGTGGCGGCGGCGTTAATTCTACCTGTACGGGCGGAGCCCCCCCTGAGGCTTCAGGAGGCACTACTGCTTTAGTAATGCGTGGGCTATGAAACAGCAGCCATAATATGAATAAGTGAACAAGTATTGAAATCAATACCAAAACCAGAACTTCCGGTTTTTTTATTGATCTATCCTTGAACCCTGTTGCGACCAACGACATATCCTTTACGCTTCCTTGTAATTTTTATTACTACTGCAAAACGACGAATGTGTATGCACACTCATGACAAGTAATGCACCCGTTGTTACTGGTGAACGATAGGTGAAAACCACTCAGTCATCAGTGACTGTCATCAATCAGCCTTGCCTGTGAAGATGGCGGTAGTTCAACCCAAGTAAAAAACAAATCAAAAGCCTATGCTTACAAGAGATCAAACCTGTTTATTTTTGTCTAAAGTTTTAGCTTAAAAGTTGCACATATAAACTGCAATACGCAAAAGCATTTTTTTAATCTTCTATTCATACAAAAGGGAGTCTTCCCGAGAAGAGCTCCCTCTGGACGCACTCATCGTGCGATCAACCAAATACACTAAAAGTGGAAAGATACATTGGCAGTCACTGATCGTGGCTGTCCATATAACAGGCCGTCGTAGAAACCGAATTGCTGATAGTAGGTTTTGTCCGTCAGGTTAGTGACATTGATCCCTGCTTCCCAATTGCGGGAAATATCATAATGCGCCATCAAATCCACAATAGCATACCCTTTTGTTTTCAGATTGCTCTTATCGTATTTACCATTTCCCAGGGGACGTCCGGGATTGGCTTCCCATTCGCGCGAGCTCTGCGCAGTAACACCGCCCCCAATGGTCAGCCTGTGCAGTGCGCCTGGCAACCGATAGGTCGTAAACAGATGGAACTGGTGGCGAGGATCCTGCCGAAAGCCCAAACCGCTTTCACTTAGATAGGTATATCCGGCATAGAGATTCCAGTTAGGCGTAATCTGCCCCATGACTTCAGCTTCAATGCCATGAGATTTAACACCGCTTGCAGCTCTATAGATATCATAGGATGTATTAGGATTGGGAACCCCCGTATCAACTGCTACGTTGTTTTGCTTGTTACGGAAATAGGAGAGCTCCGTGCTCAAACGATTATGGAATAATGAAGTTTTCCACCCCGTTTCATAACTATTACCCTTGGTAGGGCTAAGAAGGTTACCATGAGCATCATCCACATGCGCATCTTGTGGATCGAACACATTGGTATAGCTAGCGTAAAGCATGTTGTTGGGATTGACCGTCCACACTAACCCGGCATATGGCGTGAATTGTCCATGGTAACTGGTATGTGGTGAGCGTGTCCGCGTATCATGCTTATCATATGTGGTTGTGAAAGTGCGATAGTTACTGAAACGGCCTCCCAGGATCAATTTCAAGGGTTTTAATAATGTCAAACGAGTCGCGGCATACAGCCCGTAGTTTTCAATATGGGTGACTTCCCGCGCATCAGTACGTTGCGCACTAAAGTTGGGATAAAAGCTATTATCCCAGTTTTTCCAACGGGTATAAGGCAACCCGGTCGCACGATATTGGCAGGATTTAGCACTGTAAGGTGAAACATCCCCTATTTGGCAATTACCATAATCGGGACCGAAATTGTAATCGGTTTCAACATCGTTATAGCCATTAAAACCGATTATAAAATCATTACGACGGTTGAATATGTGAAATGGGCCGCTGGCACTGATATCAAGCGCATCACGGTTGGCTTTTCCCTCGGAGTGCAAAGCATTCAAGGCTGCACCACTGCCGTCACGATTCCAGAATCCGCCAAATTTTTTCTTTGTTATATTATTGACCTTGGCCTCGCCCAGATTGGTGAAATAAGTGGAATGAATATGAGCATATGACGTATGTAGTTTCCAGTTATCATTCAGTTTCTGATCAATATTGAAGAAAAGCGTGGTTGCACGCTGACTCAAGAAGCTCCAATCGGCTGTCTTATTGGTTTTGCGTGATAAATGGGTACGAGTACCATCGGCATACCAAATAGGAACGTCAGTTCCCCACGTGGCACCATCATGACGATCATTTTCCTGTTGAATACCCATATTTATCGTAGTACTTGAAGTAGGATTGGCGACGACATTAAAAAGCCCACCAAACCGTTTTTCCTTTTCATTATTCCTGAAAGTATCAGAATCATCGTAACTAAGTACGGTACGGGCTCGCACAGTGCGCTCTGCATTTAGTGGCGTACTAACATCCAGCATGGTATGGCGCTTGTTCCAGCTTCCACCTGTATATGAAATTTTGGCTTGGGGGATATAACCGGGGCGCTTGCGTTGAAGGTCTATGGTAGCAGATGGGTCTCCAGTGCCACCGAGCAACCCATTGGCGCCCTGTATGACTTGAACATTATCGTAAAGATCCATATTCAGGGTATTGCCCGTCCCCGAAAGCCCGCTGACACCGTTGAATTGCAATCCATCCACCTTAAAGTTAGTGATATTGAATCCACGAGCGCGATAAGTGGTTCGACCGCCATTGTCCTGTGATGAAGAAGTAATACCGGAAGCATTACGTAATACATCCTGCAGGGTTTCCATATTCTGGTCATCCATCTGCTTACGTGTAATAACCGTAACGGACTGCGGAGTTTCGAAGGGGGTCAGCGGAAGGCCGGTTGAGATACTGGTAGGGCCAGCAACATAATTACGATTCGTCAGAAGTGGTGCCCTTCCCGTTACCGAGACAGTTGCTAAATGTGTACTGTATCCATCACTGACTGTCTTGCCACTTGTTGTCGTTGTCGGCGTAGCTGGTGCTATCGGTGTGGTTAGTGAGTCTGAAGAGGGGCTAGGCTCTACTTGAGATACTTGAGCATGAGCCAATGGAATCAAGAGGCACACTGGGAAAAGGTGTACGCTGAACCAGACCATACGCTTGAGTGAAGCAGGATATCCCGATGCACTGCTCAAAAAAGAAGGTATATACCTTCCCCCGGGACTGGCAATGCGATAGCCCCCTCCCAATACCCTCTCCATGAATATACCATTACGTTGATATTTCCCTTTGTTACTCATCCCTTGTAGCCCCTACTCTCTATTCTCATTATTCAATCAAATCGATTGTCGTGGCGATCACCCATATAAAATCAATACGATCAATACAATCAACACTCAAATACATATAACAATAATTATCATTTGCATTTAAGCTAAAATAAAGAGTTGAGCGAAATTGGTCAATAAAAAACGCTCTCAATAAAGAAAACAGGCAAGAGCTGAAGTGGAGAGGCATAAAAAAACCGCAACCATCCGAAGATGATTGCGGTTTCCCAGATTCTACTCCAACACCAATATCAGTATCGGATACAAATCTTGACTACATTTACTGCTTACTACCGCTGTTGTCGTTTTGACTCGGTAATGCATAGGCAATCAGGTAATCGCCCAGTTTGGTACCGAAGGAACCATGACCACCGGCGTAGATGACAACATACTGTTTACCATCAACGCTGTAAGTCATTGGGGTAGCCTGTCCACCAGCAGGCAAACGGGCTTGCCACAGCAGTTTACCGTTGGTGACATCAAAGGCACGCAGGTAGTCATCATCTGTCGCTGCCAGGAACGAAACATTACCTGCAGTAACAATGGAACCACCAATACCTGGCATACCCACCTTGAAGGGAGGTAGCTGGATCGGCAGCGGACTGCTAGCCAGCGAGTCACGCAAAGTACCGTTACGATGTCTCCAGACAATTTTCTGGGTACGCAGATCAATACCTGCCACTTCACCCCAGGGCGGACGTTTACAGGGCAAATTGAAGCCCAGAGGTGTAAACAATGGATCCATGAAGCCAGAGATTTTCACACCGAAGCGCGCGCCATAGTTTGGCTGAAGCCCAGTTTCACCACCGGATCCCTGAGCATCTTTCTCAGGCCACAGCGGGTTGTCCTTACCACGAGGCACCAACTGTGATACGAAGGGCAGAAACTCAGGGTTAGCGATAGCGATCTGACGGCGTGGATCAACCGAAATACCACCCCACTCAAACACACCAAGGTTACCAGGATAAACCAGCGTACCGCGTAAGGAAGGCGGTGTGAAGGTACCTTTGTAGTTGAGCGTATGGAAATAGATACGACATGCCAACTGGTCAAGGGTTGATCCACCCCACATATCAGCACCGGTCAGCAATTTGCTGGGACGGAACGTCAATTTGGAGAACGGCTGAGTTGGTGAAACGTGATCACCAGGAGCTACATCTTGAGTCGGTACCGGCAACTCAGGCGCATCAACAATACGATGACCATTACGGCGGTCCAACACAAACAGGTTACCTGTTTTAGCCGGCGCATATAGCGCAGGAATGGTAGAACCATCTTTCTGTTTCAGATCAACAAGGCTGATCTGAGAGGGAAGGTCCATATCCCACAAGTCATGGTGAACAGTCTGATAGAACCAGGCCAGTTTACCAGTATCAGCATGGAGGGCTAGAACACCGGATGCATAACGCTCTGCGTTTGCATCACGACCACCACCCCATTCGTCAGGCGTCTGTACCCCGGTTGGGATATAGATGAGACCCAACTTGCTGTCGTAAGAGTTGGTAATCCATGAATTGGGCGAATTGGCCACGTACTTGTGATTCGGTCCCGGGGGTTCATTCGGATCCGGATTGCCGGTATCGAATGACCAAACCAGTTTACCGGTATAGGCGTCAAATGCACGGATAACACCGGAAGGCTCTTTAATGGAACCGTTATCGGTTACCGCCCCGGCGATGATGACCAGATTTTTGGTAACCACAGGTGGTGAGGTCGGCTCATAATCCCCGATCTGTTTATAGGGCATACCCTGATCTTTCAGATCGATTTGACCATTGTTACCGAAATCGGAACAACGCTGTCCGCTTTCTGCATCGATAGCATAAAGCTGACCATCATTGGTCGGCAGGAAGATACGGGCTTTACACTGCTGCGGAGCCTGTGCACCAGAACTGGTCACTGCATTTTGTGCAGGTGTCTGGAAGTAGGTCACACCACGGCAAGTCAGGTGCTGGAAGCCGGCATTATCATAAAGATGAGGATCAAAAACCCATTTGGTCTGACCTGTCTGGCCATTCACCGCAAACAATTTTTGGTGAGTGGAGCAGAAGTACAGTGTTCCGTTTACCGCTAACGGTGTTGCTTCGTTAGTGGTTTCTCCCGGATCACCAGGGCGTTTCAGGTCATGCGTTTGCATGGTCCAGGCAACTTTAAGATTTTTAACGTTGCTGGAATTGATCTGATCAAGAGGAGAATAACGATCACCAAATTCGGAACGACCATAGGCACGCCAGTCACTGGCAGGCTGTGTAGTCGGATCACCATTCTGAGCTATTTGATCGGTAGGCAGATTCCCATTCTGATTGAATGGGTCCAGGAAGAAGGTGATAGCAAGAGTCAACAGACCCAGCACAACACCGATACCCAGAACACTTTTCGCACCTGCACTACGAGCAACCCCATTGGCGACAAAGGGCAGCCAAAGCAAAATACCCAGTAAGCCAACAACGTCAAGACGGGGCACCAGAGACCAGAAGTCATAACCGACTTCGTAGAATGACCAGAGCAACGTGCCAATGATCAATAAGCCGTGGAGCCAAAAAGCAGCTGCCTTCTGTTTGAAGATCAGCCACGAAGTTATGAGCAGAACGATACCACTGATCAGGTAATAGGGTGTATCACCATAGCTCAGCAGCCATCCGCCCCCAATAACGAGATATAGACCGCACAGGAAGAAAATAACTCCCAGAATGCGTGCCCATACCCTCGATCCGCTAGTGGAGCGCATCTAAAGATCCTCACTTGATAAAAGTTATATGCAAAAACTCGCCTCAATTCTTTTCAAACAGTCACATAAACCTTGAAAAGCATTGAACACGGCTAATACAACGTGATGAATTTATGATGTTTATAGTTGGACAATGCAGATATTCCAGCGGACTATTGTGCCTCAACATGCAAGGGGCAACAAACTGGATCTTTCCTGCCCCCCATGTCGAAGCAGAATACCCCAACACAACATCCACACTACACATCCAATTATAGAAGCAATTCAAGAAGTCAGCGAATAACACGTTTTTTTGATTTAGCACAAAAATCAATGCCGACACCGCTTGAACGATAAGTGGATCCAGAAAAGCCTATAAAATAGTCATATTGAACAATTATTGTTCAATAAACCTTGTCTGGAAGAACCCTTGATTTGCACACTACGTTTTATGCCTGTAAGACTAAAGTTTCAATAGGAAAAACCAAATAAGGGCAAAAGTTTTTATTTATCACTCAATTGAACCGACATGACAACCCACTTTTTTCAAAAGGGTGACAGCATCACTGGGAAAAGTACACGCATTAACGAGGGATTTTTATATGCTGACCAACACTCACCTTCTGACTATTCAAATTATTGGCCGATTGAATTCGTGCCATGCTGGTGTGATAACGAACGGCGATACGAGAAAGTGAGTCCCCATTTTTCACAACATAATGTATGTAATCACGTTCGGGTAACCGTGATGATACCGGTGATGCCGTGACTCTTCCCTGCGGAGCTTTCATGGGTCCAAGTGTTGTACCAGGGTGTGCTTGCCTGTAGGCAAGCCAGGTACCTCGCGGAGGGTGTTGCTTAAACCACTGAGTAATACCGGCTGCGATCTGCGCCGCCAATTGACGCTGGAACGCAGGCGATTTTAACCGTTGCCGAGCAGGAACATTGGAGAGGAAATCGGTCTCAATCAGCACTGAGGGAATATCGGGAGAACGCAGTACAGCAAAATTCGCACGCTCTACGCGGTTGGTGAACATGTGGTTCACGCGGCGAATATGACTAACCAGATCACTTCCGGCCTGAATTGATTGGGCTGTTTTCGAGGAAAGGCTCAAATCAATCAGAGTTTGACGAAGGGGAATCGAATCGCCGGATAAATCAAGGAATCCAGCGCCACCACCACCCAGCATGGAGGAAGTGTTCTCGCGACGCGCCATCCAGCTTGCCATAGTGGAAGTTGCACCATGTTCAGACAGTGCGAACACAATCGTCCCATGGGGCGTCCTTGAATCCACTGCATTCGCGTGAATGGAAATAAAGAAATCGGCCTTGTGTTGACGTGCAATTTCAACACGCTGAGGTAATGTCAGGTAGTAATCGCCATTACGCGTAAGAAAAGACTCGAAACCGGTTTCTGCGTTGATATCACGAGCAACATCACGCCCAATGGGAAGTACCACATTTTTTTCATAGGTACCATCTGCACCTATCGTTCCCGAATCTTTCCCACCATGTCCGGGATCAATAACAATCACTACATTACGTCGGCCATTGGAGGATGCTTCCTCGACAGGTGTTCTGTTGCTCGCTATAGGTGCAGCTGAGCTTGCCCGAGTCGTACGGGGCGAAACAAAAGTGAGGCGAATGCCGCCTGCCCGCTTAACCAATTGGGGCTGATACTGAGTATTACCCTCCATATCCAGTACCAACCGCAAGTCATGCGAACGCAAGACACCATACCGAATATTACGAATACCGTATCCTCGAGCATTCTCGATGCTGCGAATGGCTTGTTGGGACTTAACGTTAGTATTCGGCAAGTCAACAATGACGCGGTAAGGGTTACCAATGGAGAAAGCGCGAGGCTTTTGCACGTCACCTTTCAGAAGCAGGGAAAGCTGCCCCACCTGTGCCCCGGGACGAACCCCTACGCCTGTCAACTCGGCAGCATGAATTGACAGGCTGAACAATGACAGGATGATTGCGACAGCGATTGCAACAAATGGATGGGCCGCATTAGCCCGAAATTTGAATCCCGAAAGCTTCATTGACGACAATTGCCTTGTAGAAGAACACCAATAACCGAGGAGGCACCGATTGCAGCGTGAAAAACCAATATCTTCACAACAGCCTTATTTTACATATAAGGATAGAAGCGAACACTAGGGAGTCAACCATGCCAGATACCAATAATAGTGAAAACAGGATGACGCAACCCCATACATTAACCGTTGCCTCCTTGCTCAGCCATCTGGTCCATCTGTTGAGTAGTCAGATATTGATGATGAGCATCAGCATGGTCAGGGGGAATATTCATTTGACGGAGTCCCAATGCAGCCACTTTTGAGAAAAGAGGCGCTGCCACTAAACCACCAAAGAAGCCATGGCGCGATCCACTAATGGTTACAACCACAATCAAACGCGGATCATCGGCCGGGACGATACCAACAAAGTTCGAGCGATACACGTCCTTCTGATATCCCCCACCATGTACTTCGTGGGCTGTACCGGTTTTACCCGCCACCAGATAGCCCGGGATTCGAGCTGTTGGGGCTGTCCCGTAGGGGCCTACCACATTCTCCATATAGCCCAGAATCTGATGAGCTTCACTCGGTGCAATCAATTGTGAGCAATGGGGTGCTGAAGATAGCTTCAATAGCGATGGCGAGATATAACAGCCATTGTTGGCGATGGTGGTGTAAGCTGAAGCCAACTGAAGGGCAGAGGCAGAGAGGCCATATCCATACGCAAGAGTAGCTCGCTTGGCAGTTGACCATTGATAGGGAGAAGGCAGGCTGCCAGTGGCTTCACCGGGGAACCCCGTCATCAGGCTACGTCCAAGCCCCATGGAATTATACATATTCCAGATAGTGGCATTGGGGACCTTTAGCGCCAATTTTGTCATACCAATATTGGAAGAGTCGGTAATGATGCCACCCAGCGTCAGACGACCAAAGTCCAGATCATCACGAATTGTGTACTGATCTACGCGCATATAGCCGGGATTTGTATTGATCACGATATTATTGGGAATCAATCCGGTTTTAAGAATGCCTGACATGGCCAGGGGCTTCATGACAGAGCCAGGCTCGAAGGCATCCGTAATGGCCCGCATCCTCAACCCATCAACATTCATATTGGAACGATTGTTGGGGTTGAAAGAAGGATAACTGGCGGAGGCCAGTACCTCTCCCGTACGGGCATTCATTACCACCATGGAGCCAGATGTCGCTTCGTCCTTAGTCACCGTATCAGCTACTGCCTGAAAGGCAGCGAACTGGAGAGGAAGACTGATGGAGAGCGTTAGATTCCCACCCGGGTGTGCTGGACGCAGCAGGTGAAGTTCACTGATAAGATCACCACGCTGATCCTCCAGAACACGCAACTTACCGGGAATACCGGTCAACCATTGGTTATAGGCCAGTTCAAGACCCGCCTCACCACTTTGATCAATATTGGTTAATCCCACTAGGGAGGCAGTCACATCACCCGCCGGGTAATACCGCTGATAATCTGGCTGGTTATATACACCGGGGATATTCAACGCCATGATTCTGTCGCCATCCATGGGTGGAATCAAGCGCGCCAGATAGATGAAACCGCGAGAACGTAACCGATTGATGCGTGTAATGAAATCCTGAGGATCCTCACCCAATGCTTCTGCCAACCGACTTAACTGAGCTGTATCATGCGGCAAATGATGAGGATTGGCCCAGATAGTGGATACTGGAGTGGAAACGGCGAGTGGTGAACCATTTCGATCCGTAATCATTCCACGGTGTGCATTGATGGGCACTGTGCGGATAGCACGTATGTTCCCCTGTTCCGCCAAAAACTGACGGGTAATCACCTGCAAATAAACAATCCGTCCAATAAGAATGCCTAGCACCCCGAGGATGATGCATAGCATGAGCCTGTAACGCCAGGGAGAACTTGCCAAATCCTCGCCTTTACCCATGAATGTTTTTTGTCGAGCGGAGGATTTATCGGAACTCAAAGGGGAATCCTTTAACCAGCAAGCGATTTACAAAAAGAAGTAGACCAAATCGGCGACACTGCCGATGGCTGGCAGCTGCTCTCTACAAAACCAGATTATCATACTATTAAATTCTGATATTTATATAAAGTGGCAACCTATCGATTATTACTTTTCTGATGAAGTATTCCTGTTATCAAAACGATCGCGGGCCTTCTCGATTTCATCAAGATTTTGCATGGCCCACCTACCCAATCCAGCAACAGGCATTGTCAATGAATACCCCAAAGATGTGAGTTCATATTCAACATGCGCAGGCACCACTTCGTATACCGTACGCTTTACCAGGCCATCCCGTTCCAGCCCCCGCAGGCATAGCGTCAACATGCGTTGTGAAATACCATCTACCGAACGTTTGATCTGACTGAAGCGCTGAGGTCCATTTGTCAGAAGCATGATGATCAGAATGCTCCATTTGTCGCCGACGCGCGAGAGTACTTGCCCTATCCGTTTACAGTTGCCAGGTACTATCGCTGTGAGTTCGGCAGTGCATCGTTCATCTGTATCAGGCACGGGCTCTACCATCACTCTTCATCCTCTCCTGCCACACGATTTCACATAAAGCGTATTTCGTGAACAAGGTCACAACAACGCCACTGGTTACTCTTTTATACCTGCCTTGTTTATAGCGACTTCGATAAAAAAATGCCATACCCCTTAAGGTATGGCATTCTTCATTCTTGATCGGAAAAAGGGGAATAAAGCGAACATCCCCTCTTTATTTGGGACGCCCTTCAAGGTCCCTCCTTACTCGAGCTTTTGACAAGGAGTTCCCTCGAAAGATATTACCCTTTCTCATTTATCACGTTCGAAGGCGCCTGCGATGGTCAAATGCACATTATCACCAACCAGTGGTACATACTGTTTTACACCAAACTCGGAACGTTTGATCGTGGTCGTTGCGCTGAAACCAACGGTCTGAGCATGGTCAAGCGGATTGACGCCCGCACCGAAGAAGCGCACATGCAACGTGACGGGGCGGGTAACACCATGCAATGTCAGCTGACCATCGACTGTCGCTTCCTTCGCATTAAGTGCATGCACTGAAGTGGATACAAAATGTGCCTTGGGATACTGGGCTACATTAAACCAGTCAGCCCCTTTGAGCTCTTTATTCAATGTGTCGGAAGTCGTAAGAACACTGCCAACATCCACGGAAATATCCACTTTGTCCTGTGCTGGATGCTCGGTATTCACTGAAAGTGTCCCGGATGCGCCCGAGAACAACCCCGTAAATTCGGTAAACCCGAAGTGAGACAGCTGAAAAACAACCTGTGTATGCGTGGGCTCAACATGATAGTGCCCGGAGGTTAGCTCGGCTGCGGAGGCTGTGCTGAATTGAGAAAGGCTAGCTACCAAAGCAAAGATGCCCGCCGCCATACTTATTTTCTTGTTGAATTTCATATTGCACTCCTAAGTCTATTCACATAATCAATGCATGAAAAATTCTATTTATCATCCAGCACCAAATGTCCAGCGATACTGACATTACCCCCAATCACGGAAGTATCTGCATACTGGCCATTACCCACACCATAATCCAATCGCTTCAACTGCCCCGTTACATCAAGCACAGCACCATGTGAACGGGGATCAAACTTGACCGTTAGCTCGACAGGTGCAGTGTGTCCTTTTAGCGTCAGGTTTCCATCAGCGACAACGTGATCGCCCTGTTGGTGAAATCCTGTGGTCACGAAATGGGCCTGAGGAAATTTTGCCACATTGAAAAAGTCGCTATCAGGCAAGGTGCTGTCTCGGGTGGAATCTCCCGTACTCACACTGGACAAGTCGATGGTGACATCCGCTTTTGAAGTATCAAGGTGCGCTGGATCATAGTTAACAGTCGCCTGCCACTTGCCAAATTTCCCATTGAAATCCTGTCCCTGATAATTACCGGTAAATTCCAGAGTACTGTGAGCATAATCTACCGAATAGGAGGCTGCATTGGCCGCAAACGGAAAGGCGAGTCCGGCGCTCAGGCATAACACACCCAAGGCACTTTCTTTTATCCTTGAAGATTTCATTACTACTCTCATTTTACTTCCCCCTTATAGAGTTGGGATTGCCTGATACGCCCGAAAGGCAGCATACGAAGTAATACACTGTCGCGATCCACAAAGTGATGTTTCAGGGCTGCACCAACATGCACAACTACCACAGCAATCAGAATCCAGAAAAGCGTTTCATGAACAGTATGCGCAACATCGGACAAATCAGGGTTTGCTGAAGCAATCGCTGGAAGATTGAATTGCTTGAACCACTGAAGCGGGAAGCCTCTTACCGAGTTATACCACCAGCCGGATATCGGAATTGCCAGAATAAGCACGTACAGCAGGCCATGGGTAATATGTGCAGCAACGTGCTGCCAGCGTGGACCGGGCTCCTCCCGAGGCGCACGATCCTGCATGCGCCATGCCACGCGCAAAAGCCAAAGAGCAACAACAGTCAGCCCAATCGATTTATGTAATGCAAAAACATTGATCATCGCCATCGAAGGCGTCATGCGTACCATCAACAAGCCACATATACCATTGCCTATGATGGCAATCGCCATAATCCAGTGGAATGTCTTGGCCGTGATACCCCAGCGGGTTCGACTATTCTTCAACCCCACCTCGTTGCTCCTTCCTCATTCAATTCAGACACACCGTCCTGAGACGTACGACAAAAGCGCCGCCCTCCCGAACGCCCCACGCCCCACGCAAAAACGTAATACCTCAGAGAATCTAGCTATAAAAAAGGGAATAAAACAATAAGTGACATAAAGGTAATCGGGTCACATCCATGTAACCAGCCAAACGAAAAATACCTCTAAAATCATGGTGATAGGGAGCATTCATACGAAGAAGAAGGCAAATTGACTCTAAGTCTATGCCCTAAAGATCTAATAACAACATAGGGAAAACATATCAATGCCAACCATAGGCGTGAGGGAATTCAAAACAGGAGACTACTTATTCAGTACTGAAGAAAAACCATGGCAATCGTATCGATACGTTATATAGATACGAAGAGGCAAAGCCTATGGCAGTAATTATCCAAGACAGGTATAAAGGAGCTCGGAAGAGGCATGGGTACGATCAGCAGCTAGCCGATGAAGTTCCTGGCCGATATTGTCCATTGAGACTGGTCTACCGCGGATGCCCTCGCGTATCACCCAAATGACACTGTAGCGATATGACTCTCTCCGTGTGAATACCATTTTGTAAAGCTACCACCTGTGTAGACTAACCAATCATGAACTTCAGTAACGTTGAACATTTAATAATTGCAGTGCTACTTCAGTGTATCCTCTTCGCCCTCTTTGGTAGGCGACTTTTCAATATCTGGAGCTGTGGTGCCATTGCCGTCGCTATTTTTCTAGGAAGAGAAATTTCACAGAACGAGTATTGGTGGGCTACCCGCTATGCTCACTGGCACTATGGTCAACCGTTGAATATTCCATGGTATGCGGGATTGATTTCATCACATTGGCACCTTGATTCCATCATGGACGTAGCCTTTCCAGCAGCGGGATGCCTAGTGGTGGGTATAGTGGTAAGTGTATGGAAAGGCTACAAATAACCTGGTTTTAGCTAGCCAAACGCGCCAGGGCATATTCCGCTAACGCAAAAATCAGATGACTAATCAGCATGCCATTGATGACTTCTACCCTATTGGGCAGATTACGAGCCATCACCCCTGCTCCCATACCCGGCATCATGATAAACATACCTGCCAAGGTAGCGAGTACAAAACCTATCAAAAATGCAGGAAATACCATGGGTGCATAAGGACCGCCAAAGCAAAGCAATAGCGCGGCATAGAGTACCCCCACTCCATAATGAAAAATCCAGCCAATCATCTTTTCATTGGTTGTTGGCGGTGTCTGACTATCCTGCAAGTAAAAATGCCCTTGCAGCAGACCAAGCACCCAACGTCCGGGAAGCCCCCACTCCATGGGCGACTCACCTTTTCGTTTGGAGGAAAAAAATCCCCATAAATCAAGTACGATAGTGGAACCAATACCAACCATCAGTATAAATAGAATAATTTCGCTCATATCAGGTTATCGCTTTCCTGTGTACGACATGGCATAACCGTGCATATCGCATGCCTGTTTGTGTGTGGCTCTGCCGAAACCCATTGGGCTTTCATCCCAGCCGATTGAGTATACGAAAACTTTCATATTGATGAAGGGATAAATGTCATCATTGGCCATTAATACACAGAGAATCAATGATTCGAATCAGACCCCATCATCAACACTTGCGACATTCGCATTTCCATACCCTTTACCTCCGCGGGGATGAAGGGCACAATCAAGGCATTCACCTCTGTAACTGACGCCTTGTTCGCACATTGAGTGCGATAAATGTCATACGACTGACATTGATAATACCAACGATAAAATCATTACAACAAAAACAAAACCATACGCCAGTCCAGGGAGAGTAAATGCTTAAAGTTATTATCGGGCTCATTGTGCCCTTCATCGCCATGGTTGTGCTTCTCCCCTGTATCAATCACCTCCAATGGGCACCATTGGCTATTCCCATGCTGTATTGGTGGTTGATCATGTGTTGTCTACTTGCCACAGCCTGCCTGATGATCTGTTGGTTCTGCTTTGACCGAAACAACGATGACACTGATGAAGAGGACAAGTGATGGCTACGCTGATTTTTGCACTATGCATCGTGTTTTCACTTTGCCTTGCCTTCTATGCGCTCAAGGCGCCACACCACAATGCTGAGGATTTCTTTGTAGGCTCTCGACAATTTGGCAGTATTCTCACCTTTTTCCTTGCTGCGGGAGAAATCTATAGCATTGGAGTGCTGATCGGACTACCCAGCGGAATATATATAGGTGGTCCAAGCTATGCGGTCTGGTATCTGGGATATGTCCTCCTATGCTACCCACTGGGATATTTTATCCTGCCTAAACTGTGGGCTTTGGGAAAACAACTTGATTGTGCAACCCTTCCCGACCTCTTCCGCCGTTACTATCAGAGCCGAGGCCTGGAGTTGGTCGTTGCCATTACCTGTATTCTTTTCCTGCTACCCTGGGGACAAATGCAGTTCACCGGGCTATTAACAGCACTCAATGGTCTGGGCTGGCACCTCCCCCCCGTATATACCATGGTTGGCTGCGCCATACTGGCCTTTTGCTATATTGCTACCTCTGGCGTTCGATCATCTGCGTATGTAGCAGTTTTCAAGGACATCATGATGATTCTGGTCGTCGTCCTTACCGGTGCGGCAGTGATTTACAGTACCGGCATTTCTCACGTCTTCATTGCCGCACGCCAGCATGTGGAAACTCGCATGACGACGCCACAACTCGGATTTACCATTACCACGATCATGTTTCAGGCCATCGGTCTGGTATTTTTCCCTCTCAGCCTGCAATCCACGTTTTCAGCACGTAGCGCAAACACTATACGTCGCACCCAAATGTTCATGCCGCTCTATATGCTTATGTTTCCATTTGTCATTTTGGTTGCCTACTATGCCGTTTCCTCAACCCACCTGAGCTCTCCTACAGGTGCATTTATGGCAGCCGCGACAGATGTACTACCAGGCTGGATGCTGGGGATTGTAGCGGCAGGGGCCAGCCTATCCGGTTTGCTGGTATTGGCTGTGGTATGTCTAACGATTGGATCGATGGTGACTCGTAACCTGATCCCCGGAAAGCATGTCGTGCATCAACGACGTACTACTCGCATCGTCATGGTCATCTATCTGGCCCTTTCCATCGTGCTGACACTGGCCACTCCCAACCTGATGACGACGCTGGTGAATACAGCCTATAACGGCATTACCCAGTTTGCGCCCGGGGCAATGGCAGCCCTTTTTCTGCGCACCAAATTACGTCCATTAGCCGTCGGTCTGGGGATTCTTTGCGGACAGGGCGTTTCCGTTTGGCTATATCTCGCCCATCTGGCACCCGCTGGTTTCAATGGGGGATTGATAGGACTGATTTGCAATGTGATCGTTGTCGGTATCGTGCAATTCGTGCTCTCCGCTGGTCATAAGGCAACGCCTGCGATAGGCAATACGTTGGCAAATCGCTCCAGCAAGGAGTGAAGCTCAAAACAATAAGGAAAGTACAACCTCGATCACTCATATTAAATGGCTTGATGCTGGCTCATTTTCAGCTCTTCACAGGACATAATAATGACAAGATATACCGAAGACAGTTGGCGGTTGTCGGCAACCCAATTGGCCGCATCCATCTCATCAGGACAACTCAGCGCCGAGCAAGCCGCCAGAGATGCGCTAGCCAGGCTGGAAAACATTAATCCGACCATCAATGCCGTAGTGGACTATCGCCCTGAAGATGTCATTGCCAGAGCACAGGACATTGACGCACGATTATCACGTGGAGAAACGCTCGGTCCGCTGGCCGGTGTACCCGTCACAGTCAAGGTCAATGTCGACCAAGAGGGATATGCCACGACGCACGGTGTCCACCTGAACAAGAATCTGGTCGCTCACTCCAATAGCCCAGTCGTACAGCGCTTTCTGGATGCCGATGCTGTTATTCTTGGACGCACCAATACGCCAGCGTTTAGTTACCGCTGGTTTACCAACAATCTGCTGCATGGACACACCTACAATCCACGAAACCGATTGCTGACGCCGGGAGGTTCCTCGGGAGGAGCCGGCTCAGCCGTGGCTGCCGGCATTGGTGCTATCGCACATGGAACGGATATCGCGGGATCGGTCCGCTTTCCTGCCTATGCCTGCGGAGTACATGGGCTAAGACCTAGTCTGGGGCGTGTTGCAACCTTTAATGCTAGCGCACCCGAGCGCAATATTGGTGGGCAGCTAATGTCGGTTTCAGGCCCTTTGGCTCGCTCTATAGCCGATATACGTGTCGCTATTGAGGTGATGTCAGCACCCGATAGCCGCGACCCATGGTGGCGCCCCTCCCCACTGCAGGGCAACCACTATCGCCGTCATGCCGTAGTGTGCCTACAGCCAGATAACATGGGCGTAGCACCGGAACTGAAACAGGCGCTGCTGGAGGCTGCTGACCAGTTACGTGATGCGGGGTGGATTGTGGATGAAGTTGACTCACTTCCGCCGATCGCGAGTGCCGTGCCGATCCAAAAGACGCTATGGTTAGGTGAGCAGTATGAAAAACTGCTTGAACAGGCTTATCAGGAAGGGGATCCGGGGGCACTCCACCTGTTGGAAAGCAACCGCGATTTTTTTGCCTCACGTGGGCCTGATGCCTTATCACAGGCACTGATCCAGCGGGCCACAATCGTAAGAGAGTGGCAGCAATTCACCGAGCGTTATCCGCTGGTCTTGCTTCCTCCCTGTGGTGAACTTCCTTTCGCGGATAATCTTGATTTGAGTGATCTAGAGCGGGTATGGACAGCGCAAGCCCCGATGATTGCTTTACCGCTGACAGGACTCCCTTCCATGAGCGTTGCTACAGGCATTGTGAAAGATAACATTCCAATAGGCGTACAATTGGTTTCAAGAGTTTTTCGAGAAGATATTTGCCTGGAAGCGGCAGAAGCCATTGAGGCACGATCTCCGGCTGTCACCATTGCTGAACCGGAACGACATAACTAATCCCTCTCCTACCCTGCAAGGCCTACAATTGAGTGTACTTTTGCAGGCCCCACATAGGTAATCAATCCCTTTTACGGAGATCTCTATTGCGAAGCCAACCTAACACCTTCCAGAGAACACGTCGGAATGCCAGGAAGAAGGCAGAGGAAGGAACAAACAGCTGGGAACGCAATGAAATCATTTTCTGATGTTTGTCCACAAAAGGACGCATGCGTTCCCCATATTCCTTGAGCGCATCTGATATATTCTCAGGATGGTTCGACAGAGCCTCTCCCAGGCGTTGCCCACCCATTAATGCTGCAGATGCGCCCATTCCTGAATAAAGCGTTAAACACCAGGCAGAATCGCCCAACAAGACGACATGCCCTTTATGCCACTCAGGCATTTTTACCATTTGTACGGAGTCAAATAAATAATCATCGGTTTTGGACAGATCCTCAAGAATTTGTGGCAGTAAACCGCCATTGTCAAAACCGGCGAATTTTTTCCGCAAGACCTCCAGGTGTGGCTCGGCAAATTGTGCATTTATGTCATCCGCCCTATATGAAAGCAGTGCAGTTGAAGGGCGATCGGCCAGAGGAAATACTGTGAGGGAACGCCCCACTTCCGACATGATAATGCCGTCACTTTTTTCCACACCGGGGAGCGGACGGGATAAAGGAAAGGCACACAGCACTGTTCCTACATAATCAAAGAAGTCTTCATCAGGGCCAAATACCATTTTGCGAACAGAAGAACGTACGCCATCGGCACCAATGACAAGATCAAACACTTCTTCTGTCTCGTGAGGAGTACCTTTTTTCTCTCCCTGCACGAGTTTGACCCGTGCACCGTCCGATTCATCAACGATTGCAGTGGGAGTGGTGTCAAACCTTACCTCTACCTCACCCTCTACGCTCTGCCACAAGGCATCTTCTATATCCCCCCGCAACACGGCAATGGGGGCATTGGTTTCATTGGTAATATCAGCAATCTGACGCCGGCTACCATCACGACGGATATCCCAGAACCGGGCTCTGGGAGTTCGTTTCTGCATGGCATCCAATACTCCCAATGCCTGCGCAGCCTGCTTGCCATCATTCTGTAAGCCGATGAAATACCCGCCTCTGCGACGTTCACTGGCACGCTCAACAATAACGGGTGCCCAGCCTCTTTTCTTCAAAGCAATGGCAGCAGACATTCCGCCAATCCCCATACCTACGATAAGTGCGCGGCGAGACATATGTATTCCTTTTATGATGATATTTTATATAGGGCTAGCGTTGTTAAGACAGTGAGAGAAGGTGAAGAGTTCGAATAAAAGACAGAGGTGAGCCAGTCGACTTTAAATGAATGTGGGTGAGTCTTTTTGCATCGCTAACGCTTCTTCCAGGTCTCCATTTCTTCCTGAATAAAAGCCTCCACCAGCGTCTTGTACACCTTTTCCACAATATCAGGCGAAAGCCCTTCATCCTCAGCCCATTCCCGACGCTGAGCCAACATGGCTTTGACCCTGTCATTGGTTTTTACCGCTTGGGTGTTCTGCTTGAATTTTGCTGCCGCGTGAACGTATCCACTACGCTCAGACAGAAGGTAAACAATGGATTGATCAATATGATCAATTTCAGAGCGGATATCGTGCATGTTTTTGCACTGATCAGGGGTATTGGAGCGCATTTTATGAATTTCCGTGACGACTGAGCTGACTTCATACTCATGATGATAGATGCTATTTCGGGGAAAGAGGAAGATAATATTAGGCTCGGGAGTAAGAACAATACCTAATGCGATACCAGAGAAAGCTAACCAGTGTTCAATATTGGGCATCTCAACTTTGCTCTTTTAATGATTGTTTTCCAGGCTCAGACCTCTATTGATTAAATATAAACCAAGTTGACTCATTTTTTAGGGTATTAAATCACCCTTCATCATCACTACCCTCTTTCAGTTTTACAGTTGACTCAAAATTGAATGCCCACACAAAATGCCCACACAAAATGCAGGCGTAGCGCCAATGTAACGACGCCATTGCCTCCATAAAGCTAGGCCATCCGCGCGGGCACAGTACAGCCGCCAGCGGCGCAAGAGCACACTACAATGACCGCAGTGACGGCCGACTACACTATGTCATCGTTGGGGATGTCAGTGATTTTCAGAACGTGCGGGAACTCAAGGCCACCTATGCCACTGAAGAGAATGCCACCCATGCCGCGTGGGCACGTATCAAACGAGGCATGGCAGAGTTTCATTTTTCATTAGCGCGAGGCCGAGCGGATATTATGGTGGAATCACCGGTGAAGCTGGTGGGGTTTAGGGGGAGATCGAAAAGGAACAGTGGGTGGCGACGGAGGTTACGCATAGGTTGGATGAGAGAGGGTTTAGGACGGAGGTGAGGTGTGAACCTGCTCTTGACTTGTTATCACTCGATGACAAGTGAATCAATCAAGCGGCGTGAGTCTTAATGCGCTCCAGTGCATCGCCCATTTCTTTTTGCGCGATTTTTAGCTCAGTGTGTTTCTGCAAATTCATCCAAACCTTTGCCGAGGTACCGAGATACCGCCCAAACGTAGCGCAGTATCCTTAGCAATGACCTTAAAACATACCAGACCTTAATAATGGCTTCCACAGTATCATTGGAAAGACCTTAACCCTATCCAATAATTTGCCATGGAGTGGATATGGCAGTATAACCATGAAAGACCTCATATAAGCCTTGATAGTGTGATGCCGAATTAGCGACTGAATAGAACCGCATGAGTTTTACTTTTCTATCCTGCTAAATAGGGAAAATTACCAGTAAAAATATTAGTAACGATAGATATGATGTTGGCAAGAAACTGAAAAAATTTAATTAAAAACATGGATAAAATAATGAAAATACATTTTTTGACACTATTTGTTTTTGTATTTATCTCTGGATGTGCCTCGAACGGGGACGTAAAAAGTTACAATGATGCATACAGCGACTGTCATACTATAGCTACAAATGCTGGTAACTCTGGAACGGCCTCATTTAATTCATGTATGGATCGTCAGGGATATCATTTCCATAATATGAGGAATTGACCTAGGATTAATATGTGAATGGATTTATAAAAGTCAGGACTATGATCAATATTTTACTTAAAGACTTAACAAGCCAAGTCCACTTGGCTTGTTAAAAAGTAAGGCTGTCAGAAAGAGATGCTTATTCCAACTCCGCCCCATGCATTTCCGCCAGGTGTAACACCACCTGTAGGATAAATAGAGACCCTCTCTATTTTTGCTGAAACTAGATGACGCGCACCACCTGATACCTTTTTGATTTCATCTTTGCTTAGCTTCTTCATGGTTTATTCCTTATTTTATTATTCATAAACTTCCATGACGCAAATTCGCAAATAACATGGCATCAAATACTGCCACACCCATATCTCTACTCTTTTTAAAAGAAGTATGCAAGAAAAATATTTCTCCAGGTGTGCCCTCACTTTCCGCTGTTCACAGAAGACACCCAAATGTAATCCCTCCGTTTTTAACGGGCTTGAAAAGTAGAGATCATGCGGCTATATTCAGCCGCTGATTCGGCATCACACTATCAAGGCTTGTATGAGGTCTTTCATGGTTATACTGCCATATCCACTCCGTGGCGAATTATTGGATAGGGTTAAGGTCTTTCCAATAGTACTGTAGAAGCCATTCATAGCGTACTGTTCGGTTGAAACGTTCCACATAGGCATTCTGTTGTGGCTTGCCAAGATGGATATAATTCAGGGCGATACCGTGCTTTTTCGCCCATTTGATCATGGCTGTACCGCATAGTTACGGACCATTATCGCACCGTATAGCCAACGGCTTGCCTCGCTATTCGATGATCTGTTCCAATGATCGGATCACTCAGGGCGATGGCAGAGAAAAGTCGACTTCAATACCCAGAGATTCTCTATTGAAGTCGTCAATCACATTGAAGAGCCGAATGCTTCGGCCAGCCTGTAGTTGATCATGCATGAAGTACCCCCCCCAGCGCTCATTCACCCTGGGGGGGTACTTCCATTCACTGCTGAGGTCGGCTGAGCTTCTTGCGTAGCCTGGTACGAACCTGAAGCCCTTCATCGGTGTATATCCGATAGGTCTGATTACGGTTAATGACCAGGCCTTCCGCCTTCAACACCGTATGCAATAGCAGATATCCGTACGCTAACTATTGCGTTACCAACGCTTTAGACGTGACCTGAGAGCGCTATCAGAACATTTTCGGACCTTGTATCGATAAGCGGTTCGGGAAATGCCTACCAACTAACAGGCAGTACGCTCACTAATCGAATAAAGTCCGATCATGTAACGTGCAGCCGCCTTTCTGGCGGTAGGCGTTACCACTTTTTTGATACAACATCCTTCATGGCCTCGACTTCGAGTAGTTTATCAGCCAGGAGTCGCTTCAATTTGTTGTTTCCGGACTCAAGTTCACGCAAGCGCTTCGCCTCATTCACCTCCATACAGGCATACTTGCTGCGTCAGTTATTGAAAGTGCCATTGGAGATACCCAGCCGACGACATAGGTCATCGACCTTGGCGCCAGCCTCATGTTCTTTGATAGCCCCAATAATCTGTTCTTCCGAATAGCGTGTCTTTTTCATGGTGAGACCTCCATAAACTAAAGGTAACCGGAAATCTCATTGAAGTCATGGGGTTAATTTCGGGGGAAAGGTCATATGTTATCGCCGGGCAAGCAGGGGCTTCTCAAACTGTCCGCGAGCTTAAAGCCACCTACGCCACCCAAGCAGACGCCACCCATGCCGTAGAAGCCGAATGGGCACACATCCAATGAGGCATGTCCGAGTTTCACTTCTCATTAGCACAATGGCGCGCGGATATCATGGTCGAGTCACCCCTGCGGTTGGTGGGGTTTAAAGAGGCTATCGAAAAGGAGCAATGGGTGGTGACGGAAGTCGCGCACCGATTGGATGAGAGGGGGTATAGGACGGAGGTGAGGTGTGAGGTTGCCCAAGCCTTATCATCACTCGATAACAAGTGAATCAATCAGGCGGCGTGAGGCTTAATATTTTCCAGCGCATTACCCATTTCATTTTGCGCGACTTCTAACTCATAGTGTTTCTGCAAATTCATCCACACCTCTGCCGAGAGGCCGAAATACCGTCCAAAACGTAGCGCTGAATCTGCAAAAATGCCTCGCCGACCTCTCACGATGTCATTCACCAGCGCAGGGCAACGCCAATGCCCGTTTCCAAGGCGGTAGTCGCCCCTTCTCGATCTTAATTGTACGTAGTTAAGGAATGAAAAACATTAGCTACAGTGAATGGGCAGTTGAAGGGAGGATATAGTCAAGCCGTATTTCAGCATGAAGTTACAAGATTACAAGCGATCATTTCTATGGTAGAACATTCATAGGGTTGATAGGTAAACGCACCTGATTATACAATTATCAAAACTAATTAAACATTCATTTTGATAGCCTTACCTATAGCAATATATACTAACAAGAGGTAAAATAAAATGCTTAAAACGATATTTAAAAAAATATTGAACGCCATCACAAGAAACAACAAAAAAACAAAAGAAATTATAAATACCCAATATTTAGAAAAAAATATCAACGATCAACAAAGAACATCTAAAGTCAGTAGCGTATCGATTATCAATAACGCAAATCAACCAATAATAACTTTTAATGAATTAGATGTTTTTCCTAGTGCCCCCTATAATAACATACTAGCTAACGGATCAAGTGATATATTAAAATCATTGACACACTTAACTTCAGATGTTGCCAAAGCAGGACTATCTATTCCTGGAAAAACCGTAGAAGTCGTCTTTAAACCTGAAATACAAAAAGGATTAGAGGATGGAACGTATAAACTGGTAAGCGGTTCCTTACGTGGCGGGACATATGCAGATGCCGCAGATCGATCAGGCAAAATAGTTGGAAAGGGCCAAATATATAAATCTGGCCGGTTAAAATCAGTATCAGCAGGTCTTTTTCAAATAGTCAGTATTGCTGTAGCACAATCACACCTTGAGGATATCAATCGGAACTTAGAAGATATAAAAAATCTGATAGCACAGATTGAACAGAAGTTAGAAAATCAAGAAAAATCGGAAATAGAGGGGGACATCGGTTATATCACCGAAGTTGTAAAAAGAATGTCTACTCTTCAACCCAGTACTCTTTCGGGAGAGATAAAATATCAAATTGAACATATAAATACAAAAATGTATAAATACAACTCATCTATAAACAATGATCTCAAGACATTAACCAGTACTATAAACAAACTGGAGAATAAGGATCGGTTTGGCTCAGGTGATTCAAAGGATGCGATAATCGATATAGTGAGTAGGTTAGACCCTATTCTTACCAGGAGAGAACTTTTATTAAAACTATCATTTATAGTGAGCTGTGTTTCAATTTACGTTGACCCTATAAATGAAACGTTCTCATCTTTTAATCTAAACAAAGAAAATTGGAATAATTTGTTCGCAGTTTTCATTGAATCTACTAACCAAAAGTCAAACAAACTAATTCAATCTAAATTTAATTCAGATAAAACATTGAATGATAGAAAAACATTAATAAATAGCATCGTTACTCTAAAACTTCATCATGCTTATGATATACAGAGAACATATGATGATCTCATTGAAAAAAATAAAACAAAGCTAAACGCGTTGAAAAATTCATCTGGCGATATAAGGATTGCTCTCTCATATAATAACAGTGGAGCTATTGAAAAAGGAGCAGTTATATAACCAAATTTTATTTTTAGAGAAAGATTTGCTTTTCATTGTTGAGGCAGTGTTTAAGCTCTTTCACTGCCTTGTTAAGGCGACTACTACCGCGACGTACGCACTCTATCCGACAGCTACAGCGGGGTACATGCCACTACAATGACTGTAGTGGTAGCCGTTTGCGTTATGTCATCGCCGGGAAAGCAGGGGCTTCTCAGAATGTCCGCGAGCTCAAAGCCACCTACGCCACCCAAGCAGACGCCACCCATGCCGCCGAAGCCGAATGAGCACGCATTCAACGAGGCATGTCCGAGTTTCACTTCTCATTGGCACAAGGGCGCACGGATATTGTGGTGGAGTCACCCCTACGGTTGGTGGGGTTTAAAGAGGCTATCGAAAAGGAGCAATGGGTGGCGACTGAGGTCGCACACCGATTGGATGAGAGGGGGTATAGGACGGAGGTGCGGTGTGAGGCTACCCAAGCCTTGTCATTACTCGATAACAAGTGAATCAATCAGGCGGCGTGAGGCTTAATATGCTCCAGCGCATCACCTATTTCATCATCAGATGCGCGAGATAAATCATATTGATGTTTATCTACATCATTCATATTCCAACTGTGATGAGTCATGAAGTTTAATTTTTAAGTGGCCGTCTTCATCCCATACAATCTTGCCGAACCAAATACCCAGCCAAAATTGAAGCGACACAAGCCATTTCAAACACATAAACCACCGAATTGAATCGGTTATAAAATCTTTTACAAATGAAGTTTTTGATTTATTCACTGGCGCTGAGCTAATAGTAAAAACTCGGGGACGGCCAAACCACCATTTCCAATAACTTACAATATCTTGTTTTACCCATCTAATCTCATTTGTGTTCCAGAGCTGATCGATACGTTGAATAAACTCATCATTCACCCAATTGTGCATAATAGTTTTTTTGAGCGAATCCTCGATATTAACAACATGATCATCAAAAGTGAGACTACAATGCTTAATCTTGAAAGAGTCCAGAGAAAAATAAATCCCATTTTTTGATGATTCGATAAGGCCATCACGAGGCATATTTATCAATTTTTGGACAATGGGTGAATTATCAATATTATTAACACTTATTCTATCTTGATAACGTATTCCAGATCCAAACGACTCCACAACGAAGTCTAATGCTCTGACCTTCCTATTTTTGGATCTTAGCGCGATACGAGGTTCCATATTTTCTGGGTCTGCAATAGACACATGACGAATGGAATATTCAATATGCTCACCCAAGTTATACCAATAGCGGCCTAATGAGCGTCTGCCTTCCCACACCTCATGAGATTTTTTATAGGTAGGGAGCATAAATTTTTTTATGAAAAACCGCCCTATAATTCGAAACAATTTTATAACAAAAGGAAACCGACCCAAAAGATTAAGTAATATATTAATCATTGTATTTCCTCGAAATAACCATCCGTGTTTTAGATATTTAATGATAATTATTCAATACACACTAAACCTCTATAAGACAAAAGGATAATAATGGTTGCCTATACTTATTGCGCAGTCTGTTACTCACCCATCTATCACAAGAGTATTCTCCGCTTGCTACGAAGGATCGTAGTCAAGCGTGGAAACCTGTAAAATCTATGAAATCAATCTTTGTAACACATCAGTACGGTAGTTCGTTATGATGATTGTACATGAGAGAGCTTGCTCGACCGGTGTTCACAGAAGCCAGATTTCCACCCTGCGTACGATCGCCACCCTATTATGAAGATGGCTGGCAGCTCCGATGCTCAAGGAGAGGCTATGTCATTCTTACCTATTCTTGTTACCTCACCCAAAGCGACTGAAAAAGAGATTACCAACGAGATATCAAAACGACTCTGTGCCGTCGTGTCTTTGTTAGCTGTCGCTAATCAAGATGGACATGATGGGATTCAGGATAGGCAACTCCGGCCGCTGACATCTGCGGCGGAGTATTTATTGGAGGATGTGGAGTTGATGATGCATGTAAAACACGTGCAATGTGCAACTTAAGTATTTGAAACCTCTTTCATCTTATTGGCCATTTCGCTTCTTCATTTCCAGTATCACGAGCTATACTCTTCTCTTCTGCTACGGCTCGCCAAATATTCTTCATCTGAAAATCATTATCTGAAGCAAGATTCTCAACACGCTGCTTAGCATGCTCCCTCAAGAAATTGAGATCTAGAGCTTCACATATCGGCTCAAGTGTAGGCAAAGAATAGATCTGACCAGCAGATGAAGAGTAAGATGCCTTAAAAAATTCAAAAGCAAATTTATCTAACGACGGATCCGCATTTATTAGCTCTTTGAATACCGTATCCCAACTTTCGGGACAGGCAAATATTATCGCATCTAAAACAGACTGTGGTAATGCCAAATCCCAAATACAACCTGATTTAATCATCACAATTATATTTTCAACATATGTTGATTTAAGTATCTCAATTATATTTTTAAAATGCTTTGATTTAAGCAAACCTTCAACCCCATTAATATCATGACACTCTTGATTATAAATCAATATTAATACAAGAGAAGCCACACTATTCGCAGCATTGCTACAAAGTACTTCATTAACAATTCTCTCAATGGAAGAGCCTTTCTCATCAAAACTATATCCATTAAGTAAATTTATTAATTCGTAAACAGTTGAGTGCATGCCGCCGAATGCTTCTTTTGATAGCTTATCAATTTTAATATTATCAACAAATTCGGAAATAGAAACAAAGAAACCAACTAGATTATTATCCTCAGATAATTGAGAAGCAAAATCGATCATTTCCAATGATTATTTTATAATCTCCTGATTTGGATAATTCATATTCAATATCCTTTCTTTCCTTGGATTCGTATACGTATTTACGAGCCATAGAGAGGCTAGTATCACCAGAACTGATAGCTTGTCCTAAGGGTATCTGAAGTCGGTCTTTGTTGGAAATAGAACCTCTCTGTCGTGGCTGTATGTTTGTACCACTATCAAAGAACTCAGGAAAAAGGTATTTACATAGTAATCGAATAGCTTGTGAATCATCACACTCTAAGATAATTCTTTCGATCTTATCTTTAAATTTTTTGGTTTGTTCATCTTCTAGAAAATGACCACCAAAAAAACTATTATCTCCACAAAATAGACCAGGATATTTTTTTAATTCTTCAAAAAATGGCGGTGCTTTCACTATCAAACAAGCAAGTCCTAAAATATTAGAGAATACTATTTCACCTCTCAGATTTTTTTCTATCACTTGAAGAGTATTAAGAATTCTAATTATATCACGTGGGTGTCGGCATAATTGCCAAAAGCCCATTCTGGCTAGATAATATAATTCTCCATAAAAAGAGCCTCCACCAAGCCCATTGTCATTTAGAGCCTCTTGATCAATTTTACTTAATTCGAAATAAAAAAACTCCTTTTTATCCGAAAATTTTAGAAAAGGCATCGGCATTCGGAGTTGCACTATTTTATCCAAATATAAAGAAGAACTTGGGATATCATTAGAATTCAAAGATTCAGTTAAATAAAAAGGATCATACGATAATATGTAGCCTACATTAGGTAAATCCCCTACAGCCTTAACAATCCTAATCATTTCATAAATTTCTTTAGGATAGAGCCGGTCTAAATCATCTATAAATACATATATTTTGAAGCCAAACGCTCTCAAACTATCTTCCAACTCTTTTTTTCGACCTTCCATATCATTTTTTTTATTTTCTTCATACGAAGAAACAAGATTTCTTGTAGTCTTGGCCCCCGCACTAAGTGCTTTAGAAGCAGTAGATAAAGTAGGTATATAACTGGTAAATTCGAATATTTTCACATAAGCATCAAGTGCTTTAATTACATTTTTTCTCAAATCTGAGTCGTCAGTAAGGTACAAAGCTTTAGCGATAGCTACGAAGAACTGATTTAAAAGAGCATCCCTATCCCCAATCAACCATGGATTGAAGTGAACAAACAGCGCCTTTCCATCCTCTTGTTTTATCAGCTGTTCCATCATGGATAGAATAGAAGTTTTGCCACTGCCCCACTCCCCTTCTATGGACATAACGAAACCGGAATCGCCTGAAATCATTTTCAATGCTTCAACTGCTGACTTCGCAAAGCCACTACGATTGAAGCGATCATTTTCTAAGGCATTTTCACTAGAGAGAGGGCTATCAGGATTAATACTTTGCATGCTCGCTCGTTCCTTGAAGCTTTATTTTATTTAAAGAGTAAAGATACTCAGGGGAATAAGTAGCAAAACTAAACAATCTCACCCAACCTCATCCCCACCCTTCCCACCACCTCTATCTTACTAACCTCTTCTGCACCAAACATCTCCGCCTGGTACATCGAATTATCACTGATCAGGTACACTTCTCCGCCTGTCATCCTCTGCACACGTTTAAGCACAAACTCACCATTCGCCCAGATTAAAAACACACCGGCTTGTGCATAGTTCTGATCATCACAATCAATAATGACCCAGTCATCATTAGTAAGCGTTGATACCATCGCATCGCCCAGAACTCGAACACCTACGAGACGTTTGCCATTAGGAGACATCAAGCATGACCTTGTCACCAAATTCTTATCAGCTATTGTCTGTGTCAGTTCGATTTCACCTCTGGAAAGCTATCTTACTTTAGATGATAGGCTATGTGCGGTAATGGATCACAGGCAGTAGCTAATAGCTCAGATTAAGACAAAAGAACTCCACACATTGATAAATGGAGCGTAGTATTTATTTGGAGAGGAGATATTATTGGCTTACATAGAGAAGTTACGTAGCTATATTTTTATACCAACCCCTCTGGACAACAATATACTAACTATTATACACAAAAGGAGTATATAATGCCTCTAGCTCATAGTAATCGTCCTGCTAAAATTAGAAATAACACGACTAATGAAATCACAGAAATTGATTATGACAGCATAACTTGGAGTGAGGATAAAGAAGAAGTGAGCGATTCCAGAATGGGAGGAAAAGTTAATTATCATGGTGAATATGATCTAGATACAGACTCGACGATGACATGGTTTATAACGGAATATCCGACCGGGATAAAAGAATATGACGAAACTTTTACCCCAGATGGCTACAACCTCATTCAAGATTTAGATTTGGAAATAACATCAGAATGAACAAAATATAGAGATATTGTTTAGATAATATTGTTCGCCAAAGCTATTAGGAGCTTTACATTTACATGTAAAGCTCCCTAATCTGCTAACACTTTTCCAATTATTAAAATCACAAAACCCTTCCCAACCTCAGCACCACTCGCCCCAATACCACAAACTCATCCATATGCTTAGGATCAATGGTCTCATGCTCATATATAGTGTTGTCACTGATGATCAGAGCTGTGCCATCCATCAATCGCTGTACACGTTTAATGACAATTTCTCCGCTCAGCGCAACAAGAAACACGCTCCCTTGAGCGTAGTTGGTATCGCCCAGATTGACAATCACCCTCTCATTATCTGAAAGAGTCGGTTGCATTGAATCCCCACGAACCTGGATGCCGATTAAATGCGCATCATTGATACCGAACGCCTGAATAGTATCTGGATCAATCTGTAATTCCCCTGTGACATTATCATTTGTCAACGAGCGAACTCCACCGGGAATACCTTCAAGATCATAGAGAGAAATTGTTAATGATGGAGAGACAGCTTCTTGGTTCAAAAAATCGTCTTCAATACAATAATCAGACTTTTTAAGTTCTCCAAGTCAACCCACCAGACATTAACTCCCAATTTCTGAGCTTTCACTAGATAATCAGAATCAGGAGAGCTGGAATTCTTTTCGTAATTAACCTGGGTTGTCTTGCCTATACCACAGGCCTTGGATAGTGCGGTTTGTGTAAGACCGAGATATTCTTTCTCCGTCTTCAATCTCTCCTAAAGTCATCCCATTGAACCAAATGCTCATATAGCCTGATTTAGGAACTTTAGAGAAAGTCTCATCCCCTTCCAGCAACCAATCAAGACTCACATTATGAGCCTCTGATATTGCCATACACTCTGAAATGGGAATTGAGCCCCTCGTTTTCCAGTTACCTATCGTATTTGCCGAAATACCCAATTCCTTGGCTAGTTCTTTAACAGTAGGAACGCCCCAAACATGACTCATGCGCTCAACTATTATTCGCGCCACAATATCAACCGATGCCTGTTTTCCAAGCTGCTCAATGGTCAATGCCGTGAACCTCGCCACGCGTGCAAAGCGATCGGCATCCACTGGCGTTAATTGGCCCACGTCGTAACGCTGCCCTGTCAGCACATAACCGACATCAATCCCGGCACGGGGATCAGGAGAGCGTTTTTCGTTCTTGTAAAGGCATTGAGTTGGAACTTTGTACTCGTCACGTTGTGCCAAACAGTATAAATGGCAAAGGAAAAATAAAACTGAATACACCGGAAAACATTGATTTAACTGGTGCCGGCAATAGGAGTCGAACCTACGACCTTCGCATTACGAATGCGCTGCTCTACCAACTGAGCTATGCCGGCTTGGGGAAGGTATGCACTATAATATGCGTTATTGTAGTGTATGAAAAGATACGTAAGACTACCGCTACGCTATTAGCCCGATGCACTACCTCGAGTTTTATCGTCCCAAGAGGCCGCAATGAAAATCGCACCACGACAGTTGAGTATTTTTGTCGCCATTGCAAGTGAAGGCGGCATTACTGCGGCCGCTGAAAAATTACATCTGACGACTCCTGCGGTAAGCATGGCGCTGGCCGAACTCGAACGCCTGATAGGGCATGCGCTTTTCGACCGTCACAAGAACCGATTGTATATCAATGGATTGGGACGCCGATTATTGCCCTTGGCAGACGAGCTATTGACGCGGCAGGATGAAATCGAAACGCTCTTCACCAGTGATGATGCAGCGTACCGAGGTCTCTTGCGCATTGGTGCCAGTCAAACCATCGGTAATCAGCTTCTTCCCTGGCTACTTCGCGATTTCAGGGATCAGACCGGCCACCGAGAACAAAGTGTATTGCTCGCCAATAGCCGGGATGTTTGCTCAGCGCTGGCGCGTTTCGAACTCGATATAGGGTTAATTGAAGGTAACAGCACTAATGCAGAGCTGGAAACGCTGGAATGGTGCCTTGACCAACTCATCATAGTCGCTGGACGCGATCACCCCCTTACCCAGGCAGAAGGCCCTATCCCATTGGCGGCACTGGAGAATCAGGATTGGGTGTTACGTGAAGAAGGGTCAGGTACTCGTGATCAGTTCATGCGTTCGGTAGCCTCCCGTCTTGAGCGGTGGACGGCTTCACTAGAGTTGAATACTGCGGAAGCGTTAATCAACGCGACAGCGGCAGGGCTAGGGCTCACTTGTGTTTCCCAACGTGAAGCGGATCATGCACTCAAGGATGGGCGGTTGGAACAACTTCATATCGTACTGGAAGAAGGTGAAACACTCAGCATTCAGCGCTACTTCCGTCTTGTTGTTCATCGGAACAAGTACCGGAGCGCTCTTATTCAACGCTTTATAACCTTCTGCATGGAACACGAAATGGCCACAACGCCATTTGCCACCGACTATCGTACTTGACCCGATGCCCTTTGACTGAACGCAACCAAACCTATGGCTCTTGATACTCTTCACGACACTCTTTCTGCATACACACGTACGCAATAATCATCATCCGTCGTATTAGGTGGTGATTGCCGGCCCGATCCTCATTGAAACAAAATCCACAATGGTGGCCGTGTATTAAACGATTAGTCCATGGACCGCTCTCCATGAGCTGTGTAGGGTGATGTGATCAATCATTGGAGGTTAGCCGTCATGACGTTATCCAATACAGCATCCAAAACGCCTTTTCTCAACCTGTCCGCCGAGAAGTATACCGTCCTGAAGAAACAGGCAGATGAGTTACTGTCACGGATGACGCTCGCGGAAAAGATTGGTCAAATGTCGCAATTTACCAGTGATAGAGATGTCACAGGCCCCTCCATCCGTGAAGGATATGAGAACGATATTCGTGAGGGACACGTGGGCTCCATCTTCAACGCATTTGATGCCACTTTCACTCGTCAGCTGCAACAGGTAGCTGTAGAAGAGAGCCGGTTGGGCATTCCATTACTTTTTGGATACGACGTCGTACACGGCTTTCGCACGATCTTCCCTATCCCGTTAGGAATGGCCTCCAGTTGGCGTCCTGAAGCGTTGGAGGAAGCTGCACAAGTTTCTGCCAAAGAAGCCGCGTCAGCAGGGATACATTGGGCATTTGCGCCCATGGTGGATATCTCGAGGGACGCCCGCTGGGGGCGTGTCATGGAAGGATGTGGTGAAGATCCACTGTTAACGTCTCTCTATGCAAAAGCACAGATACGTGGGCTACAAGGGGCTGATATTGCCTCGCCAGAAACAGTAGCGGCCTGTGTGAAGCATTATGCAGGTTATGCCGCTGCGGAAGCAGGACGCGACTACAACACGGTCAACCTGTCAGAGCGTGCCATGCGAAGCATTCATTTGCCTCCTTTTCAGGCAGCGGTCAATGCCGGCGTAGCCTCGGTCATGACCTCATTCAACACAGTGGATGGTGTGCCGGCCAGTTGTAACCCCCTGCTTCTTGATCAGATTCTGCGCCGTGAGTGGCAATTTGAAGGTTTGGTCGTCACTGATTATACCGCCATTATGGAACTCATTTTCCATGGTGTGGCTGCTGATCCGGCGGAAGCTGCCCAGAAAGCCGTGAATGCAGGCGTAGACATGGATATGCAGGATGGCTACTTCCTTGATCATCTTGAGCAGTTGGTTAATGAACACAAGGTAACCGCCGAACGCATTGACGAAGCGGTAAGACGTATTCTTATCCTGAAAGCGGCGCTTGGTTTATTTGAAGATCCATACCGATACTGTGATGAAGCGCGGGAAAAAGCCACTATCCTTGCACCTCAGCATCTGGAGAAAGCGCGTCAGATTGCTCGGGAATCTATCGTACTGCTGAAAAATGATGGCACGCTGCCACTCTCGGAGAGCATTGGGAACGTTGCCGTCATCGGTAATCTGGTGGAAGACAAGGGGGAATGGATCGGGCCCTGGCACGGTGCAGGACGAGGTGATGAGGTTACGTCATTCAAATCTGCATTGGAAAAACGATTCTCTTCAGACAACATCCACTACTCCAGGGGAACAGCGGGAGAAAAAGCGTCTGATACTGACAATAAACAGGCACGTAAGGACGCCATACAGGCAGCGCGGCAGGCAGAATTGGTTATTCTTGTCGTAGGTGAACGTGAATACATGAGCGGGGAAGCTGCCAGTCGAACCGATATACGTCTGCCAGAGTACCAGCGACTGTTGGCCAAAGAGGTACTGAATACGGGCATGCCGACCGTCATGGTAACGTTGAGTGGTCGTCCACTCGTGCTGGGGGATCTTGTCGATTCCAACGAGGTATTGCCCCCACGCGCGTTATTGCATGCATGGTGGCCTGGGACACAAGGTGCCACGGCATTGGTTGACCTGCTATTCGGTGATGCCGAGCCATCGGCACGGTTGCCCATGGGCTTCCCTCGACATGTTGGGCAGCTCCCACTTTATTATGCACAGCTACCGACTGGCCGCCCGCTGGATAAACAGGATCCAGACCCTCGCTATTCATCCCAATACATCGATAGCCCTAATACCCCGCTTTTCCCGTTCGGATATGGATTGACCTATACCCACTTCGAATATGGCGTGCCTTCGCTCACCAGTACAGAGTTATCTCTGTCATCCCCTGAAGACAAACTTGTTCTGAAAGTTACCTTGACGAATACAGGTAAGCGCCATGGGGTAGAAATCGTCCAACTTTATATGAGAGATCCGGTAGCCAGCATTAGTCGACCACGCCGTGAGCTGGTCGATTTCAAGCGTATTGAACTCAGCCCGGGTGAATGTGAAGAAGTACAGTTTCACATAACCCCTGAGCCATTGAGCTATCTGGATCAGCACCTCAGAAACAGGCTGGATACGGGCTGTATTGAGCTTTTCGTAGGGCCTAATGTAGAAGAGACTCAGCAGATCAGCTTCAATCTGATTGATTAGGCAGCACCATTACTTTGTAATGAATAAAAAACCTCAAGCCCCATGATTCATGAGCACTTGAGGTTTTTATTTCTGGAAAAATGCGGGAATGGTCCTCTCCAAAACAGGCAGAATCATTCCCTGAGCGCCCATTGCTGTTAGTGCTTCTCGTCAGGTGATACAGGTGGCTCTGCACTGACACCCGACCCGTTTGTCTCGGATGCTGCAGAAGTCTCCGTTTCCCCTTCATGAGCGTCTTCGGAAGACACATGATGGCGGCGCATCCCGTGCATGGCTTCAGCAAACTGCTCAGGTGTCAGCGTGTCACTGGGAAGCGTAAACTCGTCATCATCGTCATCAATGGCCGCGTCATCCGTCGGATTAACAAGTACGCCATTGTCTACGTCGACAGGCACATCGGTAGGTGGCCCAACGGGCTCTTCTTCCGGCACCAAGTGATCCACATGGACAAACAATTTACGTGTCACCATGGCCAATGCAAACAGCACGATCACAACCAGAATACTGACAATCGGCAGGAAATCCATTTGCAAACCGATACCAATGACGGCCCCTCCCAACCATGCGCCAATGGCATTCCCCAGGTTGAAGGCACTCTGGTTGAGTGTAGAGGCCAGATTAGGCGCTTCGCTTGCCTGATCCACCACCAGCAATTGGAAAAGCGGGTTGGGAGAAAACGTAATGGCCCCCCACAGAACAACCGCCGGCATCATGGTCCATATTGAGTGCAGGCAGAATGTCAGCACCAGCAACACGATCAGGTTGGCAATCATTAGCTTGATCAGTGTCGGTACCAAAGGGCTATTGCCCAATTTACCACCCAACCAGCTGCCGATCGTCATACCCACACCATACAGCAGGAACATGAGCGTGATACCAACGCCGTGGACGTTCGTGTAATGCTCCAATATCGGCGAAAGATAGGTCAAGGTGACAAACATGGCGGTTGATGACAACACACTCATCAATAGTCCAAGCGTCACCTGAGGCTGTTTCAGTACTTTGAACTCTGACAGAATAGAGCCCTGACTACGCGGCAAGGTGGAAGGCATCCAACGCCACAGCCCAGCCAATGCAACAACGCCCATAAGAGCAACGCACCAGAAGGCCATACGCCAACCGAAGGCCTGCCCAACAGCTGTACCGAAGGGTACACCCAATACGTTGGCGACTGTCAGACCAGCAAAGACCATCGCGATTGCTTGCCCACGTTTCTCGGGAGGCACCATCCCCGCCGCCGTCACCGAGGCAATACCAAAAAAGGCACCATGGGAAAGCGCGGTAACCACACGAGCGATCAATAGCTGCATGTAGGTTTCTGAAATGGCGCAGGCAACGTTACCAATCAAAAAGATTGTCATCAAAAGCAGCAGGGTACGTTTCCTCTGCCAGCGAGACGTCAGTAACGCAAGAATGGGGCCACCAATCACAACGCCCATGGCATAGCAGGAGATCAGCATCCCTGCCGTAGGTACGCTGACATGCAGATTGCCAGCCACGTCGGTCAAAAGCCCCATGATCACCAACTCAGTGGTGCCGATTCCAAAGGCAGCCAACGCGAGGGCTATGAGCGGCATGGACATCGCGAACTCCTTAACATGACTTTTGGTAGCGCGCCTAGCCAAGGTATGCGCTACCCTAAATTCCGATCATCCTACGTTCCCCATAAAATGGCCGATCAACGCCATTACACAAGCCAATAACACCAGCGTATATCTGGGGCTTGTCATTGATCTTGCGTTGAACCAGATAGTTAGCCGTTGCCATCGTCTAAAGGAATCGATGTCATTAGGCCAAGAATAATAGGGAATTACGTCACGGTTATAAAAGATGGCCGTGCCACGAGTTAACTCACTTCCTGATGAGGCACGACGTTGTAAGTACTTTGACTCTAGCGGGATATTGTTTACAGGCAAAATATTTCAACCGCAATATTTCAACCGCAATATCATAACTACACTATCTCAACTACCAACATTCAACGGCCAGATGTTCATTATAATAATGGCTTTATCGATAGAGGTTCAGACAAGCACACGCTTTCATCCAGCCAAAGCTAACAAAATTATAAGACAGACAAGCCAACCACTAAAGTCGCATAGATATTATTTTTAGTAACCGAGTTTGACATAGGCCTCTTACCCCCTGTGGTTAGCGGAACGAGAGGCAATTCAGTTTATCGAAAAATAGTGGGCCAGAACTCCGATTATTTCAATATACAGCTATTGAAACAGCCTTTTATACCTAACACCCTTTCTTGTAAGCCATTCTCCGTGTGTTATACGGGGTTAGCGGACACTCCCTTAAAACAGAGAAGCACAGAATGACTGAATACGGGAGCAGGCATCCTTGAGTTCATGCTCAGCTGCTGCATAAGAGACGCGGAAATTGGGAGATAACCCAAAGGCCCCTCCATGAACCAAGGCAACTCCCGCTTCTTCAAGTAAAAGACGCGTAAAATCTTCATCACTGTTAATGGACTGCCCACTCGGGGTTTGGCGTCCAATCAAGGCCGCACATGAAGGGTATGCATAGAAAGCACCGTGTGGTACCTGACACTCAATCCCTTCTGCAGCATTCAATTGAAGCACAACCAGATCACGACGACGTTCAAAACTGTGTCTCCATTCTGCTATAAAACCTTGCGGCCCAGTCAATGCCTCTACTGCAGCCCACTGAGTAATGGTGTTCACGCCAGAGGTGACCTGACCCTGTATTTTATCCATGGCTTTAATGAGAGGTTCCGGGCCGGCTGCATAGCCAATACGCCACCCAGTCATTGCATATGCCTTGGAGAAACCATTAACCGTCAATGTTCGATCCAATAACTCAGGCTCTACCTGAGCTGGCGTGGTGAATTCGATACCGCCATATACCAGATGCTCATAGATATCATCCGAGAGAATACCCACCTGAGGGTAACGTCGCAGTACTTCGGTCAGTGCCTTGACCTCGGCACGGGAATACACCGCTCCTGATGGGTTACAGGGATTATTGAACATAAGCCATTTTGTGCTCGGCGTGATTGCTCGTTCAAGGTCTTCAGGCGTCAGCTTGTAACCGTTCTCGGGCTGGCTTCTCACGATAACGGGTGTTCCCCCGCACAATGCGACCATTTCCGGATAGGAAACCCAATAGGGTGCCGGAATGATGACTTCATCACCACTATCAACTGTGGCCAGAAGTGCATTCATGATGACCTGCTTTCCGCCGTTACTGACAATGACTTCATTAACACGATAATCCAGACCATTATCACGCCTGAATTTTTCAACGATGGCTTCTCGCAACTCTGGAATACCGGCAACGGGTGGATATTTGGTCTTGCCGGCTTCCATTGCCCTGTACGCTGCCGCTTTAATGTTTCCGGGGGTGTCAAAATCAGGCTCGCCTGCCGACAAAGCGATAATATCCCTTCCTTGTGCGCGTAATTCACGAGCACGTTGGCTGGCCACAATACTGGCGGAAGGTTTTACACGAGACAAAGCCTGTGAGAAGCGCATGGTAAACATCCTGAAATCGAGAAGGTGTATCGCAGTTATTCAAGCCACGGCAGTTGTTCACGTCACGAAAGTGGGTGTTTGATGCCGCATGAGCTATAAAAAGAGTTGATAGTGTCTAGTAGAGTAGCGCTTTAGCCCGCTATCGAAAACCCGTTAGTTTGAAAAGAAGCTTTGCCCCTATCCAAAGGGGCTTCCTTGAGCGCAACAATACTGAATGGGCAGATAATCACTATTTTATCCTCCTGAAGTTGGCCCATTTCCTATACACTGGGTCGCATCGTGATCACTAACGTCAAAAGTGTCTTCGCCAAGTGACAGCACAGCCAACAACATAAGTTATAGAGCTTTCTGTCAGGGCATGTTTGGAATTTCAGTTTGTAAGGCATCATCTGATTTTCGTAAAAGACACTCAGCAATCGATATATACAATTAATATACAGACGTTATCCGCCTATAAGAATGAGGAGTACGCTAGTGGCAGATTCCCGCTATATCAAAGCGCTTGAGTTGATTGATGCAGCTCATGCGGATGACCCGCGCAAAATCATGGTTGATCAAAATACGCCATCGGCTTCCGATACGTCAGCCTCTGTAAACCCTGAAGGCCCCGTTCTTGTAGAACGCCCCTATGAGTTGGTGTATGCAGAACGCATGAGTGAATGGCTTGATCTGGTTGCCCCAGAGGCACCTATCCCTCTAAAGCTGGCAGTAAGGGCTCAGCACCTACGCCGTTGGGAAACGCCGCGTGAGAGTTATCCGATGGATAAAGCGGGCTATCATGCCTGGCGAACCGGGCTGAAAAAACGTCAGGCAGATTTGGCGAGACAATTGATTATTGAAGCAGGGTTCGAAGCATCAGTCGCTGATCGTGTCGCCGCATTGATTCGTAAGGAAAATCTGAAGGAAGATAAAGATACGCAAGCGCTGGAAGACACGACCTGTTTGGTTTTTCTCGGCTATTATCTGGATGACTTCAGTAAGAAATACAAAAATGATGATGATCTTGTTCGCATTATTGCCAAAACATGGAAAAAAATGTCGACACGAGGGCAAACACTCACTACTGAGCTTGATTTGTCGGACCACACGAAATCACTGGTTGAACGTGCGCTGAGTGAGTAATAACACATTGCAGGGAACGCTCTGTATCGAGTGTTTCCCTCATGATAAAAAGGCTGATCGGAAATTCCGACCAGCCTTTTTACTTTTCCTGTTATCACCCACAACCTGCTGCGGGTATCAGTGCACAGAAGAATTGGATTAACGATTGAGCACTGGTTGAGGCAAATTGGGCAAGGCGCGATTGAGCAACTCGGCGCTCCGTTTCAGATAAAGCTCGCTCTTGTTGCTCTCGCCCAAATGGAAATACAAGCGGGCCAATTCAGCACTGGCCGTACCACTGGGACGCAAACGCTGGCTTTTCTCGAAGTACTCCTGAGCTTTCCCCCAGTAACTGTTACGCAGGGACAAGCGTCCCAGGGTCAGCAACAAATCAGGATCGTCAGGATGCTCTTTTAACCACCCTTCCGCATGCTTGAGCTGGTTGGCAGCATCAACATCCAGCAAGCCGTAGCGAAGAACCAGACTACCGTTCCAATGATGCTTAAGGAAGCTGGAGAGCACACCTTCAGCTTTATGTGCCTTGTCGTTCTGAGCCAACACAGAAACATATAGCTGAATGATTTCAGGATCTTCCTGCAATTCGGGAGGAAGATCGCGACGAAGCTCCTCAGCACGTTCCAATGGCGTAACAGTACGGTGGCTGATTGAGCTAACAGCAGTACTGTTTCCAAATTCTTCAGCATGTTTGAACAGCTCTGTATACGTCTTTTTCTCAAGAGCCACCAGTTCCTGCTCGCTCACAACGTTATAACGTTTGAGACGAGGAAGCAGACTACGAACCCCCTCCCAGTCGCCAACCTCAATATAGCTACGCTGAAGCAAGCGAAGGATTTGTGGATGATCTGGCGCATGCTGCTCAAGCTTTTTCAACACTTGAATCGCACGTTCATACTCACGACGATCCAGCAGCATCTGGGCTTCAACCAATCCAATCGCGCTATCAGCCCCTGAAGTAGAGTCATGCGCTTCCTTGATCAGTGTATCAGCCTGCTCGTAATCTCCCTGATAATGCGCTGCCAGAGCAGCCGAGAGATAGTTCACCAAAGGAACCGAAGAGTCATGGGCCGCACGCGTCAGTATTTTTTGCGCATGCTTCCAACGGCCTTCGGAGAGATCCACCAAACCACGGACAGTGCGCTTGAGTGCCTGGCGGTGACGATTACGGCTCGTCCACATACGGGTTCTGTAGAATGGGCGACGCAATTTACCCAACAGGCGAACAATCAGGTAGAGCACCACGAATGCCACGAACAAAACGACCAACCCCACCCAGAAAGATGTCTGGATAGAGGTATCACCGACACGGATTAGCCAGTAACCAGGGACCTTCAGCATCAACTGGCCAAGCAAACCACCTATTGCCAGTACGACAACGATAAAGAGGATCAGTTTACGCATTGATCACTCCCCCTGATTGGAATTGGAGGCAGACCCACGTTGGGACAGAATACTCTGCAACTGATTCAGTGAACCACTGATATCAGGTAGCTTGGGTCGTACGTTTACCTGCGCCAATGACTGAATATGCTGAGTCGCTTTTTCTACCCCACCATCGTGGACTTCATAGTACTGATTGATGAGGTTGAGCGCCTGATTCAGGCTGCCTTTGTAGACATTCTCATCCTGATTCAGTAGTGCAATCTGTGCTTGCTCAAGAAGAAGACTGATATTGGCACGCAAATAACCTTCCTGACGCGGCGTGATCAGTGCTTCGAGCGGTTTATCATGATGACGGATAGTCACCAGATCCTCCAGCTGATTACCTAAACGACCCAACTGAGAACGCCATCCCCCGCTAAAGGAAGCACTGTTATCTTCCTTGGCACTCAATGCCTGCGTATCCTGCGCCAAAGGCAGGGTGTTGAATTGCTGTTGCTCAGCGTTCAACTGAAGATAGATACCATCGGTATCGACTGCATTAACGCTGTCAAGATCGGCCAACTCATTGTGAATAGCGCCACGCACAGGAATGAAGGCTGGATTCTGTGTAGATGCCAAGCGCTGATCCGCCAGGTTCAACAAGTGCTGTGCACCCGCTACGTCACGCTGCAACGCCAGGCGCTGATTTGCAATGCGCAACAGGTACTCGACTTCAGCATACGTCCAGTCACTCGGCGAAGTTTGCTGATGACGATTAAGTTGAGTCAGTACCTTTTGAACGGTCTGATCGTTCTGATCCATGCGCTGGGTAAGCTGCTGATTGGACTGTTGCCCATCTGAGAGCGCCTGCTGAATTTGGTCATGGCTCTGTTGCTCCAGATGGCTGATACGCGCATCCAGCTGGCTAACCGAATCGTGTTGCTGATTCATGCGCTGAAGGTTCCAGCCCAGCCCCAACAGAACCAGAATCACCAGAATAATCAACACCACCAACAACACCTGGAGGACATTGCGCTTTTCATGTGATTTTGGTGCATCAGCTGTATTGGATGATCCCGAAGTCCCTTTACCACCACCATTTCCAGCCACTGTAGATCCATCGGGATCTTCACTCAGTGAAGAAGAGAGACCTGGCGAAGATGGAGTACCAAAGGTTTTCCCGGATTTTTCTTTTGTACCGGCATCGGTGGAATGCTTGTCAGCGTTGTCAGCATCCATGACAGGTGAAACTCGTTTATCAGAAGAGATATCACCCGTATCGATAGCCGAATCTTTATCAGTAGCGCTCTTGACCGCGGCCGCTTCATTGGTAGATGTGGCGCTATCGATGGAGGATGCCTTCGATGACACGGCTGTTTTATCCGCATCAGACACCTTTTTCGCATCCAGCGATTCAGAGCCAGCAGGTGTCTCGTTCGCGGAAATCTGTTTATCGTCGTCTTTAGTACTCATGGATCCCTTGCCTTATGCAGAACAGGATATGCACCCTGACTTATCACGCAGGTCTGATTAGCCTGCATCCACCAAGCGCATCACCTGTCACTGAATTCTGTAGCTGAAATCTATAACCAAAACCTGCCAAACCGGTATTTTCGTCTGACCCAGCCTCGGGAAAGGGGCAATAGTACCCAGTATCCCTGATCAGGTGAATACTCAACAGTATGTTATACAACTAGTCAATATGAATGATAGCAGGTAACAACGATCTTCGCTGCCTCTATTAATAGAGGAATGACATATTTGGAAGAATATGGGAGGCATCAGAGTGCACGCCTGAATAATCAGCCACAAATCAAACACGAGAGCCATGGCATTCAGGGATTATGTAGAAAGTCACACGCATTGGCTAGAGCATTCGGTGTTGCATCGCCTGCCATCAATACACGCTGAAAGCCCTTTTCCACGGCAAGATATTCAAGACGGGGGCTTGAGACAACCAGTGGGCGGGCCAAAGATTTATCAGAGCACCACTGCACCAGATGCCCTAACTGTTCGGCACTGGTCACGATCAAGGCGCTGTATTCCCCATTTAAAAGCCATGCACGTTCCAGCGAAGGAGGTGTTTGCATCGCACGGCGGTATAGCACAGCTTCATGCACATTGGCCCCACGCTCTTTAAAAGCATTAACCAGAGATTTACGCCCACCTTCGCCTCGGGCAAGCAGGATAGATTGCCCTGTGAGTTTTTGTAACTGGGGATTTGCCAATAATCCCTCACTGGCAGACCACTCCCCCGGGCAAGGCACAAGTATTTCCCGAGATGCATGATCGAACAGGGAAGCCAAAGATTGTTGGGTGCTCCGCCCCGTCGCAACAAGACGAGCTTGCGCCATCCAATCAGGTCGCGGCGACAAATATGTCGCAAGGCGATGTGCAGCATAAGGGCTCACACATACCACCATATCAATAGCCGGCGCTCTACCTGCATCAGACGTAAATAGAAATCGGGATAATGTCTCTGGAGGCATCAGGGGTACCAGTGACATGGCGTCCAGATTAGCGGGAGTAAAACCATGCTGCGCCAATGCATGGTGAAGCGCCGCGGCTCTGGCACCGGGCCGAGCAATCAATACTCGTTCACTCATTGATGAAGCCTCCATCAGCGCAACCCCAGCTATATTGTGATTATGCGAATTTTGCAAAAACGCGATTTTTTCGAAAATCACGATATGTTAGAAAACAATCTTTCGACTAGAAAGAGTGCTCTTATTCTGCATCCTGATAAACGCGTTCAAGGATTTCACCGGCACCTTGAGCCAATAATCCCTCGGCTACTTCAATACCCAGTGCCTCCGGATCGAGAGCACTCCCCTTCGCTTCATATCGCAGCAGTGTTGAACCATCGGGATCGCCGACCAATGCACGTAACCACAGCGATTCACCATTTTTTTCATTCAAAATGGCGTAGCCACCAATTGGAACCTGGCACCCCCCTTCCAAACGCGTATTCATGGCTCGCTCCGCGCGGACACAAACACTAGTGTCACGATCAATCAGCGGGGCTATCAATGATCGAACACTCGGATCATTTTCACGACATTCAATCCCCAAAGCACCTTGACCGCAGGCAGGGAGCATCTCCTCAGGAGTGATACGTTGGCGGATAACGTTGCCGAGCGCCATACGCTCCAGTCCAGAGGTGGCAAGCACAATGGCATCAAACTCATGAGTGTCGAGCTTTTTCAGGCGCGTCTGCACGCTGCCCCGAAGGCTCTTGATATTCAGATCAGGGCGCAATGCCAACACTTGCAATTGCCTGCGCAAACTGGAGGTGCCTACTGTTGCGCCCTGAGGGAGCGCCTCCAACGCATCATGATCATGTGAAACAAAAGCGTCACTAGGGTCCGCACGCTCAAGAATAGCGCCCAGAGTCAAGCCATCCGGAAAAAACATGGGAACGTCTTTCATGGAGTGCACAGCAATATCAGCACGCCCATCCATGAGCGCCTGTTCGAGCTCTTTAACGAAAAGCCCTTTCCCCCCCACTTTGGCAAGCGGCGCATCCAGAATACGATCGCCCCGCGTGGTCATGGTGACCAGTTCGATGGCTAGATCAGGATAGAGGCCTTCCAGACGCGCCTTGACATGCTCGGCTTGCCATAAGGCCAAAGGGCTTTTCCGCGTTGCAATACGCAGGGTTTTCAGCTCAGTGTCGCTTGGCTGAGCGTTTGTTTTTTGTTGAGAACTCGCAGACACAGTCACTCCCGATAGAGAAGGAAGGGTTCAGTGTGTTCAGGGCAAGGCCGCTGTTCATGAGCGAATATAAGAAAACGGCTAGTCTATTTATAAATCAGCAGCTTATACACGCTGTAAAAAACATGATTACAAATGCATGTCCGAAAAACACATGGAAAGAATAGGGTCATTATAACACTATTCATGCATACATCCGATTGACTCCACTGATGGGCGTGATTGATCAACCATACCAAACGGCACTTGTTGGCCATCCATGAATGGATTCAAGCGAACTAAGTACGCCTTGCCCCCAAAGACTGTTACACTCTTCAATTAACAATGTTCAGATAACAATGTTCTCATGACCATGAGCAGTAGGCGGGTACACAGGAGAAGAAAGTCTTCTCTGTTCATCCTCACTTTTTCAGATCAACAGTAATGTTCTGACAGGACTGCTCGGCGCTTTAATCGTTTTTATTTCACGGCTATACAGTCAGTTTGTCATCAGGAAGTCCAGAGCCATGTCGTCAAATACTACATCAAGCAACACGCCTTCGGCAGAAGCCACCAATCAGGCCTGGGGTGGACGTTTCAGCGAACCCACAGACGCATTCGTGGCCGCATTCACCGCGTCCATCAATTTCGACAAACGCCTGTACAAGCAGGATATTCGCGGTTCCATAGCGCACGCGACCATGCTGAACAAGGTCGGTGTGTTAACGGATGAAGAAGTGAAAGAGATCATCGGTGGCCTTGAATCGATTGCCAGAGATATCGAAGCAGGCAACATCGAATGGTCTGTCGCGCTGGAAGACATTCACATGAACGTGGAAGCCCGGCTCACAGATCGCATTGGCAGCGTTGGCAAGAAATTACACACTGGCCGCTCGCGTAATGACCAGATCGCAACGGATATTCGCCTCTATGTCCGAGATGAAATTGATCTGATCGATACCGAACTAAGCCGCCTGAGATTTGGACTGATCGAATTGGCGACACGTTACGCCGACGTCATCATGCCGGGCTTTACGCATCTCCAGGCTGCTCAACCAGTGACATTTGGGCACCATCTATTGGCCTGGCAGGAGATGATCACACGTGACCAGGAGCGTCTTGCCGATTGCCGTAAAAGGGTCAATATTCTACCACTGGGCGCAGCCGCGCTGGCGGGTACTACCTATCCGATCGATCGTCATCTGGTGGCAGAGCTACTTGGGTTTGATCGCCCGACCGAAAATTCATTGGATTCGGTCAGCGATCGTGACTTCGCCATCGAATTCAGTGCATTTGCCAGTATTTTGGGCATGCACCTTTCACGCATGAGCGAAGAACTGGTCCTGTGGGCCAGCTCACAATTCGACTTCATCGAACTGCCGGACCGTTTTTGCACGGGCTCTTCCATCATGCCCCAGAAGAAAAACCCGGACGTTCCCGAATTGGTGCGCGGGAAATCAGGCCGCCTGTTTGGTCACCTAATGAGTCTTCTCACATTAATGAAGTCTCAACCCTTGGCCTACAACAAGGACAATCAGGAAGACAAGGAACCCCTGTTTGACACCATTGATACTGTAAAAGGCTGCCTACGTGCCTTCGCCGATATGGTGCCCGCGATAGTTCCCAAGGAACACAACATGTACGAGGCGGCTCGCAAAGGTTATTCAACAGCAACTGATTTGGCCGATTATCTGGTACGCAAAGGCGTTGCATTCCGTGATGCCCACGAAATCGTGGGTAAATCCGTCGCATACGGCATCGAGAAAGGCAAGGATCTTTCCGAGCTCTCACTTGAAGAACTGCAACGTTTTTCAGACATTATTCAGAAAGATGTCTTTGATGTTTTGACACTCGAAGGCTCTGTCGCTGCACGTCACCATATTGGAGGTACAGCGCCGGACCAAGTGCGAGCCGCTGCCCAACGCGCGCGCGAGGCATTGGCTCAACACTCACCGGCCGCAGCACATATCACTGGCCTTGGCTCCAATACACAGGAAACATCGCTATGAAATCATGTCAGTCACGTCTAGCAACGGCTGCTCTGCTCTCGTTGGTCAGCGCTGTGTTAGCAGGTTGTGGCCAGACCGGCCCACTTTATATGCCCAGTGATGAAGCCGCGAGGGAACGTTATGATCCAGGCAATGCCTACGGGTTGCCACCGATCAATCGCCATGAAGCAAATGAGCAAAAACAGCAGGAAAATGCTCAGGGTCATACGCATCGGCATCATCATAGCCATGAACAAACACCTCAAGCATTACCTGCTCCAAGCACATCAGCGACCGAAAATGCCGTTCATGGCACAGGTGTGTCAGCAGACAACAGCTCATCTGCGTCCGGCATTACCTCGGCAGCGGCAGGAACGGGAGCCCCTGAAACAAGTGGCAGCATTTCCTCTACCAGCGCGGGTACCTCTTCTGCGCCAGCGACACCTTCAGCACATACTGCTCAAGAAAATTCGCATAAAGCGGCGTCAGCTAACACAACGTCGGTCGAACATGCGTCGCATAATACAAGCGCATCGGTAGGAATGCCCACTGATTCACGTGCCCCTCATGAGGAAAACTCTTCAACAGGACATCAACCTGTGTCCACGGCACCTTCTGCCAATTCATCCGATACGCCCCCGTGGCAGGGTATGCAATTCACCCCTTATAGCGCCTCCACCGAAGGCAGTGGATTGAATATTCAAAGTGGCACACCGAACTCCCAGTAATATTTTAGAAGATAGCAGGTGAAACATCCCCATGATTGACTACGTTGAGCGCCGCACAGGCCTCGTGCATATGGAAAACGTTCCTCTTGACCGCGTTGCGAAACGCTTCGGAACGCCTTGCTACGTCTACTCTCGGGCAGCATTCAGCACCAACTTCCAGGCCTATCAGAAAGCGCTGAATGGGATACCTCATCTGGTCTGTTATGCCATGAAAGCCAATGCCAATCTGGCTATTATTAACCTGCTTGCCTCATTGGGTGCTGGGTTCGACATTGTCTCTGGCGGTGAACTGCAACGCCTGCTGGCCGCCGGTGGGGATCCTTCTCGGGTTGTATTTTCCGGCGTGGCCAAAGCACGTCATGAAATCATCGATGCACTGCAAGCCGGCATCAAATGCTTCAACGTTGAATCACTGGCTGAGCTGGCGCTCATTAATGCCTGTGCTGAATCACTTGAGCAAGTGGCACCCATTTCCATTCGCGTTAATCCTGACGTAGATGCAGGAACGCACCCCTATATTTCTACCGGCCTGAAAGAAAACAAGTTTGGTATCGCTATCGAAGAAGCGGTAGAAGCTTATCGCTGGGCTAACGAGGCGGAATATTTGGATGTCGTGGGGCTGGACTGCCATATAGGCTCTCAGCTCACCGATGTTTCCCCTTTCATGGATGCACTGGAACGGCTGATTAGCCTGATTGAGCAGCTTAACGAGTTAGACATTACACTGAAGCATCTCGATATTGGTGGCGGACTTGGGGTGAAGTATCATGATGAAGTTCCTCCCACTCCCGAAAGCTATCTTCGGCCTCTGAGGGAACGGTTGGCACAACATCCCTTGACGCAACACCTTGAAATCATTGTCGAGCCCGGTCGTTCGATAGCCGCCAATGCGGGTGTCCTGCTTACACGAGTCGAGTTTCTCAAGCCCACTGAATACAAGCATTTTGCATTAGTGGATGCAGGCATGAACGACCTGATCCGTCCTTCTCTCTATGGAGCCTGGATGGGGATTGAACGAGTGGATGAACGGGATGACGGTGAACCACGCATGGAAGCCTCCTTCGACGTGGTAGGACCGGTATGCGAATCGGGTGATTTTCTTGGCAAGGATCGTTCACTTACCTTGGCAGCGGGGGATTTGCTCATGGTCCGTTCAGCGGGTGCCTATTCGTTCAGTATGGCCTCAAACTATAATGCTCGCCCTCGCCCTCCCGAAGTCATGGTTGATGGAGATACGCTCCACCTGATTCGCGAACGTGAGACTGTCCAACAGCTTTGGGCAGGTGAATACCTGCTTCCACCGTCTGAGTGAGACACAGCCATGCATGTACGTTTCAGCAAAATGCACGGATTGGGCAATGACTTCATGGTCATTGATTCAATTACACAACGCATTTTCTTGAATAAAGAACAAATCCGCAAATTGGCAGACCGTCACTTTGGTATTGGGTTCGATCAATTATTGATTGTCGAACCCCCTCGCAATCCGGAAATGGATTTTCGTTATCGCATTTTCAACGCGGATGGCGGTGAAGTAGAAAATTGCGGTAATGGTGCACGTTGTTTTGTGCGTTTTGTTCGCGACCAACGGTTGACCACCAAAAACGCCATCAGGGTTGAAACTGCAGGTGGCCCGCTTACCCTTTCGATCACGCCCGATGAGCGTGTCGAAGTCAATATGGGGAAACCGGGCTTGACCAGCGAAAGTGTCCCTTTCAAAACACTAAAGGGAGAACCCACGAAGGCAAACGCATACCGCCTGCCATTGGATGCCCCAATAACACTCGCAAACAACGCAACAGTGAATGAAGTTGAAGTGGGCGTTGTCTCGATGGGTAATCCCCATGCAGTTATTCGGGTAGATTCCGCACAACATGCACCTGTTGAACACCTTGGCCCGGTCGTTGAGCAACATCCGCGCTTTCCAAAACGCGTTAACGTCGGGTTTATGCAGGTTGTTGATCGGCAACACATCAAGCTTCGTGTGTATGAGCGTGGCGCAGGTGAGACGCTCGCTTGTGGCACTGGCGCCTGTGCGGCAGTGGTATCCGGCATTCAACGTGGATGGTTGGATCACAAGGTCGAAGCGACCTTAAAAGGCGGTAAACTGACAATTGAATGGCAAGGGGAAGGCCACCCCGTCATCATGACGGGGCCGGCGGTGAAAGTGTATGACGGACGGCTGGACCTATGAGCCAACCTACCTCTCCTTCACCGGATCTGAGCGCTGACATCATCGAACGCTGGTTGTTTGAGCATCCTGATTTTTTCCATGGCCGTGATGCTTTGTTGGAGGTGCTCAAGGTACCACACCCCGACGCTGAGCATGGCGCAATTTCACTGCTCGAAAAACAGTTATTAATGGCACGTGAGCGTTCCAAACGACTGGATGATCGCCTGACCGCATTGCTGAACGCCGCACGTGATACTGAAATTCAGTATCGCCAGCTTCGCAGCATTATTCTGACCCTGCTTGAAAGTGACAGTGTAGATGCGCTATTGCAGGGCCTGAGTGATCAGCTCAACGAACAGCTGAATATTGCAGCCATGGCACTTTGGCGGACTACCGATCCAAATGAACAATTAGCGCAGCCCATTCATTCGCTGGATGAGCCACATCAGGCGTTATTCAAACAATTGTTAAAAGGGCGACATTGTGGCTGCACCCAGTTAACGAAAGCGCAGTATCACTTTGTGCTACCGGATATTCTCGAATCCGGTTCGTCAGGAGCCCATTCTGTATCCAATACGTCGAAAGGCGACAAACAGCAAGCTGCTAATGAAATTCAAAGGGATTTTCCGGCAGGTCAAGCCCGTGGTAGTGGTAGCACGAACCCGGATATTCCAGAGGGGGAATACTCGGAAGCCCCCTCCCAACTAACGATCTCTCAAGAGAATTCCCACGATCCGCAAAACGCAACCTATGCCTCCATTGCATTGACGCGTATTGCCATTGGACACCAAACAGGTTTTCTTGTGCTGGGGTCACCTTCCCCCACACGCTTCAATGCGTCATTGGATACGCTTTTTATTGATTACCTTGGCCAGGTTGTGGGGAGGTTATTGCATGGGTTTTCGACACTGTAGGATATGTTTAGCATCGATTATTAACCTACATTATAGCTTTCAAAGTCCTTTTCAAATAATGGTTCTCGCTTCTCCTCCCCTCAAGGCTGTATCCTAATTAAAGTACTTCCCATCGAAAGTCCGATTACAAGGAAGCCTATAATGTCCAGTACAACCTCACTTGAGGCACAATACACCGACCTTGACCGTTTCCTTGATCGGCTGGCCCAACGGCAACGCGCTACCACAGTGGATGCCTATCGCCGCGACCTCACCCTCTTTCTACAATTTGTGGAAGAACAGAGCATACCTCTACAAGGGCGATGGGCATGGTTGGACATTCGCTGCGTGCGACGTTACCTGAGTCACGAGCGTGCCCGAGGGCTCAGTGGCAAAACGATTGCCCGCCGACAGGCCGCGCTACGGCGATTCATTGATTGGTTGATGGAAAATGACCAACTAACACAAAACCCGGCCAAATTGCTCGAAACGCCAGTGCCTACCCGTTCCCTCCCTCGTCCTATCGATGTTGATCTCATCCAACAGTTCATGGATAGCGGACACGATGGCTCACCGTTAGGCATCCGTGACCAGGCCATTATCGAACTCCTCTACTCATCGGGGCTACGTCTTTCCGAGTTGGTTGGACTGAATCTTCAGGACTATGATGGACAACGGGTTCGAGTGATGGGGAAAGGGGGCAAGCCACGGCAAGTGCCTGTAGGGTCACGTGCTCAGGAGGCACTCCTCCAATGGACTGTCAGCCGTGCAGTGCTCGCCAGCCAGGGAGAAACAGCCCTCTTTGTCGGGCAACGCGGTACCCGCTTGGGGGCACGGGCGGTTGAATTACGTCTGAACAAGCTGGCAATGGAACGCGGGCTACCAGAGCACCTGCATCCACACAGGCTTCGTCACTCATTTGCGAGCCACTTGCTGGAATCCAGTCATGATCTGCGCGCCGTACAAGAGTTATTGGGCCACTCCCACTTGAGTACTACGCAAATCTATACACGTCTGGACTGGCAGCATTTGGCAGATACATACGACAATGCTCATCCTCGAGCCCATCGTCGGCGTCAGAATTCATAACAGTATATAAGTTTGCCTGAAGAGACCGTGGATTAATTTCCAATAAAAACTCAGGTTAGAAAAGTGATCTATACTTCTTAAGCGACTGTATTCAGGCGGCCGATACAGCCTCGTCTGGGTCCTAATCAATACGAGACGCAGTAACAGGTAGCAATAAAAGCGAAGTGTTGCGGCACTACCTCCATTTTGCTTCCGACCATGAAGCCCGCGAACGTTCACTGAAAACAACATGATAACTTTACATGGACAGCACACCCTTATCCCCTAGACTTGCCCGCTTTCTTCCCTGGCTCATGGCGACAGCTTTTTTCATGCAAGGTCTGGATGCCACGATCGTGAATGTTGCCCTGCCTTCCATGGCGCAAAGCTTGCAGCAGAACCCTTTACAGATGCAGTCCGTTATCATTGCTTATCTGTTAACCGTCGCCGCTTTGATCCCCGTCTCTGGCTGGATTGCCGAACGGTATGGCACACGACGCGTATTTGCTGGGGCTATTGTGCTGTTCACGATTGGATCACTGCTGTGCGGCATCTCGGGATCACTGGTATTTCTTGTCATTTCGCGAATACTGCAGGGGATAGGCGGCGCATTGATGGTGCCTGTTGGAAGACTGGTTATTTTGCGAAGTTATCCTCGTGAACAACTGGTCAAGGTCATGGGCTTTGTCACACTACCCGCTCTGTTAGGCCCCTTGGTTGGCCCGACACTCGGGGGCTGGCTGGTACAGGCGCTTTCGTGGCACTGGATCTTCCTGATCAATATTCCCATCGGCATCGTAGGTTGTTATTTCGCCGGCAAATTTACCCCGAATTTTCAGCGCGAAGAGCACCAGCATTTCGATTTATTGGGGTTCGTACTTTTTTCAGGTGCCATGGTCGCCATCTCCATGAGTCTGGAAGGGCTAGCCGATTTGCATATGGGCAGCGTGCCTGTTGTTCTGCTTTTACTGGTGGGCTGTGCACTACTGTGCATCTATTGGTTACGGGCAATTAGTATTGAAGAACCACTGTTCTCACCGTCGCTTTTTAAAATCCGCACCTTTACCGTCGGAATTCTTGGCAATATTTTCGCGCGTTTAGGCAATGGTGCCCTTCCATTTCTGATACCACTGAAATTGCAGGTCGGACTGGGCTATTCGCCGATCAAGACCGGCCTGACCATGATCCCTCTGACCTTGGCTGCCATGGCGGCAAAACCGATTGTCCAACCCATTCTGACACGCCTTGGCTATCGGCGAACACTGGTTATCAATACGGTGCTACTGGGCATCATGATTATGGGGCTGGGCTTTATTAGCTCTTCTACACCAGAGGTGATCATATTGATTCAGCTCGCCATTTTGGGGCTAATCAACTCGTTGCAGTTTACTTCCATGAATACGCTCACTTTGATTGATCTCAAGGAAGACAATGCGGCAGGTGGGAACAGTATGCTGGCCGTCGTGATGCAGCTTTCCATTGGAATGGGTGTCGCAAGCTCTGCTGCGCTCCTGGATGGCTTCAGCGGCTCTATTTCACCCGACAATACACAAATCATGCACGCATTTTTCGCTACTTTCCTATGTGTGGGAGGGATTGCTATTCTCGCCGCATTTATCTTTTTCCAACTTCATGCCGGTGATGGTCGCGTTCGTGCCCGCAAGAAAAAAACGGCATAATGAAAAGTGTCCAACGCTGTATAGTCCACCCTTTTCCTGCCGAGGAATACTCGATGCATCTTGAAGCTATCACCTTTGATATAGACGATACCCTTTGGGATAACGTGCCTGTCATGATCGAAATGGAGAATGACCTTCAAGACTGGCTGGAAAAGAAACTGAGAGCACCACTCAGCGTTGGTATTGATGAAAACAGGGTAAGACGCATGGCGTTTGCGCAAACGTTAGCCGGAACAGAGCGTTGTGGCGATGTGACTTATGTGCGTCAAAAAGTGCTGCATGACATTATCTTGGAACAGGGGATAAAAGAACCTGAAGCGACTCAGCTAACAGAAGAAGCGGTCGCGCATATGCTCACACTCCGGCATCGGGTCACCCCTTTTCCTGAAGTGGATGCTATGCTGCAAACACTGAAACAGAATTATCGTTTGGCGGTTATTACCAATGGCAACGTCGATGTTAACAATCTAACCTTGGGTCAGCATTTCAATGTCTGCTACAAGGCGGGCGAAATCGGTATGCCGAAGCCCGATACACGTATTTTCCTTCATGCCCTCAAGGCGCTCGGTGGGATCGATCCTCACCATGCCATGCACGTCGGGGATTCATGGGAGAATGACGCTGAACCCGCTGCTGAGCTAGGAATGCAGGTCGCCTGGATCGATATCTTCGATGAAAAACGGACGTTACCCAACAACGTACACCGCCTGAAGCATGTTAAAGAACTACCCGATTTGTTAAAGCGCCTTGGGCAGCCTTATGGTGACTGAAAAGCGTATCAACACGTATCACTGATACGAAAATTCTGTATGGGATTGTTGACGAAAGCAGGCTTGAATCAGGCTTGCTCCAGCAGCAACTGATTCAGGCAACTTTCCAATTCGGCTACGCCCTGACGCTGGAGAGATGAAAACAGCTGAATGGATACCTCAGCGGATACAGCCTCAAGTTCTCTCTTCACTTTGTGCAGCGTATTCATCGCTGCTCCGCGCTTCAGTTTATCGGCTTTGGTCAACAGGATATGGAGAGGCAACTCTGCAGCATTCGCCCATTTCACCAACATCCAATCGAATTCAGTGAGAGGGTGACGAATGTCCATCAGCAAGACAACTCCCCTGAGTGCCTGGCGCCGCTGAAGATAATCCGACAAATGACGCTGCCATTCGTTTTTGACCTTTTCAGGGACCTTGGCAAATCCGTAGCCGGGTAAATCCACCAGGCGATGTTCGTCATCCAATGAAAAGAAGTTGATCAGCTGCGTACGCCCTGGCGTCTTTGAGGTTCGCGCCAATGACTTCTGATTGGTCAATGTGTTAATTGCGCTGGATTTTCCTGCATTGGAGCGCCCGGCAAATGCAACTTCAGCCCCTTCATCTGGCGGGCAAGTGGCTACGGTTGGCGCACTTTTCAGATAATGTGCCAAATGGTAATTGAGCTTCCGTTTGGGCTCTTGTGGGGTGAGGTCTGACATAAAAACCTGCTGCTCCAGTTTCTTTACGAAGTTGTTTAGCGCTGATTAGCCAAGTGCCGTTATAGCGGATGACTCTATTGACTGATAAAAACACTATCTAGTAATGCCCATTATGACGATTAAAGCGTTAGTGGCATATAGGATATATTTTCAGGCTTTGCCAATTGGAATACCAGACCACGCATCTTGGGTACCCGTCTTTACACAACAAATTCCGATAGACATCTTCAATATAAATAGCAATGATGACACAGAGTGTCGCATTTCGTTGGTATCAAAGTGTACCATTGAAGCACAACGATACGCGGAGATTTATCTTTTAGCATAATGGGAACCGCTATCCATGCGAAGGTGTCTGAAATGACAAGCGATGACTGCCTATATGGCCATGGTCGAGCTTCAGAAAACTTCGCTTATATTAATTAATAAGGACTGTCAGGAGAAAAAGTAATGCTTAAGAAGTTAGCGATTCTAGTGATCGCAGGAATGGCAGCACTGACTGCACTTACCTCTGTTGCTCGCGCAGACGATGGCTACCGAGTACTTTCACAGCCGGTTCAACACGAGACTCATGGAAAAATCCTTGTTCAGGAAATTTTCTGGTATGGCTGCCCTCACTGCTATGCGCTGGAACCCAGTTTCGAGAAATGGCGTGCACAGCAACCCAAGGATGTAGAGGTATCCCTGTTGCCAGCCACGTTAGGCAAAACATGGACGGAACATGCGCGTGCCTACTATGCGGCTGTTGACCTGGGCATCATTAAGAAAACACATGATGCGTTCTTCAATGCTATCCAGCGTGGCGGACAAACACTGCTTGCGCCGAATGATATTGCCAACTTTTACTCCCATTATGGCGTTACCAAAAAACAGGTACTGGATACACTGAACTCTTTCGGGCTCTCCAACCAGATCAATCAGGCACACTCTGAAGTGCTGGCTTATCAGGTATTAGGTACTCCCACCATTGTAGTGGATGGCAAATATGTGATTGATCCGCAGTCTGCGGGTGGGCTGGAAAACATGCTGAATGTAACTGACCACGTTATCAGCATGGTACGTGCTCAGCAGAATCACTCCTGAGTTCAACGGACAAGGCCCCCTTGAATCATTATCCTCCTGTCCATAATCCACAGAGCCCCCAGCTGGGGGCTTTTCTCATGAAGCAGGTAGAATCCCGTGCCGTCGTCATCTCAAAAAAACATGCCCAACACGATTCGGTTGATGACATTCAACCTTCAGGTCGGCATTAGTACTCAATCCTTCTATCAGTACTTTACTCATAGCTGGCAGCATTTTCTGCCTAATGCGAAACGCAACAAGCGTCTCGCATTGATTGCTGAAATGTTCAAACGCTACGACATTATCGGATTGCAGGAAGTGGATGGGGGCAGTTTCAGGTCGGGGCATACCAATCAAATCAAATACCTCGCCAGAAGTGCTCACATTCCATACAGTTATCAACAACTTAATCGAGACCTGGGCAAGTTTGCGCAACACAGTAATGGGCTGCTAAGCCGCTTTCCCGTCACTCATGTTGAAAACCACAAGTTACCGGGGCCGCCGGGGCGGGGTGCCATGCATGCACGGTTGGGCGACGGGCCAGACGCTTTGCATATTTTTGTAGCCCATTTGGCACTGGGCCAGAAAACTCAAGCTAAACAATTGGACTATCTCAGTACACTGGTGGCGCCGCTCAAACATGTGGTTCTAATGGGAGATCTGAACGCGACAAGTGAGCAATTACGAAAGCACCCTCACCTGTTCGATGCCTTGAACCTGAAAGCACTTGAAACCTTGCTCAGCTACCCGGCCTGGCAACCAAATCGGGCACTGGATCATATTCTTATATCGAAGACACTACGGGTAAAACAGTATCACGTGCTGGATCAGCTGTTTTCGGATCACCTGCCTATTGCTGCAGAGATAGCGCTTCCTCCAGAATGCCTCGCGGCAATAACATCACCACGTGCTGGTAAAGGGCCCGAAAGCCTACTCGTGTAACCCATTTCATCGCTGTCATAGTCCAAGGAGAGAGACAGCTCATGGAGAGGGTATCCCTGATATTAGAGCCTCTTTATACCTGTGGTGGCCCCCACTCCAAAACCGCTTACTTCTGTGCGATACCCCTTCTATTACGATCCAACGAAACCATAAAACGTCGCAGATACGGCAATCAGTCCGATAATAACGACAAACACGTTGGAGGGCGCCCCTTTGTAACGAGCCATCGCAGGCACAAAAGCAACCGCCGCCATGGGTACCAGAAAGAGGAGTAGCGCAATCACGGGGCCGCCCAGGCTTTCAATCAATCCCAGGATGCTCGGATTCAACGCAGACACACCCCAGCAACACAGGAACATGAAAAGGGTGACTAACAGATCCATCCGACGACTACCGTTGCCCATTAACCCGCGAAAACCTTCACGTGCACCGATATAGTGACCCAGAAAAGATTTGCTGATGGCGACCAAGGCAATAATCGGGGCGGCGATGGCGATCACTGGCGTGTGCAGATAGTCGGCCAGATAGCTCAACATAGAAACATTCTGATGTTCGGCGTCAGCCAGGTTTGCGGGGGAGACCGTCATAACGCAGCTAACCACAAAGAAAATCACCGTAACAACCATCAGCAAATGAGCCACCGCTAGCAAACGAGCGCTTCGGGGTTCTGCATTTACACCATACCTTTCCCTCTGGGCCACGGAAAAAGCCGAGATCATCGGGGTATGATTGAATGAAAATACCATGACAGGGATTGCCAGCCACAGCGTGGTGATCATATGCCCCACATGAATAGGTTGATGGGCAGTTGCCAGAAAATCGCCCTTCCAGTGAGGGATCAAGAGAAGAGCCAACGCCACTAATGCTGCGATGAAAGGGTAGACCAGAAAACTCATGACCCGCAGAATGACGCGCTGCCCACCTTTTGCAATAAGAACCAGTATGCCAATCAATACCAGCGACAATAATGAGCGCGGTAACGGATCAATCCCGATCTGATGAATCAGCAAACTTTCTACCGTATTGGTAATAGCCACGCTGTAGACCAGAAGAATCGGGAAAACGGCGAAAAAATAAAGCCCAGTAAGTAATTTACCCCAAGTGGGACCAAAAAAGCGTTTTAGCGTATCCGTCAGATCACGGTCACCTTGCTCGGCACCGGCCAAAATAAATCGTGTCAGGCCACGATGAGCAAAGAAGGTGACAGGAAAGGCCAGCAAGGCAATCAACAATAAAGGCCAAATGCCACCAATCCCTGCATTTATGGGAAGGAATAGGGTACCGGCCCCAACAGCCGTGCCGTACAAGGCGAGAATCCAGTGAATATCCCCACGATTAAGGCGCTGGTTAATGACGGTATCAGCCCCTGTATGATGATTAGAGTTTACTTCTGAAATAGACGACTGCTTCATTGAATACTACGACCGCATGAAAGATGTTTGTCAGACCAATTCTTCGACCAGCCTGCACGACCCAAACTAAAACCACGCACTGCGCTGCTCAATTCCCCCCAAGAGATCCATCCATTTATAGTATTGATGAACAACCAGACGGGCACTAAGTCTTGATGCAGGAAAGGGATTCTACCTAACCTGAGATTCCTTGTCTTTCATTGCGACAAAATTTGCTTCTTTGAGCAGAAAATTCCAACGAAACGAGAGCACAACTAAAATACGCAATACGCCCCGGACAGCGAAAGACTGACCGGGGCGTATCAAAGTGATTTCATACTGAAATCGTTTTACATTACCGCGCAGGTTGATTCACTTGTTCAAAACCCGACAGGCAGCGCTATCTGCGCCAGATGAATCAACGGTTGAGGATAAATACCAACGATGAGCGTCAACAGGGCTGCAACACCCACGGTAAACGCGCCTACCGCTTGCCCTCCACCTACGGGTGCGTGGATCGTATCTGATGATTCAGGCTGGAACAAAGCGACCATCGTACGCAGGTAGTAATAGAGGCCAATGGCACTCCCGATGATCACCGCACCGACCAACCACCAAAGCCCATCATTCATATCAAGGGCAAGTACATAAAACTTGCCAATGAAGCCCGCTGTCAATGGAATACCCGCAAGTGACAGCAACATGAAAGCCATGAAGACAGCCAACACTGGACGGCGCCAGTAAAGCCCGCGCAGTTGATTGATGTGGCCGGCTTCTTCACCCAGATAAGGGCTGGAGCATAGTGATACCACACCGAACCCGCCCAATGATGTCAGTACATACGCCACCAGGTATAGCGCGGTTGTCTCCATTACCAAATGGCCGCCCATCGAGATATGACCATTACCATTGGTCACACCGGATCGAAGGGCAACAATGACCGAAAGCAGATAACCCATGTGGGCAATGGACGAGTATGCCAGTAAGCGTTTCACATTGCGCTGTTTCAGTGCCAGCAGGTTACCCGCCAACATGGAAAGCACAGCGATAATGCCAACGATGACAGACAGCTTCAGGCTGAATGTCGGTACCATCATCACAAAGCGAACAAATACCGCAAATACCGATACCTTGCTGACAGTGGCCAAAAAGGCAGAAACAGGTGCGGGCGCTCCTTCGTAGACATCGGAAGTCCACATATGGAAAGGCACGATGGAGAGCTTGAAGCCCAGCCCGATCACGATCATGCCCACCCCGATCAGTGTCCAGACGTTCACCGAATCAGAGAAGACGAGGCGCAGACCAAGCCCCGCGAAATCAAGTACCCCATAGGCCGCGAACAGCAGTGCCATACCGAAAAGCAGGAAGGCCGAAGCAACGGCGGACAGCACCATGTACTTGATCCCTGCCTCCAGCGACATCCGCTGCTGGAAGGTATAAGCCGCCATGCCATATAGCGCGACCGACATCAGCTCCAGCCCTACGAACAGTGAGGCCATATGGATGCTACTCGCCAGTACCAAGGCCCCAAGGGTGGAGCAAAGCAACAGCAGATAAAATTCATCGCGGTGCTCTTTCAACCCTTCCAGATAGGAAAAGGCAAAGATGTTGCAGGCAAGTGCGCCGATCAGGATCAACGCACTATAGAACAACGAATAACCATCAACTATCAGCATCGGGGTTACTGGTGTGGGGAAGCCCATACCACTGGCAGCCAATGAGCTGCCGGAATGCCATACCCAAAATACGGAAAGCAGGGCGAGAACAAGGCCAATACCGCTCAACGTAGCGTTGAGCAGATGGTTGCGACGCCAAGCCACCGATAGCATGACGACGACGACCGTGATGCCAACGATAACCATCGGCAGGATCGCAAATAAATGTGTCAGTGTCAGATTCATGGCGGCTCAGTCTATTGAAGCAAAGTAGGAACAGAGAACCACTGTGCGATTTCTGTCATTGGTTGCAGTGAGGCATTCAATACCAACTGCGGATAGAAACCAACGAACAGCAATAGCACGAGTGCCAATCCCAGCATAAAGGTTTCACGCACACTCAAACCCGCAAATGTGCCCTCGATCTTCGGTTCACCATAGTAGATGCGGTGAAGAATGGTCAGCGCATAAACCGATGCCAGCACCAGACCAATACTGGCTAACACGACTACCCACGGCCATGCGCCGAAGGCTCCGAAGAGAATCAGGAATTCACCGATGAAGTTGGCCGTTCCGGGAATCCCCAGGGATGCCATCGCAAAGGCCAAAGAGAACCCTGAAAGAGCACCCACACGCCCAAAGAGGCCACCCATTTGGCTCATGTCACGTGTTTTCAAACGGTTATACAAACCACCCGAAATAATAAACAGTGCTGAACCGGAGAGCGCCGATGCGATCATTAATACGACCGAACCTTGTAGCGCGAGTGTACTGCCGGAGTAGATAGCGATCAGAACAAAGCCCATATGGGAAATGGTCGAATACGCCAGCAGTCGCTTGATGTCCTTTTGTGCAAAGGCCATAACAGCACCGTAATAAATGCTGATCAAACCAAGCACCATGGCAACAGGCGCAAACAGGGCTGATTGCTCAGGGAACAGGGGCAAGGCAAAACGCAGCAAGCCAAACCCGGCCGTTTTGATCATGATACCGGCAAGATCGAGCGATCCGGCACTGGGGCCATGGGCATGGGCATCAGGCATCCAGCCATGGAATGGCACAACAGGCAATTTGACCGCAAAGGCAATGAAGAAGCCCAGCATCAAGACCATGCCAAAGGCTCCGCCTACGTGCGTCCCCAACAGCAAGTCATAATCAAAGGTAATGACACCTGTTTGTGAATAGTGCACAAACACCAGTCCGATAATGGCCAACAACATCAACAGCCCAGAGGACTGGGTGTAGATAAAGAATTTCACCGCTGCGCGTGTGTTGGACTGGCGATCGCTGCCCTTGAATCCCCATAGCGAGATAAGGAAATACATCGGGATCAGCATGACTTCCCAGAAGAAGAAGAACAGGAAGAGATCAACCGCCAGAAAGATACCTACCACCGTTGTCAGCAACAGCAGAAGATTAAAGTAGAAAGCGCCATTACGGCCTTCCAGATCATGCCACGCACAGACAACAGAGAGCAGTCCAACCACGCCTGTCAGCACTACCATCAACAACCCGAAGCCGTCCAATGCCAAATGGATGGAAATACCGAAACGCGGTATCCAGGCCAGCTGGAACTGGTCACTCCACACGGGGACGTGTGTTGGATCAGTGAAGGAGTAGGTCCCCGTCCACCAAAGCCAAATTGATAGAACGAGAAGTAACAATGTGCTCAACAGCGCGATGACGCGGGGCACTTTGAGGCCCATGTTACCAGTCAGCCAACATAACAGGCCGCCGATGAATGGGATCAGTATGAGCCAGAGGAGAATCATGAGAGTTTCGATTCCTTTTCCTTTATTGGGTCCACCTTCGCTCCGCCCTCAGGGGAGGAGGTGGACCTCACGTCATCAAGCAATCAACAGTGCCGCTACGATCAGCGTTGCACCCACCAGGAATGTCGCTGCATAGGCCCGAACCTGACCATTCTGCGTAGCGGACATTGCCGAATTACCCAAGCGCACAAGCGCTGGTACAAGGTCCATCAGGCCATTAACCCAATCACACTTGTGCAAACGTGTAATGAAGAGATAAGGCTTGACGAACACACGGTCATAGATCGCATCAAAACCGAAGGCCGAATTGAAGAAGCGCCAGATTTTGGTGCCCTCTTCTGTCTCGACTATCGACTTGATCAGCGAACGACGACCGAGGAACAGGATTGCCGCAATCCCGAGACCGATCAGCGCGAGCGCGGAGGAGAGAATTTCAAGCGAAAGTTCCATTCCCCCACTCAAATGATGCTGAATTCCGGGCAATACGTGTGACAGCGGTTGTTTGATGAAAATAGCTCCCAGGAACGTTGAGAGAATCATCAGCACTGTCAGCGGCAGAAAATGAGCAATACCATGGTTGCCATGCGCATGAATATTCGGTTTACCATGGAAAGCAATGAAAATCATGCGGAAGGTATAGATGGATGTCTGTAATGCTCCGATCAATCCACCCAGCCACAACACGGTGTGACCATTCGCATAGGATTGCCAGAGGATGGCGTCCTTGGAATAGAAACCCGCCGTGACCAATGGAAGAGCTGACAACGCAGCACCACCGACCAGGAAGCAGGCATAGGCAAACGGGATCTGCTTACGTAATCCACCCATTTTGAAGATGTTCTGTTCGTGATGGCAGGAAATGATGACCGAGCCGGAAGCAAGGAACAACAGTGCTTTGAAGAAGGCATGGATCATCAGGTGGAAGATCGCCGCATCCCAGGCCTGCACACCCAGCGCCAGGAACATATAGCCGATCTGCCCCATGGTGGAGTAAGCCAAAACACGTTTGATATCAGTCTGCGCGAAGGCAGAGAAGCCTGCGATCAATAGTGTCAGCATGCCAATGATACCGACCAGCTCCAACGTGAAGGGAGCCTGCAGGAAGACCACATGCATACGGGCAATCAGATATACCCCGGCCGTTACCATGGTGGCAGCGTGAATCAGAGCAGAGACAGGTGTCGGCCCCGCCATCGCATCTGCCAGCCAGGTTTGCAGCGGCAACTGAGCTGATTTACCTACCGCACCGCCGAGTAACATGAGGGCGGTCAATTCAGTCAACAACGACCCTTTTGCCAGTATATGTGGCGCCATGGCAGCGATGGCCTGAATATCCAGCGTACCGAACTGCACCCATAGAAGGAACATACCGATAGCGAGGAAGACATCACCGATACGCGTAATGATAAATGCTTTAAAGGCTGCACACGCATTATCAATGCCGCGATAGTAATAACCGATCAGCAGATAGGAGCAAAGCCCAACGCCTTCCCAACCGAGGAACAAAAGCAGCAGGTTGTTGCCTAACACCAGTATCAACATGCTGAACACGAACAGATTCATGTAACAGAAAAAACGGGAGTAGAGGTAACCGTGCTGATCCTTGAGGTCTTCACGCATGTACCACGAGGCAAACAAATGGATCAGGAAGCCTACACCCGTGATAACCCCAAGCATGGTAAGCGAGAGACCATCCAGCCGGTAATCAAAACCGACATTGAAATGCCCTACTGAAATCCAGGTCCATAGATGCTGAACGTAAGGAAGTTGCCCGTGACCAAAGAAGCTGATACCCACCAGCAGGGTGGTCAGCGCCGCCAGGGCCACTGAACCAACACCAATGGTGGCTGCAAGATTGACCGGCATACGCCGGAAACATGCAAGCGCCACGGCCCCTAGGAGCGGAAAGAGTGTGACGAGAAATAAACTGTTCATCCTTTCATCTCACTGACGGCATCAATATCCAATGTCTTGAAGCGACGATGGAGCTGGATCAGAAACGCAAGGCCGATACTCGCTTCTGCCGCTGCCAGTGTGATGATCAATATGAACATCACCTCACCATCGGGCTTACCCCATGCTGCTCCGGCGACCACAAAGGCCAGTGCGGCAGCATTCATCATTATTTCAAGGCACATCAGCATGAATAACATGTTACGACGTACCAGAAGTCCTGAGGCACCGATCACAAAAAGAATCAGCGCAAGAAACAGTCCGTGTCCCATCGGAATGGAAGCCAACGTATTCATTTTACTCCCTCCCCTCTGTCGTCGTTATGACCTTCGTCACGCCCCACGTGGGTCGCTGTGACCAAAGCCGCCAGCAGAAGGAATGCCGCCAGTTCAACCATGACAATATAAGGGCCAAAGAGGGAAGTACCGACCTGCGTGGGTGTTTGAGTCGTCCCCGTGATGGCGGTACCGGTCGAGTCCATGATCAGAGTAATACCCATCACCACCAGCAAAACAGCAGCCATGACACTGGGCCAAACCCATACGCCCGGCTTGAGCCATGCCCGTTCCTGCTCGACGACCTCGCGCCCGAGGTTAAGCATCATCACCACAAAGACGAACAACACCATGATGGCGCCGGCATAGACAATGATTTCGAGGATACCGGCAAATTCAGCTCCAAGGGAGAAGAACACCATTGCAATCGCAACAAGCGAAACAATGAGATTAAGCAGCGCATGAACCGGATGAGTACCGGTTACCACTCCCAGAGTGGCCATGACGGCAACGACTGCTGATAGATAGAAGGAAAATTCCATGGCTTTTATAACCTTATCTGGCTCATGGCAGCAGTGATTTGACGTTGATAGGCTCTGCTTCGTTCTGAGCCTCCCCTTTATCCTTGCCGGCAATCGACAAGCCCGCGACACGATAGAAGTTGTAATCGTGATCTTTACCCGGTCCTGAAATCAGCAAGTCCTTTTTCTCGAACACCAGATCCTGGCGCTTGAAATCACCCAGTTCGAAATCGGGTGTCAGCTGAATGGCTGAGGTAGGACATGCTTCTTCACAAAGGCCACAGAAAATGCAGCGGGAAAAATTGATACGGAAGAATTCCGGATACCAACGCCCGTCTTCTTTCTCCCCTTTCTGCAGTGAAATACAGCCCACCGGACAGGCCACAGCACAGAGGTTACAGGCAACACAGCGTTCCTCACCATCCGGATCACGTGTCAGTACGATGCGACCACGATAACGCGGCGGCAGATAGACCTTCTGCTCAGGATATTGCAGTGTTTCACGCTTTCTAAAAGCATGACAGAAGACCATCCACACTGTGCGGATCTGAGTCCAGGTGCCATGCAGCAACTTGATAATCATGGCATTCCCCCTTAATGAGCCGGAGCGTGAAGCAGTACTACAACGCCCGTTACCAGCAGATTGATCAGAGTCAAGGGCAAGCAGATTTTCCAGCCGAAGCTCATCACGCGGTCATAGCGTGGGCGCGGCAGTGCGGCCCTGATCAGAATGAAGAACAGCATCCAGAAGATGGTCTTGATCGCGAACCAGACGAATGGCGGCAGGAAGGGCCCTTGCCAGCCACCGAAGAACAGGACCACCAACAAGGCGGATACGAGCGTAATTCCGACGTATTCTCCAACGAAGAACATCCCCCACTTCATACCGGAGTATTCGATGTGGAAACCATCCGCCAATTCCTGCTCGGCTTCAGGTTGGTCGAAGGGATGACGGTGCGTTACTGCGATACCGGCCACAAGGAATGTCACAAAGCCAAAGAACTGCGGCACAACAAACCAGAGATGGCGCTGTTCAAGAACGATATCACGCAGGTTGAAGGAACCCGTGACCGCCACGATCCCCATAAGTGACAAGCCGAGGAAGACTTCATAGGAGATGGTTTGTGCCGAGGCACGCATGGCACCAATCAACGCATACTTGTTCGCACTGGAGTAACCACCAAAGAGGACGGCATATACGTTCAGGCCAGCCATGGCCATGAAGAACAACAGTCCAATGTTCAGGTTGGCAACGCCCCACCCCGGTGTGATCGGGATCACCATAAAGGCAAGGATGATCGTCCCCATGGAAACCATCGGTGCCAGAACAAACAGGCGTTTGTCGGCAAAGGGAGGAATCCAGTCTTCCTTGAAGAACATCTTCAGCATGTCGGCAGCCAACTGCAGTGAACCGAATGGGCCCACGCGATTGGGGCCATAGCGATCCTGCCACAGGCCAAGCATGCGACGTTCAACAAAACTCATGAAAGCGCCGACAACAACAGCCACCAACATAATGATGACGGCCTGAATAACGGCCACAACAACATCAATGATTTCTACACTTGAGCTCATGCGCGTACCTCCTGCTCAAGGCGAGCCCATTCACCGAAAATATCCACCGGTATATCCTTCAGACCGCGAGGAATGCCGATGACACCACGGCGTAGCTGGCTTGAAACACGAATGGGCAGTAACAACTCATGTTTGCCTACGTTGACACGCACTTTGCTATTACGATCAAGGCCAAGCGTGTCTACATCAGCGGCGCCCAGTGCAATGTAGGGTTCAGGGGTACGTTCCTGTACCGGTTTGGCACGTGCACTGGTTTCTTCACTACCATGCAAATGATAGAGAGGAACAACCTGCCAACGGTCATGATAAAGCTGGAAGGCAGAAGGGATATCGGTGAAATATGCGAAAGAACGCCCTTCACTTTCAGTAGCCGGTTCAATCAGGCGAACACCGGGATCCCCCGCTTTCAGGCTACCGCCCACTTCATCCTGGAACTTGTTCCAGGCTTGTGGAGAGTTCCAGCCCGGTGACCAGGCAAACGGAATCTGCTGACGAGGGATATGCGAGCCGCTGTACCCTTCCATGGAGAAGGCAAACGCAGTATCCGCATCCTGCGGCTGACGAGGTTCGACCACGCTGATATTTGCCCGCATAGCCGTACGGCCACTTGAGCGAATGGGGGAGCGGGCCAGTTTCTGCCCCTTGATACGGAATGCCGCGTTGGGCGCTGCGTTTTCAATACCTTCCAATTGCGGATACGTTTTAGCCACTTCATGTGTTACGTGATCCAGAAGTGTCCAGTCCACCGGACGATCTTCCATGGTGGTATGCAAGGCATGTAACCAACGCCATGATTCGTGAGTTTGGTCATCCGGGCGATAGTAGGTAGGTTCATACACCTGGAAGGAGCGTTGGGCACGCCCTTCCTGACTGACCAGTGTGCCATCGGCCTCGGCAAAGGTAGCTGCCGGGAACACGATGTCCGCACGTAGGCAAGTGGGTGTGGGGGTATGATCCACTACAAGAAGCGTATCTGCACTGTCCAGTGCTTCATCAACACGTTTTGCAGGAAGACGGCGGTAAAGGTCATTTTCGACCACAATAGCCGCATCGGCTTCTTCACGGGTCAGGGCTTTCAAGGCCCAATCCAGTGAATGCCCGCCCATCATCGCAAGACCAACGCTGTTGGCTTCGCTGGCGACCAGACTCAGTGAACCATTGAGATCGGCATGCTTGAACGCACGTGCCAAATTGGCCGCCGCTCTGAGTATGGCAGTGGAACGCAGAGATTCCCCAGCAATAATCAAAGGACGTTTGGCAGAGCGAATCACTTCAGCGATTTCATTCACTTGTGCGAGCAGATCATCATCCAGATCACCGACACCCGGTGCCGATTCATCAATGGCATGGGCCAGCGCGAAACCGAAACGCGCGATTTCATCCGGTGTACCATGAAGAGTATCGCGAGCGATGTCATCCAGTTTGGTTTCAGTCACTGTCGCCAGATAAACAGGGTATTTGTGACCTTGGGCGTAATTATCGACAGCCGCCACGTTCCAGTCTGGAATCTTGTACTGCCCGGCAATATCCGTTGCCCCTGCGCGGGCTGCCTGACGGACAGACAATGCCATACGAGCCGCAGTTTGAGTCAGATCTTCACCAAGGACGATAACAGCATCATGCTGCTCGATTTCACGCATGGAAGGGGTAGGCAGACCACAATCACGCAGAATACGCTGCATGAAATAAAGGCGCTCAAGCTCACCTTCTTCGATACCGGTAGAGAAGTTTTCTTCACCTACCAACTCGCGCAGTGCATAGTTACTTTCAAGGCTGGCACGGGGAGAACCAATACCGATAATGCGTTTGGCTGCGTTTAGGCGATCTGCAGTACGATCCAACGCCTGATCAATACTTAAAGTGATGTCCATGTCTTCATGGGCGCTGTCACGCAACAGGGCCAGACGAGGACGATCGGCATTATTGACATAGCCATAACCAAAACGACCGCGGTCACACAGGAAGTATTGGTTTACTGCACCGTTGTAGCGGTTTTCAATGCGGCGTAATTCACCATAGCGCTCTCCGGGGCTGATATTACAGCCACTGGAACAACCATGGCAGATGCTCGGGGCAAACTGCAGATCCCATTTACGGGTATAGTGTGCACCGTGGGTTTTATCGGTAAACACACCGGTCGGACAGACTTCGGTCAGGTTACCGGAGAATTCGCTCTCCAGCGTACCGTCCTGGACACGTCCGAAATAGACGTTGTCATGAGCGCCAAAGACACCCAGATCCGTTCCGCCTGCATAGTCCTTGTAGAAGCGGACACAGCGATAGCAGGAGATACAACGGTTCATTTCGTGTTTAACGAAGGGGCCGAGATCCTGGTTCTTGTGCGTGCGCTTGGTCCCGCGATAACGGCGACGGTCATGCCCCGTCATGACGGTCATGTCCTGAAGGTGGCAATGCCCCCCTTCAGCACATACCGGACAATCATGTGGGTGGTTGCGCATCAGATATTCAACAACACTGGCGCGGAATTTTACCGCTTCGTCGTCTTCAATCGAGATATAGCTGTCGTCCTGAATGCCTGTCATGCACGACATCACCAGACGCCCACGGGTATCGTCCTTGTCGCGGTACTGTTTAACAGCACACTGGCGACAGGAACCCACACTCCCGAGGGAGGGATGCCAGCAGAAATAAGGCACGTCGAGGCCCAGCGACAGACAGGCCTGAAGCAGGTTTTCTGCTCCGTCGACTTCGTAATCCTTGCCGTCTATATGGATAGTGGCCATGGCTAGTCTTTCCGGTCTTGATTCAACATAACGTCGAATCCTTTTAATCCTGTTATCCGCGGCCGATATTGGCCCGGTCCCTGCTCAATGAGGTATTCACCTCAGGAAGCTTCTACCGACTCTGGTGCTGTGCTGGGTGCAACAGAGGGTATACCTGCTTCAAACTCTTCACGGAAGTAACGAATACCACTTCCCAGGGGCGTAATCGCCCCCGGTGCGAGAGCACAGAAAGTATTCCCCGGCCCCGCGTTGTGGACGATCTCTTCCAGTAACTCGACATCCCCCGGTCGGCCTTTCCCTTCTTCGAGGGCTCTCAGCAACTTCACTGACCAGGGCAAGCCATCGCGGCATGGCGTACACCAGCCGCAGGATTCATGTGCCATGAACTCTTCAATGTTGCGCAGTACAGACACAATGCTTGTTTTGCTATCAACGGCCATGGCCAGCGCCGTTCCCATACGAGAACCAATGGCACCAAAACCGTTGGAGCACATCTGAATATCCAGCATGTCAGCGGGAAGCATGTCAGTCCCTGCCCCACCCGGTTGCCATGCCTTGAGCGTAAGCCCATCCTGCATGCCACCGGCGTAGTCTTCGAGAAGCTCACGTGCAGTAATGCCCAGCGGGACTTCCCAAAGCCCGGGATTCTTGACCTTACCGGTGAAGCCCATCAGCTTGGTGCCATGATCCTGTGACCCTTCACGGCACAACCCATGGAACCACTCAACGCCTTGCGCCAATACCGACGGCACACCGCACAACGTTTCTACATTGTTGACAACGGTGGGCTTACCCCATGCGCCGGATTGCCCCGGGAATGGAGGCTTGGCCCGAGGATTGGCACGCTTGCCTTCCAATGAGTTGATCAGTGCGGTTTCTTCGCCACAGATATAGCGTCCAGCACCGGTATGAACAAAAAGATCGAAATCGAAGCCGGTGCCCATAATGTTTTTCCCAAGAAGGCCTGCTTCACGCGCCTCTTCAATTGCATAACGCAGATTGGCCGCCGCATGAATGTATTCACCGCGCAGGAAGACAAAACCACGGAAGGAGTTATTGGCATATGCTGCGATGATCATGCCTTCGATAAGCAGGTGAGGTTCCTGCTCCATCAAGAGGCGGTCCTTGTAGGTATTGGGCTCCATCTCGTCCGCGTTACACAGCAGGTAACCACGGGGGATGCCCTCACCTTTCATCGTCAGGCTCCACTTCACCCCTGCAGGGAAGCCAGCACCACCACGCCCTTTCACGCCGGCTTCCTTGACCATGGCTGCCACTTCTTCCGGCGTCATTTCAGTCAATGCTTTTTTGGCACCGACATACCCGTCCTTGGCACGGTAGTCATCCAGAAAGACGGGGGTGCCATCATCGTTCAGGCGCCAGGTCAATGGATGCGTATCACGTTCACGCGGACTGGTATTACAGGTACCGAATGAGGTGAGGTTTTTCGTAAATGGAGTAACAGAACTCATTTGTACGCCTCCAGTACGCTCATGACATTTTCCGGGTCGACATGGCTGTAGGTGTCGTCATCTACCATCATGGCCGGCCCTTTGTCACAGTTACCCAGGCAAACAACCGGGATCAGTGTAAAGCGGTCATCCATGGTCGTTTGGCCGACATCGATCCCGAGTTCACGTTTGATTTTGCCGCGAATGGTTTCGTAACCATTGATAAAGCACACCATGCTGTCACACAGGCGAATGATGTGGCGGCCAACAGGCTGACGAAAAATCTGACTGTAAAAAGTGGCGACACCCTCTACGTCACTGGCAGGAATTCCAAGCACTTCGGCAATCGCCGGAATCGCTTCATCCGGTACCCAGCCCTGGCGCTTCTGAACAATCTTCAGTGCCTCGATCGATGCCGCGCGGGGATTCTCGTAGTGATGAATTTCCGCTTCGATTTCGGCCAGTTCTTCCGCTGTCAGCTGGTAAGACGGACGATCACTGGCGATCAGGTCAGAGAATAGGTTTTGACGGCTGTCCATGTGAGTATCCATAGCTTAGCGGTCCACGTCGGCCATCACGAAGTCGATACTCGCAACGTGGGCAATCAGGTCAGGAACGAAGCCACCACGCATCAACACGGGAATATGTTGCAGATGCGGATAGCTAGGCGTACGTATGCGGGTACGGTAGCTCATCGTGCTGCCGTCCGATGTCAGGTAATAACTGTTCAATCCCTTGGTCGCTTCGATCATCTGGAACGACTCATTAGGCTTGAGCACCGGGCCCCATGACACTTGCAGGAAGTGAGTAATCAGCGTTTCGATATGCTCCTTCATGCGTTCACGCGGCGGAGGCGTTGTCAGCGGATGATCTGCCTTGAAATCACCGGCAGGCATGTTTTTCAGACATTGATCAATGATACGAAGACTCTGACGCATCTCTTCGATACGCATCAAACCACGATCGAAAATATCGCCATTGGCTCCCACTGGTACTTCGAAGTCAAAGTTTTCGTATCCGGAATATGGGCGTGCCTTACGTGCATCGAAGTTGAAGCCGGTGGCCCTCAGGTTGGGACCAGTAATCCCCCATTCCAGCGCCTCTTTGGTATCGTAGGGTGCAATACCTTTGGTACGGTCGCGGAAGATGGCGTTGTCCTGCATGGCACGCTGATATTCGTCCAGACGCTTCGGCATCCAGTCGAGGAAGTTTTTCACCAGACGGTCCCAGCCTTTCGGCAAGTCATGCGCAGTCCCGCCGATGCGGTACCATGCCGGGTGCATGCGGAACCCAGTGACAGCCTCAATGACTTCATAGGCTTTTTGGCGATCCGTAAAGGTGAAGAAAACCGGCGACATCGCCCCCACGTCCTGATAATAAGTCCCCAGGAACAGCAGGTGAGAGGTAATACGGAAGAACTCGGCCATCATGACGCGAATGGTCGCGGCACGATCAGGTACAGTGATACCGGCCAGTTTTTCGACAGCAAGCACATAAGGGAGGTTATTCATAACACCGCCGCAGTAATCAATGCGATCGGTGTAAGGAATATAACTGTGCCAGGATTGACGTTCCGCCATTTTTTCAGCACCACGGTGGTGGTAACCGATATCAGGCACACAATCGACCACTTCTTCCCCATCCAGCTGCAATACGATACGGAAAGCACCGTGAGCCGCTGGGTGGTTAGGCCCGAAGTTCAGGAACATGAAATCACGGTCTTCGGTACCGCGTTTCATTCCCCATTCTTCCGGTACAAATTTTAGTGCGTCCTGCTCACGATCCTGATCTTCCATGGTCATGGTGTAGGGATCGTATTCCGTTGCGCGGGCATTGTAGTCCTTGCGCAATGGATGGCCTTTCCAGGTAGGGGGCATCAGGATGCGTTTAAGCTGGGGATGGCCAGTAAATTCAATACCGAACATATCCCAGGTTTCACGTTCATACCAATTGGCACTTGGCCAAACCGGAGTGACGGAAGGAAGACGCAGATTCTGTTCAAAGAGTGGCACTTTGATCATGAGATCGCGACCACGAGTCAGGTCAGTCAGGAAATAGAAAACCGTAAAATCTGCTTCAGGCAAGCCTTCACGATGTGAACGAAGACGCTCATCAACACCGTGCAGGTCATAAAGCATTTCAAACGCATGCTCTCCCTGACGAAGATAACGCATAACGTCGAGGAGATCTTCACGCGCAATCCAGAGTACCGGCATACCGGTAAGGGTATTCTGAAAATGAAAACGATCAGGACCAAAATGGTTTCGAAGCGCTTCCACTACGGGCAGGGTGTCTAACCCTGTTGGCATGATGGGGCCATGCGTCGTTGTAAAGGGATTTTCGCTCATTTCGGCTCAAACTTCGTCAGGGGTGCGTAACTGGGTCACCTTGATACGTTGATCACGCAGTTTCTCTTTTTGAGACTGCATATCTGCGCGATAAACACCTTGATCACCTACCACCCAGGAGAGTGGACGATGTTCTTCACGAACGGACTGCTGTAGTAGCTGCAATCCTTGCAGGAAGGCTTCAGGACGAGGTGGGCAACCGGGGATATAAACGTCAACGGGCAAGAATTTATCAACGCCCTGCACAACAGAATAAATATCGTACATACCGCCGGAATTGGCGCATGATCCCATGGAGATAACCCATTTGGGCTCCAGCATTTGGTCATACAGCTGCTGGATAATGGGTGCCATCTTGATGAAGCAGGTACCGGCAATCACCATGAAATCAGCCTGACGGGGGGAAGCACGCATGACCTCTGCACCAAAACGCGCCACATCATGAGGAGCAGTAAAGGCCGTGGTCATTTCCACATAACAACAGGAAAGCCCGAAGTTATAAGGCCACAGGGAATTGCTTCTTCCCCAATTCACGGCAGAACTCAATACATCATCGAGTTTCCCCATAAAAATATTGCGATGCACTTCGTCTTCGGTAGGGTCTGCATTTCCTTTCTGCCCAATGGGATAACTTTCATCCATTGGCGTATTCGGATCGATGCGCGTCAGTTTATATGACATGAAGATCGCCTCACTACGATATTTCCTGATTCTGCTTGACCTGAAAGGCAATTTTCACCCGGCTTCAGGCCACTCAATCGATTATTTCTTTAACTGACTGACATTCTTGGTCACTTTCGCTATCCAATGCTGATTGCAAGTTGCACAGCACAGATCCAGCCTTCATCAGAAGGACTCGTGTCGCGCCTGATTAGCCAGCTGTTCACGATGCTTCGGAGCCCAGTCAAGCGCTCCCATGCGGGAGTCAAAAACAAGACCTGCCAGCAGAACAAAAATGAAAATGGCGGCGCCAATCAAACCCTGCCAGCCAACTTCACGAATAGAGACGGCCCAGGCAAAAAGATAAAGGGCCTCAATATCAAAAATGACGAAAAGCATGGCGACAAGGTAGAACTTGGCCGAGAATCGGATGTGAGCGGATCCTGCACCGAGGATACCGGATTCGAAGGGAGTATTTTTCTCGTGCCCCCATGCTCGACCACCCAGAAGGCTGGCTGCACCAACCATAAAAGCCAGTAGTGCAAGGGTTGCGAGTACGAAGACAGTTATTGCCCAGTATTGCGCTATCATCGACATTCACTCATCAAGTCAGGGTACTTGCCTTGTACCCGGGCCTATTGCGGCCTTTTTTGTTCACTTGAAAGATTCTAAGAGAACCTGACAAGCCTTCTATTATTGGTTTGCAACAGTGCGCGTTTTTATCTTTAACCCGCTATTGCTGCTCGCCATTCACTTCTGTCTGACTTTCTATACAGCTTTCACTTGCCTGACATTCACTTACTAATCTTTTACCTACTATTTTTTTCCTACTATCTACTACCTACTATCTGCTACTTACTACCTAAAACCTACTCACCCCAATACCTGCTCACCATCACCCAACCGACGATATGCCTGACCACGATGATGAACATTCAGCACTGACGGAACACGTAATATTCCTACTTTCACGTGAACCAATGGCACCTGTTGGTAATACTTTTATCGCTGTCACCAACGTTGCCAGTTTCCTGCAAAAGGGTGAACAACCTCCGTTAAAACGCCTTCCAAATGGCTAGCGCCCTCTAAACGGTGATCACTATGCGTCACATTGTCGCACTTCTCAAGTTTAAAGCAACCTTAGGTGAAGACTTTGTTTTTTTCTAAGTTTCCTACATTTGTCTGAAAATCAGGGTAACAAAACCATCATGAAAAGGTGCTGTGAATGCTTCGTTAGCGTGTAGCTGGTACAGCAATACGCAGCTCAACATATAAAAAAACATTCACAAAGCTATCTTGCAAAAACACTAACCCATTGATATTAATGGATTTTATTGACACTCCCCTTCCCCGGAAAATGACAAGTATGACGAATGTTCGGCATGTACCACTTAAATAACCACACACTTTATACGTCTTAATGAAATATTTTTCTAATGTAAAAGAGTTATTGATTCGGCCCCTCATCAATGATTTGCTTCATGATAGAACATGTTTTTTTATATTCATTACGACTAATTGATAACACATGAATCAAACCACCTCACCTCCTCATCTTTTGAGTATCGCAGGCACTGACCCCAGCGGTGGCGCGGGTCAAATGGCCGATGTCAAAACATTTTCAGCATTGGGAGCCTATTCCACGAGTGTCATTACAGCGGTGCTTGCGCAGAACACGCAGGGAGTACAAAAAATTCATGCGCTCCCGGGGGATATGATCAAAGCGCAGTTGGAAAGTGTGTTTGAAGATATTTCGATAGATGCCGTCAAAATTGGCATGATTGCTGACAGAGAGACAGCACTGATCGTCAAGCAGGCACTGGAGTATTACCAGCCACGTTATGTGGTACTGGACCCGGTAATGGTCGCAAAAAGTGGTGACATGCTGGTCGATCATGCCGGGTTAGAGGCGGTGCGGGATATTCTTGTGCCGCTAGCGGATGTCATCACGCCCAACCTGCCGGAAGCAGCGGCATTATTGGGAACCAAGCCCCCCAAGGATAAAAATGCCATGGCCTCAATGCTACCCGCATTAAAACAGCTGGGCCCCGCTAATATTTTGTTAAAAGGAGGGCATCTAAGAGGGGCAGAAAGCCCAGATGTGATGCTGGTTGAAGGTAAGGTAGAGTGGCTTTCGGTTCCTCGAGTAGAAACACCCAATCTGCATGGAAGCGGCTGCACATTGGCCTCAGCCGTGGCTGCATTACTCCCTCAACGAGCCACGACGGGCGAAGCAATGCGGGATGCCAAAGCATTCATGACGGAAGCGCTCTTGGCTTCAGCCCGGCTTGAGGTTGGTAAGGGGAAAGGCCCGGCACACCACTTCTGGTCCTGGTGGTAAACGTCATTATCAGAGTTCGACACCTGTCCTCAGTGCCAAGACGAAATACTCATCAGAGAGTTTCCATATCCAGTTACGGCACTGCTTGTCACAAAAAGGAATGAACAATTCACATGAAAGCCTTGATTCAGCGTGTCACACACGCATCAGTCACAGTCGAAGGAGAAAAAATTGCGGCAATCGGCCACGGCATGTTGGCGTTGATAGGGGTGGAAAAAGAAGACGGTGAAGCCCAGGTCGATAAAATTCTGCACAAACTACTCAATTACCGCATTTTTTCTGATGAAAACGACAAAATGAACCTGGGGCTAGCCAAGAGCGGTGGAGAACTCCTGTTGGTGTCCCAATTCACGCTGGTTGCCGATACGTCCAGGGGGCTACGCCCGGGCTTTTCTCAAGGCGCCACGCCCGAGCACGGCCAGCAACTCTTCAATCTATTGCTCAAGAAAGCGCGTGAGCAATATCCTCGAGTACAAAGTGGTCAATTTGGCGCTGACATGAAAGTCGAATTACTGAATGATGGCCCTGTCACCTTTATGCTGGAAAGCTGACAGAAAGCAAATACATCCATAAAGGGCAATACACGCCCCATCACAGGAACAAAGACTTCATCCCAACAAGAAACGCCAGCGCTCGTTTTTGTCGAAGTGCTGGCGTTTCTATGAGGGATATCATCCTGCCGCTCATAGAGGTCTATACAGCGGGCTTTTGGCTCGTAAATGGCTGTACCTGCAATTTATCAATCCCCGTTGTACATCCATACCCAGGCTGCTTCATGTGAGCCACTGAATGACTGCCCTGCCAGGTAAATTGTACCTCTGCCAGCCTGGCGGCCTTGCATTGTTTTGGTACATAAGGCGATCCGTCCGGTGCCAGGTTATTCAATCCTAATGTGACATAAGCGGATTGCTGGGGCTGCAACGTAATACTGCCTCCCTGAACATCTTTACCGGATTGTTTAGTCGCTGGCTTGGCAGCTACATTGGGCCTGATCTTTTCGCCTGACGTCGTCACCCTTTGTACACCCGGGGTGCCCGATAAGATACAGGCATGATGCCCCGTATTGGTAAATGCAATGCCTTCATACACGGAACCCATGCCTGCGTCACCGCTTACACGCTTCAGCGTGAGCTCGTTGGGCTGACATGTTGAGACAGACGCATTTGATGCGGAGTCGGAAGCTCCCTGGCTCGCTGACGATGAGGCAGGGTGACTGGACATCTGACTTGATGTAAATGCACCCGAGCCTTTCTTCGCGGATGCTCCCGCAGAATTGGCAGAGCCTGATGCTCCTGCCTGTGCCGAGGACTGCGAAGAAGATTGCGTCACTGCCGGCGGCGTAGTGTGAGCGTGTTCTACATCACGATGACTCGGGGCTTTCGAACATGCAGTCAGCATCATAGCAGCGGAGATTCCGACAGAGCACAATGCTAACGCTTTCACTTTGCCTGCTTTGATGCTGCATTCTCCCCTCGTGGAAGTGTTCTGATCGGTGACCGTGGTAAGAAATCGATGTCGATTGTTTTGCATGGTCTCTCTCCTTGAGTATTTGTGACTTGCCACACGCTAATCGTAAAAGCTTATCCTTCAATACCCTCTCTGTCTGCCCCCGTATCATGCGGAACATCTTCAATCAGGCTCTGGCTTCTTCCAACGCTTCTTCAGCTTGAAGCCATACAAGCTCAGCTTCTTCCAGTGCGGCGCCAATGTCACCACGCTCACGTGTTAACTCGACCAGTTTTTCCTTGTTCTCTGGACGGTAAAGAGCATCATCCCCCAGTTGTTCTTCAAGTACTGATAACTTTTCCTGCAATGACGTCATTTTTTTCTCTGCAGCATCACGAGCCTTGGTCAAGGGTTTGAGCTGGGCTCGTTGAGCCGCGGCTTCCTTACGTTGCTGACGCTTGTCAACACGGGGCTCCTCTGCCTGTGAAGCAGCCTGTTTTGAAGAAACGCCCTCTTGTGCTCCTTCACTTGTCTCCGTCACATCTTCTGATGCATGGGCTTCATGAGAGGCTTCACCATCAGAGACTGACGATGATGGCGATGTGCGCGCAGATTGCCCTGCTCCTGCTCCTGCTCCTGTGACATGAGACTGAGACTGAGACTGAGACTGAGACTGAGACTGAGTTTTGGCTGACGACTGACGTGTTTTCAACCAACGGTGATAGTCCTCAAGGTCTCCATCAAATGGGGAGATATTGCCATCTGCAACACACCAGAAGCGGTCAACGGTAGAGCGCATCAAGTGGCGGTCGTGGGAAACAATCACGACCGCGCCTTCGAATTGAGTCAGCGCATCGGTTAATGCTTCTCGCATTTCAAGGTCAAGGTGGTTGGTCGGCTCATCCAGCAGTAGCAGGTTGGGTTTTTGCCATGCGATGATAGCCAGGGCCAATCTGGCTTTTTCACCCCCCGAAAAGTTTTCTACCTGCGCAAAGGCATCATCCCCTTTGAAATCATACCCCCCAAGAAAGTTACGTATTTCCTGCTCCGATGCCATGGGGGACATACGCTGAATGTGTACAAATGGGCTGGTCGAAAGATCAAGCGTATCCACCTGATGCTGTGCAAAGTAGCCCAATTTAAGATGTTCACCGGTCACACGTTCTCCCGCCAACAAGGGGAGTGACGCTGTAAGGGCCTTGATCAACGTGGATTTACCCGCACCGTTAGGACCAAGCAGGCCAATACGATCACCGGGAGACAGGGAAAGCCGCACATTCTCTAACAGAGGCGCCCCCTGATAGCCCACGCTCGCCTGATCCAGCGAGAGCAGCGGGGTAGAAATTTTCTCATGCGCCTGAATGCGAAAAGTGAAGGGGGACTCCGCACGCAACGGGGCTATTTCACCCATGCGTTCCAGCATTTTCAAGCGACTCTGGGCCTGCCGCGCCTTGGTCGCCTTGGCACGAAAACGCCGCACGAAATCTTCCAGTTCCGCCTTGCGTGCTTCCTGTTTCGCACGTTCGGATTCACGACTCGCCAATTGCTCGGCGCGCATTCGTTCAAAGGAAGAATAGTTACCGCTGTACAGCACCAAATGGCGATGATCAAAGTGCAAAATCCGCCCACAGACACCATCAAGGAAGTCGCGGTCGTGTGAAATCAGCAGCAGCGTTCCGGGATATTTGACCAGCCACTGTTCCAGCCAAAACAGCGCATCCAGATCCAAGTGGTTCGTAGGTTCATCGAGCAACATCAAGTCGGAGGGCATGAAGAGGGTTCTGGCCAGATTGGCACGCATCTGCCAACCACCAGAGAAATCGCTCATCGGACGTTCAAGATCCGCTTGTGTAAAGCCCAACCCCACCAATAGTCGTTGTGCACGGGAGGGGGCGCTATAACCATCGTGCTGTTCATAATCGCCCAACAACTCTGCATAACGGAGATCATCACCTTGAGCGAGCGCCGTTTCCATATCGTGCTCTATCTCGCGCAGACGATGATCGCCATCCAGCACATATTCGGTAATGGAACGATCGCGCGCCAGTATTTCCTGGGCCATATGGGCGATACGAGTACCATTGGTGATTTCGCAGTCACCTTTATCCGCACCCATTTCACCCAACAACAGCTTGAAAAGTGTCGACTTCCCCGCTCCATTGGGCCCGACGATCCCCACCTTTTCACCATCATTGATGATCAGGTTGGCATCCTCGATAAGCGTGACACCGCCCCGAAGGAGCGATAATTGGCGAAGTGCGATCATGAGTACCTCAGCGTTACAGCAAATTACGGTGAATAGAGGGTATAGTCGGGGCTACACACTGATCCCCGTGAGATCTTGAAAGGATCACGGAAACAGGCCAGCCCCTACATCCAAGGCATCCACAAAGTCGGTTAACCCACACCTATTCACCAGTGTTTTATAGAGTTTCGTGTCATTCTACATCAGAATAAGGTGATTCGAACGGGCTAACTCTCTTGGACAACGAACGTTTAAATAATGCGCGTTCAAATAACGAACGTTCGTCGGATGAACGATGGCAAGTAGCCGGACTGTCTCGCCCACGTTATAGCCCCCTATCGTAACGACAAAGAGGCTTTTCATGACGATATCTTCAGGCTCTGACGGAGTCTCATCTACAACGCTTTCGCCTAACGATATACCGGAGAAGGATGCAATAGACGAACAGCGCGTATCCGCCCTTTGGCAATTTGCATTAAGGCTCTATAGCCTGCCAGGGGTTTCAGCTACAGCACTGACTCTTCAGGATGAAGCAGGTATCGATGTACCGGAGCTGCTTTGGTTATGCTGGTTGGAACGCCATCAGGAGTCTCCAATATCATTGGAACCTTTACAGGATGTGCATGAATGGCAGCGGCAGATAACGGCTCGCCTGCGGGAGCTACGCCGATGTTTAAAACCTGTTTCTGAAGCAGAGCCACGGCTTCTACCCCTTCGTCAGAAAATAAAGGACGCCGAGCTTGAAGCCGAGAAGGAAACATTGCATCAGTTGGCACTCATTCCATGGAAAAAAGAGATACCCAATGAATCGCTTTGGGCTCAATGGCAAGGAACACTCGGCGAGAAATATGAAAAAATGATCGAAACCATAAGGGAAAAAGCGCTAACACTCTAGATGAGCCTTTGTAACGATATCCTCGCTATACAAATACCCATTGCCCATCGTGAATATACCCCAGCGGGTTGAAGGCAAGCGACACAGACATCGCAGACACTGACACCACAAATGAGGGGAATGGCAGCGAATAAATGACCTGATCATTTCGCCCGTGATAAGATCTGACACAGTTTTCATCTTCAGGGTAATGGTGTACGGAAGATTGTGGGGAACGGGAACTATTCCATGATTTCAGTACTCATACCCCTGAATGGTAATGTGATTTTTGATAACGTTTTTTGATAACAATGATCTAACGGGTACTATGCCCAGTGTAAGGTGCCTTGGCACCTTGTCTTATGAAAGGTTTTACTCAAGGAGTTTTCATGAAAAAGCTGGTGAGCGCCGCAGCAACAGGTGTTCTGATAGCAGCTCTCGCGGGCTGCTCACATTCATCCGATCAGGACGGCAATGCGTCTTCGAATGCCGCACCCAAAACCACTGATCAGAAAGTCGGTTACAGTATCGGGATGAGTGTTGCCCAGAACCTGAAACAGATTGATCCTTCGCTCGATCTGAACTCTTTCAAACAGGCGATGGACGATGTTTATGCTGATCGCGATACCAAGCTGACACAGGATCAGGCACAGCAAGTGCTGAGCCAGTTCCAACAGCAGCAGATTCAGAAACAGCGTCAGAAACAAGAGCAGTCCAGTCAGGACAACCAGAAAGCGGGCGCAGCGTTCCTGACCGACAATGCCAAGAAAGACGGCGTTAAAACTACCGCGGATGGTCTGCAATACAAAGTACTTAAATCGGGCGACAGCAAGGGTGCAAAACCCACTGGAGATGATACCGTTCGCGTCAATTATGAAGGGCGTCTGATCAACGGCACCGTGTTCGACAGCTCCTACAAACGCGGACAACCGGTTACCTTCAAGGTAAATGAAGTGATCCCCGGCTGGCAGGAAGCGTTGAAAATGATGCGTCCGGGAGACCAGTGGGAAATCTATATCCCCTCCAACCTGGCTTATGGCCCGGCGGGCGTAGGTCCTATTGGCCCCAATGAAACACTGATCTTCAAGGTAGATCTGATGGCGGTTAACCCAACCGACGACAATGATCAAAAAAGCACCGATCAACAGGATAACGACGACCAGTAATCCTCTTGTTTGATGCGATATGATAAAAGGCAAGGCTTGATAAGCCTTGCCTTTTTACCTTTGGAGCCATTACTGTTAATGATAACAGTGTTTAGCTCCCTCCTCTGACAAGCCGCTCCACAGTGATGACATACAGACTGTTTTTGGCTTGTAGAGGAGACGTTCTCGGGGCGGGGTGAAACTCCCCACCGGCGGTAACAGGCACGGCCTGAAGCCCGCGAGCGCCTTGAATCATGAATATCATGCCTTTCAAGGGTCAGCAGAGTTGGTGTAATTCCAACGCCGACGGTAAAAGTCCGGATGAGAGAGAGCGCGCAAGGTCCCATTCCAGAGCCCGGCTGCACATCACAGGTAGGCCCCTCCTTCGCGCCGTAAAAAACATTTTTCCACCACTATTTGCGAACCACGGTGTTAACGATCAAATCGTTGCCAAGAGAGGTGCATGTGCCATCATCGAATTACTCTCCCATTCACTCATCTCATTTTGTTCAGGGTGCACTACTCATGATTTTGGCAGCCATCAGCTATGCTGGCGTCAATATTACGGTGCAATGGGCAGGTATGGTGGAAGGCATCGGTTCAGCGTCTATTGCCTTTTGGCAATATCTGCTGGCAACTCTTTTCTCCTTTCCGCTGCTCTATCGTCTAGGGATACAGGCGCTGAAAACACACCACCCCTGGATGCATTTATTGCGAGTATTAATGGCAGCGGGAGGGGTACAAGTGTGGATTATTGCGCTAGCGCATGTCCCTCTGTGGCAAGCTATCGCGCTGGTCATGACCTCCCCGTTCTTTGTACTGGCAGGTGCCTCGCTGTTTTTACGCGAGCACGTTAACCCTGCCCGAATCATGGCAGCCGTCATTGGGTTTGTAGGCGCTATCATCATTATCAGGCCATGGTCACAGGCATTCAGCCTCTACTCTCTACTCCCTGTCCTTTCAGCGGGCCTGTGGGCGGGAACGTCACTGATTACCAAAGTGCTCACACGTACTGAAAGTGCCTCAAGCATTGCCATCTATCTAATGCTAATGCTGACACCTATTAATCTGGCACTATATGCCTCTTCCGGCGATGGACTACCGCATTCAGGAAACTGGATAATCCTTATCCTTGCAGGCGTTTGCACAGCGGCCTCCCAGTATTTCCTCACGCGTGCCTATTCGTTGGCCGATGCTGCTTATCTCCAGCCTTTTGATGATTTCAAACTACCACTTAACCTGATATTGGGTTGGCTTGTATTTGGAGGGATTCCGAGTCTGACCTTCTGGCCGGGTGCTGCCCTGATACTGGCAGGGTCATTAATGTTGATGGGGCATGAAGCTCATCAGTGGAAAAACAAAAGGTCACTAAAGCGGCAAACACCTGAACCTGATGGCAGCTAAACCGACAAAATAAAGAAAGAAGTTATTCACAGGCTATTCCCGTGTATAAACACAACTTCCTGTGGATAACTTGGTGGACAGTTATTTTGTAATTCCACTCTGCTGTGGGTTCCTAGAACCATAAAAGCTTCATTTGTCCAATGCCATTTTTATAAAAAGACTAAAAAAACGTATAACCCATTGAATAATAAAAACAAAATAATTATGCATTTTAGTCTTTACTGTGCCTTTATACATGCAGAGTTATGCACATGCAGACATAAGAGGGGCTTGTCAATTGTGGACATTCATTCAGCATGTTCATAATTCGAGTGGAGAATCAACCTATAAGCCGCCCTCTTACCGACATTAATGCACGCAGGGACGAGAGATATCTGTCCATGTGCCGATTAGACGATTACCTGCTTTGGCCCGAAGCTCTATACGCCATCTGACTACAGAAGAGACACATTCATCCACGGAAAGCTGCATTTGAGCCTGATGGTCATTGATAACTCGTACACCTTTCATGATTCGAGCAGGCCCTTGTCCAAGGCTTAATAAACGAAACTCGAACTGTGGGTTATCCAGATTGCTTGAGAAAGCGTCGGCCTGCACAATCCCATTGCCCTCGCTGTGCAGTCGCAACCCGAGCCGTTCACTAACGCCTGTATATGCCATACAACGTGAATGGAAGGGGGAGCACATGAGAGGCAGGGCATACCAGGTCGTATGCTTGCCGGTATTCTCGCCAAGGTAATAATTCCCCATGTACCCCAGCGCTACAACAATCGTGATGACCGTGACGATAATGAAACGGTTCAGCATGAGTGGCCGATTATGACTGTCAAAATAACGTGAGGAATCCACCTGTCCCTCTTTATCTGGAAAGGCAGTGGTAGTTCTATCACGATGGCGAAAATACCGCATGATTTATCTGTCAGGCGTCAGGACGCCTCTCCTTCATAAGGCACACTTCGATAAATAAGGTCCCATACCCCATGCCCAAGGCGTTCGCCTCTTGCCTCGAACTTGGTTAATGGCCGGGATGCCGGACGTTCCACGTAAAGCCCTGATTCAGCCGTGTTTACAAAACCACTTGCGGCTTGCATAACCTCACTCATGTGTTCTGCGTAGGCCTCCCAATCGGTCGCCATATGAAATGCCCCTCCCTCCTTAAGAACGCGGTGAATACGTTTCACGAAAGGCATCTGCACAATACGACGCTTATGATGTTTCTTTTTGGGCCATGGATCCGGGAAGAACAACTGCACCAGATCAATGGAGTGTGCCGGAAGGGAATCATCCAGTACCTTCAGCGCGTCCTCACGAAATACTCTCAGGTTAGTGATTCCGGCCTTGTCAATTTCGTCCAGCAACTTACCTACCCCGGGAGGATGCACTTCAATACCAATAAAATCCTTTTCAGGCATGGCACGGGCCTGCTCAAGCAACGAAGCCCCCATGCCGAAGCCGATTTCAACCACCCTGGGCGCCTCCCTGCCAAACTCTTTATCCAGATCAAGACGCCCCTGATCCAGTGTCAGACCCAGCCGAGGAAATACTTGCTCCAGACCTCGTTGCTGGGCAGCAGTCATGCGCCCTGCCCGAAGCACATAGCTTTTGATGCCACGGTGTCTTTCCTGATTTACATCTGACGCCTCTGACTTGATCTCATCGAGATTGCCTGTGAGGCTATCTGCAGAATGTTTCACTTCTTCCTGCCTATCGGAAGATAGTTCACGGGGTTCTGCACTCGCGGCAGTATCCTTGTCTGAATTCACGATTGAATAAGTCCTTCATGTGGAGAAGACGCCTCCGCCGCATAGGCCTTACGCGGCATTCGACCGGCAAGGAATGCTTCACGGCCTGCCTCGATAGCCTTACGCATGGCACTGGCCATCATGATCGGGTCACGGGCATGTGCAATGGCTGAGTTCATCAGAACGCCAGAGCAGCCCATTTCCATCGCAAGAGAAGCATCCGAGGGCGTGCCAATACCTGCATCTACCAGTACCGGAATACGAGCGGCGTCGATAATAAGGGATAAATTATAAGGGTTGAGAATGCCATGGCCGGAACCGATCAGGGACCCCAAGGGCATCACAGCGCTAACCCCCATGGACTCAAGCTCGGCAGCGACAATAGGGTCATCACTGGTGTAGACCATGACATCGAAGCCATCATCGATCAGCTCACGAGCGGCCTTGAGCGTCTCTACCACATTGGGGTAAAGCGTTTTTTCATCACCCAGGACTTCAAGCTTGACCAACGAATGGCCATCCAGCAGCTCCCGGGCCAGTTGGCAGGTTCTCACCGCATCGCGTGCGTTATAGCAACCCGCTGTGTTGGGAAGAAGGGTATAGCGGTCGGGACTAATCACGTCCAGCAGGTTGGGTGCATCCGGATCCTGTCCAATATTGGCCCGGCGTACGGCAAACGTCACGATCTCGGCTTCACTCGCCTTGATGGCAGCCGCTGTTTCATCCAGATCACGGTATTTACCGGTACCCACCAGCAAGCGTGAGCCAAACTCCCGACCTGCGATGGTCAGAGGTGCCATCAGTGGTGAAGTATCAGCAGGAACGGTTGTTTTCTGCGAAAGGGGGGTATTCATTCGAATCTCCTGAGAGGCGAGCGGTGTTTTATATTCAAACGCTCTACATTCCAATGTATTTCACACCTGAATGTTTTAACACTTTGAGTGATTTACACACATGTTTACATTCCGGGTATTACTTATCGTCGCTCTATTGAACATCGTTCTCTTTGAAGCGATTCATGGGACGACGTGAAATGGTGAAGCCTATAGTGCTGATCATCCATAATATTGATGATCCCTGGGGTTGAAGATTCATGGGGTTGAAGATTCATAGTGTTGACCATCTTGTCCAAACGCCCGCCAGGTCCAGAGTCACACCGGTGGTATCACATCATCGAATTACATCGTGCACTTCATTGTTAATGAGCACACAGTCATTAACATGCGCAAAGTCATTAACCACCACCGATGGCATGAACAATCTCGATGCGATCCGATGCTTTGATGGGTGTATCGGCATGCTTGGCTCTAGGAACGATTCGCTCGTTGACTTCAACAGCAATACGTCGCCCCTGAAGATCCAGTTTGGATACGAGTTCGGCGACTGTTTTCGCATCAACGTCCCGCATTTCACCATTCAATAAAAGTTGCATGATGCACATCCTCCCGAAGTACATTACTCCGACTGACCATGAAAGATTGACTGAAATACTTCACTTGTTCCAACCAAAAAAACAAGTGAACACTGCTTAATGGTCTGAAAGGCGCTATGATACCTTGTCTTATCAAGGGATTCGAATATCAGCGAATAACGAGGTTCCCCGTGTCAACCGATCATCGCCGCCCCTATTGGGTTCTGGCCGCGTTAAGTGGCGCTTTATCGATTATTCTTGGTGCATTTGGTGCACATGCACTTGGCCACAGACTCAGCGCAGAAATGCTGAATGCCTATCAAACGGGTGTTCATTATCAAATGTGGCAGACTATCGCACTCATGGGGCTATTGGCTGGTTGGAACTCTGAAGAACTGCCACGTCTAACACTGGGCTGCTGGATTATTGGTACCCTACTATTCTCCGGTTCACTCTACCTGCTGGCGCTGACTAATCTGATGCCCTTCGCATTTGTAACACCAGTGGGGGGAACTCTACTGATTATTGGCTGGTTGACATTGGCTTGGGCATGGTGGCGAAAATGAATCGATTTCACAAGGTTATCCGACCCCTCCTGCCGACTTTGCTTGGCCTGATAGTGCTGACATTATCCGGCTGTATCAGCAATGCGCTTCCCCCTCAGATGCGCCATCAGAATGCGATTACGCAAACCGGTGCCGAGATGGCGCTCAAGCTGGCAGCCGCGGCTCACTGGGGCAAGGATGCATCCAATCAGCTCATTATGGTAAGCCCACCTCTCATTTATGGCCCCGATGCAGAGGCAAAACATGCGCCCATCCGTTCAGAACAGCTTCGAAACGCGTTGGTGTATGGGTTGCTTCATCTGGATCATGCGCCGCACGTCGTCGCGTGGGCACCCAAGGACAACGAAGGTCTCGAAAGCAATCAATGGCTTCTTCAAGCAAGAATGTTCAACCGTATGCCAATCCGCTTACCCCACAAGACACTCTACCCCTATCGGCTCGAAATGCGCTTCTATCATCCGGGGCAGCGCCCTTTGTCACTGGAAACGCACGGTACTTTTGACAGTGATGAATTGAGGGTCGATAACGCAAATCAGGATTGAAAACGTCGGAATATCGGGTCGAATTCACCACCTACACAATTTACCTATCGGGTCGCGCTTTTATAGGGTTTTCCCGAGCAGATATATCGGAGGAGATATGCGTTCCTTTGCAGCACATTTGGACCGTGAAGGTCCACACAATCCATTCCCCGGGCTGGCAGCATTGGAGCGAAAACTCGGGCGGCACCTGCAACACCAATTGGGTTCAAATGAAGGGCTCGATATGCCTCATAAGTCGCTGCGCAAAATGTATGGCGATAATGTAGCCGCCCTGGCACGCCGCTATTCCGACTCTCAGTGTTATGATCTGAGGCAGTCACTTGCCGCGCTACTTGATATTCAGGCAGATCAGATCATTGTAGATGCAGGGGCAGACAGCCTGATTGCACTATGCCTGAGAGCATTCTGTGAACCGGGCGATATTGCTATCGCTGCAGCAGGCACATATCCCACTTTCAGTTATTTTGCCCAAAGCACAGGATGCCAACTGATCGAACCACATTATAAAGAAGGGCCTGGTCTACTGGCACCAAACCTGGATGCATTGGTTGAGGCTGCACAACAACACAAGGCCCGTGTCGTGTATCTCGCCAATCCTGACAACCCAAGCGGACACCTGTTTTCCAGCGCCGAGATTCGCACCTTCAAGGACCGCCTCCCTGCAGATACGACTTTAATTCTGGACGAGGCTTATCACGAATTTCAGGAAGAAAAGGACAATACGCCAATTGAAGGCGCTATCCGGCTACGTACGTTTTCAAAAGCCTATGGGATGGCAGGGCTACGTGTTGGGTACGCTATTGCAAACGAAGATGTTATCCAGCTTCTGATGAAAGCACGCATACACTATTCCGTCGCCTCGGTTTCACTCGCAATTGCCGAAATGATGGTCCTGGAGCAGGATGAAGTACATGCCCATATCGAACAGGTCAAGAAAAATAGAGCCCAACTGACGGCACTTCTTGAAAGTAAAGGGCTGGAAGTCCTGCCAAGTGCCACCAATTTTGTCGCCGTACGATTTCAGAGTGCCGAAGACGCAAGCAATGCACAAAAAGCCCTACTGGCAAAAGACGTGATTGTACATCGCCCACCGCACCCTGCATTGGGTCACATTTTGCGAATCACCACGGTAGAGGATGCGCTCACTCCCTCACATTGGGACCTGTGGGATACGAAAGCTTAAGCCGACATCAGGGCACAGGGCTCTACTACGCTGACAGGTTCCACGAGTCCTGTGACCCTGAGTTTCAACGCTCCGCAAGCGTATTGACAATGCTCTGGTTACTTTCCTGAGCCAGCCTTGCCGCAGCACAACGTTCGATAGAAGAACGTAGCAGCCATGCTTTCTCCGGATAATAAGCAAAAAGGAATTGCCCGTCCTTCATGACATCAATAATGGGTCTTGCCAGTGGTTTTGGTACCGCAGGACAGCCCCAGCTTCTACCAAGCCTGCCCAGCTCACTACCGATTTGGCCATTCACATATGTAGCCCCATGCAGAACGATATCGCGTTCCATGGCTGCACTGTTATAGCCCGGTTCCAACCCATCCATACGCAAGGAAATACCATTGTGTCCCTGATAGGTATCCCCTGTCAGATAAAGGCCCAGACTGGAAGCATGTGAATCATTCTTGTTGGAAAAACGATCGGGGATATCCCCCCCAGACCCTGAGCCATGGGCAACCAATTCATGAAAGAGCAACTTACGATGTGGAAGGTCAAATACCCATAGACGGGGCGTGCGCGAGGATCGACTATAGTCAATTACCGCCAACCGATGTGCATCAACGCCTTGCCCATGTGCCTGAGCGCAACGCATGGCTGAGAGTGCCAGCGCCAATACGTCTATATTGATACCCGGTGCCTCTTTCGCAAGACGTTGGGCTGTTGGAAAAGCGCCCGCCCCGGGTGTGCTCACATGTAAGCCATCAGGGTATTGAACCAACTGATCCGCATTGGCTTTGACAATTAACGGTGACATTAAAAAAACCGAAAATAAAACGCCGTATAAATATTTCATGGTAAAAATTAAGAGTAATAAAGGATAAAAAGGTAAAAATGGCGCAGAAAAAGCACTTAAAAAAGGATAAAAGCAATGATTATGCTATAACAATGCACCACGTGAACGTAACTGGCAACCCTTGATGCGGGTTTTCACACGTAAATATTTTTCCTGCTAATGTTCTTCACCCCGCAGAAGTTTATCCAATTGACGATAGCCCAATGCTTCAAGCAAATGCTCTCGGGTAAGTTGCTCCGATTGTTCCAGGTCTGCAATCGTCAATGCAACGCGTAGAACCCGATGATAACTGCGAGTCGAATATCCTAGACGATCCAGAGAGTGTGCCAGCCAATTGCGTTCGGTATCATCCAGACGACACGCGGCTTCCAGCGCCGGAATTGCCAATCGTGCATTTAGCACGCCCCGCATTGCCTGCCGTTCACGCGCCTTGATAACTCTCAGACGCACCACATCAGATGCTTCACCGGGCTTTTGCGCTGCCAGCACTTCAGCAGATGCCGCAACAACCTCCACTTGAAGATCAATACGATCCAGTAATGGGCCGGATATTCGAGCACGGTAGCGTTGAATTTGACTCGTGCTACAACGGCAGGCTCTTCGCGAATCTCCCAGATGCCCGCACGGGCATGGATTCATCGCAGCAATAAGCTGAAAGGCCGCTGGAAATACCGCCTGTCGCCCGACGCGTGCTATTGAGACCACTTGCATCTCCATTGGTTCTCTTAACCCTTCCAGCGCACGACGCTCGAACTCGGGAAGTTCATCAAGAAAAAGGACACCATGATGTGCCAGTGTGATTTCTCCGGGCACCAGCGGGCTACCGCCACCGATGAGAGCGGCTGCCGTGGTACCGTGGTGCGGTGTTCTAAAAGGACGAATGCCCCATTCCTGCGTAGGCGGCATCCCTGAGCGAGACCGTATAGCGGCCACTTCCAGACACTGCTCGGCTAACAATGGAGGAAGGAGTCCGGGCAAACGTGAAGCCAACATGCTTTTACCCGTACCAGGAGGGCCTGCAAACAGAAGGTTATGCCCTCCTGCAGCGGCTATCTCCAACGCACGGCGAGCCTGGAATTGACCGCGTACATCAGAAAGATCAGGTGAAACATGTATAGCCGGCGAAAGATGTGTGGTAGAAAGAGGTGTAAGGGGGCGTTGCTTTCGACAATGACTAACAACCTCCCTGAGATGGCTAACGGCAAGAACCACTAAACCTTCCACCAAGGCTGCTTCGTGGGCATCCTCTTGCGCCACCATCAACGCCGCCCCTCGTTTTTTGGCTGCTAGCGCAACAGGAAGAATCGAGCCGACGGAACGAACACTACCATCCAGCGCCAATTCTCCAACGCACTCGATGCTATTCATCGAAGAAGAATCGATTTGTCCTGAGGCCATCATCATGGCTACCGCGATGGGAAGATCAAAGCGACCCCCTTCCTTTGGAAGGTCTGCCGGCGCGAGATTGAGGGTGATACGCCGGGCCGGATAGTCCAACCCCGCATTCAACAAAGCACTACGCACCCGTTCACGGCTTTCCCTGACCGCCGTTTCAGGTAATCCGACAATGGCTAGCCCGGGCAAACCATTGGAGATATGTACTTCTACTTGCACCAAGGGCGCATCAAGCCCTACCAAGGCCCGGCTTTGTATGATAGCGATCGACATGTTGATTCCTTTTATGTTTCTGGAATCTTTTATCGACCGCTAGCCCTCATTTTGAAGCAGGAATAAATAGAAAAATGCGAATCTTCAGCTAAATCAAAGCCAAATATTATTTAATACGATAACGAAGAATATAACGGTACAGCCAGACACAGAACAGGAAGAACAGGATCAGCGTAAGAACCTGTGATATTCCGGCAAAGCTGTTACCGACGAGTGCCAACGGTGCTTCATTCCCTGTCGCACCGATCAATACAGCAATAAGGATGCCCACAAGACTTTCACCCACGATCAATCCTGAGGCCAACAGTACGCCACGACGTTTGGGGCGATCGCTGACACGCTCAACCGATTCACCCAAACGCTTGGCCCTTGATCTCAGGCGAACAGTGACCAACCAGGAAATAAAGGCCCCAAAAATCAGCGGCATATTCACGCTGGCAGGTAGATAGATTCCCATACCTACCGCAATGGCAGGAAGGCTTGCACGACCGGTACGACGTAGAAGTGAATCAATGATAATCACCACAATGCCGACAACGATGCCGTCAAACAACATGCCCCACTGCATTTGATGGTGGAAAATACCATCAGCGATTGCCGTCATCAGTGTCGCCTGAGGTGCTCCCAGCGCCTGACTAGTATCCATGCCCGGATGAGGCATGGCTCCAGTGAAGCCATAGGCTTCGTACAACAACTGCAGTACAGGAGCAATAATCAATGCACCAACAACACAGCCAATAATCAATGCGATCTGCTGCTTGGCGGGTGTGGCACCGATCAGGTAGCCTGATTTCAAATCCTGTAGATTATCGTTGGATATAGCCGCCATACAAATCACGATTGAGGTCGTGAAAAGAGTCAGAGCAATAGCCAAATGAGTGCCATCAGGCCCCAGGCTCCCTACAAGATGTTGCAAGGCTAGAATCACTAGAGCGACCAGAATCACGCCAATGATACCGATACCTGAAATGGGACTACTGGAAGAGCCAATCAGCCCCGCCATATAACCACAGGCTGCAGCCACTAGAAATCCGAAGATAAAGGCAAACAGGGTACAGGCAATAACTGTTGCCCATAGCACCGTAACGGATAGAGTGGGCGCTGCATGATGAAGAAACTGATAAAAGATAACCAACAGGGCCAGGAGCAGCAGAATAGAGAGCCCCCCGACCAGGCGTGGGGAAAGATCACGATCCATTCGTGACTGTCCGACGTCCACCTTGCTGACCGCTTTCAAAGAGCTGACAACACCCAGAAACATGGGCTTCAGCAACGTCAACAGCGTCCAGATGGCTGCAACACCAATAACACCTGCCCCCATAAAGCGTACTTGAGAAGACCACACCTGCATAGCAAGATCAGAAGGAGATATTCCTGCAGGATTAGCAGTGTGGTGCATCACCCAGGGAACGACGACTTCCCAATTGAAAACGATACCCACGAGGGTCGCAATCCCACCACGAATTCCCATCAAATAGCCGGCTCCGACCATCGCCAGCGAGAATCCCGTCGAAAACTGGAAAGCGGTACGCCCAGCAGTCACCCAATATGTGACTGAATCCGTCAATAATCGAAAGCCACTGGTAGCCAGCGCAAACAATGCAGAAATACCACTTCCAACCACCAATTCACGGCCACCGGGGAGCGCGCGTCCATCCTCAACCCCCGATTTATTGTGATGATCGGAAACGCCTTCTGTATTTTGGGTCGGACTGCCAACACGCAGGATTTCGGCCGCAGCAATTCCCTCCGGATAAGGAAGATCACTTTGTACAACCATGACATGGCGAAGAGGAATCGTGAACAGGACACCAAGAATACCGCCCGTGGCACAGATAAAAGTGGTTTGCCAAAAGGGGAAGCCACTCCAATAGCCCATCATTAATAGCCCGGGAAGGATAAAAATAACGGATGACAACGTACCTGCCGCAGAAGCCTGGGTCTGCACCATATTATTTTCGAGAATGTTCGATCCTCGAAAATAGCGCAGGACCGCCATGGATATGACCGATGCAGGAATAGACGAGGCGAAGGTCAGACCCACCTTCAGGCCCAGATATATATTGGCTGCAGTAAAAACAATTGTGATGAGTGCACCCAGAATCACACCACGCAATGTCAACTCGACGGGGGAAGATGAGGACATTTTTGTACCATTCAAAAGAGCGCCCATGGGCGCGATCAAAACCGGAAATAGTGATAACTTGCTGGCCCGGCACTCCCTGAAAGGAAGTACAGTGTAAGCCACAAAGGGTGCACCTTAACACGTCTGGCAGGAAAAGCGGGAAAGGACTTTCTACTTGAGATGAGAAACAGGCATGCAGGATGTCAGAAATACACATTCATCGTCTGATCATAATGTGCCGCCACCGCTGGTACAAAATGAAACGCACTGCTCAATAAAATAACGCATCATTGAGCGCCAGCGGCATTCATGATCAGAGTTCCCTACCCCAGTCAGCCGACTGGAAAAGAACGACCCAGCGCGCCCTTACTTGTTAGCAAGCTCTTCTGCCGGCAATTTTTCTTCAAGTTCAGCCAAGCGTTTTTCCAGAGCTTCTACACGAGCTCGTGTACGTGTCAGAACATCCATCATGATATCGAAGTCTTCTCGAGACACCAGATCCAAACGGTCAAACGCGCCTTTCATCGCACCCTGAACCGTTTTCTGAATCTCTTCGGGAGCCTGCGACACGTTGGAAAGGCGATCTCCCAGATGCTGTGCAATGCGGCCAAAAATCTCATTATTGGACATGATAATTACTCCATAAAATACTTGATAAGCGTGTGTGGCACTGCCTGTACTACAGCCATGATCCCGGGAATGATGAATTGCCTGACTTACAGCCCATGCTCTTGCTACATACTCTATATGATATGTACTTCGTGCTCTAAAGTACTCAAGACTACGAAGTATTAACCATTACGATATTGTTGACTTGTACATCTGCTGGCTCACGTACCCGTTAACACATGAATCTATAGCGTATTTGCAAAGTATCGGCAGTTTACCCACAACCCCTCATTTGATTACGACCATTACCTTGGACACCAATAATAACTCATCAGAAAGCGGATGGCATCGCTGAAGAGGTGTAGGGTCATGTATCCACTCATACGCCTGGATCGCTGACATTGACGCACCAATTTGGTGCCAATGAAAATATTTAACGGCACTTGATGCACCATCACAAGGCAAATGCCATTGACAATCCAGTCTGGTCAGTATTTTCGGCAGGACAATCCCATTCTCCACTCATCGTAACCCAATGATATTATTACAATTAATTGAAATATGGCATGATGTCTGCCCAGTGGGAGAATGACGATTCAGTTTGTCGCACCCTTGAATGGACCATCATTTTTCAGGATAAACATTCTGAGGAAATTAGCGCAAACATCAGACATTATGTGCGTAATTCACGCTATCATGACACCATATGACCACGTGAGAGAAGCCACTATACTTATTCATGCTTCGCATCCATAAATAAGAAAGGGTCGTGCACAGAAAAACAAGCAGCCACTATGGAAAGTCATATTTCTCGTATTTCTGTATATTTCTATAGCTGTCAGGGGAATATTCTCCTGCCTACACAAAGATTCCCGTATTAGCCAAGGAAGACAGACAATGAAACTGGTGTCCGCGATTATCAAACCCTTTAAGCTGGACGACGTGCGTGAAGCACTTTCGGAAATTGGCATTCAGGGCATCACAGTGACTGAGGTAAAAGGCTTTGGTCGCCAAAAAGGACATACCGAGCTCTACAGAGGGGCAGAGTATGTGGTGGACTTTCTTCCGAAGGTCAAACTGGAAGCAGCCATAGATGATAGTATGGTCGACCAGGTTATCGAAGCGATCTCATCTGTCGCCAACACAGGCAAGATCGGCGATGGCAAGATTTTTGTCTCTCCGCTGGAGCAAGTCATCCGTATCCGTACCGGTGAAACAGGCCCAGACGCCGTATAACTACTTCACAGGCTGTCAACGTGAAAGTGCAGCTACCCAAGCCACGCTTTCCTACCCCAGGACCTGCCAGAGAAATGTCTCGGGCAGGTCTTGTTGGCTGATGGACGTGCTCCTATTTTTCAACGAAGGCACGTTCAATCACATAGTCGCCAGCCTCCCCCATCCTCGGGGAAATCTGAAAGCCCAGCTCATCCAATACCTGAGAAGTCTCGTCCAGCATGGCCGGGCTCCCGCATATCATCGCACGGTCATTGGTGGGACTCAGCGGAGGTAATCCGATATCAGAAGCGAGCTTTCCACTACGAATATGGTCCGTCAAACGACCTTGTGTATGAAATTCGTCACGTGTAACTGTCGGATAATAAATGAGTTTTTCCCTGATTTCGTCTGCCAGATACTCATGCGTCGGCAGCGTCTCAGTGATGAACTTATGGTAAGCCAGCTCGCTCGTCCAACGGACACCGTGTACCAGAATGATTTTGTCGAAACGGTCATAGGCTTCCGGGTCCTGAATCAGGCTCATGAAGGGAGCCAGCCCTGTTCCAGTTGAAAACAAGTACAGATGCCGCCCTTCACGCAGGTCATCAAGCACCAGCGTTCCCGTCGGTTTACGGCTTACTAGAACGGAATCATCCACTTGCAGATGTTGCAGGCGGGAAGTCAGCGGGCCATCAGGTACCTTGATCGAGAAAAATTCCAGATGATCCTGATAGTTTGGGCTGGCAATCGAATAGGCACGAACTAGCGGGCGACCTTCCACTTCAAGGCCAATCATTACGAATTGCCCATTCTTGAAGCGGAGCCCACGCTCACGGGTACAGGTAAAACTGAAAAGCGTCTCGTTCCAGTGAGTTACGCTTAAAACACGCTCGGTAGAAAACTTGCTGCTCACGACCTGCTCTCTTGCGTCACATTAGACGTCTTCAAATAAAATAGGGAGCCATTTCCGTAAAAGGAAGAGTTTTATTCATTATAACCTGTCGGGGAAAGCGCGTCTGTGCTCCTTTAACATCTGTACCACATTCAATCTATACTCGTTTAACAGATGACGTCCCAAGTGCCTTGTTCTTTTGAAACATCATACTCATGATCACTTATTGCCCCTTGGGACAGCTCAACTCCTCCCCTTAGTGGCAGGAACGTACACGAGTCAGGAGTGGGCTTTGAGTGAGAGGATCCGTGATAAACGCGCAGTCGATATGATAAAGCGTCTTCATGAGTTCAGAAGTCATGATATCGGTAGGCGCTCCCGCTGCGATGATTTTTCCTTCATGCATCGCAATCAAATGGTCGGCATACCGACACGCATTCATCAGATCATGCACCACCATGATAACCGTTTTACCTTCTGCACGTGATAAATGGCGTATTAGCTCAAAAACTTCAATTTGATGACCAATATCCAGCGCAGAGGTGGGTTCATCCAACAAGAGCAGCGGTGTGGATTGTGCAATTGTCATGGCTAACCATGCTCGCTGACGCTGACCACCAGAAAGGGAGGCCAGCGGGCGATGAGCATAGTCCTCCAAGTGTGTCACCGCGAGGGAATACTCTACCCACTGCTGGTCGTCGCGGCTCCATTGCTGCCACCACCGTAAGTATGGCTGGCGCCCAAAGCGAATCAGCTCTGCGACAGATATCCCCTCAGGAGCCTGCGGTTGTTGAGATAAAAGTGCCAGGTTACGTGCAATCCAGTTGGGCGATTTACGGGATAGTGGCACATCGTCCAATAAAACCTGCCCGGCGGCAGGTTTTTTCAGCCGAGCCAATCCTGTCAGCAGGGTCGATTTACCACAGCCGTTCGGCCCGATAATGGCAGTGACCTTTTGGGGTGGAAAGACTTGAGTGAAGTCTTCAACCACCACCGTATTCGCATACGTTAGCGTCAGCCCTTCGGCCCGTAAGAGGGGTGCCCCATTAATACGCTCACCTATACGTGAGCGGCCTTTCTCCTGTTCGACATCCGACTGAGAGACTGTTTCCCTTGTATGCAGACAATCCGGGAGCAGGCCGCCTCGCTTTGGTATCGCTTTCATAGGGAACCTCCTTTTTCTGAATATCTGAACAATATCCAGAGCAGGCAAGGCCCACCCAACAATGCCGTGATAATCCCTACCGGGATTTCAATATCCCCGAAAATCGTACGTCCCAGGGTATCGGCAATCACCATTAACGTTGCGCCTGCCAACATGGCATTGATGAAAGGCACTGAATGACGGCCCGTTATCGCACGAGCTATTTCAGGCCCCATCAATCCTATCATGGCAACAGGCCCCGCCAACGCGATGGCCAGTGATGCACAGATAACAGCCTGCAGCAACAGCGCTAACCGAATGACTGAAAGCCGTATGCCCCATGCCCTGATCAAAGTGTCAGCAAAGTAGAGGGTACGTAGCCTGAAACCTAGCCAAAAAGAGACAGGCAAACACAGTGCCAATGCGACCCACATGCGTATAAGTGCAGCCTGGGAAGTATTACCTAGACTTCCGGTAGTCCATGAAGCCGTGGTATTGGCAAATTCAAGACTATTACGTGCGAGCAGCAATGTTGTCAGGGCATGGCAGAGTGCTCCTATCCCCACACCAATGACGGCGAAACCGAATCCACCTTGAGATATACCGCCAGCCAGCAGAAAGGTCAGTACGACTATCCCGAAAGCCGCGATCATGGCCCACCAGGTTGCCTCAACGCCAGAGGGAAAGAAGGCAATGGCAAATACGGCACCCAGGGTGGCGGCTTGACCTATACCAATCACGTCCGGTACAGCCAATCGATTACGTGTCAGGGTTTGCATCAGACACCCAGCTAACGCAAAGCCGGCACCACTGGCGATAGCGGCTGATATACGGGGTAGTCGTAACTCATTAATGAGGAAAAGATCAGCGGGTTCTCCGCCATGGAAAAGTGCTTCAATCACTCGGAAGGGAGAAATCATCAAATTACCGCACATCAATCCTGCCAGAGCACTAAGAAAGAGAATACAGGTCAGCCACATCCCCGCTCGAAGCGCTCGGCGGGAGACAAGAAAGCAAAAACAGGATGCATGACGGTCAGCAGAAGGACGGAATACTCGCTTTCGCAAAAAAGGGAGTACAACGTGAATCGTACCACTCAAGGTATCCACCGAACGGGAAGAAGACATCGTACGGCTTTTCACATAGGCAGCTGCTGAACAATCAAGATCACTCATTTCCTTTTCATCACGGGTCATGACGTTATCCTGTCGATACCTGTTTCAGCTTCGGTGTCTTTTTCATGGTCAATGTCTATTTCAGGATCAGTGCCTTTTTTGCCGCTCATGCCATTTTGAGTATAAATGTGCTTTCTGTAACTTCCCCCCCCCCTTCGACGATAAACAACACTGATCAGAAAGGGAGCACCCAACAATGCCATGACAAGATTAAGGGGTTGTTCGCTGGGAGGGGCAACGTTGCGGGCGCAAGTATCAGCCATTAACAGCAAAAGCGCCCCCAATAAAGCACACATGGGCAACATATAACGAGACTGCATCCCCAATAAACGACGAGCCATAGTGGGGACAAGCATGCCCAGGAATGAAATCGGCCCCGCCAGAACCACAGAGACCCCGCTCAATAAAGCGATCGCTGTTAATGCAACTGCACGAATCCACGCAGGACGATACCCCAGTGATCGAGTCATTTCTTCATTCAATATGAGAGCGGGAAAAAAGCGGGCACCACCAATAACCAATAGGATCCCCACGCTAAAAGGTATCAACACAGTGCTTATCTGGGTACGTGAGCTGCCCGCAATCGAGCCCATAACCCAGAATCGCATTTCATCCGCGGTGTGCTGATCCAGTAACAGTAAAATGGCAGTGAAGGCCATCAGTGTTCCTTTGAGTGCGGCACCGGCCAATACCAAACGAAGTGGATCATTGGAGGAAGTCCCCATCATCCCATTTCTTATACGTGAGCCTTCACGATGCTCTCGAAATACGATCATCATCGTGCCAAGCGTAAAAAGAGCGCCCAAGGAGGCTATCCACACCTGAGCCATAGCCAGGGTAACGCCCATAAACATGGAAAAAGCGACAAGTACCAATGCGGCAGGAGTCACGCCCAGCAAATCCGGATCAGCCAATGGATTTTTGGTGATTACTTGAACCAAGTATCCCGCTACCCCCAACGACACCCCGGCCAGCAAGCCCGCCCATAATCGCGGCAACCTTAACTCGCCCAAAACATATAGAGCGTCTTCGTTATCCTGCCAAAGGGAAGACAGCAAGGGCCTTGCCGATATTTCCCCGCTCCCTTGCAGGACCTCCAGCAGAGTGACACTCACCAGAAGGCAAGTAACAATAATGAAGCTGGCTTTTGGCTGGCGGGCGAATTTCAATATGCCGTAATTTGAAAAAAAGCGGCGTCTTACCAAAGGCAACTCGCTCATCCGGGAACCTCTGAGGGTCTTGGTAATACCATTTTGTTCTCGAGATCATCAAGAATAGCGTTTGCTGCCAACGGACCTGCCGCACTCGTCCACAGGGAACCATCCACCGCGATAACACGTCCCTTCCTGACAGCCTCAAGCCTTTTCATTGCAGGGTGGAGGCGTGCGCGGCCAAGCGCGCTTTCTCCCTGATGATTTAACGTCGCCAGAACAATCCATCCGTGATCAACTTGCTTCAGATGTTCTAGACCAATGACGTCTGAATGTGGTTGACGCATCATCTGACGAGCAAGGGGAAATGACGGAAACCCCAATTGCCTGACCAGCTCACCGGCAAATACCCTGTCTGACATCACCACTGCACCTTGCGGTAACCACCGAATCAGCACCAATGGCAGTTTTGTTTGGGCTCCCAATTGCACTTTGATGTGCTGAATACGTAAATCCAGTTGCCGGAAAACATCATTGATCTGCACGGACTTTCCCAGTGCAGAAGCAAACAGTAAAGCCTCTTTGCGCCAATACCCCGGCGCAAAAGGATCATCAACGATACGGGGGGGAACAATCGTAGGCGCAATGCGACTCAACCGACGATAAAGCTCAGGCTGGGTATAAGGACTAGCCAAAATCAGATCCGGCTTAAGGCCCAACACCCGCTCCAGATTAATCTCACGAGGTGTGCCCACAATTGCGACACGCTCGGTATCTTTGCGTAAGTAAGTAGCCACTGACTTGCCACCACGCGTCGCGACAGCACCAATAGGATGACTACCCACAGCCACCACAGTGTCCAGGGCCGCTTCATAGAGAGTAACAATACGTTTGGGTGAAGCAGGTACCTGCACATCACCGAAGGCTGTCTCAATGATATTACCTTCCCCGGGAAGTACTGCTGCCACTGCATTGGCGGGAGCGATGCCATTCAGGCTTGCCACTACCACGGCAAGCACAACCATCCCTTTACCTCTTGCCATAAAAAGAACCCATTGACGCAGCAACATATGCAAGTGGGTACTTACTTTTAAAGAGTAGAGAAAACGCCAGAGTGACTGACATACCTTGATGACTCGTCGGCGTCGTGAGGCAACAAAGGTACATAGTGCGTCTACACGCGGCATGATGTTAGCCGCATAACGTGACAATCGACCTGATATGAGACGATGAAACTGCTTTGGAAACAGCCATTTGAAACAGGCAATCAATAAACAAGCGGTAAGCATGATGATAAACACCCCATACGATACAGCCCCATGGATCAGCGATTCAGATAGGAATTCAGAATGCAGTAAATACTCACTAACGTACCGCATGACAAGGTCAGATAAAGTGCCATCTAAAATGTAGTGGACTAAAAAGACCAATACACCGCATTCAGAAAGAAGTGTCACTTAATTGAAAATGAGTTTCATTATATTTAGGAAAAAGAACCGTAGAATTAAGATTAAAGAAAGTTTTCTACGTGGGGGGATAAAAAAAACCGCCTAACTTTATTCAAGGTAGACGGCATGTAAAAGCGACAAGGTAAGGTGCTATGAGTGATATTGCGGGCTTGATTCGTGCAAAGCATCCAGCATGATATTCACGCTTTCGGGCGCTGTAAATTGCGAAATTCCGTGTCCAAGATTGAATATATGCCCCTCACCGTGACCATAGCTTTTCAGTGTACGGGCTACTTCGCTACGAATAACCTCAGGCGTACCAAAGAGCACATTGGGGTCCAGGTTCCCTTGAATGGCGACCTTGTTCCCTACACGTGCTCGTGCTTGAGAGAGCTCAATCCCCCAGTCCACCCCTATCGCTGAACAGCCGCTGTCTGCGATGGCTTCCAGCCACTGCCCACCCTGCTTAGTGAAAAGAATTACCGGCACTTCACGCCCTTCATGTTCGCGTATGAGCCCTTCCACGATGCGCTTCATATAATCCAGTGAGAAGGCCTGATACGCGGGTGTCGTTAACACGCCGCCCCAGGTATCAAAAATCTGAACGGCCTGTGCACCGGCCAGGATCTGCGCATTGAGGTAGTCCGTCACGCTGTCTGCCAACAATGACAAGAGAGCGTGCAATGTTTCAGGGTCGCTGTACATCATGGCCTTGATATGGCGAAAATCCTTGCTTGGGCCACCTTCCACCATGTAGGTCGCCAGTGTCCACGGACTACCTGAAAACCCTATCAGCGGTACCGTACCATTCAGCTCGCGGCGAATAACACTAACGGCTTCAGTAACATACCCCAGATCGCTTGTCATGTTCGGCTTTTTCAACGCATCAATAGCCGCCCGATCCTGTACCGGATGCGTGAATTTAGGCCCCACACCGGGCTCGAAATGTAAACCAAGCCCCATGGCATCTGGAATGGTCAGAATATCCGAAAAGAGGATAGCCGCATCCAACGAATAACGACGCAACGGCTGTAATGTCACTTCACAGGCCAGTGCCGAGTTGCGGCACAGGGACATGAAATCTCCCGCTTGCGCACGCGTTTCACGATACTCAGGCAAATATCGCCCTGCCTGACGCATCATCCAGACGGGGGTACGATCAACGGGCTGACGTAATAGCGCTCGCAGAAAACGGTCGTTTTTCAAACTCATGCAGCAATCTCGTTTGGTATGAGTGAATAATGCCCCTATTCTAACTGATAATACGGACTACTGCCGAGTTGGCTCTTCCTATAACGACTGTAACCATTACCTATTCCCTGACAGTCTCGTATGCTGAAAAAGGCCTTTTGGCATGAAAGATTAAAGGGTATTACTCAGCGTATCGATGGCAGCATTTGCCCCGTTAGAGGCATCCAGAAAGGGAGAATATGGTCTTGAGTATATTTAGACTATAAATAGGCCCAATCGTAGTAAGACGAAATGCAGAAAGAGTGATAAAGTAACGCGTTATTTCATTGATCAAATGCTGTCGGGCTACTCTGGCAGCTGATGTGAGGTCTCTGTGGCTCTACGTTATATTTCAAGCTGCCGACTACCCAATGCCATCGCCAATTTTACGATGCATGGTTTTCAGGATGATGAAACAGGCAAGGAACATGTCGCTCTGACCTTGGGTGATTTCAGTGATGGCACACCGGTGCTCGGTCGTATTCACTCTGAATGTCTGACGGGCGATGCTTTGTTTTCACGCCGGTGTGATTGCGGTTTTCAATTGGAAGAGGCCATGAAGCGCATTGCAGAAGCGGGTCGTGGCGTACTGCTTTATTTGCGTCAGGAAGGCCGTGGCATTGGACTTATCAATAAAATCCGTGCCTATCATCTTCAGGACGAAGGGTATGATACAGTCGAAGCCAATCTGGCGCTCGGATTTGAAGCAGACATGCGCCGTTATGACATGTGTGCTCCCATGCTTGAACATTTGGGTATTCATTCGCTGATGTTAATGACGAATAATCCACGTAAAGTGAGTGCATTAACCAAAGCCGGAGTCAACGTCGTCGAGCGCCAGCCCCTCACCACAGGTCTGAATGAGTATAACGAGCACTATTTGAGCACCAAGGCTAACAAACTGGGTCATATGATGACACTGGATGACTTTACGCATTCAGATGAGCAACCTTTCTGACCCCCCTCTTTTTCCTTCATTTCATCGCGACAATATATTGATTCCGCCCCGGTATTTTTGTAGCGTTGAAATGTAAGGTTAAACGCATCACCTCATGATTCTTTCAGTATTCTGCAGGGGCTCAGCCAAAGCATATTCCTTGCATGGAACTGATACATGTAAATAAATGCATGTCGCATTAGCGAAATACAGGCCTGTTATAAATTCCAATCGGCAAGAATTCAGTACCTCACTGAATTTATTCCCATTGGGCAGGTCTGACTCCAGAGAAGCATGGTGCTATCCGTGGTTCCCTTGATGATTCAGGATAGGAGAAAACGCTTTGCAATCGCCAACATCAACCAATAATAATATGCTGGATTTTCAGGGGCAGGCACGCCTTGAAGAGCGGATGAACAGTCTTAGCCATGGCTTGGGTGCATTGCTGAGTGTGGCGGGGATGGTCGTACTGATCGTAGTGGCCAGTCTGGCTGTCGATCCCTGGAAAATTGTCAGTGTCACTATTTACGGGCTATGTCTTACTGGCCTGTACCTCACGTCTACCCTTTATCACGCCGCACGCCATACCCGACGCAGGTATATCCTTCAACAGCTGGATCACTGCGCTATCTTCCTGCTCATCGCCGGTACTTATACACCTTTTGCGCTAGTGAATATGCGGGGAGACGTAGGCTGGACACTCTTTGGCCTAGTATGGGGGCTGGCAGCCATCGGTATTGTAACCAAATTGCTTTGGCCGGAACGCTTCCACGTACTGCGTGTTGCTGTCTATATCATCATGGGATGGTTGATGGTCATGTTCCCCGGCACAATGGATCAAACGCTTTCGTCAACAGGTAAATGGCTATTATTGGCGGGTGGTATGACATATACCTTTGGGGTCATCTTCTACGCCATCGAAAAACTCCCATTTAATCATGCCATTTGGCACCTGTTTGTACTGGGTGGAAGTGTGTGCCATTTCCTCGCGATCTATTTTGCGGTCATTCCATTCACTCACATTGCCATTCACACGCTTTAAGAGCGAATGGACTGACACTTTTTATGAAAAGCTATTTATAAGGGCAATACGACTGGGCTTGTTCTTACCCACATTATGCTCTTTTTCGGATCATATTGGCCTCAGTTACAGAGCTTACGGCTGTCAGCCCATTGATAGTAAAGCAATCAACCCTAACGAAGCTATTAACCAAGTGATGAGGACTCCCGGTTTCCCAGATATTCCCTGATGACCTGCGGCCCTTCCTCCGCATTGAGCTCATTCGGTGGGCCTACCCAGACGATCCTTCCTTCGGAAACAAATGCAATTCTGTCACAGGTCGTCATCAGCTCATCAGGCTGATGGCTGACCAATAAGCCACACATTTCTCTTGTTTCGATCAATTGGCGAATAAGCTTGAGCATGGTTTGCCTCTGTGCCGGCCCTAATGCCGCCAATGGCTCATCCAGCAATAGCACGGGCCGATCACGCAATAATGCACGCGCCAATGCGGCACGCGATTGTTGACCACCTGAAAGGGTACCGGGCAAGCGTGCTCCCAATGTCTCCAGCCCGACTTCTTTTAGCGCATGATCAACCTGCTGCCACTGTGCAGACGATAATTTGAGATCAGGATGAATACCAAGCCCTACATTCTGACGAAGTGTCAGGTGGGCGAAGAGGTTATTTGCCTGAAAGACTTCCGTCACCGGCCGATCAAATGCTTTTTTATGCACGATAGATCGCCCGTTCACACGAATATCCCCCTCACTGACGGGGTTAAATCCAGCAATCAGGGAAAGTAAGGTACTCTTGCCACTTCCACTTGGCCCAACAATGCCTAAACATTCACCACGATTGACCGTAAAGTTATAATGGAAATCAATTTTTTGGTAGTGAGCACTCACACTTTCAACAACCAACCCTGCTTCGCCAACGTGCGTTGTCATACAGTAACTCCCTTTCCACCCACTATTCGATCAATTCCCCAAAATAGTGCTCCAATCATTACCATAAGAAGCAACGCCGTCACGGAAGCATCCTGCGTACGATAGGCGCCCAATTGTTGATACAACAGAAGAGGCAACGTATTCAGATGCTGGTCTCCAAAGAGCGCAATAACGCCCAGATCCCCCAGGCTCATGCATGCGACCAACGCAATGCCACTGGCCAACGGCTTGCGAATCATTGGCCATACCACCAAGCGAAACCGCCCAAGCCCCTGCATCCCCAACTGTTCCATCAATGACTCATAATCGGCATTTACCCGAATAAAGGCCGGAAGCAACAAGCGAAGTAGATAGGGTACCCCCATCACTCCATTCACCAGCGCCACGAGTAAGATACTTCCGGAAAACCCCGCATTACCACGCACCAACATAAACCAGCCAGTTCCCAATACCAACGGGGATACAGCCAATCCAATTTGTCCTATAAGAGAATAGAAGCGCTGGTACCCACGAAGTTGCTGACGAGCCATCCGGCTGGCAAATGGCAAACCTATCAGCAGGGCAATGCAGACACTACATACAGCGATCATTACCGAACCACGCAAAGCCTGATAAAAGTCAGTACTTACTACCACTTTAACTATCGGCCCCTGAATGCCTTCGAAGACCAATGCCACCAAGGGGGCCAGCAACAAGGCTGCTGCCAGTAAAAGCCAGACTCCATCCCACAACCAGGCGCTCCATCCAAGTGCATCATGTCGCTGAATAACAGTCTCATTGCGAGAACGGGCCAACCATGAGGTATCCGGTGTTTTGGGAAGAATACACAGCAATACCATACCGATTACCAGCTGAGTAAGTGCTAACACCGAAGCTGTGGGCATATCGACATCGAAACGCAGACTCTGATAGATCGCAACGGGAAGCGTCGTGGCCGCAGGCCCACCGCCAAGTGCCAATATAGCGGCGAAACTACCCAGACAAAGCAACATTACCAACGAACACAGCCCGGGAAGTTGAGGTCTTATCAGCGGCCACTCAATCCAACGCCAAACTGCACGGCTTTTCATTCCCAATTGTGCCGCCAGCCGCCATGAAGTCTGTGATTCCTGCTGCCAGAGGGGAAGCAAAATGCGAACACAGAGCGGCAGATTGAAAAAAACATGAACCAACAAAATACCGGGCAAACCATACAGGCCACCCCAGCGGGGAGCCCCCAGCATAACAAGAAAATCATTCAACACGCCCTGATAGCCAAAGATTGCAATGATCCCGAATACCGCCACAATTGTTGGCAGTACAATTGGCAAACTGATCAGGGACATGAGTACGGAACGCAGGGGAAATTGAGGGCGCCTGACCAATGCACGGGCTACAGGAATGGAAAGCCCAACAGACAGGAGAGTAGAGACAAGCGCCTGCTCGAAGGTAAAAAGCAATACATGACGAATATAAGGATCATCAAAGGTCGGCTGAAAAGCGGACCAGGGTGAGAACTCTGTAACCAGAGCTCCCACCGGTACCAGCAATACCAGAACCAGCAGGAAAATAGCCAGACTCAAGCTTATTCGATCGAAAAAACGCCCCATGGAATTACTGGCTCATAGCATTTTGCCATTCACTGATCCAGGCACGGCGATTGGCATCAATTTTGTCAGGGGCCATCATCAACGTACGCGCAGGTTTTGGCGCCGCTGCAAACGGAGCAGGCAACGGGTATCCTGACGCATAGGCCGGATACATCCAGTTTCCCGTCGCCATCAGCTTTTGCACTTGGGCCGATGCCATGAATTTCAGAAACTGATCCGCCAATTGTGGATGCGGTGCATGTGCCAGCTTGGCCGCCACCTCAACCTCCATGTAATTACCCTCGTTGAAGAGAGTCGCTGCATAGTGGTCGTTATGCTCTTCCATTTGGTGATATACCGGCGATGTCGTATAGGAAAGCACCAGATTGGCCTCCCCTCGCAGGAAAAGGCCATAAGCCTCTGACCAACTTCCCGTAACCGTCACAATCTGGGGCCGCAACTTGCGCCACGCATCTGCTGCATGTTCACCATATACCTGACGCAACCAAACCAGCAGCCCAAGCCCCGGCGTACTAGTGCGGGGGTCCTCGATCACAATGCGATAATGGCCATTCAGAAGCTGATCGAAACTGTCAGGCGGATTTTTCAGCTGCGCCTTGTTATAGACGAAGGAAAACCACCCCCAGTCCACTGGCATGAACGTCGTGTCATGCCACTCCAACGGTAGCTTTGGCGAAGGCATGCCCACAGGGAGTTTCGCCATTAGCCCTGTTTTTAGTGCCTGACCACGCTGGTTATTGTCCAAGCCCAACACCACGTCTGCATCACTGCTGCTGCCCTCCAGTTGAAGGCGCGAGAGCAAGCTCCCTGCATCATCAGTTCCCACCATATTGACGCGACAGCGGCACTGGGACTCGAAGGCCTTTTTGATGGCCGGGCCGGGGCCCCAATTGGAAATATAGGAGTCATAGGTATACACGTTCAGTGTTTGCTTGCTCTCTGCGTGCACCTCGAATGGCATAATAACCATCATGAACGCGAATAATGCATACAGGGGAGAAACAAAACGCAATAACTTTTTCACCACTACACTCCCAGAATGGAAAGCGCTACGAAGGTCGCGAACAGGACAAAGTGCGTCATACCTTCAATCGCATTCGTTTCACCATCGTTCAGATTGATGGCAGCAATAATCAGGGTCAGCGACAACATCACTGTCTGCACTGGGTCCAATGCCATATTCACGCGCTGCCCCTGATAAAGGCCGATTACCTCAATCACCGGAATCGTCAACACTACCGTTGATAGCGTAGCCCCCAATGCAATATTGATAACCGACTGCATCCGATTGGCCAAAGCGGCACGCAAGGCTGTCAGGATTTCAGGGCTGGCTGAAATAAGGGCCACCACGATAGCCACCATCATCGGCGGTACGGGTAATCCCTTCAAGGAGGTATTCATCCCTGATGACATCACCTCCGCCAGAATCCCCGTCAGTATGACACCAACCACCAACACCACAACAGACCAAAGTACGCTCGTTGGCGCTTCATGATGGACTTCTTCACCGGTATTACTTTCACCAGTATTACTTTCACCGGTATTACTTGGCGTTGGAGTCGGCGATTGTTGGGAAGACGTCTGCGTTAAAGATGTCGTCGCTATCGCGTTCTGAGCTTTTTTTACCTTTTTCTTGCGTTTGTCGGGATAATTGAAGCTGAAAAAATAGCTGTGCGGCCCCGTTTGCATGCGCAAAAAGACAGAATAGAGCACCAGCATGGCAACAATATCAAAGCAGGAGAAAACCATCGAGTCATGGGCTGGAATGACCGCAGGCAATAACATTGAAATCCCCATGGCCGTCATGATCATTACCACATAGCTGCGGCTGGAATCATCATTATAAGGCTGTTCACCATGCCGAAATCCGCCCAGTAGCGCTGACAATCCAATAATGCCATTGATATCCAGCATCACTGCGGAATAAACCGTGTCGCGCCCAAGTGTCGGCGAGGCCTCATTATGTATCATGATGACCAGGATCAGCACTTCAACCAGGACTGCTGCCAATGTCAGGATCATCGTGCCATACGGATCACCGACCTTTTCTGCCAGTTTTTCCGCATGGGTCGAGACACGCATTGCGGCCGCGACAATAATCACAACCAGCAGCACGGTGATGATCGAAGTGACCAAGCGTCCGGCACTCAACCATGTATGCTCAAGACCGAACCCAGCGATAGCTGCCAATACAGCGACCAATAACGGCCATTCTGATCTGACTCGTTGCCACATTTTATTTACCTGCCTGTTGAAGTGTGACAGTGCCCGGCAAAGGCCTGCAATTTATAAAACATCTGACTAGTCATTATAGGGGGTAATGGATATAAATGCCCATCATCACCCTCTGGAAGTACACAGCCTTCATCAGGCCCCACTACGAGTAAGCAGCACATGAAAAGCACAGTTTCAGTCGAGGAAAAATACGGGAAGAAAACCGGATACATGAAGAAGGTGGGAGAGCACTGGACGCCCGTTTAAAATACGCGCATTATCCGCACCCACAGGCGCTTGCTATTTTGCATAGAGTGTCAACGAATGTTGTTTCGACAGAACGTAATTTGAATATATAGAGGCGGCTCATCCAGTGTCAGCATCGTCACCTCCCCATATGCCATCCATTGGCACTCGGCTCTCAAGTATTCGTCAGTCACAAGGGTATTCCCAGCGCAAAGTGGCTGAGCTGGCTGGCTTGACACATAGTGCCGTGAGTAGCGTCGAGCAGGACAAAGTCTCCCCGTCGATCAGTACACTCCATAAGATACTGGCCGTTTACCATATCTCACTGGCTGACTTCTTCGCAGAAGATGAGGACAAACGCCCCGCGTCCATCATTATTGAGGCAGAGGATCTGGTACAGTGGGAATCACAAGGCGTTGCCCTTCAATTACTCAGAAGCCAAGAAGGTGCGAAAAGTCTTGGCATGATGATCGAAACCTATGCACCGGGAAGCTCCACAGGGGAACAATTAACCCATGAAGGTGAAGAAGTAGGTACTGTGCTGGAAGGGAGTATTGAAATACTCTATGACGGACAAACCTACCTGTTGAGCCCGGGACAGAGCTACGCGATCAACACCAACATCCCCCACACATTCAGAAACCCCGGGCATGTTCCCTGTAAATTAATCAGTGCCAACACCCCTCTTACGTTGTAGTTATAAATGTAAATGTAAGTGTGAGCGTAGGCACAGCATTCCATCAGCGTGACGGGTTAGCCGTCAGATCCCCAAACGATCCCTCAACGCATAATATACGGCGCCCATTGCTGATAGAGGCACACTGAAACGTCGCCCTCCCGGCATCGGCAAATGCGGTAGTGAAGCAAACGCATCGAAACGCTCAGCCTGCCCCTTCAGCGCCTCGGCAAACACCTTGCCTGCCAAATGAGTTGTCGTTACCCCATGGCCACTATAGCCCTGCATGTAATAAATATTCGGCGTGATCCGGCCAAACTGTGGCAACCGCGAAAGAGTAAGCAGGAAGTTGCCTGTCCATCCATAATCGATACGTACGCCGCTTAGCTCAGGAAAGGTCTTTAACATTTTGGGGCGAATCATCTTCTGAACATTTTCAGGATCGCGTGCGCCGTACACCACCCCGCCACCATAAAGCAAACGGTGATCGGCGGTCAGTCGGAAATAATCCAGTAAATAATTGCAGTCTTCGACACAATAATTATGTTTGAGCAAATGCGCACGTTGCGCTTCACTCAGGGGCTCGGTCGCAATGATTTGTGTGCCGCAGCGCATATTGCGTGCGTGCAGTTCAGGCTCTACTCCGGTCAGATAGGCATTGCCTGCCACCAACACAAATTTTGCGGTTACCTGCCCATGAGGTGTTTTGACGACTGCAGGATCTGCATGATCAATATGAATAGCAGGGGATTGTTCGAAGACCTTGCCACCTAATGCCCGAATGGCGTCTGCTTCCCCCAAGGCCATATTCAGGGGATGAATATGACCGCCAGTATGATCCAACAAGCCCCCCGTATAACGGTGGGAGCCTACTTCATCGCTGATTTCATCATGATCAAGCAGTTCAAGCCGAGTGTTCCCGAAACGTTCCCACAAGGCCTTGTGTTCAACAAGCCCTTCAAACTGACGCCTGTTGAGTGCTGCGAAAATACCACCGTCACGTAAATCGCACTGGATATCGTACTGCTTGATACGATCACGAATAATTTGCCCGCCCTCAAACATCATGGAGGCCAACATACGTGCTGTATCCGTGCCATAGCTCTTTTCGATAACATCAATATCGCGGCTATAGGAATTCACTAACTGACCGCCATTACGTCCACTGGCACCATAACCAATACGAGAAGCCTCAAGCACGACCACGTTGAAACCGGCCTCGGCCAGAAAAAGTGCACTGGAAAGTCCAGTAAACCCGCCTCCCACAATACACACGTCACACTCGATGCTCTCATCAAGAACAGCGAAAGGACGATGCGAATGACGGCTACTGGCATAGTAGCTGGCAATATACTGCTGTTCTACTTGATCCGAATTGGATGAAGTATTGGAAGCACCGGTTGCATGCGCACTCATGACACGTCTCCAGTCAAGGATCACTTCTTGTTCGAACGAAACCTTTGCCTTATAAACTCGATGAAAGGTGGTATCAGTGAAGCGATAATAAGAGCAATAATCAGGTAATTAAGATTACGGTGAACAATCGGCATGTCACCGAAGAAGAAACCTGCATATACAAACAATGCCGCCCAGGCAATACCACCCACCACGTTATAGCGAATGAAGTGCCAGTAGCTCATGTGTCCCATACCCGCTACAAAGGGTGCCAACGTACGAATGATGGGCACAAAGCGCGCAATGATAATGGATTTGCCTCCATGCTTTTCGAAGAAAGCATGCGTCTTCTCCAGATATTTCGGATGCATCAAGCGGGCATTGAGATTACTGAACAGCTTTTCGCCTACAAAGCGACCTATCAGGAAATTAACGGTATCCCCCAAAATGGCCGCCAACACCATCAGTAGCGCCAGCAGATGAACATTCAGAATGTTGTGGGGTGATGCTGACATGGCGCCTGCTACAAACAGGATAGAATCTCCCGGCAAAAAAGGTAGCACCACGAGGCCTGTTTCACAAAAAATGATCAGAAACAGAAATGCGTAAACCCAACCGCCATAGGTGACAATCAGTGAGTTCAAATGCACATCGATGTGCAGAATAAAATCTATAAGAGCGTGAATATAGTGCACGAATAACCAAGTCCAAAAGTCTTTCAAGCCTACAGCACAGGCTTGTGTATCCAGATGCGATAGCACATCGAAACGTGTTGAAATAGAAGCTAATGCTCCGCCAATGTATGATTGTGAGCCAAATAATCCCGAACCTGACGGACGATACCATCAGCCGTCAGGCCCACTTGCTCAAGCAACGTCTCACGGCTACCGTGGCTGACAAATACATCAGGCAAACCCAATCGAATCAGCTGAGGGGGCACATGCGTCCTCTTGACTGCCGGATCAGCTTGAGCACTGCATAGCGCTTCTGCCACCGCGCCGCCCGCCCCACCCGAGGTGACATTATCCTCTACCGTAATCAGTATAACGTGTTGAGAAACCGCTTCATGCAACAAGCGGACATCCAATGGCTTCACAAAGCGCATATCAATCACACTGGCACCAAGTCTCGCCGCTGCCTCAATGACCTCGGGTAATAAACCACCAAAGTTCAGCAGTGCCATCGCAGACTGACGCTTGCAAAGCCACGCACCCTCTCCCCAACGAAATTCGGGCACCTGACCATTTTCCAAAGGAATAGCCTGACCGCGAGGATACCGCACCGCGCAGGGCCCCGCATAGTGATAGGCAAGATCAAGAGCTTGGCCAAAAGATTGAGGCTCTGAGGGTGTCATCACGACCAGATTAGGAATAGCACGCAAATAACTGATATCAAAGGCACCGTGATGTGTAGGGCCGTCTTCGCCTACCAAACCGGCACGATCTACCGCGAGGGTGACATCCAGCTCTTGGAGTGCAATGTCATGAATCAGCTGATCATAGCCACGTTGCAGAAAGGTCGAATAAATGGCGACCAGTGGCTTGGTACCGGCTGTCGCCATGCCTGCAGCCAACGTCAATGCATGCTGTTCAGCGATAGCCACATCAAAAAAGCGCTGCGGAAATCGTGTCGAAAAGGGAACCAGCCCGGAGCCTTCACTCATAGCCGGGGTAATCGCCACCAAACGTGGATCCTGCGAAGCTCTTTCACAGATCCATTGCCCAAAAACATCCTGATATTTAGGGAAGTCATGCGATCCCTTGGTAGGCGTTGAAGGCGAATGACTATGCCCCGCGAGAGTATCTTCCTCGGCAGGAGTAAAGCCTGCTCCCTTTTGAGTAACAACATGAAGTAACCGTGGCCCCGATGGCGCCTCCTGATTTTCCAAGGCCGCCAGAATCGCCTCAATATCATGGCCATCAATCGGGCCGGAATAGTCAAATCCCATCATCCGGAAGAAAGCAGCCGTGGTGGCCACCGACGTGGATTCATCGTCGGGGAGATGAAGGTTCCCATAGTGGAAGGCACTGGCCAAATGTTCGGCAACTGCCCCTACATTGGGGGATATCGACATGCCATTATCGTTTAAAATAACGGTCAGATCCGCATGCTCCCCCCCTGCGTGGGAAAGTGCCTCAAAGGTCATACCGCAGCTCAGAGCACCATCACCCACAATTGCACAGGCGCGCCCAGGTTGATTCAAGACACGACGAGACAACGCTATACCAAGCGCCGCAGAAACAGCGGTTCCGGCATGGCCGACACCAAACGCATCATGGGGAGATTCCTGTCGGCTGGGGAAGGGAGCCAGCCCCCCCCACTGTCGAATGGAGCCCAATGCTTCACGACGCCCTGTCAGTATCTTGTGCGGATAGGCCTGATGCCCAACATCCCACACGATCCGATCTTCCGGTGCAGAATAATAACGATGCAAAGCGATCGTGAGCTCGACCACACCAAGACCCGCTCCTAAATGCCCCCCTTGCCTCCCTACGTGATACAGCAAATAGGCGCGAAGTTCATCAGCCAGCTGATTCAATTGTGTGATAGACAATGCCTGAAGCGCATCGGGAGCCTCGATCCGATCAAGTAAGGGGGTTACCGGGCGCTGCATTGGAAAACGTTCAAAACGCTGCATAGTCACGTGTCTATGCCTCCAAAAGGCTATATTTCCATAAGGGCATGTTCAGGACACGTTTCGAAAAACCATGTCCAGGAAAACACACGGGGGACGCTTCGCCTGCAGCAGGCATTATTTCACCCGAGTGTCTACTGGAGAACTGTGTAAGCCGTATTGGATAGATCAGATCCCCGGGCCAACAGATCAGGATGTCTGATGAAACATCAATGATCGCGGGCGATCATGAAACGGGCGAGCGTTACAAGAGGCTCTGCAGATTCACCCAAAGGCGCGAGAACATCGCAGGCTTCATCAATCAACTCATGCGCTCGATGGGAAGCCCCTTCCAATCCCAACAGTGCCGGATATGTAGGTTTGTCATGCTCCGCATCCGCGCCTTGAGTCTTCCCGATTACCGCCGTATCCCCGACGACATCCAGAACATCATCATGAATCTGAAATGCTAGCCCAATCGCCTCACTATAGGCACGTAACACGACGACGCGCTCATCGGTCCGGGGGTATTTAACCAACGCCGCCATCTCCACTGCCGCGCTGATCAATGCACCGGTTTTATGACGATGCACTTGAACGAGCGCATCAAGGTCGATCTTCTGCCCTACCGCGGCCAGATCCAATGCCTGCCCACCTACCATACCCGCAGCCCCGGAGGCTCGTGCCAAACAGGCTACCAACGCCACAGCATTATTTTCTCCGCTGGAAGCGAGCGTTTCGAATGCCAACGTCTGAAGTGCATCACCCGCCAAAATGGCTGTCGCTTCGTCATAAGCACAATGTACCGTTGGACGGCCACGACGTAGATCATCGTCGTCCATGGCGGGTAAATCATCATGTACCAGTGAATAGGCATGAATCATCTCTATCGCTGCCGCCGCTGCATCCAGGCGATCGTGCTCAATCCCCAGAACACTGCCAGTGGTATAGACCAGTGTCGGGCGCAGGCGCTTCCCACCCCCCAGAAGGGCGTAGTGCATTGCGGACTCGAGCCGAGGCGCCGGCCCCTTCCGTTCCAATAGAAGCTCATCCAGTACACGATCCACTCGTGCAACCGAATATTCAATCAACTCGCGAGCACTCATTCATTACCCTTATATGGTTGTTCTTCTGTGTGGCCGTCCTCTTTTTCCAGCAAGACCTTGACCCGAGACTCTGCTGAGTCCAGACGTTGGCGCGCTTCACGCGTCAAACGAACACCCTGTTCGAATGAGGCTAGCGATTCCTCCAGACCCAGCTCACCGCCCTCCAAACGCTCGACAATCGACTCAAGCTTCTGCAGCGTCTCGGCAAAGTCCTTGCTCGAAATATCCTGTTCTTCAGAATCAGCATTATCGGGTAGCGACACTGAATGGTCAGTCATCCAAAGTTCTCCCTGGCCTGGTCACCGCCAGCCAATACGTACCATTGTTAACCGCAACGGTTGAGGCAATAACATCACCAGGACGTGCTCATGGCAGCCAGTTACGGTTTCGTGAAATTAAACATGCTAAAAAGAATCGGATGGCACTGTCTTTTGGCTAGCCACCGATGTCCGTCAATTATGACATGCCTCATCGAGTAAAGGGCGAACACCGTTCCGAAAATTAACGTATAACCTTCATCCATTGTGAATGAACAGAATTCATCCTGTAGTTGAAGGATACGGACAGGCGAAGTTTCATCCTGTTGTGATAAAGTAATCCTACTTCTTTTACTCTACAGGGTGATTGAACTCCCTGTCAGCTTATGAGGTTAGTCGTACCATGGCAAAAACGTCGCTCGACAAAAGCAAGATCAAAATCCTTCTGCTTGAAGGAATACACCAGTCAGCAGTCGACAATCTGCATGCCGCCGGTTATAGCAATATCGAACGCCTTAAAACTTCCTTGTCGGAAGAAGACCTGATCGAGAAAATCAAGGATGTTCACTTTATCGGTATTCGCTCGCGCACACAGCTAACCGAGAAAGTCTTTCAGGCTGCCGAAAAGCTGACAGCAGTAGGCTGTTTCTGCATCGGTACCAATCAGGTAAACCTGCATGCTGCACTTGAGCGCGGTATTCCTGTTTTCAACGCACCGTATTCCAACACCCGTTCCGTCGCAGAGCTAATGATTGGCGAAATTATCATGCTCATGCGCCGCATTCCCGAAAAGAATGTGAAAGCCCACAAGGGTGGTTGGGCTAAAACAGCCGTAGGTGCCAATGAAATCCGTGGTAAAACATTGGGTATTATCGGCTACGGCAATATCGGTAAACAGCTTTCAGTACTGGCAGAAGGCCTGGGCATGAAAGTGATCTACCACGACGTGACGACCAAGCTGGATATGGGTAATGCTCACCAGGTTGGCTCTTTGGAAGAGTTGCTGTCACGTTCTGATATCGTCAGTTTGCACGTACCCCAACTGCCTTCTACCGAGTGGATGATTGGTGCGGATCAGATCGCGCTCATGAAGCCTAATGCTGTACTACTCAATGCCTCCCGTGGTAATGTCATTGTTATTGAAGACCTGGCAGATGCCATGCATAAAGGGCATTTACGCGGCGCAGCCATTGATGTCTTCCCGAAAGAACCCAAGGGAAATGATGATGAATTCGAGTCGCCCCTGCGTGATCTCGACAATGTCATTCTGACACCTCATATCGGCGGGTCCACGGAAGAGGCGCAGGAAAATATCGGTGTAGAGGTCTCCGACAAACTGGTCACCTACTCCGATAACGGAACTACAATCACGTCAGTCAACTTCCCTGAAGTGGCGCTGCCTGCACACCCGAACAAACACCGGTTGCTGCATATTCACAAGAACGTACCGGGCGTTATGTCTGAAATCAACCGCGTACTAAGCGAAAACGACATCAACATTTCAAGCCAGTATCTGCAAACCAACGTGGATGTAGGTTATGTTGTTATTGATGTTGACAAGGCATATGGCAAGGAAGCACTCCATGCATTGCAGGGGGTTTCCAATACCTTACGTGTCCGTGTACTTTACTCCGACATTGATTATGACGAGTAATTATCCGGTGTGAATCGGCTGTCGTTATACATGCCTCAATAAAAACAGGGCCCGGGAACAACTCCCGGGCCCTGTTTTTTCTTGCATCAAAAGCGAACGTAACAGCGTTGCACCATACCCATCCGTTGCTGTCTAGTCAGCGTGATGATGTTTCCGTTCATCGATCTGGAAGCGGCTGAAGTTCCCATCCTTGAGATCTTTTTCAATCTGCTCAAGGCTTTTGCCCTTGGTTTCAGGGACGAAGAAATAAATAAAGACGAAGCCCAGAATGTTCAATACAGCATAGAACCACATGGCACCGCCTATCGTCAGCAAGGATACCATCGAGAGCGCCGTTCCCGTCAGAAACAGGTTGGAACCCCACAACACTGCTGCATGCAAACTGCTCGCCTTTTCACGAATGGCCGTGGGATACACCTCGGCACCCACAAGCCAGCCGATTACCTGAATACCACCAGAGTTGAATGTCATGAAGGCAAAAAGGCAAACAACGATCAGCCACGCTGCATTGGGTCCATTGGCACCAAATACCCAAATACCTCCCAACAGAAGCAGTGAGATAATCGCACCAGGCAACATGACCAAAGCCAAACGGCGGCGCCCAACGTGGTCCACCATCGTTTTACCCGCAATAGTCATGACCAGATAGATAACGGCGACACCCAATGCAGAATAAAGTGCAGCCTTGTGGCTAAACCCGGCATCGGACAGGAAGGTCGGAGTGTAGTAGATCATCATTTCGATCCCCGACAGCTGTGTGAATGCCGCTACACCAAGCCCTGCAATCAAGGCAGGACGTAACCAGGGTTTGCGCAGCTCCGACCATCCAGCACGCTGTGCCTTTGAGGACGCTTTACGGTTTTCCTGAATGGCGCGTATTTCCCGCATCACTTCACGATTGGTTTCACGCACCATACCCAGAGACTGACGCGCTTCTTTCAGACGCTTCTGCCCCACCAGCCAACGCGGGCTTTCCGGCAGCTTGAACATCCCGAGTGCCAACACCAGGGCAGGGATACCCGCGACCATGATCATGGTCCGCCAGCTCCAAACATCCTGCAGGAAAGCACCTACTAGCCCAGCCCCCAAAATGCCAACACCGATGGAGATATTGAAATAGGTCACCAGACTCCCTCGTTTCGAGGGGGGCGCCAATTCAGCAATGTAGACCGGCACTATCTGCGAAGCCCCTCCAACAGCGGCACCCAGGACCAGGCGGGACAGACCCAGCAATGTAGCCGACGTTGAAAATCCACAGCACAGCACACCCACAATGAAGAGAAAAGCCACACTCATGATGGTATAGCGCCGACCAATCACGGCCGCCAGTTTACCTGTAGACAAGGCACCTACCACCGCCCCCACCAGAATCGCGCTGGTGACCAGTTCCTGACTCGTATGCGTCAGATGGAATTCATTGGATATTTGTAGCAAGGCACCCGAAATAATTCCGGTATCATATCCGTAGAGAAATCCTGCGATGGCTGCGATCCCTGCTGTGCTTAGCAAATAGACTTCAGCACTTAGGCCGCTCTCATCCCGTTCCGGACGATCATCGGGCTTCTTTTCCTCTACAGCGCCTGCGGATGCATTCTTGTAGTCATCACTCACAGCTCACCCCATAATATTTTTTTATAAAACGATAATACCTATATAACATTATATACATACCTTTGCTAATTTAAGCATCCGACTACCTCTCTTCTCCCCAAAACGCCCTATTGAATTACAGCAGGTTATATTTCCTTGTACAGCATCTATATGGAGAGAGAAATCATTCCCTACAAAGACACGCGAGGATTGGCTCCACAAGGCCAACCATCAAATTAATACTTCCATAATAAAAGTATATTGGTATAGCCTGTTATGGCTTAATTATTATAAACCTGCGCGCCTGTTTTCATTGTCCTTACTGCTGGCGGGCACTAAAGCTTACTTTTCCATCTTTTTCTGGAGGTTCCAATGAGCAACAAACCTGAAGTCGCAGTCATCGGGCTAGGCACTATGGGCCATCCTTTCGCCGCCAACCTGCTTAAGGCGGGCTTTAACGTACATGTATGGAATAGAAGCCCCGGGAAAGATGAAGATCTTGTCGCCGCCGGCGCCAAACGTGGAGCAAGTGCTGCCGACGCGGCCCGCCATGCCGATGTAGTTATCAGTATGCTCCCAACGCCCAGGGTGACTGAACAGGTTCTATTCGATGAGGGTGTACTGGCGGCCCTTAAAGAAGAGAGCGTATTGGCACAAATGGGCACAATTGGCGTTGATGCTACGCTAAAACTGGCTAAACGTAGTGAAGACGAATTTCCCAATGTTATCTGGATTGATGCTCCCGTTTCCGGCAGCAAGAAACCTGCTGAAGACGCGACACTGTTGGTGCTTGCCAGTGGTGACGAGAAACGTGCGAGCAACAAGGTACAGCCTGTTTTCGATGCTATCGGCAAGGGTACTCGCTGGCTTGGAGATATTGGCGCAGGCAGTCGCATGAAACTGGTAGTCAATGCCTGGTTGGTCATGTTAATGCAAGGGACGACAGAAACTGCCCTTCTCGCGCAGGAGCTGGGCTTCACAACCGATGATCTGTGGAGTGTCCTTGATGGTGGCCCCCTCGCAGCTCCCTACATGAAGCCAAAGCTGGCCAAAATCGAGAACAATGACTTTTCGACAGAAATGGCGCTTGAATGGGGTCTTAAAGATGCTCTTCTAGCGCTGGATGCAGGCAAAAAGGATACTCTTCCAACACTCAACGAAGTTGCAAAAGTCTGGAAAGAAGCATCTGATTCAGGGCTGGCGAAAGAAGATATCAGCAGTGTGTCCGAGTTTCTACGGAAACAGTGATCTCCATCCTTTCCTATCGCTAATCGACACTCTTTGCATCCAATACTCGTGCAAGGTGTTTTGGAAGCAGCGCGTGAAATGCGCTGCTTTTTTTAAATGCAGCGTTAGCAAATACACTTTTGATTTAACCCGTGATGGGCTAGGGGCCTATACCTTTATCCTGATTTGACGCATATCGACTACCTGCGTTGCCTTTTCCTGCTTTCTATACTTGCTTTCCTATATACCTACTTCCCCTTCTTGTTCGTCTGTTGGTGAACTCTTGTAAGCGCTCGCCTCTACCTGAATCGTTGATCACCACAGCACCCCACTCTGATAGAGCGATATAGCCACTTCCGCGGATAGTGCGTGGCTTTACTCTGGATGAAGCACCGATAAAGAGCGAATGGGGGAGAGACAGGCATCGCTCTCAGCTTCCCTGGATAGCCGACAGGACCCCAGGATACGGGAGATACACATGTCATTCATAATAAAAATGATAAAACAACATAAAATTACGTAATTTAAAATAACTTATTAAAAAGTTAAATAAATTCTGTATATATTTTGATCGAAAATATGATTTAAAAGCACTACGAAGCTTTAAAATTTGACTACTTTTTGATCTATTCCGTGATCTTTTTTGTTATAACCAATACACAGGAAAATGATCCAATATTCACAAGTATAGAACCGAAAAGTCACTATTATGCGTTCAAAAAATGCGATCCTGTTATTTTGACATCCAAAACTCTATATCAACGAAGGTAACAGCCATCTGAATCAATATGTCATTTGATTAAATTATAGTCAACTACAATAATTTTATCCTCACTTTATTTTTTACCATGAATCGTTATTCTGTAAAAATTAAAAAATGTCATTATGTAATAGTGCATTTTTTGTTCGAATAATCCTTTGAGATATATACGCGCATCTGTCCGAAGCCGATTAAGTGAGGGAGCCCTTTTCAGCAGGGATCAATCAAGACGTCGACAGACTCCAAACAGGAATGGATATCCTTGCAGAAAGAGCACGTTGGATAGGGAAGAGGAAGTGGACAGGAGGCAAGGAAATGGTCGAATAACAAAGCAGAGAGGGAAATTACTCGATGGGTAGAGAACACTTCGAATGAATCATATAGCACAATGCTATCAATAACATACATCTAATAGCCATAGATGATTTTATCATTAACCATCTATGGCAGAGGCGTTAGTGATACCTTATTTACTAGTATTCGGTGGCTGCTGTCGGCCTCCTAAACACGATTGCCATTCCCAAAAGGATACCTGCCAACCCGAGACACCCCATACCGGAAAGCGCGTGTCCAAAAATAAAGTAATCCAATAAGGCCGTTACGATAGGCACCAGGTAGAAAAGACTCGTGACATTCACAACGTTGCCACCTTGAATCATTCGGTAGAACAATAATTGTGCCAGCACGGAAATGACCACACCTAAAAACAGTAACGAGACAAGAAAACCGGGCGAAAGCCTCAGGTATACAGGCTGGCAAGGCAATATAAACAAGTAAAAGGCTATACCAACAAGGTATTGAAGCGGCATAACCTCCAGAGGCTTCGCTCTAACACGTTTTTGTACCAATGCCCCAAACGTCATGCTGCAAAGAGCGATAAGCGAAAAAATCAATCCCATCATGGGCAAATGAATATTCTCACTACCATCCAAAACGACACTGGCCAGCCCCAATAGCGCAACTCCAAGCCCAATCAGCCTTGAAATAGAATGTGAGCGCTCACTTATTACGAAAGTAAGTATCGGTTGAGCCCCTAATACAGTAGCAAGTACCCCCGGCGTGATACCTTCGTACATAGCCATGAAGTAGCAAAACGAGTAAACACCAACGAGAAGGAAACCACTTGTTATAACAGTACCAATCGTCTCTTTTTGAGGCAAAAAGCATCTGTTTTTTGCACAAAACGGTAAAATGGCAATAAAAGCTATCGAGTAGCGTAATAACAGAAGCAAAATGGGTGATGCATCTTCTACTCCCCACTGAGTAAAGATACCTGCTGATCCCCAAAGAAAAACGAACCCCACGACACCACAAGCAGCCACAATACGTGAATTTTTCATGTATATATCCACCATACTGACATAAATCTACGGTATGCCATGAATCAGGCATCGAGAGGATATGCATCAACTACGCGGTGCATATGCTGTCAAACAACCTATAAATGGCAATGATTAATAGAAGTGAATTGGAAAGTGCAATCCATAGCAGCAGCGATAAAATTCAGCTGATGCTATCCGCTCCAATGGGTGGGGGTGGAGGTGGTGGGGCTACAATGGACAAAACGGAGAGTGTTTGCGCATGCAAGGCTACGTCGGCACAAGCAACCGATATGAAGCCTGAATAGGTGAAAGCGATGCGCGGCATGAAAGATTAAACCCGTCCAATTATTTTAGAAGAGACATTATTAATATAACGATAAACACAAACTTGGCAATACCAGGTACAAAATAACGAAGAAATGCGTATGAATGTGGGATTATGAGCCGCCTGAAGACTTCACATGAGAAAACTTTTCTTCTGCTTATCCCTATACAGGAGGGGCCTGAAAAAAAGCCTTGAGTATCAGCTCAGCAGCGATCCCATCCACGCCATCCTCGCGATAGCTCCCCGCTTTGCGGCCTCGTTCCCTTGCGATTTTTTTGGCCTCACGCGTAGACCCACGTTCGTCAACCATCTCTATAGGGCGTGCATAGCGGCCATATAGCCGATTACCAAACTTTCTGGCGCGGCGGCTCATTTCCGACTCTGAGTCATCCATGTTTAAAGGCAATCCCACAACAAAAAGATCAGGACGCCATTCAAGCACCAAATCCGTCACTTTGCTCCAATCCGGCTGGCCGTCACGAGCAGTCAGGGGAGGTAATGGTGTACAGCTACCCAGCATTTCCTGCCCAACAGCAACACCAATACGTCGGGAACCAAAATCGAACGCCATTACCAGACGTTGCCCAGGCTCTTTCTGTGGACGATCAGAGCGAATACGGGCAATACGCAGCTCTTCATGAGAGGTAGTCTCCGCATTACTAGCCATGTCCCAGTGCTCCCATCAGCTCCAGGTCAATACCCAGATGAGCGACCGCCGCTTTACGGCGTTCGTCAACTGGGACGTCAAACAGGATAGGCTCATGAGATTCAACGGTCAGCCAGTCATTGGTCTTGAGCTCTTCAGTAAGTTGAGCAATAGTCCAGCCCGCACACCCCAACGCCACCAAAAAATGCTCCGGCCCTTTTCCTTTGGCAATGGATTTGAGGATATCCATTGAGCTGGTCAGTTTTAGAGAATCTGAAATCTGCATGCTCGAATCCCATGACTGGCCATCATCAACATGAAGAATGAACCCTCGATCAGAATGGACAGGGCCACCAAACATGACTGGTTGGTGCTCTATTTGGTCATCTTCAACAACGATATCCAATTGTTGAAAGAGGTCACCCAATGTCATCGAAAGAGGGCGATTAATAATCAACCCCAGAGCCCCCTGAGGGTCCATGTCACACAAATACACCACAGAGCGAGAGAAGTTGTCATCTTCCATCGCAGGCAATGCAATCATGAGATGGTTACGCAAACCTAGCATTACAGATATTTTTCCCAGCGGTGAATAAATCAGGCATGATGCCCGTGTGCAAGGATACGCGATTTTTTTCCGCAGTCGATAATGTTTACTGAAAACGGAAAGCCGAGCCTTCCCCAAAGAGCCAACCGCGTGAAAAGCTTAATTGAGGAATATTACCCATGGCGGGATCAAAGGGTCGATAGGGTCCCGCCTGATACAGCGTTCGTACCGCCAATCGATCCAAGTGATCATAGCCGGTAGATTTTGAAATCATGACTCTAAGTAAGTGCCCACTTCTACTAACTGTTATGTATAGCGTCATTTGAGCATTGGCAACATGCTCAGCTCCAAGGTTCACATCGATATAGGTTTGGACTGCCCTTGTAAAATCGGCAATATAACGATCAATGGCATTTCGTTGGCTATTGGTTGATGGTTCTTGAGCAAAGCGCTGTGCAGCCTCCTGCCAGCCATTTGAGGTGGCCGATGAAACAACCTGTTGGATCAGATTTTGTGCTGAAGGCAGTCGTTGCGCTGTAGAGCGCTGAGTTCTATCGCCATGAATAGCAGAGTGACCTCTGGAGGCATGGATTGGCGAAGGATGCAACGCCCGCCCTTGATGCTGCCGTGATAAATGGCGCTGGGCTATAGGTCTTTCTTTCGAATGCATAGTCTTGCCTGTGGAAGCAGCTGTCCCCTTATGTACATTTGAAAAATGACGCCTTGATTTGGGCACAACTCCCAACCTGGAAGTTGCATGGGGAGTTACCATAGGCGTTTGACCATGAGAGGCTATAGAAGAACTAGCCATCGGGGGCGAGGCAACGAATGCTTTGGATGTCTGCCTCACATGGCCATGGCCCATAGCACCTGAGTCAGACACTAACGAGACCTGATACACCTTTTTTCCCTGTTGAGCAGAAACATTATGGGCCTTGTGTGGCGTGTGAAGTAGACACCAGAACAAAACCAAATGGGCAAGAACAACGATCAGGATAATAAGAATATCGTTGTAACGTGAGCACTTACTATCGCTAAAATCATTGCCATATAGCTCCTTATCCATCAGGACAGACGCATTTATTACGGGCTCTTCAGCGATGTTGATCACTCCGGTTGGAATAACCAACGCTTCGCTCTCTGGTGGCTGAGGCACCAGATGCACGAGCCGTGATGGTTCAGCTGAGGCGCTGTTCAATCGCATCCATCAATTGCCCTGCTATATTTGTTCCTTTCTGATCGTCAATCTCACGGATACAGGTGGGACTGGTAACATTGATTTCGGTGATATAGTCGCCGATAACATCCAAGCCAACAAAGATCAGCGACTGTTCCTTGATCGAGGCCTTGACCTGCTCGACAAGCCATAAGTCTCTCTCTGTCAACTCACGGGCAACACCACGACCGCCAGCAGCCAAATTCCCCCGTACCTCACCATCGCCAGGTATACGTGCCAAACCATACGCCACCGGCTCACCTTCAATAAGTAAAATACGGGTATCACCCGCGCTGATTTCCGGCAGATAACGCTGGGCCATGATCTGGCGCTGCCCTCGCAATGTCAGTTGCTCAATGACAGACCCCAGATTCAATCCATCTTCTTTCACACGAAAAATGCCCGTCCCCCCCATACCATCCAATGGTTTAAGAATGATATCGCCGTGTGTTGCATGAAAATTACGGATAACAGTTGGGTTTGTGGTCACTATGCTGGGAGGAAGACATTGGGGAAAGCACTGGGCGTAGAGTTTCTCGTTACATTCACGCAACGCTTTGGTCGGGTTAACAACCAACACGCCCTCCCGTTCAGCGAACCCCAGTAAATGGGTTGCATCCAGAAACTCTTGATCCACAGGAGGGTCCTTGCGCATCAGGATCACATCCAGATCCGCAAGAGGACGTGCTGTCTGCTCACCCAAACGATAGAAATGGTCAGGATCACGAAATACATCAAGCGGTGACATGAGTCCATATACACGCCCGTTATCCAGGAAGATATCCGGCTGTTCAAGATAGAAAAGCTCCCAACCCCGGTCCTTGGCAGCCCATAGCATTGCCAATGTGGAATCTTTTTTGTAGGAGATCCCATCAATGGGGTCCATTACTACCCCTACCTTGATTTGTTTTGTCATGTATCTCTCAAACCTTTTATATTAAAACTGCGCTCGGCAATGATAGTAAACACTTACTTCCGAAGCCATTTAAATCGAATGTCTGCCAGTATGAAACATAGTCATGATTTCAGCCAATACTCTGTGCCCCGTGTAAAGGGATAATGATCCAACATTTGAACAGTCATTAGGGTACCCTAGGCATTAATAATGATGATTCACATGTATCCCACGATGCTTACGAGGTAATGATGCATCCAAAAGTAATGTTTTCCTGGATATCACGCGTTTGCTACGGGCTCATTTTGTTAATGCTTCTGAGTTCGTCAGCATTTGCTGCAGGTGATACCACCGCCTCCACAACGGATAGCAATGCTTTGTCTCAGCTACTCAAGGTATTGCAAAATGATCAGCAGCGCACTGAGCTTATTCATGCGCTGGAGCAGGCTCAGCATACTTCAGCTTCGAAATCAGGCAGTAGTGCAACGTCATCCCTGCCCAAGGCCGCCAGTAGTTCGGCAGAGAGCAGTTCAAGCAAAAGTACCGATGATCAGGATACCGTTGTAGATGGCGGTATACTAGGCGCCTTAAGCTCAAGCCTGAGTGATGTTCAGGACGAACTAAGCCCTAACAATAAGTTTATTCAGGCATGGAAGAATGGCCTGGATATAGCCAACAGAGATTGGCACAGGTTTGAGCACCGTATTGAGGCCAATCATGAAGTGGTGACGAGCCATTTTCTTAAGTCATTGGGAATTTGGCTAGGCGTTGCCGCATTGTCTTTGGCGATAGGCTATTGCCTGAGAATGGGCCTTGGAAAAATCAAACGCCTTTCCGAGCATCCCAAACTGTCTCATCTTGTACGGCATTGGGTCTCTATCCCGATTCCTACCATTATAGCGGCGGCTGTCTCGTGGTATCTGACACTCGGCTATGGCATCCACGATATCGGTCGACTGCTGGGATTGTGTCTTGGGTTCGCGCTTGTCGGCGGATGTTTGTTTGCCTCTTTGCTTACCTCTCTCGCCATTTTAGTCAACGGGCGTCACCGCCGAGTCGCAGCCCGTATCCTAATCAGAAAAGGGTATATCCCCTGCACACTGGTGGCTTCCTGCGCGGGTTTGGGAGAAAGTCTGACACACTCACCTCTTACACCCATACTCGGGCATGCCCTCACATTGCTGTTTAGCTTCATCCTCAGCATGATCTCCTGCATTGCGGTCATACCACTGACCTTTGTTTATCGTCGGGCGATCAACCAAATGCTGTTTAATCGCAGCCTGAGCTTCCGTCGTAAACGGACAAAGGGCATGCAGCGTACTCTCAAGGTATTCAAGTGGCTATGGCCAGCATGTATTGTCATCATGAGTCTGGTGGGCATGTATCAGTTAATACATGGCTCGATCACTAACAACAATGTGATTACCCACATGATCCTGACAATGTTCATCATCATTGTGGGACTATTGATTGCCACCTTATGTCGGCAGTTCCTGGTACCCGATAACACGGCCGTACAAAGGGACCTTATCTCTCGCTTTCGACAAATTATAAGTTATGTCATTGGCCTTGTACTATTCGTGGTTTTTTTCGAATTTATCACCTTGATTTGGGGCGGTTCTTTCTTCGAGTACATTGAGTCATCCACTATCGGCCGCCTGTTTGCGCACGCATTTTTCAGCATTGCTGGAATGCTGATTGTCGCGCTGGCTATCTGGGTCGCATTGGATGTGCTGATTGACAATCTATTGGATAAGGATACCGGCGATAGCGCTCGTAACATTCGTATTCGAACGATACTTCCCTTGCTTCGCAATGCTGCCAAAATTATTTTGTGCGTCATAGCCATTATCACCATTTTGGCCAATATCGGAATTAATATTGCGCCGCTGATCGCTGGGGCGGGAGTGATCGGCCTGGCAATTGGTTTCGGTTCCCAACAGCTGGTACACGATGTGATAACGGGCGTCTTCAACATTCTGGAAAACACCATGTCGATTGGTGACTACATCACCGTAAATGGCGTCACAGGTACCATTGAGGGCATGAGTATTCGAACTGTCCGACTGAGGGATACCAACGGCGCACTTATCTCAATCCCTTTCAGCCAGGTAAATACAGTACGCAACCTGTCGAGAAAATTTGCTTATGCCAGTACGACCGTCAACTTCACACTGGATAGTAATGTCGATCACATGCTTGCGATATTCGCCGAAACCGCCGACGAAATTGCCAGGGATCTCTCGACCAGCCAGTATATTTTAGGGCCCTTCATCAATTATGGCCTTGAGCAGGTCTCTCAGAATGGCTACACCGTCGGCGGCAAATTCCGTGCTACTACAGGCGGCTATAGCACCGTGCAATATGCCTTCGCGACATTGCTGGCACGCAAGGTCGAGCAAGCGGATGATGTTTCGTTCTCTCGTACCTATGAAGGCGGTAAAGAGGCACGTATTGCGGTCCACTATTCTTCCCAAAAGAAGGAAGATAAAGACGCTGTATCCTCAGATTCGGCTGAGCAATCAGAAGATAGCAATAAGGGTAGCGATGATCCTCATCAGTCCGATACTTCAGATGATATAAAGTAATCAAGTGACTCGAATGGATTGAACCACGGCCTTCCGAATAATTTCCTTTGATAACAGGCGTTTCGAGAATGCTTTAAAAAAGGATTTGGAAAAGAAGATAACGGTTTCAATAAAAAACGGGATCAGCCCTTATGGGCTGCTCCCGTTTATTTTGGATAAACTATCCAATTTACGCTGCTGCTATACAGCCAACCTTACGAACGCAGGAAGGGGATATTATCTTTCGCCAAATCAATCAGCTCATCTCCCCGACCAGACATGACGGCTCGTAACATATAAAGGCTAAAGCCCTTAACCTGCTCCTTACCGATACGGGGAGGGAGTGACAACTCCTGGGAAGCTGTACGTACGTCAACAATCACAGGGCCATCATGATTGAATGCCTCGGCCAATGCTTCATCCAATTGGCTGGCATCATCCACACGAATACCCTTCACTCCCAAGGCATTGGCCATGTCTGCATAATTGATCGAATCAAATTTTGTCGTGTCATCGACAAATCCGGCTGCTTTCATCTCCATTGCTACAAAGCCAAGCAATGAATTATTGAAAACAACAACCTTCACAGGAAGTTTTCTCTCCCTCAGCGTAATGACATCCCCCATGAGCATACTCAAACCACCATCGCCCGAAAGTGAGATAACTTGACGCTCAGGATCAGCAGCCTGGATACCCAACGCCATAGGCAGGGCAATCGCCATGGAACCATGCGTGAATGAGCCCGACAAATGGCGCTTCCCATTCAAATGAAGATAACGGGCAGCCCAAACCGTTGGTTCACCTACATCACACGTGAAGGCAGCGTCATCATTCGCCAACGCACTGATACGAGAAGCGATATGCTGCGGGTGGAGAGGATTTCCCGGCTTGGCAGGAACCGCCAGATCGTCCAGTCCTTCTCTTGCTTTTTTGTAGTGCTCTTTAGCCTTGTCCAGAAAGCGACTATTGTCTTTCTTCGTTAGCTTCGGCAGCAACGCCTGTATGGTGGCCTTGATGTCTCCTACCAGCCCCCACTTCAAGGGGCAACGACGCCCCAAATGGTGGGCACGGATATCTATCTGGATAATGTTGGCATGCTCCGGATAAAAGTTCCTGTAAGGGAAATTGGAGCCCAGAATAATCAGGCAATCACACTCTTTTAACGTCTTGTAACCGGACGAAAAGCCGATCAAACCGGTCATGCCTACGTCAAAGGGATTATCATATTCAACCGCATTTTTCCCTCTGAGCGCGTGTACAATGGGGGCCTGCAAGGTGTCAGCCAGAGCGACAACTTCATCATGCGCGCCCATACAACCATAGCCGCACAAGAAAGCGATATTTTTCTGACCATCCAGATATTTTGCCAATTCATCCAGTTTGTCTTCAGGTGGAGTAACTACCGGCAGTATGGGAGTACTCCACTGCGGTTTTGACAAGGGGGATTCAGAGAGAGCTATATCACCCGGTATGACGAGAACAGACACAGAGCGATTCAAAATGGCACTACGCATCGCGGTTTCAAGCAAACGCGGTAATTGGCCCGGTTGACTGACCAGTTTACAGAAGTCACTGCAAGACTCATACAACGACTCCGGATGCGTTTCCTGGAAATAACCCAGTCCGAGCTCACTGGAAGGAATCTGCGCAGCGATCGCCAACATGGGTACTTTGGAGCGCTGAGCTTCAAACAAACCATTAATCAGGTGAAGGTTTCCGGGGCCACAGGAGCCCGCGCAGACCGACAATTCACCGGTCACATCGGCTTCTGCCGTTGCAGCCAACGCTGCCACCTCTTCGTGCCGAACACCTACCCATTCGATATGCTCATTGGTTCTTATACTTTCAGTGATACCATTCAAGGAATCGCCGGGTAAGCCCCAAATACGTTTTACGCCTGCTTGTACTAGCGTATCGATCAATAAATCAGCAACCTTCGCCATGTAACCTCCGTTTACCATTGATATTTGTTACTGTATTCACAGTAACTCATTGGCTGTGGAGGTGATCATCAAAAGGGGAAATGTAGCTACCTCTTTCCAAAATCACCCATTGGAACACCTGATAGATACCGCAATCTGCTACTTACTATAAGTGAATCGGCAAAAATAATGGTTCACCTATTTGTGACAACACTATGTCCAAATCAATTCCGCATGAGTCGCGTTTGAAGAAAACGCCATTCCAACGCCTCAACCTGCGCCTGCTGGCGAGCATCAGCACCGCTGCCATGGCCGCCTTCTGTATTCTCGAAATACAAGACCGGTTTACCCATCTGCTCCATTTTAGCCATCATTTTACGGGCATGCCCGGGATGAACACGATCATCACGCGTTGTCGTGGTGAAAAGAACTTCGGGGTAATCAATATCACTATCGAGTGAGTGATAGGGGGAATAATGCTGCAAAAAATCCCAGTCGTCCGTGTCAGGATCGCCGTATTCGGCCATCCACGATGCGCCAGCCAGCAAATGGGGATATCGTTTCATGTCCAGTAACGGGACCTGACAAACAGCCGCACTGAAAAGCTCTGGATAGGTCGTCACCATATTACCCACCAGAAGCCCCCCGTTCGAGCCTCCTTTGATACCGAGCTGCCTTACGGTTGTCACGTCATGCTCAACAAGATCTTTCGCTACTGCAGCAAAGTCTTCATACGCCTTGTGACGCTTCTCTTTCAATGCTGCACGATGCCAATCCGGTCCATACTCACTACCGCCACGAATATTGGCCAGTACCATCGCACCCCCTTTCGATAACCATGCAATACCCGTACTTCCAAGATATGTAGGCGTCAGTGATACCTCGAAACCGCCATACCCATAAAGCAGCGTAGGCAATGTTTCACGTGAAACATCATCACTCTTGGGCGAACATGCCTTCGGAAGAATGATGAAATATGGAATGCGAGTACCATCCTTACTGGTTGCAAATCGTTGCTCAACCTTCATGCCTGATGCATCGAAGGAAGGAGGCGTCGATTTGATACATGTCAGTGCATGGCTATCCAGCGAACCACGGAATAGACGAGTGGGTGTGATGAAATCAGTAACATAGAGCCAGTAATCATTGGAGTCTTCATCGTCTACCGCCGAAATATAACCCTCCCCCTCAGGCAACCCGGGGATTGGCCCGGATACCCATGGCTCTCCTGCTGCCTTGTGTTGATTGTCCTGTAGTGAAAAACAGGTAAACCTTTGGCGGACATGATGACGCGTTTCGAGAATAATGTAGTCTTTAGTAAACGTCACCTCCTCGAAAGCAGTCCCTTCTGCGGGTGTAAACAGACGTGTGAATTCCCGGCTTCCTGCCTTGAATTCATCGTACCGAATAATGAGGGCACTACCGGCAGGATAGGTGACCTGCCCTGTTGCCCAATCTTCCTTTAGTGTAACGTTCAACCAGTCCCGTACCACGTATTTTTCAGCACTATCAGGCAGCTCAAGGGGTAATAAAGTGCCGTCGTCCATCAACTCCAGTAACTGCGACGAATAAAACGAGCTAATTTTTTCGACCATATCACGCTCATAGCCCGGCGTATCGTCATGATAGGCTCCCACCGTCATATCATTAACGCCAAGCTCACACACCAGTTCGGCGCTTTCCATGGGCGTTCCACGAGCCCACTTTTTTACCTGCCGAGGGTAACCCGAGGTCGTCATGGAATCCTCGCCAAAATCGGTCGCCACAAATACATGATCGATATCAATCCAGCTGAGCGAACCTTTGGCTTCTGGACGGAAAAAGCCATCCTCGACCCATTGCTTCTCTTCAATATCAAACTCACGAGTGATATCTGCATCTGCCCCTCCACGAGACAGACTGATCAATGCTCGACGCGATGCCTCTCCCTTTTTTGCCCGTAGTATCTGTACACCATGCCATACCCACGTCGCATTTTCGTCCCGATTTAATTGGTCAACGTCAAAAACAGTCTCCCACGCAGGGTAATCCGTTATGTAACTTTCCCATTTAACACGCCGCCAAATACCTCTCGGATGCTCGGCATCCTGCCAAAAGTTATAGCACCAGCCATTCAGCAGTTTTACGCCGGGGATACGGTCATCGCGCTGCTTGTTTGCCAGAAGTTGCTCCGTGAGTGTATGAAACGGCTTGTCCTGAGCAAGGTCATCAAGGGTACGCTGATTTTTTTCCTTTACCCATGCCAGAGCCTCCGCCGACTCTACCTCTTCCAGCCATTGCCATTGATCGCTGGCGTTATTTTCAGACACAATGGATTTATTCACGTAAGCTCCTTTTGTCATTCCATGTACCAGTCATGGAATATGGGTACACGTTACCCCATGATATAGCGATATAAAAAACATCTGGAATACAGTAATACGTTCCTCTTCGAGCGATCGAAAATTACTGTACAAACCTATTAACAGGTTCTTGCGACCTTGATTGCCATGTATGCTTTGCGTTTTAACGACTATCCTAGTGTCAGACAGCCTTTTTAGCTCCATTGAAAAGTAAACGCACCAAGGTGCAAGGACACTCACTCCACCCGCGAGGCTGACGTAACTTATCTATTTCAGAGATGCGATTCTTATGAGCCCTTCCAAAAACAAGCCGATTATCATGACTCTATTGATAGGGTTGACGCCTTTGATTCTAAGCGGTTGTCATCATCACCCCGATCAATCCAAGGTCGATAATCAAACAGAGCAAGGACAACACACTTCCCAAGCCTCGTCTGAAACGGATGCTTCTCAAATGCCCAACGAGCGGACATCAATCACTCGAACGGCCACTGACCATCATTCGTCATCAGAGGCATCCTCTGCACACAAACATGTTGAACCCGCACACCATTTCGATGAAAAACAAAATCATCCTGATCATGGAGTAACGCATACGATCGACAAAAGGAATGTCAGGGCTACAGCATCGGGGGATACACCTCACTCAACGAGAGAACGGCAGAGACATCCTTTACGTGCCAGTGATTGTACTTCTTCACACTGGACACGAGTCAGCTGTAAAAACAATGACAATGCCTGTATTGCCCACCAAATTGACCTAATGGGGTTATATGAACGATGCCGTAAAGTGGGCCTACTTGAACACCACTAATGGACCAATAGAAAAGAACACAAACGGTCAACAATCACGGGCCGTCACGATACCCATAATCACCATGAGCCATAATGAATAATCGCGCACTACAAGTGAGTGATACTCGGTAACCGGCCCGCTACGGGATAATGGTTTCAATCACAGGCTAAAATACTATGTACATAAATTATCGACACTCACACCCATTTCAAGGGTAAGACGATTTTTATTCTTGGACTTGTTTATCGTGAATTATATCCAACAACCCTGAATTTATACTGATATTGCCTGCGGCGTAACAAGTACATCATGAAAGGGCATTTCCATATGCTCGCATGAAGGGGGAAGTAACCCCACTTCATTTAACGTCAGCATATATTTTTCAAGGAGACACGCATAAACCGTATAGGGAGACTAAATATCTCCGTAGGCATGCTGAAGCAGGGAAAGAGCAACTACAGGTGCAGTTTCCGTGCGCAAGATACGAGGCCCAAGGCCATGTGCATTAAAGCCTTTGCGCTGAGCCATCACGACTTCCCCCTCTGAAAAGCCACCTTCAGGACCGATCAGCAGAGCACCGGAAAAAGTCGATGTTTCACGTGAAACATTCTCAAATAGCGAACTGGTATTGTGGGCGCTTTCACCGGGATGAAGTATCCAGCGCAAGAGCTCTTCCCTTCCATCAACCCAATCGGTCAATGACTGATGCGGCAATATTTCAGGAATGGTCGCGCGCCCACATTGCTCACAAGCACTAATGGCGACACCCCGCCAATGCTCGAGTTTTTTACTTTCACGTTCAGAATCCATACGAACGGAAGCAAATTCACTATACAGCGGGGTAATTTTTTCCACCCCCAATTCCGTCGACTTCTGGATCACATAATCCATGCGGTCCCCTTTGGAAACCACTTGGCCTAAATGCATACGTAAAGGCGATTCAGGAATGGGCTGTATACTTTCCATGAGTCGTACACTAACTTTGCGACGCTCTACGCTCTCGACAGTTGCACGGACTTCGTGACCACAACCGTCGAAAAGAAAGAGCTCTTGGCCTACACGCGCCCGCATGACACGGCCCACATGACGAGCCTGAGCATCAGGCAGAGCCATGCTCTGCCCAATATGTTCCATCAAGGGAAACTCAAGATAAACGCGCATCATTATTGCGGATTGTTTGCACCCTGGGCGTCCTGCTGTTTTTGAGCATACAGTGCATCAAAATTAACAGGCGCCAACATCAGGGTGGGGAAGCTGCCGCGATTAACGAGGCTATCAATACACTCACGCGCATATGGGAAAAGGATGTTCGGGCAAAAAGCATTCAGAGTATGGTCAAGCTGCTCGCCTTCCAATCCCGCAATACTGAATAGACCCGCCTGCTGGACATCGGCAAGGAACGCTGTTGTTTGCTCTTCACCATTGAAGACCTGTGCAGTCACATGCACAACCACTTCATAAAGATCTTCAGCTACTTTAGTAAAGTTATTATCAACATCCAGCTTTACCTTGGGTTGGAATGCCTGTTGAAAGACAGAGGGAGAATTGGGAGCCTCGAACGAGATATCCTTCACATAGATACGTTGCAGTGCGAACTGAACTTCCTGTTGTTGTGTATTTGCGTCGCTCATTCCTAGCTCCTGACTTTAAATGTCTGTTAATTTAATGCATTCGGTGATGACCATCACTCATGTGTCATCGCCTAATCAATATAACTCACTATTTTTACCAATTTCTGCTTTTCACCAACTTCTACAGCCAATAAAAATAATGCGTTATTTCTTCCGTTCTATCTTTCTCAATCACTCTCCAAATGGGCTGCACACATAAAAGATGTGCTTAACATTTGGGACTCGATACGCGTCGGCTGACATCTGACACTTACATTCCATGCATTGCCACGCCCTACCATGGCATGACTTTCCTGAACATGGAATAACTTCCCAACAAACAGGATAGAAAGCCTTGGGATACCGAAGTAGCGCCGCCCTCTTTTACTTGGAACGTGTCACGGTTGGAAGATCATCAGCCTGCCATTGGGCCATTCCACCACGCAAGCGTTTCACAGTGGCAAAACCATGCTTGGACAAGGTCTGGGCTGCAGCTGCAGACGTTTGACCTGTTTTACACACTAGGATAATGGGGTTCTGCTTGTATTTATCAAGCTCTCCCATGCGGGTTTCAAGTTTATCCTTGGGAATATTGACCGCACCTGAAATAAACCCTTTTTTGAACTCTTTTGGGTCACGTAAATCCACCACCTGTGCATCTGAACGATTGATTAGAGTCGTCGCTTCACCGGGGCTTACGGTGTCAGATTGCGAACGTCGTGATTCATAGGTTGCCCAAAGCAATAAAAGCACAATAAAGGGGCCCACCAGGAAAGGGTGATGCGAGGCAAACTGAATATATTGGTCAAACATGATATTTACGGGCTCTCAAACTCGAAATTCAAACTAAAAACGCTAGTGGGTTTGGCACTCTACCCAAATCAGGGGGAATCCCCCCGAGCGGCCACGGATTAACGCGAGCAGTATACACCAGCCACTGGGGAATGAGAGAGCATGAAATAATTTTTCCCTTTTGCGACTCCCTGTTTTCAAACCTCCTGAATACCTGCACCTTCAAACCCCAAATCATCGTCCTCAACGCGTTTGAATCGAAATAATGGGGTTCCCCTTCGATTATTGAACGGCAAAAGAGCAACTGGCTACCTTATTCTGATGCTACATTGGTTATCACAAAAACCATGCTTCATGCAGGCCAGCCTGTTGTTAATGGTGGGACTGCGTTATTATCCTGTAAACAGGTTTATCTTTGTCGTGTGTCAGGCTCGGTTTTTCAACAGGCAGTTTGTTGACATTTTACTGTATCCTGTCAGGGCCACAGGATAATAGAATCACCACCAACGTTTCCGATGATGGTAGCCAGACTTTGTTTATTCGCGAATCTTCAAAACTTGCTGTTGCCGTAAAGGCGGAAAAACCCAATAGCGCCAGACACTCGGCACTAACATTGGGTTTAGGGGTATCCAGCTTATTGGCGTTGGTAGGTGGAAGCATATCTACTGCTCATGCAGACCCGACGGACGTCCCCACTCAGCAGCTGAAACAGATCAATGCATCTATTTCCAGTATGCAGAGCCGATTGCAAGCCACTCGAGGTAAACGCGCGCAAGCTCAGAAAGCGCTTGAACAGGCGGAAACCACCCTGGCCAATACGCATTCACGCCTTGCCCAGCTCGATACCCAACATCAGCAAACAACCCAAAAGCTCCAACAACTGGCTGTACAATCAAATAAATTGGAAGCCGCTTCCAGTGCTCAGAAAAAGGCATTGGCAGCCCTTCTTAATGCCCTTTATCGGCTAGGGAAAGAACCTGAGCTTCAGCTGTTGCTTGAGCAACATGACATGACACAGCTAAACCGTTACCAGCATTATCTCAATGCGATCGAAAATGCACGTCAGGAGCGCTTGGCCGCGATTGCCAGCCTCAATGATCAAATCTCCCAGAATCGTAGCCAGGTTAAACAGCAACAGGCGCAATTGGAGAAGCTGATTGCCGCTCAAAAGCAAAATGCTCAACGGTTATTAACACAGCAAAAGAGCCGTCAACGAGTGCTTGATGGTATCAATGCCAGCTATACCAATGCTCAATCCAGATTGAGCGACCTGAATACTCAACGAGATCAGGCACAGACTACTCTGGCCCGTATAGAACAGGAAGTTGAGGCCGCCCGCAGAGCCGCAGCCAAAAGAGCAGCACAACAACGCAAAATTCAGGCCGAACGCCGCCGGCAACAGGAAGAAGCACGGCGCAGGGCACAACAGAGCCAGCAGCAATCCAGCAGCTCATCAGGCAGTAGTTCCAGTACAAGCGGCACTGGCTCATCTGGATCACAGTTATCCGAACAAGAGATGAATGCGACGCCACAAAGCGCTGACAATACGCCTCAGGCATCACAACCGTCATCTCCACCACAACGACAGCTTTCAGGTTCTGCGTGGAGCGGCCGCTGGCCAATCAATGGCAGACTGGTGTCTGGTTATGGGGCGGGAGACGGTATAAACACAAATGGTGTAGTACTGAGCGCCAGTGCCGGCACCCCCATTCATGCATTGAGAAGTGGTGAGGTCGTATTCGCCAATTGGCTAAATGGATTTGGTTACATCGTCATCGTTGATCATGGCAGCTCAATGTCCATCTACGCTCACAATGAACGCAATATTGTTAGCGTCGGCGATCATGTCAGGCGAGGAACCGTGATCGCAACCGTTGGCGATACAGGAGGGCTTTCCTCGCCAGAGCTCTATTTCGAAGTGCGCCAGAATGGTAGCCCCATCAACCCAACAGCGTGGGCTTCAGCATCCAGATAACAGGCCGCTGTAGGTAGATGGTGGAGTATTTTCCAGCCTTGTCAGCCCAGAGCACAACTCCTTCCTTTGTCCTGCTCTGCTCACAGCATGACTCTAAAATAACTGATCAACGCAGGGCCGGGGTTCTCACGCTCTTGAAATAGCTAATCGCGCAGCAAATGCCAGGAAAACCCCGCCTGTAACACGATCCATCCAGCGGACAACATTGCCTGAGCGCAAATGACGAGCAAAGGGCCTAGTCATTAAAACGAGTCCACCACACCACACTATACCGAGCATGACGTGAATACAGGCTAAAAACAGAGCATAGAGAGGAAAGTTACTTCCTGACGGTACAAACTGAGGAAGAAAAGAGACGTAAAAAATCCCGATCTTGGGATTTAGAAGATTAGTCATCAGGCCAGAGAGCATCCAATGGCAACGGGAAGCTTTCACAGGTGCTGTTTTCGAATCCACTTGGAAGCTTTTACGGGGCTTCAATAGCATCCGGATCCCTAACCAGCCCAGATAGCACGCACCCGCATATTTAATAATCGAAAAAGCCAGCGCTGAGGCCATCAACAAAGAGCCTAGCCCCACCGCCACCAGCATTCCCCAACACAATAGCCCCAAATTAATGCCCAATGCTGCTAAAAAAGCCTGCTTGCCTCCCTGAGAAAGGGATGTTCGAAGGATGAACGCAGTATCCAACCCCGGCGTCATCGTCAGAAGCAATACGGTAACGATATATCCCCACATAAGACTGGTCATCATATTCCTCACGATGTACTAAAGGCTCAAACGTAACTTTTTATGAGTGTCGCCGATTATTTTAGAACGTGATGCATGGCCTACTGATGAGCAGAGCATCAGCCATTGCCGCAACTATCCATCACTCTACGGTCATATGAGACTTGATACGTACAGGCAAGTCACTATGATTTCCGAGTGCCTGACGAATCATGGCTCGTTTCACCGGTAGCAGACGATTGGTCATGCTCAGACCTGCATTGCGTACTACCCTGATCAAAGGGTTTTTAGCGCCGAATCCGATACGGAAAGCATCCATCAGCGTTAGCATTAATCCATTATCGGATTTCCTACGCCTCACATAACGTGCCAACACGCGCTCATCGCCCAACGGCGCACCACGTTTGTGAGCCCTTACCAGCTCTTCAGCCAGTACGGCTGCGTCCATCAAACCAAGGTTGGCCCCCTGTCCAGCCAGAGGATGGATGCTGTGTGCAGCATCACCAATCAAAGCAACACCCGGCAAAACATATTTTTGAGCATGGCGTTGTGTAAGCGGGAAGGAAAATGTCTGGCTGACATGACACATCTGGCCCAAACGCCCTTCCATTGCCATTTCAAGCACATGGGCAAAATCATCAGAGTCAAGCGCGAGCAAACGCTGAGCTTCGTCATCATCTGCAGACCATACGATAGATGACCACTGCTGAGCTTGCCCTTCAATGGCCAGAGGAAGGAAAGCCAAAGGCCCGGTTGGGAGGAATACCTGACGAGCCGTTTTTTCGTGCGGTTTCACGTGCTCTACGCTGGCCACGATAGCTGTTTGCCCCGTCTTGTATTCATCAACGCCGATGCCCATCAGCCTTCGTAGTGTGGAACGACTACCATCGGCACCCACGACGACGGATGCCTCAACCTCATTGCCGCTATGGAAGAGTAGTGAGCGCTTACTTTCAACAATGGATTCAGGGACTGAATGGCATCCCACTATCTTTTCCTGAGGGAAGAGAGTGACGCTTTCCATCGTATGTAACCGCTCCAGCAGACTATCGACAATGGCACTATTCTCAACGATATGCCCCAAACATGAACGGCCTACCTCACTTGCGGAAAAATCGATTTCCCCCGCTCCTTCAGAATCCCATACCTGCATATGCGTGTAGGGGCTTACTCGGCGTGCGGTAATAGACGACCAAACGCCCAGGGACGTAAAAAGTGCCCGCGACGCTTCGGTGATAGCGCTTACGCGCGAATCCCTGGTATCAGAAGACCATTGGGCCTCCTGCCTACCCGCATCAATCAAGGCGACCTGCAACCCGGATTCCCCCAGGAGCACAGCCATGGTGGCCCCTACAATTCCGCTGCCAACAATAGCCACATCATACTGCGCCATGTGAACCACCCTTATGAATCCTGTATATGAACCGCTTTTGACAGCGTGTGACCAAACTCACATTCAATGAGCACGTTCAGTAAGTATCAGACAAATGCTGTCAAGCACTGGCCCTCAGCCTGAGCCTTTGTACTCTACCCAGGCACGCCTATTACTTTCTGTTCTCATGACTCCGATAACACGAAGCGCTAGCGCTCTATTCCCATTGCACGACGCGTCAAGGCTCGTCTCAAGGGAGTAATCAAATTCAAACCAATCAATCCAGCGGCACGCGCATGGGAAAACAGAGGATTTTCAACGCCGAATAATTCAACAAGACGATGGCTTGCCTGCACCATTCCATCGCGATCACGCTTGCGACGTGACTCAAACGCATTCATCGTTTCTGCTGCACCAACAGGAACGCCTGTTTCCAACGCCTTTTCCAGCGTTTCCCGCAAATCCATCAATCCTCTTAGTGCCAGATTGAACCCCTGGCCAGCGACAGGGTGCATCGTATGCGCTGCATTTCCGAGAATTGCCAGATGAGGCCTCACCTGCTCCTCTGCCTGTACCAGCCTCAGCGGATAGGAATGGCGCTCCCCTATCCGCAGAAAGCGTCCAAGGCGATCACCGAAAAACGCCTGAACTTCGCGAAGGAAATCAGCATCATTAAACTGCTGAAGCTCCGCCATCCGATCAGGCACAAGTGTCCATATCAATGCCATACGATTTCCCTGAAGCGGAAGCAATGCCATTGGGCCTTCCGGGGCGAACCTCTCGTAGGCCACTCCGCGATGAGAACGTGATACTTCAACGGTGCTTATCAATGCATTCTGCTGATAATCGTGGACAGAATTCTCAATCCCCAGTAATCCTTTCAACGGCGAACGGCCACCGTCAGCCAGCACTGTCAGATCGGCACAGACGTGCGAACCATCACTCAGCTGCATAAGATACCCTCCCTCCTGCGGAAGGATAGCCTCAACACGCACTGGTGCGCGCCACTCGATCGGTAAATTACGAACGTGTTGAACGAGCACATTGCCCATCCACGCATTGGGCACAACATACCCCAGTGCCTCGGTATTCATTTCAGCCGCATTCAAACGCACTGCTCCCAGTCGCCCGCGTTCAGCGACATGTACATGCCGAATGGCAGCTGCCTGTTCTTCAATACCAGACAGCTGCCCGTCCGAAGACCAAATCCCAAGGTGCTCAAAATGCAATCGGGAACCGTAGGCTAAAGCACTGCTACGTTCATCAAAGCTGGGCTGATAGGCAGGAGCTGACTGACCGATGTCGGAAGCCTCAATCACCAGCACTTTCAATCCAAAGCGCTCAATGAGCGACGAAAGGGACAACGCGAAAGTAGCCCCAACCAGCCCCCCACCGATAATCGCAATGTCGTAGTGCTCAAGTGGTTTATTTTCTGCCATTCCTGACATGCTCCTGATTACACGGAATCGTATTCTTATGCTGAATAACTATCTTAAACAACGCACCCAGCAAACACGCAATATTTATTGCCTTTCGGTGCCGCCCTTGCATCCTGTTCTATCCAAAGGCCTGTATCGCGCCTGTCACAGCAGGCGCTCATCCTCTGAAACCATCAAAAACAATTGACGCTAATGAATTTGCGGTGGCTCAGCTGAGGAATCATTACCATTCCCATCATCCAGAACATGTGGCTGCCCCGGGTGATTCTCAATATAAAGGGTCAGCGCAGTGATTCGTACATGCTCTGTCAAGGCAATCAAATCGGCTTCTGTCTCTGCATCCTCGCCAATCCCTTCATCCAGATCGAGTTGGCTGATTTCTTTCATGGCATCCAACGCCTCTGTCAGCGCTTCAGACCAGTCAGCACTACGACCATGATCATCAATCACCTCGCTGAAGCCGGAGGCCCAGCTTTTCAGGGCTTCTGCGCGTTCGGACAAGGAAAAGAGCTCATCCGGTAACAATGGCTCATAATCCATTTGCTCAGCACTTAGCTGTTCCTTTGCCTGACTGCGCCAGCCCAGTATCAACGCCGCATCTTCGCGACTGCGTGGGGACTCAACACCGAGGATGATACACACTTCACGAAACCACTCATCGGTGGCGTCGACGTCATCTTCTTCGGTGTCCAAACCAAGAGCAGCCACCATCCGGCCATCGAAAAAAGACGGCGAGGACAGTGATCCATAACTTAGAAAAAGGTCAGCGATAACCGAGAAGTCAACGGCTTCTTCGGCACCATTCGGTATATTACTCATCATACCCTCGTTTGTTCCTGAAAATGTGTCCAACCATAACCATCCTTTCCGACCACCAGCATTCCTCAATGGCAAAGAATATAGAAAGGCACAACAACTGCAGCCTTATGCAGAATTTTCAACAAATCCGATCTCCATCACAGGAAGATCACCAAGTTACCTGCGTTAGGGCATCAGGCCTGTTATAGTGGTAAAATCATGGCTACATTACTTGAAAAACTGAATATCCAAAGCGATGTATTCGTTTAGTAGCCCGTAGTGGCACAGGATAACACTTTACCACCCGAGCTTCCTTGCCGGATTGGTTCACGCTACATACCAGGAGCACAGCATGAGCAACACCGACCAAAGCACAGTAGAGATCAGCTTGCTTGGTAAAAAATATACTTTTCGCTGTGGAGAGGATGAAGCAGAAGGCCTGGAACGCGCGGCTCGCTACCTGGACAGTGCCCTCGCCGGTGTCAAGGAACATACGGGTGTGCTTGGAGATGACAAAGTTGCATTAATGACCGCCTTGAACATCACACACGAATTACAACGTGAAATTGAGCACCGCCATTCACTTGAAAAGGAAGTAGAGCAACTTACTCAACGTATTGATTCTGCTCTTTCAGCGCTACCGCCACAGCGTGATAACTGAAAGCGACAAGTGCCAACACTTTTTTCAGGCCCGGATAAAAAAACATGCGAGTATTTTTATCCGGGCCTGTTGTCATCAGTGTCATCTGATACAATAGGGGCTGTTCTCTGGGGTGCTAGCCAGTTGTCATCGTCCCTCGAGCCTATGCTAAATCCCAGGGAGGCTCGCTAGGGAGGACTGTGTGCAAGTCCGTGCGACGGAACGCCTAAGGTCTTTTCTGGAGCCACCCACCTGAACCAGTAGGTTCAGGGCCAGCACAACAGCGGCACTTTGGAGAACCTCATGTCACAGCGCACATTATCGCGCCGCTCTGGGCGTATACGTAAGGCGCATTATCTCTTTACAGCATCACCATTGTTAACGGCAACTTCTCCCAAAACCTTCCGCCATCGTCAAGTGCCGAAGAATGCTGGATGCCTGGACCAATCATCGTCACACACAGTCCCAATAAGTCGTCAGCAATTACGGCGACAGTTACGTCAGCGTAGGCGGTCGCTCTCTGCTACGCAGCAAAGGGAAGCAGCGATAGGCATGTGTCGGGCAATTTTGTCAACGAATATACTCCTCAGCGTACGTCATCTCGCCCTTTACCTACCCAATGATGGCGAAATTAATCCAACATTGCTCATCCCCTATCTCCACAAACGTGGAATCAACCTGTATCTTCCTGTGCTTCGCCCCTATGTTGAAAACCGGCTTTGGTTTGTTCGCCTGCAGCCTGGAACACGCCTTGTCCGCAACAGGTTTGGTATTTGGGAACCAGAAACACGCTCGGCCGCTCACCCATCAAAACGTATTCCTGCCTGGGCATTGGATATGGTTTTGATGCCACTGGTCGGATTCGATGAGCAGGGAGGGCGACTGGGAATGGGCGGTGGTTTTTACGACCGGAGCCTCAGCTTCAAACAAACGGGTAATAACACATCGGGGAGTGGCAATAGGCCAGCTCTGCTAGGATTGGCACATGACTGTCAGCGCGTGGACAAACTCGAACTGGCCCCTTGGGATATACCACTTCAGAATATCGTGACAGCGCAACGTGGATGGTTACTAGGGAATAAATCGAAACGCTTGCGATGATACGCTAACGCATAATGGTTTGAGCGTATGTCGTTGCTACCATACCTATACCAAAAATGACGAACAACATCACGAGAAAGTCAGGTTTACGTTTTTTCATTCCTGCTCCGAAGGCTACCGGGTAGGCAACATCAGTCAACAAGCGTAAAGAAGGGTGAGAGTGGCACGTATTAAACCATACGGGCACTATTCCTGTTGCAACTATTTATAGTTCATTCGTTACATTGTGCAAATTCAATCGTGCAAAAATGTCAGCAGCCTTTTAAACGTTTACTTGTGTGATCGTGTAAAATCCCGAAATAGGCACAGGTTGATCAGGTTAGCAAGCCACTTTCCATTGACCGCGCCTCATCGCTCATCCGTTTGATTTGCACCGACACCACTACTAGCATCGACACCACAAGCGAATACCATCATGTCAAACTCATCCCCTCTCCAGCAGCTCACTATTCATAAGCCTGATGACTGGCACTTGCACCTTCGCGATGGCGATATGCTAAAAACCGTACTCCCTAGCACGAGCGCTCACTTCGCCAGAGCTATCATCATGCCGAACCTGGTTCCTCCGATCACGACTGTGAACGATGCCATTGCCTATCGAGACCGTATTGAAGCAGCCATACCCGCTGAAAATAATTTCACACCATTGATGACCTGCTATTTGACAGATAACTTGGCTCCTACTGAGCTGGAACGTGGTTTCAATGAACATGTTTTCACCGCAGCCAAACTGTATCCGGCCAATGCAACAACCAATTCGAGCCATGGGGTCAGTGATATTTCAAAAATACACGCAGTTCTTGAAACCATGGAGCGCATAGGGATGCCATTATTGGTGCATGGTGAAGTGACCTCACCGGACATCGATATTTTCGACCGTGAAGCCGTATTTATCGAAAAAGTACTTGAGCCCTTGCGCCGTGATTTTCCGGCACTAAAAGTGGTGATGGAACACATTACAACAAAAAATGCGGCCGAGTATGTACAAAGCGGTAGTGAAAACCTCGCAGCGACTGTCACACCCCAGCATTTACGACACAATCGTAATGACATGCTGGTAGGAGGTATTCGCCCCCATCTGTACTGTCTACCCATTCTGAAGCGAAATATTCACCAAACGGCGCTTCGCAAGCTGGTTGCCAGTGGTTTTGAGAGAGTCTTTCTCGGGACGGATTCGGCTCCGCATCCTCGCCATGCGAAAGAATCTGCCTGTGGATGTGCAGGTGTGTTCAATGCCAATGCTGCCTTGGGCGCCTATGCAGAAGTATTCGAGGATGAGGGGGCTCTAGACGCTTTTGAGGGGTTTTGTTCACTCAATGGCCCGCGTTTCTATGGCTTACCCATTAACGAAGAAAAAATCACGCTAGCCCGGCAGGAAACGTCTTATCCCGAGCAATTGGGAGAGGGAGACACGCTTGTCCACCCCTATCTGGGTGGTGGCAGCACTCGCTGGGGCGTTATATAACACATAGTCACTTCGATTATAAAAAAAGGGCCAACACCGTGCAGGTGAGGCCCTTTTTGCTGGAAAACCATATTGACGGACTTAACGGCTAATCACTGTTGGTATCAGTCCTTTTCATTGCCCTTTCCATTACCCTTTTCATTTGTTACACGAGTCGTTAAAACCGGTATCGGTGATGAACGCACGATATATTCCGCGGTTGATCCTACCAGCATACGGCTCAGGCCACTGCGACCTTGAGTTCCCACTATAATCAAGTCCGCATCAAATTCCTGCGCTTTACTGATAATGATCCGTTTGGGTACGGCATTGCTAACGACACGCGTCTCGACCTCGGGCCAATCTGCGTCGGACTCACCTTCCTTCGGGGAAAGATAGCGTGCGACAAACCGGGACAGACGTCCTTGAGCGTCTTTTAGAAGTTCCTGGTTGATTTCATCAAGATCCGCAATTTCAGCAAAAGAACTGATATCAACGTCCTCCCCCTGCGTAATCGGCACAGTGACATGGAGAACAATCAGTTTCGCACCGGATAAACCCGCAATAGAAAGTGCCAATGCAGCTGCGTTGGAAGCACTTTCGGAAAAATCAGTGGCAAGCAGGATACGTTTGAAGTAAATCATGAGAAACCTCCCACGAGATTAATGATATAAGGCGTAGCTCTTGTGCTATAGGCGAAGACCGCCCTTATTCGGCTGAAAGAGTGTTGCCTACTTACAACATGACTGCCATGCGACGAAAGGTTAGAAAAGCGAGTGAGACATGAGAAACAAATTGCCCCAATGTTTCACGTGAAACATCGGGGCAATTAGCATCCAAACAGGATCCTAACGAAGGAACAGGCTATAGGCCGGGTTATCCGTTTCATTCCAGAAGCTGTACCCGATAGTATCAAGCAGTGATTCCAGGCCCTCTATCTCATGACTCGGCACATAAAGCCCCGCTAGAACACGGCCATAAGCATCACCATGGTTACGATAGTGAAAGAGAGACAAATTCCAGCTCTCGGGCAGATGATCCAGGAAATTCAGCAAAGCCCCCGGACGCTCAGGGAACTCGAAACGGTACAGGACTTCTTCCAGATCCCCTGTGGTATCCTGAGGACCACGGCCACCGCCAATGTGACGCACATGCACCTTGGCAAGTTCGTTATCCGACAAATCCTCAACAGGATACCCCGCGTCACGCAGTGAGGTAATGATATCCATGCGATCCTGACCATTGGGCTGGACCTGAAGCCCAACAAAGATCCGAGCTTCCTGAGGATCAGAATAGCGATAGTTGAATTCCGTCACCATTCTGTCGCTGATAATACGGCAGAAGCTTTTAAAGTTGCCAGGCCCTTCCGGGATGGTTACCGCCAGAATGGCCTCACGTTGCTCACCTATTTGCGTACGTTCAGCAATGCCCTGCAACCGGTCAAAATTGGTATTGGCACCGGAGTTTACACAAATCAAGGTTTGGTCTCTTACACCATCACGCTGTACATATTTTTTCAATCCCGCCAATGAAACGGCACCTGAAGGCTCTGCCAAACCGCGGGTATCCTCGAAAATATCCTTTACTGCTGCACAAATCTCATCAGTGGACACGGTAATCACCTCATCCACGCACTCTTTCGCCACCTTGAAAGGATCTTCACCGATACGAGCGACAGCCACACCTTCCGCAAACAGGCCAACTGTAGGCAGATTGACCGGCTCACCGGCATCCAGCGCTGCCTTGAGGCATGCTGCGTCCTCGGGCTCAACCCCGATCACGCGAATATCCGGATGAAGATATTTGATATAAGCTGCCATACCGGCAATCAATCCACCACCACCCACCTGTATAAATACGGCATCGATAGGCTTCTGATACTGCCTAAGGATTTCCATTGCTACCGTCCCCTGCCCAGCGATCACGTCAGGATCATCAAAAGGAGGCACATATGTATAGCCATATTCCTGTTGCAGGTGCCGAGCATGTTCCAACGCATCATTGAACGCATCACCATGCAGTACCACTTCAGCACCACGTGCTCGAACTGCCTTGACCTTGATATCTGGCGTAATTTGAGGCATGACAATCACGGCTTTGACACCCATTTGCCTTGCTGCCAATGCCACCCCTTGCGCATGGTTACCTGCAGAAGCGGTAATAACGCCTTTTTCTCGTTGCTCAGGGGAAAGCTGCACCATTCGGTTGTAGGCACCTCTGATTTTAAAGGAAAAAACAGGCTGTAAATCTTCTCTTTTAATCAGCACCTGATTATGCAGACGTTCAGAGAGAAGTGGCGCAGACGAAAGAGGTGTCTCAATCGCAGCCTCATAAACCCGGGCAGAGAGGATTCGTTTGGCATACGATTCGAGCATTGAGCTTGCAGACATGATGAACTTCCAAAACTGACCCGTACCTGACGGGTGAACAAGGCTGTTTAAAAAACGGTAATTGAATATATATTATTTCGACAATACGTGATTTTTGCTCAATCATCCATATTTTAAGCAGTTACTGCTTTCGTCTAACATCTGTTTCATTCGATATGATTCACTTGTGAGGCCCGTCGGTTCTATAATTGGGCTACTCATACAGGTTTACACCGTGCTAAATCATTACATGTTCATGCCATTAGCAGCTCATGCCAATGGCCTATCTGCCGCATGAAGATGTTTGATCGTGCGCCTCTCTTTCATCACCCTGTCATTTCCATGGCAGAGGTCTATCGGAGCCGTTAATGTCTAGCCCTAAATTGACTCAGGATGATTTAAAACGCCTGGTTGCTCAGGCAGCACTGGATGAAGTTGTTCCCTCATTGCAGAAAGACACCATTCTCGGTATTGGTACCGGCTCCACAGCGGCCTTTTTTATCGAGGGGCTGGAAGCACATAAGCACAAATTTGCGGGCGCCGTATCCAGCTCCGATAGAAGTGCAAAGCTTCTATCCGATATGGGCATTGACGTTCTACCTCTCAACAGTGTCGACAAGATCCCGTTTTATATCGATGGCGCAGATGAAATCAATGGCGATCTTGAACTGATAAAAGGGGGGGGTGCGGCATTAACCAGAGAGAAAATCATTGCAGCATGTTCGGATACGTTTATTTGTATAGCAGACGACTCTAAACTCAGTGATCAATTAGGGCAATTCCCCCTCCCGGTAGAAGTTATTCCCATGGCGCGTTCATATGTTGCGCGTGAGCTCGTCAAACTTGGCGCCTCCCCTATCTACCGCGAGGGTGTTGTGACTGATAATGGAAACCAGATCCTTGACCTGTACGACTTCCCGATCGCCAATCCGAAGGAAACCGAAGACCGTATCAATGCCATTGTCGGCGTAGTATGCAATGGGATTTTTGCGCATCGCAAAGCCGATATAGTATTGGTAAGCCACCCGGATGGTGTTCAACGTATGGATGCAACTCCCACGGTATAGGGCTCTTCCCAGATGTCACTATCATTCGTGACATTACTCATATATGGGTAGCTGTGGGACGCGTAAGTGCAGGGCATTTTGATCTGCAACAATTGACATTTGACAGACATCAGGAAAGCTCTCTATCCCCATGGATAACAGAGTCATGTCTGAAAATGACCATTTTTTATACTTTTTGTACGAGCCTTGAGCAATGATGACTCAGATCACATCTTTAATGCGTGTTTCCAAGCATCTAGCATCGATCCTGATGCTATTACTGATAGCGACTCCCGCTTTGGCCGCACGCGAGGCTCGGCCGGAAGATATCGAATATTGGCACACTCAGGGTCCGTGGGTTATTTTCGAGCTTTGTGTGGGAGGCGCCATCTTTATGTTGATTATTATCTGGTGGGTATCACGTAACAGGAAAAGATGAACAATCTCAAAATCTCTTATACTATTAGATGCTCTGAATAAAGTGCAACAGCTTAAGAATTAATTTCTCCAATCACCATTTACCTTAGGTTCCGCATTCAATTATCTAAGTCAAAAGCTGCCAATTTAGCAAGAAGGTGCAATAGTAATCCTCCGTTTATAACAGGGTTGAAAAGTAGAGATCATGCGGCTGTATTTAGCCGCTGATTCGTCATCATACCATTAGAGCCCATATGTGGTCTTTCGTTGTTATACTTCTACATCCAGTCCGTGGCAAATTCTCGGATATGATCAAGGTCTTTCCAATAGTACTGTGGGAACCATTCATACCGCACGATCCAATTGAACCCACCTAAGCATTCTGTTGTGGCTTGCCGGGTTGGATATAATTCAAGGCAATGCCATACTTTTTCACCCATTCGATAATGTCCGTACCGTATACCGGGCGTTATCGTACCGCATGGCCAGCGGCTTTCCTCGCCGTTCAATGATATGCTCCAGTGGTCGGATCACTCGGGGCGTTGGTAGAGGTGGGCTTATTCTTTTTTCGAGCGCATCCTCCACGGTCACGACATTGATCTTCTCTTCAACGTACATCTTGTGCAGCCGGGCATTCTCGGCTTTCAGCTCCTTCATGCGAGCATCATCGATACATCCATACCGCCATATTGGGAGCGCCAATTGTAGAAAATGGTCGTGTTAATGCCTAGATCGCGGCAAAGGTTTGGCTGTCGGTGAAGCGTGTTTTTTCATTGTGTAGAACTCTTATCCTGATAGTTATTCTACTTCTCAGCCCACTTATTCAGTGGGAGGATTACCCAATAAAAGCTGAGCTTAAAGCTATTCATTAAACAAATAAATCTATAGACCTTTTCTAGTTAGCCCGTTTAATAGCAAAAAACCACCATGCGTTGAAGCCAATACCTACCAACAAGAAAGGAATCATAAGCATATTAAGCCTAAACCAACCTAAATTTGTAAGAGCTGTAGCTGCAACCAGCGATGCTATTGAAGAAAAAAAGTAGCGTAAAGTCTCACTAGCCGTCTGCGCCGATCGCTTCATATTTATATCCTCTCCTTGAGATAGTAGTATTGAGCTAGTAACGAAGCTTATATTCCAACCTATTCCTAGTAATGCGAGTGCCCAATAGTAGCCTGAGAGATTATAAATCCCAGACAATCCCAATATCGATGCCAGTAGCATTAATAAAATGCCCATACTTAAACTAGTAATAACGCCAAGTTTGCGAAAAGTAAAACCAGCAATAAGTGATGGAGCAAACATACCAACCAAATGCCATTGCATCACTCCAGCACTATCAGACGTTGTCCAACCAGACTCCACGATTGCCAATGGAGCTGCGCTCATAAGCAACATCATCACCGTGGTGGCTAAAACACCATTGAAGGTTCCTACTAGAAAAATAGGCTGCTTCAGCGCTTTAATAGAACATCGTATGGAAATTGTCGTTCTCTCAACGTAGGTAGGCCTAGCATCAACACTGTACCCAATTGTTAGTAAAGCAATGCATAGAAATGTTAATATTCCCACTATCAAATAGGAACCGACGTAGAGAGAAGAAGGCCATAAATTAGCCCCCCAAATAGCCAGCATAGGTCCGAAAAAAGCAGCAATTACGCCACCGGCTAATACCAATGATACAGCATATTGTTTCACGTCAGTTGGAACCAAATCACCAGCAGCTAACCGATAGAACTGAGCAGAGGCTTGGTAAGATCCAACGAGGAGACATCCTAAACAAAGCCCCCAAAAGTTATGGTCCCATACTGAAGCAGCAGATATAAAAGCCCCACATGTACCGATAATACAACCAGAGATGAGAGCATAGCGTCTCCCATAATTGCGGATGTGCCATCCTAATATAGGCATAAAAATCGCACCACCAACAGTTAGTAATGCAAATGGTACAGTAGCCAAATCAGGATGAGAGGTTAATGATTGTCCTGCAAGACTAGTGATAGTCAAATCAACAGAAATACCCGCAGTAAAAAGAACTTGGCAAAGAACTAAAATCCAAACCTCTTTAGGTAAAGAAATCATAGCTTCTCCAATAGTGAGGCAACTTTCTGGGTAGTCTCCAAACGTTGGATTTGTCGCTCTCTAGCGCGATCAATGAGACGGGTTATCCGCTCTGGCGTCAGCAACTTACTAAAAGACGATGGAGGAGTGGGATCATACTCGATACTAACTTGAACATCTTTGGCGACTTCATCGCCAAAATAAATTCCCAAAACCGTTAATGCAAAGTCAATACCCGAGGAGACTCCTGCTCCAGTGATGCGATTACGATCACGCACAACCCGTTCTCGAACTGGAACCGCCCCTAAAAGCTCAAGTTGAGAAAGTGACATCCAATGACTAGTTGCACGATACCCCTTTAACAATCCAGCTGCTCCCAAAACTAAAGAGCCTGTGCATACAGATGTAATGAAAGAAACTCGTGAAGCTTGAAATCTGATGAATTCAAGTGTTTCACTATCATCCATCAGATCAATTTGACCACTCCCCCCCGGCACACAAATCATATCTAAGGGAGGAGTACTGGTGAAAGTTTTGGTCGGATTAATAGACCAACCCGCCCCAGTTTTAACAGGATGAAGAGATTTCCAAATCAAATGAACATCACATCGGCCACTAGCCGAAAAAACTTCCGCAGGACCGGTTAAATCTAATTGGGTGATGCCAGGGAATAATAGCATACCGATTTGCAGTTTTTTTGTATCCATCAATATGATCCCTTTTATTTTAGATTTCCTATATATAATCGAGTTGTGAGATCAAATGGCACCTTTCCATTAGATTGGTATTTATTAAAAATTTCTTTGGCTTTCTGGATAAATAATTTCTGCTCTATAGTTCCTTTCGGAGGTGCATATGAGAGCGATAATAAATTCCCAATCATTTCATCTTCATTAATTGAAATTATGTTGCTTGCATCGTAATATTCGTATTTATTTTGAAAAAAATCTTCGACACGTCTATCCAAATGCGACCAATGAACTTTCATCCTTTTATAATTTGGAGCAAAATTATCAAGAAGAGATTTATAAGCCTTCATAAAATCCGTTTCAGAAAAGTTACGTGAATTCCAAACTATCGCAGTTTGACAACTATTAGTTCCGATTCGTTTAAATTCAGCACGAGTTGCTTTCGGATCAACCCAATGAAATGCCTGCGCCATAGTTATAAGATCAACTGAGTTATCTAATACTCCAGTAGACTCAGCTGTACCTTCGATTACCCGAATTGAGGCTGATTTATTAGCTTTTTCTAACTCAGCACGCATACCCACATTAGGTTCAATAGCTGTTACATTATACCCCGCCTTATTTAATCCCATAGAAAATATACCCGTTCCAGCGGCAATATCTAGCGCATCAGCCGGAGGAGAAACAAAAGATTGCAGCACACGATATATATAATCAGGGTATGAGGGACGAAATGTTGCATATGCTCCAGCTACGTCTGTAAAAAGACTTGTTGTATCCATATACTGCTCCATTTTTAAGAAAGTTCAATATCATCAAAGAGATTAATATGCATGAAAGCCTGCATAAAATCTTTAAATGGTAACCCTGTAACGGCCAAAGGAGTATCAGAAAGCCTAGGTATATAAACCAGCGCAGTAACATCTTTCATAAGATATAGAGAATCAAAAAGAATATTTCCATCCTTTTGTATACATGCTGTCAAGTGTTGGGGTAGCGTTTTCCCATAACGACGCCCTAGTAACTGCAAACACGGGATATCCAAATGGTCTTTTTTTTCAATTACAGTGAGAAGTATAGGGCTATCGTTATGATTACTTCTACGTGGGGCTCTAACAGTGACACGGCCCAAACGTATATACAAATCAGCTGAGAGCTTCGAGATTTCAACAAACCAATCACAGGCAACTTTTAATGCCTCTCGTGATAATGGTAAATCTATCATATCGATATTGATAGTCGGATTAGCTATTAAAGCAATAACAGTACGGATGAAATTCTTTTTCAAATCTTGTGAAGATGTTATTAGTGATTCTTTTATAATGGATGGAAGTAATATGCCATGAGCATGACCTTGCTCGATGACTCCATACCAATCAATAGCAAAAATAGCAAAACGAATATCTTTTTCTGTGAGATGAGGAACCTTTTCCATACATTTATCGACATTAAGTCTTGCCAATATCTCATCCTGTGACCAATAACTTTGTATTGAGTCGAACTCAATTTCAGTATTAGGGGATAACCATTTAGAAAATTCTTGTCTCTTTTTATTATATGCTGTATCCATATAATTACGGATAAACAATGCTTGACTAAAACGCTGCCCCCCCGTAACAACACGTAACGTAACCTTTTCATCAATTAGGAGTTCTATAGCTCTCACAAGTGCAATAACTCTAGCAATAGCTATGATTTCTGCAAAATCAGCATTACCACCAAGTGTCCTTAACAAACCAGCATCACGTTTTGCCTGCCCCCACCCTAATTCTAGAACCAATTTCTGATTATTAGTTAATATACTTATTAATTTTAGTTGTATACAACTTACATCTAGACTACCACAATTAGAAATAAAATGTGAATTGCGGAAAAATTCACTAACTAGTGCCGCCTTTCTTCCTATAGAGGTGTCCAGCTGCTGATAAATGCCCGAGTTAGATAATGCATCTTTACTACTAGCCGCAATTTTAGCGAATCGCTTAGCTGATATTATTATTTTATTTTGTAGACGTTGGCGTAGTAACTCTGCTTCAACATCAGAAATATTATAGCGCTTGGTATGAACAAAAGGGAGTAAAAACTCTGACGATTGAAGTTTTTTCCACAAAATGGGTGAGCTAGGCATCAGTAAAGCTCCCAGATAAAGAATCATAAAGATCATTAATATTAGCCGGCACATAGCAAAAAGGCTGGTCTAATATCTTCATCCTTTTTATGATATTACTATCATAATTATTATTTATTTCACAAGATGACTTTTCAAATAGAACTGGAATTTCTTTGTCTGACTCACGTTCAATACGATATTCAGATGTTATTTTAGTTCCTGTTTTTGTAAACTTTAACCCGCCAACTGAATGCTGAGAAGTCATTGCAGGAAATCTTGAATTAGTAGGCCTAATTTGAATTTCATCCGGTTTACCATGAATAGTCAGTTTTATTCCTTCGGGTTGCAACTTATGCCAAATATCGAGTTGGCGATCCGTGAGTGAAATTGCTACATACTTTAAAGCCGCATTCCATACTTCTAAAATCATTGATTCTACAAGAGTAGATCGGGACGTAATTTTGCCTATATTTCCTTTTAACTCTAAATTTAAAATTGCTAAAAATTCGGTAAAATTTTGCTGGGCGACATCATCTCTTTGTATTAAACAAAACCCCAAATTTTCAGTTTTATAAAAAACACTACTAGCAATTGAAAAAAATATATAGCGCAATTCGGAGCCATGAGACACATTAGACACTATATGATGAAAGCTTTTTTTCAAGTCATTGGGGCTAAAAAAAGATTCAGATTGTTTATACAAAAAATGATATGTATCTAAAAACATAGCCTCTCTAAAATCTTTTTTTTCATCCTCGATAGTGTTAATGACTGCTTTTTCATAGTCTATTACTCTAATATAGTTATCTATCCCAAGTTTTATCGCCCAAAACTTTAAACCCTCTTGATAGTCAGATATGATATTATCTGGCGTTCCACACGCTCGCTGATACTTAAATCCATCTGCATAAATATCAAGATGAACATCATAGTCATACATCCAAGATAATAATTTAGCCAACTCGGCACAACGCATAAGAGAATGAATATCTCCTATATCAGGAAGATGCCCTCTATTTTTTACTGGTGATATAGGCTTCCGAGAGAACAAAGGGAGGCCAATTGATAAAGTTAATGAATTATTGTCCAAAAATTTCAATTTTTTGTGTACATAGGATCTAGAATTTTTATCAGCAGCAACTTTAATTATTTTAGAGTCAAATAAAATCTCAGTAGCAATTTCTAATGCTCCTGCTTTTTTGACATTATATATAGAAGAATTGCGAGTAGCTCTCATTGCAGCATTCGTTAAACGATGAGCAACATTCCGCTCCATCAAATTGACCAGTTGAGGAATAGTTTTTTCAAAAATAAATTCAGTGGAAACGGTTAAAGCTTTTTTTCTAAACTCACAAGCTGTGTACAATAGATCTTTTTTTCTTTCCGCCATATCAAGAACCCGATTACCATTTGTAATTGGAGTGACATTTCCAAGAAATTTAAAATCTGTCGCTTCCACAATCCCTCCTATACCTTGATGGTTAAGATCTAGAACTACATGTTAACTACAATATGAGAATACATACTCAAAAAAAACATTTTTTCAAGTATCCACTACTAAAGTTGTAGAGAGAAGAGGATGTTCAACCAAAATTAATTACGTATATTTATCTTAAATTTAAGAATATTATGGGGTTAATGTTAATGCTCCTATGCTGATAGATTCTTACACTATACTTAAAAAGTATGCAGTCAAATAGTACTTCTACCACTAACTTTATAGGCCAAATATAATTTATATTTAAATATCCGTGTGACCAGCAGATTTGAAATTCAGTATAAATTGTCGCTCAATAACATTATCGGTAATAAGCCTCTTCTATTCTTCATACTTTTGTATAACCAAATTTATATAAATACTATCTACTAAAATATAGCATGACGGAGTTTCCGCGAAGTAACAATGATTATTTACCCTATCCTAATTCGAAAAGACTAAGACTGAAAGTGTCGAAGCCAAACCCTTCAGAAAAGGCTACCTTGAGTAAGCAGTCGTATAAATGAATATTAAGCACCTTTGAGTCAAGGCCTACCGGTCAAAGAGTCATCAAAGATGGCCCTATATCTTATGGAACTTGCCCATATAAAGTGCATTAACGTAAGGGTCATCCGCAAGTGGCTTGCCACATTCGGTAAGAAGGCTTGGCAGGGCACGGTAATTGTAGTTTTACTCCCTGCACCTGCCTGCATAAAAAACCGGATAGTACTGCAATAAAAAGTGATTGTCCTGTGCCGAAAATATCCTGCCTCTCGCCAGTTCTCGATAGCATAAAAAGGGATGTACCCTGTATCCTTAATTAAGCTGGACTTAATCAACCTCCCAAACTTGATTCACTACATCCAGTCAATCGTAACGAACATGAAGCACTTGGCGGCATGTTGAAAATTGATATCGAGAAATTGAGCGAGTTTAAACGATCCAAGCACCGAGTCACTGACGTCAGACAATTACTCACATGGTTTACAAATCGGGAGTATGTGCATGTAGAGCCATAGATGTTTATTCTCGTGTGGCACATGTCACAACCCAGACGGATGAAACGACAATGATTACATGGGAGCCCTTATTGCAATAATTACTACACTATCCTCAACTTGGTTGTCCGTATCAAACAGTCCTGACTGATAACTATGCCAGTACCATTCTAGAGAATTTGCTTGAATATACTATCAGCCTGGTCTGAAAAACCGCTTTGCTCGGCACCGTAAATCACGAGCGAAAGGGAAGACCAAACGATTCACGCAGACATCTTTATATACATATGCGAGAAATTACATCCACTCATTGGAGCATGGTGAAGCTCTGATAGAGTGGTTATACATTATTACGATTATGAGAGGAAGCTTAGTGAAATAGACTAACCAAGCCTCAATCAGCTGGAAGCAACCAACGGCGCAAACAGCTCTTTAAGCGTCGCAGTATCCATGGACCAATCCAGGCCATTCGCGCCTTCCAACAGAGTATTACTCAATGCAGCCTTACGTTGCTGGATGATGCGGATACGCTCTTCTACTGTTCCGCGGGCAATGAGTCTGTACACAAAGACGTTTTTGTCCTGACCAATGCGGTGGGCCCGGTCAATCGCCTGATTTTCAACGGCGGGATTCCACCATGGGTCAAATAGAATGACCGTATCTGCTGCGGTGAGATTTAGCCCCGTGCCACCTACTTTCAAACTGATCAGCATAATGGGCGACACATGCTCTTGAAACGCCTTGACTGGCGCACGACGGTCTACTGTGTCTCCTGTTAAAATCTGGTATCCCCAATCACGTTCGTTGAATGCCTGCTGAATAAGTGCAAGCACAGAAGTGAACTGGGAAAATATCAGTATTCGTCGACCAGCTGGCAGCATGGTTTCCAGCATTTCCAATAATGCATCCAATTTTGCGGATACATGTATCAAAGGATCATTCAGCGATTCAGAGGTATCGAAAGATGTGGCTGCATCGTGAGGTTCATCATCGTCCAATGCAGGCTCAAGTGCTGTCTCTTCAGAGTAGAGACGTGCGTCACAACAAATCTGACGTAACCGTAACAAGGCTTCAAGTACAAGCATGCGGAATGCATTTTGCCCCTGCTGCCCCGCTACTGACTCAATACGCTCCAACATCTCCCGACGCAGGGATTCATAGCGCTCACGCTGTTCGCCCAGGAGCTCTACACGCACGACCATTTCATTTTTCTCGGGGAGATCGGAAGCCACTTCATCTTTGGTGCGACGAAGCAGATAAGGGCGCAAGCGTGTTAACAATAATTCCAATCGTACTCGGTCACCCTGTGTTTCGATAGGTTGACGGAAACGACGAGAAAATTCATCAGCACGCCCCAATAGCCCCGGCATCAAAATATCAAATTGCGACCACAGTTCGCCCAAATGATTTTCAACGGGTGTACCACTCAAGCAAATGCGCATATCAGCCATTAACCGATGAGCAGCCACCGCGGTACGACTGACAGGATTCTTCAACGCCTGAGCTTCATCAAAGATCACGGCACTGAATTCATTTTGAGCCAGTATGGCATCATCTCTCACCAACACCGTGTAGGAAGTCAGAATAACATTGTAGCTGCCAAGAAAATCATAATGCTGATGCCTGACATTGCCATGCTGCAAAAGAACCTTGAGTGCTGGCGCAAAGCGCGCCAACTCATCTTCCCAGTTAGCAAGCAGACTGGTGGGAACGACAATAAGCGCTGGTTTATGTAATCTTCCCGCCTCATGCTCACCCAGAAGAAAAGCAATGACCTGTACCGTTTTACCGAGCCCCATATCATCCGCGAGCAAGCCGCCGCCGCCGATTTGCTGAATACGTTTCAACCACATCACGCCCTCTTTCTGGTAGGAACGTAACGTTGCATTCAGCCCTTCAGGCAGCGCCATATTCGATGCAGACTCACTCTCGGCTTGATAGGACTGCATTTCTTCTTGTGAAAGGTCTGCAGGCCACTCGTAATCTTCATAGGTCAATGGTGACAAGCGATGCATTTCGAGGCGTGACCACCGCAGAGCTTCGCCATCAGCATAAGCCCCAGGGTCTAAACGCAACTCATGAAAAACCCGCAATAATTCTTCCAGACGAGTAAACGGTAAGGCCAGACGTATGGCAGGATGTTCAACCTCAGCGGGAAGCTCCATAACAATGGCAGAATCTTTACTTCCATTCTTTAAATGTTCAGTCGAAAAACGTTGAGGGGAGCGCTGGATAGCACGTGCAAGCACAGCACGTAGATTGATCTTGCGCCCGCCCGCTCGCACACCAAAGCTGATATCGACTGACATCTTGTAGCGCTGGATATCGATATACCATGCATCAATCGGGGTAATATCAAAAGCAAAATCAGACTGAATAACAATATCCCAGCCTGCCTCACGGAGTCGGGGCAGCCCATCTCGCACAAAAACGAGCCAGCCATTTTCTACTGTCATCTCATAGGCATCGCCACAATTTTCACTTAGCGCCTCACTACGACGTTTAGCCAGCTTAAAGCCCCAATGACGTAACTGCTCGATGGCCCTGTGTTCCCCTTTTTGATCACGCTGAACACGCCAATGTTGCCCGTTTTCCCTGACTACAAGAGATGCAGGAGATTCAGCCGAAACACGAAATCCACCGTAATCAAACGCCAAGCCTGCACGATGCCGGTGGCGTGTCACCATATTGCCGCTACGGGGTTGATAAACACGCTCACGATGACTACCTAGTGTCAGCCCTGGCACCATGGCAAAGCGATCACGACTAGCCTCAGACAGAGGGGGAGGTATTACGCCGCCTGCCTCACAAAAGCCAGTACGCAACGCCTCAGCCTGCTCCACATTCAGCAAGTCATAGGCATGGTAATGCGCTAGAAGATCATCGTTCAGGCCTGTCGCCAAAAGCCCTATCTGACCATGCACAAGGTCAAGATAATGAGGAGACGCAAAGGCAAGCAAACGCTGAAAAGCATCCGCAGGATTATTGGCTAGCCACGTCAGTCGATAATGTTGCTCATCTCCGCGGACAGCCTGCCAATCAAAACGTACACGCCTTTCATGACCGGTGGAAAGCACCATGCCATCCACGTTATGGAGCATAAGGCGGCCGGCCTCCAGGAGAAGATGCAAGGCTTCAACTCCATGAATACCATCCAGACGCAGCCGGCTTTCATCCCCTTGTAGGCGAGATATAGCAGATAGCCTTTCATCCAGCTCAGTGCTTCGGCCAAATTCCGAAGTGATAGCGATAGATTCGAATCCTTCGATCGTATCGTCACGACGACGATACACCCGGAAAGCCTCTACCAGCGCCAGATCATCTTTACCATAGGGAGCCAACACATATTCGCGCTGCGCATCCAGTGAGACAAAACGAGAATTCATTGCACACAACCAAAGTGGCGACAATCCTGCCCCCACACGATGAAAGAATACTTGCGCCCAAGGTGAGGGCCTTAAACTGCCCTTAGAAAACCTTAAGGAAAACCGAAGCTTTCAATCCTAGAGCCAATCACCCCCAACATACAAGCACAAAAATGTAACCAAACATGATTACTTATAACGTTTTGTCTATCGTAAACAAGAAGGAAGAATAAGACCTGTGACACGCCTCTGTCATCTGGATTGAGATGCATCGAGCAATCACGGAAGATAATCGACAGTGAAGATGTTTCACGTGAAACATCCTTGAATAGTATGCAAAGACCGCATCATGTACTTGTTTTTGTGACGGCCGCTAATCAATTATTTCGCTTTCGAAATTTTCCTTCTTCTCAGGGTGAACGAGCAGTAATAACCGTTCTCTGATTCGCTCAGCGGCACCACGGTTCGCCTCTACAACCTCATGGGCCGCCTTTCCCATGGAGGTACGCCGATCGTTATCATCAATAAGACGCAGCACCTCATCTGACAAGGTTTTCGCATCCGAAACGATGTGAAGTGCATGGTGCTCTTCAAGCTGATCTGCCACCTCACGTATATTACTGAGCTCCGGTCCACTGATTACCGGTAAACCCATGGCGGCGGGCTCAAGCAGATTATGTCCCCCTACCGAGACAAGTGAGCCTCCCACAAAAGAGATATCAGCACTGTTATAAAGGGTCAGCAGCTCACCCATGGTATCTGCCAGATAGACGCTTACCTCAGAAGGAATAGGCTCGTTCAGGCTCCGTCTTGACACTCCAAGCACGCCGACGGACTCTTCACATTGCACAGCAACCTCATCAAATCGCTGAGGATGCCGAGGTACCATGATGAGCAAGGTATCCGGATGAGATTGCAAGATACGTTTGTGCGCATCCAGCACGATGGCTTCTTCTCCCTCTCGTACAGATGCAGCAATCCACACAGGGCGAGGTCCGATCTTCTGCCGTAAGGCTTTACCCTTTTCGATCGCTTCAATTGGTACTACAACATCATATTTGAGTGCTCCTGCCACGGTTATGCGCTTGGCTGGCATACCCAGGGCACGAAAACGCTTGCCATCCTCTCCACTTTTTACGGCCACCCAATTGATGCGAATGAGCATGGATTCCACCAATGAATGGAAGCGCAGATAACGATGAAAAGAACGCTCACTGATACGCGCATTAATGAGCGCAATGGGCACATGATGGTGGGCAACGGCATGGATCAGGTTTGGCCATAGTTCCGTTTCTACAATGACCAGCAGCTCTGGATCCAGCCTTTTTACCAACCTGCGGGTGGCGCGAGGAAAGTCCAGGGCAACAAAGTGATGCTCCACCGAATCACCAAATAGTTCAGCCACACGCTGAGCGCCTGTCGCCGTCATGGTCGTAATCACCATGCGATGGTCAGGGTTGTCCTCCATCAGCGCACGGACTACCGGCACAGCAGTCATGACCTCCCCTACAGATGCTGCATGCACCCATAAAACCCGCTGATCGGGATGAGTATTAACCCAACCGAGCCGTTCTTTTCGAGAGCGATCAGGAAGTTGTTCATGCCAGACACGCTTCCAGACAAAAGGAGACAGTGCATAGATCAATGTATTGTAGAGAACCCTAGCCACGGTCTTCCCTTGAACGAATTTTATGAATAAGTGAAGTGGTAGAAACGCCCTCTTCAAAGCCAAGTACGCGCACATCGCCCCCGTGGGCGAGTACCGCCTCATGCCCGGCAATGTCTTCTACCTGATAATCGCCGCCTTTAACCAATACATCGGGCAGGATTGCTTCAATCAAACGGGCGGGGGTATCTTCACTAAAAGGAATAACCCAATCCACCGCCACCAGAGCAGCAAGGACACGCATACGCTGGTCCAACGAATTCATGGGACGCTCGGGGCCCTTCAATCGACGTACTGACGCATCATCATTCACAGCAACGATCAAGCGATCTCCCAATCGCCGTGCTTCTTCCAGATAACTGACATGGCCTGAATGTAAAATGTCAAAGACACCATTTGTCATCACGACCCGCTCACCGCGTGACTGAGCCATACGTACCATGTCGGTCAGTACCTGTTCATTGACTGATGTATTATCAGGAAGCAATCCGTATTCGTGTAATGCACCATAGAGCTCGATCATCGTCAACGTGGCAGTGCCCGGTTTTGCTACAACAAGTCCGGCAGAGAAATTGGCAAGACGTAATGAATTTTCCATGCTTTGTCCACTAGCCAGTGCCAGACCAAGCATGCCGATAACAGTGTCCCCTGCACCTGTCACGTCATAGACTTCACGTGCCTGGGTAGGAAGATGAAAAGGAGCATGCCCCTCTCGGATCAGAACCATACCTCGTTCAGATAACGTTACCAGAAGCGCTTCAAGCTCAAGCGCTTGACGCAATGTTTCCCCTTTGTCGAAAATATCCTGATCTGTGGCGCAAGAGCCCACTACCGCCTCGAACTCACTCAAGTTGGGTGTCAGAATACTGGCGCCACGATAACGGGTGAAGTCTGTCCCCTTGGGGTCAACCAATACACGCTTGCCCGCCTCACGCCCCAGTGAAATAAAGCGCTGGACATCTGCCAACGTGCCTTTACCGTAGTCTGACAGTATCATCAGATCGTGCTGCTTCAGCCCCTCTTCTACCAGCGCAGCCAATGGCGTGGAATCAACGCTGTGCAAAGGCGCCTCGAAGTCAAGGCGAATCAACTGCTGATTACGGCTCATGACACGCAGCTTGGTAATGGTGGGAACATCTGAGCTGGCGTGAAAACGTGGCTCAACACTGGAAGCCAAAAGAGCGCGTTTTAACAAATGCGCATTTTCGTCTGCCCCCACTACCCCCATTAACGTGCTTTGTGCCCCCAGGGACGAAATATTCAACGCCACATTGGCAGCACCGCCTGGGCGGTCATCACACTCATCTACACGAACCACGGGTACGGGTGCTTCAGGGGATATTCGCGAAGTAGGCCCATGCCAATAACGATCAAGCATAATGTCACCGACAACAAGAACACGGGCCGCATCGAAGGCGTTGATATCAATCTTCACGATATTCTCCAGCTTTACTCTCATGATAGGGTGAGGCATCAGAGTCAGGCTCCGTCGCTGACAAAAGACGATCAAGTTGCGCACAAACGTCTTCAGGAGTAATAAGGCTCATGGCTTCAGGGTGACGAACACGCGTCCCCCAGGCCACTTGATCAACTGTTGTATTCATGTATTTCCGTACCGCATCGGGATAACGATTCACTACGTAGTTACGCCATAAATAGGGTGCTGCACGGTCAGGGTTCGTCGTAGCATAAAGGCCTATAACAGGCGTTCCCAGGGCATTGGCCATATGGACAGGGCCTGAATCGGGGGCAATAACCGCACGGGCCTGACGAATAACAGCCAACAGCCCTTTCAATGTTGTTTGACCCAATATATTCACCGGTCGAGCATCGCCAAGATCATTACAAAGAGACTTGATACGCTGCACCATTTCTTTCTCGACAGGACTATTGCCTCCAGTCAAAAAAGTAGTCAGACCATATTTCCGCCAGGCATAAGCAATAACGGCCGCATAACCTTCCGCAGACCAATTTCTGAAATTGCGTAGTCGCGGATTGGCACAAGGACTAATAACAAGCGCCTTTTTTCCCTTCAAGAGATCATGCGCTTCCTGTTTCGCCCCGTCAGGGACAGAAATACCCCAATCGAGGCGCAAGAGCTCTTGATGAGCATCCAGCCCCATCGCCTGCGCGAAATCCATAAAGGACTCGAGCACATGAGCATGTTCATGCGGTGCAATTCTCGCGTTTGTAAAAAGGGTTTGCCAATCCTTGGCTCTTGCCTTGTCATAGCCCAGGCGAACATCCGCACTGATCCCAAGGGAGAGAAAACTGGCTCGAATGGATTGCTGCATGTGCAAGAGGATATCGAACTTGCGCGAATTCAACTCGCGCCACAGTTTACGCATTCCATTGAAACCGGAGGACTTGTCGTACACAACCAGCTCGACCCCTTCAAGCCCACTCAGTAAACTGTACTCAGCCTTTCCCACGATCCAGGTAATACGTGCTGTAGGCCACTGGCGTGCAATCGCACGCACTGTCGGCACCAGATTACAGACGTCACCCAGCGCGGAAAGGCGCAATATGCATATCTGCTGCGGCGCTTGGGGCAAGGGTTTGTTCATTCAATAACCATGCGTGTGTGTGTAGGCACGTATTCAAGAGCAAGTCAGCGCAAGTAGCAAGGTGCTGAACACATTCACTACTAATCACGAATCATTGCTGACACCATGCTGATGAAATACCTAAAAGACAAGAATGCCATTATTCTATATGAATTTGACTCACAATATGAATTCACTGCTCAGGAAGCATCCCAATCTTCTGAAAGTCGCGGCTATCCGACAGTTTCATTGGTTTGGCAGCACGCCGTCATCACGCTTGATGAATCGTTAGCGCCTCATCAGACCACACTTGACCAGCTTTTTACGCCTGAGTTTTGGGAAAAAAGGCAAGCCATCATACGCAGGGCTCCCGGTAGGGGCGAAAGTCTCTTCATCTGCCCCGAACAGCTTTTCTCATCGCAACATGTGATGTACGAACAAAGCACACCTCAACGTCATGATCAGAGGGAAGTGTGGGTACTACGCCCGTATCGCAGGGGCGGCATGATCGCACGCTTTAATGCACAGCGTTATTTGTGGATGGGCATCGAAAGGACCCGCGCCTTCAAGGAATTACGATTGACCAACACCTTGCGTGAGCAAGGGCTATCTGTACCGCAAGTGCTCGGTGCCTGCGTCTGGAAAGAAGGACTAACCTACGAGGCAGCACTGCTGAGTGTTCGCATCCCCGGAGCCCTGCCGCTCGCCGAAAAAATAACAACCCTGGTTAATTCAACTGATCAGGATCCAAACACTTTGAGGACACTACTTCAGCATGTAGGTAGTATCATACGGCAGGCACATGATCTTGGGCTGGATCATGTAGATTTGAATGCGCGTAACATTCTTGTTGATAACGATATGCAAGCATGGATTATTGATCTGGATCGCTGCCAATTACGTTCTGGGAAAAACCACAAAAGAGATAAAATACAAAAATGGCAAAAAAATAACCTTGAACGATTGGGCCGTTCGCTTGAAAAATTTGTTCCAGGGCAAGGAAACGCCCTGCTCAAGCAGATAGAACAAGGCTACTATCGTTAATATGAGAACGGGATGCCACTATGTTCATATATAGCAAAATAGCTGCATCCATTTTATTTTGCCGTCATGATATTTATTCACATCCTGGTAGAAAGATAAATCCTCTCCAGCCCTTCAAGATGCTTTTCCAGCGTAAACATCTCCTCTACACGCTGCCGCCCACGTCTCCCCAGTTGGCTGGCTTCGTCGGGATGTTCAACCCATTGCTGAATGGCCTTGCTCCATCCAGTGGGATCATCTGGAGCCACCAGTTTACCGACACCCTGCAATATTTCAGGTAATGCACCACTGTCGCTACCAATGACAGGGCGACCAGCGGCCATTGCTTCGATCGCAGCGAGCCCGAAAGCCTCGTTTCTGGAAGGGACACATACAATATCCATCGCTGCCAGCCATTCAGGAAGGTCTGCCTGATAACCTGGCATAATGACTTGCTCTGTGAGCTGCTCGTTTTCGATGGTTTGCTTCAGTTGTTGGACATAGGCTTCGTTACTCCCATCGCTAGCGTGTAGCCCTCCCAGCAAAATACCGACGACTGGTGAAGGTTTCGGCAAGGCGGCTATCGCCTTTATGAGTGTCATTTGCCCTTTCCCCGGTGTTATCCGGGCAGCCACAGCAACTGCCACTTGCTCATGTGAAATACCCAAGGCCTGTCGAAGTTGGGCACGCTGAGCCTCGGGAAGTCGAGCTGGATACTTTGATAAATCAAGCCCCTGGTACAGAAGAGACAATTGCGACTCGGAAACGGGTAAGGCCTTGCGATTACGCGCCAATGTTTCACGACTGATAGACAATACCTTGTCCACTTTGCTGTATGCCCATCGATGATACAAATCATGTTTGGGTTTGCTGACGCCCATATGCTCAGTGAATATCAATCGGAGGGAAGGCATAAGTATTTTAAGAACAGCTGCCAGCCGAAGATCACTGGATTTATGGCAATGCACAATGCCTATATTGTGTTTTCGTATCCACTTCCTGATCGACAAGACATGAATTAAAGCCGTATTGACTGACTTGAAAACCAGATTATCCTCACAGCACTCAGCGAAAGCGGCTGATACGCGGCTCCCTTCCAAAGAGAGGCCAAAGACACGCCATCCTCTTGCCTCAAGTGCGGGCGCAATCCGAACAGGATACATCTCCAAACCGCCCCAGCCCCGTGAAAGACATACCTGTAAAACCCCTGTGCGCATTTTTCATCAACCTGTGTAAATGCTAACTATTATCCCACGCCCTGAATTTCCAGCACACATGTATACCATCAGCATGATTCACTCTTCAGCAAGGCCTTATGCCAAACCACTGCCAATTAAACCACGATTCATACGTACCAATTTCATGGCCATAAAAGCCTCTTGGTACCATGAAACGATATGAGTCATAGAACATTCAAATCTAATCAAGACCATGAAATAAAAGCCCTATTCAGGTAAGGTATAGCCATGGTTATAAACAGAGACCAAGGAAAGCTAATTGAATGAATATCTCCCACCGAATACTCGTTATACGTAATGACAAACTGGGAGATTTCATGCTTGCGTGGCCAGCACTCAAGACGCTACGTGAGTCCTCGCCGGAAAATCATATCAGCGTCCTTGTCCCTGAATATACAGCAGATATAGCACGCATTTGTCCCTGGGTAGATGAAGTCATTATTGATCCGGGCAAAGGGCACAAAAAGCAACTCTTAAAAAACCTCAATGAAGAACGTTTCGACGTCGTTCTAACTCTTTACTCAACAGGTCGAATAGGAAAGGCCATTTTTCGAGCTGGCATTCCCTTGCGTATTGCCCCGGCCACTAAATGGGCCCAAATATTCTATAACGTTCGTATCACTCAACGCCGATCACGTTCGGAAAAACCTGAATACGTTTACAATCAGGAAATGGCCGAATATTTAACTACTCGTCTTAATCAGTTTCACGCAAGTGCAGAACCCCCCTACTGGCCGCTTGCGGACGATACAAGAAACAAACAAATCCACCGGTTGGCTGAAGAAACCGGCCTGGACACTCGAAAAACCTGGTGGTTTTTCCACCCGGGTAGCGGAGGATCAGCCGTCAACCTAAGCGCTGACCGCTACATCGAACTCATTCAAAAAATTACTGCCAGCCAAATACCCTCCCTCCACAAACCTATTCAGTGGATTGTTACCTGGGGGCCGGGGGAAGAAAAAAACGCTCGACACATCCAGGAAATGCTTAAACAGGCCGGTATTGATGCCTACCTAATGCCACCAAGGCCTAAACTGGATGAGTTTGCCCTGACATTGAGTGCCGGTAGCGGCATGATCGCAGGTTCCACAGGCCCTCTGCATATTGCAGGATGCCTTAATCTGGCAACCATCGGTTTTTATCCAGCCAAACGTTCCGCAACAGCCCTACGCTGGCAAACCTGTAATGAGCCATCCAAGCGATTGGCATTTAGCCCGCCTTCCCCGTCAAAGCATGCGCCAACCAAGACAATTTCAAACGAGATGTCGCTTATCGATTTGGATGCCGCAGTACCGCAATGTATTGACCTTATCAATCGCCACTGAGAACACCCATCAATGGCTGTGTATCGCTCCGCGATCAGGGAGCATGATTCGCGTGCACACTCAATGGCGAATGTTTCACGTGAAACATTCAATCACCCGTCAGTTCTTCAATCAATTCCCGGACTGATATATCACGCACCCGATGCACTCCATCGCCAGCCCATAAAGACAGGTATTCAGCATTCCCCAGCCGTTTACCCTGTGCCCGCAGAGCGGCCGTTAAGGCGTTTTGTACCGGGTAATCAGGCACCTGTTGTGCTATTTTCTGCAAAAATCGGAAAGCGTGATTGGGCAATCCTTTGGCAAGTCGCCCGCTAAAACCACGCGTAAATTCAGGCGCACATTGAGCATTCATCAAAGCCTGTTTGTACGCAGGTGGAATACCACTTTCATGCGTTGTCAGGAATGCTGTCCCCAATTGTGCTGCCTCTGCACCTAATGCCAGATAGTGCTGAATATCTGCCGCTGTCATGATTCCTCCAGCCACAATCAGCGGTGTCGTGGTTATTTGTTTCGCAGCAGAGAGCAGAGCATCGAGCGGCCAAAGTGCATCTTCGCATCGTCCTGAAAAGGTACCACGGTGGCCTCCCGCTTCCTTACCCTGCAAAGAAATGGCATCGACGCCAAGGCGGCTCCATGCAATGACTTCATCCGGATGCGTGGCCGTCCCCACCACTCGAATATCACACGCCTTCAACGCCTCGACCTGTTCGATTGATAAAATACCAAACGTGAAACTGGCAACGCTGGGACGACTATCCAATACTGCTTCAAATTGTTGTTCGAAGGGTTGGCACCAGCGGGCGGGCAACGGAGGGGCAAGTGCCAGTTCATCGTATAAAGGCTGCAACAATCGAATCGCATGCGCCACGGTATCAGGAGAGGGGGCAGGCACTTCCTGTATAAACAGATTTATTGCAAATGGGCGCTCTGTTAATGCGCGAATAGCCCGTGAGGTATTCACAATCTCTTCAGGCGATAAAGATGAACCTGCCAGGGAGCCCAGTGCACCCGCATTTGATACAGCAGAGACAAGCGCAGGGGTAGTTGCGCCGCCAGCCATGGGCGATTGCACAATAGCGTGTATCACTCCCAGAGATTCAAGAAAAGAAAGAGCCATAATGAATTACCCTACATGAATACTGGTTAATGTGTGTTCAGGTTTTAACAAAAGAACATGAGACTCTATCGTCCGAATATTTTTCAACATATATCGTACCGCTCTCTAGCACCTGGAAATACACTATTTCATACCTAATGACCCGCTTTTTGAAACAATACTTATGCTATGTTGTTAAATACAAGGTTGTTAAATACAAGGCTACTCAGTACGCAGTTATTAATTTCTGGGGTATCAAGCATAGGTCTTTAAGGATTTTTCATATATTCCGGCGTCATAACATCATTGGCCTACCAACACCTTCAGGCCAAAAATATCATACGGAAGCAGTGAGTCATTCAGGATCGATAGGCTTATCGAAAGGGGCAGGAAAAAGATATGCAAGTGATTGTGACCCAAACGCCACAGGATGTGGCGAACTATGTTGCCAACAAAGTCATAAAATTACTCGAGGGCAAAGTGGCGCCGGTATTGGGTCTTGCCACTGGCTCCACCCCTTTGGAACTCTATCGGGAGCTGGTAAGCCGCTATCGGCAGGGATGTCTCAGTTTTGCCCATACCACTACATTCAACCTGGATGAATATATCGGACTACCGCCTGACCACCCCCAAAGTTACCGACATTTCATGCAAACCGAACTGTTTGATCATATCGATATTGATCCTGCCAATACCTTCCTGCCAGATGGAATGGGAAAGCCAGAAACAGCAGGCGATATCTATGAGCAACATATTGCTGAACATGGTGGTATTGATCTACAGATTCTGGGGATTGGGCGTAATGGGCATATCGGATTCAACGAACCCACCTCCAGTTTAGGGTCACGCACGCGCGTGAAAGCATTGACTGAAAATACACTGTCGGCCAATGCACGGTTCTTCAAACAGGATGAATTCCAACCGGAATCGGCCCTGACCATGGGAATCGCGACGATTCTTGATACCCGGCAGGCCATTCTACTCGCCACAGGGGAAGACAAAGCGCGTGCTGTGGAGAAATGTGTTGAAGGCCCTCTTAGCGCCATGGTCCCGGCCTCCGCACTTCAGCTACATCGCAATGCTATTATCGTGGTAGATGAAGCAGCAGCATCGAAACTGACACTAACGGATTATTATCGTTTTAGTCGCGAAGTGACTCACGAAGACTAATGCTGCCTCGTCCAGATATCCATCTTAATCCGTTGGAAAAATACCGCCATTGGTTTGGTCAATACCCACCAGATGGTGGCCCAGGAAACGGCCACTCGCAGTGAATTTGTATTCAACCGATAGCCACCCGTCGCTCTGACATGCATGACAGTCACGCATCGCCGTATCAAAGCGAAGGGCTGTGCTGCCATCCTCATTCTGATCAACACGTACCAATTTCGCGGGTGGGAAAGGCTCAAGCCCAGGGTGTTGATTCAGCAACGTAGAGTAAAGAGTTCCATTTTCTTCTGCGGGAGTCACAGGATCAGAATCCACGTTGATAATGGCACCATCACTTCCGACCAGGCGTGTTTCATCATTCGTATTGGCGCGAAATGGATGGGTCACCGTAGCGATGCCAATAGAGCCTTCCCGGCGGTAAGCAGACACGTATGCCGGATCTCCACCTGCTGACAGTGCTTCCATCGACATCACCACTTGATTCGATGCGCCTGCTCGATAAAGAGCATCGGTCATACACCCTACCAGCCGATTACTTTCACTCGGTTGATAACATATATTGAACGTGCCGGGATTATCCCACACGGACTTCGCATTAATTGTAACAGGCGGATTTGTCTGAAAAGGCATACTTTTATGCTGAGCATTAGCCGCGCCGCAACCAGACAATGACACAGCCATAACCAAAGCGAAGCCGAACGACTTTGAAGTCATCATTCGGGAGGGCTGTAGATTCATTCTCTCATGAGTTTTTAACCAAATATTGTCCGTCAACAAAGCAGTACCTCAATCGATTAGAACAGTGCACCCATCAGCAACCTGTATACGAATATGACTGAAGTAAGGGTGTGCCCCTCACTCGGTGTTGTTGGATTTGCTTTTCGATAATGTTTCCGTTGTTTGCACATCGGCTGCATTTTCATAAAGTTCATTCAGTTTGGCGTATTTCATATAAGCATGAAAAGCAGTTGTGATCGCGACTGTCATACCATCCATGCCCTGAAATAATCCGCCTTTTAACACCAGTTTACGGAAGGAGGCAATGCTGGCATGAAGCATGGGATTAATATTGGATGCCCGTTTTCCCTTACTCTTCATTGACCAAGCGTCACGGCTGGATAATTGATTAATACGTTCAACCCAGTGTGACATGTCACGATAAGTAAAGTGCCGTATATGTGTATCAGTATTTTTTACCCTGGGTGCCTTCACCGAGGAGTGCGCTTTTTTGGGTAAGTAACCAGAAGTTGTACGATTGTATAACCGAACTACAGCATCCGGATAAAAGCCTGCCGCCCGTATCCAGTGATTGCCAACGAAATTTTTCCTGCGAAAGGCATAAGCCGTGTTGGCATCGGAAAGGGGAAGTGCCTGAATATAGCTGACAGCATCTTCATCCAAACGTTCATCTGCGTCGAGCGCAAGGATCCAGTCATGTGAAGCCGAAGAAACGCCAAAGGCTTTTTGTGGCCCGTCCCCAAGATAAGACTGCTGGATAACCGTAGCCCCTTCGCCTTCAGCCAGCCGAACGGTATCGTCCTCACTAAATGAATCCACGACAATAATTTCGCTACATACGCGTTTTAAAGAACGTATGCACTCCACAATATTGTCCTGTTCATTCAGGGTAATAATTGTACCGGTAATCGAGACCATGGCGCTTTATACCTGATGTTCAATGAATAAGTGAAACCCACAAGAGGGCAACAAGAAAAGCCGATAGCTCACGGAAACGTTCAATAGCGAGTCGGAATAGCCGAAATTCGATCGTTAGACACCGAAAAAATCGCTTGCTCTATGCGTTGTGGCAAAATTTCTTTCAGACAATGAGTGTGGCCCAATGGACAAACGCGCTCAAAGCAGGGAGAACATTCCAAAGCTAACCAATGAATATCGGACCGGGACGTCAAAGGAGGGGTATACTGTGGAGAAGATGACCCATAAATAGCTTGTATGTAAGTACCCACTGCCGCGGCAACATGCATCAACCCGGAATCATTGCTTACAACTTGGACACAAGCTGCCAGTAGGTCTACTGCATCTTCCAGTCGCGTTTCTCCGCATAGATTATAAATGCCATGACCTGCTTCAGCGATACTATCACCCGCGGCCACATCCTTGGGGCCACCTAAGACAATGACGGAATAACCCTGTGCAACCAGGCTTTCAGCCAACTGTCGAAAATGGGAAAGTGGCCATTGTTTGGCAGGGCCGTACTCTGCGCCCGGCATCAAACCAACCAATTTGTCTTTGAGTACACTATCAGCCAAACCAAAGCGCTTGAGCAGTGCATATTGATTCTTCTCATCCACACGCAGGTGAGGATAGGGTATGTCTGGCGCAGTATTACCGGGAGGCAACCCAAGTGCAACAAAACGTTTTACGGTCTGGTTCAGTACAGATTTGTCCAGTGAATAACGCTGGTTTAGCACAACATAGCGTTGTTCCCCGGTAAAACCTACACGTTGTGGAATACGTGCAAGAAACGGCACCAGCGCAGCCTTCATGGAACGGGGTAAAACAATGGCGCGGTCATACTTCCCTTTCAACTGGCGAGCCAATTGCCAACGTGTCCGAAGGGCAAACTTGCCATGCCCGACATCCAACGTAATGGCTCGCCGAGCTTCAGGCATACGATTGATAATGGGTGCTGACCAGGCGGGCCCCATCACATCGATCACGCAATCAGGATGCCGTTGCTTCAGAACCATCAAGAGGCTTTGAGCCATGACCATATCCCCCACCCATGATGGGCCTACCACCAGGATGCGTTCACCTCCTGAGACCGTTTTTGCTTCTGAAGGGGATTCGTAAACGCTTTTATTCATACTCATAAAGGCAAGTAAACACTTACTTCGGAAGAATAATGGCGTCGGTATTTAGCCATTCCAAATAGGCTTCCACCCCCTGCGCAACGGTCTTGAACTCATGATCAAAACCGACTTCACGCAAACGCGAAATATCGGCCTGCGTAAAACTCTGATAGCGCCCCTTCAGATGATCCGGGAAGTCGATATAGTCAATACGCCCTTTGTCATAGTAGGCGATGACTGCATCTGCAATCGCCTTGAAAGGCTCTGCACGGCCTGTTCCCAGATTAAAGACACCGGAAATTTCCGGATGCTCCCAGAACCATAGGTTGGCAGCGACTACATCGCCTACATAAATGAAATCGCGGCTTTGCATCCCCGCTTTATAACCATCATAGGCACCAAACAACTTGGGATTATGGCCGGAAGTCACCTGTTCATGATGATGAAAGGCAACACTCGCCATACTGCCCTTATGCTGCTCACGTGGCCCATAGACGTTAAAATAGCGGAAACCAACGACCTGGCTATGAAACTCGCTCATGCGGGTACGTACATACTGATCGAATAACAGCTTCGAGTAACCATACACATTCAACGGCTTCTCAAACTCAGGAACTTCACGGAATTCCTGACTTGCTCCATAAGTCGCAGCGGAAGAAGCATAAAGGAAGGGAATTTCATGACGCACGCAGTAGTGCAATAATTCCTTGGAGAACGTAAAGTTATTATCAAGCATGTATTTGCCGTTCCACTCGGTGGTGGAAGAGCACGCCCCCTCATGAAATACAGCACGGAAGCGGGGTAGATCCTCAGCAAGCAGACGCGCACGAAACTCGTCTACATCCAGATAGTCAGCGATCTGGCAATCCACCAGATTCACAAAGCGTGTGCCATCAGTGAGATCATCGACCACCATGATGTCAGTCTCGCCACGCTCATTTAGACCCTTGACGATATTTGCCCCAATAAAACCCGCACCACCTGTCACTAAAATCATGTCTGACTCCACGCAAAAATAACTCGATGCATTCTAGCCCTATATACCTAATGGCTGTAATTGTATACTTACGAACCAGCTAAATCATGAATTACTCAATCTGAGCCGACTTTTACGCTCAGAATTATCCAGTCGGACGGAATCAATGACACAGTCGAACCCTGACGTAAGCACCTTTCAGGGCCTGATCCTCGCATTGCAGGAATACTGGGCTCAGAAGGGGTGCGTTATCATGCAGCCCTTGGATATGGAAGTGGGCGCAGGCACATTTCACCCTGCGACCTTTATGCGTGCCATCGGGCCAGAGCGTTGGAACGCAGCATATGTTCAACCCTCACGCCGCCCAACAGACGGCCGTTATGGTGACAACCCCAATCGCCTACAGCATTTCTACCAGTACCAGGTTGTCATGAAACCCTCCCCTGACAATCTGCAGGAACTCTATTTGGGTTCACTGAAATATTTGGGCTTCGATCCGTCTATACACGATATTCGTTTCGTGGAAGATAACTGGGAATCTCCTACCCTGGGTGCATGGGGGCTAGGCTGGGAAGTCTGGCTAAATGGCATGGAAGTCTCCCAGTTCACCTACTTCCAGCAAGCGGGCGGGATCGAATGTTTCCCTGTCACAGGTGAACTTACTTACGGGTTGGAACGCCTCGCCATGTATTTGCAAAATGTTGACAGCGTTTACGATCTGGTTTGGGCGCGTTCCCCCGAAGGTGTTGAAGTCACTTATGGTGACGTCTATCTGCAAAATGAGCGTGAACAGTCTGCCTACAACTTCGAGCATGCGGATGTCGACACTTTGTTTGCAGCGTTCGAGCAGGCCGAGAAAAAATGTGCAGAGCTGTTAGAAGCCAAATTACCCCTTCCAGCGTATGAACAAGTGCTGAAGGCCTCTCACACATTCAACCTGCTGGATGCACGTCACGCCGTGTCGGTCACCGAGAGACAGCGTTATATCCTGCGTGTCCGCTCAATGGCTCAGCAGGTAGCCAAGGCGTACTATCAGTCACGTTTAGAAGCAGGCTTCCCCCTTGCAGATGAAGCCATTCGTGAACCCATCCTGGCTGCGCATAAAGCCAAGCTGGATGCGGCCCAATCCCATTCCGAGCAAAATGAAGGTAAGGCATGAGCATGTCATCAGAATCTACATTTCTGGTCGAACTCGGTTGTGAAGAGCTTCCGCCCAGTAGCTTACCGGTATTGGCAGATGCCTTTGCCAACAGTCTGCGCGAGAGTTTGGACAACGCAGGGCTAAACTATGGTGAAATCACTCACCATGCATCTCCTCGTCGTTTGGCAGTCAGTATTACTCAACTATCGGACCGCCAGCCTGATCGTGAGAATGAGCGTCTGGGGCCTGCTATTGCTGCAGCTTTCAAGGATGGCGAACCAACAAGGGCCGCTACCGGTTTTGCCTCCTCACTGGGTATTGATGTCAGTGAGCTTGAAACCATTGAAACCGATAAAGGGCCACGTGTGGGCTATCGGCAGCACCAGAAAGGCGAAATGACAGTCGACCTCCTGCCTGCCATGGTTGAAAGTGCTATCAAACATCTGCCCGTGGCCAAGTACATGCGTTGGGGAGCCTCTCGCACAGAGTTTTCTCGCCCTGTACATTGGCTGGTGATGTTATACGGTGCTGATGTGGTAGAAGGGTCTGCCCTGGGTTTGAATGCCAACCGTATTACACATGGTCATCGTGTTCATTGTCCTGAGCCTATTGAGCTCCAACATGCAGATGATTACCTTGCGCAACTGGAATCACCCGGTTACGTACTGGCAGATTCCGATAAACGTCAGCAGCGTATCCGTGCCCAGATCGAAGCAGAGGCTGAAAAACTCGATGCCACAGCAGTGATCGATGAAGACCTATTGATTGAAGTTGCCGGCCTGGTGGAATGGCCCGTTGCACTCACGGGAGGATTTGATAGCCGCTTTCTGGATGTCCCCCATGAGTGCCTGATCTCTTCCATGAAAGAGAACCAGAAGTATTTCCACCTACTGGATAAAAACGACAAGTTGCTCCCCTTCTTCATCACGATTGCCAACCTTGAAAGCAAGGACCCACGTCAGGTGATTGAAGGGAATGAAAGGGTCATACGCCCACGTTTGGCGGATGCGGATTTCTTCTACAAAACTGACCTTGCCAAGCCCCTGGATAGCCGTCGTTCAGCACTTGAAACCGTTGTCTTCCAGCGTCGCCTTGGCTCAATGGCTGATAAATCCCGCCGTATGGAGATCATCGCGGGTGATATCAGTGAAAAAATCGATGGCAATCGTGAAGATGCCCACCGTGCAGCCCAACTTGCCAAGTGTGATCTGGTCACCGAAATGGTGATGGAATTTCCTGAGTTGCAGGGGATCATGGGTGGCTACTATGCAACACATGATGGGGAGAACCCCGATGTTGCGCGGGCTATCGCCGAGCAATATTTACCCCGTAATGCAGAAGATGCCATTCCGTCCTCCAGGGTGGGGGTGGCAGTAGCACTGGCTGACCGTCTGGATACGCTGACAGGCATTTTCGGTATTGGGCAACGTCCAACAGGCGCAAAAGATCCCTTTGCGCTGAGGCGTGCCGCTATCGGTGTTCTCAACATCCTTATCAAGGGAAATTACAACCTTGACCTGAAGGAGCTGTTGCAACTGGCCGTTGATCAACACACCGAGCTCAGCAACGATGACCGTCAGGGGCTGGCTCTCGAAGTACTGGATTATGTTCTGGAGCGCATGCGTGCCTGGGCTCAGGAAGAGCACATCGATACAGATGTTTATCAATCTGTCCGTGCTCGGCCCGTCTACAAACCACTGGACTTCGCTCGTCGTTTACGTGCCGTTCAGGCCTTTATTCAGCGCCCTGAAGCCAGAGCACTAGCAGCAGCCAACAAACGCGTAAGTAATATATTGGCGAAAAACGAAGAGGCATTGCCTGCTAATGTAGATGACACCCTCTTCGAACATGATGCCGAACGTGATCTCTATGCCGAAGTGGAACGCTTAAAAGCAGAAACTAAACCGTTGTTCGATAAAGCTGATTACGGTCAGGCCCTGGATGCACTGGCTGCGCTGCAACCCCCTGTCGATAACTTTTTCGAACAGGTGATGGTGATGGCGGAAGACCAACAAGTGCGCGGTAACAGGCTGGCTCTTTTAAGGGAGCTTCAGGGGCTGTTCCTTGAAGTGGCTGATTTTTCGCTACTTCCCTAACCAAGAGAAGGTTACGCCTCCATATTTTATATGGGCAGTTGGTTCCAACTAGTGGCAGAGTAAAAAAAGCCCCTTTGCGAAGGGGCTTTTTTCGTCAGGGAAAACAGAATCTGCCTCTCCAGTCCAGATTTTCCTGCTGAGCATCCTCTAATGAGGTATCCCTGACCTTGCATATCGAAGTGCTAATCGATATGCTTGGAAGCGCTACGGAGATGGTATTCCTCCGGTTCCACCTCATACACAGGGCCCTTCCTGTACGGTGAAACAAACTACCCTTTAAAGCGCTACCTCTGTGTCTATTTACTCTCACACTGCTTCATGCGGTCTGTAAATATTTACCACACAAATATCCAAGTGCTCTATAAAAGGAAAAACATTCTGACACCCTTTCAGGATGCCTTTGGGTTAATGATGCCTACGAACCTCACTCGGAGTGATCAGCCTTCGAGGGGTGTTGCGTAGATACATGTTACCCACCTCCTCCCTTGCCTGACCCTGCGAGCATTGCTTTTCAAAACATGAAGTTTTCATGGACTTATCGATATTTTCGGAGCGTGAGTATGTTTCCAACCTTATTGGCTGTAGCACTCGGAGGGGGTGTAGGCAGTGTTGTCCGCTGGTGGCTAGGGCTACGCATGAACGCAATCAATCCCTATTTACCGTTGGGCACGTTAACCGTCAATTTGGCCGGTGGCTTGATTATTGGGCTATTGATTGCCTTTTTCGCACGTGTCCCTTCATTGGACCCGGTATGGAAAGCCCTGCTAATCACTGGCTTTTGCGGCGGCCTAACGACTTTCTCCACTTTTTCCGCTGAAGTTGTCAGCATGCTCTACACAGGGCGTTACGGTTGGGGACTCACCATCGCCGCTACTCATCTGTTTGGCACTTTATTGATGACATACGTGGCCTTTGCACTGGTGGATTGGGTTATGCCTCGTTAATAACACTTTTTTATATAGCCGGTGCGAGGAGTAAATGAGCACAACACGACTTATCATTCTGGACAGAGATGGTGTTATCAATCAGGATCGGCGGGATTACGTAAAAACGCCCGATGAATGGGTGCCACTGCCGGGGGCTTTGGAAGCCATTGCGACACTCACCCGTTCAGGCTTTACCATTGCGGTAGCAACAAATCAGTCAGGCATCGGGCGTGGGTTTTATTCATTGGACACGTTGTCTGCCATGCATGACAAAATGAATCAGCTTGTTGAGCAGGAGGGCGGCTTGATCAGTGATATTCGATATTGCCCTCACCTCCCTGATGATCATTGTGGCTGCCGCAAACCGCTGCCGAGAATGTTACAGCAGATCATGCAACACTTTGAGGTGGAAGATCCTTCGCAGGCATGGATGGTCGGTGATTCGCTCAGAGACCTTCAGGCCGGTGAAGCCGCTGGCACAAGACTCGCATTGGTATTAACAGGCAACGGGGAAGCTACACGCGAACGGTTGGAAGCACTGGATGCCCCGTCACGAGTCGAAATATTTCCATCTCTTCAGGCCTTTGCTGATCATGTAAGCAGATAGCCGCTACATGGCACTATTATATGCTGCTGAGAAATGGCTTTGTCTCAATCTATCCTAACGCTGGTAACCGGCAGATGCTGATAATGGGCATCTAAAACAGGCCAATGTTTCACGTGAAACATTGGCCTGTTTTCATTTATTCAGGGATAGATTCTATAGATGACATTATACCTGCATACTGAGCTCAACAAATCAATTCAGTGCCCAGCAACGCGAAGTCGGTACATTTTGGTCCGTACCCAATTCGGGAGGATTAAACACGCAAATGACATTGTTTTTTCCTCGCACCAACGTAAATAACAACCCATTCTTGTAATTGTTTGTCGTCCTGATGGCATATCCTCTGCTCAGCATCGATGCCATGGATTGTGAAAGAGGCTTCATTTCTGTAGGGACTGCCAGCGGGCTGTAATGCCATGCGACACCTGACTCCGGCAGCCATTCGCCGCTTTGCCATGGCCATTGTTGGGAAACAGAGGATGCCTGCGAAGCATGGGAGGAATTATCGGCCATTGCCGTATGACTCATGATCACATTCCCCAGCAAACCAAATCCCATCAATAACGAAACGCCCAAAAACTTCATAAATTGACTCCTAAAGAGCATGGAAAGACCCACTGTTTTTACTATCTCTTTAATATCTATTGTACAACCACAAAGGAAAAACAACATTAATGCTACTCACAGTCGGCCCAGCAAAGACGCAAAAGATGAGCCTGACGATATATCCATCATTCTGGCAGATAGCACTGGCATGCTAGAATGTTTCACAAAACCGTTAAGATCATGATGCCAATAACACGTGCTTTAGCCCCTTTTTATATCCAATCATTGTCATGACACGACTTGGCCTCGTGGTGTGACACGAAGATAATTATCATAACCTCAGCTTAATATATAATGTGCGCTGAAAAGAACGCGCCCAGCCCATATCCCAACACCTTATGTCAGCTAGCCGGAGTTTGAAGAGAACAGTAATGGAAACAGAGGTCATGGAGTTCGACGTCATCATTGTAGGCGCAGGCCCTGCGGGTTTAGCAGCTGCTTGCCGGCTTAAGCAACGGGCAAACGCGCAAGGCCGGGAGCTGAGTGTCTGTGTATTGGAAAAAGGGGCTGAGATAGGTGCTCACAGCGTCTCCGGCGCTGTTTTTGATACGCGCGCACTGGATGAGCTCTTCCCCAACTGGGTGAACGAACAGGCGCCCGTAACACTTACTGTTTCGGAAGACAGTTTCCACTGGTTACTCTCGGAAAATACAAGTCTTCGCATTCCTGCCCCATTCGTCCCCAAGAGTCTGCATAACCAGACTCAAGCCTCTATCACTGTCGATAAAGATGCTGAAAAGGATGATCTTCATGATATCGCTCAAGGCAAGAAGGAACGGTTATCGCCCAATTACCTCATTAGCGAAGGAGTGTTTTGTCGCTGGTTGGGGAAAAAGGCAGAGCAATTGGGTGTGGATATCTTTAGCGGTTTTGCAGCCCAGTCCCTCATCATTGAAAACGAAAGGGTTCAAGGTGTCGTTACTGGAGCACTTGGTGTTGCTGCAGACGGCTCTCACAAGCGCAACTATGTTCCCGGCATGGAATTGAGGGCGCGCCATACGCTATTCGCGGAAGGGTCTCGTGGCCATCTTGGCAAACAGCTCATTGCCCATTTTGGTCTGGATACAGGGACCGCTACCCAACATTACGGTATTGGCCTGAAAGAAATATGGGAGATTCCAGCAGCCCAGCACCGTGCTGGTAAAGTCATGCATGGTGGCGGTTGGCCATTGATACATCATCGTTCCGAAGCCAAACCCACGACGGGAGGCTGGTTTCTTTATCACCTGGAGGATTGCCGAGTAGCGATCGGGCTCATCGTAGATCTGAATTACTGCAATCCATGGCTTTCCCCCTTCGATGAATTTCAACGCATGAAGCAACATCCTTTATTCAGCAGCGTCTTGAGAGAGGGTGAGCGCATTGGCTATGCCTCCCGCACATTAACCAAGGGGGGACCGGAAGCACTACCCAACTTCTCATTTCCCGGGGGCGCCCTGTTAGGGTGTAATGCAGGCACACTCGACGTTGCACGCTTGAAAGGGATTCACATGGCCATGAAATCGGGCATGATTGCTGCGGATACTCTGCTGAATGCAACTGAAGAGAATTATTCTGCTTCACTCGGGCTAAATAACCTGAACACCAATTGGGCAAATAGCTGGGCGGGGAAAGAGCATGCGAGAGGCAAGGGATTCAATTCAGCCCTGCACAAGCTTGGCCCGTTAGCAGGAGGAGCCTGGAACCTTGCCAATCAATGGCTGGGGGGTAAACTACCGACCTTCCGCGACGATACACCGGATCATGCTTCTCTTCAGACAGTGGATGAAGTTGAGCGTATCCACTATCCACGCCCAGATAATACGTTAAGTTTCGATCGAGCTTCGTCGGTACAACTTGCTAATGTCTACTATGAAGAGAACCAGCCATCACATTTGATACTGAAGGATAGCTCAATCCCCATTAGAGATAATTTACCACGTTATGGAGAGCCAGCCACGCGCTATTGCCCAGCAGGGGTATACGAGGTTCTTGATGAGAGCGATGGTCCGGTATTCAGAATAAACTTCCAGAACTGTATCCAATGCAAGACCTGCGACATCAAGGATCCTGCACAAAATATTATATGGACACCGGCTGAAGGTGGTAATGGCCCGCATTACGGCGATATGTGATCTTCCTGTTGGTCAGGTCAAGGTTCTTGAACGTATTGAGGGAGTATCCGTTTTATTAATAACCGTAAGCATGCACCAATAAAAAATAAAGTGCGCTAATACTATGGCTATGCATCAGCGTGGCAAGATTACAAAGGCAAAGTAGCAATGCTGCCAGTAATGAAATTTTCTGATGCATACGAGCGACAATGCCCAATGCCAGTGTATGTGACAGTGCCGCTACAACCAACGGTAAATAGCCAAACTCAAGGCTGCTCGCTAATACGAAGGGAACCACTATTTCGAATACTAAAATAGTGCCCCATGAAGTCATGTGCCTAACTGCGCCCATTAAAACCGTTCCCAGGCGTTGAAATAAAGACCAAGCATAAACCATAGCCCATGATTCCGCGATGCCACCTCACAAAAGATTCATGTGAAAGAGGTATCGTTTGAACTTTATTGGTTACTTTTTGTGAACGTTACACATTAGGTGAATACCATGTAGTAGGTGACATTTTACACATAACGTTTTAGCATTATGTTACGCCGATTTAATAAGCAAATTGCGGGGCGTGCCAACACTATTTGGTCAGCACCAAATGGTTATAAATTCCGCTAAAGCCGCTTTCCGGAGAGCTCTCCCGGCAAGCTCATCGGAACAGGATGTCTGGATATAATGAAACCGTCTCCCTACTTTTCCAATACTTATCATTCGACAGGCGTTCAGCACTCCGTGCTCCTGTATGGTAATGACATTTCAGAACTTACTCCGCAGCTGGCACGTTGGCAGCGTAGCAATCGCATTTCTTCCGATAATATAGATGTTATCTCGATTTCTTCTCATGAAGGGCTAAAAGAAGCTCTTCAAAATGTCGATACTCCTACCTTCATGCGTTATAGCTTTGCCATCTGTCAGCCAGAAAGTGCCGAACATCTCGTGGAACTTGTTGGCTATATGACCTGCATCGCGCATGAAGCCCTGTTTTTACGCGCCACAAAAAACTCATAATGCCACTGCTATCACATTAAAGTTTTTTTGTAAGCTCAGGTACAATCTCGAAAAGATCCCCTACCAACCCGTAATCCGCGTTCGCAAATATAGGTGCCTCTTCATCCTGATTGATAGCGACCACAATTTTAGCCCCTTGCATGCCTGCCAGATGCTGTACAGCGCCTGAGATACCCACGGCAATATAGAGGTCAGGCGCAACGACCTTACCCGTTTGCCCCACCTGAGCATCATTTGGAACATAGCCAGCATCGACTGCCGCACGGGATGCCCCTACCGCACCATTGAGTTTGTCAGCCAATTGCTCAATCAGAGCAAAATTTTCCTTGCTGCCCACACCACGACCACCACTAACCACCACGCGGGCAGTCGTCAAATCGGGACGATCACTCTCGTCATAGACCGCTGAAACAACCTGTACCCCCAATGTTTCACCTACTGGCTGAACAGCGTCGATACTTGCAGGAGCCTGCTCATCCACAGGATTGAATGCCGTTGGACGCACGGTCAAAACCTGTATAGGTGCGCCGTTGCGAACCGTAGCTATCAGGGACCCTGCATAGATAGGCCGTTTGTAAGTCGATTCATCAACGATGGATACGATATCCGAGACCTGGCTTACCCCCAACAACGCAGCTGCCCGAGGAAGAATATCCTTGCCTTCACTGGAAGCAGCCGCCAATACATGGGTAAATTGTTTGCCTTGGTCAGCGAGTGTGGCTGCAACGGGGGCAGCGGTCATCCCTTCATAGCGTTGGTCTTCTGCCACCAATACAGATGAAACACCTGATAAACGTGCGGCTTGTTGTGCTACATCAGCAATATCGGAACCTACAACCAATGCCTGAATGTTCGAATCCTGAGTTAATTCAGCCAACTGCTGAGCGGCCGCCATAACACGCGCATTGGAAGCAGCCAATTTGCCGTGATGATGTTCAATCAATACTAAAATACTCATGAAATCACCTTATCGACAGTTTTAAGCTGATCAATCAATGCATCCACAGAGGGCAGAAGATTGGCCCCTGAACGTTGTTCGGGTTCCTCAATTGCGAGAATATCCAACTGATGTATCAACTCGATATTCAACTCATCCAGAGGCCGTACCTCTATCGTTTTCTTACGTGCTTTCATGATGTCGGGCAATCGCGCATAACGCGGTCCATTCAGGCGTAAATCTGTCGTAATGACAGCAGGTAGAGGTAATTGAAGTGTTTCCAGCCCGCCATCCACTTCACGGACAACCCGAATATTTTCACTGTTTTCATCAAAGGTGACTTGCGAGGCAAAGGTCGCCTGGGGCCAGTTCAACAACCCGGCCAGCATCTGACCTACCTGATTATCATCGCTATCAATGGCCTGCTTGCCCAATAATACAATGGCAGGCTCTTCCTGATGAACCAGGCCTGTCAGGATGCGTGCGATTGATAATGGGTCGAGGGTATTTTCGCTTTCTATCAAAATCGCGCGATCAGCCCCCACTGCCAGGGAAGCGCGCAGCTGCTCTTGAGTTTCACTCCCCCCGATAGAGACGGTCACAACCTCATCGGCTATCCCCTGCTCCTTTAAACGAACAGCTTCTTCGAGCGCAATTTCGCAGAATGGGTTGATCGCCATGGTAGCGCTGGCAGCTTCAACACTCCTGCCATCCTTACCTGGCCGTACTCGTACAGCGTGATCAATAACACGCTTGATCGGCACGATAATCTTCATTCAAATATCCTTTTTACATCCATGAACCGATAATCAAGGCACTCTAGCACCCCACCAAATGACATGAAATGCGTAATCAGCGCTGATGTTCCATCTCAAAGTTTATCGGCCTGAGCGGCTGACAAAGATCAGCGAAAACATCACTTCTTCGGTTCAACCGCTTTGTCATTAAGGGTATACAAGCCAGTAAGGCTCGCTTTCCCCAGCACATTCACTTGATCTAGTGCAACCAATACGTTCTGACTAGTGGGTGCGCCTTCTACGGGCAAATGTTTGGCATCGATGGCATACACCGTGAAGGTATAACGATGCACCAGCTCATCATTCCAGGGGGGGCATGGACCATCGTAACCGAAATAGGTACCTGCCATATCAGGGTTACCCGCCATAAAATCCGTATAGTTATTGATACCATGCTGGAAACCTTGCGGTGCCTCTGGGCCCTCTTTTCCTTTTAGGGTGACACCGTTTGATTGAGCTCCTTCTTCGATACTCTGTACATTGGCGGGGATATTCCATAGCAACCAGTGATAAAAATCGACACGAGGCAGTGAGGCAGAAATGACTTTCCCCTCCTGATTAACATCGTCAATAACACTGGGGACATCCGGATCATGGCACAAGATCACAAACGATTCGGTTCCTTCTGGTATATCGCTCCAGGCAAGCTGTGGATTGCGGTCGCTGGACAGAGCAAAGTGATTTTTCGTATCGGGAACGGCAAAAGCCAGTGGACCGGGGATATACTCACCTTCGGAAAAGTTGTGGCTGGTCAGCTTCATTGAAAACTCCTTTAAAAGGCAAAACCCTGACAGGCAAACCGGGTAAAATATAAAATGATGTATCTATGGTAATTTTGCCGGGCAGGAAGATAAAGAAAATAAAAGCAGGAAACACTCAACTACATTCACATGTTCAGCACTAAAAAAGCGAAAATTACTGTCTAATTTATGACAAACATACAACAAATGTATTAAATATTGGCTTTTTGTGCATTTGATGCTTGACGGTATGCCTTCCAAGGGGCAGGATGCTAATCAGGTTACAAGAATTATTCAGCAAGACCTCGGAAATCCACTTTGGATTCCCGAAATTGGGTGAATATCCTTGTCGGCCTTATCACTCGGGTAACACCCGGCATTATGCAAAGAAACAAGCGCTTTATGCGTGACTAAGGAACATCGAATGGCAACTGGTACTGTCAAATGGTTTAACGACGCCAAAGGCTTCGGCTTCATTTCTCCGGACGACGGCGGTGATGATCTGTTTGCCCACTTCTCCGAAATTCAGGCTGATGGCTTTAAATCCCTCCAGGATGGTCAGAAAGTCTCTTTCGACGTGACTCAAGGTCGTAAAGGCCTGCAGGCATCCAACATCAAACCGATCTAACTTCCTCGCTGCTTTAGCAGCCGGATGACAGATTCTATAGAAACAGTCCGTTTATAACGGACTGTTTTTTTATGCATTCTGTTTATTATCTTTGGCCAGCACGCTCCAACAAACGTATTTCTTACTAAGCGCTACCTACTGCCATAAGCAGCTTGCCTGTTATTTTCTTCCCGGACTTCTCAATCAGGACGATAATTGCCACCATACCGGTAATAGCGCCCGGATATTGGATTCGGCAAAGCGATCATCAATCAGCCATAACTGGCCAATATCCTGTTCACTACGAATGACTCGACCCGCCGCCTGAATCACCTTTGTCATCCCCGGATACAGATACGCAAAGCGATAGCCCATGTCGCCAGCACCAGACACTTGGCCCGCGTTCCACCCTCTATCTTCTGAAGCATTCGCTCCAAACAGGGAGGTTAGCTGTTCCTTCAACGCCTGATTGAAAGGATTAAATTGGGGAAGTCCCAATGTCGCAACAAAAGCGCCCACCAATCGATTACCGGGTAAATCTATTCCCTCTCCGAATACTCCCCCCAGTACCGCGAATCCAATACCCACACCGTCTTGCTCGAAACGATTAATGAAATCACGTCGGGCTGTTTCATCCATATAACGATGCTGTTTCCATACAGGAATCGTCGGCGCGGCAGTTTCCAAATACTCAGCTACTTGCTGGAGATAATCAAAACTGCTGAAGAAAGCTAGATAATTACCCTGTTGCTGTTCGAAAGCATACTGAATCAACGTCGCTATCGGCTGAATGGAAGAGTGACGATCCCGATAACGTGTCGAGATATTTCGAACAAGGTGTACCTTTAACTGGCTCGATTTGAAGGGTGAATCAATCTCTTTCCAAACCGTATCAGTCGGCAATCCAAGTAACAGCCGATAATATTCGCCTGTTATCAGCGTGGCGGAAAACAGTACCGAGGTATGTGTTGCCTCAAAACGGGGTGCAAGATAAGGCGCGGGCACATTGTTTTTGAGCCTCAAGACCGGATAACGCTCATCCCTGCGTGAATATTCAACTTCATACTGGAAGAAGCGCGGGTCATGTATTTCATGAACGCGCAGGAAATGCAGCATTTCCAGATAAAGGGACATCAACCCCGAATCCAGAGGCTGATCAGGTTGGTCAGCCAGTCGCTCGCCTATACGCGCCGTAAGAGAAAGCATCTCTGAAATAAGCGCCGATGGCATTTGAGGTAGTAACCCGGCCTTTTCAGGTTTCCCGTGTTGAGATGTGCTGTTGGGTGTTCCATTGCCGAGCTCTACCTGTACAGACTCACGTAATATTTTCAGTAACCGTTGAAAGCTACGTGCAAACCCCTTGGGAGCCTCCCGTGCCACTTGTTTGATGGCATATCCACTGAGTTCCGCCGAGAACATGAGCCGACCACGTTCCACCATGTTATGCGCTTCGTCCAATAGCGTTGCAACGCGCCAGTTCAGTTGCCGGGACAGCGCAAAGAGCATACCGCCAAGCCCAAAGTAGTGGTTATAGTCGCCAACTGAAACATCGGCCCAACGAGCCATCTCCTGACCGAAATAATAAGGGCAAATATCTGACTTGAGCGCAATGGCACGCAGGGTTGCCGCATCCAGCACAGCGCCTTTCAACTGAACGTATCTGACAGCCACTTTCCTTGCCTGAGGCACGCGATCGTAAAAACCCCTGGCGAGCGGGCAACTCTCCCCATGACAGGCCAGGTCGGGATGTTCACAACTCCGCTCACGCGCAATCAACTCGACACCACGAATCTTTTCCTGAGCGAACAACCCTTGATTGATCATATCAAGAGCATCAATCGCCAACTGTCGACCCGTTGTTTTTGCAGTAAGAAAAAAAATACGATCAAGACGGCTGTCAGGCATCGCCTTGAGTAAGGGAAAAAGTGTTCCGAGCGTTTTACCCAGGCCCGTAGGCGCCTGCAACATCAAGGTACGTTGAAGTCTGGCTGCCTTGTATACCGATTCAGCCAGATCCCTCTGCCCCTGCCTGAAGGCCGGTTTTGGGAAAGCAAGTATGTTCAATGCTTCTGTACGTTTCGAAACATGCGCCGCTTCCTGCCGAGCCCACATCAGAAATTTCTTGCACAGTGAATTGAAAAAAATTTCCAAAGACTGGCGTGAGTATTTTTCAACCAACGGGGTTTCACGTTCCCGATCGACATCGAAATAAATGAGTGCCAGTTCTATGTTTTCAAGGCCAAAATGCTCACAAGCCAGAAAGCCATACACTTTAAGCTGCGCCCAGTGTAAAACACGATGGTTTGCAGGTTGGCGCTCCAGCAATCCACGATGTGTCTTTACTTCTTCGAGGCGTTTTTTGCGAGGATCATAGCCGTCTGCCCGACCACTTATTTGTAAATCGTCGAACTCTCCTTTTAGAGGAAGCTCACTCATGTATTCGTCATCTCGACGAGACGCTACCAGGGCATGACCTTCGATCCCTTCGAGCGCAGTAGGGGACGGCGTAAAGCGCAGGTCGAGGTCCCCCTCCTTGGCGACAAACTCGCAAAGCGCTCTGACGGCGATACGAAAGCCCACTAGGTTTTATCCTTCTGTGGTAAGCCCTTCTCCATTGCACCTATAGTGGCAGTTGAAGCATGATGCCCAAATTCCTCTGAGGCAGGGGCAATATTCTCTGCGCAATCGGTCAATTCAGCAGTTAGTGTGGGTGGCGTACATTCCTCGTCTTCAATCCAACTTACCCAGCAGACCTCTATAGGAAAGTCATGTTCCCGTCCATAGGCAATCAGCCGCCGTTGGTTGTCCTGCAAGCGGTCACCCGGTCCTTTCACCTCAATCATTCGGTATCTCTGTTCATCCGGCCAGAACTGGATAAGATCCGGGAAACCGGTACGGTTATGTTTCAGATCCTGAATCATCCATTGAAACCAGACGAAAAGATGCTCGGCAGGGATACAGGTCAATGCCTCTGTGATAAGCGATTCACTCAATGCAGCCCAGAAGACGAAAGGGGAAAGAACGCCCTGCTTTTGATGGAAACAATCCAGGATGATCGCCGTGTAACGCCCATCCCGCAGGGACGCAAACCCTTCATCAAAAAGAGGCTTACGCTTCTCGATAAAATCAGGGCGAAAGAGGTCAACAGGTCCATTATGAAAAGGATGAAAAAAGGCGCCTTGTATAGGCGCATAAATAGCCTTCCAAAAAAGCAGTCCAAAGAGTGCATTCATCAAAAGATTTTCAACGTAAAAAACTGGCCCTTTTGGCTCACTCAATGCGGTAGCAACGGCCTGTTCGACAGAGGAGTGCTGTCTTGATTGCAGCTTGAAGGAGATGTCATCAATCTCCGAGGAACGTGTTTTTCTTTTAGCATCGACGAGAAGTGAGCGCCTACTGACATCATGACTATTATTCATGGGCTCCTTAACCTCCCGCGTGGGTTCTCCAAAGCGCTTGACCAGGCGTGTATAAATACGCCCCAACTGTTGCTCTTCTATCTGATTCAAAGGCAATTTCATGGCAACACACACGCGCTCGTAAGCTTCTTCCTTACGGTGAAGACGTTCCAATAAACGTAACCATTTCACTTTCGCACCCGGTGCGTCACATTGCGCATACAGAAATAGTGAATACTCACATGCATTATACTTGGCAGCGGCTTCCGCATATTTGAAAAGGACTCGCTGGCGTCGCTGGTCAATCCATTCCACTGTAATTGGTGTCAGTAATACCCTCTGGATAACCCAATGGTCCACAGAAGCGTGAGTTGCCCTCAAATAATCCAGCACATCCAGACCGGGCATGGAGATTACTTCATCCGAATCCAATGCGACGCTACCCATCTCAACTTTTCGATCGACACTGTGACCATCGTATGAGTAACGTGCCGATGAAGCCCCCTCCTCCTCCACCGGCCATCTATCCAACAGTGAGCGTTTACTTTCTTCCAGAATCTCATTCAGATACAGACGTACCGCATACACACGCATGTAGGCTTCAATATCTTCACGTTCATGAAAACCGCGGGAGTGCTGGTCAAAGTCGACTGATTCATAAGTGCTAAGGCCCAAGTCAGCCAGCACAAATTCGGAAAAATCCTGGCGCATATTGCCGAAAAAAATCAGCCTGAGATATTCATACAGGGATGAATCAAGCAGCTTGATCACATGTTCATCGAAATCCGGAGCCCATTCCTCAAATGGTTGACTCTTCGAGTACATACCTTCCAGAGAGGCCATCCATTGGGCTTTCGTAACACCTTTTTCCACAGGTAGAAATTTTTCCAATTCATCGCGCCGAAACAGCACAAAAAGTTCAGCGAGTGAAAGATCGGGAGTACAGCTCACTAATCCCGCAGATACAAGTTCACGAACTGTTTCTGCAAGGGGTTTGTCATTGGCTATTTCAGGATATGAAAGTTTCCCCAGTCGAAAAAACTTGCCTTTACGCATAATGAGGCGAACCAGCAGTGCCTGTGCGGGCCCGGACAACTGGCGAAACTGACTGATAAATACACGTTCGGGGATATTCAGGAGATCATCGTAACGCGTTGATATCCAATCAATCAGGTACTGGAAATTATCCAGATAATAGAGAGGGTCAATATCCGGATGACTCATGGAAACCTTAAGCTCTTAAGTGCACTGTATATAAAAACAGACTAACGCATTACAAGGATGTCTTCTACTGCAATAACCTGTTTCTCCAGAACATTGATACGTTGTTTCAAGCCCAAGCTACGATAGACACATACAGCGTTGTCATATCCATCAGGCAGGGAAACAGGCACCTTTTTCAACAAGAAATACGGGCCAAAGCAAACTGTCGCTTTTTTCGTTGGCAGCAAGCGCATACAATAGCAACGCTATTCAGATTGTATCCCCGTATATGCGTATATTCGATCGTGAGAAAAAGTCGATTGTAATCTGCCATAATGATGCAATGCGTTTTCATTAACTCTTGGGTTTGCTGCCATGACTGACAGCCTGTCGATCTCTGCTCTTGCTCGTGAATTGGGTGTCACCACCCGCACAATCCGTTTTTATGAAGAACAAGGATTGATAGATCCGGAGCGCCGGGGGCAGGAACGTGTCTATGGACCAGAGGATCGTGCCACGTTGGAAATGATCCTTCGTGCCAAAAGTCTTGGATTTACATTAGGCGACTGCCATACATTACTTGCGTTGGTGTCACATAGTGAGCGGCATCTGGAACAGCAGGATATCCTTAAATATCAGGATGAAATTGCATCCTTGAAGCAACGGCTGGATGAACAACGTGAGGCCATCGATCTTCTAACAAATGCTGTAGATGAAGCCAGTGAACAACTGACGATGCGTTTGAGTCGCCTTCAACGACCAAAAGCCTTTATTTCCTCTAGCGATCAGCAATTGGATCTGGGCTTTTTGGATGACCACCTTCCCGAAGAGGATGATTCCAGTACCTGATAGCAACACCATCAGCAAGGTGCCTGCGGTTGATTATCGCCAAATGGATGGTTTTCATTCGCTCGACTGATTAGCAAGTCTTCTTCTGTACAACGAATACTTGTACAAATTACTGCCATTAAGCCTCTGCGGAATTTTCATGTTGATTACCAGTGCATCGAATCCTCGTATCAAAACAATTCGAAAGCTCAAGGATCGAAAATATCGGGAGCAAACGGCCTCGCATTTGGTTGAAGGGATACGTGCCATAGAAGAAGGCCTCGACAATGCAGCTCCCATAACTACCCTGATTTTCGATGAATCAGCACTGCCACAGTCGAAGGAATTGCAACACCTGTTACACCGCATCCAAACGATAACAGCCTCGCCAGAGCTTTTACCCACTACAACAGAGGTACTCAGCAGTTTTTCGTCCCGTAGCAACCCACATTTGGCCATCGCCGTCTGTGATCAACGCTGGTTGGCGCTAGAAGAGATAAAGAGCGAGCCCAACCACGCATGGATCGCGCTGGAAGCTCCACGTGATCCTGGCAATGTGGGTACCATCATTCGTACGGCTGAGGCTGCTGGTGCCCGCGGCGTTATCCTACTGGATAAATCCTGTGACCCCTATTCGCCAGAGGCCATGCGCGCGAGCACGGGTGCCCTCTTCGGAATATCATTGGTCAAATCCACACGAGATACTTTTATAGAATGGGCCAAACAAAGCGCATTTGAACTGGTAGGGACAGGGCTGACACGCAGTCAGGATTATCGTGACCTTTCCTACTCTGCCCCCACTATTATCGTTATGGGCACGGAAAAGGACGGCATTACCTCTACGCTCGAAAATGCTTGTGATTTTATGGCAAAAATCCCCATGCGTGGAAGGACCGACTCGCTGAATCTTTCAATAGCCAGTGGCCTGATGCTATTTGAAGTCATGAATAGAAAAACGGCACATCAAAACCTCTCCACCCATAATATTTGAAGGGCTCTCTTCCATAGCTCCACCTCAACATTTTGCGAAGTCGCTTATTTCAACGTAATCGACACACATGTATAAGACATGTTTCACGTGAAACATTGAGCCATCCGAAGCCAAAACAGATACACTTTCCACAACAATGACTTGTTAAAAGAGAAAATCAGTAATCTTTGCTATGCTAGCTAGAGCGTAATTAGCGCGGACGCACGACGAAAAGCCATTTGCCTCACACGGGAAGCCCTCATTAGTTAAACGCCCCCAGGGCAATCAGCAGGAGATCCGGAATGCCCCACAGCAACCATAGCAACTCGTCTATCAATGCCTTTATTTTCGATATGGATGGTCTTTTATTAGATTCTGAGACACTGGCAATGGAAGCCCTGGTCGAGGCAGGAAGAGAGCTCGGCTATGATATGCCTGATGATTTTTGTCGCGGCATGATCGGAGCACCAGCTGACCAATGTAGAAAAATGGTGACGAAATCCTATGGGGAAGATTTCCCTCTTCATAAATTCTTCGAAACGCAGGAAATCGTATTGCGCCGGATGGTCGATAATGGGCGGCTAGTGACCAAAAAGGGTGTAAACACGTTACTTGATCTTTTGGATGAATATAAGATTCCTCGTGCTATAGCGACCTCTTCCAGCCGCTACAGAACAGACCACCACTTGAAACTTGCGGGTATATTTGAGCGCTTTCAATCAATTATTACACGCGATGATGTTAGCCAGGGTAAGCCCAATGCTGAACCTTATCTTGCAGCTGCCAGTGCCTTGGGCGTTTCCCCCGCAAATTGTTTGGCTCTGGAAGATTCCTATAATGGTATACGGGCGGCACACGCAGCTCATATTCGAGTCATCATGGTACCCGACATGCTTCCGCCTACAGAAGAGATGAAAAATACTGCTTTCCGCATCGAAAACAGTCTGGAAGATGTCGCCGAGTATCTCGCCCCCATACTGAAATCCCAGCAGTAAAATGAAGCTATGTGGACTTTCTGGGCAAACATGTCTCACGATTTTTACTAAACCTCATGATTACAATCACGAGTCCAGTAAATCAGGATAATGCTTACCCAGAATAGTCTCATCAAGCGTAGCTGCCATCACTTCATTCAAATCATAGCGATGCAGATTGTTTATTGCCCTTGCCAGCTCATTCAAGACTTTATCCTGCCGCGGAAGCTCCTCACCAAAGACCTCGTCATATTCGAGAAACACTTCGGCTCGAAGCAAGGGATTTTCTCGCGTTACCCGACACAGGTTATATATCGTTTCCTTGTTAGGATCATCAATGCGCACTGCTGTCCCCGATTTATCCAGAAGAGCAAACCAGCGAATCCATGCAGCAATTGCAAGAATCGTGCATGGTGTATCCCGTCGTTCTGCCAAATTATAACGCATGGGCTCCAACAAACGAGTCGCTAGCTTTAGGGAACCATTGCGCCCAACCCGTCCTACTTCATGATGAATGGCCGGATTTTCAAAGCGCTCAAGTAGGTTGCCAATATATTGATCCCGATGAAGACGCGACATCGGAACCGTGGGCCCCTGTTCTGACCGCATAAAACGTTCTGTCAGCCGCTTGATCAAAGGGTCCCCTATCGATTCAGCAATCGTGTTATAGCCTGCAAGTGCCCCAATGTAGGCGAGTAGCATGTGCGTGCCATTAAGCAACCGTAATTTGGCAATTTCAAAAGGCTCAACATCCGAGACAAAACGGGCACCGGCCTCTTCCCATTTAGGACGTGGCCCATCGAAATCCTCTATTACCCAATCAAAAAAAGGTTCGGAAACTACGGGTGCCGCATCATGAACACCTAAAAGCGAATCAATGGCTTCTATATCCTTATCGGTTATAGAGGGCGCAATACGATCAACCATGGTATTGGGAAACTGGACATTACGCTCAATCCAATCGACAAGGGAGTCGTCTTCAAGCCCGGCAAAATCCAAGACAGCTTGTCTCAGGGTACGCCCATTGGATGTCAGGTTATCGCAGCATATAATGACAGGGGGAGTATGTCCGGCATCGCGTGTTAATTGAAGACCTCTCACTATCGATCCGATCGCCGTGGCAGGCCGCTCTGCCCCCACATCAGCCTGAATCTGTTCATTCTGACTATCCAGACGATGCGTGGAAGGGTCAAGAAAATATCCACGGTCCGTGATGGTTAACGTTGCAATACGTGTTTCTGGTTCTGCCAGCCTAGCAGCCATACCCTGTTCGTCGGAGGGGGCATGGATGACTTCGGACAATGCTCCAATAATCTCAATGTGATCACGCTCTGCTGAACGCTCCACCAATGAATAAAGCCCTTGTTGAGGGCGCAAGGCCTCAGGTGTATTAGGCCGAACCATACTGGCTGAAGCAATTCCCCAACGTAAACCTTCTCGCCCTTCAGCCTCAATGGCACGTTGGGTCGCCATCGCCTGGTGAGCGCGATGAAAGGCACCACATCCAAAGTGCAGGATACCTTTACCCAACTCATCTATGTCATACCGAGGCAAACGTAAATTATCAGGCAACCGGTTCAGCGTTGATCGTTGCAGGCGAGCCAATGGCGTTGACGTGGTGCTTTTCTGGTTCATAAAGGACCTCCGCGCCCCACTTTTTATAACAGTAGAATTTTTGCGTTTCGATGATATAGCGAAAATGTAAAATACTGTTTTACAATTAATCTTAGTCTAGACTATTCAAAACATGCTTGGTTGCGAAACAGTAGAAGACTTTAGATGTAGACCTTATGTGCCATCTAAACATGGCCGCCTCCTTCAAAAAGACTACATATATAATGGGCCGTTATATAACCGTCAATAGAGTGCTGAAAAGTACAAAAAATAACAAACGATCACCTACGATAAATGGCTACATCTCACGTCTCGTCAGGTTTTGTAATCGTCACAGGGCTCTCAGACTCCATCCATTTATCGCAACAAACCTCTCTGCAAAAAGCACTTCAAGAGCGCTTTGTGCTTATTTCCACTCGTTTAGGAACTATAATTCGAACAGTGTTGCCAAATATAATTACATTGCTTCTTGTGAAAAGTATATTCACGTACATTTAGATACGAATTTATAACCCTCAGAACATGGATGTGTGATAATTTATCTTGAAATTGAGGATGTTATGGGACGGGGACACTCATCCGTGTTGTTTAAATATCTTTTACATCTTTTTTGGTCTATACGATAAAGACCTTTCTATCCACACACTGTTGGGGACTTGTGTACGCTTCGACTTTGGCGATGAACGCTGCCGGTTTTTTTTCCAGAGGTATCCTGCGCTGGGATGCTGTGCCCGTACTTTTGTCTGAATTTACCCAATTCAGACATATGCGTACAAAATCAGCACCCAAAGTGGATGCGATTATAGGCTGGGGGGCCAAGCCCACCAGTGAGATCGCGCGTGCCTATGCAAATCATCACCAACTACCTTACATTGCCATCGAAGACGGCTTTTTGCGCTCGTACGGATTGGGTGTTGAAAAGAACCAACCCCAAAGCCTGGTCATTGATCATACCGGTATCTATTACGATGCCTATCGCCCCTCTGATCTTGAAAACATGTTACGCGATGTGGATTTTTCAACTGAAGATCTTAATCGAGCCAAGAATGCCATCACTCGTATAAGACATAACCACCTCAGCAAATATAACAGTGCGCCCGATCACCTTCCTGATGAAGTAAAGTCGTATTCTTCATGCGTTCTGGTTGTTGATCAAACGCGAGACGATGCGTCAGTAACATTAGGCATGGGTAGCCCTTCACGTTTTGAAGCCATGCTGAATTATGCCCTCGAACGGCACCCGAAGTCCCAGATCCTGATCAAGGTGCATCCGGATGTTGCCAAGGGACATCGCCGCGGTTATTTATCGGAGATATCACTGCCCTCGCGTTGCACACGTCTCGATGAGGCTTTGAATCCATGGCCACTATTGGAGCAGGTAGAAGCTGTACACGTAATGACCAGCCAGACAGGCTTTGAAGCCTTGATGGCAGGATGCCATGTGATATGCCATGGCATGCCTTTTTATGCAGGGTGGGGATTAACAGAGGATCAGTTGTCTTGTGATCGCCGAAACCGCAAGAGGACCCTGGAAGAGGTATTTGCTGCTGCCTATTTACGTTATAGCCGTTACTATAATCCTTATACCCGTAAACAATGTGAGCTTGAGCAAACCATCGATCTATTGGCAGATCAAAAGAGACAAAGTGAGCGTACAACAGGCGCATGGGCTATATATGGCATGTCAGGCTGGAAGCGAGGCTTCATTCATCATTTTCTTGGCCCCAAAGCGCGCGTTCGTTATATCAATGCACCTTCTCGTTGGCATAAAGCATCTGATCAGCAAACGCTGATACCAGATGAGAACCTGCTTGTGTGGGGACACAAGGATTATTCATCCTTACTCGAGCAAAATCCGAGGCTTTTGCAACATCATAAAATTACTCGGATGGAAGATGGATTCATTCGCTCCGTTGGGTTGGGCGCGGATCTGATACGTCCATGCTCTCTCGTGTTGGATTCCAAAGGGATCTATTATGATGCCTCTGCGCCAAGTGATCTTGAATACTTGCTGCAGAACACCCATTTTTCCGACGATATGCTTGCGCGTGCAGATCGGCTACGCCATCTACTGATAAAGCTCAAGCTGTCAAAATACAATGTGGGTAATTCGGCTTCATTCACATTGCCAAGAGATAAAAAAATCATCCTTGTCCCTGGGCAAGTTGAAAGTGATGCGTCTATCCGGCACGGCACTCAGCAGGTCTGTACCAATGCTGCACTGTTGGAACAGGTGCGTAAACGTAACCCTGGCGCGTTTATTGTTTATAAAGAACACCCGGATGTTACATCTGGCGGCCGTCTGGGGGCACTATCAGCAGAAGAGCATGAACTTTACGATATGGATGCAACGGGTATTGATATTATTGAATTGCTCGATACTGTAGATTGCGTTCACACAATGAGTTCACTGACTGGCTTTGAAGCCTTATTGCGTCATATCCCCGTACACACATGGGGAAGCCCTTTTTATGCGGGCTGGGGATTAACAACCGAAGAATTACCGCTTAATGAATCGGCTGCAAAACGCCGTACACGTCCTCTTTCCCTGAATGAGCTGGTCGCGGGGACTCTGCTCCTTTATCCAAATTATGTAGAACCCAACTCGGGCGATTTATGCAACCCTGAAACAATTATTGAATTGATTTCCCGGCATGCAACTGGCCGTTCAACCCCTTCGCCCCGAGTGCGTTTTTGGCGGCTTTATCGACGTATTTTTGACAGGAATACGATACGATGAATAGCCAGCGCTCTTATTTATTACTTCAGGGCGTTTGCAGCCCTTTCTTCAGCGTGCTGGCAGACCATCTGATTTCTTGTGGGCATCAGGTAGTCAAGATAAATTTCAATGTGGGTGACCAGCTCTACTGGAGAACTAAAGCGCCTTCATACAATTGGCGTGGAAAATTGGAGGATCTCCCGGATTTTGTTACCAATATATGGAAACAACACGGTATTACTGATCAAATTCTTTTTGGTGATTGTCGTCCTGTCCACAAGGGAATTATTCAAAAAGCTCGCGCGAGCGGTATTCGCAATCATGTCTTTGAAGAAGGTTACTTGAGACCCTATTGGATTACGCTTGAGCAGGAAGGCGTAAATGCCAATTCCATGTTACCCCGTAATTCCGATTGGTATTTACGGGCGGCCGAGTACGTACCGAGGAGTAGCAGCCCAAAGCACAAAATTGCTTCTGCATTCAATACCAGAGCACTCCACGATGTGGCCTATCATTTGGGAGGCGCACTCAACCCTGTGCTCTTCCCACATTACAAGACCCATGCGGCACTGACAGCACCTCAGGAATATTTGGGCTATTTATGGCGTTTTGCTCGACTCAGAAATTGCAAAAGACGCGATGAAGAGAAGATCAAAAAACTATTGGAAAGTGGTAGGCGGTATTTTTTTATACCTCTTCAATTGAATGGGGATTTTCAGGTTCGTCAACATTCTGCGTTCAGTGACATGAATGAACTCATGACCTACGTGTCAGAAACATTCGCTTTGCATGCCCCCAAAGACGCCATTCTGGTATTCAAAAACCATCCCTTGGATATGGGAATCACACCGCATGCGCAAGATGTTGAAAAGATAATAAAACATTATAATTTACAGGATAGAATCCTCTATCTTGAGACAGGTAATTTAAACCAGCTCATACATCACAGCGAGGGTATGATTACCCTGAATAGCACTTGTGGACATGTCTCTTTAGCGGCTAAAAAACCTACGATTGCATTGGCCAATGCGATTTATAGCATGCCGGGACTTACTCATCAGGGGTCATTGGAGAGCTTTTGGTATACTCCACAGGCCCCCGACCCCAAGATTGTCGATGCTTTCAGGCGAGTACTTACTCATACTGTTCAGGTCAACGGTGGATTTTACACACCAGATGGTATAGAACTGGCCGTCCGTAATTCAGTTTCACTTTTAGAAGCGGAACAGTCTCCGCTGGAGCAATTGTTATGTCAGATTCCCGAGTCGCTGTGCGCACTATCCTGATTACCGGAGCAACCGGTGCCATAGGGGGAGCGCTTGCGCGGGATTGGGCTGCTCCAGGTATTACACTTCATTTACATGGTCGTAATAAAACGGCATTGAAGACTTTGGGGCAAATCTGTCGGGATAAAGGTGCGAGTGTTGAGTTACATAGTGTTGATCTCACTGATGAGAAAGCACTCTTTCCATGGATTGATCACCTGGACAATACTACCCCCCTTGATTTGGCAGTCGCTGCAGCCGGTGTAAACACTCACCCCGTGGATGAATATGGTGAAAGCTGGGAAAACATCAAACCTTTGCTGGATATCAACCTGGTCGCCCCCATTGCGCTTTGTAACCGACTATCACCACGCATGCAGAAACGTGGACATGGGCAATTGGTGCTTATGAGCTCATTGGCTGGCTACTACGGGCTTCCCATCACTTCGGCATATAGCGCCAGTAAAGCAGGTATTAAGGCCTATGGCGAAGGTCTTCGTGGTTGGCTGGCCCCGCATGGAGTAAAGGTCAACGTCATTATGCCCGGTTATGTGAAGTCCAAAATGTGTGATGAAATGCCTGGACCGAAGCCTTTTTTATGGTCACCCGAACGCGCTTCCGAATACATTCGAAAACGTTTAGTCAAGAACAAGGCGCGCATCAGCTTCCCATTCCCCTTGAATTTCGGTACCTGGTGGCTAGCCGTTCTTCCCGCATCGCTCTCACAGTGGATTTTAGGACTCATGGGTTATGAGGATACCCATTGATGTTGCTTTTTTCACTTTGGATGCCTCTAGTAGTGAGCCTTGTGCTCTGGTGTACTTTTGAGCAACTGCTTATCCCTCGCCCGCACTCATGGATGAAACGCCCACGGTATGCCACTGCCATTGATGTGGGGACTTGGGCGTGTCTGTACGGTGGTTTTACGTTGCTACTGGAACGTGGCTGGTTCGCCACAATAATTCTGGGCGTCCTGCACATGGTGATTGTCCAAGTCAGCAATACTAAAGCGAATACGCTTCGGGAGCCCTTCCTGTGTCAGGACTTTGAATACTTTGTCGACATGGTCAAGCACCCCAGGATGTACCTTCCTTTCTTTGGTATTGGGCTAACCATCGTGTGTAGTCTGGCAGGTTTAGCGGTAATCATTGCCGGTTTCTGGTTGGAACCCTCTCTTTTTACTACCCATGGTTGGGGAGCACTTACTTCGGTACTGGGCATCATTATTGCTGGGGCTATCATATTAAGCAGAGGGCTCAAGGGGAGCCAATCTGATGTTGAACAAGAGCAAAAGGAAGGTCGATATCCACTCGATCCCAACGATGAGCTAATCCGATATGGCATGAGCACTCTTCTCTGGCGTCAGGGGAAAGAGCTTTTTATACCGCTATCCCCGTCTACTGCGCGCAAAGAGTATCAGGAGGAGATTTTGCCCTCTTCCAGTACCCATCAAACATCACGGCAGGATGCTATTTCGATACGAAATAGCGAAGAAAGACCAGAACAAGGGCTCCCGCATCTGGTCATTGTACAAAGCGAGTCCTTTTTCGATCCCCGGCGTTGGTATCACGGTATCCGAAAAGATGTACTTGCCGAATGGGATAAGGTAGCTGCGCAGGCGGAAGTGCGAGGGCAATTGAAGGTTCCTGTATGGGGTGCCAATACGGTACGCTCGGAATGTGCTTTTTTAACAGGACTGAGCGGTGGCGATTTAGGGGGCCATCGATTTAACCCTTATCACGTTCTGTCCCACCAAAAAGTGCCTTCATTAATAACGCCCTTAAAAGCAAGTGGCTATCGCACTATTGCGATTCACCCTTATCCGGCCAGCTTTTACTTAAGGAACAAAGTCTTTCCCAATCTGGGTTTTGATGAATTTATTGATCTGAGTGAATTTTCCGATGATCAAAAAGATGGTCAATACACCAGCGATCTGGCATTGGCGGATACGGTAGATAAATTGTTGGAAAAGGCCGAGCAACCGCTACTGATCATGTTGATCACCATGGAAAATCATGGGCCTTTACATCTTGAGCATGCTCCCACCAATCCGGATCACTGGTACAGCGAATCTCCCGGCGCAGATTGTGACGATCTTGCCGTATATTTACGCCATTTACATAATAGCGGATTACTGGTAGAGCGCCTGACACAAAGGCTGGGCGCCTGTAGCAAAAAAGAGGGCACTCAGGGTAAGAGAAGTCTTGATACCGATGATGGTGATCTCCCCCCCTCAACCCATACTCAAAGAGAAGGTATACTGTGCTTTTACGGAGACCATGTACCCATCATGGCCAGTACCTATAAGGCATTGGGGTATCCAGATGGTTTGACCGAATATTTTATTTGGTCAACACAGGGTAAGGGACACAAAACTCAGACTGTAGCCTCGATTGAAGATCTAGGTATCATGCTTCTTGATAGTGTTTCCTCCCATATCTCCCGAAATATTAAAGACGCCGACACGGCAGAACGCTCAGATACCGAGAATTATTCATGACAAAGAGAGTCGCCATTATTGGAGCGGCCTATCGCTTTCCGGGGGCTGCTACCGCCGAAGAGTTTGATGCTGCTCTTCGCTCACAAAAGGACCTCGTGACTCAGGTTGCCAGTGACCGTTGGGATGCTGACGTTTTTCAGCATCCTGATCGTAACCATCCGGGAACCACTGTAAGTATGGCGGCAGGTAGTTTGGGCGATGTCAGTGGTTTCGATGCGGATTTTTTTGGAATTTCCCCGCGAGAAGCAGCGCAGTTGGATCCCCAGCAACGACTCATGCTGGAACTGACATGGGAAACGCTTGAGAACGCTGGTCTGCCTGCATCCGAAATACGTGGCAGTGACTGCGGCGTTTATCTGGGTGTGGCCGGATTGGATTACTCGTGGAGAATGGTAGAAGACCTCTCGGTCATTAGCACCACTACCGCTACCAGCAATGCCTCCAGTATCGTAGCCAACCGCCTATCCTACTTCTTCGATTTGCATGGGCCCAGCCTTTCGATTGATACCGCATGCTCATCAGCGATGGTGGCCTTTCATCAGGCCTGCCAAGCAATACGCAGCGGCGAAACCAATATGGCTCTGACGGGGGGGGTTAGCCTGCACCTTCATCCGTATGGCTTTATCATTTTTTCCAAGGCCAGCATGTTGTCGGCAAATGGACGCTGCCGTTCCTTCGATGCAGATGGCGATGGCTATGTACGCTCCGAGGGTGCAGGAATGTTCCTGCTCAAGGACCATGATCAGGCTATTGCAGATGGTGATCGGATCCTCGCTATCGTAGATGGTAGCGGAATGAATACCGATGGGAGCAAACAAGGGCTTACAGTGCCTAATCACGCGGCACAGAGCCGTTTGATGGCTCACACACTGGAGTCAGCTGGGCTGGTCCCGGATGATATTACTTATCTGGAAGCGCATGGCACGGGTACCTCAGTAGGTGACCCCATTGAGGCTCGAGCAATTGGTGAAGCCCTGGGGCAACACCGGCAATCCCCACTTCCCATAGGCTCGGTGAAAAGCAATCTTGGGCATATGGAAACGGCATCGGGTGTCGCGGGCCTTGCCAAGGCGTTACACGTCATTACTGAACGCGAAATTCCTGCCACGATCGGTATTCGTACACTCAACCCAAGACTCGAAAGCGAAGAGCGTAATATCGAGGTCATCACGGAGGCACGCACATTAGCTCCGACAGGCAGGATCGTCGTCGCTGTTAACTCTTTTGGTTTTGGCGGCTCGAATGCACATGTTATTCTCGAAAGTCCCGAAGTAACCGTCGAGACAGATGCCCCCAATGAGGCACGCACAGCTGAGCGGCATTCGTTAGAAAAACCGACGGCAGGCGTTCCATTGCGGGTTACTGCACGTACGCCTGACGCACTACAGGACCAAGTGCGCCAGCTTCGTGATTTTATGCTGCACTCATTGAATCAGGATGAGAAAACTGTCTCCGACAACTTGCCAAAGATTGCCGCGGAACTGTGGTTCCGACGCGACCCCCTGAAACATGGCCTATTATTGTGGCCGCAAAGTATGGATGAGGCCATTGACGGGCTCACTCATTTTCTGGATGAGAAAACCTCTCGCACTGCCCCAACCGGTGAACGGCTAACGACGTCTACCCCCAACGGCCCTGTATTTGCCTATTCAGGCAACGGATGTCAGTGGTTTACCATGGGTAAAGTGTTACTGGAATCATCAGCTGAATTCCGTAGCACTATTGATCATCTTGATACACTCTTCAAACCCATCGGTGGTTTTTCACTGCGCGAGGAACTGGAAGGGCTCAACGGTGACCGACTCGAACTCACTGAAGTGGCACAGCCGACTTTGTTTGCTTTGCAGGTTGGGCTGACTCACCTACTTAACAGCCATGGCATCAGACCTTCAGCGGTCATCGGCCACAGCGTCGGTGAAGTGGCCGCCGCCTGGGCCAGTGGCGCACTCACGCTTGAACAGGCCGTCAACGTTATCTATCTACGCAGCTACCATCAGGGCATGACACGTGGATTGGGTGCCATGATGGCAGCTTCATTGACATTGAGTGAACTCAAACAATGGCTGCAGGACGAGCGCTTTGATCGCGTCGAATTGGCTGGGCGCAATAGTGAAACCGGCGTTACGCTTGCCGGCCCCAACGATCAGATTCAGGCGCTTCAGCATGCCCTTTCAGAGCACAAACACTTCGCCAGGGTATTGCCTCTGGATTATGCATTTCATAGCGCAGCCATGGATAGCATCGAAGAAGGTCTGCTGAACGATTTGCGAGAGTTGTCGCCTCAAGATACGCGCATTCCCATGTATTCAAGTGTGACAGGAGATGAGATTGCAGGAACAGAGCTGACCGCCGAGTACTGGTGGGATAATATTCGCCAACCCGTGAACTTTCATCCGGCTATCAGTGAGCTGATTCAACAGGGCGCCAACGTCTTCACAGAAGTGGGCGCTCACCCTGTCCTGCACCGTTATCTTACCGACACGCTCAAGGAGCTTGATCATCAAGGCCTGGTGATCGATACATTAGTTCGTCCCAAAACCGGCCAGATCGCCAGAGATTCACAGCACATAAACAAAGCGATTGCACAGCTTTGGTTAAGTGGCCTTCCTGTTCCTGCCGAGACATGGTTGTCTCGTGCAGCACCACGCGTGGATCTACCTCACTATGTCTGGCAACGGACCAAACACTGGTATCAAAGTACAGGTGACACCACCGGCGTCGTACTTCGCCATTATGAACACCCATTACTGGGCTATCGATTGGCTGGGCATTCGCTGACATGGCAAAGCGACCTGGATACTCAACGTCTACCCTGGTTGGGTGGCCACGATGTTGGAGATAGTGTTGTCTTCCCGGCTGCTGGTTTTACAGAAATTGCGCTTGCAGCGGCAGCCGCGTGGCATGAACAATCTTTGATCGAGTTGGAAGCTGTCGAAATTGTTTCCCCCTTACTTCTGGCTGATGCACCCAGCAAACTCGTACGCACTGTGATTAATGAGCACGATGGTAGCCTAAGCATCTCAGCCAAGGAGACCGCCAGCACTGACCCTTGGCATCTGCATTCACGCGCTCGTATCGTACCGCAATCCCTGGGGCTTTCATTAAAAGCCAGGGCCCCCGCATTGCCTACTCGAAAACCCGATTTTGATCGAGCGCAACATATTGTCGCGGCGCATTCGCTTGGGCTGAAGTATGGCAAAGCTTTTCAGGGAATAAAGGAAGGCTGGATCGAAAAGGATCGCGTTATCGGTGTACTACAGGAAACACCGGCGATTTCCGAGAGCCAGTCCGATACATTACTGCCCCCTGGCATGCTGGATAGCGCATTCCAGTTATTCATTCCACTACTGACAAGCCAATTTACGTCTGCTCAGGGCATGGCATTTGTCCCTGTGCGTTTGGAGCGCGTGCAATTCAATATAGGTAATCAGCCCGTTCACCTGGCCCAACTGACACTGACACAACGCTCTCCCAACTCACTATGCGCAGATATCGCACTGTTCGATCAGGCAGGGAACGCTATTGCCACCCTTCAGGGAGCACGATTCAAGTCGGTCAGACTGCATGCCCAGGCGCATGACGAAATTCGCCATTTGTCACAGATTCTGGTCCCCGGCCCACTCTCGCCACAAGCTCAGTCTCTGACACATGTTTCACGTGAAACATCTCTACCGCCAGTGGATTTGGTAACGCTGAGATCGAAAATAGAGGATGCCAGTCAGCGTCTGCAATATGAGCTGTCACCCCTGCTTGAGGCATTGGTTCAGGCTGCCTTGCATGAGGCCATTTCATCCATAAAAGCCCCTTCCCTGTTGAATCGGCTTACCCAGCTGGCAGAACACCTTGGTATGCTGGATGAAAATGGTCAAATGGAAGAAGTACCAGCGAAGGCCAGGGACATCTGGAAAATTGCCCTACAGGACTACCCCGACTTTGCTCATTTAATACTTCCACTAGGCCGAGTGGCCCAGCACCTGCGTGATGAACATCAGCCGCCTGTTGATCTTCCGGTACTTTGGCAGGCAGCCTTGGGCAATCCAACACTAAATACAGTGGGCAAACTCGTTGAAGAGCATGTCGCAAAGATGCTTCAGACCCCGCAGGTTGAAGCGTTCAATCTGATTGAAGTTGCCGTCGGCAAGCTGGAATACTTGCCTGGAATTACACCCAAGCAGCCCGCCTCTGGTTATAAAGAGTACGTATTCACTCTGGATGAGCGTGCTCATACTGATGCTCAACTATTGCAGGAACAACGCCCAGACTTGCAGGTAGAGATGCTGGAAAACCTGACCTCTGGAAGGCCATCAGATATTGATCACGCTGGCTCGGTACCTTTCGAAACATTGACCCCTTCGCTGGTTATTATCGATGCAGGAATAAGCCGACAACAGTTCAAACACGTACTGGAGTGCCTTTCCCAGAGTCTGTTGGGCCCAGTACAACTGTTAATGGTGGTACCGTCCTATTCCAGTTGGCAGGGACTGGTTGCCTCCATCAGTACGCTCCCTGCTGAACAACAACCAGCGTCTGTTCAGGATTTGACTCACACAGCCTCTCTTTTCGATTTTGATATTTCAGGGCCTGAAGTCAATGAATCGGATAATACAGGGGGGCTGACAGCTATCTGGGCAACACGTGGCGCAATAACACGTGAATATCCCGATCCTGAGAGAGAATCATGGTTATTGGTGAGTGACGAATCCCGCCGCTCCCTCGCTGAAGTGATAGGTGCTCAGCTAAAAGCACACCAGCAGGTGGTTGAAATAATTGTGGAAGAAGAATCACTTGTGGAATGGCTTCCACACAGGGATTCCAATGCCCAGCACATCATCGACCTGCGATACCTAGGAGAAAGCCCGGAAGCGCGCTGTGCCATTATCGCCGATTGGTGGCAATGGATCGATCAGCAGTCTGAAACGACTACATTATGGATCATCGCGTGCGGAGCAACGACCAAATGGTGCTCCTCTACCACCGTAGAGATGGGCCAGAAAATCGCTGAAGATGCAGCGGTATGGGGCTTCGGGCGCACCTTGCAAAATGAGTCCGGGCAACGTCCGATACGCATGGTGGACCTGCCTTATGATGTGCAAGCAGAATCATTTGCTTCCACCTTCACTTCAACCGACGAAGTAAATAATGGTCAGCCTCTCATAGCGGCTATGGCAGCACATCTTCTTGCACCAGACGAAGAACTTGAAGTGGCCTTTACCTCTTCTGGGCAACGTCTGACCCCCCGCATTATCGAAAATCTGCCCCATCAGGATACCGGAGAGCACACAGCACTCACCCTCGGTTTCGATATCCCAGGCCAACTTCGACAACTACGATGGAAGCCCAGAACCCTTCCTGATTTGGCCGAAGATGAAGTAGAAATCGAGGTCAAGGCCACCGGCCTGAATTTCCGGGATGTCATGTATGCACTGGGACTACTATCGGACGAGGCCGTCGAAGAAGGATTTGCAGGAGCAAGTCTCGGGCTCGAGTTTTCAGGACGAATTATCCGTGTGGGTAGCGCGGTCGAACGTTTTGCAGTGGGTGATCCCATTGTAGGTTTTGGTCCTTACAGTTTTTCCACCCGTCTCACTGCCAAACAGCAAAGCATTGCCAAAATTCCGGCCAGCATGGATTTTGCGGCGGCTGCCACCCTACCGACAACGTTCTTCACCGTCTATTATTCCTTGAAGCATCAGGCCCGATTGGAAAAGGGTGAACGATTACTTGTGCATGGCGCTGCAGGCGGAGTTGGGTTGGCTGCCATACAGATTGGTCAATGGCTGGGTGCCGAGATATATGCTACCGCGGGGAGCGAAGAGAAACGTGATACCTTACGTTGGCTGGGCGTTGAGCATATTTACGATTCTCGTTCCACCACCTTCGCTGAAGCCATTTTAGCGGATACCAAAGATGGCAAGGGCATGGATGTAGTACTTAACTCCCTAGCCGGAGAAGCCATCAATCAAAATCTAAGGGTGTTGAATCCCTTCGGTCGTTTTATCGAGCTGGGTAAACGTGATTTCTACGAAAACACCAAGGTAGGTTTACGTCCCTTCAGGAATAATCTCAGCTATTTCGGTGTTGATTCCGACCAGCTCATGAACCTGCGTCCGGCGTTAACCGAACGGCTGTTTACAGAAATGATGGGGCTATTTGAAGAAGGGGTATTATCACCGCTGCCCTATACGGATTTCACCGCCAGCCGAGTAATTGATGCCTTCCGCTATATGCAGCAGGCCAAGCAGATCGGCAAGGTTGTCATTACCTATGACACACCTCCTATCGCTGAAATGCCTGCTAAAAAGGCTACTCCCATAAAGCTCGACGTAGATGGCCACTATTTGGTCACCGGAGGACTGAGTGGCTTCGGGTTAGCGACAGCAGCATGGCTGGTTGAGTGTGGTGCGCAGCATCTCACCCTGATTAGCCGCCGAGGAGACACTACCGAAGAAGCGCAAAGCGGTATTGCATTATTACGTGAAAGAGGCGTAATTGTTCACGCTGAAGCTTGCGACATAACAGACAAACATGCACTTGATAAGGTTCTGCAAAGAGCTAGAGCACACGCACCCCTAAAAGGTGTTATCCATGCAGCCACTATCATCGACGATGCGCTGGTACGCGATCTAACACCTGAACGCATACAGCATTCAATGAATGCTAAAGTGAATGGGGCACGCTGGCTAGATGAACTAACACGTGAAGATTCACTGGAATTCTTTATCCTTTACTCATCGGCTACCACCCTGTTTGGTAACCCGGGACAATCCAGCTATATTGCGGCCAATTCCTGGCTTGAAAGCCTGGCTTTTCAACGTAGGGCTGCTGGGTTACCTGCTCTCTGCATCGAATGGGGCGCCATTGAGGATGTAGGCTTCCTTGCCCGCAATACACAAACAAGAGATGCCTTGACTCAACGTTTGGGTGGCAGCTCGCTAAAAGCCACGGATGCTCTGAATCAATTGGCTCAGCTCATTGACCATAAAGCAACCAATGAAGCTGTCATGCCATTGGATTGGACTGCCATGGCACGCTTTCTTCCTACCTCAACATCACCACGTTACTCATTATTGGAGCATGGTAATGATCAGGAGCATGGTGAGGAAGAAGATAGCTTCCTGAAGGATCATCTGGCTCAGATGTCGTCAAAACAGCTCAAGGAAGCACTGGTTGTTCTGCTGAAGAGAGAACTGGCCACCATTCTACTCAGTGACGAAGCCAATATGGATGTAGAACGTCCTGTCAATGACATGGGCTTTGACTCTTTGATGGCTGTCGAATTGGTCACCGCGCTGGAAGCGCGTATCGGCATACAGGTCCCCGTCATGATTCTGAATGACAGCGTCACCATCAATAAGTTATCTGACTATTTGATTGAACGCATCAGAGAAGCAGATCATGACAATGGCGATTCAAAGGCACCACTGGATGACACTTCATCGGAAAAGCAAGCCGAACAGCAATCTGCCGCACAGGCAGAACTTGAAGCACGTCATGGCATCAGTCTGACATAACAGTGCAGATAGCCTGCTTCAGGAAAGAGCCGGTAACAGTGGTTATCGGCTCTTTCTCGTCGGGTATTGCATGACATCCCATTTTTCCCTGAACCAGCCCCCGATATCCCTTTCCCCACACCCAAGGCCCACAATAATGCTGAAGTAGTCACTCGGTATGTTTCACGTGAAACCTTCGGTTTCAAAACACGCAATGTCCCTACATGCAATTTCAAATCCAGACCTGACGATAAGCCATACAACCAAATATTCGGCACAGCACCCTTCAGGCCCAGAGGATTGATTCATATCCCTTTTTCACCTCTTGATATTCCTTTTCAATATTGGTGTAAATGATTACCTGCCATGTAGTCTCCTTTCATTACAAAGTCATTACACATTGCTGTTTTTTATCCGCGGGAATTATAATCATGGCAAAAAAAGCACTACTTGTAGCTGGTACAACAGGTCTACTACTCACACTTACACTAACAATGCAAAGCGCAAATGCCGATGTTGTTGTGGGCTATCAAACAGGGGCCGATCCAACCAAGGTCGCGATCGCCAATGGGGATTACGAAAAAGCGATAGGTGAAAAAGTGGTCTGGAAACGATTCAATTCCGGGCCGGCGATTCTCGCAGCACTGGCATCCAAATCCATTGATATTGCCTACGTCGGGTCTACACCGGTAGCCTCGGCCATTTCTCAGGGATTGCCTCTTTCTGTTTTTCTGGTTAATACGCTTAACAACACCAACGAAGAACTGGTGGCACGCAACAGCAGTGGCATTACATCGCCCCAGTCACTGGTAGGGAAAACGATTGCAACGACCTTCGTATCAACCAGCCATTACAGCTTATTGAATGCACTTCATCACTGGGGAATTGCAAACTCGAAGGTTAAATTGGTCAATCTTGATCCTGCCAATATTGCCGCCGTATGGAAGCGCGGAGATATTGACGCCGCTTTCACCTGGGACCCGGCATTGAGCGAAATCAAACAATCGGGGCATGTTATTACCTCGGCCGGACAAGTGGGTAAATGGGGCGCGCCAACACTTGACGTATGGACAACTCTTCAGAGCTATGCAAACGCGCATCCTAAAGTGCTCAAAGCATTTACAGCCGCCACATTGCAGTCCTTCTCGAACTACTACCAACACCAAAATGAATGGACCCCGCAATCACCCCAAATTACCGATATTGCGAAGTTAACCGGTGCCTCGCCCAATGATATTCCACAACAGCTAAAAGCCGGTCATTATCCCGACCTGGCCGAACAGGCTTCCCCATCGTTGCTGGGAGGGGGCGTTGCCCATGCTCTAAAATCTACAGCGGAATTTCTTTATCAGCAGAAAAGTATTCCACAGGTTAAAAACGACTACTCTGCCTATGTGACCGCACGCTATTTACCCACGAAAACAGATTCAACTATCCAGCCTGAACAATGATGCGCTGATATTAACTACTCATTTGTAGGTCGGTATGGCACCAACATCGGAAGAGCCACACCGGCCTCTCAACTCAGCCCATCCCATAACCTTCTCATATCACCCTACCTTCTTTAACGCCTTCCCGCCGACACTGGTATACTTGTTTCATCACTTCACTGCATTTTTGTGCTATGTGAAACAACGAACAGCGCCAAGAAATTCTCGATACGATTTCAGAAAGGTAAAGCATGGCCGGGTCTGACTTGAATACAACGAAACAAGGGCTCAAGCAGCGTCTGATTGATCAGGCACTAAAGCGTCGCCAACAGCCCAAAGGCGCACCACAGGCATCCGAAGACTCCGTTGTGAAAGTGAATGAATACTTCACACGTTTTGACCTGCAACCCGGTTACCAGCAAGTGGAAATGTTGAAATCGACCGGGGAACGCTTCCATGTACCGGACCCTTTTTTCAAGCTTCATGAGGGAACGGCAGGCGCCACCACAATCATCAACGGCCAAACCTGTATCAACTTTGCCAGCTATAACTACCTCAGCCTGGCACATCACCCAGAGGTAATCGAAGCAGCGACTGAAGCCTTGCAACGTTATGGCAGCTCTGTCTCCGCGAGTCGTGCCGTCTCAGGTGAGCGCCCCATTCATGAAGAATTTGAACGCGCACTTGCAGAGCAATATGACGTGGAAGATGCCCTTGTCTTCGTCAGTGGTCATGCCTGTAATGTCTCCACCGTGGGCCATTTAATGGGCCAGAAGGATCTTATCCTTCACGACGAATACAGTCATAACAGCCTATTGGTGGGCGCCCAACTGTCAGGCGCAAGACGCATGAGCTTTCCTCATAATGACTTCGCAACACTGGAAAAACTGTTGGCGCGTCATCGCGAACAATTCGAAAGGGTATTGATTGTTATCGAAGGGCTCTACAGCATGGATGGAGACATCCCTGATCTGGCGCAGTTCGTACGAGTTAAAAAGCGCTATCAAGCCTGGTTAATGGTGGATGAGGCTCACTCTTTCGGCGTTCTGGGAGACAAGGGCCTTGGCATTCGTGAGCATGCCAATATCCCCTCGAAGGATGTCGATATATGGATGGGCACGCTGAGTAAAACCCTTTCCAGTTGTGGTGGTTATATTGCTGGATGTAAAGCGCTGGTCGAAAACCTGCGTTATCTTGCCCCAGGATTTCTCTACAGTGTCGGTATACCGGCACAAAATGCTGCGGCCTCTCTGACCGCTTTGCGCATTCTTCAGAGAGAGCCCGAACGCCTGACAAATCTTCACCATATTTCAAGCTACTTCCGGGATCAGGCCAGCGCCATGGGCTTCAATACGGGGGAAAGTATCGGAATGGCGGTTGTTCCCATTATTACGGGTAGCTCAGTACAGGCGGTTAAACTCTCGGATGACCTACTTAAACAAAATATCAATGTGCAGCCTATTCTCTACCCAGCCGTACCGGAAAAGAGTGCTCGACTGCGATTTTTCCTGAATACGGAGCATACACAAGAACAGATAGATAAAACCTTGAAGGTGTTAAAGGAAAAGTGGTAATGCTAAACAGGGTACACGCTCAAACCTGAGCCTCCCTTAAACACCGCATAACAGATATTACGCCCCCTGCAACGGTATTACGCCCCTGCAACAACAAGGGTTGCAGGGCACGCAAATAACGTGTGTAGCACTCCTTGAATGCCGTCACTTTAGACAGAGAGCGGCAAACCCAATACCCTCATTCCCCCTTCCCTACTTGCCCATATTCGATGGGCACTCGGGTATAGCTCAGGGAGACAGCTTCCTGATCGATCAATTGCAAAATGCTTTCCGCCGTTGTTTCATCCGCCGATACTGTAATAGCCACCGGTTCATCACTCAGCTCAAAGAAGCCCGCCGAATGGAATACACCCGCCTTGTCAAAACCCAACGAGCCGGAAATTATTGTTCCCCCCACAGCGCCTTCTTTCCTACAGAGCGCCAATAGCCAGTCACTCACCAATTCGTGATGATAGCGCGCGTTTTCGTGGGTAAAAAATGTCAGTTGATAACCTTTCATGGTGATTCTCCCGAACTATTTCATCAACTCCCGTTGCCAGACAGCTGCATCTGCCATCAGGAAGCCGTGACCAATATTACTCTGAGAAGAGAAGAACAGTAGAATCGAAAAGCAGCAATTCACAGCCACTATAAAGATGCGCCTACACCTGCCCCTGCATCAGAGCATATGTAGGCGTTATTAGCGAATATTCGCGGTTTGAAGATAGAGCTCACTGACAACTCTACCTTGAGGAGAACACCATCTCCCAAAGACAGAAACGCGGACTTAGTGGTGCGTCACGTTCCATTTCTTGATAACACGATCTTCACGATGATAAGTGAGAACGCTCAAGGAAGCAGGTGACAATGCCAGATGCGCGCCGAAGCGGATATCCCCTGCCGCCCAGTACCCCGCAATTGCTCTTAGAATATGCGCGTGAGCAAATAGAGCGATACGTCCGCCTGTTTTATCGAGACGGTCAACAAAGTCAGAAACTCGTTTTTGAATATCTTCCGCGTTTTCACCCTCAGGGATATCCGCAGTGAAGACATCCCAACCGGGAACTTCCTTACGAATATCCGAGGTTTTACGCCCTTCATAGATACCATAATTCCATTCCAGAAGCTCAGGTTCGATCTCCATTTGATCGCCCAGTCCTGCCAATTTGGCAGTATCTTTTGCGCGTACCAGAGGGCTAGAGTAAACATGATCGAACGCTACTCCTTCTACCTGAGGCTGAAGTGTTTTCGCCTGCTCAATACCTTCGTCCAGCAGCGGGATATCCGTGCGCCCTGTATGTTGCCCCGTTTTGCTCCATTCAGTCTGCCCATGACGCATGAGCCAAAGCTCGGTAACCGTTGCCTCTGACATGTTTCTCTCCCGTTGTTTTATTCATAATAATGAGCCACACGCTCAAATATTATTTTAAATTAAAACATTGATTGGGGGCAGCGTAGATAGGTATAAGACCAATAGGTAAGAAGATATGGTTTCGATACCGCTCAATACATGGCGTGAACCATATACATATCCTAAGGATACGAATCCCTTAATTGCATAAAGCAACAAACCCATCATATCGCTAAATATGATGGGCCCGTACGGTTCAGAGTATTACCGCGTGCGTCTATATCTATACAGATCGCACGAAGTTTGAAAATATGTGGATAATTCCTAATGCTGAGGATAATCAAACGTAAAGGTTTCTACAAATGGCTTGAACCAAGGGCCTATACCTGTAGCCTGGTCGATGTGGCGCTCATATCCGACCTCATCTGGCGCCGTATACTTCAGCATGACGGTATAACGCCCCTTTCCTGCCATGGGTACAGAATGAGCATAATGCGGTCCATCCGAGGCTGACATGGGTAGCAGTTGCCCAAACTGAATGTAATTACTGTCCCCTTCCTTGCGCACAACATAGTCCACACTTAGATAAGGGATCCAGCTGCCTTCCTCATACCCCCAGGGGTTACCAGCCAATGCATGTACATCAGTTTCAAGGTGGATGATATCATTTCCCATGACCATTGATTGTGGGGAGGGAGAAGTTTCAATATGCAGCAAATAGGAAGACGCAATTTCCAGATGGTGAGTTTTTATCGGCCCACCAATGGGATACTCCTTCGCGTCAGCAAATTGGCTGATTAAACATAGCCCAATACCCAATGCGATGCATGACTTACGCATGATGACTCCTTGCAAAAGAGGAACGATGGCTGCGAAATACGAGAAAATGCAGGCATCAAATGATAGTGATTATCATTTTCATAATGTGCAAGAAGTCCAGAAACGTCAATACCCCACTGCTAATATTCAAACTATTAACAGCGGGGTATTGAGTCAAAAGCCAGCTAACCTTGATAAAATCGTATGATTTTATTCACCAGCATACTTTTTAAGAAGCGCTTGGAAGTCATCACCCAACTTTGGATGACGTTTACCATAAGAGAGAGTTGCTTCAAGATAGCCTAATGCAAATCCACAGTCGTAAGTATCGCCTTCCATACGGTAAGCATCGACATCCGAATGAGTCCGAAGCTCATCAATAGCATCCGTCAATTGGATTTCACCACCCGCTCCGGGCTTCGTATCTGCAAGTAAAGGGAAGATATTACCGGGCAGGAGATAACGACCAATAACAGCAAGAGTGGATGGCTCTTCCCCACTCTTGGGCTTTTCAACCATACCTGTGATTTTGACATGCTCTCCAGCTTTTGGTGAATCCCCATCAATAGCGACGATCCCATATTTATAGGCAACATCCTGAGGGACATTCTCAACCATGATCTGGGCATTACCCGTTTCATCAAATGCCTGAATCATGCCCGCAAGGTCATTTACCTTTCCGCCATTGGTATCCACCAACACATCGGGCAACATTACGACAAAAGGTTCGTTATCACCGATAACCGGGCGTGCACACAAGATTGCATGTCCCAAGCCCAAGGCCTCCTCCTGACGCACTGAAACAATCGTCACATCATCAGGAATAATATTACGCAGTTCTTCAAGAAGCTCCAACTTACCCTTCTCTTCAAGTTGGTGCTCTAATTCAAAATGTTTGTCAAAGTGGTTCTCAATCGCAATTTTGGCAGAGTGAGTGACAAGCACGATTTCCTTGATGCCAGCAGCAACAGCTTCCTGTACCACATACTGAATAACGGGCTTATCCACAATAGTGATCATTTCTTTAGGGATAGCCTTGGAGGCTGGTAAACAACGAGTGCCAAAGCCAGCGACGGGGAGTACAGCTTTACGGATCATTACTTATACCCGATCTTTTAATATCCAATTACATGATAAGACTCAAAAAGCCTACTCATTTGAGTAGGCTCATATCGTTATCAATCCTTAAAGATGATCTTTCCATCTTCATCATAGTTCAGGAAAGGAAAATCATATTTATACAATTCCAGGAGCCGCTCTTTGGAAATGGCATGATTTTTCGTGATATCAACATAGCGATTCTGATCATTGCCCTGAGCATCATGCCCATCGGTTTTAGTCATCATGCAACTCGTGATGTGAGGCAAAATGATGCTGGGTACTTCTTTCCACATCAAATGATGGGCGAAGTTATATACAGTGGTATTGATATCGTAATCATCAAGATATGCACAACCTGCACTATGGAACAACGCCATATCTTCGGCAAAATGCTGGCCATCATCGCCATAGGAGGTCATTAGAAGATTACGTGGCATACTCACCGCATAACGATCATATCGCGCCATCGAGTGCATTGCTTTACGCAATTCATCAATAAAATGAACAGACAAACAGTCGTCATCATCGATGCGGAACTGCAATGGAGTACCACCCCAACTTTGTTTGATATTTTCCAATTCAGGCACTATAGCGTCCCAAGTGCTGCGAGCATTTTCAACAATCAATTGTGCATTGGGTACACGTGCCAAAATACCCTCCAGTCTTGACAGATATTTCTCTGGCATTTGTGGAGAGGTTATGACCAAAAATCTGAAATTTTGATCAGTCTGAGCCTTAATTGAAGGAATAAGCAGTGTTTCAAAAATTTTGAAACGGGCCTCTAGACGCTTAGAGTCATAGAGTTTGGCTGCTACTTCTGCGAGTAATTCTTCAGAGATAACGCCTGTCTCACGACTTTCACCGTAGGCAGACCAGTCACAAAGGCCAAGGAAGGAAAATCGGCAAATACCCACGATTCCTGAAGCTAACATTTTGATACTCCTACACTATGAAGATATTACACAGTGGATAAATAATGTGAGATTATAACAAAGCCCAATTTGAGAGTAAATTTATTTATCACACACTTTTAATACACTGAATTATTGTTTAATTAATAACGCTAAATAATTCCCAGTCCTGGGCTGACTCTGAGAATTTTATAGAATCCCCGTTATCACTAAGATATTCATCACCAACTTGTATAGATATCTGCCCATTATGAAAGTTTGTCTTAATAATAGACTCAGCTGACGACATTCCGGAATTTATACTTCCATCCACGGAGATTGAATGTATTTCAATACCGGATGTTGTCCAGAGCTTGCCTGCATCATCATAATAGACACTCGTCATTTCGGGTATTCTATTCTCCCAACGTATAAATTTAATTCTTTTATCATTAGAATCAAATACCATAATATGACCGTGATTGGACAACAAATATTTCCCATACTCAACAACGCCTTTACCTTGCGTTTTAAACATATATGGCAAAAACAACTTGGGTTTATATAATGATAACTCTCTTTTTACATTAGCAAATTTTGACAAAAACTTTTCAGGATCAGAAAAGTCCAATTTTTCCGAAAACATATCACCAAGTTCGTAGTTCCACCACTGTGATTCTTTCAGCCCGGAAATAATCTCATCAGGAAATCTTTTCTTGATAACTTTCGCAGGGTTTCCGCCAACGATGGAATATGCAGGAACGTCCTTGACTACTACGCTGCCTTGAGCAATCACTGCTCCATCACCAATAGTTATACCACCTTTGAGGTAAACATCAGAACCTATCCATACATCAGAGCCTATCCTCGTCCCTGTGACGTGGGGTTGAGGTGTGGGAACCTTTTTAAGCTCGATATCCTTTCTTTCTGCTTGCTGGTAATGCAAAAAATAACTATAAGTAAATTCTCTACCAAAATTGAAAAAGGCAGAACTCATACTTACAGCTTCTATAGGATGACGAAACCCCAAACTCTTCACATCTTCAGCTATCTGTGAATACCGCCCAACTTTAGAGCTCTCATGTAAAGTGGATGCTATTGAAGAAAAAGATCCAAGGCTGAAGAGAGAAAGCCCATCGGCAATTGTTGAATAAGCTTCAATACAAGTATTCTTGGCTATAATAAGGTTTAGCCCATTTTTTACTCTTTGTTGATATGCTTCAGGCTTGCCATGAAAACCGCTTCTCTCTTGATATATACAGGTTTCTTTTAGAGTATCTATCAACTCATCATTAACTGTTAAAGTTTCCATAAGATTCGTTAATCACCTATAAATTAATCTTTCAGAAACAATCTTTCAAATTGTTGTGGTACAACACTTGGCCAATGCATATGCGGTATAAAACAATTCCTTCCGTCAATTTCCCACTGGCCCCATTTATAATTTTCATAGAACAATCCTGTATACAGAACATGTCTGCACGATGGATGATAATGAACAATAAACCTTATACCTTTTTTATCGAGTAATGCGGCCATTTGGTAAGGATTTGAATAACTATAAACTACACCATGCTGATTGTAATATGTACACACATCAATTAGAGACTGCGTCGATATATTTGAAGCAGGGCCAATATAAGTCCCCCCATCCTGCAGAAGGGAATCGATATAATTTTCACCATCTCCGCGATCATTACAAATGATCAGATGCAAAGTGGGATTTTTTTGTTTTTCCACATCCCTCAACTGAAATGAAGGAATATTTCTCGAATGATCATCTATCTGATATGTGCTTATAAAGAAATCAGGATCAAAGATTACGCTATAAACAGTATCAGAGTTTTTCTCATCTATATGTGAAGATATTTTATTCAAATCACTATATAAGAAGCAAGAACGCACATTCCATTTCAACAAACGTAAAATAAATGCCTGCTTAGGAGATAATACCAACAAAACATCTTTAAAGCCCTCTGCATGCAAAGTACTTTCTACTAAAGCACCGATAGCACGAGAGGCGACATTTAAAGAACGACCATTTTTATAATCTTCGAGAAAAGCCAGAGAAAATTCTTCAATATTCTCATCCCCGATAAAATCTTTTACGCGCTCCCGGTCTGATTCGAAGCATACATAGATGAGACTAGGAACACGTTTAAGATAATCAACAAAGTTGGTATCGTCAGGTACACAAGAATTCCATTTTAACAGATTATTGCGGATTTGAGCTTTATATTTACTCTGAGACCCCGTACTACTTTGTATCTCATTCTTAACGAGATTATTAAAATCTTCTACAGACATTAATGCAACTAAACGAAGATAACGTTTTAATTCCAATGAACCGTGGTCGATTTTCCTGGCAAAAAATACGGGTTGTTCAATCAACTCTTCCAAATCATCATGAAAATAGACTCTTGGAACCCCCCATGAATTAAATTTGTATTGAGTGAGCAAATTAGAGTCTATTTCATGATGAGGTACCAAATTTGCAACCAGCGTTTGGAAAAAACATTCATCAGGAACACAAACAGTTTTGTAAAAATGCTCAATACGAGGATTGGCATCTAATACATTCAATATAGATTCAATAGTTGATCTTCTAAGACACCACCATTGTGAGCCGATATAAGGATGGAAGTTATTTGGAAGCTTCCGTTTTTTTAATAATTTTTTCTGTAATCTTAGAGACCAATAGAATAGTGTGCGCTGATCGCGATAATTAAAATAATGCCTATATTCCCAGCGTTCGTTCTGAATACCACCAGCAACCCAGGTAAATCGAGCAGCATCTACAGCCTCGATAAAATCCTTATTAGCTTCTTGTATACCCTTTTTCACCATTGACATAGGCTTTGTTGGCATACAAGAACCCGAAGCAAGCATATAGTTTGAATAATTATGCAAACCTATTTCTTGGGCTTTTCTCAAACAGTTTAACGTTGCCTCACAGATGGACCACTCACCCCATGCTACGTGGACTCTAGGAGCAAAATACACATTGCCGGGATAATTTTCCAGTTTCCAGCCCGCGATGGCCTTAGGCAAATCATGTGGTGAATTTAAATCATGATGTATAAATATGTCAGATCCAGATCCTATAATGCTAAGTATAAGATCTTTCAGTCTTGCAGGGCTTTCGTGCGCAAGAAGAATAAAAGCCAACTTATCCTCTTTCACCACCAAATCACTCATTTCGACCATTCTCCAGAATGAATGACAGATCTCGCCAATAGGGATTGCCATAACATAGAAACATTAATATCACTGTCAAAAACATCTGCATCTATTACAGACCCGATAACTTTTTTATCGGAAAGACCATTTTCCAGTCGGCGAGGCCATGTCCTCGAGAAAAGCTCTTTATAATAATATTGCTTATCCCATAGAACCAAATTGACTTGATTACGGGACGATACTTTAGGACTATTTAACTCTTCGTAAAGGTTGAATACGTGATTGTTTCTATATTCTTCATTAAAACTTCTACATATTGTTTTTCTTAAAATATTAATCTCTTTACTACATCCATTATTTTGATGATTTTCTTCTAACTCATCAGAAAAAATGGCAACACTAGACATAGCGCATTCGCGTATCGATTTTAGATAGGAAGTCAAGTCTAATAATGTTCTGGTATTACTAAAAGGATATATAAATATGCCCAGATCTTTTACAAGTAGAGTCCAGCGTTGATCTCTATATGTGGAAAGCAAATAGTTAATACAGTCTATTTGGCTGGCACCCTCATCAAGAGCAAGAAAGGTAACATTACAATCTGACAGAGCATTGACTATCGAATCATCGATAGAAACATCATGGTTAGTCAAAAATAAAAATTCATTTATTCCAATTTTGTTGTAATAAGAAACAAATGCCAAAAACTTTTCTATAGTAAAATTATTATAAACAATAGAGATTAAGGATAATGCACTTGAAAACTTTATCTCTTTACTATTAGAAACACTCTTGAAATATATCCTCTTTGCTGCAGCATATCTTTTATTACTTTTATGATTTTTCCATGCATTATCAATACTATTCTTGATAAAATTTTTACGACTCATTGTTGCCTCCAACTACAACCCTTATGTATCCCATGCACAGAATATTTATAGATATATCTTGTTCGCCAATCCAACTTTAAATTCATGATTAACACTTTCTTTTCTTACTATTTGTGAAATTGTCTTACTATTTTCTTTAATTTCATTGGGAAAAGATTTTAATTCTGACAATGAAAGGCCTGACCCCATATCAACTACAGAGTTATGTTTTACATCATAATAACCCGGATTTTGACCAATTGTACTATAAAATCCCGCACAGTTAGCTCTAGCAAATAAAAGATGAGCATGGTAACGACAACAGATGACTTTATCATCATTTGAAATAGTGACATCCCCTTTTAGTAAAGAATATACACTAATCATTTTAATGGGGAGCTTGAGCCTATCTTCTATAAGCTCTAAAACACGAACATCTTGCTCAGGAGAACTTTCAAGCAGACATACTTCGTCTATACCATCTTCTTCGACGTACTGTTTCAGCTGCCTCCAGACATGATCAGGCACCTGCCTCACGCTATTTTTAAGAAATGATAGATATAGGCGTTTACTGCCACCATTATCAGAAATATACATGGTTTCAATAGGGCGCAGGAATGAGTCATCAATTCCTTTTATAAAATTGGCTTTTTCAAAATAATGCTTTAAAAATGCAAAACCATCTTTATCTCGAAGTTCAAAAAACTCAAACTGTTCAAATACTTCGGATAGAGTATCTGATATATCATCAGGCACATCTGGGGCAGGACCAAAACCAATGCCAGTAGCAACCAGTTTTATTCCATATTTTTTACTTGCAGCTGCAGCAAATCCCAGTACAAAGGCTTTTCTTGGCCAAAATCTGGTTAGATATCCCCCCCCATGAAGATGAATCACATCACATTTTTTTAAGAACGAAAAATTATAATTTTTACTCTGGGCTTTATTATCATCTGAAAAAAATCGATAACCCAAGAGCACATTTTCCCAAAAGTCATCACTATCATTGGAGGCCGATATTTTTTCAAGATCGCCATTAAAATATAGTTTTGTTTTTGGAGCATTCTCGTTGTGAAGTTCTCTAGCAATAGAAGCCATGCCTTCAAAAAAGTAAACATGACTGGCTATATCATTATCAAGGAGATAACGTTTCCATGCATCCAGGATTAATTCATCCCCATAATTAGGCCAACCTGCCCCCCCTATAAGCATAACTCTTTTTCTATTGCGTGCTGAAAATCTCATTTTAGCCATAAAAAATCCAAATTTTTGTATACTAAATATTTAAAAAAATAATATTCTCAATTAACTTTAGCTAACTAAAAAAACGTCTCCAGCCCACAACAGTGTTACTATTACTCATAACTTTTGTTAGTTTCTTAAAATTTTTCTTATCTCTATAATATTTTTTTGTAGTACGTGGTGGATGCCATAAATGAACAAAAACAAGACCATATTGGGCTGGTTCTTTTCCATAAAGGGAAAAAAATGCTCTAAAGCCTCGATAACCTACTTTTTTACGACTTCCAAAATTTGTTGCATATTCTGGCGGTTTTTTGTATCTGGGATACTTATGTGTAAGTCGATGAAGTATTTCGTAATCTTCAGCACCATGCCCATAAAATCGAGTATCGTAGCCCCCCATAGAGAGGAATTCCTTACGATTGACTACTAAACACGAACTACCCTCAGAATAAATATGAATATCACTCCCAACGGGTAGCCACGAATCACCTATTGCATTATTGCTCCTGATGGAATGCAATTGCTTTTCTATTTTCTCACTCGCTTCCTGCTTGGCAAATATTACGGGTATACAAAAAAATTCATGCTTGTTTTGAGCTATATTCTTCTCTTTCACATATCTAGCTATGCGCTTGTATGTCCTTGGAGGGGCAAAAAAATCCACATCCTGAAAGAGAAGAACTTCTGATGTTGCAATTCTAGCCCCTGAGTTCCTAGCGCGAGCCAGTGAAAAAATTTTCCATCCACTTTTGATAAATTTTATTTTAAAAGTAATGCGACTTTTATCGCACAAACTTCTTATTACAGTATCAATATACTTTCGAACAGGTTTGGCACTACCATCATCAACGATAACTAGCTCTATATTGTCAGGGATATTTTCGACCAAGAGCTTGACTCTTGCGAGTTCAATATCGTCTATACTTTTTGCTTTGATAGGTACGATAATGGACAAGTCTGGATGAGTCATCTCAATCACGATGGTCTCTGACTATCAAAATAAGCATATTAAGAATCAAACCTGCAAAGATCGTCATGACTGTAAATACAGTAATATTATATATACGCCGAGGATCTTGAGGGTAATCGGGAAAGGTAGGTGTTTGAATCGTAGAAATCAGGTTGAGCTGTCTTGTTGCCTGAATCTGAGTATTTTGCAGCGCAGCAAGTGCATCCGAATAACTTTGCCTGGCGAACTGTGCATGCAACTGCAATGTCTGATAGTCAGAAGTCACGATGTTTAGTGCTCCCCCTGAGACCCGAGCAGCTTTATTTTCCTGGTTCTGTATTTCTTTTTCCAATGCCCTTATTTGACCATCAAGCATTACAATTTGTGATGCTTGAGGACTTTGATACGTCAGTAGTGAACTTCTTTGCGCTTCAGCACTAGCCAATTGTTTTTGAAGGCCAGATATGATTCTATTCACTGAATCAAGTGCTTCACTTGGAGCAGCCAAGCCATGTTGATTCTGATATTGAACAAGTTTGCTCTGGGCGGCATCGTATTCATTACCCAGTTTTTGTACTTGCGCTTCCATGAATGTAGCTTGTTCAGAAGCTAACCGCTGATTCATCCTGTTTAACTGCTCATTTCCGGCCTTAATCATCAGCTCAGCGACTTTATGTGCTTCTTGTGGAGTATATGCTTGGACGGTGATACGAAGCACACCAGCGGTAGGATCGATCGCTGCCGTTACGCGTCTTTTGAAATAAGAATAAAGTTGATCCAAAGGCGTATTTTTATCACGTAACCTACCGAAAAAATCACCATGTCTTGAGTACTCTTCTCTGAAATCTCCATGTTTTACCAAGTACTCCAACATATCGATTGATGTCATATAATCCTGGAGCATCAACATCGAATACTCGCTCACACCCCTAATACCTTCATGAGTGGAAAAAGATATTGTAGAGCCCGTCGAGCCGGGTGTTGAAACTACGACATCCGATGTAGATACATATAAATCACTTGCCCAAAATGTCCAATAGAATGATACGGAGACGATCAATACAATACATATCACCCAATGTGGATATTTCCTAAAAAACTTTTTAGACCCTTGTAAATTCATTTTCCACTTCGCTTAATAAAACAGTTGGTAATTTACGAGCAAGTTATTATGGTTCAGAGCTTACCCTGCTTTATGATATGCTTTAATCGCATCTTTTATATGGTCAAACCAGAAGGCTTCACCATTGTGTATAAAGATTCCAGCCTGGCACATTTGCTCAAGTATACCTTCACCATGCGAAACCATAATCAAGCTTGACTTGGAGACTCTATCTTTAAAAGCCTTTTCTGCTTTGGCTTTAAATGCTCTATCACCTACAGCAGTTGCTTCATCCGATATAAATACATCAAAGTTGAATGCCAAGGATAATCCAAACTGAAGTCTGGCTCTCATACCAGACGAATATGTTTTTACTGGATCATCGAATGCATCTCCAATCTCAGCAAAATCCTGTACTTCCCGAATTAATTCATCCATTTTTTTTAGGGTACTAAACATTCGGGCTACAAATTTAACGTTTTGCCTGCCAGTCATTGACCCCTGGAATCCACCCGCAAGTCCAATTGGCCATGACACTCGGCTTGTGCGGATTATTTCTCCTCTATCTGGAGAATCCATCCCGCCAATCAGCCTTAAAAGAGTAGACTTACCTGCGCCATTCTTACCAACAACACCAACACTGATATTAGAGGGTATTACCAAATTAATATCCTTCAATATCCACTCCCGTTTATGGGTGTTATGGTACCGCTTGTACATATTATTAATTTCTATCATTTTAATGCCGAGCAGTGTCTAGTTTGCAATAAATCGGTTTTTAAACCGCACTTGCATAATAAGTCCTAATACAAGAAAGCTCATTGCCCATTCCCATACATACAAAATACTGGTACCGGGAATGGGTACAAATGTACTAACAAAAGATGCTCTCAAATATTCAACAGCAGGGACTACAGGATTAAATGCCAAATAATGAACATAATGAGGGGGTATATATGTCAAGGGAAAAATAACACCTGAAAAAACGAATAGGGGTAGACTCCCAATATTTATCAATGTCTTAACTTCAGGAACTAATGCACCTATGGCTGAAGCGAGGACACCAAAACTCATCCCCAAAACCCATATTGAGCACCATGCAAATATTGCCTGAAGTGGATATGCTGGAAGGATGGGCCACCCCATTAGACTTCCGATTAAAATATAAGTACAAAACATTGTAGTTATAAAAAGGAAATCGAATATAGCCCTAACGATAACGGTATCGAATGGCTTTACTTGTCGGTATGTGAAGAGCCCTTGGCTTGAATCAATTGCTCCCATCATACGAGCAAATACGCGCACTAGTTGAAATGGAACTATGCCAAGAAATGACCAAACAACATAATTGGCACCTTGGACAATCATTTCACCATTTCTTAGGTACCTAATCCCCATGGACATACATATAACAGATGCTGGCTCAGCAATTGTCCAAAACCATGCCATTCTGTTACCAACAGTACGTGAAATGGCCTCCCTCATGAGCAAAGCATTCAAGACGCTAATTGTAACTTTCAGCGGACTACGTATTTTCTGCGGTTGTACTTCTGACATAAGAATGTACCTACTACGGCTACCAATCAACTTGGTAACCGTAGCGCTTTTGTTAATCAAGAAAAAGAATTGATTAAATACTCGTAACAGCCAAGACAGCCACCGCAATTTGGTACATGACCTGACTAATGGAAGTCGCCAGCTCAATGTTACTGGTAGGCGGTTTCGGCAGAACCATAATTTGATCACCAGAGCGTATGGTTGTTTGATCTGCGCTTACAACCTCACCGTTCGCATGAACGACCAGTATAGCGTTGTGGTTGGCACGCGGTGTGTATCCACCTGCATCTTGAATATAGTCTTTGGCAGTTAGCCCTTTGGTATATACCATTGCCTGCGGAATTGTTATCTCACCACTCAACAATACCGAATCATTATTTTCAGGAATATCAACTACATCCCCATCCTGTAGGCGTATATCAGCAATGTCTCCCTCACGAGCGACCACTAAACGACCACTGGGTTTAACCTGACGGGCACGTTGTACAAAGCGCTCAATCAGTTGCGACTGTTGAAGCTGGATCTGGGCCTCGCCTGGAGTACGAGAAGGATACCCCATATAGGTCTGCTCAAGGCGATTCAAACTATCCTGAAGGGCTTGTTCTTGCTCCCGTGCTACGCTCTTACGATAAATCGAGACATCCTGATAATCCGTCATGTCCTTGGGAACGCTGATGGCATTCAACAATTCGCCCAGGTGAGCATCACGGGGAAGGGCATAACGAGTGGGGCCATAATAGCTGCCACGAAGCTGTACAACGATAACATCGCTTCGCTGATCCTGACTGAACAGCACTTCATCCCCGGACTCAATCCGCGCATTACCAAATTGATTCAGGTTCATGTAGCTGGCAATAGGACCACTGGAGCGATCACCACGCAAAAGAACATTGGTGACTCCGGGATTCAAACGTGCCAATTGGGTAACCATACGACCATCAAGGCGTTCGTGACCGCTCAGCTCATACATGAATGAGCGCCCGACATCCCCCGTCACCGTCACAGTGGGCCCACGGTCTTCCACTACGATAGTATCGCCATTACGGAACTGGATATTGGGAAGGTTGCCATTGATGAGGAAGTTATAGAGGTCAATATGGGCGATGGTGCGACCATTACGCTTGACTTCAATATGGCGGAAACTACCAAGCGTTTGATCGATCCCTCCCGCCTGATCAAGGAAATAAAGCAGGGAGTCATCGGGTGTACCAGAGTAACGACCAGGGCTATTCACATTACCCGTTACAAATACACCAACAGGCTGGACCGTTTGCAAATTAGTATACACATCCACGTTTTGTGGATAAACACGCTTGATCGCGGATGTAATGGCACCATTTAGCCCTGAAGCACTGGTGCCCTGAATATTCAAGGGTCCAATACCCGGCAGGAAGACATTCCCCTGTGAATCCACTGTCAATGTCTGGTTGAACTGAACGCCACCCCATACACGTAGATTGATCTGGTCACCAGGCTTTATACGGTAACCTGGCGTTAACCCTTGGGCGCCGGCACTCTGCAAAGGATGATCAAATAGGCTAGCGCCGAAAGGACGGATGCCTACGATACCATTGGCAGCTTCCTGCAAATTGGAAAAAGATCCATAATGGGAGCTATTCCAATTGGCTTGCGGCGTATCGTTGACCTGATTGCTGGTACTGTTGGGAGCCACACTAGAACTCGCTCCCATGTTGGCACCACTACTATTATCATTATCGGAAGTCTGGCTGTTCACCGAATTCGTGAAGGCTGATGAATCAGCATAATTTCCAACTTCCTGAGCATATGCCTGACTAACACTCAGGCACGCTACCGCCACCAGGCACCCGGCCCGGAACAAAAAATTTCGTTGAAACATTCCTCGATTTCCCTGGTCGATTACTGGCTGAAGTCGGATGAATTAATGTACTGCGGCTTTTGCATGGAAATAACGGAGCGCTCAATTACCCAATCGCCGGGCGTACTCTGATTGCGGCGACATGCAACGTTGTTAGAGGGATTGCTTCCGGTATTATGATCAGCCTGAAAGTGTAAACAATCGAACCCACTTGCAGAAAAATAGGGTGTTCCCGTAACTGAAACAGTAATATTTTTGCCCATGGGGCTATCTGCAAATGATGCCGCGCTGCCTTCCGTTGCTCTGTCAAAAAAATGAGATAACTGTGGGCCTGCTGGAACAGCATCATTGAATACCCCGGAATTTCCCGATTGCCCATTAGCAGAGGGGTTAAGAGCACATCCGGATAAAGTTGCCAGAGTGAGTGAAGAGGCCACTAATAGCAGTACATGTTTGGCACTGATTGTCTTTCTATAAGTCGAAATTGCTTTCATGTTGGGTCTCAAGCCTAAGCGAGTCACATTTCAAAAACCGGGAGAATCAGCACTTGGTAGATACAACCCCAATTGAAAATTGCTGAAATAAATACATAGTGTAAACAATTTGGTTGGCATTTGCTTATATTATGAGCAAATTTTACTTACGCACACCTTAAAACAAAGCCAGAATATACCGATGATCAAAACGGGAAGATCATGCTTTATGCCTCAACCCTCGGTACTAAAACAAGTGCTTTTATGTAAGCGTTGGTGATAAAATGAACAATGTTCGTGAATACATTATGTAGGCAATCACCTCTTTATATATGATGCCATAACTAGCCTTAAAGCCCACCTTTTATGCTAGCATTGTGAATAATCACGTATAACACGCAAAAATCATTAATCTACAATTCATCGGGCAATCCATGAGCACCAGCACTATTCTTGAACACCTCCCTTACGGCGAAAAAGTCGGCATCGCCTTTTCTGGCGGCCTTGATACCAGCGCGGCCCTTCTATGGATGCGTCAGAAGGGCGCCCTTCCTTATGCCTACACGGCAGATCTAGGCCAACCCGATGAAGATGATTATGAGGCTATTCCACGAAAGGCCATGGAATATGGCGCAGAGAAGGCCCGTTTGATTGACTGCCGGACACAATTGGTCAATGAAGGGATTGCTGCGCTGCAATGTGGTGCCTTCCATGTCACCACCGCAGGAATCACCTACTTTAATACTACGCCTATTGGGCGTGCTGTGACGGGCACCATGCTGGTGGCTGCCATGAAAGAGGACGATGTTCACATCTGGGGTGACGGCAGTACCTATAAAGGTAACGATATCGAACGCTTTTATCGCTATGGCCTGATGACTAATCCAGAACTTCGCATCTATAAACCCTGGCTGGATCAGGATTTCATTGATGAATTGGGCGGCCGCAAGGAAATGTCCGAGTTCATGCAGGCCAACGGCTTTGATTACCGTATGTCGAGCGAAAAGGCCTATTCGACGGACTCTAACATTCTAGGGGCCACGCACGAAGCCAAGGATCTGGAATTCCTCAACAGCGGCATTCGTATCGTTCAACCTATTATGGGTGTTCCCTTCTGGAAAGAAGAAGTAGAGATCAAACCTGAAGAAGTGACCGTTCGTTTCGAGGAAGGGCGCCCGGTAGCGCTTAACGGCGTTGAATTCACAGATCCAGTGGAACTGATCCTGGAGGCTAACCGCATTGGCGGCCGCCATGGTTTGGGAATGTCTGACCAGATTGAAAACCGCATCATTGAAGCCAAGAGCCGTGGCATTTATGAAGCCCCGGGAATGGCGCTGTTATTTATTGCGTATGAGCGACTCCTGACGGGCATTCATAATGAAGATACCATTGAACAGTATCGTATTAATGGCTTGCGGTTGGGCCGCTTGTTGTATCAGGGGCGCTGGTTTGATTCCCAGGCATTGATGTTGCGCGAAAGCACACAACGTTGGGTAGCCAACGCCATTACGGGTGAAGTGGTTATCGAATTACGTCGCGGAAATGACTATTCGATTCTGGATACTCGTTCCCCTAACCTGACGTATCAGCCTGAACGCCTTTCCATGGAGAAAGTGGAATCCAGCTTTACGCCACGTGATCGTATTGGTCAGCTCACTATGCGCAATCACGATATTGCGGATACACGTGAAAAGCTATCCTTGTATACGAAAACAGGTCTATTAAGTAAACCTGAGAATAATGGCGTTCCGAAACTGGACAAGTAAGCCAACATCAATCGCGTTGGGGCACTTTACACGGTGCCTCAACGATTGGGGTTCTCTAATATTTAAAACAGAAGTTAACAAAAAACTACCCAACAGACATTTTTATTGATATTTTATTTTCATTATCGAGTTTGTTATCAACGCTTGAGCAATTATCTATCCCCTTATGCACTTTCATAGTGCATTGTTGCCATATCGGCACCAGAGCCTTCTCGTATTGTTTATGTTTCCTCCACGAAATTAGCGTTAAGATAATAACCAAATTTGGACGGCAAGACTCACACACACAACGCTGTGAACCTCACCGCCCTCAAAAGTCATATCGTTGAGGGAGCATATTATGAAACTCATCAAAGTTATTGCAGTTGCCTTTATATTTGTTCTGGGTACTTTCGGTCTTCAGATTAGCGCGCAGGCTTCTCCATCTTCCAGCGCACAATCCAATAATACTGTTGTTGTGCAAGGTGCTAACAGTAGCGATCAAGTATCTTCTCTGACTGGCACTAACAGCCAAGGCATTGATACTGCTCATGGTCACAACTAATCATCAATATACTCGCCACTTACCGATCCGTCTGTGATAACACTGCACCTTCCCAGCGAATAAATTACATCTATTGTAAGTAACGTATGTAGTTGATTTGGTAGGTGGCTACTTCTTGCATCGTACGATTCGTTGCAGTATACGCTAGAGCAAATCTGCTTAACTGATAAATCATGCAAGCTTCTTCATCGAGAAAAGGACAATCCACTAAAGGATGTCCTTTTTCTTTTTTAAGTTTCCGCTGCTAATTATCGGAAAACTATTACGGACAGGATATCCTCCCCTGGTAACCGTAACGACTTTTAAGATGCTGATGATAAGCCTGAGTTGATATAGGACGACCCGTTGCTCGATGAATTAACTCTTCCGAAGAATAACGGCGACCATGCTGCCAGATTGCCTCTCGATACCAGTCAAATAAAGGCGTAAGCTCACCACGCTGGATTTTCTCATGTAAATTGGCGATATCCCTATTAGCTGCCTGAAATAACTGTGCGGCATAAATAGCTCCTAATGAGTAGGTGGGGAAATACCCAAAGCTGCCATCAGTCCAGTGAATATCCTGCATACACCCATCGCAATAATCGCCACGTGTATCAATGCCCAGATATTTATACATCCGCGTATCCCACGCTTCAGGAATATCGTCTACCTCCATATCACCTTCAATGAGAGCCCGCTCAATTTCATATCGCAACATGATATGTGCGGGATAGGTGAGCTCATCGGCATCGACACGAATTTTTCCGGGAACCACTTTTCTGGTTAATTGGCCCAATTGCTGGGAGGTAAAAGGTGTATTGAGCTTCAAATGTTCATTCACACTTGGGGTAATCAGCGAAATAAATTCATCCGTTCGAGCCAACTGCATCTCGAAAGAGAGGCTCTGAGACTCATGAATACCCATCGAACGCGCTTGCCCCAGTGGTAAACCGGCATATTGGACAGGCAAATTTTGTTCATAACGGCTATGGCCGGTCTCGTGAATAACACTCATCAGGGACGGAAGAAAATCACTTTCATCATAGCGCGTCGTAATACGTGAATCCGTAGGCACCCCCCCGGAAAATGGGTGCGCACTACAATCCAGACGGCCTGCATCAAAATCAAACTGAAGCAGTTTCATGATATCCAAAGCCAATACATGTTGATCTGCCTCGGGGTAATGGCCTGACAACGTCGAAGTTGGCTCGCTTGCCTGACGAGCCTGAGCCTGCTTTATCAAGTCAGGCAACCAGCCCGCCAGATCACTGAATATTTCATCTACACGTGCAGAAGTCATCCCGGGTTCATATTCATCCAATAATGAATCATAGCGTGATGTGCCTTTTAAATTGGCAAGAATATCTGCTCGCTCCCGACTAAGACGTACAACCTCGCGCAGGTTTTTCGAAAACCCTTTCCAATCATTAGCAGGACGCTGACTCCGCCACTCGAACTCACAATGATTTCCAGCCAATACGAGCGCTTCATTCAACTCAGCAGGCACAGCGACGGCTTGTTGGTAAGTACGATGCATTTCCCGCAAATTAACACGCTCAATATCAGTCAAAGATTCTTCCGCAGCAACAGTGAACCACTCACCTACACGAGAGTCTGTCAGACGGCGCTGAATTTCGACACCTAATTCACTTAAGGCTTCAGAGCGCGCCTGGCTACCTTTATTGGAAATCAGGACGTACATATCCCAACTGCCTATCGCCATCAAATGCTCCAGACGATGAATACGTTTGAACGTATCACAGAGTTTGTTGTAAGCCTCAGGCATTGATAAATCCCTCATCCATGATGATTGTTTTTATTGAGAAAGAAACCTCAATATACGCATATATTCCACAAGAAAGAACACCATAAAAATACAAAAAAGCCCGCCTGAGGCGAGCTTTTCAAGGAGCCGTATTATGGCTATTCAGTGGTGTGTTCACCCAATTCATAAGCGGCCAACAAATCGATACGCTGCCAGTCATTATCAGGTTGATCCAGTGGATCACCTGAGGGGATGGCTGTATGAGCAAGAAGCTGACGACGCTGTTCGGCACTCATGTGCGGGAAGGGACCAGAAAGCAATGCTTCAGCTCCTGCAGGAACCTGCATGGCTCGATTACGGGAACCTACCGCAGGAAATCCGTAATTCAAGGTATAATGATGGAAGCTTCTTGCCGCAGCAGATGCCCAAGGATCATTAGCAGCACTGTCAGGTTTAGCACATTCCGCCAGGGATTCACCGCACTCCTGCTGCAAGACGGTTCTCAGCTGGCTTCGCGCCTGATTGAAAAGCTTCATATAAGCAGGGTCATTCAGATAATGTGATAGCACCATCTCAACATGCATACGGCTGGCGATTACATCCAGAGGATAATGAACCCCCAAAATCAGGCGTGAATATCCATATCCGTCACCTCGTGCAATCAACTCTGGAAAACGTTCAGGTAGCATTTCCGCCAATAGAATAGCATCTGTTTGTCCCGTCACAGTGTGACCACTTGGGAACGATCCCTTATTAGCAGAATAAGGAGTACCATCCTTGACTATCCAGCGGTCCGGCACAAGATTGACCTTGTTCCCCTTGATCAGAAAGGGCCGCGTATAGTTGAAATAATCCTTGGCAGCCCCCGTGCCCAGTTCAGAAGCCTTGATCAGAGCAGCGGTCTTGTCCAGTTTTCCGCTTTGGTATGCCTTAAGGAAAATACTGCCCATATGCGGCCCCAATGCTTCAGCCAGATAATGCATATATGGAATATCAAAGGCATCCGCTACTGCATGTTCCTGAGCTGTGGCATTGGCAGAATGATTGATAACGACGGTTCCCGCCATATTGTCGAACAGAATGTTTTTCGGTAATGACGAAAACCCTTTAAGAATATCGATCCCCTGTTGCGTCAATGCCCTTGAATGAAAATCGTATCCACTCGCCTTGATCCAGGCCTTGTCTGCCAACGGTTTCTTCTGCTTAGCCTTAGCGACACCAGCTGCCGTAAACGCAGGCGCCATGTCCTTGAGCGTACTGATCTCATCCTGACGCTGAGTATTGATCAATACATCGTAGTGATGAGCCGAAGTCGAGGGTGAGGTGATATCATTGATAAACGAAGAGGCATACATCACACTAGGGCGATCTGTAACGTTGCCTTCAACAGTCAAGGCATCTGCATGACTCACGCTTGCCAGCATGGAACATCCCACCAAGGCAAGTGAATACAAGGTTCTCAGCGTTAACATCGGGCTTGAAAATGGCATCATAAGGCTCCTGTTATAGACTAGCCATAAACTACCCGGCATGAATGACGTTAATATGACATGACGTCGGCTGCATCGTCACACCGCTGTGGAGGCCTGAATAAAAAGGGCTAATTTTGTATACTAAAGAGAATGAGGCATGCATTTGCTGCTATTCGGATATATTACAGTCGTATTCAATCTTTATTTTAGTTCAAATTGAGGCATTTATGATTCTTGTCACAGGGGGAGCAGGCTATATCGGCTCGCATACGGTTCTTGTCTTGTTGCAAGCCGGTTATGACGTCGTTGTCTATGATAACCTGAGTAATAGCTCGGAAGAGTCGCTGCGACGTGTCGAAAAACTGACCGGCAAAAAAGTCGACTTTGAAAAAGGGGATATTCGTGACCGTCAACGTCTGGACAATATCTTTGACACTTACCCCATCACTGCTGTCATACATTTCGCAGGCTTAAAGGCAGTAGGCGAAAGTATGCGCATTCCTATGGCCTATTTCGACAACAATATTGCCGGAAGTACGCACCTTTTTCAGGCGATGGAACGTGCCAACGTTTTTAATATTGTCTTTAGCTCATCAGCAACCGTTTATGGTGATCCAGGCGTCCCTGTTTTTGTTGAGACCATGCCAACAGGTATACCTACCAACAACTATGGTTATACAAAACTTGTGGTAGAGAATCTGCTCAAGCAAATGCATGCCGCTGATGCTCGATGGAAAATTGCGCTACTTCGTTACTTCAACCCTGTAGGCGCCCATGAAAGCGGGGAAATCGGAGAAGATCCTTCCGGTGAACCCAATAATCTATTGCCTTACATTGCCCAAGTGGCCGTGGGTAAACGTGAGAAACTCAATGTTTTTGGCGATGATTACCCAACTGAAGATGGTACTTGCCTACGTGATTACATCCATGTCATGGACTTGGCGGAAGGCCATGTTAGCGCACTTGATGCACTCGAGGGTCTTCCCGCAGAAGAAGTCGGTGTGTGGAATCTGGGAGGAGGACATGGCCATTCGGTATTGGAAATGGTAAAGGCTTTTGAAGAAGGAAGCGGCCAAAAAATCCCTTATGTGATCGCCCCACGCCGCGCTGGCGATTTGGCTCAATTCTGGGCGGATCCTTCAAAGGCAAAACGAGAACTGGGATGGGAAGTAAAACGTAATCTCAATGCCATGATGAAAGACACCTGGCGCTGGCAATCGCAAAATCCCAATGGGTATCATTAGTCGGTATATCCAATTCTCTCTTAGTGTTACTCCCCCACCTTCACCGTGCTGCAGCATACACTCCAGCACGGTAGCTCATGCCTCTTTTGCTGAACCTTTTCCACTGGCCTTCACACGTGCATGCTTCACTGTCTCAGAAGCAGACTCCAAAAATAACTGCCGATAGCTACGTGTAAAATAGGGCTGATTGAAAAAGCCCTGCATGGCTGCAGCCTGTCCTATCGAGATATCCGGATCGCTGATCAATGTTCTTCGAACAGCGTTGAGTCTTAATGCCCGAAAATAGTATGAAGGTGTCACTCCCAGTTCTTTTTCAAAACTGTATTGTAATGTTCTACGAGAAAGCCGAAGCATACGGCACAACTCGATTAACGTTGGAGGTTGAGATGGATGAGATTCCAGATAAGCATGACACGCATTCACAATGAAACGGCTATTTGAATAAAAGGGCTGATAACGATGACTATTCAAATTAACAGGACTCGTTAGAAACATGGCTATATCCTGCAATTTACGTTTCACCGCGGCTTTGATGCTGTCTGTCGGATGCACGTTTTTATCTGTCATGAAATATCGTGTAATGCTTTCCAGCTCTTGATACACGTGATTATAATCATCCAACTTCAAGGGAAGCTTCTTGAACGCTCTATCTCTCTTATTAAGCCATTCGGCATCCTGCAATGCCACTGATAAAATGATCATTTCGTAATGAGCGGGTGCAGGCGAGTGTATTTTATCGCCACGGGGTAATAAATAGACACCATCCGGAGAGAGTGGAAAAGAAGAATTCCCTTTTATTGGAATAAGGAAATAACGCCTATTATTGTCGTACTCGAATGTATGAACAGCATCTAAATTGGCATATTCTCTATATAAAGCAATATTCCTTCCCTGTATCCGTACAAAGGTCCCTGAATACTTCCCTGGTTCTAATTGTGCATACGTTTGTTCCCAACCCGGCAAAAATTCCGCATGCTCATCAATATTGAGTAAAGTTTTGAATAAAATCATTGCTTACTTTTGTAACAATAAGTAAAAACACGTATTAAAAAACACCTTTACTTACTAAAAATTTTGTCCCCGTATACGTGATCGCGATTTTATCTATATAAAACATGAGGTTATAAAACACAATACTTACTTCAACAAAAAATACTAGTATCAAAATATCATTATTAATATAAATTTACAAAAAAAAACAATCCAACATGCCGCACAGTAAGGCGCCAACAATCCATATAAAATATCGCAAATTTTTTACACAAAACATCCTAAAAGTAAAATAATATTGTCCGCATAAAATAAAAAAACAACGCTTGCGAAATAGCTTTCCTATCAACAAAAGCGCCAACCCACCTCAATACGTGACTTTCGTGGCAAAATCATCCAGTTTTTAGCCATTTCACAACTTATTATTTCAAAATACGTACTTATTAACCCCCCCTTTTTTGCACTATTTGGCAAGTTATTAATGATAAATTTTCGAAGTGTACAAATATTATGTATGGTTTAACTCTTATGTTAGAGGTTGCCTAATATGGCAAACATCAGGTACCCTTTCGCCACACCAAGGCATAGGACAAAAGTCTAGGGTATCGATACGTAGTTATTCTCCTATTTACATCGTCCATTAAAATAGTCTGAAAGAAATGATAGTGAGATAGCTCGTTCAGGTACATGTTTCATCCGCCAAACCAATACCTTCTAAACGAGGTAGTCCTTTAAATAAAACGTACAAATCAAGATTTATGGTTTTCGCGATAAAAATGCAGATGCCGCTCTAATAGATTTGTTTTAAATCATACAAATCGACATTGGAAAAAGAAGTCTTGCACTAAAGACAGATTCAAGCTTGCCACTGGCGATGGAAGTGCCGAACGGTCGCCAACATGATGAACAAGCTCCACGGGGGGATGTCAGTCACAAACTGGCCGGGACACTTTTTTGATAAACGTTCTATCAATCAAAAGCCCAAAGGGAGCTTACTTTTGGAATCCAAGGGGTAGAGGGAACGAGAATGAATAGAAATTATCGCCAGATTTGGAATAAAACTCTGGGAAGGTTAGTGGTTGCATCTGAAACAGCCAGAAGCAACGGCAAAAGTACACTTTCATCCAAAATTATCGTCCTTGGTTCCGTTCCGGTATTGCTCTCCGTCGCAGCACCATCGGCTCTGGCCGCGAATAGTGACATAGGCATAAAAAATGCCTCTTCCGGATTGGAAAATACACTTTATGTTAATAATGTTACCAACCCTGTCACCGCAAATAGGCTGAATTCACGTACTGTCAAGCGAGATTCGAGCCAGCAAAACCGTAACTCCAACGGAGATGGCGCCGTTGGTGATGGTAGTATCGCAGAAGGCGATAACGCATATGCTTCCAAACCAGCTGCTACCGCGATTGGTACTGGCGCAACGGCTAATGGCACTGGCTCAATTGCTTTAGGCCATAATGCATTCGTTGATAGCACCAGTAACGGCGGAGATTCTAATTTCTCTATAGCTATTGGTGATAGCTCTCATGTGTTGGGGGGCACATCGTTTGGCTCCATTGCAATGGGGTTCAATGCTTATTCAGGTAATGACATTGGAGCCGGCTCACAATCCATCGCCATCGGTGCCAATTCCAAAGCTATCAACCACTCAACTACCGGCTCACCAATCGCAATAGGTGTGAATTCCGATGCAAGCGGAAATGGCGCACAAATCTCACTAGGTGATAACTCAAGCGCCTCAGGCTTCAATGCCGTTGCTATTGGTGGTAATCCAAATTCTACTGCAACAGCAGCAAAAGGTGATCGCTCACTTGCCTTGGGTCCCGGTGCAAATACCTCTGCCGGTTCCTTATACGGTATCGCCATCGGTAACACGTCTTATACCAATGGGCAAAACACTACTGCTGTAGGTGCGAATGCTCAGGCTCTGGCCAATAACAGCTCCGCTTTCGGCACAGGGGCACTTGCGAACCAAAACGGGGCAACCGCATTTGGTAACAACGCACAAGCTACCGGCCAAAATGGTTCTGCATTCGGTCAAGGGGCATCTGCCGAAGGCGAAGGATCGGCCATTGGCCATAATGCTCACTCCACAAGCGACGGTGCTGCTATTGGCCCGAATTCAACAGCTACCGGTACAGGGAGTGCCGCTATCGGTAGCGGTGCAAACGTAACGGCAGAGAAAGGGGTTGCCGTGGGCGGCGGGGCCAAAGTTTCACAAGTAGGTGGTGTCGCGCTGGGTGTTGGATCAAACGCCGATCGAAAAGGTGGACAGGATGGCTATATCCCGGGAGGTTCCTCCGCAACTCAACGGCAAAGCATATTGGATACACGCTCCAGCGACCAATATGGTGGAGTCGATGTTGGCAAACGTCAAATAACTGGAGTGGCAGCTGGATCTGCCGATTCAGATGCAGTAAACGTTTCGCAGCTTAAGGCTGGTCTTACGCATTACTACAGCGTAAATGATGGCGGCAACCAAACAGGTAACTATAACAACGATGGTGCTACCGGTACTAATTCGCTTGCAGCGGGTACAGGCGCCAGTGCTCAGAATGATAATGCCACTGCTGTAGGTAACAACACCTACGTGGATGGTAATGGCAGCACGGCTATTGGGTCTGGGGCAGAGGTCAAAACCCAGGATGATTCCACGTCAGGTTCAAAAACCGGTGCTACTCACGCGGATCAAGCTACCGCCATCGGTTACAATGCGAAGTCCAATTACCTCGGCGCTTCTGCAATCGGAAGTGGGGCAAGTACGGGTGGGATCAATTCTACAGTTCTTGGAAACAATGCTTCGACTACAGGTAACGACGCAACAGCCGTAGGTACACGTGCCAGTGCAGCTGAATATGGAACCGCACTGGGCGAAGAGACCAATGCCACTGGTCTATATTCGTTGGCTAGTGGCTTTCAAACGGATGCATCGGGTGAATATGCACTTGCTAGTGGTTACCAGGCAAAAGCAATAGGTGGATCATCCACTGCGGTTGGGTTTGGGGCTCAATCACAAGGCGATTCTTCATCCGCCTTTGGCAACAGTGCTAAGGCTGAAGGCACACGGGGATTGGCGTTGGGTGCAGAAGCAGTCGCTGGCGCCGATTACAGCATTGCTGAAGGTTATAAGGCTAATACGAGCAAAAATAACTGGACAACAGCCATTGGCAACTATGCTTCGGCAACTGGGGAGTCAGCGACTGCATTAGGTAATCGCTCCTCTAGTACTGGAACGAGCAGTAATGCCATTGGTAATGGGGCTAATGCTTCAGCAAATAATGCCCAAGCCATTGGCACCTCCGCTAATGCAAGTGGAATAAACACATTAGCAGAAGGATCTGGTGCTACTGCATCCAATGCCAATGCCACAGCAATAGGGAACAGTGCTAATGCAGGGGGCAGCAGTGCAATAGCATTGGGTTCGGGTTCAAAAGCAAGTGATACAGCAGCACTTGCATTAGGCAACAATGCAAATGCATCCAACGCCAATTCGGTTGCATTAGGTAGTGGCTCTTCCACCGCCGGTGCCAATCCGACTTCCGAAGGCACCGTCGGTGGTACAACCTATCAGTATGCTGGCACTAATCCAGGCAGTGTCGTCAGTGTCGGCTCCAGTGGTAACGAGCGTCAGATTACCAATGTCGCGGCCGGACGTGTCTCCGATAGCAGCACCGATGCCATTAATGGCTCACAGCTCTATGCCACTAATCAGGGTGTGGATAACGCTACCAATATCGCCAATACCGCGAATACAACGGCTAATAAGGGCTGGAACGTCAGTACCAATGGTGACACTTCGAGTGCCAGTAATGTAGCGCCGGGTGACAATGTTGATTTCAGCAACAAGGATAAGAACCTCACCATTTCCCATGACGGCAACAACGTCAATGTAGATCTGGCATCGGATCTTAACCTTGGCAATACCACCATTAATCAGAATGGGGCGACTACCTACACGGGCCCGATTAATGAAGGTGATGACATCACCAACAAAAACTATGTTGATAACTCCATTCAACAGAACAAGACCCGTTATTACAGTGTCAATGACAATGGTAACCAGCAGGATAACTACAACGACGATGGCGCGACAGGCAACAATGCGCTTGCCGCCGGTGTAGCCTCCTCTGCGTCTGGTGAGCATGCGACCGCCGTAGGGAATGGCACGTCTGCGACAGGTACCAGCGCAACGGCGTTGGGTGATGGTGCCACCGCGTCCGACAACAATTCGGTAGCGCTGGGTAGTGGCTCTTCCACCGCCGCTGCCAACCCGACTTCCGAAGGCACCGTCGGTGGTACAACCTATCAGTATGCGGGCACTAATCCAGGCAGTGTCGTCAGTGTTGGCTCCAGTGGTAATGAGCGTCAGATCACCAATGTCGCGGCCGGGCGTGTCTCCGATAGCAGCACCGATGCCATTAATGGCTCGCAGCTCTATGCCACTAATCAGGGTGTGGATAACGCCACCAATATCGCCAATACCGCGAATACAACGGCTAATAAGGGCTGGAACGTCAGTACCAATGGTGACACTTCGAGTGCCAGTAATGTAGCGCCGGGTGACAATGTTGATTTCAGCAACAAGGATAAGAACCTCACCATTTCCCATGACGGCAACAACGTCAATGTAGATCTGGCATCGGATCTTAACCTTGGCAATACCACCATTAATCAGAATGGGGCGACTACCTACACGGGCCCGATTAATGAAGGTGATGACATCACCAACAAAAACTATGTTGATAACTCCATTCAACAGAACAAGACCCGTTATTACAGTGTCAATGACAATGGTAACCAGCAGGATAACTACAACGACGATGGCGCGACAGGCAACAATGCGCTTGCCGCCGGTGTAGCTTCCTCGGCATCCGGTGAGCATGCGACTGCCGTAGGGAATGGCACGTCTGCGACAGGTACCAGCGCGACAGCGCTGGGTGATGGTGCCACCGCGTCCAACAACGATTCGGTAGCGCTAGGCAGCAACTCATCCACCGCTGCTGCCAACCCGACTTCCGAAGGCACCGTCGGTGGTACAACCTACCAGTATGCTGGCACTAATCCAGGCAGTGTCGTCAGTGTTGGCTCCAAGGGCAATGAGCGTCAGATCACCAATGTCGCGGCTGGACGTGTCTCCGATAGCAGCACCGATGCCATTAATGGCTCGCAGCTCTATGCCACTAATCAGGGTGTGGATAACGCCACCAATATCGCCAATACCGCGAATACAACGGCTAATAAGGGCTGGAACGTCAGTACCAATGGTGATTCGAAAGGGGCCAGCAACGTGGCACCGGGCAGCACTGTTGACTTCACTCCGACCAACAAGAACCTGACCGTTTCCCATGATGGCGACAACGTCAAACTGGGCCTGGCAGACAACCTGGATCTGGGTGATAACGGTTCCATTACGACCGGCAGCACCACCATCAACAATGATGGCCTGAAAAACGGTAACACCACCGTGAACGGCGATGGTGTGTCCATTACAAATGGACCCAGTATCACCACTAATGGTGTAGACGCCGGTAATCACAAGATTACCAACGTTTCTCCAGGGGATATCAGCCAAAATAGTACCGATGCGGTTAACGGTAGCCAGTTGTATCAGCAGGGGAACGACCTGACACAGAAAGGCCTTACCTTCGCTGGTGACTCCGGTAATAGCGTACATCGTGATCTAGGCCAGACCGTCAACGTCAAAGGCAATGCCAAAAACGCTGATGACCTGACCGATGGGAACATCGGTGTAGTCGCGGATGGTAACGATACCCTGAACGTCAAGCTGAACAAGGATGTTGATCTGGGGGGCAATGGCTCCGTGACTGCCGGCAACACCACCATCAATAATGGCGGTGTGACGACCAATAACTTGAACGTCGGTGGTACCACCAAACTGGGTGATAACTTCGAAATCCACAACGGCGGTGAAACGACCTATAACGGTCCGATCACCAACGGGGATGACGTCACCAACAAAAACTATGTTGATAATTCCATTCAACAGAACAAGACCCGCTATTACAGTGTCAATGACAACGGTAACCAGCAGGCCAACTACAACGACGATGGTGCGACCGGCAATAATGCACTCGCGGCCGGTGTAGGTTCCTCTGCGTCTGGTGAGCATGCGACTGCCGTAGGGAATGGCACGTCTGCGACAGGTACCAGCGCAACGGCGTTGGGTGATGGTGCAACCGCGTCCGAGAACAATTCGGTAGCGCTAGGCAGCAACTCTTCCACCGCCGCTGCCAACCCGACTTCCGAAGACACCATCGGTGGTACGACCTATCACTACGCGGGTACCAATCCAAACAGCGTCGTCAGTGTCGGCTCCAGTGGTAATGAGCGTCAGATCACCAATGTCGCGGCGGGACGTGTCTCCGATAGCAGCACCGATGCCATTAATGGCTCACAGCTCTATGCCACTAATCAGGGTGTGGATAACGCCACCAATATCGCCAATACCGCGAATACAACCGCCAACAAGGGTTGGAATGTCAGTACCAATGGCGAATCATCCAATGCCAGCAACGTAGCACCGGGCAGCACCGTTGACTTCACTCCGACCAACAAGAACCTGACCGTTTCCCATGATGGCGACAACGTCAAACTGGGACTGGCAGACAACCTGGATCTGGGTGATAACGGTACGGTTAAAACCGGTAATACCACCATCAACAATGATGGCCTGACCAACGGTAACACTACGGTGAACGGTGATGGTGTCACCATCAACGGTGGCCCAAGCATTACTACCAATGGTGTGGATGCTGGTGGCGACAAGATCACCAATGTCGCGCCGGGCACGGATGGTACCGATGCGGTCAACGTTAACCAGTTGAACAACCAGAGCACGGATCTGACCAACAAGGGCCTCGACTTTGCCGGTGACTCCGGCACGAATGTTCATCGTGATCTGGGCCAGACTGTCAACGTGAAAGGTAATGCCAAAAATGCCGACGATCTGACTGATGGCAACATCGGTGTAGTCGCGGATGGCAACGATACCCTGAACGTCAAGCTGAACAAGGATGTTGATCTGGGGGGCAATGGCTCCGTGACTGCCGGCAACACCACCATCAATAATGGCGGTGTGACGACCAATAACCTGAACGTCGGTGGTACCACCAAACTGGGTGATAACTTCGAAATCCACAACGGTGGTGAAACGACCTATAACGGTCCGATCACCAACGGGGATGACATCACCAACAAAAACTATGTTGATAATTCCATTCAACAGAACAAGACCCGCTATTACAGTGTCAATGACAACGGTAACCAGCAGGCCAACTACAACGACGATGGTGCGACCGGCAATAATGCACTCGCGGCCGGTGTAGCCTCCTCTGCGTCTGGTGAGCATGCGACTGCCGTAGGAAACGGCACGTCTGCGACAGGTACCAGCGCAACGGCACTGGGTGATGGTGCAACCGCGTCTGAGAACAATTCGGTAGCGCTGGGTAGTGGCTCTTCCACCGCCGCTGCCAACCCGACTTCTGAAGGCACCGTCGGTGGTACAACCTATCAGTATGCTGGCACTAATCCAGGCAGTGTCGTCAGTGTTGGCTCCAGTGGTAATGAGCGTCAGATCACCAATGTCGCGGCCGGACGTGTCTCAGATAGCAGCACCGATGCCATCAATGGCTCTCAGCTCTATGCCACCAACAAGGCAGTTGATAATGCTACCGATACAGCCAATAACGCTAACCGTGGCTGGAACGTCAGCACCAATGGCGAGTCATCCAATGCCAGTAATGTAGCACCGGGCAGCACCGTTGACTTCACTCCGACCAACAAGAACCTGACCGTTTCCCACGATGGCGATAACGTCAAACTGGGACTGGCAGACAACCTGGATCTGGGTGATAACGGTACGGTTAAAACCGGTAATACCACCATCAACAATGATGGACTGACCAACGGTAACACTACGGTGAACGGTGATGGTGTCACCATCAACGGTGGCCCAAGCATTACTACCAATGGTGTGGATGCTGGTGGCGACAAGATCACCAATGTCGCGCCGGGCACGGATGGTACCGATGCGGTCAACGTTAACCAGTTGAACAACCAGAGCACGGATCTGACCAACAAGGGCCTCGACTTTGCCGGTGACTCCGGCACGAATGTTCATCGTGATCTGGGCCAGACTGTCAACGTGAAAGGCAATGCCAAAAATGCCGACGACCTGACTGATGGCAACATCGGTGTAGTCGCGGATGGCAACGATACCCTGAACGTCAAGCTGAACAAGGACGTCAATCTGGGCGATAACGGCAGCGTCACCACGGGCAATACCACGATCAACAATGGTGGCTTCACCAACGGCAACACCACCGTGAACGGGGATGGTCTGACCATCGCCGGTGGCCCGAGTGTCACCACAAACGGGGTGGATGCCGGTGGCAAGAAAATCACCAATGTGGCCGCTGGTACCGATGGCACGGATGCGGTTAACGTCAACCAATTGACCGATGTCAGCAATGTCGCCAACAAGGGCTGGAACGTCAGCACCAATGGTGATTCGAAAGGGGCCAGCAACGTGGCACCGGGCAGCACCGTTGACTTCACTCCGACCAACAAGAACCTGACCGTTTCCCATGATGGCGATAACGTCAAACTGGGCCTGGCAGACAACCTGGATCTGGGTGATAACGGTACGGTTAAAACCGGTAATACCACCATCAACAATGATGGCCTGACCAACGGTAACACTACGGTGAACGGTGATGGCGTGACCATCAACGGTGGCCCAAGCATTACTACCAATGGTGTGGATGCTGGTGGCGACAAGATCACCAATGTCGCGCCGGGCACGGATGGTACCGATGCGGTCAACGTTAACCAGTTGAACAACCAGAGCACGGATCTGACCAACAAGGGCCTCGACTTTGCCGGTGACTCCGGCACGAATGTTCATCGTGATCTGGGCCAGACTGTCAACGTGAAAGGCAATGCCAAAAACGCTGGTGACCTGACCGATGGGAACATCGGTGTGGTAGCGGATGGTAACGATACCCTGAACGTCAAGCTGAACAAGAATGTTAATCTGGGTGATAACGGTAGCTTAACCACAGGCAATACCACGGTTAACAATAGTGGGCTTACCATCAACAACGGTCCAAGCATTACCCAGAATGGTATCGATGCCGGTAACAAGCAGATCACCAATGTGGCCGCTGGTACCAAGGGGACAGATGCGGTCAACGTCAACCAGTTGACTGATGTCAGCAATGTCGCCAACAAGGGCTGGAACGTCAGCACCAATGGTGATTCGAAAGGGGCCAGCAACGTGGCACCGGGCAGCACTGTTGACTTCACTCCGACCAACAAGAACCTGACCGTTTCCCACGATGGCGATAACGTCAAACTGGGACTGGCCGATAATCTGGATCTGGGTGATAACGGTTCCATTACGACCGGCAGCACCACCATCAACAATGATGGACTGACCAACGGTAACACCACGGTGAACGGCGATGGCGTCACCATCAACGGTGGCCCAAGCATTACTACCAATGGTGTGGATGCTGGTGGCGACAAGATCACCAATGTCGCACCGGGCACGGATGGTACCGATGCGGTCAACGTTAACCAGTTGCATGATCAGAACAGTGACCTGACCAACAAGGGGCTGAACTTTGCCGGTGATGCCGGTACGAATGTTCATCGTGATCTGGGCCAGACTGTCAACGTGAAAGGTAATGCCAAAAACGCTGATGACCTGACCGATGGGAACATCGGTGTAGTCGCGGATGGCAACGATACCCTGAACGTCAAGCTGAACAAGGACGTCAATCTGGGCGATAACGGCAGCGTCACCACGGGCAATACCACGATCAACAATGGTGGCTTCACCAACGGCAACACCACCGTGAACGGGGATGGTCTGACCATCGCCGGTGGCCCGAGTGTCACCACAAACGGGGTGGATGCCGGTGGCAAGAAAATCACCAATGTGGCAGCTGGTACCGATGGCACGGATGCGGTTAACGTCAACCAATTGACCGATGTCAGCAATGTCGCCAACAAGGGCTGGAACGTCAGCACCAATGGTGATTCGAAAGGGGCCAGCAATGTGGCTCCGGGCAGCACCGTTGACTTCACTCCGACCAACAAGAACCTGACCGTTTCCCACGATGGCGATAACGTC
>NZ_JBPCZH010000004.1:0-328098 GCF_051251085.1 Cernens ardua
CAATGGTGATTCGAAAGGGGCCAGCAACGTGGCACCGGGCAGCACTGTTGACTTCACTCCGACCAACAAGAACCTGACCGTTTCCCATGATGGCGACAACGTCAAACTGGGACTGGCAGACAACCTGGATCTGGGTGATAACGGTTCCATTACGACCGGCAACACCACCATTAACAATGATGGGGTAACCAACGGTAATACCACGCTCAACGGTAACGGTGTATCTATTACTAATGGACCCAGTATCACAACCAGTGGTATCGATGCTGGAGGATCACAGATCACTAACGTTAAAGCAGGTACCGCGGGTACCGATGCAGTCAACGTTAATCAGCTGCATGATCAAAATAATGACCTGACCAATAAAGGCCTCACCTTTGCGGGTGACAGTGGTGATAACGTCCACCGTAATCTGGGTCAGACCGTTTCGATCAAAGGTGGCGCTGACAACAGCAAAGATCTGACGAAAGGCAATATTGGCGTCGTCGCCAATGGCAACGATACGTTGACTGTTGCACTGAACAAGGACGTCAATCTTGGTAGCGATGGCAGTCTCACCACAGGTAACACGACCGTCAATAACAGCGGTCTTTCCATTACCAATGGACCGAGTGTCACCAGCAATGGTATTGATGCGGGAGGCAAAACCATTACCAATGTTGCCCCGGGTAAAAATGGTACGGATGCTGCCAACATCAACCAGTTGACCGACGTCAGTAATGTGGCTAACAAAGGCTGGAATGTCAGCACCAACGGCGACTCGAAAGATGCCAGCAAAGTGGCACCTGGAGATACTGTTGACTTCACACCGACAAACAAGAATCTGACCATCAACCATTCAGGCAATAATGTCTCGGTGGGTCTCGCCGACAACCTGAATCTGGGTGATACAGGAAGTATCGCCATGGGTAACACCATTGTTAATAGCGATGGTTTGACCAACGGCAATACCACTGTCAATAACAATGGTCTGACAATTAAAGGCGGCCCGAGTGTCACCAGCAATGGTGTGGATGCTGGCGGCAAAAAAGTCACCAACGTAGCAGACGGCGATATCAGCTCCACAAGTACTGATGCAGTCAATGGTAGCCAGCTCTGGTCTGTACAGCAGGATGCTTCTGCAGGCTGGAACCTGACAACCAATGGTGGACAGGATAAAACGAATATTGCGCCCGGAGGCACTGTTGATATCGGTACCGCCCCAGGGGAGAAAAACCTGAAAGTGACTCAGAATGGCAGTAACGTTCAGGTCTCCATGAATAACAACCTGGATCTTGGCAAAGATGGTAGTGTGAAAACTGGCAATACCACCGTGAATAACGATGGTGTGACTATTGCCAATGGCCCAAGCATGACGTCATCCGGTATCAATGCTGGCGGCGACAAGATCACCAACGTGGCAGATGGTGATGTAAGCCAGAACAGTACCGATGCAGTCAATGGTAGCCAGCTGTGGAATGCTGAGCAAAACATCAACAACATCACCACAAATGGTACCAAGTACTTCCATGCCAATAGTGATGAGGCTGACTCACAAGCCAATGGCTCCAACAGTGTCGCTATAGGGCCTGAGGCCGTTGCAGACGGAGCAAGCAGCATCGCATCAGGTGAAGGGGCAACAGCTAAGGGTTCGGCAGCAGTTGCTTCCGGGGCTCATAGTAAAGCAGAAGCCAATAATGCGACTGCTCTAGGTGCCAATGCGGATGCCAAGTCTTCTGGTAGTGTAGCGCTTGGTGCGAACTCGGTAGCTGACCGTTCAGGCATGAATGGCAAGAAAGAGGCCTTCTCTGGAACCACTGTCAACTCTACTCAGGGCGCAGTTTCTGTGGGTAGCGCTGGTAATGAACGTCAGATCACCAACGTTGCGGGTGGTACAGAAGATACGGATGCTGTCAATGTTCGTCAGTTGAAGTCTGTCCAGCAAGGGGCTGTCAATTATGACAAGAATGCTGATGGAACGACCAACTACAACAGCGTGACCATGAAAGGTGATGGTGGAACACAAATCCACAACGTAGCCGCAGGAACCTCTGGTACAGATGCTGCGAATGTGAATCAGCTGGATCAGCTGGGTAATAACCTTGTCCACCGCATGAGAGATGTTAAGCAGGATGCGGATGCGGGTACAGCCAGCGCCTTGGCTGCAGCCAACTTGCCGCAGTCCATGATCCCCGGCAAGAGCATGATATCAGCAGGGGCTGGTACCTATCAGGGTCAGTCAGCAGTATCTGTCGGCCTCTCGCGCCTCTCGGATAATGGACGAGTCGTATTCAAAGGCAGCATGACCGGTGATACACAAGGACATTTCGGTGCAGGTGTTGGCGTCGGCTGGCAATGGTAAAGGAAACCATAATGAAAAAGAGACTGAATCCCGCCATCTTGATGGGTGGCCTCGTGGCAGGGATCGCATGTGTTTCACTCGCCGGGTGTGCAACACCCGGAGGTGATTACCATACATCCTACAAAAAGGCAGGGAATGGTTTCCCTGCTGTTTACAATTATTACAAGGGTGGTGACTTTGTCGATCCTCAGGCTGTCCTGAGGGTTAGCAAAGGGGAAACCAAGGACGAAGTGCGTCAGTTGTTGGGTGTTCCTCAGTATGACGAAGGCTTCTTCAATGTTCATACCTGGAACTATGCGTTCAACCTTTATTACAACGACCATAGTAACTACCTGACCTGTCAGTATCAGGTGCATTTCGACAAGAACATGCAAGTGGACAATACACGGTGGAAAGATCCGCAATGTCCTACACTTCTGGTACCGGTACAAATTCAGAACAAGCACATCATTCTAAGTGGGGATGTATTATTTGATTTTGATAAGTCCCAATTGAGCTTTGAAGGCCAAAGAGCGCTGGATAAAGTGGTACAGGAAGTCAATACAGAATATGCGTCTCCAAGTATTGTAGTACGTGGCTATACTGACCGATTGGGATCCGATGCCCATAATCAGCCACTGTCACAACAGCGTGCCAATACCGTAGCAGCCTATCTGTCTGCGCATGGGTTAGTAACCAACAGGCTTCAGTCGCAGGGTATGGGGTCAGCGGATCAGGTAAAAGCCTGTAATGGTTATCCCTACGGTAATGAACTCAAGAGTTGTCTGGCCCCAAACAGGCGAGTGGACATTGAAATTGACGGGAAGCAGAAGGCGCCTGCAAAACGCCATATTACCTATGAAAATTCCAATGTGAGCACCCCTTCAACAACAGTAGGTCAGCCAAGTACTAACTAATGTAACCTCCCAATGAGGGGGGTTGCCAGGTAAGCAAGAGCCGAGAACAGGGATGCGTTTCCTGCAGTGAACCCAAAAAGGAATCAAGACGTTATGTGGAATGTTGGACAATTATTTAAAGGCTTCAAACTCCCGATCGCCACTGCAGTAGGTGTAACAGCCGTTGCAATTGCTGGTTGTTCAGGTCATGGTAACCCGCCACCGCCCGATGCTGGTCCTCATCACGTTGACCAAAGCTCTATCTGCGTGGCAGCTACCAACGGTCAGGCTGCACAGTGTCCTGAAGGGAAGCTCTTCCTGGCACAACTGAATGCCCCAGTGAATGGGCAGGCACCCAGCCAGAGTGTCGTTGCTGCCAGAAAACTGAACACGATTGCCTTGTTCTGTAATACCAATTATCCCATTCAGGATGTAGGCAATGGGCTGATTTGTGTCATTACTCATCAAAGACATCAGATCCAAACACCAGGTGCTGGTGCACCACAGCAGAACCAACAGCCTGCACAACAGCAAGCACCAGCAACACCCGACAATAACTCAGACCATTCAGCTCCTGATCACCACTGATCATGAACATGCCGTATCGCCTGTAGGCGATACGGCATGCCTCTTCCATACAATTTCCTTTCAGCGTCATATTTAAGCAGGCACTTGAGTGTTATAAAGTCAGTTATCACTCCCTGTTCAACGTTTATGGCCGATCAAGCATCATGAATAATCACATCGTAAAAGCGGCTACTGGCTTCGCCCTTATTTGCGGACTCATTGGAACGATCACTCCTTCAGCCTATGCTGACTATGCTTCAGGCATGAGGCTATTCGAGAATGGCCAATATGCCTCCGCTGTGTATGACTGGGATGCCTCTGCCGAGAAAGGAGATCCGGACTCACAGGATGCCTTGGGGCAAGCTTTTGAGGCCGGAAAAGGAGTACGCAAAAACCTGGCTCAGGCACTTAAGTGGTATACATTGGCCGCCAATAGCGGGCAGGAAGATGCACAAGTACATCTGGCCCAGCTTTACCTCCGAAATGAAGTACCGAATGGGCACCCCAGTGATGCTATCCAATGGCTGTCACAAGCGGCAAATCAGGGCAATGCTCAAGCAGCCTATCAACTTGGTATGTTTTATATCAGCGGTGAAATTGTCAGCCGAGACTATCATCAGGCCTTTCAATGGATGAGCAAGGCTGCCCAATCTGGGAACGTCGCCGCACAGAATAATCTGGGCATCCTCTACGAAAACGGTATGGGCGTCAGTAAGGACTATAAGCAAGCGCTGAACTGGTACTTGCAATCGGCCAAGGCCGGTAACGGTAATGCACAAGACAATTTAGGCAACCTTTATTTGCAAGGGCATGGTGTTCCACAAAGCTATATATGGTCCAGCTTCTGGTTTGCCATGGCACAAAATCAAGAGATACAACAGGCTGCCACGCAGATTCAAGCAAGCCTTAAGCACCTGCCTACACTAACAATCACATCCACTACAGCAAACATTCGCGCGGGCGCGGGTACACAATACAATCGTGTGATTTCCGTCAAAAAAGACACCACATTCCATGTATTGGGTACGATGAATGGGTGGGCTCAGATTTATATCCCATCCGGGACAACTCAACACCTAGGCTGGATCGATACCAGTCTTACTTCACTGAAGAAATAGCATTCCAAACGAGTTAGCGAATGGCTAGTGCGTCCTGCCCATCAATGAGACATGCGCACTTACAATACGCCAGCCTGAGGGTGTTTTCAGCCAGGTTTGGCTTTGCCGACCCACAGCGGAACTCCCCTCACGCTGGAACTCAAGATTCGATACTCCTACCATATCACCATAAGTAGTAACCACACGTTTTACTACTTCGCGGTGAGGTGATCCGCCGGGGCGCGTGCTACGAAATCCTCTTATCTCATCAATTCCATACAGGTTTTCTCCCACACCATAACGTACCGTCTCCGATGAATCCTGAAACAACTGGTCCAATGTGTCCAGATCATTACTCATCAGGGCTGATTCGTAGGCATCACATGCCGCATTTACTTCAGCCAGAACATCAGGTCGATTGATATCCATTACGTTCCTGTCCCTTTTATAGCCAATCGATTATTTGAAAAGTCGTAAAGAATATTTCACAGCAGGCGATCATTCATGGAGGAATAGTACTTTTCCAATCATTGGTAATTCACCAGGATCACCCCTATGACCAGCATCACCCATACCACTCAGAATAATCGTCATGCCAGCGCCTCATCTGGTCATACCCATAGGATACGCTCTGTCAGTGATGTCACGCGTCTGATCAATACACATGGCAACAGCAATCGTTATGCACGCATGATTGTGTTACTCGCACTGGGCGGTGTCTTTCTGGATGCCTATGACCTCACGACACTTTCCTATGGGATTGATGATGTCGTCAAGGAGTTCGCTCTCAGCCCGGTACTTACAGGCATTGTGACGTCCTCCATCACGATAGGCACGATTCTGGGCAATATAGTCGGGGGATGGATGACAGATAAATACGGACGATACTCCGTCTTCATGGCCGATATGCTGTTCTTTGTGATATCAGCGATTGCTGCCGGCCTGGCACCCAATGTCTGGGTATTGATCGGAGCACGCTTTCTGATGGGGATAGGTATTGGGATCGATTTACCTGTTGCAATGGCCTACTTGGCGGAGTTTTCGAAATTCACTGGTAAGGGCAATAAAGGGTCACGACTCGCCGCATGGTGCCCCATGTGGTATGCGGCCTCAAGCGCCTGCTTTTTGATCGTATTTATCTTTTACCTGATCTTGCCCACAGCCTACGAAGACTGGATATGGCGCGTATCATTATTGTTCGGCGCCGTTCCTGCTCTCATTATCGTCTCAGTCCGTTCAAAATTCATGAAGGAATCTCCCCATTGGGCCGCCAATCAGGGCGACCTTGAAAACGCTGCACGTATTCTGAGGGAGGCCTATGGCATTCCTGCCACTGCAGAGAATACAGATGACTCCCAGGCACTAACCGGGCAGACGAAAAGTCCAGTTACCTATAAGAACAAAGTGGATTTGAAAGCCATTTTACGACCACCTTATCGACAAATCGCTATTGTTTCCGGCCTAATGGGTGTTTGTATCTCTTTCGAATATACTGCAATTGCTTTTTTTCTGCCCACGATCCTGCAAAACTTTCTCGGCGCCAGTGTCTTCCAGACAATCTCGGCATCTTTGGGATTAAATATCCTCTTTGCCTTCACAGGAGGATTATTAGGGATGAAACTCGCATGGAAATACCCATCTCGCCATATACTTATTGTCGGGTTTATTTTGCAATTTATCTCATTGATTACACTGGCATTATTGGGGCATCCCGAAGCACTATGGGGAATTGCACTGGCAGTACTCATGCTGGGGTTATGGCTTTTTGCCGAAGGATTCGGCCCCGGTGCGCAGGAAATGGTTTATCCGGCATTGGCATTCCCAACAGCCATACGAGCCAGCGGGGTGGGCTTTGCGCGTGCTTGTGCAGGGATTGGTGGCGCATTGGCACTCTTCATTATGCCCATCCTGCAACATGCTTATGGCAATAATATGTTCTGGATTATTGCCGTTGCTCCGGTACTACCCATTATTGCCTTATTTATGGTGCGTGTAGAGCCAACGCAGCGGGATGTTGATCTTGATGAACAGGCCGATCAACTTGAATAAGGATCGCATGAAGCTCTTATACCCGTATGTGTGAAACAGCCTTTTGCTAACATACTAATAAACATAGGTTTAACTTTTCTCCAATCAGCCAAGCGATAGGTATGTTATGAGCAATACTCGACAACTCAAGTTGGGAGCCTTTATGCGTCCTGTCTCCATCCATACTGGGGCATGGCGTTATCCTGGCGCCTATTCGGATGCCAATTTTAATTTCAATCATTTAAAGCAATTCGCTCAAAAGCTCGAATCGGCAAAATTTGATGCTTTCTTCATGGCAGATCATTTGGCGTTACTCAATATGCCCATGAACGCCTTGAAGAGAAGCCATACGGCGACGTCGTTCGAACCCTTCACATTGCTCTCGGCACTCAGTCAGGTCACGGAACGGATAGGGCTCGTCGCGACGGCCTCCACAACATTCGAGGAACCCTTCAATATTGCCCGGCGCTTCGCCTCACTGGATCACCTGAGCCATGGCCGTGCTGGCTGGAACGTCGTTACAACAGCCAATCCGGATGCGGCACGGAATTTCGGTAAAACAGACCTGCCAAATCATGCCGAACGTTACGCCCGCGCGCGCGAATTTTATAATGTCGTGACAGGCCTGTGGGACAGCTGGGCGGATGATGCCTTTATTCGCGATGTAGAAGAGGGTATCTATTTCGACCCCGAAAAACTTCATCGCCTGGATTTTCATGGTGACCATTTCAATGTAAGCGGTCCTCTTCATATCGCGCGTCCTGTACAGGGATGGCCTGTCATTGTACAGGCAGGGGCTTCGGATGCAGGGCGTCAACTTGCCGCTGAAACTGCAGAAGTCGTCTTTACATCCACACAGACACTGGAAGATGGTCAGGCATTCTATTCAGATGTGAAGAAACGAATGGAAGCCATAGGACGAAACCCGGAGCATCTGAAGATACTGCCGGGTGTACTGGTTATTGTGGGGGAGACACTAGAGGAGGCCAAACGCAAGCATGCCAAACTGGATAGTCTGGTCAATTATGACAGTGCCATTGCCTCGCTCTCTATTGCATTGGGTGTAGATGCCTCACAATTCGATCCAGATGCACCTCTGCCAGAAGATATCCCTGAAACCAATCACAGCAAAAGTGGGCGAGAGAGAACAATCCGCCTGGCCAGACGCGAGAATCTGACGGTAAAACAACTTGCTCAGCGCTTGGGTGGCTATGGTGGGCTTACCTTTGTAGGTACGGCCGAAAGTATTGCCGATGAAATGCAGGCATGGCTCGAAGAACGGGCGAGCGATGGATTTAATATCATGTTCCCATGGCTACCGGGCGGCCTGGATGAATTCGTTGATAACGTTGTACCTGAACTGCAAAGACGCGGAATTTTTCGACGCGAATATGAAGGTACAACATTAAGGGAGAACCTGGGATTACCTCGCCCCAATAATCCGTTTTTTTCCTGATGGCAGCGTGGTGAAAACAAAAGTGCTGGATTCAGTCATATCCCGAATCCAGCACTTGGAAGGATGTTAGCCATCCTCAACGGATGATGGTGAGCATGAGATTATGTGTTAATCCTGCCCGAACAGGTCACGCGTATAGACCTTGTCCCTGACATCATCCAGATCACTGTTCAAACGGTTAGCGACAATCACATCACAACGTTGCTTGAATTCAGCAAGATCCTTGACGACATCTGAACTGAAAAATTCATCTGTTTCCAGAACGGGTTCATAAACGATCACTTCAATACCTTTGGCTTTGAGCCGCTTCATGATGCCTTGAATGGCACTGGCACGGAAATTATCAGAGCCGGACTTCATGATCAGGCGATATATCCCCACCACTTTCGGCTGTCTTTCCAAAATGGAATCCGCAATAAAATCCTTACGTGTGCGGTTGGCCTCTACAATCGCTCCAATCAGATTATTAGGCACATCTTCATAGTTTGCCAACAACTGTTTGGTATCCTTGGGCAGGCAATAGCCCCCATAGCCAAAGCTCGGGTTCCGATAATGGGTGCCAATACGAGGATCGAGCCCAACACCTTCAATAATTTGTTTTGAATTCAGACCGCGGATGGATGCAAAGCTATCCAACTCGTTGAAGTAGGCAACACGCATCGCCAGGTAGGTATTCGCAAAAAGCTTGATAGCCTCTGCTTCAGTGCTACCTACGAAGAGAGTGGGTATATCTTCCTTGATAGCCCCTTCCTTGAGCAGTGCAGCAAATCTTTCTGCACGCTCCGACACTTCACCAATGATAATACGTGAAGGATACAGGTTATCGTGTAGAGCTTTGCCTTCACGCAGGAATTCAGGAGAAAAAATCAGATTGTCCGTACCAAAACGCGTACGCGCTTCCTGCGTATAACCCACGGGAACAGTGGATTTAATAACCATGACGGCATTGGGGTTGAGCGAACACACTTGTTTTATAACAGCGTCAACGCTGGACGTATCAAAGAAATTACGTTCAGGGTCATAATTGGTTGGCGTAGCAATAATGACCCAATCTGCATCCGCATAGGCTTCACGGGGTTCCAGTGTTGCAGCGAAGTGCAAAGACTTTTCTCTCAGAAAGCGCTCAATATCATCATCGACGATGGGGCTAATTCTTCTCTGGAGCTTTTCCACCTTCTCAGAATCAATATCAACTGCAACAACCTGATGTTGCTGAGATAACAGCATTGCGTTGGATAATCCTACGTATCCCGTGCCTGCAACTGCAATTTTCATACTTGCTCACTTAACGGCTAATACAAAACAGACCTAAATATATCTGCCATGCACCGGCCTGTCATTTGTTTGACTGCATATAGTACTCACGAAGCAAGCATTATTAGCATACTCACTATCCTGACACTAGCTTTAGATCTACCCATCATATTTTCTGAATTATCATTTTTACTTTCAGGCTTTCCCTTACGCTTGAACAAATGCCCAACAAAAGACTATTGCCTTATATACGTTATTTACCGCAATATTCATAAAATACACGGAGGTATAAACATATCACCCGGCATACACCTCAGTGTATCCGCTACAATCCATCGTCCACCTTGTTTTTGGGGTATGAAGTGAACAACAAAGAACTGAAGCAGCTGCGTGCGGAACACGTCTCCAATGGCGTAAGCGTCATGTGTGATTTCCATGCTGCACGAGCAGAAAACGCGCAATTATGGGACACGGATGGGAACCGTTATATTGATTTTGCAGCGGGTATTGCCGTACTAAACACTGGACATCGACACCCAAAACTCGTCGACGCCATTCAACAACAGCTAAGCCAATTTACGCATACGGCTTATCAGATAGTGCCTTATGCGGGCTATGCGGAGCTCGCCAGCAAGATCACGGTGCGTGCAAAAGGGGACTTTAATAAAAAAGCCGCCTTTTTCACTACAGGCGCGGAAGCGGTAGAAAATGCGGTTAAAGTTGCCAGGATTGCAACCGGGCGCTCCAACGTGATCGCCTTTAGCGGTGCTTTCCATGGTCGTACCGCCATGACACTGGCGCTGACAGGTAAAACCGCACCATACAAAATTGGGGCCGGTCCAATGCCTTCTGGCGTATACCGTGCCCCCTTTCCCAATGAATTGCATGGTGTCTCAGTCGACGATTCACTCAATGCTATTTCGCAGCTCTTCAAAACGGATATTGAAGCTTCCAGCGTAGCTGCCATTATCTTTGAGCCCGTACAGGGCGAAGGCGGATTCAATCCGGCGCCAAAAGAATTTGTAGAACGTATCCGCCAGTTATGCGATGAACATGGCATCGTGATGATTGCAGATGAAGTTCAGTGTGGTTTTGCGCGCACAGGTACATTCTTTGCGATGGAACATTACGAATCAGCCGCAGATATCACCACATTTGCCAAGAGTCTGGCCGGAGGTATGCCTCTGTCCGGTATTGTCGGCCGGGCAGATTTACTGGATAAACCTGTACCTGGTTCATTAGGGGGAACATATGCAGGTAACCCGCTGGCAATTGCATCAGCGCTTGCTGTTATTGATGTGATTGAAGAAGAAAAGCTCTTGGATCGTGCTCAGAAGCTGGGAGAACGCTTAATAAATAAACTGAAAGAGCTTGCCGGTGAATACCCTCAGTTAAAAGGAGTGAGAGGCCTTGGCAGCATGGTCGCTGCTGAATTTTTCACCACAGAGGATAAACCTGCAGGGGAACTGACAACACGTATTCAACAGGAAGCACTCAAACGAGGGCTGTTACTGCTGACCTGTGGTGTCTATGGAAACGTTATTAGGTTCTTGTATCCATTGACTATTGAAGATGAACTCTTTGATGAAGCGCTAGGTATTCTTGCTGAATCTGTAGACGCAGCCCTCCAATAAAAATCGTCTTCATGAAAAAAACCTCTGCAAGCCCAATGCCTGCAGAGGTTTTCATTTATACCGCAATAGCGATGAGGTAGGTTGAGCAACAGAGATGTAGCTCCTACATGCTCACCCCACTCATACTTTTCCCTGAAGATTACGCGTTACGCCCACGCAGCGCGTCCAGAGAGAATCGCCCAGCACCCGCTGCGTAGATAGCAACCAAACCACCCGCGATAGAAAAGTTCTTATAAAAGTTGATTTCCATCATTAGTCTTTCTGCCTGGGGAACTGCCCAGTACGGGTGACCAATGAATGCAGTCGCCAGCACGTATATAGCTAGCAGGATGGAGAGCGGACGCGTATAAAATCCGACCAGAATCAGAATCATGGCCGGAAATTCAGCCAATGCTGCAATGATAGTCGCCAGCGTAGGCATGGGAACTCCCATAGCCGTAAACTCACTAACGGTCGCAGAAAAACCACTGATTTTTGCCCATCCGCTCCACAGGAACAAAATAACCATCAAGATACGTGCGATAAGCAATGCCAAATCCTTGCCTGGCGCCATTCTGTCAACAACTGACATAAGATCTTCCCTCACAAAACAAATTATAGAGTTTTATATACACTAGCTCAAAAACCACATAATGCAATTGTGATAGATGATAACAAATTTTTCACTGAAAATTATTGATTAATTGTCAAACTCAGGCTGACAAAATGTTTTGTCATGGAAGGGAAGCCAAGTACAACTCAATTCCCGGATTATCTCGTATTTATAAATTTCTGGTAGAAGTTAACCAAAAAAAACGCCGGATAGGTGAAGAAACCATATCCGGCGTTTTATATTCATGAACACAGCCAGCGTAGAAGATTGCTAACTCTGTTCATTTTATCCCTGGATCAAAGAGCCGCTTTATAGCGTTTTTCAACTTCATCCCAGTTTACAATGTGCCAGAAGGCACCGATGTAATCAGGGCGACGATTTTGATAGTGCAGGTAATATGCGTGCTCCCACACATCCAGACCTAAAACAGGCGTCGCTTCCAGGCCACCAAATTCCTTGGAGGAAAGAGGGCTATCCTGGTTAGCGGTTGATCCGATAGCCAATTTGCCATCTTTTACCACCAGCCATGCCCAACCAGAACCGAAACGGCCTTTAGCGGCAGTAGCAAAATCTTCCTTGAACTTATCAAAGCTGCCAAATGCATCTTCAATAGCAGATTTGAGCTCTGCAGAAGGCTCTGATTTTGCATTAGGTGTCAGAACAGTCCAGAACAGGGAATGGTTCGCATGCCCACCCACGTTGTTACGAATAGCCGTACGGCTGGATTCCGGGACTTCAGACAGTTTGGTCACTAATTCTTCGGGTGCCAGATCAGCAAATTCAGGCAGTTTCTCAAGTGCCGCATTCGCATTGGTTACATACGTCTGATGATGCTTGGTGTAGTGGATCTCCATGGTTTCTTTATCGAAATAGGGTTCCAAAGCATCATAGGCGTAAGGCAGTTTTGGTAGTTCATATGCCATTGCAGTCACTCCTCTCTCTAATTTCTTCATTTAGTGATATTGGTAGTAATCTCCGTTTACCAATATCGTTTGACCCCTCTTGCTCGTTTGAATGAACATTCATCCAAACTGCATAAATCCGAGGCGACTGTTACCTGTACTCACGATAATAGGAGTACACAAGGACTCATGCAAATACCCAGAAGTCATTAGCTAAAGAACAATGGGATTAATAAAGCAATCCAACAAGGCTGTGGTAATTAACATAATGTCTTCCGTCACGGAACGATTACATCCAAATGCCATCAAATGTGACATTATATTTATATTCGGCCAGACCACGCGAAATTCAAGCTATACGTGATACGAAATTTTACATGTAAATACTCTATTATCACTGCTAAAAATGTAACGCCATACTATAGTTTTACCCATACGGCCTTTGTAGGGTAGGCCCCAAGGTGGATGCTTCATCGAAAGACTTCCGCACGTCACTTAAAGACAACGTTCATGACAGGATTATTATGGACTCACACATGCAAAAGATTTGGGATCAACTGAGCTCCCTCATTCCCACCCTGATCGGCTATGCTGGCCGTGCCGTTGCGGCAATTCTGGTACTCATCATTGGTTGGTGGATTATCAACCTGGTACTCAAGGGCTTTACCAAGGCCATGCAGGCCCGCAAAGTTGAACCGACTTTACAAGGCTTTGTTCAAAGCGTGGCAGGCCTCATGCTCAAGGCATTGCTATTAATCAGCGTCGCCTCCATGGTAGGTATTGCCACAACCTCGTTCGTCGCTGTATTGGGTGCCGCTGGTTTAGCTGTAGGTATGGCGTTGCAAGGCAGTTTGGCAAACTTTGCCGGCGGTGTACTGATATTGCTCTTCCGCCCCTTCAAAGCCGGTGATTACATCACTTGTGGAGGGGTGTCAGGGACTGTCGTTTCAATTGAAATGTTTAGAACCATCCTGCGCGCGCTAAACAATGACATTATTTATGTACCTAATGGCACGCTTTCGAATGGTATCGTCCTGAACAATACCGAACATGATTTGCGCTGGGGAACAATCAATATCCTGATTGATTATAATGATGATGTGGATCAGGCCCGCGAGCTGCTTCTTGCCATGTTCAAGGGAGACGACCGTATCTCCACGTCTTCTGCACCTTACGTCACGTTCTCACCCAAGGTGGCCAATATTTCTGTTTCGATCAACTTCCTGAGTTCAACAAATTATACAACGGCGTTGACTAACCAATATTCAGAAGAAGCCATCCAAACCTTGAAAGCCAATGGCTATCATTTGGGTACAACTACACGCACAGCCCCGGTAACCACAAGCTAAAACCCCATTACCGATAACGTGTGAATTCACAAAAAAGAGCTGGTCATTTCCTCTATGACCAGCTCTTTTCGTATTGTTCTGCCTAGCGATGACTTGATTAATCCAACGGCATACCGCTGGCCCCATATCCCTGATAACTTACCTGGCCAGAGGTATCTACATGGCAAGAGATATTGAAAAAGGCATTTCCCTGCCCTTCAAGACTCACGGTTAAACGAAATGGTTGGTGGGCTACGTAACGACTAATATTGGTACTGGCGACCATATTGGAGTGAAACGTCTTGCCGTCTTTTGCCTGCGCCTGCTGAAGACACTGCTGTACGAGTGCATGACTTTGCGAAGTATCTGTGGATGGTGTCTGCGCATAAGCTTGTGTACAAACAACTGCCAAGGCCATACCCATTACAAGTGCTACAGACGAAAGCAATTTTCCTGACATTTCTGGTTCCTCCTCCAGTGTCGGACACTGAATAAATATCCAAGCCGATGGATTACTTGAGTCAATTATTCATCTTCAAAACACAACCAGCGACGCGCATGCACAATGAGGCAATTGGCCTCCCCAAAAGGCGAACCTCACCTGCCCTAACGCCGCTAATACAATATAATTACTGCTCTACATGGCAGTATACATGCTTTTTTTCGTTGTAAACGCACAATCTAAAAATACGTTATCAGACTATAGCCATAGAAGATTGCTTATGTTGCATTCATGAGATGCTCTGGCTGGCGGAACTGTATTAAATGACCATGCTCGCTCATGACCACGGATGAGGAGCAAGAGAAGATAAAAAGAAAGAACGGATAAAGGCTGATGTTCATAAAGAAATTCGCCGCAAGAAAGAGGGGGCGTTTGTGGGAATTATCTGATTTTGATGACTTCAATAGGACGCAATATTGATCTATCCTCAAAAGTAATACATCTATTTACCCTATAGAGAGCCACCAATGAGTTCAGACACCCCCCAACCACAGCAGGATACCTCAACCCACTACACTGAAGCCTATGATGTTGTCATCGTAGGTGGTGGATCGGCAGGTATTGCCATAAGCGCCAGCTTGCTCAAACGCTCTCCGCAACTCCGTGTTGCCATTATCGAACCCAGTGCCAAACATTGCTACCAACCTGCGTGGACACTGGTGGGTGGCGGCCTTTATGACGTTGGTAAAACCGTACGAGCCACGACAGAAGTTATACCGAAAGGAGCTGACTGGATTCAAGGCGCTGTAAGTAGTGTTTCTCCGGAAGAGCAAAAAGTGACGCTGGAAGGGAGTTCACGCAGCATTGAATATCAGCAATTGGTCATCTGTCCGGGACTACGCCTCGCATGGGAGAAAATCGATGGACTTGAGGAAACGCTGGGTAAAAATGGCGTAACCTCCAACTATCGCCTGGACCTGGCACCTTATACGTGGCAGTTGGTAAAAAATCTCTCTTCAGGCAAAGCGATTTTTACGCAACCGGGCATGCCTATCAAATGTGCAGGCGCGCCACAGAAAGCGCTTTATCTCTCCTGTGATTATTGGCTACAACAAGGTAATATCAGCGGTATTGATGTTGAATTCACGCTGGCAGGAAATGCACTTTTCGGCGTAGCTGACTTTGTTCCTGTATTGGAAAGCTACATCGAGCGTTACGATGCCAAAACCAGTTTTGGCAAGAATCTGGTCGCTATCGATGGTGATAGTAAAAAAGCTACATTTGAAGTCGCTACCGAGCATGGTAAAAAAGAGCGCGTTGAAGAATCGTTCGATTTTATTCATGTCGTTCCCCCTCAGGTCGCCCCATCTTTCATTAAAGAGAGCGGTTTAGGTAATGAGGCAGGATGGTGTGATGTGGATGCCTCAACACTTCAACACACGCGATATGACAACGTATTCGCGTTGGGTGACTGCATCGGTACCAGTAATGCCAAGACAGTAGCCGCCGCCAGAGTTCAGGTGGTTATTGTCGCCGATAATTTGCTGGCAAAACGTGAAGGTCGTGCATTGTCAGCCCATTATGATGGCTATGGCGCATGCCCCTTAACGGTCGAACGAGGAAAAGTCGTCCTGGCAGAATTCGGTTATGGGGGGAAATTGCTACCCACACTCCCTCTTGACCCGAAAGTGCCGCGCAAATTTTACTGGTTCCTTAAAACAGAGGCCTTACCGTTCATTTATTGGAATGGCATGTTGAAAGGACACGAGTGGTTGACTAAAGCACATGTGAAGAAATCATAAGTGTGTATTATGATGGGTCAACGGCATTCAATGCTGTAATGAAGTTTTTGCCCAACAGAAGTAAACGTACATCGTATTTTACTTTTCAGTGGGCACTTAAAATCCCTTCGAATGAATCGAAGGTACATATCTCTAAGGAGAATGAGCATGGTGAAGGAACGCATTGAAGGTAAGACAAAAGAACTTGCTGGTCAGGCGCAAGAGGCCTTTGGCGATTTCTCTGATGATGATGAGCAGTCCTATCGCGGTAAGGCACGTCAGGCCGCAGGTCAGATCCAGTCAGGTTATGGAGAAGCCGTGGATCAAGTACGCGATCTAACCCAGAGTAACCCGATTGGTGCATTGGCAGCAGCGGCAGCTGTTGGCTTCATCCTCGGTAAGCTTTGGCGCTAATGGGTATTACAGCTTCTGATAGGAAACAAGGATTGTAAACGGACTTATCAGAGGCTCGCCAATCCCAAATGAGAAAAATCCCCGGGAGCATTATGAATGCAAATTCCCGGGGATTTTTTATTTGAACGGAAAATATCAACAGTCCTCTGAACAGGCATTCATGCGCGCTTAACGGGTAACATAAGGTCTTAATGACTATTGGCTAATGTTCCCACAACGCTGTTTGCATTAAAAAGATCGTGTTCAAGTTAATACCGCGTTGTGTCTCCACTATGTAAATAAAGACATAATTAATTTACTATTTGACGCAAAGTTTTCCTTTATAACGTACATGCTAACCCTTGAAAATGCATAAAATGCGTATTAACAGAGCAAATATGTCTCATACATCTCTATAATCCATATCATCTCGCATGCGAGAGCGTGGATACTGAACAATAACGGTCTGCCTAATTGAGCTGGCCTTGAATAATTTGAGCTAAACCATGAAAAACGATCATTTATCATTATTGCGATGCGGTCTGGTTGCTGCGATTTTAGGTGCAACAGTTTATTCAAATGTGGCCAATGCAGATGTCACACTCTTGAAGGAAGGCCAGGGCTCTTCTTTTTTCAACCCGTTGAGCCTTTCCATTGGTGGTCGTGCTGAGCTCGGTTTTCAAAACCAGATGGGAGGGGTAGACCACGGGTCAGTAACTCACCGGGGTTGGGCTGATGACTCCGATTACCACGCCGATGCCATATACCGCTTGAATAATGACTGGTCACTCCTGGGCTACTACGAAATGACTGCCAGCTGGTTCAAGGCGTTGGGTTGGAATCACCATACTTACCGAAATCGTGGAGGAGACGATACCTATACACGTCAACTCTATGTGGGTATTTCCAACAAAAAATGGGGAACCCTGACCTACGGCAAGCAATGGAATGCCTATTATCCTGCCGTGGCCTCCAAACCTGATATATGGGTCAATGATAATGGCGCGGTAGGGCCTAGTGACGGTATCGACGGGCAAGGTTCATACGATGGCTCATACCGAGCCAAGAATATGATCAACTATAAAAATACCTTTGGTCCGGTCACGCTATATACCACAGTGGCGCTGCCGGCTACGGCTTATTATCTGCACTCGGAAGGAATCAACCGCTACAAGCGTAGAGGCGGTGGGGCCATTGGTATCAATTATCAGATCACCAATGACCTGGCCTGGGGATTGGCATACAGCAACATCAAGGCTAATCTGTATTCAGAAGAGGGTCATACCAATACCTACCATCAGCAAATGACGGGGACCGGATTCTCCTGGGCACCGGGTAATTGGAAATTCGCAGGCTCACTGGGGTATTTCACCGATTTCGTGCCAAATCATCGCTACAATAGCGCACGCAATTATTTCAGCCACTCCGCTTACGGCTACGAGTACTACGCGGGCTATACCATCCCCGTACAATCCAGCGTTCTCAAGGCGGTGCTTCCCTATGTGGCCGGGGCCTCCATGCATGGGCAAAAGTTCTCAACCAATGATCAATTTATCGGTTTGAGCACAACACTGGCGTATAACACCAATATCATCATTGAGCACCAGTTTGCCCATAGCACGGGCATGGACAAGGCAGATCACCCCAGTGCGACACACATTCGTCTTATCTACAACTTCTAGGTCTACAACTTCCAGTACGCTCCGATGTCAGGTTATTTTAAACCGGCCATAGGTAGCATAAAGCTTAAGCAACAACAGAAAATGTGAACATGGATGTTCAACGTAGACTGAACGCAACCATTAGAGGGCCCCACGTGGGGCCCTCTTACTTTTAACGCAAGATATTCAATAACCTCTGCGTTTACAGTAGCGTATGCTGCTTCTCTTTTTCAGTGATTAATGGGGCGCGAGCAAGGTATCCATCACTGAATTGTGATCCCCACCCTGTGAGAGATGTTTTTGGTACCAAGTGACCAAAAGCCCCGCCAAATTGGATTCAGGCCCCTGCGTAATTACCTCGACAGGAAGATCACTCGCCTTACAGACCTGCTCGATAATATCCAGATTGAAACGCAGCCGCCCTTCGTCCGTCATTTCCAACTTGAGATCATCGAATGAGATGCCAGGCGGTATGGTGATACCTTTTTGTGATTTTTCAGTATTAGGATCTTCCGGGGAGTGTGACGATGTCATATTTTACCTCGTTCAGGCATTAATAATGTAGGAGCGTGTAATGGCTACTACTTTGCAGTGAGGTTGCCCAGGATGCAAATGTGACAAATAGTAAACAGATGGGTAGCACCTCACCAGTGATACGCGGTATAACAGTCATACGCTATGTGCTTACCACACCACTCACCCTTCACTAGAAGCATCATTATGGCATACAAGGTTTTTGTTGACGGACAATCGGGCACCACTGGACTGCGCTTACTGGATTATCTGAAGCAACATCCGGATGTGGATATTCTCTACATTGATGAAGACAAACGAAGAGACGCCAAGGAACGGGCTCGATTACTCAATGCTGCAGATGTTGCCTTTTTATGCTTACCGGATGAAGCGTCGAAAGAAGCGGTTAGTCTGATCGACAACGAGACGACCTGTGTCATCGATGCCAGCACAGCTTTCCGAACAAATGATGACTGGGTGTACGGGCTACCTGAGCTCACTAAAGAACAACGTAGCTACATTCGCAACAGCAAACGCATTGCCAACCCGGGATGCCATGCTTCTGCATTTATTCTATTAGTGAGGCCTTTGGTTGATGCCGGACTACTACCTTCAGATTTTCCTTTGAGCGCTTATTCTTTGACAGGATACAGTGGTGGAGGCAAGAACATGATTGCAGACTACCAAAAGGAAGAGAATGGGCAGCGCGATAGTAAATTGGATAGCCCTCGGCCGTATGCACTTGGCCTGAAACATAAACATTTACCAGAAATGCGTACCCATGGCCATTTAGCGGCTGAGCCCATTTTTACGCCAATCGTTGGTGCAAACCTGCAAGGACTATCGGTACAGATTCCGCTTCCCTTGAAACAGCTTGATCTCTCTCCAGAAGCGATCATAAAGGCCTATCAAAAACACTACGCCAATGAGCCCTTCATACGGGTGTCACCATCTCAGGAAAGCAGTAATAACATTGATGGCGGCTACCTTGATATACAGCACAATAACGGCACTAACGACGTTGATATTCTGATATGCGGAAATGAGGAGCAGGCGCTTCTTGTTGCACGCCTGGACAACCTGGGTAAAGGTGCCGCAGGTGCTGCCATTCAAAGCATGAATGTTCATTTGGGACTGGATGAAAGTACTGCGCTCTAATACCACGATGATGCCGTAATCAGATCAAGGAACCTTCTTTCATATTGGAAAAAGCCATATAACAATAAGTTAGCTCTCTGCTACTATTCGTTTCTGAATCACTGCCCTACAACTATTACCTGAAAGCTGCTACGCGGAAATAGTGAACGAAACATCGTGTTCACGATACGTTTTCAGGTATAGACAGGGGGTTGTTATAACTCGGATCTACTCCGGCTTGGCATTGTGGGAAGAAACATGGCTTTTTACCTCTTTATCATCATCAAGTTTATCATCGGGTTTGTGGTCGTTATCACGCACCTCAATCTGTCCGGCAAAACGCAACTAGCTCAAATGACGCCCGTAGACTTCATCGGCAACTTTGTACTGGGCGGTATTATTGGAGGCGTTATTTATACGAGTGCCATCCCGTTGTATCAGTATGTCATCGTTCTACTGATTGGCGTTTCAATGATTTCAATCCTCAATTTTGTCAGCAAGCATCTATTCTTTTTCCGCGATATCACGATAGGCAACCCGATTCCCATCATCGATAAGGGAAAGTTCGTGATGGAGAATATTCTGGAGAAACACAACAAAATCGACATCATCAATGTTGCCTCACAGCTCCACTCTCAAGGCATTTACTCTTTCCAGAGAGTCAGCTATGCACAGATCGAGCCCAGTGGTCAGCTGACAGCCATTGTAGATAGTGAAGAACGGCCTTCCGTACTGGTCATGCAGGATGGGAAAATCCGTGATTCAGAACTGGAGAGTATCGAAAAATCCAAAGAGTGGCTAGAAAACAAGATAAAGGCACATAAAATCGACCCCGAACAGGTTTTCCTGGCCGAATTTTGGGAAGATACTCTCAGCTTTATCATGAGGGATGCTCAAATCATACGCACCGCTGCATAAGTCTCCGGTGGATTACCGTATCCATATTCAGTATTTCGTGATGGATACGGTGCCTCCTGCTTCTATATACCTGCTTATCTATAAAAGTGTCATGTGCCGAACAATAAGTGTACGAGGCATATCAAAAAGAGGGCTTTTCTTCAGCGGTGATATATCACACAACGACCTGGTTACCGTGGTTGAGCTATGGCTTCATCATTCGCTCAATCAATGGGGCTGATACGTTGCCTCGCTGCCAAATGGCCCCCACGCGGGGGAATTCGACGCCCATATCTGGTAGATGCTGGGCCACTACATTGGACAGAGTAGCCGCCACACCTGAAAAACCTTGCGGTAAAACAGCAATACAACGCCCCTGAGCAACCATCAATAAAAGCGTCATGACGGAATCCGCTTCCACATTAATACGGATGTCCATGGTTAATTGATCCTGAATACAGGAAATCCAACGCTGACGTTGCATGTCACTACTCAAAACGCCATGAGGATAGTTTTCGAGCATTTTCCACTGCACGACATCCGGCAACTCATGATGCGTTGACGAATAAAATATCATCATCCGCTCTGTGAGTAGAGGTCGGATTACAAACTCTTCCGACAAGGCATGGGTCGCTTCTATATAACCAATTCCAAGATCAACCGTACGCTGCTCAAGTGCCAATAAAAGCGCTGACATCGAGTACTCACGCAATTCAAGGGTAGTCACTTCCGCAGAATGATGCGACCACTGAATGACATCTGCCATGGCGCTCGGGATGGTTCCGATCGTCAATGGGCCAGAGCACTCAAACGAGGATGTCAGCGAACCAGTAAGTGCCGCATATTCACGTAATATTCGTCTTGCATGTTCAAGAATACGATTCCCTTCCGGTGTGAAACGCTCAAAATATTTACCTCGCTTTACCAGGGGATAGCCCAACTCCAACTCGAGCTGCTTGATGCGTGCTGACAAAGTGGGTTGAGTAACCTGACACCGCTTGGCTGCACGACCGAAATGATGCTCTCGAGCCAATGCATCAAGAAACTGTAACTGACGATGATCCATGTATGTTTCCTAACCTACTGATTCATATAACGATAGAGGGCTGCATGGTATTTAGAAATGAGGCAGAAGGACGTATGCCAAACCCTGCCTCTTCCCCCGTTACCAGCTCGCCCTGTTCATTGACATATATGCCTGTATCGAAGTCGTTGTGCAGTTTCTCAAGGAGGGGGATATCAACCCAGCAAGGGACTTCCGACAGACAGGCTAAATGTAGATTTGCCGCAAAGGTGAGTGGATCATGCATTCCCCGCAGCATCGGATAGACGCCATTGAGAGAGGCAGCATGAATCAGCATGGCTGTTTTTTGAAAGCCGATCTCGGACATACTGCTTAATGCAATATTGTCGACACACTTATCCGTGATCAGAGAGTGGCTATTCTTAATCGAAATTGAGCTTTTCGCCGTGCCAATCCTTATAAGGGTTGAATCCGACAAGGTTCGTAGCTCATAACGCTCATCAGGAAAAAAATTGACTTCGAGAAGATTGATGTTGAGCGACTCCATCCAGGAAACCGCTCGTTTCGCCCATTTGAGAGAGGTATACCGGGTAACCGGAAGCGAGAGAAAAAACTTTTTCCCGTGAGGACATAATAAACTCAGCTCATATATCTGCGTTTTGAAGCATTCAAAATCATCTTCATCCACATTAATTAAACAAAACCGAATCGCTTTACAGTATTCGAGCTTAAGACGAAGTATCTGCTCATTGATGGACTTATTACAATCTATTGCCAGGTTAACGCAGGCATGGGGTGCCGGGTCTGAAATGCCTCCCAACAACTGGTAGACAGGGAGCCCGGTAAAGTGCCCGAGGATATCCCAGAGAGCAATTTCAATCGCTGAAATAACATGGTGAGCATTGGTGTTATCAGACCAGCTTGAACGTAGTCGTTGGCAAAAGGAAACAACATGAAATGCATTCAGTTGCTGATAACTGCTGGCGAGCTCCCTGAGGATGCCAGTTGCTATTTCAGCACCCAAGGCAACAAAGGCATATCCAGCAAGACCTTCATCCGTATTGACCTCGATCAGTGAATGAAGGGGCCAGGTGCGGGAAGGAGTATACACACGGATTTCGGAGACTTTCATGTGATGTGACGCTCATAACTCATCAATAGCCCGTAAGAGCAGAATGCTCTAGCGGTAGCGTTGCCACGCTTTTTTTAATAGTGCCAATCAAATGCAGACAAGAACGGGAGAGTATGAGGTGTTTACCTGTGGATTCATGACTCTTGAGATATGTGCCAAGAGGAGAGCCATGCTGACTTATAGGTGCCCTGGGTAAAAAGCGCCTCATCCAGGTTGTAAACCGAACAAGACCCCATCTTTTACGCCGCCAAGGACTACATTCATGCTCGAATCTAAGTTATGAATCAGAAACTTACAACATGAAAGGTGTCATCTTAAACTTTAATGATGGTTTGAATTTAACGCTTGTTTTATATATCGAGTGATTATCAAGAAATGTCAGATAAAAAGCTGTCCTGCTTTATTAAAACTGAATCTGGAGTCGCTGAGGGAATGGCCAAACGCATTGCGTTGGTGATCAACCATTTCAGGACCAAGATAGCTGCAGCCCAATGTGCAGGTGTCGAAGTTAATACACTAGCGCGATGGTCAGATAATCGACATGAACCGAATCCGAGTCTGGTCAATATCGCCAATCTGATGCTAAGTGCCGGGATGTCACTGGACTGGTTGGTGACTGGGGAGGGTGACTGTTACTTGCCAGGTCGACACCCGAAGATGGGGTATAGTGAATTGAGAGAAGCTTCACCGTACTATTTATCCGACTCATATCATACCAGTGGATATGCCCTGCACTCCATGGGCGAACATACCGCACCTCACGATACCCCGCGGACTGAATCGAGGGATTCCGCATCCCTTTTCGGAAAGACACCCGCCAACCATGAATTAATTCCGTTAGAAGTTTCCCTGGATGGCATACGAAGCACAACATACTTCCCGATTACCCGCCATGAGCTACAAGCGCATGCGCTTACCCGTGAGGGAGTCAAAGCCTTCTGCCTAAGCGACAATGCCATGGCTCCCGGGTTATCCGCTGGTGCCATCGTTCTGGTCGATACGAATGCGTTACAACCCGCAGGTACAGCCCTCTTCCTGGTTGAGTTTCATGGTGCTCAGCTGGTACGGCGCTTGCAACGCACTGTCTCGGGCTTGACGTTGATTTGTGATACGCCTTTACTGAAAGATGTCCATGTACCCGAAGATGCATTGGATCAGCTCACGGTGATTGGCAAGATCGTTTGGAGTAGCTGCTGGCACTAAGTGTCTTCGGTAAACATACTCACTTTTGATCAGGAATTAAGTATGGATTTGGGAATTGAAGGGCGTTGGGCTGTTGTGTGTGCTGCCAGTAAAGGGTTGGGGAAAGGGTGCGCTGAAGCACTGGCCAAGGAAGGCGTCAATCTTGTTATCAATGCACGTACAGAAGTGCCATTGGAAGAAACTGCCAGAGGCCTTCGTCAACTTGACCCCAGTATTACTGTCATCAGTATTGCGGGAGACATCACGCAGCCCGAGACAAGAAACAAGATACTCACCGCCGCCCCCCACGTGGATATTCTGATCAATAATGCAGGTGGCCCACCGCCAGGTGATTTCCGTGACTGGTCACCTGAGCAGTGGCAACAAGCACTCAACAGCAACATGATTACTCCCATTGAGCTCATCAAAGCCACAGTGGACGCAATGGCCGATAGGGGGTTCGGACGGATCATCAATATCACGTCTTCCTCCGTCAAGGCTCCCATTGCGGCACTTGGGCTCTCCAACGGAGCACGCTCCGGGTTAACGGGCTTTGTCGCAGGTATCGCCAGGCAGCCAGGTATCGCAGGGCGTAACGTTACTATCAACAATCTTCTCCCGGGAAAGTTTGACACGGACCGCCTTCGCGCCAATTTCGCACATGCTGCCCAAAAAAACGGGCAATCGGCAGAGAGCATTGCCGCAGCATCCAGCCAGGGAATTCCTGCCAGACGCTTCGGTACCGCTGAAGAGTTTGGTACTTTTTGCGCCTTTTTATGTAGTGAACAGGCAGGTTATTTCACCGCACAAAACGTTTTATTGGATGGAGGCAGCTATCCCGGCACTTTTTGATATAGGAAAGTGGCATGTACAGGTATCATTCATGAGGCCCAACCAGATAACCAGCGAATTAACGGCCATTGCCCATGTTTATGCCGACAAGCCTGAAACGTAGCATTGATCAACGTGTCGCCAATCTTACCGGTCGCACATCCAGATCCATTGATTATTCGCACCCGATAGGGGACCCTGGGCTATTCGGCCCTGAAAGTGCTGTATGGCGAGTCCATGGAGATTTTGTTTCCATGCTGTGCGGCGGTGTCGGCGCACTATTATTACAAATGCTCCACCCGCTTGCTCTCTCTGGTGTTTGGGATCATTCAACATTTCGCGAAGATATGATGGGACGCCTACGCCGCACCAGCCAATTTATTGCGGTAACAACGTATGGCAGCCGGCAGGATGCCCAATCGGCAATAGCCCATGTGCGCCACATACATTCGTTCATCAAGGGAACGTCGCCAGATGGACAAGCCTATCACGCTGATGATCCCGAGTTGCTTTGTTGGGTACACGTAGCCGAAATGAGCCGCTTTCTGGCCGCTTATATGCGATATTGTGAGCCGACTCTCAGCCTTGATGTTCAGGATGCCTATTATCGTGAAAGCGCACGTATCGCCCTTGCGTTGGGGGCTGAATCTGTCCCTGCATCGACCGCTGAGGTAGCCGTTTATCTCGAAGAAATGAGGCCACAGCTTAGCTGTGATGACCGGACTCGGGAAGTGGCCCGCATACTTCAGGAAGCGGGACCGGAAGACACTTTCGGGCGAATGGCAGGTCAACTATTCATGCGTGGTGGTATTGATTTATTACCCCAATGGGCAATAGATGCGCTGGGGTTGCAGCTTTCGTCCATCAAGAGAATGACCGTCAGAAAAAGCCTTCGTGTATTACGCCCCATCGTAACATCTTCCGTGACAGGAACGGCGAGTGAACTCGCACATGAAAGAGTAGGTGCTTCCAAGGCAGTAAGGATATAGGACAGCGCTTTTTTACATGGCATTGTCCGCTCAAATCTTGCAGTAAACAGAAATTTCCTGATATTTGCACACTGTTGGCTCGCCAATATGACACGCTGGCTATTCGAAAACCCACGAACCTGTCATTTTCATTGCTCAAGGAAGCCCCTTACCCCAGCAGCTTTCTTTAAAACGGAGAATACAGCATGGCCTGGACGATTATCAGCTGGTCCATCACTACGTTTTTAACTCTGACTTCGGCCTATATGATTGCCTTGTTGGCTAACAATATTCGACATGGTATGAAGATATAGAAAATAGTCTGCGAGTTACCCTATGGGTAGCTCGTGATCTCACGCCTTACACAATTATCCTTCATTTTCCCTGCCATTTTCCCCAGTTCATCTCTTTATTTTTACCCTTCGTCCTCGTTCAAGGAAGTATTCACAGATTGGGCGGATTGGTAAATTTTTCTATGTCCTCCAATAGCGAAACACTCCGCTTTATCGCTAACAAAGCTACATACATGCACTTCTTTTCGAGTTTTCGAGGTTACCTGCATTCATGGGGGCAGTCCCTATCGTGATTTACTCATCAATGCGACCTTTTTCTTAATACTATTTTAATATTCACTTAACTTTTAAATAATATTAAGATAACCTTAAACCTCAATATCATTTCACTTCAAGATATCCAGATTTCTTGCAATAGGCTAAGGAGGGGTACATGACTGATTCCAGAAGAAGACGCATGTTGTTGGGCGGCGTTGGCTCTGCCGCATTTTTGGGTCTATCCACTATTGCCAAAGCAGCTTCTTTCGGAAACCCTGATCTCCCACCGGAAGGACGCATCAATTCAGGTAGCAACAGCAGCCACACTGATCCAGGGCCCAATAATCCCAATTTGGCCAGCCAATTTCCCGATGGTGAAAATCCCCCCGCAACCGATGTTAATGGGATGCCAGAATTCTGGTCGTCTTTTAGCAACGCACATGTTCGTTTTCAGGAAGGGGGTTGGGCGCGCCAGATTACTGAAAGTGATTTCCCTATATCTACTGAAATTTCCGGCGTAAACATGCGATTGTCAAAATATGGCATTCGCGAGATGCACTGGCACCAGCAAGCGGAATGGGCCATCGTTCTTTATGGTACATGCCGTATCACCACACTGGATGCCGAAGGACGCCCACAAGTCGCTGATGTACAAAAAGGTGATCTATGGTATTTCCCTCCCGGTTTGCCCCACTCACTGCAAGGAATGGGCCCGGATGGCACGGAATTCCTGATTGCCTTCGATGATGGCAAGGCATCGGAATTCAATACATTGCTTGTCACTGATTGGATGGCCCACACCCCCCCCGAAGTGCTTGCCAAAAACTTTGGTGTGCCAGAATCGTCCTTCAAAAATATTCCGCTGCATAACCGCTGGATTTTTCAGGGGAAAGACCCGGGACCACTCTCCACTGCCCAGTCCCAGGCCAGTTCATCGCTGGGTGCGCCTGCTCACCCCTTCGTTTTTCCGATGAGCAAGCTAAAGCCGAATATTCATTCATCAAAGGGCGAGGTTACGATCGTCGATAGTAATACCTTCAAGGTATCCAAAGATATTGCTGTAGCCAAAGTCGTGTTGAAACCGGGCGCCATGAGGGAGCTACATTGGCATCCAAATACTGATGAATGGCAATACTATGTGTCGGGGCAGGGACGTATGACCGTCTTCAATACAGGCCCGGAGGCGGCAACAAATGATTTCAAGGCAGGGGACATCGGGTATGTTCCGAAGGGATTGGGACATTACGTTGAAAATACGGGAAATACCGATTTGGTATTGATCGCTATTTTCAGAACCAGCGATTATGAAACAGTTAGTTTGTCCAATTGGATCAAACACACGCCGCCACGTATGGTAGAGGAGACGTTAAACATCTCAGAAGATGTCATTAATCATATCCCGGATGTTCGACCCGAGATTATATAAGGAAAAAGTCCCATACCGTCCAAATTCGGTATGGGACTTTTCAGCGTCAAAACAGGACGACAAAGCGTCCGCAATCAGATCAGACGTCCAGATTAGCAACCAGAGCGTTTTGTTCAATGAAATCGCGGCGTGGTTCGACTTCGTCACCCATCAGAGTATTAAACATCTGATCAGCCACAACAGCATCTTCAATGGAAACACGCAGCATACGACGAACATCAGGATCCATGGTAGTTTCCCATAGCTGATCCGGGTTCATCTCACCAAGACCTTTGTAACGCTGAATAGATAAACCACGCTGTGCTTCACGCAACAACCAATCCAGTACCTGCCCAAAGTCGTGAACCTCAGAGCGACGTTCACCCCGAGCAACATAGGCGCCTTCTTCAAGCAAGCCATTGAGTGTTTCACCCAGAGACACCATGGCTGCATAGTCCGGCGAGCGGAAAAAGCTGATGCCGAGCATATAATCGGTTACCACACCGTGGGCCTTGATACCGACTTTAGGGAAGTAGAGAGAGCGCTCTTCGTCAAACTGGGTCGAGAACTCGTAACTGGCATCCCCTTCGTATTCGCTCAGTGCCTGCATACGAATGGAAAGCGCATCCATCCACGTATTGACCTTGTTCTGATCGCTCAGGTCAGTATCGCTCAGCACTGGAACATGGATCATTTGCTCCAGTACCTTGGCAGGGTAGACGCGGGAGAGCCGATGCAAACGGTGCTTCACATCCTGATATTGCATAATCAGTTTTTCCAGCTCAGCCCCCGTAATACCGGGCGCCGTCTCATTGACATGCAGACTACCGCCATCCAGCGCAGTGGTGACCAGGTATTGCTCCATGGCTGCTTCGTCTTTCAGATACATCTCCTGCTTGCCACGTTTGATTTTATAAAGTGGCGGCTGTGCAATAAATATATGTCCGCGCTCGATCAGCTCCGGCATTTGACGGAAAAAGAAGGTCAGTAGCAGAGTCCGAATGTGAGAACCATCAACATCAGCATCTGTCATGATAATGATGGAGTGATAACGCAACTTGTCAGGGTCGAATTCTTCACGGCCAATACCACAACCCAATGCGGTAATGAGCGTGCCAACTTCAGCAGAGGAAAGCATTTTGTCGAAGCGTGCTTTCTCCACATTAAGAATTTTTCCCTTTAGCGGCAAAATAGCCTGAGTCCGGCGGTCACGCCCCTGCTTGGCTGAACCACCCGCGGAGTCACCCTCCACCAGATACAGTTCTGACTTGGATGGGTCTTTCTCCTGACAGTCAGCAAGTTTACCGGGCAAGCCTGCTATATCGAGCGCCCCTTTGCGACGTGTCATTTCACGCGCTTTACGGGCAGCATCACGGGCTCGTGCCGCATCAATCATCTTGTTCACGATGATTTTGGCCTCGTTGGGATGCTCCAGCAGATATTCGGAGAAATGACGCCCCATCTCCTGCTCAACAGCCGTTTTCACTTCAGAGGAAACCAGTTTGTCCTTGGTCTGCGAAGAAAATTTCGGATCCGGTACTTTCACCGAGATAATAGCCGTCAAACCTTCGCGAGCATCATCGCCTGAAGTGACAACTTTTGCCTTCTTCTGCAAATCCTCGGCTTCAATATAGCTGTTCAGCGTACGTGTCAATGAAGCACGGAAGCCGGCCAAATGCGTCCCACCATCGCGCTGGGGAATGTTGTTGGTATAACACAACAGGTTTTCGTTGTAGGTATCGTTCCACTGCATCGCAACTTCAACGCTGATGCCATCTTCACGGTCCACCATGAAGTGGAACACCGGATTGATCGTTGTACGATTGCGGTTAAGATGTTCAACGAAGGCTTTAAGGCCGCCTTCATAGTGAAATAGCTCTTCCTTGCCATCACGCTCGTCTGTCAGGCGGATTGCGACACCAGAGTTAAGGAACGAAAGCTCACGCAGCCGTTTGGCAAGAATTTCATAATGAAACTCGATATTCGCAAACGTATCCGGTGAAGGAACAAAATGAATGCGGGTGCCAGTACGGTCTGTTTCACCCACCACTTCCAACGGCTTTTGAGGAACACCGTGAGCGTAGGTCTGAGAGTGAACATGGCCTCCACGCCAGATGGTAAGATCCAGTTGTGAAGACAGGGCATTAACGACCGAGACCCCTACACCATGCAATCCACCTGACACTTTGTAGGAGTTGTCATCGAACTTACCACCCGCGTGCAGTACTGTCAGAATGACCTCTGCCGCGGACACGCCTTCTGCGTGCATTTCTGTCGGAATACCACGGCCATCGTCCGATACACTGATGGATTCATCGGCATGAATCACCACCGAAATCTCGTCGCAATGCCCCGCCAGTGCTTCATCGATAGAGTTATCGACGATCTCGAACACCATATGGTGCAGGCCACTGCCATCATCGGTATCGCCAATGTACATACCAGGGCGCTTGCGTACTGCATCCAGCCCCTTTAGAACCTTGATACTCGATGAATCGTAAGATTGTTCGCTCATGTTCACTCCTGAACTGATGGACGACACCCTTTATTGTCGCCAAACTCTGCCCCATAAGGCAGAAGGATTACCAGACTCTCTACGGTAACGCTATTTCTTTCACTACTGCTTGTCGATACTTGTTGTACTGCCACTAAATTGCTGACCCTGAAAGATGATACCGGCTACCGCTTTTACCTCGCGACAGCAGCAATGGCAGACTGCATCAACAAGTATCGACATCACTCGACAGTAGCAATGCGCCCCGCTATTAACTCGAACACTCCGTGATCTTCCTGTAAAAACGGTGAGATGCCGCTTTTATCAATCACAGTGATGAAACTCTGGCCCTGCTGTTTTTCAAGCAACTCAAAAAAGCGCTGTTGATGACCTGCATCCAGCTCAGCGGCCAGATCATCGATTAAATAAAGACAATGCCGTTGGGTCATTTCCTCAAGCAGCTGCCCTTGAGCCAATTTGAGGGCACTGACCACAACTTTTTGTTGCCCTCGGGAAAGCACCTCCGTTGCCGGGCGTTTCCCAATACGAATACGCAAGTCAGCACGCTGAGGGCCCTGTTGGGTAAAGCCCATTTGCTGATCACTATTGATATTCGCTTCCAGAATCTCTTCCAAGGGGCGTTTGCGATCCCACCCCCGATAATAGCCCAACGAAATATCCGGCAACGTAGCCAACTGCCCAAGAAGCTCATTAAAGATCGGCGCAAGACGCTCTACATAGTCACTTCGGAACTGATCCAGACGCGTAGCTTCCCTCGCGAGCTCCTGATTCCAGGCACGCATTGAAATGCGGTCAATTGTACCATATCTCAGCAACACATTGCGGTGTTTAAGTGCTCTTCTCATGCGTTTCCAACAGTCATAAAACGCTGGCTCCACATGAAAGACACCCCAATCAAGATATTCCCGCCTGGCCTTGGGTGAGCCATCAATCAGTTCGAAGGTTTGGCTATCAATCAATTGGAGCGGTAAAAGCTCTGCCAACTGGCTGATGCGATCAATCGTTTGCCCATCCTTGCGCATCAACAAGGTATCACTGTCACGGCGCCGCTGAATACCTATAGAACTGGGTGGATGGCCTGAAAGACGCCCAAAAACAGTCAACCCATCACTATCAAAATGAATGATCGGCTTGAACTGTCGAGCTCTGAATGAACGCCCCAGCCCTAATAAATGGAGCCCCTCAAGAATACTGGTCTTGCCACTACCATTTGGACCAACGATCAGATTCACGCGGGGAGACGGAGAAAAATCCACCTGCTGAAGATTGCGTAACCCTGTCATGTGAATACGTTCAAGAGGCATGGAAAAGGCGCCTGTCAGGGAAAAAATCGTTGGGTGAAGAGTATGGCGTCGGAATAGATAAGCAAAAAAAGTGCCGTTGATAGGATGCACGCAGGAAAGGAGCGGGGAAAGGGACCCGGGTAACCAGCCTCATGCAGGCAGACCAGTTACCCTGAATGGGAAGACAATAACCTTCAACTCCCATTAGAGACGCATAGGCATGACAACGTAACGAGCCTTGAATCCGGGCGTAGACTCTTCATCATCCCCCGGGACGGCCTCTAGAAGTGTGGTGGAGATGGAGTCAGACATTGTCATATTGATTTTCTGGGTAGGGATGACATTGAGTACATCTACCAGATACCCCACGTTGAAACCAATTTCCAACTCAGGGCTGTTGTAATCAACACTAATGTTTTCCTCTGCCTCTTCCTGTTCAGGGTTATTGGCCTGAACACGCAGGTTGTTGGCTTCGAGATAAAAACGAACACCACGGTATTTTTCATTCGACAGAATAGACGCGCGCGTTAATACCTGACGCAATTCAGCACGCTCCGCCACCAGCTGTTTGTCCCCGCCTTTTGGCATCACGCGGTTCACATCAGGGAATTTCCCATCAATCAATTTGGAGGTGAATACATAGCCACCCGTGCGTGCGCGAAGGTGGTTCGGTCCCAAAATCAGTGTGATCGGCGTATTGGTATCATCCAGAAGGCGACCCAGCTCCAGGACCCCTTTACGTGGCAGGATCAGACGTTGGGCTTCAGAGAGCGCTACCTCACCATCGCTTTCAGCGAGGGCCAAGCGGTGCCCATCGGTTGCAACCACACGCACGGTATTAGGCTCAAGCTCGAACAGCATACCATTGAGATAATAACGTACATCCTGCTGTGCCATGGCAAAGGAAGTGGCATCGATCAGGCGTTTGAGCAAGGAGCGTGGTAGCGTCAGTTCAGCACTGTGTTTGCTCTGATCAATATTGGGGAACTCGGCGGCAGGCAAGGTAGACAGCGTAAAGCGGGAGCGTCCTGCACGAAGTACTGCACGCCCGTCTTCCAAAGAGAAACCGATGACAGAACCCTCGGGCAGGGAACGGCAAATGTCCATCAACTTTCGCGCTGGAACCGTTGTAGAACCGGACTCTTCCAAAGAATCCAGCTGAGCATGACCTACCAATTCAACTTCAAGGTCAGTACCCGTTAATTCAAGGCCATCACCGCCTGCCATCAATAGAACATTGGACAGTACAGGCAAGGTCTGACGACGCTCAACGACACCTGCAACCAGGGTCAAGGGACGCAAAAGGGCTTCGCGTGAGATGGAGAATTTCATCGTGGCCGCTCTCTTTTAAAAACTCTTTGAAAAAATGTTCTCTATCGAATTCGTATCAGCGTTAATGCCTGTGGGTAGCGCCAGGAGATATTCCCAGCTGACCTCACTTCTCTACACAAATCACCGTATCTGACACGTAATCGATACACCTGACAACCGAATATTCTTTGCCGATACTAACTGGTCAGCAGGCGCATAAGATTCTTGTAGTCTTCACGAATATCAGCGCTCTCTTCCTTCAGGGCAGCCACTTTACGACATGCGTGCAATACCGTCGTATGATCGCGGCCGCCGAAGGCATCACCAATTTCCGGCAAACTGTGGCTCGTCAGCTCCTTGGCCAGCGCCATGGCAACCTGTCGCGGCCGTGCAACCGAACGTGAACGGCGCTTGGAGTGGATGTCTGCCACCTTGATTTTATAGTACTCCGCCACGGTACGCTGGATATTATCGATGCTGACCTGCTTGTCCTGCAATGCCAGCAGGTCTTTCAGGGATTCTCGTATAAATTCCTGATCAATCCGGCGCCCCATGAAGTGGGAGTCAGCAATCACCTTTTTCAATGCACCTTCGAGCTCACGAACATTCGAACGAATCTTCTGGGCAATAAAGAAGGCAGCATCATGAGGCAGATCCACATGGGACTGTTCTGCCTTTTTCATCAAAATGGCAACGCGCGTTTCCAGCTCGGGCGGCTCAATCGCAACTGTTAGCCCCCACCCGAATCGAGACTTAAGGCGTTCTTCCACACCGGAAATCTCTTTGGGGTAGCGGTCAGACGTCAGAATCATCTGCTGACCGCCTTCCAACAAAGCATTGAACGTATGGAAAAACTCTTCCTGGGAACGCTCTTTACCCGCGAAAAACTGAATATCGTCGATCAACAGGGCATCCACACTACGATAGAAACGCTTGAAATCATTGATGGCGTTCAACTGAAGCGCTTTTACCATGTCTGCTACAAAACGCTCGGAATGCAGATAGACAACACGCGCATTTTCCCGCAAACCAGCCATGTGATTCCCCACAGCATGCATCAAGTGAGTTTTACCCAACCCGACACCACCATAGAGAAAGAGTGGGTTATAGGCGCCCCCTGAATTTTCGGCAACCTGCCGTGATGCCGCACGCGCCAGCTGGTTTGACTTGCCCTCGACAAAGGTATCAAAGGTAAAACTGGGATTCAGACCACTTTGGTGTTTCAGACTGCCTTCGACCTGAACATGACGGTTGGAAGAACCGGATTCCTGTGCTTCCGATTCGCTCTCTTCTGGCTCGACGTCCCCTGAAAAGGAGGAGCGGGAGGGTGCCGAGCTACGATGAACAGCCGGCGCAACTGAGGATGCTGGTTTGGGAGTCGGTGTCGCCGTTACAGGGTTCGATACCGTGCGACGACTACCGATCCCCAGACTCACCAAAGGTGGCTTGTCCGGCGCCATTTCACGAAGCAATTCATTAATACGCTTCAGGAACTTGTCATTCACCCAATCACGTACGAAACGATTGGGAGCCAACAATACCAGTGCATTACCCTCACCTTCCTCTACTTGAAGAGGCCTGATCCAGGTATTGAACTGTTGAGAGCTCAACTCGTACTGAAGAGAGTCAAGACATTTTTGCCATAGTGCTATCGACACGTCGATTCGCCCACCTTAAAACTGAAATTGCAAAAAACGGAACACACCACAGGAACGACGACGTGAAATCAACGAGATCAATGAACACTGGTAAAGAGGCGTCAGTCAACGACAACAGCCCTGTGCATACCGATACGTGAACGTCACTCTAGTAATGAATATAAAATTAATGTATCGCCAAAAAGCTGGATACGAACCCTGTTAAATGCAATATGAAAGTAATCCTGACTAGTTTATCGGTGATTGGGCCAGTTATCCACACCTTTAGGCCAATCGATACACCCTGTGCATAACCTTACTGAAAATAGCTGCAACTTGTTGATTTTGGAAACTGCAACAGCTTGATCCCAGCTTATACATTGCTCATACAAAGGTTATCCACAAAGAAACCCACAGAAATAATGGGTTTTCAACCTCGAAAAACATGCTGAAAATGAAAAAAAACCATTACTTTGCAGAGAAAAATTGCTAACGGGCCGCGTATTCTCTAAAATCCCCGCTCTTGAATGAATCGTGCTTATCTCTGATTCGCGATTCACCCTTACACTTACATTGATTAATTTTCGGGGAAAGACGTTATGAAACGCACTTTTCAACCCAGCGTACTGAAACGTAAACGTGACCACGGTTTCCGTGCTCGCATGGCAACCAAACGCGGCCGTCAGGTTCTGGCTCGTCGTCGTGCCAAAGGCCGTAAACGCCTGAGCGCCTAATCTCTCGTTTTTCCTTCTGGTACTATCCTGGAAACGTTAAAGAGAGAGGCCTTCATGGCCAAACAGTTGGCGACCCACCCTTTTCCACGCTCGTTAAGAATATTGACCAGCGCGGAATTCGGGCATGTATTCAACAATGCCTGCTTCAAGATATACGGCAAGGGGCTATTAGCGCTCGCTTGCCCGAACTCGCATGGGCATGTCCGGGTGGGGCTCGTTTTCAGTCGCAAGAATCAGAAACGGGCCGTGGATCGCAATTTGCTTAAACGACTGACGCGCGAATCCATTCGAATGCGTCAACATCGTTTACCCGCTGTTGATATTGTTGTTTTGTCTCGCAGAGGCGTCGCAGACATCGAGGGGCCTGTATTAAGACAGCAACTCGACATGATGTGGAAAAGGCTCGAGAACGATATCAGGAAACAGGCTGGAAAAGAGCAGAAAAGCACTTCTGGCAACGGGAAGCACAGAGCAGAAACACGCGCCACCGATACCGGGCAAGGCAACACCGGGCAAAGTAGGCCGACAACGGCTTGAGTGCACTGGAAAAGTCTGCGTTAGCTGATATGTTAAAGGCTAGCAATGGCATGCTTGTGCACGTGATGGCAGGCATCATTAATGGGCACTATCATCGCCAGGTCTGAATGAAGTCGACTTCAGGTTAGGCGAGGATAAACAAATGTCCTAGAATGAGAACCATCAATATTGTGCATATACGCACTCTCAATATGCACTTATTTGCTATTAGCACTTATGTATGGGCGGTATCCTTGGCAGGTTAGCTACGCATTCCGCTTCGACACCTATCACCGGGCTTATCCCTCATGGATTTGAAACGCATTATAATCCTGATTCCAATCGCCATTCTGGCTTACCTGATGGTGATGCAGTGGAACAAGGACTACCACCAACCGAATAATTCCCAGCAGAATCCAACTGTTGCACAGCAATCTAATGCTCAGCAACAGGCGAATGGTGCCTCGAGCACTGGCGACGGACCTCAAGTACCCGGCTCCGATAATCAGCCAAGTGCGAATGGTGATGCTACCCAGGGTAGCCTGGATAACGCATCCAAAGGCAGTGGTGCTTCATCACTCATTGATGTAAACACCAACGTGCTTCAGCTGCATATCAACCCGGAAGGGGGAGACATTGTTTATGCAGCACTGCCCAAACAGACCAAGTCGCTAAATTCAAATGCGCCTTTTGTTCTGCTGGATAACAGCAAGTCACTTGATTATATTGCTCGCTCGGGAATTCAACTGGGCGGCAAAAGTGACCAACTGCACTTCTCTGCCGATCAGACCGACTACACATTAAGTCCGGATCAAAAACAATTGGTGGTCAACCTGCATACCAGTGTCAACGGTGTTCAGGTCACCAAACGTTTCACGTTGACCAGAGGCTCCTATGCAGTTCGTGTGGATTATCTGCTTAACAACCAAAGTAATGCGCCGATAAATGCGCAATTCGTTGGTGAACTGGCACGTGATCAGTCGCCTGATCCCACTGAATCACACGGTATGGGCGCTCATTCCTACCTCGGCGCGGCGTTCTCTACACCTGATAACCGATACCAGAAGGTCAGCTTTGACGACATTCGTGATCATGATTTCCATAACATGACTGCGAATGGTGGTTGGGTTTCAATTATCCAGCAATATTTCGTTAGCGCCTGGGTGCCCAATGCCAATCAAAGCAACCTGTATTATGGTCGGGTAGACAATGCCAGCCGGACAGTCGCTGGTTTTGCAGGCCCCCAACAACAGATTGCTGCGGGAAGTACAGGCACACTAGGCGCAACACTTTACGTGGGCCCCAAATACCGTGATCAATTGTTGGCGACGGCACCCAATCTACAGCTAACTATCGATTATGGTTGGCTCTGGTTCCTCTCAACACCCTTGTTCTGGCTGCTGTCAAAAATTCACAGCCTGATTGGCAACTGGGGTTGGTCCATCATTTTGCTGACCTGTGTCGTCAAACTGATCCTGCTGCCGCTCTCTGCCAAGGGTTATAAATCCATGGCCAAGATGCGCAAAATGGGCCCGGAAATTCAGCGTATCCGTGAGACATACGGCGATGACCGCCAGAAAGTCTCTCAGGAGATGATGAAGTTCTATCAGAAAGAGAAGATCAACCCGATCGGTGGATGCTTACCGATGGTGATCCAGATGCCGGTCTTTATCGCGCTTTACTGGATGCTGAGAGAATCCGTTGAATTGCGTCATGCGCCCTTCATGCTCTGGATTCATGACCTCTCTGCAATAGATCCATACTTTATTCTGCCTATCATCATGGGTGCGTCCATGTTCCTGCAACAGCAGCTGAACCCTACGCCTCCGGATCCCACGCAGGCGAAGGTCATGAAGATGCTGCCCATCATCTTCACCATCTTCTTTATGTGGTTCCCGGCAGGTCTGGTTCTGTACTGGATCACCAACAACGTGCTTTCAATGGCGCAGCAATATTTCATCACCAAACAGATTGAAAAAGGTGATGCCAGGAAAGCCGTAAAAAAAGCGTAACCATCGCATCGGGATTTCATTACTATAAAATTCCAATGTGAGATTAGCCGGTACCGGGCCACCCCCTATGGTACCGGCTTTTTGCTTTTAAAATTCATTTGCCATTTGATGCTCATGTAGCCCTCAAGGGTAGCATTTCAGGATCGATTACCGTTATGTCAGTACCGCTCAGTTCATTCGATCAGGACACCATCAGTGCACAAGCCACTCCACCGGGCAGAGGTGGCGTCGGGATTGTCAGACTTTCCGGCAGGAAAGTGAGTGAGTTGGCCCACGCCATTCTGGGCTTCGCTCCCAAAGCACGTCACGCACATTATGGTCCCTTTCTGGCAGAAGACGGCAGTGTCATAGATCACGGTATAGCACTCTATTTTCCAGGCCCTCACTCCTTCACAGGGGAAGATGTACTGGAGCTTCAGGCCCATGGTGGGCCAGTCATTATCGACTGGTTGCTTGAACGCACATTGCAACTGGGTGCTCGGCTTGCCCGCCCGGGCGAATTTTCAGAACGCGCTTTCCTTAATGACAAACTGGATCTGGCACAAGCGGAAGCGATCAGTGATCTCATTGAAGCGAGTTCACGTGCAGCAGCATCGAATGCCTTACGCTCCCTTCAAGGAGAGTTTTCAAAACGTATAAGCGCCCTAACTACTGCATTGATCGAACTGCGTGTCTATGTTGAGGCTGCCATTGACTTTCCCGAAGAAGAGATAGACTTTATTGGCGATGGCATTGTGGCTTCACGTCTGCAAAACATTCAGGAGCGGCTTGAAAGTGTAATGGCCTCTGCCGCACAAGGCTCACTGATGCGTGAAGGGATGAGCGTGGTGATTGCCGGCCGCCCCAATGCAGGTAAATCCAGCCTTCTAAACGCGCTCACCGAGCGTGATAGTGCCATTGTGACTGATATTGCAGGAACCACACGGGATGTATTACGTGAGCACATCCATCTGGAGGGTATGCCGCTTCATCTTATTGATACTGCCGGTTTGCGTGATACACCCGATGCTGTAGAGAAAATAGGCGTACAGCGTGCCTGGGATGAGATCGAAAAGGCCGATCGCGTATTGCTGCTGGTGGATGCAACCTCTACAGATTCACTTGATCCACAAGAGATCTGGCCCGAATTCGTGTCACGATTGCCTCATCCGGAGCAATTGACTCTGGTGCGTAACAAGGTAGATTTGAGTGGAGAAGGGAGTGAAAGCAATTTATCCACAACCCCTCCCGTGATCCGAATCTCCGCTCAGCAAGGGCTGGGTGTGGATAACTTGAAAAGCCATCTCAAGAACGTCATGGGTTACAACGCCACTAATGAAGGGCAGTTTTCTGCCCGCCGCAGGCACCTTGAAGCATTGGAACGTGCCAAAGCATCATTGGAAACAGGCGCCCTGCAGCTTAATGAAGGCGGAGCCGGTGAATTACTGGCTGAAGACCTGCGCTCAGCACAACAGGCATTGGGAGAAATTACCGGTGAATTTACGGCCGATGACTTATTGGGTGAAATCTTCGGCAGTTTCTGTATTGGGAAATAAACCTTTTTTCCATCAAGGGGATAAGGGGATAGCTTCCCCTTGATACAGGCAACTACTTCATTATGAATGATGAAGCCGTGTGTTCAGGAGGGCTGCACTTGTCCGTGAACTTTATCAAGAAGCATTGATATTCGTGAAGTAAGCATTCACTTCGTCTCGACAACCTTCCCGATTACCTGTTTCAAATCATGCGCAAACTGACCCGACATACCTTCGTAGAGGGTGTTTGTAAGCGCGACGACACTAACCTCGCGTTCAATATCAACAAACCACGAATGGCCATATACCCCATCCCACCACCATGACCCTGCCGACAAAGGAGAATTTGCCAGATCAGGCGTCCGCAAAATCGCAAATCCCAAACCAAATCCAGCGCCCGGCATACCTGCCAAGGCTTTTCCACCTGTCTGATCCTTTGCCATCTCTTCAATCAATTCCGAAGGCAACAAGTCACCATTATTCAGGCGTAGCGCTTCAAGCAAGTGCAGTACATCAAGCGCAGAGCTGTACATCCCGGCCCCACCGGAGGGAAATGCCTCTTTGTTGAAAATACGACTGGGGCTGAAGGTCACTCCAACCTCTCCATTATCTTCATCAGCGATCCGCTCTCCCTCTTTCAATAAATGGGGAGAAGACACATCATTGACATAGGGGGTAGCAATATCTGAATCAGTATCTGTAGAAAATCCGGTATTATCCATGGACAGAGGATCTGCAACCAGCTCCTTAAAGGCCTCGGGTAGCGTCTTTCCATACACACGCTCTATTAATAAGCCTGCTACATCAATGGCAAGAGAGTAATGCCAGTCTTCACCCGGACTAAAAAGCAAAGGTACTGTTCCCAATCGTTTTATATTTTCTTCCAACGTAATGGTAGCCGCATCCAAACCATCTGAAACTCCGGCATCTGCATAGGGGGTATGCCCCGGTTTTTCATAAAAACCATAGGAAAGGCCGGCCTGGTGGCTAAGCAATTGCCGCAAGGTAATAGAAACACGTGTTCCGTCTTTCAAATGAGGATCAAGCTCGGGTAACCAAGGGTTAATCACATCATCCAACTGAATCTTCTGCTGATTCACAAGTGTCATGACAGCTGCCGTTACCAAAGGCTTGGATACAGAGGCCAGACGAAACAACGTATCGGTCTTCATCTCGCGTTTGGTTTCGCGATCGGCATAACCTGCTGCGCGGTGATAGACCATTTCTCCGTCTATCGCAACCGCTACCACTGTGCCAACCAGTCGTTTGTCATGGAGTGCCGAATCAATAACGGAATCCAGGCTGGAAGAAAGCAAAGGGGAAGCCTTGCCTTCAAATAATGAAAAAAGTGATGACATAACGTGATATCCCGCTAGAGAGAGGTTTCCCCCATCATAACCACATCCAAACAGAAAATCTTGCCACGATCGAAGAGACGTAACCTGACCTTGTAGTTCTACCAAGGCAGTACAAATGTCTACCACATCACTACAACTATCTACCACATCATTACAACTATCTACCTCATCACTACAACTATCCAACACATCACTACAACTAACTATCGCATCATTACAACTATCATGGTGTATAACAGATCGCCTATTAAATTGTTATTTTATCTCAGGAATGAAAATCCTTAACTCTATTTTAACAATATGGCCGTTAATATGTAGATCATCCATATTGTTTGATTTTTTTGATATATAACCACTTGTTTTATTCCGGTATATTATTCGCCAAAATTTATAACTGATTATTTAAAAACAATCCAAATGCACATACATAAAGGCTGAGCAAGCTCTTGGCCGCAGCATCAAAAAGTGAACATGAAGATACTATATTTGATTACCAGCCTGGAGGCCGGAGGTGCTGAATATGCCGTTGCTGATATCGTCAAATCGATTCATTGTCTCGGCCATCAGGTTTATATCACTGCCTGTGAGCCTCGGGATATGGGCGCTGCGACAAGGCTTGAGGAAGAAGGGTTACCCTACGACGTATTATTTAATAAACGCCGCAGCAAGAATCTTGTTTTATTGGCCTTTATCAAGAGGATATTGGCCTTCCGCCCCGATGTAATAATGACCTCGCTGAACCGTGCAACCTTTATTGGGCAAATAGCGGGTAAGCTGACAGGCGTCCCCGTGATCAGTTTCAAGAACAGTACTTTTGCTCAAAAAAATACACGTTTGACGAAAAACATCTCCAAACTATGGATTGGAGATTCCCATACTGTCGTTCAATTTCTGAAGAATGACTTACAAATCCCTGAACATAAAGTCATGAACTGGCCGCTTTATTATTGCAATGAAAAAGCGCCTCAGGCACATGGATGGGATGGTTGCTCAGAATTGCGTCTTGGAAGTCTGGGTCGACTCTGTTCTCAAAAGAATTATTCCGTACTTCTTGAAGGGATTGCCCTATTCCTCGAAAAGCATCCTGAATGGGCTAATCGCTTACGTGTCACTATTCTGGGAGAGGGTGAAACACGTAAAATACTAGAACAACAGAGGGAAGAGTGGGGACTGGAAAAGGTAATCTCTTTACCCGGCCATTCAAATGACATTGAAGAATTTCTTTCTCACCAACACGCCTATCTTCAGCCTTCTCTTTTCGAAGGGATGTGCATCGCCGCTCATGAAGCCATGAATGCAGGTTTACCTCTCATGGCCACCCCTGTGGGTGAACTTACCCATGTCATCAAACACAAACATGTTGGTTTCCTTCTTGAAGGAGATCCTGCTAAAGCGTTGTGTGAGACCCTGGAGAATGTTGTTAATAATCCTGCTCTGCTTGATACGTATGGAAAAAATGCGCTTTCCTATGTACGTGATACTTATAGCAAGCAAGCCTTTCATGGAAGGGCTGAATCAGTTATAAATGCGATAAATAAAATAATGGGAAAAATACAACTTATACCACATGAATAATAAGCTATATATTCTTCGCTCTTGTTTGCACAATTAATGGACTAGATACGGTTCAATACAAAGTAAAAATGTCGCTACCTTTATGTTTAAAGAGAAGCGACATCTTATCGTGTTATTTATATAAATGAGCAACGGCAAGTGGATATTCTTATATATACATATCCTGGTTAAAGTGTAAATATAAGAATTGCGGCAATAACGCAAATAATACCCAGCCATCCTATAGGGCTTAGTTTTTGTCCAAACAGGAGCCGGCCAGCCAAGGCAGTCCCCAAAACCCCTATTCCGCCCCATAAGGCGTAGGCAACAGAGATATCCACGTGGACAACTGCAGCACCGATCAAGCCAAATGAGGCCCAGATCAATACGATGGCCAGCACCCCCCACTTAAGATGGCGAAAGCCTTTGGAATAGGTTAAACAAATATTCGACAGGATATCGAACAATGCTGAACTAACAACAAATACAAGTGCAACAGGATTCATTTACTACCTACCTCTGACCTGAATGGTCATTTGAACAAACACTGGGTTATGCAGATTTCCTTTCGCCCAGCGAAACACACACAATACCAATCACAGCAAGCATCAGACCGACCAACTTCTTAAGAGACAAAGCCTCTTCAAAGAAGAAACATCCAATGGCGGCCAATGCAACCATACCAACCCCTTCCCAGATCGCGTAGGCAATCCCGACAGGGATATGCTTAACTGCGCAAGACAGTAGGTAATATGACGCGGTGATCGTAATACCCATGATCAGATAGCCTAGCCATTCACCTTCACGTGCAGAGTATGTCAACAAGGACGTGCCCATTACTTCCAGCAAAATAGCACCCAGCAGGAAGAAACAGGCTTTTTTACGATGATGTCCAACGCTGCTGATGTTTGTAGATTGGCCTGCCTGGCGAATGTGATTGGTTTGACTTCCCCGGCCATGACTTACAGATTTCAAAATATGATCCATGATACTTTCCTGCATTAATATCCTATGTTAAGGCACAGGTGAGACCGACATGCGTATAGACATTATTTCGTATAGAAATTGTTTTTTGGCACCTGTACAGCTATGGCACTTACATAAATCATGGCAGGTACGCAAAAATACATATTGGCCTTGTAGAGTGAGTTCCATTCAGAGAAATACCCACTCAAGATTCACCTATGCAGAAAGACGGTTTTGATGAAAAGAACAATGGTATAACCACCTCGAATCATCTTTATGCGACAATTATCATCATATTTATCTATAGTTAAAAGATAGATTGTATCGTGTTTATCAATACATAAGAGGGTCGGATGATCTACTCACCGGATTCTTTAGAGGCTTTTGTGGCCGCCGCTCAACAGGGCTCATTCTCGGCCGCCGCACGGCAGCTCAGAAAGACCCAATCCACGATTAGTACGGCTATCGCCAATCTGGAAATTGATCTGGGCAATACGTTGTTCGATAGAAGTGGGCGTTACCCTTCTCTTACGCCATTTGGTAAGGAGATACTGGGTTACGCTCAAGAAATACTGGATGCGCAGGAACGTCTGGCACGTGCAAGTATGCGCCTGTCGTCACCCGCTGAAATACGTCTTACGCTCGCCTCTTCCGATGTTTTCCAGCCAGATCCCAAACGGCGTTTACTGCACAACTTTGCTGCTAGATTCCCGGATATTTCTCTCGAGTGGCTGGATGCAGAGGGTCAAGCTGTCATTGATTACATCAAGGACGGGCGGGCGCAATTGGGGCTTCTTTCCAGAAATGATCATTATCCTGATGATATTCAGGTGGAATCCCTGGGGCACTATAGCGAGCTCAGCATCTATGTTGCCAAAGAGCACCCTCTGGCACAAAAGGACCAGGATGGGAGCGCGCGATTGGCACGCTACCGCAAGCTGCAGGTCAGTACTCAGCTTAATGGAGAAGTACGAGGACCTCTTTGGTCGGCATCCGATTATCTGATGGTGCTCGAAATGGCTGAAGATGGGCTGGGCTGGGCAGAGCTACCGAAAATTCTGGTTGAGCGCTATGGTCGCCGCCGGCTTGTAGAGCTGCAGGTACCTGGGTGGCCACGCCGTGTAAACAGTGATGCAGTTTGGCTAAGGGGAAATCAGTTGGGGCCCGCTGCCTTATGGTGGTTAAAGGCCTTTCAGTATCCACAGTTGAAAGACCCCGAATGGCATTAAGAGAAAGCATGTAATTACGCATATACTGCACTAACGAATACCTCGCGGCGTGGCGAGATAACCAGTAACATGGACGGGATGAAACGCTATAGCCTCGAAAACAACTTTTTCAGCTATAGGTGAATGCTGCAGAATAATGAGCACGCCCAGCGAGGGGCGTTGGAATCGTCAGGGATAACGTTTTATGGATACACCTATGCATTCGGGTAGCAATGAATTACAACAGTCCCGGAGAGCCGAAGGTAGTGCAACAAGCACAACGCCTCCAACCCGTTTGCGTTCATTTTTTCGTCTGCTTATTGCGCTTGTCCTCTTGATAGGAGGCCTCGTTCTAGCGATAGGTGGATTCCGACTGCTTCTACTGGGCGGCTCCCTCTATTATCTGGTGGCAGGAAGCGCTTATATACTCGGTGCAATACTGCTCTTCTTCCGCCTGCGCATCAGCGCACATTGGGCAATTCTTACTTTCATTGGCACATTTGCCTGGAGCCTTTACGATTCGCCGTCCCTGTCATACTGGAATCTGGTGCCACGTTTGGGAATTCCTGCATTATTGATGTTACTAACGTTATGGTGCACTGCTTATTTACCTAAAGTAGGCAAGGTATGGCGTAGCATTCAGCTAGGGGTCAGCTTACTGACCTTTATTGCCCTGGGAGCTACCTTCGGCGCCTCTTTCTATCCTCATGAGCAGTTTCGTGCCCCCGGGAAGATTCCGGACCTATCGCTCCTCCCGGACCAAAGCCCCAACTGGACGAGCTATGGCCGAGATGCCGATGGGACGCGCTTTTCACCTTCAACCCAAATTACGCCGAAAAACATTCAACACTTGAAAGTCGCGTGGGTGTATCACACCGGCCGTTCGTTAGCAGAAAACCATACGGGAACGGATGAAAATACCCCCTTACAGGTGGGTGATACTCTCTATGCTTGTACGCCTGAGCATAGTGTTACAGCCATCAGGGGAGATACAGGCGTGCCCTTATGGCGTTATGACCCACATTCAGCAATTTCACCTCAGGACAGGTGCCGTAGTGTCGCCTATTACGATATAGCGCAGGATCAAAGCCTGAGTCCCGAACAGAAAGCTGCCTATTCTTTAAAGCAATGCCGGCGTCGTATTCTGGTCACCACCGCTGATGGGCATCTGATCGCGTTGGATGCGGCTTCTGGCAAGCCATGCAGTCACTTTGGGCAAAATGGGATCGTGTCTCTTCAGGATACATCACAAGAGGCAAATCCCGGTGAGAATTCACCACACCAGGAAGCGCTCTACTCCCCTAGTGCCTCCCCCGTTGTGGCAGGTCATCTGGTCATTTTGGGCGGCTGGAAATATTCGCAAGGCAGCAGGATGCCGACAGGGAGTGTACGTGCCTATGATGCGATCACCGGTCAACAAGCCTGGGCCTGGAATATAGGCGACAACTCATCTTCGCGTACAAACACGCGTACACCCATCCCTGTTAGCAAAGCGCCCGAATTGAAATACACACTGGCGACGCCAAGTGTATGGGCTACGCCAACCTACGATAGTACTGAACATCTGATCTTTGTGCCCACAGGGAGCACCCCCCATGGCTATGTGGGCAATGCCTCATCGGATACCCATGATCAATACAGTACTGCTATCGTGGCGCTGGATGCGAATACCGGGCAGGTTCGTTGGAAATATCAAACCGTTCACCATGATTTATGGGGATATGACTTACCTTCCCAACCCGTGTTGGCGTACGTGAACAACGATGAGGGCCAATCCGTACAAGCGCTTATCCAAACCACTCGGACGGGCAATATCTTTGTATTGGACCCCGTCACGGGTCAGCCCATTACCGAGGTAGATGAACAACAAGCGCCCAATGCTCCTCATGCCAACGGGGTTGCCCTTGCCTCCACACAACCCTATTCGACAGGGATGCCCAGGATTGGTGCAACAACACTTAGTGAAAACAGTATGTGGGGGCTAACTCCATTTGATCAGATGGCATGCCGTATTCAATATAAACAATCCAGTTATCAAGGGGATTTCACGCCCCCTATGGCATCACGTCCTTACATTGAATATCCGGGCATTTATGGTGGCATGAATTGGGGGGGGATATCGATTGATCCCACACACCGGCTGATGTTTGTTAATGATATTCGTGAGGCCACGCAATTACAGTTGGTGCAGCATAAAAGTAAAGATCAGGAAGATGGCGGCATTGAACGAGTATTCGCAAGATACCTTCAATCACCGTTGGGTGTACCCTGTATTGCACCCCCTTTCGGAACATTGAGTGCCATCAACCTGAATACCCACAAATTAGTGTGGCAGACTCCCATGGGGTCCGTTCAGGATAGTGGCCTTCTGGGCATAAAAACCCATTTGAATATTCCTGTGGGAATGCCTACAAGCGGCGGCCCAACCGCAACGGCAGGAGGGCTCGTGTTCTTTGCTGGTTCCAGAGACTATTATCTAAGAGCCATTGATGAAAAAAGTGGCCGGGTCATATGGAAAACACGCCTGCCAGAAGGCGCAACGGCCGCACCACTAGTGTATACATCGCCGACGACCGGTAAGGAATATGTGGTGATTTCAGCCGGGGGTGCACCTCGTTCGGCCCAGAGTGGGGATGCCATCATTGCCTATGCGTTACCGGATCGTTCAGCCCATTAACCTTTCTAAATGAAGACAGTGGGAGAGCCTGTTGAAACCGATGAAAGCTTCCGGTGTATCTCCCGCATGACCGTCAGGATGTTCACATAATGGCGCATACTCTACTCGAACGCATCCTTATTACCAATGACGATGGCTTGGATGCACCCGGACTCGAAATATTGAAAAGGGCTGCCGAATCCCTGGCGGAAGAAGTATGGGTAGTAGCCCCAGCTACGGATCAAAGCGGTGTCGCGACCAGTATCAGCTTGCAGTCGCCATTACGAATTGATCATAAAGGGGAACGCTGTTACGCCGTCTCCGGAACACCAACCGATTGTGTTGCCGTGGCCGTACGCCACCTGATGAAAGAAACGCCGCCCGATCTGGTGCTTTCGGGCATTAACCGAGGAGCTAACGTAGGGGCAGAAACCTCTTACTCCGGTACCATCGGGGGGGCTTTGGCTGCGTTAGTCCTCAAAATGCCTGCGATGGCGCTCAGCCAGGCATTCACGGATAACCAGGCTGTGCCCTGGGAAACCGCACAGACATTCGCTGCCGATACCATCGCACAGCTTTACCGGCAAGGTTGGCCAGCAGACGTTGTTTTGAATGTGAACTTTCCCGATGTATCTGTACCCCACGTGAAGCCTTTGTCAGTGACCCGGCAAGGGGCAGGTGCATTGGAGGATATCAACGTGATTGAGCGTGTCGATGCCCGTAACCGCCCGTATTTCTGGCTAAAAATCCAACGTACTGCCCGGGAAAATGATACATCAAGTGAAACCCATCAACTCGAACAGGGTCATATTACTGTTTCACCCATCGGTTTTGACCGGACCAATGCAGAGGCATGGGCTTCACTAAGGACATCATTGGAAGGGTGATGGCCCTCGTAATAGCGCCGCGGGGTATCCACATTACGGCCATATTTCGTTACCCTAAAGGGATTAAACTATAGAATGCCGATATCCTGACCGTTTTGAGTACAAATGTGTTATCGCTATTCATTGAATCACTCACTCATTTTTATAACCTGACAAGAGTAATCATGTTGACTACTTCGCTTCGTAAAACTCTCGCCATTGCGGGTTTGAGCACTCTGGCAGCGCTGCCTCTACACTCTTTTGCAAGCAGCTTCACGCCTGACCAACAGCAGGAAATCGGTCAGATTGCTTCAACATATATCACCAAACATCCTGAAGTGCTTCAGCAGGCCAGTCAAAATCTTCAACAGCAGCAACAGGAACAGCAGATGCAAAATCTGCAGCAACAGACGCTGGCACATGTTGACGAGCTGATTCATGACAAGGCAACGCCTACCGTTGGCCCCGCCAATGCCAAAGTCTCTGTTGTTGAGTTCTTTGACTATCAGTGCATGTACTGTTCACACACAGCCCCCCAGATCGAAGCCGTTATGAAGGCACATCCTGAAGTACGTTACGTCTTCAAGGAGTTCCCGATCTTTGGCAACCAGTGGGAGGCCTCGACTCAAGCCGCAGAAACCGGTTTGACAGTCTTCAAGGATAAAGGGGCCAAGGCTTATCTCCGTTACCACAACGGTATTTATGCCACTGGCAAGGACGAAGGCAAATTGCAGGACAGTGATATCCAGCGTGTTGCCGAGCGCGTGGGCGTAACGCGCCATGACGTGGACGCGAATCGCTCCGCAGCCGATGCATGGATTAACGACACCATGACGCTTGCACAGAATCTCGGCATTATGGGAACACCCACACTGATGGTCATGCCAACGCATGGGGCTAACGCCAGTAACACCACGGTTATTCCCGGTGCGACCAGTAGTCAGACATTGAGTGCAGCCATTGCCAAAGCGGCCAAGTAACTGCTTGTATCGATAAAGGCATGTCGACAAAAGGGGGAAGCCATTGGCTTCCCCCTTTTGGTATGCATATCTCGCAAAGAGTCACTCTGTCCTGAGTTATAGCCACATAGAAAGCCAATTCCAGCAATAAATAAGAATGATTATTATTTTGAATTCTGGTAGGGTATCAGCCTCCTTCATTCCATACTATCCATTGCTGTCCGCAGGAGCCGTAACATGGCTGGCACTCGCCCATATCGACTATTCGATGTCGTGCTTACCAAAAGAGAGCAAGTTTCCCCCTCATTGGTTCGACTCACTTTTAGCGGAGATGAGCTTGATCAGGCAACAAGCCTGGCAGCAGATCAATTCATCAAGCTGTTTTTCCCGCTTGAAGGACGTGCTGCCCCTAAAATTGCGGAAATCTTCGGCAACGATGAAGATTGGTATGCAACGTATCGCAAGTGTCCGAAAGATCAGCGTCCAGCCATGCGGACCTATACTATTCGTGAACTGCGCAGGGAGCAAAAAGAGCTGGATGTCGAGTTTGTTCTGCATGGGTTAAATGGACCGGCATCGCGTTGGGCAACAACGGCCGAGATAGGCGATGGGCTCTCTCTGTGTGCGCCCAATAGTGCCTATATGGGTGAGATCAGAGGATTCGAATGGAAACCACCCGTCACGCCCGAAGACATTATTCTTATTGCGGATGAAACCGCGCTCCCGGCAGCCGTGGGCATTATGGAAGAGCTCGATAAAAATTCTGCCAGGCCACGGGTTCGTGCGCTATTGGAGACTCCGCTCAAAGCCGATATTCGCGCATTACCGAAGTGGATAGATGCCATGTGGCTACCCCGCGAAGGAACCGATGCCAAACATGGTGAACGCCTGAAACAAACACTCGCGTCTTTGCCTTTGCCGCCACAGGTTTGCAATATCGAAGAGATGATGGGGGATCAGGATATCGATCTCGACAAACAGATTCTCTGGGAACCCGGCAATCCAACAAAACAGGATCACTTCTACGTCTGGTTGGCCTCCGAATCTCGGGCATGTCTGGATATGCGTCGTTACCTGATCAATGAGCGCTGTGTACCCAAGCGTGTGATCAGTTCGATGGGCTACTGGCGTGAAGGCAAGAGTGTATCCTGATATACGGTAGAACTCTCTCCGTGCCCATAAACTGTCCTGTTCTCTAAAAGAACCCGACACGTTTTTATTAGTTGAGTTATTATGTCTGCTTCATTGCAGGCATAAGCAATATCGACTTTATCGTCTCTGTCTGCCTTGTCTTAAAAATAATAACGTCCAACACTTCACTGTCATTTCAATCAGTTAATCATTTCAGTGCGTTCACGTACGCATGTCATGAAGACATCGACAATAAGCGATTGAGACAGAAACAACAGTAGAGGCCCTCATGTCGCTGTGGCAGCTTTTGCGAGAATTCCTGAACCGTCATCGAGTCACGTATGGGTTGGCGATTGTCTCACTTTTTAGTGTGAGTTTACTGAACATGGTGGTGCCATGGTGGATAGGCCGTACGGTAGACGCGGTTTCCCGGCATCAGATCACGGCTCATCAGCTATTGATGAGCGCACTCCTTATTGCGTTGGTAGGACTCATTATTTATGGCCTTCGCTATACCTGGCGGCGTTTACTGTTTGGTACCGCTTACCGGCTGGGTGTCGAATTACGCTCTCGTTTTTACGCTAAATTGTTGCGTCTGAGCCCTGATTTTTATCAGGATCATCTGAGTGGAGACCTATTGGCGCGCGCGACTCAAGACATTGATGCGGTGGAAAATGCGGCCAGTGAAGGGGTGCTCACCAGTATCGATGGTACGTTAACGCTGATCCTTGTTCTTATCATGATGTTCTTTGTGGTGGATGTACCTCTCACCATCATTGCAGTACTGCCTTTCCCATTTCTGGCCTGGTATTTTCACCGAGTCGCCAAACGGGTCCAGAAAAATTTCACGACTGCACTTAACCGTTTTTCGCGTTTGAGTGAACGCAGTCAGGAAGCCATTGCCGGTATTCGTACCCTTAAAACGCATGCGCTGGTGGATGCTGAAGTTAAAGATTTTCATACGCATACCCGTGCCACTGCGGAGGCTAACTTTCAGGTTTCCCGCATGGAGGCTCGTTTTGGGCCTGCAGTCTTCCTTGCTTTGGGGCTTGCCATGCTGCTGACACTAGGGATCGGTTCCATTCGTTATGAATCCGGTGCCATTACCATAGGCGGGTTGACCAGTTTCACGTTGTATCTGGTCGAACTGATCTGGCCCATGTTTGCAATAGGCTGGTGCCTGAACCTTCTACAGCGAGGTGAGGCAGGCGCAAGGCGGTTGGGAGAGGTATTCAATGCCCATGAAGCCATAGAAGATAATGGAACACTGGCCGCACCCCATACCACCGATATTCACTTCAGTATCGAACGCTTTCGCTACCCCAATACTGAACGTGATGTACTCCATAATATCGATTTGAGCTTACTCAGCGGCAAAACGCTGGGTATTGTCGGTGCCACAGGAAGCGGCAAAAGTACGCTGATCAAGCTGTTATTGCGCCAATATCCGCTGAAGCATGGCGACATTACACTGGATAACCATTCCATCAATGACTATCCACTGGAAACACTTCGCCACTGTTTTGCCTATGTACCTCAGGATGCTTTCCTGTTCTCTGCGACGCTGGCAGATAATCTACGTATTGGTGACCCCGATGCTGACAATGCCACCTTGGATAAAACATTGGATGAAGCCGCATTTAGCCATGACATTCAGGCCCTTCCCGATGGGTTGGAAAGCATGATTGGTGAACGCGGTGTTACGCTCTCTGGTGGGCAACGTCAGCGTGTTGCACTGGCACGTGCGCTACTTCGAAAAGCACCGGTTCTACTTCTTGATGACACCTTGTCAGCCGTTGACTACACCACGGAAAAACGTTTGCTAAAAACCCTGAACAGGGAACGTGGCTCACGTTCGATGCTGATTATCAGCCACCGACTTTCAGCGATTGCTGCAGCGGATGAAATTGTTGTTCTCGAAAAAGGTCGCATTGAGGAACGGGGTACCCATGCTGAGTTGCTTGCAGCCGGCGGACACTATGCCGAACTCTGGTCACAGCAATCTTCCCGACAACCGGTTGATTCTCCAGAGGAGAAAACATCGCCTCTTGTTAAGCCAACATCATCGGAGATGAAATATGACTGAGCATCTTCGACAGACATCCTCGACGACAGACACACCCCCTTCGACACCGAATCCCATCAGTGTGAAGGCTCTATTGCTGGAGCCGCTCATGAAGCGGCCCAAACAGGCTGCCATTGCGTTTTCATTGCTGATTCTCGCGACGTTATGCGATGTCGTCGGCCCCTGGCTCACGCAGTATTATCTGGATCATCAGCTCGTTCCCCATCACTTCGATGCAAAACCGCTGATTTTCCTCGTTGTGGCCTATTTGCTAACGCAGGTCGTCGCAGCTACTTGCCGCTATCTACAAACCATTCGCTTTGCTCATATTTCGACACGGGCTATTCAGGAAATTCGCAACCGCGTATTTGAGCATCTGTTGCGGCTGCCACAAAGCCGTATAGATGCGACGCCATTGGGTGAATTGACCAACCGCGTCACCAGCGATACCGATGCTCTTCAAGAGTTCTATTTGGGCTTTCTGTCATCGGTAGTACAGAACGTCATCCTGTTGGTGGGCATTATTATTGCGATGCTGCTCATCGATTTGCGCTTGGCACTGATTGCATTGTTGATTGTGCCGATTGGTATTCTGCTGATTGTGCTTTATAAAAAGCTCGCTCATCCGGCGGTCACCGCTGTGCGTCGGCTACGTGCAAAGCAAAGCGCACAATTAAATGAAGCGATTCAGGGCATGACGGTCATTCAGGCTTTTTCACAAGGCCAACGTTTTCAAAAACGTTTTGATTCTGTGGGCAAGGAGCAGTACCGCGAGCGTATTCGTATCGTTATCATGGGCGGCCTGTTACTCCGCTCGGCCATCAACTTCCTGACTATTCTACTCATGGCAGGGTTAATATATGGGTATGGTATCACTCACATCAGTGTGGGCGATCAGGCCATCGGGATCGGGGTACTGTATGCGTTCATCAAGTATCTGGATCGTGTGGCAGAGCCCTTGATCGATATTTCGCAACGCTTTTCACTATTCCAAAGGGCCAGTGTTGCAGCCACACGGCTCCTGGAGTTACTGAATTCTCCGGAAGAAGAGGCTGGGCACGATACCAGGCCGATCAACGATATCAATATTGAATTAAATGATGTGCGTTTCCGGCATGATGGCGCATCCCACGATACTCTCAAAGGATTGGATCTTACGATTAAGCCCGGTACTTTTGTTGGTATTGTAGGCGCTACGGGTAGCGGGAAATCAACGCTGCTGGATTTGTTAAGTGGATTGAAACGGACTTCGCAGGGAGAATTGTTGATTGATGGTCGTCCTCTGGCCTCCATCGAGCGGACAACATTAAGCGATAAGATTGCCGTCGTACCGCAGGAGCCTTTCATGCGCTCCACCACACTTCGTGACAATCTGCTCTTGGGAACACAGGCTTCCGACCCTCAATTGGAAAAGGCCATTCACGCTGCGCGTTTAAATACGCTGATTGAACGTCTACCCGACGGGCTGGATACTCGCCTCGGTGAACGCGGGCTGACACTCTCCAGTGGTGAGCGGCAATTACTGGCATTGGCACGCGCGCTATTGCGACAGCCAAAGATTCTTCTTCTCGATGAAGCTACCGCCAGTATCGATAGCACCACGGAAACCGAGCTAAGTGAGGCGCTGAATGCACTTCGTGGACAAGTAACCCTGATCGTCGTGGCACATCGATTGGCAACGATTGCCGAAGCAGACCTTATTGTCGTAATGGCAGATGGCCGCATTATAGAACGTGGTTCTCATGAGGTATTGCTTGGAAACACTCAGGGAGCCTACCATGCCCTTTGGAACAATGCTTTGCAAAATGAAGGCGAAAGCATTGAGTCTTGAGCTTATATCAATCGAGTATTCACGCAATAACATTCATCATCGAATGTAAAAAACATGTTTCTAGGCTATGCTAGTCATAATGTCTTACGGCAAAATGGTAAGAACACTCTTTTTAGGGAAGCAAGCGGCGGCCATAACGCGTCGGTTGTGCTCCTCCGATATCAACATCTGAGCGCTAGCGCATGAGTTTACCACCGCACACCACCAAAACGGCACGCGTTCACGTGTGTTCCGAGTGTGACTTCGTATCGCTTGTGCCACCCCTTGACCCGGGTGAGCGCGCTAGATGCCCGCGTTGTGCCCATACGCTGTCGACTCACTTGCGGAAACGTTTCAGCCGGCCGGTCGCGTATGCGATTTCATCCGCTATTCTGGCCTTGATTTCCCTTTATTATCCGTTTATTTCCTTCAATTCCCATGGCATCACCAAGATCCTGGAATTACCAGACGCATTAAGCACACCCACCACCTTCGGCTACCCTTTTTTGACGTTCTGCTTCTTTCTTGGGGTGATTTTATTTCCGTTGGTTTATCTTGGGTTGATCATCTATATCAACCTTGGCGTAGCCCTGCGTCGTAATGTACCTGGTGGGCTCTATCTTACCAAATGTCTTTCAACCATGACGCCCTGGGTAATGTCCGATATTTTTATCATTGGTACCCTGGTCGCTCTGATCAAGATAATGTCACTGGCACAAATAGGACTGGGGCCCGCCTTTGTCACTTTTTGCGGCTTTGCCGTTCTGCTTATTGGAACTACACAGAGTCTGGATCTGGATGGGTTGTATTCCTACTTTTGCGGTCATGAAAGAATGCCTTTGCCTATGGTCGGTAAAAGTGGCATTTCCCAGGGGTTTACCGGTTGCCCATGTTGTGGACAACCCACGCAGGTCAATACCAAAGGCAAAGGTGTTTGCCCACGCTGCAGACATCACGTTACACAACGCAAGCCCCGTAGCGTACAAGTCACATTAGCGCTGGTATTGACGGCAGGGCTTTTCTATATCCCTTCCATGGCATTTCCCGTCATGTACATCAATCAGATAGGGCAGAACAGTGCACAGACCGTTATCGGAGGGGTGTTACTACTTCTCTCGATGGGCGATTACCCAGTGGCCGCCGTAATTTTTGTGGCCAGTATTATGGTACCTGTTATCAAAGTAGTCTCTCTCTTGTGGCTATGTCGTAAAACAAAACAACCTTATCCGACGCGTTTACATAAACGCATGAAGATGTACAGGATCGTTGAATTTATTGGTCGTTGGTCCATGATCGACGTCTTCGTGGTCACAATTTTGACGACAATCGTTCAAGTCGATAATCTCATGCAGGTAGTACCGGGCCACGGCATCGTTTTCTTCGCCCTGGTAGTCATCATCACCATGATCGCAGCACAACGCTTTGACCCCCGTTTATTATGGGATGCAGTGGATCACAATGCGCAGGATACACCACAGCACCCCTCACGGTATTCTCCCGTAGACTCGCTGGAGTCCGGCACCATTTTCAAGCATATTGACCCAAAACAGGATTTTTCACGATGAGTGATGATGCCCCAAAATCGCGTATTCGGCGCATCAGCGACTATATTTCGCCAGTCTGGTTTGTTCCACTGGTTGCTGCGCTGATTGGCTTATGGATGGTAATTCACTCGTATAGTGAACGGGGCCCGTTGATTACGCTCGTCAGTAGTAATGCTGACAGTATAGAGGCGGGTACCAAGATACGAGTGCGTAATGTAGTGATGGGGCAGGTGCAGTCTATCGGCCTGTCCGGGGATGCTTCGCACGCAATTATCAAGGCGCGGATGAGCAATGAAGCCGCGCATCTCTTGGGCGATAAAACACAATTCTGGGTAGTCAGACCCCGTATCGGTCGTGACGGTATCAGTGGTCTAAGCACTGTATTATCAGGTGCCTATATCCAGATGTTACCCGACAGCAGTGGCGATGAAACCAAGACTTCTTTCAATATTCTGGATAACCCCCCCATTGCGCCTGCTGATGCGGCCGGTTTGAGAATCAGTCTGAACAGTTCCGACGGAAATTCCATTTCCGTGGGCGATCCGGTTGTTTATCGGGGATACACTGTTGGACGCGTTGAAGCCTCAAACTTCAATGTACATGACAGGCTCGCACATTACGAACTCTATATCTTCAAACGTTACCGTTCACTGGTCACCACCAATACCCATTTCTGGGTCACTTCCGGAGTTGGTTTCAACATTACGTCTGCCGGCGTCTCGATGCAGTTGGGTTCACTCGAAACATTGGTAAATGGCGGTATCACCTTTGATGTCACACCGGGTGTAGATCCGGGACAACAAGCTCAGAATGATGCCAATTACCGTCTATTCCCCAACCAGGATGAAGCTGAACAGGGCAGCTATAGCCCCTATATTCCGTACGTGCTGATGGTAAGCGATTCCATTCGTGGATTGACTGTAGGCGCACCGGTTGAATACAAGGGTGTGCGCATGGGGACAGTCGTGGCAATGCCTTGGCACATTACTGATATGGCCAAGTATCATACGAACGGCTTCCGGATCCCAATCCTGATTCACATCGAACCTCAACGCCTACAACCCATCGTAACGCATGATGATCTGGAAAAATGGCATCAGATGATGGATCAGTGGCAGAAAAATGGCATGAGAGCATCTCTCGCAACAGCTAGCCTGGTCACGGGTGCACTGTATGTGGATATGGATTTTGTGGACAAGGATGCAGCCAAAAAATCACTGCCGGTTCTCAAGGACTTCAACGGTGTTCAGGTCTTCCCGACCACTGAAGGTGGCTTTGGACAGGTAGCAGGCAAGGTTTCTACCTTGCTCGACAAGATCAATAACCTGAACATGAGCGGTATCGTGAACAATCTGGATCAAAACCTGGTCAATTCGAATCAGGTACTGGTTCAGGTGAAACAGCTGAGTCAGAGCATCAATTCAATGCTGAGTGATCCAGCAACACGGTCAATATCCTCTGATGTGCGCGCTACGCTACAGCGTCTGAACAAGACATTGGAAGGCTTTGGACCACAGGCGCCAGCCTATAACGAGCTGATGGCCACGACACAGCAGCTGCAGCAATTGTTGCGTAACTTGCAGCCAGCCGTGCGCGCAGTCAGCAATAAACCGAATTCGCTGATCTTCAATCGCTCAGGCGCAGGTGATCCAGAACCGAGGGCAGAATAATGAAGACAATCACTATGAATGGTTGGATGAAAGCAGCAACGACCGCATCACTATTGGCTGTATTGGCCGGATGTGGTGGAGGCTCTGCAGGGCTGCATTACTATAACCTGCCGAACCTCCAGCAGCCCTCAAACTATATTACGTCAGCCGGAGCCACAAGAAACCCTGTCGCAATCAGCATTTCACCGGTTCAGCTATCCAGTTTTCTGGATGGCACCGGCATCGTGTATCAATTGAGTCCGGTCGAATTTAACGAAGCACAGCTCAATCTTTGGGCCAATGATATTTCCGATCAGCTGACCTCAACATTGGCACACACACTCCAACAGGGAGCCGGCGCATATAGCGTGCTGCCTGAAGGTGCAGATGTATCAAGGGCAGACCATTTGAATGTTCAACTGGATCGCTTCCAGGGTCGCTATGATGGTATGGCCGTCGTACACGGCAGCTATCAGCTCTTCGATCCGGATCAGCATTTGATACTTCAGGGACCTATCAATCAAACAGTCGGATTGGATCATGATGGTTATCCGGCATTGGTCACCGCTTTAAGCAAAGCATGGCAACAGGCAGGTGATACCCTTTCTGATCGATTGAGTTCACACTTTCGTGAGCAGGCGACTCATGAACAGGCTGATACAGGCTCTCTTTCTTCTACTGGAAAGTAATAACTTAAAAGTAGAGAAATGACTGAAAAGTAGCGAAATCTGTCGGTGGCCGTTTAGTTAACATCCAGATAACCACATGTCTACGATGGGGGAAAACATGCGAGTGCTAGTCATTGGAGCAGGCGGTAAGATAGGTCAACGTATCGTCAGTCAATTGAAAGCAAATCCTCGTCATACACCGGTTGCACAGGTCCGCCATATGGAACAGGTGGAAAGCTTCCTCCAACAAGGTATTGAAACGCGTCAGGTGGACCTGGAAGATACGGTTAGTGCGTTGGCAAAGGCCATGGAAGGTATCGATGCCATTGTATTTACTGCGGGATCAGGCGGCAGAACAGGTTATGACAAAACGCTGCTGATTGATCTGGATGGTGCCATTAAAAGCATGGAGGCTGCTGAACAAGTAAATATCAAGCGCTATGTCATGGTAAGTGCACTTCGCTCAAATAATCGTGAAAAGTGGCATACGATTCAGCCCTATTTTGCTGCCAAATATTATGCAGACAAAGCCTTGATGAACAGCCGACTGGATTACACCATACTACGTCCGGGGACGCTCACCGACGACGCGGGTACAGGCAAAGTATCCATTGAGTTCGTAGAAGGTGGGCAGACTCACATTACACGTGATGATGTCGCTTCCTTTGCCGTGGCAACACTCACTGCAGAACACACCATTGGAAAGGCCATCGATCTGGTGCAAGGGGATGTTCCAATCAACCAAGTGCTAGCCCATCTCCTATAGGCTTATTCGTTCATGGGTTCTTTCATTAAGAGGCCCTTTCTCCCCATTCATCGACGATGAAATGCGATGAACGTTCGATAAAACTATCGACTATTCAGGGATTAACCAACTCGTTGTAGTATGACCTTTATATAACGTCGAAAGAGCCTCAAGGCTTTGCGCCAGTACCGCGTCCATTTGCCAGGGTGGATTGAATACCAACATACCTGAGCCGTACATCCCACGCCCTTCTTCTGGACTGCGATACACCAGCTCACTGCGTAATACTTTCCGCAAGGGTAGATTTTTGACCTGCTCGAAAAGCTGTTCGTGACGCCCTTCTGGCAACAGGGGATACCATATTGCAACAACGGCATGGCGTACCTTGGCGGCGATTCTACCCAATGCGTTTGCAACCAGCGTGTAATCGCTTTTGATTTCGTAGGAAGGGTCGATCAATACGCAAAGGCGGGGTGTAGCAACAGGTAAATGCGAAATCAGTCCCTCAATGCCATCACCAAAATGTCGCCGAACACCCGCCGGTAACGAATCCATACCCTCCAAATGCGCGTGTTCCCCGGGATGCAGTTCATAAAGCTCTACCCGGTCCCCAGACCGCATTCCATTGGCTAACCACCACGGTGAACCGGGATAGCATGTTAATTGCCCATCGGGATTGAGACGAGCAAGTGCCTGCAACCAATCAGACAAAAGAGGGTCTTGGGAAAATTCTGCCCTGTGCTGCCACAGTGGCAATATCCCTTCACGAAACTCCCCACCCCGTTGGGTCTCATTGGCATTTAACGGATAAATGCCCCTTCCGGCATGAGTATCTGCCCAGGTGATAGCCGACTTTTTCTGTGTCAGACGAGCCTGAAGAGCAAACAACGTGAGATGTTTGTGAACGTCCGCAATATTGCCAGCGTGATAGGCATGTTGGTAGGCAAGCAAGTCAGAACCTCGGAGGCAGATGCCCCAATAAAAATGGGCAAATAAAGACAATAAACAACAAAGGACAACTTCACCCTGCCAAAGTGGGCGAAATTGCCACGGATTCCACCATTTTACACGGTTTCCGTACAGAACGGGCCATGGTGCTGCTCATGGGTAATGCTTATCCCAACACCATGGCTGCCCCCGGAAGGCTCATCAAGAATACCCTGTTATGGACAGAAACCTGTCCTGATACACCGCTTAGTAGGGAACCAATTGGCCCGGCGTCGACTGACCCGGAGCAGACTGCCCTGGTGACGACTGCGACGGTGTAGACTGGCTACCCGCAGAGGATTGCGTAGGCTGGTATTGCTGCGGGGTTATTTGACCCTGTACTACCTGACCGGGGTAATGGGGAGGTATCAGAGTAATAGTCACACGGCGGTTTTTCGCACGCCCCTGAGCAGTAGCATTGGTGGCCACATAATTCGAAGCACCATGGCCTTCCATGGTCAAACGGGAGAAATCAAGGCCGCCTCTGGCCAGATAATCTCCTACCGAATGGGCTCTTAGTTCGGAAAGTTGCTTGTTGTACGCAGCTGCGCCGGTAGAGTCCGTATATCCATCAATGTGAATACCGGTATCAGGAAAATCACGAAGCACGTTGATAACATTATCCAGCACCGGTTTTACGCCATTGGAGAGGGTGCTGACATTGGTGCCAAAAAGCAGAGAGTTGGGCATACTCAATTGCAGGGTATCCGCCGTGCGAATCAATTGCGTACCTGTCCCCGCAAGCTGAGGCTGCAAGCGTTTGGTTTGGGCATCCAGTTGTTGCGAGACTGAAGGCTGGTAGTGCCCTGCGGCACCATTGGTCGTAACAACATCAGCAGCCATGGCGGGTGAAACAATCGCTGGTAAAGCCAAGGTTACGCAACTCAACATAACGGTAGTCGGGATAACACCCCACCGTGATATTCTTTTCTTCATCCTGAGATCCTCTCTCCTGATTCTTTCTAGCTAATGTGATTCGGGATGTACCATGAGTTTTACTCTAAACAACATAACCCAGTCATGACGACCATAAAGCATGGCACAGTACAGATAGGACACACGACATTTTACAAAGTAGCGTTTTCGCACAAGGCGAGTAAATCATTAAGAAAAAGCAGCCCTTTTTCACTGGCCTGTATACGATCAGGTGTATCCACCAATAAACCCCGCTGGCGTGCCAAAGACGTTTGATCCATGTACTTCTTTAGGGATAGACCTGTATTCACCGGCCAGAGTTCCGCAGGCACACCCTCTACCAGACGTAATGTATTAAGGAGAAATTCAAGACCGATTTCAGAGGGGTCTATTTCCTTTTTTCCTGCCAGAAATCCACGCGGATCTGTAACACGTTGCAGATAGGACTGTGGTTGCCGACTTTTCCAACGCCGCTCAACCATGAGTTGCCCTTGAGCATCCCGATGGCTTAGTTTTCCATGCGCCCCGGCGCCGATCCCCAAATAATCACCAAAACGCCAATAGTTCAGGTTGTGCCTTGCCCTGCGCGTTTTATGACTGGCATAAGCGGATATTTCATAGCGACTGAAGCCTGCTTCTTCCAGTAACTGGTGCCCTGCTTCCTGAATATCATAAAGGATATCTTCATTCGGCAGGACAGGCGGCCTGGAATAAAAGGTCGTGTTGGGCTCCAGAGTAAGCTGATACCAGGAGATATGTTCCGGTGACAAATCAAGCGCTTGCTGAATATCGGCCAACGCCTCTTCCTGCTGTTGGTCTGGCAATCCATGCATCAAATCAAGGTTGATATTATCGAAACCTGCTGTACGCGCGGCAGTAATGGCACGAATGGCATCTGCGCCGGAATGGATACGCCCCAACACTTCAAGATGGCGATCATTGAAGCTCTGAATACCCAATGAGAGCCGGTTGATTCCTGCCTTTCTGAAACCTTCAAATCGTTTCTGTTCAAAAGTCCCCGGATTTGCCTCCAGGGTAATTTCAATATCCTCAGCGAAAGGCAGACGTTCTTCTATTGCAGGCAACAATCGCTGGTATGCTGATTCCGAGAGGAGGCTGGGCGTCCCCCCGCCGATGAAAATACTGGTGAGTGGACGAACAGCAACATGCGCCAAATCCTGCTCAAGATCCTGAATCAGAGCGGATATATAAGCTTCTTCCGGAACAGCCTCATGACCAATGCCATGCGAATTGAAATCACAATAGGGGCACTTGCGGACACACCACGGCACGTGAATGTATAAAGAAAGCGGTGGCAAGTTACCCTCGTAATTCATCAGGCATCCTTCAGTGCTTCAACGAGTGCAGCTACCGCGCGGCCTCTGTGGCTCAACCTGTTTTTTTCGCTGGCGGGAAGTTCAGCGGCGCTTACACCCTGTTCAGGAATCCAAAACAGGGGATCATAGCCAAAGCCACCTTCTCCCCTGGGATGGGACAGAATATCACCGCGCCATTCACGCTGAATAACCAATGGGGAAGGATCTTCTGCATGACGCAGATAAACCAATGCACACCAGTATTTCGCTTGACGCTTCCCTTCCGGTATATCGGCCAATGCCGCCAATAATTTAGCATTGTTGGCTTCATCGTCAGAAGGCTCGCCTGCATAGCGCGCAGAGTAGATACCCGGCTCGCCATTCAAGGCGTCTACAACCAACCCCGAATCATCCGCCAATGCAGGTAAGCCACTGGCACGGGCAGCAGCGCGCGCCTTGATTAGCGCGTTTTCAACGAAGGTTAATCCCGTCTCTTCAACATCAGAAACCCCATGATCCGCTTGTGAGGAAAGATGGTAACCAAGGGGAGACAATAGCTCGTTAAATTCATTCAGTTTGCCGGCATTACCACTGGCAAGCACCCATTCGCGTATCGCCATCCAAATTCTTCCTTAAAACCTGAGTATCCATTCAAAAAGCGCTGCCTGGACTCTGAACAGCCTCGAATGTACTTACAAGAAGTACTTATAAGAAGTGAACAAAAGCACTAAAAGTCACTATTTTACGGGGAGGTCAAATAAACATCACTGGTTCATTTCATTTTTTAGGTAAATAGTACACTTTTCATGCGATCAGAAGGGCAACGTGATACATTCACTTTGATGGTTCCCCCCTCGGGATTAAAAGGGAATGGAGTACGTGGCTTTCTGTGAATATAACGGCATATAAAGCACTTCACAGCCACAAGTCTTCAGCTGCCCCCGCAACTGTATACAACTCTGAATGATTCAAATACCACTGATGCCTCTGAATCGGGAAGGTGAATCTGCTTGCTCAGCCAAGCGTTGTAAGCCAGGAGACCTGCCATTACGGCGTCATTACAGAAACATCGGGCGGGGTGATCCGATGGGCACGCGTTGCTTCTGTCATGACATTTTGACGCCCTGATACAGAGACCCAACCATGCTAAAAGCCTTACAAGCGTTATGTCACGAAAAGAGTGACCACTTCAAACAACGATTGATCACAATGAGCACTCTGCTCATTATCATGAATGCCGGTGCCTGGCTATGGGCCTTCATTGCCTTCTGGGACAAACCCGGACTACTGGGTATCGCCCTACTGATTTATAGCCTGGGATTACGCCATGCGGTCGATGCGGACCATATCGCAGCGATAGACAATGTCACTCGAAAACTGATGCAGACGGATCAACGCCCTGTTTCGGTGGGCTTCTTTTTTGCCATGGGGCATTCAACCGTAGTCATCATTGCAGCCGCATGTGTAGCGTTGGCCGCTTCGACCTTTAACTCCATGGAAGCCGCCAGTTCTATCACAGGTATTATCAGTACCAGCGTATCTGCCACCTTCCTATTGATAATTGCGGCCATGAATATCGCGATTTTTATCTCGATCTACCGCAATTACAAACGCATTAGAGCAGGAGGCACTTATGTACAGGAAGACATGGATATCCTGCTGAATAATCGCGGTATTCTGTCACGGCTGTTCAAACCCTTGTTCCGATTTGTCAGTAAAAGCTGGCACATGTACCCCTTGGGCTTTCTATTTGGCCTCGGATTCGATACTGCGACTGAGGTAGCCATGTTCGGTGTTTCCGGCGCACAGGCGGCCAAAGGAGTACCCTTTGAATCGATCATAGTTTTCCCCTTTCTGTTTGCTGCGGGCATGTCTCTCGTCGATACAGTCGATGGGGTCATGATGTTGGGAGCCTATAATTGGGCCTTCGTGAAGCCGATTAGAAAGCTTTACTACAATATGTCCATCACCGCTGTGTCCATTATTGTTGCTGTGTTCATCGGTGGAATCGAAGCACTGGGATTGATTGGCAATCAGCTGAATCTGGAAGGCTGGTTCTGGGAGGGTTTGAATTTTCTGAATGATAATTTCAATGATATTGGCTTCAGCATCATAGGTTTGTTCATTATTGCCTGGGTAGCTTCGTTCGTTATCTACAAAATAAAGAGGTTGGATGACGTGGAAGTGAGGATGCCAAGTGACCACCATTAGCAATATGCCTATTGTACGTCGCCGCAAATCATCAAACTGATGTATATCAGCTGCGCAATCAAAAACGCCGTGACTTGTTCAGCCACGGCGTTTTATTTTCTAATTCCGAGAAAAAATGGGATATAAAACGAAGATCAGAATTGATTATTGCTGATTCGTAAGTGTTCCCGAATCATACCCACCAGCGTCTCGTTGGCCTGATCTTCACTGGTATCCAGCTGAATCAGGTGAATTTTTTCATCTGCTTCGAATGGCTCAAAATCATTCAGTTGCGCGTGGAGAATAGCCAATGCGTGGGAAGTATCCTGGTCTTGCTTCTGCGAACGCCGTTCGATACGCTCTTCAAGTGTTTCACGATCCGCCATGAAGTGAACCATGGCGACCGCTAGCCCCCTATATTGCGCCTGATCCCTTAATTGAGATCGCTGGGAGCGCTTGAGGCATGTTGCATCGATATAGACAGGATAACTGGCTTCCAATAAGGCACCAGTAATTCGGGCCATATGCTGATAGGTTAGCTCAGTCATTTCATCCGAATGAAGTTCAAGCTCTGGTAATCCCTGAGCCTTACGCTGTTCCATCAAACGACGACGTTCTACATTGGAACGAACGCGAATACCCGCCAATTCACGCATGGCCGATCGTGTAAAACGGCTTTTCCCACTACCGATAACGCCCACACCCAGTAATAAATACGGAATGCGAAATTCATAAATGTAAATGATAGCTTCAATGAATTGCTGCAATGCCTGCGGGTCGTCCGCTGCTGCTTCGGCACGCAATAGGGCATAGTAGACCGCCGCATAATCAAAGAGGCGCATCATGCCAAAATCGCCGCATCCTTCCAGATAACGGTCAACGACCTCATTGGCATGAGACAAGCTGTCCAGAATCAGAATATCGCAACAAATAGACACCAATTCGAGGCATATATCGCCCTCTTCTACATCTCCCACAGGGATGCAGAAACCCTGTTGACACCGTTTTTCGAGTGTCGGCGCCATCCGTGCAAAGGCTTCCTCAGCATAGAAAGAGATTTGATCCAGTTCATCCAGATGAGGCTGCGCATTGGGATGAGCGCGCAACCGATTGATGACGGCAACCATCGCCTGATCAAGACGTTGATAGGAAGATAGACCTTCCGATTGAACCGGGGTAGAACGACGCGTCAGCATGACATCAGCAATGTGATGACAAAGGTCGATCATACCTGCCTGATCAAAGGTATCGGCATTTTTCAGCGTCTCTTCGTCAATCACACCATGACGGTAGAAAGACTGAAACAATGCGTTGCGTGACATCTGTGACACAGTGAGCTCCTGTAGAGTACGGCCTGACAAGGGCCCAGCGTTACTCTTCATGCTTTCCTTGTTTATCCGGTATTCGTCGTATAAGCGCCTGGCAAAGGAAGTTAACGCTTTATTCGAACCGGTTTATAACCTGAAACCATTATTTCAGTTGTGCAAACGCCTTTTTGGCCGCATCCAGTGTGGCTTGAATATGCTGCTCTTCATGGGCACTGGACATAAAGCCGGCTTCGTAGTTTGACGGTGCCAGATAAATGCCCTGATCCAACATGGAGGTGAAGAATCGATGGAACATATTCATGTCACAGGCAGTCGCTTCAGAGAAGTTGGTGACATCCTTTTGATCCGTAAAGAACAGACCGAACATCCCCCCTGCCTGATGTGTCAGGAAAGGGATTCCCGCGTCATCAGCCAATGTTTGAAGCCCTTCTGTCAGCGTTTTCACACGTGCTGAAAGGGACTCATGAAAGCCGGGTTCACGAATCTTGTTCAGCAAGGTGATGCCGGCTGCCATGGCCAAGGGGTTACCGGCAAGCGTACCGGCCTGATAAACCGGACCAAGGGGTGAAATCTGACTCATGATTTCACGCTTGCCACCAAAGGCACCCACGGGCATTCCACCACCAACAATCTTACCCAAACAGGTCAGATCGGGAGTGATACCATAATGGGCCTGAGCGCCACCCAACGCGACGCGGAAGCCTGTCATGACCTCATCAAAAATCAGAACAGCACCACTTTGATCACAGACTTCGCGCAAGGTTTCAAGAAAACCGGGCTGAGGAGGAATACAGTTCATATTCCCTGCCACGGGTTCAACAATGATACAGGCGATTTCATCGCCAATATTGGCGAAAAGATCACGCACGGCTTCACTGTCATTGTAGGGAAGCGTCAGTGTCAGTTCTGCCAGACCCTCCGGCACACCCGGAGAGCTGGGCTCACCCTGCGTTAGCGCACCTGATCCTGCTTTCACTAACAATGAATCCACGTGGCCATGATAATTCCCTTCAAATTTGAGAATCTTGTCTCGACCGGTATAGCCACGAGCCAGTCGAATGGCCGACATGGTCGCTTCAGTCCCGGAATTGACCATACGCACCATATCAATCGAGGGCATGATGTCGCATACCAGATCAGCCATGGTCGTTTCAATCGCGGTTGGGGTACCAAAAGAAAGCCCTTCTTCCAGCCGTCCGCTAACGGCTTTCAAGACATCAGGATCAGCATGTCCGGTAATCATGGGGCCCCAGGAACCGACATAATCAATGTATTGTTTACCTTCAACATCATACAAATAGGGGCCCTTGGCACGTTCAATGAACACAGGAGCACGGTCAATACCCTTGAAGGCACGTACAGGGGAATTAACACCACCGGGAATATGCTGTTGAGCGAGGTCAAACAATTGCTGGGAAGTTGTCATGATCAGGTCCTGATATATCCGGAATGACTTGAACTATCTATAGCACGATAAAAATTAGCGGCAACACTAAGCCGATAGCGAACGCTTGGCAAGCCACAGACTAGCCTTTCATCGCTTTTTTAAGGGATAAAACGGCTTGTTCAGGGTCATCTGTTGCAAAAATGGCATGTACAACCGCAAGCAGATCAGCACCCGATGCCACCAACTGATACGCATTGGAAGCCTCTATCCCACCGATAGCTACAATGGGAGAGCCGAGGTATTTCGCCTTTTCCAATAACGAAAGAGGCGCCTGACGTGCATTCGGTTTTGTTTGAGAAGGGAAGAAACGCCCAAAGGCCAGGTAGCTGGCACCTTCGTCGAGAGCTTCCTGAGCCAACGCTATACTGTCATGACACGTCGCCCCAATGATGGCGTGTTTCCCAAGTATTTGTCGGGCTCGGCGAATGGAGCCATCTTCCTGCCCCAGGTGGACGCCTACACCAAGCTTTTCAGCCAATGACAGGTCATCATTAATGACAAGAGGGACCTGATATTCACTACAAAGCGCTTTCAGCAGTTTGGCCTGACGCAAGCGTTTAACTGGATCTTCCGATTTATCACGATACTGCAGGAGAGCCAATCCTGCTTTCAATGCAGAAGAAACCCGCTGAAAAAGAGTGTGGTCATCCGGCATCAGGTGCGCATCGGTAATGCCATAGATACCGGTTTTCCAATTTGCGGAATCGGGAGTTGAAAACGACATATCAATCCGGATAAAGGCGATGAGGCATAAGCTGCCCATGACCGAGTTCATAAGCACTATTCAGCGCTAGCCATGTGCTGCTTTGCGCCAATTCGCATGCACGTTCGAGAGGCGTTCCTTGCGCCAATTCCAGCGCCAAACGAGACGTCAATGTACATCCGGATCCATGATAGTGCCAGGAAAGCCGCGGCCATTGCCACCGCACAGGCGCATGGTCAGCACGATAGAGGCTGTGCTCCACCACTTCGCTCACATGTTCTCCATCCAAGGGATCTGTACCCGTCAGTAAAACCGAACAACCACGGTCATAGATACTACGCGCCCGATCGTTATCAGTGGACTCTTCGGGCACCAGACGGCTGAGTTCCAACCGATTGGGCGTAATGATCGTCGCCAACGGCAGAAGCAGTGAACGAAAAGCCGCCATCAATTCAGCCGAGGAGAGCTCTGCACCACCCCCCGCTTTAAGGACAGGGTCAATCGCTACGGGTATCGAGGGATGCTCGGCAATCAAGGTCGCGATAGCCTCCATGCTCTCGATACTGGAGACCAATCCGATCTTGAAAGCATCAGGAGTAATATCGGCCATGGCGCATTGGGCAGCTGCCCGGATATAGTCAGCAGATACCGGCTCGACCCGAGCCACATTAGACGTATCCTGAACGGTTAGGGCTGTAGGTACCGTCAATGCCCAACCGCCGGCAGCACGTATAGCTTCCATGTCAGCCCCTGTGCCGGCACCATTGGTCGGATCAACACCAGCAAAGACCATAACAACAGGGGGACGAGTATGTGTGGTCATTAGTCTACAGTCAGAAAGGTTTTACAATACTTAGAACAATGATCACCCCGATAATGACTGGAGGAATCATGCTGAATACCTTGTAGAAGAAACGTGGCTTACCTTTGTTGGTACGCAGTTTACGCATGAAAGCCAGACACATGTGGTGGTATCCCACCAGAAGCAGCACCAGAACAATCTTGACCCAGAACCAGGCAGTCCCTAGAACATAATGGTACGTAGGAAAAATCAGCAAGACCCCGAATACCAGAGTTGCGATCATCCCCGGATTCATGATCACTCTGTAAAGCTTGCGTTCCATCACCTCGAAACGTCGTGCTCCCTGTTCATCATTCTGCCGCAGGGTGAATGCGTGATATTTGAATAAACGGGGCAGGTAGAACAATCCTGCAAACCACATCATGATTGAAATCAAGTGAAATGCTAATAGCCAAGCAAACATGTTAGCTCCCCTATATCGTTAATTATATTTTGATCGCTGGTCAGTATCTTTTGCCAGTGTTGTTATCCATCAAGCAGGTACAAGGAAGAATGGTCAGTTCATCATTGTGGGCCAACACTCACAACACCTCGATGACTCGAATAAAGCAGCCAAGTCAATTGCCGATACCCAAATAAGATTTGTCATAATGCAGGGATTATAAAGCACGATAAGTGGGTTCGAACACGTCAGCCAACGGAAACGAGTAAAAAACGGGGCAAAAAAACGATGTTAGCCTCATTTTCATGCTCGTGCCTTCGTTAAGTGACTCGGGATGATGATACACTATTGCCAATATAGGTCATCTTCAGGAATATATCCTGATAACCGTGAAGTGATCATTCTACGTTATTGCCCTTGGCAATCGTCAGAGGAGTAAATCTTATGAGTGGTGCCGAATCTTTCGTGCCAAGCCCTCTGTTTCTTACCGAAAAGGCAGCGGCGCGCATACGCACGCTGGCGGAAGCCGAAAACAATCCTGAACTCAAACTTAGAGTGTATGTCACCGGCGGCGGGTGCTCCGGTTTCCAATATGGTTTCGATTTCAGTGAAAATATGGAAGACGACGACACCATTGTCGAGAAGGACGGTGTCTCCATGCTGATTGATCCGCTGAGTTATCAATATCTCGTAGGCTCAACGGTTGATTATGAAGAAGGGCTGGCAGGCGCTCGTTTCCTTGTTCACAATCCAAATGCGACCACCACATGCGGTTGCGGTGCATCCTTCGGTATTTGATCATACGATGCAGAGGTTATTTTAACACTCTATAGCCTCTGTCATACGTTCATCCTCCAACGCTTCAGTACAAAGAGTGCCAATAACGCGGTAACAAAGTCACAACTGATCGTCAAAATAAACACCGGTATCCAACTATGCTGGGTACTATACAAGGTAGCAGCCAGCGGACCGCCTAAAATGGAACCGATACCTTGCGCTATATAGAGGAAGCCATAATTGGTGGCCGCATGTCGGGTACCAAAAACATCCGTAAGTAGTGACGGAAACAGTGAAAAAATTTCTCCCCATCCCAGAAACACCACGCCTGACATCAGTACAAAAATAACCGGATGGTGTATCAGGACCAGCCAAAGAGTCATAGCGACTCCTTCCATACCAAAGGCCAATGCCATGGTATTTTCACGCCCGATATGATCTGAAATCCAGCCAAACAATGGGCGAGTGGCGCCATTGCAAAGACGATCCAGCGTCAACGCCAGAGGGATTGCCGACATCCCGAAGAGCGTGATCGATGCAATGCCAAAATCATGAGCAAACGTTGCCAATTGTGACGTTACCATGAGCCCTGAGGTTGCCATCAGGGTGAACATGATAAACATGAGCCAAAACAAAGGGGTAGCCAGCATTTGGCGGGGTGTAAATTGCCTTTCGGCTTCCAGTCCATCCTCGGATAATTCCTTCTCCTCCCTATACGGCTTCGTTTCTTTATGAATTACTTTCGCGGTCTTAATGCCATAACGTTTTGCACTATATCCAGCCCCAGGTATCCCAATAGCTGTCACATCAGGAACTCTCAAAAATTGAGCCAGTACAATACCGATGACAGCCATGATGGCACCAAAGACAATCAATGTAGTGTTCAACCCATGCGTATCAAGAAGATGACTTATAGGTAAGGTTGTCAACATGGCGCCCATACCATAGCCAGAGGCCACCATACCTACCGCAAAACCACGCCTGTCAGGAAAATAGCGCACCATCAGTGCTACACATCCCAGATAAACAATACCTGTACCTATGCCACCCAAAACGCCATAGGCAAGATAAAGTCCCCACAATGAATCCGTGTAACCGGACAATACCCAACTGCTGCCACTCAACAAACATCCAATACTGATGAGAGTTCGAATACCGAAACGTTCAAGTAACCAGCCCTGAAGAGGAGAAAAGAGCGTCTGGATGATAATGAGGAGAGAAAAAGTTACCTGTATTGAGGCAAGCCCATACCCGAGTTTGTGACCCAAGGGTGTGGTGAAAAGGGTCCAGACATACTGAGGGCTGGAAATTGTCATCATGCATAAAACAGCAATGATTAATTGAAAGATACGTAAAACCGGGGTGCGAGCAGGTACTTGTTCAAGAGAGTATTCGGAAGACATAAGCATCCATCCAGGTGACAAAATTATTGTTATTGAATGTCAGTGTTACAGAAGCAGGGGTTCTTTTGAATGCGCTTGAGCACACCCAAAGCTTAAATATCGCTTAATTCATGAATTTTTTTCGATAAAAAGCATCTTTTTCAGACTGTGGAAAAAATTTTTTACAAATGTCCAAAATCAGCCTGTATCTCCCATGAAATGGGCACCGAAAGACCTTTAACGTAAACGTTAACTACTACGTTAATAAGCAATGTACTCACCAGTAGATAAAGGGTGGATAATTCGCACTGTGGATAAGTGTACAATTCATTCACACCTTACCCACGCATCGTACCCAGCCCATCCGAGGTTTTTGCAAACGGTTATTATGCCTATAACATACTGTTTTTTATAAGGTTATTGGATTTATGCACAAAAAACAGGGTATGTAATAGTAATCACCATAATAAAACTTCTTAAAAACATAAATCTTTTTTATATTATTTAGTAAATACACTTCCTGTTTTTCAATTTTCCTGTGTAAAACTCCTGACGGTTACCCACAGGCGCGCTATACTGCGCATCCATATTCAATGAACTTTTACAAATTCACTGACCCTTCTCATTGCTTTCCGCTTACGGAAGCGTTGAGGCGTCAGTGAATTTCCATGATTTGAGGTATCCACGTGGATTATCCCGACCGTTTTGACGTTATCGTCATCGGCGGTGGCCACGCAGGCACAGAAGCCGCACTAGCCGCTGCCCGAATGGGCGTTAACACGTTATTGCTGACACACAACATTGAGACTCTGGGTCAGATGTCCTGTAATCCCGCCATTGGCGGGATAGGTAAAAGTCATCTGGTCAAGGAGATTGATGCGTTGGGGGGTGCCATGGCACTCGCCGCCGACAAGGGTGGCATTCAGTTTCGCGTACTGAACTCACGCAAGGGCCCTGCAGTTCGCGCTACACGTGCACAGGCTGATCGTATTCTGTACAAATCTGCTATTCGCACGATGCTGGAAAATCAGCCCAACCTTTCGATCTTTCAGCAGGCTGTCAGTGATCTGATCGTTGATGGCGATCGTGTAACAGGAGTTGAAACCCAGGCGGGGATACGCTTCATGGCACAAACCGTTGTGTTATGTACGGGTACTTTCCTTGGCGGTGTTATTCATATTGGACTCGAACACCACAGTGGCGGGCGTGCAGGAGACCCAAGTGCTTCCGCTCTGGCTCAACGTTTGCGTGAACTGCCATTCAATGTCGCACGGTTGAAAACAGGTACTCCACCCCGCATTGATGCCAAAACCGTTGATTTCAGCACGCTTCAGGTACAACCGGGTGATACACCGACACCGGTCATGTCGTACCTGGGCAACACTGACATGCATCCTCGACAGGTCAATTGTTTCATTGCCAACACCAATGAGCGCACACATGACATTATTCGCGGTAGTCTGGATCGCTCTCCCATGTACTCAGGTGTCATCGAGGGTATTGGACCACGGTATTGCCCTTCCATCGAGGACAAAATCCAGCGTTTTGCAGACAAAAACAGCCATCAGATCTTTATTGAACCGGAAGGTCTGACTACGCATGAACTTTATCCCAACGGAATCTCGACATCGTTACCTTTCGATGCTCAGCTTGAATTGGTGCGTTCGATTGAAGGGTTCGAAAATGCGTTCATTACGCGCCCGGGATATGCCATTGAATATGATTTCTTTGACCCACGAGATCTGAAACACTCGCTGGAAACCCGTTTTGTCGAAAACCTCTTCTTTGCAGGGCAAATCAACGGCACTACCGGATACGAGGAAGCGGGTGCCCAGGGCCTGTTGGCAGGTTTGAACGCTGCACTGCGTGCTCAGGGCAAGGATGCATGGTACCCACGTCGTGACGAAGCCTATATCGGTGTGATGGTTGATGACCTGATTCGCTTGGGCACCCAAGAGCCCTACCGTATGTTCACCTCACGCGCCGAATACCGTTTGCTTTTACGTGAAGATAATGCAGATTTACGCCTGACACCGAAGGGCCGTGAATTGGGTTTGGTTGATGATACTCGAATGGCCGCTTTTGAACGGAAAGTGAGTGCCATTGAACGCGAGCGTACCCACTTGGCGAGCACCTGGATTCAGCCCAAAAGTGAAGAAGCGGGCATGTTATCCGGCAAAATCGGTGAATTGGGTAGGGAACATAACCTGCTCGATTTGCTAAAACGTCCTGAGCTGGTGTACTCGGACATTGCTCCGCTGAAACGGGGTGAACTCCCTGATATTGAGTTGGCAGCGGCTGAACAGGTCCAGATTCAGGCAAAATATCAGGGCTATATCGATCGTCAAACTGATGAAATCGAAAAGCTTAAACGTCACGAACAAACCCCGCTGCCAAGTGACCTTGATTATTCAAGCATTGATGGATTATCCAACGAAATCCGTCAGAAGCTGGAACGTGCGAAACCCGGTACACTTGCTGAAGCTTCCAGAATTTCTGGGGTAACGCCTGCAGCTGTATCGTTGTTATTGATTCAGCTGAAAAAACACCAGCGGGTCTCTACCACCAAGGTTAATGCAGGATGAGCCAGTCAATGCTACCCGAGGGGCTTGAGGCACAATTACAGGCCGGGTTGGATGAGCTCGGTATTGTCACCGATGCTGCGACTATCGGGACGCTCGTTGACTATGTGGCGCTGCTCACCAAGTGGAACAAGGCTTTCAATCTGACGGCCGTTCGACATCCTGCCGATATGGTTAGTCGTCACCTTCTGGACAGTCTGAGTGTTTTACCCTGGGTGAAAGGCCCAAGGCTCCTGGATGTAGGGTCCGGTCCCGGTTTACCGGGTATTGTATTGGCCATTTTACGGCCCGATATTGAGGTCACTCTGCTCGACAGTAATGGAAAAAAGGTACGCTTTCAGCGACAGGCTGTACTCGAACTCGGTTTGTCCAATGTGTTTCCGGTTCATTCGCGCATTGAAGAATTTGTTGATGAACAAGGCTTTGATCAGATTATTAGCCGTGCTTTCGCCTCGGTTGACACCTTTGTGGAGCTGACCCGTAGCCAACTTTCTCCGCAAGGTGAGTGGCTGGCGATGATGGGACGCATTGACTCTACTCTGGATATTCCTGACGATGTACAAGAGCAGCAACGTATTGAGCTCAAGGTTCCCGGTGAATCAGCAGCACGACACCTGGTGCGGCTCGCAGTAAAATAATCACTAAAGTGAAAGTAACAGCCCAAGTAATAACCCAAGGCAAGGAAGATTAGTTTTGACTCATATCATCGCGCTCACCAACCAGAAAGGCGGGGTTGGCAAGACAACGACCGCAGTGAACTTGGCTGCCTCATTGGGAGCGCTGAAGCGTCGCGTATTGCTGATCGATCTTGATCCACAGGGCCATGCGACCATGGGAAGCGGGGTCGATAAGCACGATCTGGCAAAAGGGAGTATTTATGACCTTTTGTCCGGTGATCTGAGTGCCAGTGATATTATCGTTACCTGCAAGGAAGCCGGATATGATTTGCTCCCGGGGAATGGCGATCTCACGGCTGCTGAAGTCAATTTGCTGGATGTAGATGAACGCGAGCTTCAACTCAAGGAAGCACTTGCGCCGATCAAGCATCATTACGATGCCATTCTGATCGATTGTCCGCCGTCACTGAACATGTTGACAGTGAATGCTCTGACAGCATCAGATGGTGTGGTGATCCCGCTGCAATGTGAGTTCTATGCGCTGGAAGGGCTGTCAGCGCTGCTGGATACCATTGATCAGGTACGCGACAGCATCAATCCATCACTCGCGATCTATGGCATCGTGCGGACCATGTACGATAACCGTATTAGTTTGACGCGTGATGTTAGCAAGCAGTTGCTCGATTACTTCGGTGACGATCTGTTGAAAACCGCGATTCCACGTAATATTCGTGTGGCTGAAGCGCCGAGTCATGGTATGCCAGTGACAAAATATGCAAAACTGTCCCGTGGTAGCCATGCTTATCGTGTATTAGCGAAGGAATTGATCAAAAAACTGTCTTTATGATGGTAAGCTGCTATGGCACTGTTGAATAAATATTGATCAAATTTGTGCCGTAGTAGAAACGATTTTCAAAACGATGATTTGAAAGTATAACGGTCATTGGGTGTGTTTCCGGAGCTTGGCTCTTGTGTTGGTGATTCACGTTTTTCAGTGGTTATGGTCTATGTGTAGGCCTGGTTTTAATGAGGAATTTTCTGCATGACACGCAAGCGTGCACTCGGTCGTGGACTCGATGCTTTAATTGGCGCTCGCTCTCGCGCTCAAACCACTCATCAGGAAGTTCCCGTTACTCCTGATAAAACAAGCGTGTCGACAGAAGACGACTCTACGGTAGCCAAGCCAACGCCTGAGAAAACACCTGTACGTGCCGATAAGGGCGGAATTCGAGAAAAGTCGTCTTCTGCGGAAAAACATTCTTCAACAACTTCTTCAACTACACGTTCGAAAACTCCATCCAAAGCAGCGTCATCGCATAAATCGTCTGCCAGTCAAGGTGGTTCGAAGATTTCAGCTAAAACGGAGCAACAGCCCCAGGTATCGGCTGAATCCTCAAATGAATCTGAGCTTTCCGAGAGCAAACCAACAGCCAGTAAAATTTCGACTGCCAATAAAACACCCATCGAGCAGGATGAACTGGTTCGGCTTTCCCTGGGTATCGTTTCTCGTGGACGTTTTCAACCACGTCGTGAATTCAATCAGGATCGATTGGAAGAGCTTGCCGAATCCATTAAAACGCGTGGGCTAATGCAACCCATCGTGGTTCGCTCTTTAACCGTTGCCTCGGGTGATCGTCCCCGTTATGAGATCATTGCAGGTGAACGTCGTTGGCGTGCGGCCCAATTGGCAGGGTTGTCAGTGATCCCTGCGATTGTCCGCGAGTTGGATGACGAAGCGGCACTGGCACTGGCACTGATCGAAAATATTCAGCGTGAAGACCTCAACGTCGTTGAAGAATCCCTGGCATTGAAACGTCTGATGGATGAGTTTGAGCTTACGCAACAACAAACGGCAGAGGCAGTGGGTAAATCCAGAACGCAGGTAACCAATCTGCTACGCTTGCTTTCCCTTGAACCTGAAGTGCTGGGTATGCTGGAACGTCGTGAACTGGATGTGGGCCATGCGCGCGCGCTGCTGGCTTTAAAAGGCACACGCCAACGCCATACTGCCCGGGATGTTGTAGCCAAGGGTTTGACTGTCCGGCAAACAGAAGCATTGGTACGTCGATTGCTCAAACCGAAGAGTGAAGAGTTGCCGCGCAATAATGATGTGGCAAAACTGGAACTACAATTGGGCGAATTACTCGGGGCCGCTGTCAAAATTGACCATGGCAAGACTGGCAAAGGCAGCGTTTCAATCAAATATTCCAGTCTGGATGAATTGGACGGCATTTTGTCCCATATTCGCTGAATATTTTTTCAATCCAATAGGCTCAGGGTGCCAGATGAGATATACTATGCAGCGCTCTGAATATCAGTCCGCTGCTATTTGGACGGTGATTGTGGCTTAGGATTTTCTTATATTTTCGCTTGGGTTGTGGTGTTTTGTCGCGGTTGAGGAAAAAAATCGCTTTTTTTTCCTAATTCTCGCTGAAATTAGCATGTTTACGGCAATATTTTATTGATGCCACCTCCCCTCGACCTTTATAATCCCGCACAATTTTGTGGCCGACATTGATTTGTTTGGATTGACCGTCAAGGATTCTTCTCTGATTGATGAAATTGGGTGAAGAATTTAAGTGATCAATAAAATTGACATCAATGTTGGTTATTGATGTGTCTATGACTTCAAGTGAATGAGCACTCCATGAAAAGAGCGAGTTCCGCGGTGAAGATTCAACGTAAGCCGCGCGATACCCTACCTTTCAAATCCGTGTTGGTTCAGTTGGTGCTGGGCATCATCATTGTGGTTTTAACAGCACTGTTGGTGTCTCGTAGTGCTGCGGAAAGCGCCATGTGGGGTGGAATCGTCAGTATTGTTCCTGCCCTGTACTTCGCGCTCCGTTTTTTGCAGGCTTACTCCTCCAAAGGAGCTGCTCGATCGGTCGGTGTACTATATCGGGCAGAAGCAGGCAAGTTTGGTTTGACAGTGGTACTGTTCCTCGTGGTTTTTATACTGGTGCCGCCTTCAAACCCTGCTTTTTTCTTTTTTGCTTACATAGCGATTACGCTTGTTCAGTGGCTGGTACCCTGGCTACTGACACGTGTTTTTCGCTGTCGGATTTGAGGCGGATCAATGGCTAGTGGTTCATCGTACATCGGTCACCATCTTGAAAACCTGACCCTGGGATATCTCCCGGGGCATGGCTGGTCCTTTGCGCACAGTACGGCTGATGTTAAAGCCATGGGCTTTTGGGCTATCAATGTTGATTCAATGTTATGGTCGATAGTCCTTGGGGCTATTTTCCTTCTGATCTTCCGTGGTGTTGCCAAAAAGGCGAACACGGGTGTGCCGAAAGGCTTGCAAAACGTTGTCGAATATACGGTTGAATTTGTCAGCGGTTTTGTTCGTGACAGTTTTCAGGGCGAGAGCAAGCTTATTGCACCGTTGTCATTGACCATTTTTGTCTGGATTCTTTTGATGAACTCAATGGAATTCCTGCCAATGGACTTGATTCCCAGCATTGCAGGTTTGATGGGCATCGAGCATATGAGACCAGTACCGACCTCTGATCCGAATATCACCCTCGGTATCGCCCTAAGCGTTTTTGTACTGATTCTTTACTATAGTTTTCGAATCAAGGGTGTGGGCGGTTTTGCCAAAGAGCTCTCTTTCACACCTTTCAATCACTGGTTGTTGATTCCCTTCAACCTGATTCTTGAATTGGTAAATTTGCTGGTCAAGCCGGTATCACTCGGATTACGACTGTTCGGTAACATCTTTGCCGGCGATGTGATATTCCTGCTGATTGCAATGTTGCCCATTTGGGCTCAATGGCTGCTTGGTGTGCCGTGGGCTGTGTTCCACTTGCTCATTATTCCATTGCAGGCTTTCATCTTCATGATGCTCACCATTGTTTATCTGAGCCAGGCTCACGAACATCATTGATGAACTCAACTATCGATCCCCAGGTATGTCATAAGGGTATATCGAGAATCGATGAACGTCGTATGCAGCTAATACATGCTGTATGCATTTAACATCTGTTTTGTACTTAACCTAGCGTTACCCATAGGAGCTTCACCATGGAAATGATCTACGTCGCTGCTTCGATCATGATCGGTCTTGGCGCACTTGGCACTGGCATTGGCTTCGGTGTTCTCGGCGGCAAACTGCTTGAGTCAAGCGCTCGCCAGCCTGAACTGAGCAACATGCTTATGTCTCGTGCGTTCCTGATGGCTGGTCTACTTGATGCTGTGCCGATGATCGGTGTTGGTATCGGCCTGTATCTGATGTTCGCTGTCGCTGGCTAATCCTGCGGTGCCGGGTATCAGGATAAAACTCGCTCGGCTCTTAAGATTCCGGTAAACACGAATAGTCAAAGGTACATACCTGTGAACATTAACCTGACACTCATCGGACAGATGATCACCTTTGTGGTCTTTGTCTGGATCTGCATGAAGTATGTGTGGCCACCGATTTCTGGCGCACTCGCAGAGCGTGAGAAGAAGATTGCAGAAGGATTGAATGCTGCTGATCGCGCGAAGGAAGAGCTGGATCGTGCTCAGGCTGAAGCCGAACAGATCCTGCGTGATACGCGTGATGAGGCTGCAAAAATCGTTGAGCAAGCTCGCTCCCGCTCGAACAAGATGATCGAGGAAGCTCGTGATTCTGCCCGAGCTGAAGGCCAGCGCATGATCGATGAAGCGCATGCCCAGATCGAACAGGAGCTTCAATCTGCCAAAGAGGCATTGAGAGCTCAAGTGGGATCACTCGTCGTTCAGGGTGCCGAGAAGATTCTTGAGTCTTCGGTTGATGAGAAGAAACACGAAGATCTTCTCAACAAGCTTGCCGAAGAACTCTAAGGGGAACTCTGATGGCACAGTCGAATCCCGCTACCATTGCCAGACCATATTCCAAGGCTGCCTTTGAGGCAGCTGTTGAAGGCAAGGCACTGGAATCCTGGTCTCGCGCGCTGGCGCTGCTGGCTTCTATAGTCAAGCAACCGCGTGTTGTCGAGGTCATTGAAGATCCTCGACTCAACGCCGAGCGTCAAGCCGAGATCATTATCCAACTCTGTTCTGACGAGCTGGAACCGAAAGTAAAAAACTTCGTCGTTCTCCTCGCAGAACATAAGCGGCTTCCCGTGCTGGACGAGATCCATGCGCAGTTTGAGGTCGCTCGAGATGAATACGAGCGCCGCGTCGAGGTTAATATCATTAGCGCCTATGCGCTTAATGAGGAGCAGCAAAACAAGCTGGCTCAAGCGCTTAAGAAGCGTCTCGATCGAGATATCTCTATCACCACTTCAGTAGACGACTCGCTTATCGGTGGTGTCATCATTCAGGCAGGCGATACCGTTATTGACGGTTCAGTGCGTGGACGATTGGCAGAACTGAAAGATGGTCTAAAAGTCTGAGGTCAGGGGACATGGCATGCAGCAACTGAATCCTTCCGAAATCAGTGACATTATCAAGAGTCGTATCGACAACATCGATACTGACATCGAACCTCATAACGAGGGTACTGTCGTTAAAGTAGCTGACGGTATTGTTACCGTATATGGTCTGAATGACGCCATGTACGGAGAAATGATTGAATTTCCCAACGACGTGTACGGTATGGTGCTCAACCTTGAGCGCGATAGCGTAGGTATCGTTGTTCTGGGTGAATTCGAAAGCCTTTCCGAAGGCATGACTGCCAAGTGCACAGGCCAGATCCTTGAAGTTCCGGTTGGTCGTGAACTGGTAGGCCGTGTCGTGGATGCCCTCGGTAATCCTATTGACGGAAAAGGCGAACTGGGTACAACCCAGACGGATCGCGTTGAAAAAATCGCTCCCGGCGTTATCTGGCGCCAGGGTGTTGACCAGCCTGTTCAAACAGGTTTGAAATCAATCGATGCCATGGTGCCGATTGGTCGTGGTCAGCGTGAGTTGATTATCGGTGACCGTCAGATTGGTAAAACTGCTATCGCGATTGATACCATTATCAATCAGAAAGGTACTGGTGTTACCTGTGTTTACGTTGCGATTGGCCAGAAACAGTCCACTATCGCCGAGATCGTTCGCAAGCTCGAAGAGCATGGTGCGATGGAACACACCATCATCGTTAACGCAGGGGCTGCTGATCCTGCTGCGATGTTGTATCTGGCACCTTATGCCGGCTCTACCATGGGTGAATATTTCCGTGACCGCGGTGAAGATGCGTTGATCGTATTCGATGACCTGACCAAACAGGCATGGGCATACCGTCAGATTTCACTGTTGCTGAGACGTCCTCCGGGTCGTGAAGCTTACCCCGGTGATATTTTCTACCTGCACTCTCGTTTGCTTGAACGTGCATCACGCGTTAACGCTGAGTACGTTGAAAACTTCACCAAGGGTGAAGTCAAAGGTAAAACCGGTTCGCTGACAGCACTTCCGATCATCGAAACACAGGGTGGAGACGTAGGTGCATTCGTACCGACCAACGTTATCTCCATCACCGATGGCCAGATCTTCCTGGAAACCAGCCTGTTCAATTCCGGTATTCGTCCGGCGATCAGTGCGGGGCTTTCCGTTTCGCGTGTGGGTGGTTCAGCACAGACCAAAATCATCAAGAAACTGGGTGGTGGTGTTCGTCTGTCTCTGGCTCAATACCGCGAACTGGCGGCATTCTCGCAGTTTGCTTCTGATTTGGATGAAGCGACTCGCAAACAGCTTGAACACGGTAAGCGTGTCACCGAGCTGATGAAGCAGAAACAGTACTCTCCCATGTCCGTTGCTGAAATGGGTGTTTCACTGTATGCCGCTGACAATGGTTATCTAAGCGATGTTGCTGTTGATGATGTCCTGAATTTCGAGCGTGATCTGCTGGAATACATGCATGCAGAAAAAGCCGAGCTGATGGATAAAATCAATCAGAAAGGCGGCTATGACGACGAGATCCAGAAAGGACTCAAGGAAGCCGTCGAAAGCTTCAAAGCGACCCGTAACTAAATTCACTTTTATTTCTATCGGGAAATGAGGTGTAACGCGGCGCTTTAACATGTAGTCAATACATTCAGGGAAGGTACATTAGCCAAATGTACCTGACTGATTTAGCGCCGCAGTTCCGGGTTGGTTAGAGGAGATCGGTATGGCATCCGGAAAAGAGATCAAGCAACAGATCGGCAGCATCAAGAACACGCAGAAAATTACCAATGCGATGCAGATGGTCGCTGCCTCGAAGATGCGCCGGGCTCAAGAACGTATGGCGGCCAGTCAGCCCTATGCGAAAAAAATTCGCGAAGTCAGCCACCACGTAGCTGGCGGTCAGATGGATGTTAAACACCCTTATCTGGCCAATCGTGAGCTCAAGCGTGTAGGTATGATTGTTGTTTCATCGGATCGTGGTCTTTGTGGCGGGCTTAACGTCAACGCTTTCAAGACAGCGACCAATGAAATCAAGAAATACCGTGAAGAGGGAGTTGAAGTAGCCTTCTGCCCCATTGGTAAAAAAGCGGTGGGTTTCTTCCGTCGTCATGGTGGCGAAATGCTGGCAACCAAACAGGATTATGGAGATGCTCCCGAGCTTTCCGATCTTGTTGGCAGCATGAAAGTCATGCTCGATGCCTATGATGAAGGCAAGCTGGATCGCCTTGTCGTGATCAGCAACGAGTTTATCAACGCCATGACTCAAAAGCCCGTGGTTCGACAGCTTCTTCCCCTTGTGACTGACGATGAACAGTCGGATAAGGAAGAGCATCAGCCTAAAGCGGAGCAGGGAAAAATCTGGTCATATGAATATGAGCCAGACGATCCAAAAGTGATTCTTAATGAACTGTTGGTTCGCTATGTTGAATCGCAGATCTACCAAGCGGTGGTTGAAAACATCGCCTGTGAGCAATCAGCACGTATGATTGCCATGAAAAATGCTACTGACAACGCTGGTCAGATCATCGACGACCTGCAGTTGGCCTACAACAAGGCCCGTCAGGCGGCGATCACCCAGGAGATCTCCGAGATTGTCGGCGGTGCCGCGGCTGTTTGATGCCGTGGGTGATTGGAATAACTGGAAACAGTGACATGCCTGGCGGCATGCAAGAATCGCAGGTTTAGAGGACACCAGATGAGCGGACATATCGTACAAATCATCGGCGCTGTCATCGATGTGGAGTTTCCCCACGGTGAAGTGCCCAAGATCTATGACGCCCTCAATGTAGATAATACCGAGACAGTGCTTGAAGTTCAGCAACAGCTGGGTGACAACATTGTTCGTACTATCGCCATGGGCTCTACTGAAGGTCTGAAACGCGGCCTTCAAGTCACCAACACTGGCCATCCTATTCAGGTGCCGGTTGGTGTTAAAACACTCGGTCGTATCATGGACGTCCTTGGCCGTCCTATCGACGAAGCGGGCCCCATCGGTTCGGACGAAGTCATGTCCATCCACCGCAAGGCGCCGGGTTATGCTGATCAGGCTGCCTCAAACGAGCTGCTCGAAACGGGTATCAAGGTTATTGACCTTGTCTGCCCGTTCGCGAAGGGTGGTAAGGTGGGTCTCTTCGGTGGCGCAGGTGTGGGTAAGACCGTAAACATGATGGAGCTTATCCGTAATATTGCGGTTGAGCACTCAGGTTATTCTGTATTTACCGGTGTAGGTGAACGTACTCGTGAGGGTAATGACTTCTATCATGAAATGAAGGAGTCCAACGTTCTTGATAAGGTTGCGCTGGTTTATGGTCAGATGAACGAACCGCCGGGTAACCGTCTTCGCGTAGCACTGACTGGCCTCACTATTGCGGAAAAATTCCGTGATGAAGGTCGTGATGTATTGCTGTTCATCGATAACATCTACCGTTTCACCCTCGCAGGTACCGAGGTATCCGCACTGCTGGGTCGTATGCCTTCAGCAGTAGGTTATCAGCCGACTCTGGCTGAAGAGATGGGGATGCTTCAGGAACGTATTACATCGACCAAGAATGGCTCTATCACCTCTGTTCAGGCCGTCTACGTGCCTGCGGATGACTTGACGGATCCTTCTCCTGCAACCACGTTCTCTCACCTGGATGCGACGGTTGTACTTAACCGTTCCATTGCCGAGCTGGGTATTTATCCTGCGATTGATCCGCTGGACTCTACCTCTCGTCAGTTGGACCCATTGGTAGTGGGTGATGAGCATTACAACGTTGCACGTCGTGTTCAGGGTGTTCTGCAGCGCTATAAAGAGCTCAAGGACATCATTGCTATCCTGGGTATGGATGAGCTTTCTGATGAAGACAAGTCCATCGTTGCACGTGCTCGTAAAATCCAACGCTTCCTGTCTCAGCCGTTCTTCGTGGCTGAAGTATTCACAGGGGCTCCGGGTAAATACGTTTCGTTGAAAGACACCATCGCTGGATTCACCGGTATTCTTAACGGTGATTATGATGATCTGCCTGAACAGGCATTTTACATGGTTGGCGATATCAACGAAGCTATCGAGAAAGCGAAGAACATGCAGTAAGCCGGAAAGGCATCGCCACTGGGTGTTATAAACTCAGTGGTCGACTTTTCCCTTATGCAGTTCTTGAAGGGGCTGCTAACCGTAGCTCCCGCAGGAGACCAAGATGGCAAATACTGTTCAATGCGACATCGTCAGTGTTGAGAGATCAATTTTTTCTGGCAAGGCGACTCAGGTTATTGTCCCGGGTAGTGAAGGTGAAATGGGCGTGCGTCCAGGTCACGAACCCTTGCTGACGCTTCTCGCACCTGGCCCTGTTCAGGTCACTTTGGAAGATGGCAAGGATCACATCTTCTATGTCTCTGGCGGTATTTTGGAAGTCCAGCCGGATTCCATTTCCGTACTGGCTGATACTGCTGAGCGCGGTGGTGACCTTGATGAGGCAGCTGCCCAGAAAGCATTGGAAGAAGCGCGTAATGCAGCTTCCCAGAAATCATCCGATTTCGATTACACCACAGCACTGGCTGAAATTGCTGAGGCTCAGGCAAGGCTGCGTGCATTGAAAAAAGCACGTGGCATGTAATGTCCACTCGCTTTCAGCAATAAAGTAGAATCATCTTCCGGAAGATCCGGAAGCCATGATCCTTGAATGCCCTGACTTCGGTCGGGGCATTTTTATTTCATACGTGTCACTATCAGGCATAATATTCAGATACGTTGCACAGTTGTCGGGAACACGTTCCTGAATCAGCTTTCTGCCCCCTCATGATATACAGGAGTTTGCATGCCTATTGATGTGGTCATCCTTGCCGCTGGTCAGGGAAGTAGAATGAAATCCTCCTTACCCAAGGTATTACACCCGTTGGCAGGGCGTCCGATGATCCAGCATCTGTTGGATACGGTTAAGCAGCTCAGTGATGCACGGATACATCTTATTGTGGGTCATGGTGCCGATCAGGTGCAGAAAGCCTTGGAAGGCCAACCTATCAATTACGTTTTTCAACATGAACAATTGGGTACAGGGCATGCTGTTGCCCAGGCATTACCCTCTCTGGGGGATGGCCCGGTCCTCTTGTTGAATGGCGATGCACCCTTGTTGAGCCTGAAAACGCTCGAACGACTATCCACCGGGCTGGATCGTGATCAGCTCACACTTCTCAGCGTTATGCAGGATGATCCTACCGGTTATGGGCGTATTGTACGTGATACTGAAGAGCAGGTTGTGGCAATTGTCGAGCAGAAAGATGCCTCGCCCGAGCAACTGACTATTCATGAATGTAATACAGGCCTGATGGCCACAACAGGCCGATTACTCAAGAAATGGCTCCCCCGCCTGAAACCCGAAAATGCCCAAGGTGAATATTACCTGACAGATATCGTGGGTATGGCGCATCAGGATGGAACACCGCTTGCTGCGATTCAGGCAGAGTGTGTTGAAGAAGTTTCCGGCATAAATGATCGTCGGCAATTATCCGTACTGGAACGCTGGTACCAGCAACGCCAGGCTGATCGGGCCATGGCTGATGGCGCAACTCTGGCTGATCCTGCCCGTTTTGATCAACGCGGAACACTCACATTGGGGCAGGATGTTTTTATCGATGTAGGGTGTATCTTCGAAGGGGATGTCACTCTTGAAGATAACGTACACATTGGCCCCTACTGTGTCATCCGTCACTCACATATCGGGGCGGGTAGTCATATCGACGCCTATAGCCATATCGATAATGCCCGTGCCGAAGGCGATAACAGGGTGGGCCCCTTTGCACGCTTGCGTCCGGCAGCTCATTTGGAACGCAGTGTACATATCGGTAATTTTGTTGAAATCAAGAAAGCCACCATCGGTACTGAAACCAAAGTGAATCATCTGAGCTATATTGGCGATGCCAAGGTGGGTAAAGGGACCAATATCGGTGCGGGTTCTATCACCTGTAACTATGATGGCGTGAACAAACACCTCACTGAAATAGGGGATCGCGCCTTTATTGGCTCGAATTCCGTCATGGTGGCGCCTATCTCCATCGGTAATGATTCCTTTGTTGCAGCCGGGTCTACATTGACTGATTCCGTGGGAGATAGCGTTCTTGCCATTGGCCGTAGCCGACAGGTTGTAAAAGAAGGATGGAAGCGTCCGGGCGGCAAATAACATCTCGTTTATACTTTTTTAGACGAAAAGTGCAGGAAAAAGGAATCTTACTCTAGACTTATAATGTTTTGAAACGAAACTATTGAACGCCGTTTTCGAAAATTGTAATATTTCGGAAACGGCGTTTTTTATATTAGAGCCTGAGTTTTGTTGGTTCGACAGATTCAAAGTCGCTTATAAGTCATCGTTTAACACGGCACCACGCTTAAATTATGGTTCGTAAATCGAGTGAACGGCGAGAGCAAATCATGGCTCTCCTGGAAGACAGGCAACAGATGAGTGTCGAAGCGCTTTCTGATTATTTCGATACATCAGAAGTTACGATTCGAAAGGATTTGACGCGTCTGGAAGAAAAAGGGTTGCTGATTCGTCGTTATGGGGGTGCCTCCCTGCTTCCTCATGAAAGCACAAGCCAGAAAGGGCCCACTGCTATCAAGCAGAGGATCGCCGAAGCGGCACGTAAGCGTATTCGTGACCATGCCCGCATTGTAGTGGATTGTGGCAGTACCACGAGCGCGATGATTCCTGAGCTCAAGGATATTCTTGGCTTGGTTGTCATGACGAATTCGCTCGAAATCGCGACCCAACTGTGTGAGTTACCCAATCATCCCTCTCTATTGATGACAGGTGGAACATGGGATGAACGTTCCATGTCCTTCCAGGGGAATAACGCAGAGCAAATGTTGCGTAGTTACGACTTTGATCAGTTTTTTGTGGGAGCCGATGGGATCGATATCGAGCGGGGCTCAACGTCTTTCAAGGAGCTACTGCGACTTTCACAAGTGATGGCCGAGGTATCCCGTGAAGTTATTGTCATGGCAGAAGCCGACAAGATTGGCCGTCGCATGCCGAATCTGGAGCTAAGCTGGGGCAATATCGATGTGCTTATTACCGACGATCGGATCCTTCCGCAGGATCTTCAAAACATCAAGGACCATGGCGTAGAGGTTGTTGTGATTGAATATGTCGAACCCAAAGGCTGATTATTCATTGCTCTTCCATTAATAAATGCCATCTTAAATAAATTTGTAATTCAAGTTTGAGGCTACTGCTGATGCTTACATTCAGCAGAGTATGAGGAGAATCCCATGTGTGGAATTGTTGCCGCTATTGCTTGCCGAGAGGTTCAGGGCATTTTACTGGAAGGACTAAAACGCCTTGAATACCGCGGCTACGACAGCGCAGGTATCGCGACGATGGATGATTCTCTTCATCTCGAACGCCGTCGTTCAATTGGTAAGGTCGCAGCGTTGGAAGCCGAGCTGGATAACGCGCCCTTGCATGGACACTGTGGTATTGCACATACCCGTTGGGCGACCCATGGCCGCCCGACTGTTGCCAATGCGCACCCTCATTTCTCCAATGATCGTTTGGCGATTGTCCATAACGGCATCATTGAGAACTACGAGCCCCTACGTAAAGAGCTGCAGGCCGAAGGGTATACCTTCACCTCGGACACTGATACAGAAGTCATGGCACACCTGATTGATCGCGAATATGATCGGGTGAAAGATCTGCACAAAGCCGTCTACAACGTCATTTCTCAGCTTGAAGGCGCCTATGCCATTGCCGTTATGCATAGCAGCGAACGTGACCGCATTATTGGCGCGCGTAAAGGGAGCCCGCTGGTGGTAGGCGTAGGCGTTGATGAAGCATTTTTGGCTTCTGATCCATTGGCGCTCTTACAGGTCACCGATCGTTTCATTTACCTGAAAGAAGGTGACGTCGTTGATCTTTCTGCCCATGGTGGCATCGATATCTTTACGGCAGACAATACCCCTGTCGAGCGTGAGATCATCACTTACGAACATGGCGATGGTGCTGCCAGCAAAGGCGATTATCGCCACTTCATGCAGAAAGAGATCTTCGAACAACCTGCCACTATCGCGGATACGCTGGAAGCCCGCCTGGGTGCCGATCATGTGCTACCTCAGGCCTTTGGTACCAATGCAGAAGCTCTTTTCGAACAGGTAGACAACATCCATATCGTTGCCTGTGGCACCAGCTATCACGCAGGAATGGTGGCACGGTACTGGATAGAAAAACTGGCCGGTATTCCAACGCAGGTCGAAGTGGCATCCGAGTACCGTTACCGCGATGTCGTTGTTCCCCGTAACACGCTGTTTGTAAGCATTTCCCAGTCGGGTGAAACGGCCGATACCCTCGCGGCGCTCCGTTATGCTCAGGAGAGCGGCAAGTACCTTAGCAGCCTAAGTATTTGTAACGTGCCGGGCAGTTCCCTGGTACGTGAATCCGAATTGAGCCTGATGACGCAGGCTGGCCCCGAGATCGCCGTTGCCTCTACCAAAGCCACGACCACGCAGTTGGTCGCCATGATGTTGCTGACCCTCTCCCTGCGCCATGTCCGTCATGGTCAGGATGAAGTCGAAGCACGACTGGTTCAGGGGCTACGCCATTTGCCTAACGCGATTCGCGAGACCTTGGCACTTGATGAAGGTATAGAAAAGCTTTCTGCTGAATTTGTCGAAAAACACCATGCCCTGTTTTTGGGAAGAGGCGCGCAGTACCCGATTGCACAGGAAGGTGCTCTCAAGCTGAAAGAAATCTCCTACATTCATGCAGAAGCCTACGCCGCGGGTGAGCTTAAGCATGGCCCATTGGCGTTGGTAGACAGCGACATGCCTGTGATTGCAGTGGCACCGAATGACAACCTGCTTGAAAAACTGAAGTCCAACCTTCAGGAAGTGCGTTCACGCGGTGGCCGTTTGTATGTCTTTACTGACGAAAATACGCATCTGGATGCGGGTGAAGATGTCACCGTCTTGAAATTGCCTTCGATTGAAGAAGACCTTGCCCCGATCCTCTATGCCATCCCGATGCAATTGTTGGCGTATCATATCGCCGTGTTGAGAGGCACGGATGTGGATCAGCCAAGGAATCTGGCGAAGAGCGTGACCGTGGAGTGAGGGTAGTTTTTGATGGGATGACAATTGTCGGATGAAAATAAAGATTCATCCTTAAAAATAAAGTGTCATCCTTGAAAATATAGTTTCATCCTCATAGCCTGAAGCTGTTTTATACCTTATGCTGTAACTAATGGTAATAGCACACCAAAAGTCATGCATAAGGGAAACAGTGAATGGCCTCTCAAGAAAAAAATACCGATACCTCCCCTGAGCTTGAATACGCCGATAGCCTTTGGAAAATGGCTGACAAGTTGCGTGGTAGCGTTGAGCCCAGTGCATACAAATACATAGTGCTGGGTCTTATTTTCCTCAAGTATATTTCTGATGCCTTTGAAGGACGCCATGCCGAGCTGATGGTAGAAGGTGAATGGGCGGCCGAAGACAAGGATGAGTACCTGGCAGACAATATCTTTTGGGTCCCCAAGAAAGCCCGTTGGTCCCTCCTTAAGGATAATGCTCGGCAGCCGGAAATCGGTGAGCTGATCGATGATGCCATGCGTGCCATTGAGGCAGAAAACGAACCATTGAAAGGGGTTCTACCCAAGGATTATGCGCGTCCTACGTTGGACAAGCGCATGCTGGGTGACCTTGTAGATTTGGTCTCAGGTATCGCGCTGGGTGATAAGCAAAGCCAGGCTAGGGATGTGCTTGGGCGCGTTTATGAGTACTTCCTGAATCAGTTTGCCGGAAGTGAAGGCAAACGTGGTGGAGAATTCTATACCCCACGTTCTATTGTACGGTTACTAGTTGAGATGCTGGAGCCTTATGAAGGCCGTATCTACGATCCCTGCTGCGGCTCTTCTGGTATGTTTGTGCAGAGTGAGCGTTTCATCAAGGAACATGGTGGGCGTATTGGTGATCTGGCTATCTATGGGCAGGAACGTGTCCACGCCACCTGGCAGCTCTCCAAGATGAACCTGGCGATCCGTGGCATTGATGGTGATATTGCCTGGAACAACGAAGGCAGCTTCCTAAAGGATGAATTTGCTACCCGTACAGATAGCCATGGCGTACCGATCAAGGCAGATTTTATCCTGGCTAATCCTCCGTTCAACGTATCGGACTGGAGCGGCGAGCATTTACGCGATGATGTGCGCTGGAAGTTCGGGGTTCCTCCCGTAGGTAATGCCAACTTTGCCTGGTTGCAGCACATCTACTATCACTTGGCGCCCAAGGGCACTGCCGGTGTGGTATTGGCCAACGGCTCCATGAGCTCTAACTCAAGCGGTGAAGGCGAGATTCGCACGGCGATGATCGAAGGTGATGCCGTGGATTGTATGGTAGCCCTGCCCGGACAGTTATTCTTTTCTACCCAGATTCCTGCCTGCCTGTGGTTTATGGCAAAAGATAAGTCTGGTGGTGGCAAAAAGCAGCTACGTGATCGTCGTGGTGAAATCCTCTTCATCGATGCCCGGAATATGGGGCGTATGATTGATCGTACCCGCCGTGAATTGTCTCCCGAAGATATCCAGAATATTGCAGCTACCTACCATGCATGGCGGGGTGAATCCGAGGGCTATGAAGATGTCCTGGGTTTCTGCAAGTCCGCCTCACTGGAAGAAGTCCAGAAGCAGGGGTATGTACTAACACCCGGTCGTTATGTTGGTGCTGCTGCTGAAGAAGATGATGGCATTCCTTTCCCTGAGAAGATGGCGAAGTTGAGTGCTCAATGGTTTGAGCAGCAGGAAGAAGGTAGGAAGCTGGATGCAGCTATTCAGGCTAATTTGAGGGGGCTTGGGTATGGCCTTTGATATCGAATGGAACGAGAAGTTGCTGGGAGAAGTATCCAGCAACCACGATGGTAAGAGGAAACCAGTTAAGCAATCAGATCGCAATCCAGGGCCCTACCCTTACTATGGTGCTTCGGGGATTGTGGATTATGTTGATGATTATCTTTTCGATGGGCTTCATTTGTTGATAGCAGAAGATGGCGAAAACCTTAGGACCAAACAAACTCCCATTGCCTTTCTTGCGAATGGGAAATGTTGGGTAAACAACCATGCCCATATCGTAACAGGTGGCGAGGAAGTCTCTACAAGGTATCTCCATTATTATTTTCAAACGGTCGATATACAGCCCTATATTACTGGAGCTGTTATGCCGAAGCTCAATCAAGCTAATCTGAACCTCATACCTGTAAAATACCCAGATGTTGCGTATCAAAAAAAAATTGAGCATTTGCTAGGCACCCTCGACGACAAAATCGACCTCAACCGCCGCCAAAACGCAACTCTGGAAGCCATGGCTCAAGCTATCTTCAAGGACTGGTTCGTCGATTTCGGCCCTGTACGCGCCAAGATGGAAGGGCGTGAAGCTTACCTGCCTGAAGAAATCTGGCAACTCTTTCCTGATCGTCTGGATGAGGATGGTGGTAAGCCTGAGGGGTGGAAGCTAGAAACACTTGGAGACAACTTTAACTTAACCATGGGACAGTCTCCAAAAGGTGATACCTACAACGATGATGGAGATGGTTTGCCTTTCTTTCAGGGCAGAACAGACTTTGGTTTTAGATATCCATCTAATCGCAAATATTGTACTGATCCTAAAAGGCTGGCATCAGCAGAAGATACCCTAGTTAGTGTTAGAGCCCCCGTAGGTGATATCAACATGGCGTCAGAAAAATGTTGTATTGGTCGAGGGGTCGCAGCAATTAGGCATAAAAGTGGCGCAAGAGGTTTTACCTACTATTCGCTTCGACAAATACAAAAGGAACTCCAATCATATGAAAGTGAAGGAACTGTATTTGGTTCTATAAACAAGAAGCAATTTTCTGCATTGTCCTTTTTAAAAGCTGATGGTGAACTGATTGATGCTTTTGAAAGGCAAATAGCTTCACTAGACGACAAGGTTAGTTTGAATACTAAAGAAACTATAAACCTTAGCAATCTCCGAGACACCCTCCTTCCCAAACTTATCTCCGGCGAGCTACGCATTCCTGATGCTGAACAGGTAGTTGAGGAGTCCGTCTGATGGCGTTTATTTCGGAAGATGAGCTTGAACAAGGGCTAATTGCCCAGTTGGCAAGTTTGGGATTTCAAACCAGCAACGATGATGTCATTGGCCCTGATGGTAGTGCACCGGAAAGGACATCCTACAAGGAAGTAATTCTGCACGATCGGTTGGTGAATGCCATTGCGCGGATCAACCCTGATATGCCTGCATCAGCATGTCAGGATGCTGTACGTCAGTTGACAGGTACGCAATTCAATCGATTGATTGAAGAGAACCATCGTATCCATATGCTACTGGCAGATGGTGTGACGGTTGAGTATGACAACGCTGACGGTGAACAGGTTGCAGGACGAGTCTATCTGGTCGATTTTAGTAATCCAGCCAATAATGATTGGTTGGCGGTACAACAGCTTACCGTGATAGCAGGACATTATAATCGCCGCCCTGATGTCGTTATCTTCCTTAATGGATTACCGGTTGCGGTCATCGAACTGAAAGCACCCGGCGCTGAAAATGCCACGATTGAGGGCGCTTTCAACCAATTGCAGACGTATAAGGAACAGATCCCTTTGCTGTTCCATACTAATGCTTTGTTGGTGACATCAGATGGATTCAATGCTCGGGTTGGTTCTTTGTCTGCCGATATTGAACGCTTTATGCCTTGGCGAACGACTGATGGTCGAGAAGTTGAGCTCAAGGGTAGCTATGAGCAAAGTACCTTAATTGAAGGTCTCTTCGAACACGGAAGATTTCTTGATCTGCTGCGCCATTTTACGGTGTTTAATCAAACCGATAATGGCTTGGTCAAGATTATTGCAGGTTATCACCAGTTTCATGCTGTCAAAAAAGCGGTTACGTCGACATTGCGTGCCAGTAATGCGTTGCCGGCCGAGCAATTGCTGGGGCGTGAGTCATTTGAGGTAAAGGATCAACGGCAGGGCGATCATCGAGCTGGTGTGATTTGGCATACCCAGGGATCGGGAAAAAGCCTTCTAATGGCGTTCTATGCAGGCATGATGGTAGTTGAGCCTGCCATGAAGAATCCGACATTGGTGATTGTGACGGACCGTAATGACCTGGATGAACAGCTCTTCAGTACTTTCTCTCGTTGTCATGAGCTTATCCGACAGACCCCTGTGCAAGCAGAAGGGCGAGATCATTTGCGGGAACTGCTCAATCGGGCCTCGGGCGGAATTGTCTTTACTACCCTGCAAAAGTTCTCACCGGAACAAGGTGAACAGGACTTTCCCAAGCTGACTGATCGCAGTAATGTCATTGTGATTGCCGATGAAGCGCACCGTAGTCAATACGGATTCAAGGCTCGTATGGATGGCAAGGATGGTGAGATTTCTTACGGGTTTGCCAAGTATTTGCGGGATGGATTGCCCAATGCTTCCTTCATTGGCTTTACCGGAACCCCAATCGAATCGACAGATGTAAATACCCCCGCCGTGTTTGGTCATTACGTGGATGTCTATGACATTAGCCGTGCTGTCGAGGATGGCGCGACCGTCCCCATCTACTATGAGTCACGACTGGCTAGAATCAGCATCGATGATGATGAGCGGCCTCGAATTGATAATGAAGTTGAGGAAGTGCTCGAAGGCGAAGACGAAAATTCGATTGAGCGTATTAAACAGAAATACAGCACGGTAGAAGCACTGGTGGGCAGTGAGAAACGACTGTCCATGGTGGCTAGCGATCTCGTCCAGCATTTTGAGGCTCGTCTGCAGGCACTTTCCGGCAAGGGCATGGTGGTATGCATGAGCCGCCGTATCTGCGTCGCCATGTACAATGAAATTATCCGGATCCACCCCGAATGGCACAGCGATGAAGATGACAAGGGGGTGGTGAAGGTCGTTATGACAGGGAGTGCATCGGATCCAGAGGAATATCGACCGCATGTTTCCAACAAAAAGCGCGCGGAAGACCTGGCTAAACGCGCTCGTAATCCCGATGACCCGCTGAATCTGGTGATTGTCCGAGATATGTGGCTGACCGGTTTCGATGCTCCCTGTATGCATACCATGTATATCGACAAGCCGATGAGAGGACATGGGTTAATGCAGGCGATTGCACGTGTTAACCGGGTGTTCCGCGACAAGCCGGCAGGTTTGGTGGTCGACTACATCGGGATTGCCCAGAACCTCAAGGCTGCCCTAAGCCAATACTCTGAATCCGATCAGGAGAAAACAGGGATCGATGAGGAACAGGCTATCGCAGTGATGCTGGAGAAGTATCAGATCGTCTGCGATATGTTCTATGGCTTTGATTACCGTTCTGCCCTACAGGGAAGCCCTCATGAGCGCATGCAGATGATGGCCGGTGCAATTGAATGGATTCTTCAGAAACAGCAGGAGTGGGCAGCGAAGGAAGAGTCGGAAGAAGGAAAAAAGAAGGCACAGCGTAAGTTTGCTGACTGTGTACTGGCACTCTCCAAGGCGTTTTCTTTGGCCTCAAGCTCGGATGACGCACGCAATATTCGTGATGAGGTAGGCTTCTTCCAGGCCATTAATGCGGCGTTGGCCAAGAGTGAGCGTAGTGCTACCAGCCAAGCCAAGGATCATGCTCTGGCAATCCAGCAGATTGTCAGTCGCTCGGTAGTTTCAACGGATATTGTAGATATCTTCAAGGAATCGGGCATTCAGACACCGGATATTTCGATTCTGTCGGATGAGTTTCTTGCAGAAGTGGCCGGGATGGAGAAAAAGAACCTTGGTATTGAGGCGCTTCGCAAACTCCTGAACGATGATATTCGCTCACAAAGTCGAACCAATGTGGTTCAGTCGAAAGCATTCAGCGAGCGCCTGGAAAATTCCATTGCCCGCTACCATGCCAATGCACTGACCTCGGCAGAAGTCTTGCAGGAACTGATTGATCTTGCCAAACAGATCAGGCAATCACTCAGCCGCGGTGAGGAAAAAGGCCTGTCACAGGAAGAAATCGCTTTCTATGATGCCCTGGCCGAAAATGAATCAGCCATTGATATTATGGGTGACGACCAATTGAAGGTGATTGCTCACGAGCTGCTGAAGAGTCTTCGTCAGAACGTCACGGTCGATTGGGCTCAGCGGCAAAATGCCCGGGCACGTATCCGAGTATTGGTGAAACGCATTTTACGCAAGTATGGTTATCCACCCGATTTGCAGGATGATGCGGTACAGACTGTGTTGAAGCAGGCAGAAGCTTTGTCCGCCAGCCTTTCTGGATAAACTCTGGGGAGTTGATGGATGTCGAAAACCTTCAAGGGCCTAACGCAAAAGCAGATCGATCAGCGAATAGCAGATGGACGAGGCGAAGGTCATGGTCAAGAGTATAAACCTTTCATCTATACGCGTGATGTTTCATCTTTTGGCCGTTCTCATCGGTTGCCAGGGTTGAAAACCAACCGTCTCCATCACCTGCTTTCAGATCTCGAACTGGCCGTCTTCTTTATTCTTGATTGGTCATTGCCTGTAGTGGATATACGCGAACAGTTTCCCATGCGTGTTGAAGACACTACCCGCATTTGTGACGAGTATGGATTACCTCAAGCGAGGTTCAAGGGGACTGCTCAGGTTTTGAGTACGGATTTTCTGGTTGATTTAGAAGAGGGGATAACTCCGTCTCAGGTCGCCATTCAGGCGAAATACAGCGCTGATTTAGAAAAGTCTTCGGTCATTGAGAGGCTCGAAATAGAGCGCCGGTATTGGGAATCAAAAGGCATCCTCTGGAAACTGGTCACAGAGAGAGAGTTTTCCAAAACGGTCTTCAGCAATATTCAATGGCTTTATCCTGGTCAGGTAGATAGCGGCATCTCAAATGAAGAGCTAACGCATTATGAGGCGTTATTTCTTCATGAATTGGAGCGATCTGCCGATAAACCATTGCGAGCAATAGCTCAAAAATTGGATGTTGCTTATAGGTTGGATACTGGAGTTGCTCTCTACTGGCTTCGTCGTTTGTTGGCGAATCGTCGCTTCTCTTTTGATATTCGTATTCCTGTAGAAGAGCTTACGGCCCAGGATCTCGCTCATCAGGGCACGCAATTCGAGGAGGTATTACATGCTTCCAGTTAATCAGGTCCTTTTCGATGGTCAGCTAAGGCGGCGCATTCTTTGGAGTGGTACTGATAAAACGGTCTGGATCGATATAGATGCTAAATCAGCCATGCCTGAGATAGTCTCGACGGATAATTTGGAAGAGCTGCTGTTTGATCGAGTGGCTGAGCCTATTGATGATCCCTTTTTGGAAAATACGCTGCGAGAAGTGGAAGAAGGCTCCGTTGATCAAATAAAACGGGATCAAGCTTGGGCTATGCTGCAACCCATCGTGGAGGATCCTGGATTATTTGAACGGACTTCTCGGGGAACCATAGTCAATGCAGTTGGACAAAAGCACTCTGTCACTAAGCAAACGGTCTATCGCTTGTTGAGACGTTACTGGCAACGTGGGATGAAACCGAATGCCTTGCTTCCGTCCTATATTAATTCCGGTGCGAGGGGAGTTAAACGTAAAGCGGGGGAAACAAAACGAGGCCGCCCCAGAAGCATCAGATCTGGCAGCGGAACTAACATTACGCCCGAAATTGAAAAAATATTCCAGTTTGCTATTAATGACAAGCTATTCAAAGAGAATCCTCCCCCTGTTTCTCACGTTTATGCAGATGTGTTAAACGTGCTTTCAGTGAAGTATCCACATCTTTCCATCCAGGAACAGCCAACCATTGAGCAATTCAGGTATTTTTATCAGCAGAGATTTCATTTCACTGAGACGCTACCTCGCCAGAAATCCTTCGTTGACTTTGCCAAGGATTTTCGCCCTTTGAAGGGGAGCTCTACTGCAGAGGCTTTGGGGCCAGGGCATCGTTACCAATTTGATGCCACCATTGCGGATATCTACCTAGTGTCTGAACAGGATACCAGTCTGGTTGTAGGTAGGCCGGTTGTTTATATGGCCATTGATTCCTTTAGCCGTATGATTGCGGGTATATACGTTGGATTTGAAGGACCTTCATGGGTGAGCGCCATGATGGCTCTTGCCAATACGATTACCGACAAGGTGGCGTTCTGTAAGCAGTATGATATCGATATAGATGCTGCTGACTGGCCAGTCGTTGGATTGCCTGAGGTGATATTGGCCGATAAGGGAGAATTGAATGGTACAAAGGTTGAAACGTTTTCCGAAGCTTTTGGTGTGCGCATAGAAAATGCGCCTGCCCGACGCGGAGATGCCAAGGGTATTGTGGAGCGTGTATTCGGTACCGAACAACAGGCGTTCAAGCCATATGCAAATGGTGTGGTGGAAGGTATTACCAGTCGTAAGCGCGGTGGTAGAGATACACGGCTTGAAGCCAACCTCACACTAAGCAGGTTTACCCGACAGATTATCGCCTGTGTATTGCATCACAACAATTACAATACCATGGTGAAATATGACCGGCCGCGACATATGCCTGCCAATTTGCCAGCGATTCCTTTGGAAATCTGGAACTGGGGGTTATCCGCATTGACTGGCAAATTAAGAACAGCCAGTGAGGATCTCGTCCGTATTAATTTACTTCCCCACGACAAAGCGACAGTTTCTGACCAGGGAATTCGTTTATTCGGTTGCTATTACACATGCGTAAAAGCGATTGAAGAAGGATGGTTTCATCGTAAGCAGAGAAACAATCGTCCTGGTAAAGTCACAGTGGCTTATGATCCTCGTAGTGCCGATCACATCTATCTTCGCCCTTCCCACAGCCTTAAAGAGTACTGGGTATGTGAGTTATCGGATCATAGCAGACGCTTTCGAGGCATGACCTTTTGGGATGTCGCTCTACTGTCAAAGAAAGAACGTCAGAGTGATGGCGATGCATCAATGAGCAGCCATAAGCAGAAAGGTAAATTGATTCAGCAGCTCCAGGAGATTAATGATCAGGCCAAGCAGGATGGTGTTCTGAAAAATGGCATCAGCAAGAAGGATTTGGGTGTTCAGGTACGTGAGAATAAGCAGCGTGAAAAACGTGACGAACGTCAAAGAACGGCATTCCGTCCAAACAAATCAACGCCTATGAGCAAACCCGCTGATGTAGTACCTATCAAGGGTGGTGATGAAAAGGACTATTCCTTTCCGGATTATTCGGAGTTGACCTTTGGGGATGAGGATGACTGATATATCCAGAAACGGGCCTATACCAACAGCTATCTATCATGATCAACAACTGGTTGAGTACCAGGAAAACCCTCTCATTCGTGCTTTGCCCCCAGTACCCGAAATAAAGCAGGTTGTTAAAGAGCTTCGATTACTACCGGACTATGATCCCGCGGAGTCTTGTTTCCCGGGTCATTTACGAGTGCATGCTCTTTGTCGACTGCTTCATCATTTTTTCCAGCCCATGAATCATCATCTGGCATTGGAACAAAAAATATCCCTGATGATTCGCCAGGGATATATTGGCCGGAATCCTGAAAACGGGGCGTTCTATCAGCATTTGCAGAATGGCTTTAGGCGAGTAGAAGAAGAGAACCTGGATGCAGCGGTATACCAGTCAACCGTCTCTACGGCATTATGCATTTCACTGTTTGGTTGCTCTGGCTCCGGTAAATCACGAACACTAGAGCGTATTCTGGGAATGTACCCGCAATGCATGCATCACCCAGATTACAATATCACCCAATTGGTATATCTGAAGCTTGATTGCCCTATTGATGGTGATCTGGATGAGCTGTGTCTTGGTTTTTTCAATGCGGTAGACAAAGTTCTGGGCACTCAATATAGCCGAAGTCATGGCCGTAAGAAATTGGGAACCAAGCGTCTATTGGCCTCAATGTGCCAAATAGCCAATCTGCACGCGCTTGGCGTTTTGATCATCGACGAAGTCCAAAACCTGAATGAAGCTAGATCTGGTGGCGCAGAGAAAATGCACAATTTTTTTGTTTCTCTCGTCAATACGATTGGAGTTCCAGTTATTCAGGTGGGCACTCATAGAGCACGCAAGTTTTTCCAGCGAACCTTCCGTGCAGCTCGACGTATTACCGGCATCAGTAGCTTTGAGTGGGATAGACTCCCGAATGATCGGCAATGGCATCAAATGTTGGAACGACTATGGAAGTATCAGTGGCTGCAGCAGGCTGGACCATTGGATGATGAGCTGGTTGAGGTTATGTATGACTTGACTCAAGGTGTCATGGACATAGTGATCAAGTTATTTGTCTTGGCTCAGATGCGAGCGATAGTAACCGGGGCGGAAACGTTGAATTCAGCGCTGTTAAAGAAAGTTTTTGCAGATGATTTCAAACCGGTTCATCCAATGTTGGCGGCACTTCGAAGTGGAAGAACAGAACTCATTGCCAAGTATGATGATCTGCTTATGCCAGATATCGAGAATAAGATGCTTGCTTTGGGAAGATCAGTAGATGATATAGATATCCCGCTCATTCCAACTCCTGTAGAGGGTGATAAAGCAAAGAAATTGGCGATGTTGTTGCAGAGCATGGGGACACCAGCAGATGTCGCTATCCCCATGGCTGATGACCTGGTAGCACGAAATCCCGATGCCCCGATGAATCTCTTGATGCACAAAGCCACAGCTAATTATGTGCAGGATAAACCTGTTACGTCCAAGTCCAAAGTCCCTTCTAGAATAAAACAATCGGAATGGGCGCAAATGGATACGAATGATTTGCGACGAATTTATGTGGAGGGGCCACCAGATGCTATCCATGATCGCTGCCAGCAGTCAGGCCTTATCATGGATCTGGATGAGTTGCTTGGAGTGGCCTGATGTATTTTCCCAGACTGTACCCGGATGAATTATTGTATAGCGGTATTGCCCGCTGCCGAGTGCACCTTGGGATGGAAAATCATAAGGGACTGTTGAACCTTCTTTTTAACGACAGCAAGGTCGCTGCTATAACGGACTTGCCGACCCATCTGGATGACTTGGCCAGTAATACAGGGTTGGATGCTAATTATCTCATATATCACCACACGCTATTTCCTCTCTATGCACCTTTTATCCCCCAGCAACGTCGAGTCAATCTGTACAAGGCGATGCTTGGCAAGGATAAGCCAACCATCGGATTGGCCGGTATCTCAACATCAACGGTGAAATGGCCGGAATGGCTCCGATATTGCCCTAAATGCCTCAAGGAGATGGTTGATCAGCTGGGGGAGCCTTATTGGAAGCGTAGTTGGCAAATAGAAGGAAACGTTGCTTGTGCCAGGCACTCATGCCTACTGTTGAATTCTCATATACCCTATAGGCGTATTCAGCGGCATGAATTTCATGCAGCATCCAGCCAACTCTTGGATAGAGATCAGCGAGAACTGTTGGCCGACGAGTCTGAAGTATTACTTGCCCGTTCATTTGAGCAATTGATCAAAGGCCTATGTAAGCCGTCTCCTGAGTATGGACGATGGACGAATTTTTATCGCCATATTGCTTCCATGGCGAATGCACGTAGAGGTCAGCAAGTAAGAAGTGAGGTCATATGGGAGCGGGTGCAGGGAGCTTTCAATAAAGATTATCTTGAACGACACCGGTTGCGGGAAAAAGCGACTCTACCGCCATTGTGGTTAACCGCGATGTTCAGGAAGCACCGCAAGTCATTTTCTCCTCTTCAGCACTTGGTAGTATGGACGGCCTTAAAGCCGAATGTCTCAGTGGATGATGTCTTCGCTGACGCTAGCAGTCGTCAGTCATATAAGCTCAAGAATGACCGAACTATCTCCTCCTCAGTGACCTCAGCTAATTCAGAGTGTTACCGACAACAATGGTGTTCAGCACTTGATCGCTATGAAAGTCCATCTATTGCTCGAGAGAATCAAAAGGCCTGTTATGCCTGGTTGTATCGGCACGACCGCAAGTGGCTCATGCGTGAAAATGCAGCCAGGCGAGTAAAACGTGGGAATAGTAGGCAAGTAGATTGGGTGAAAAGAGATCGCTATCTCGTCAAGTTACTGATCAGGCTGGATTACTTAGTTGGTGAGAGTATGGATCAGCCTAGACAAAGCAGGAATTGGTATTTGGCACAAATTCCTCACCGTTCTTCTGTAGAGCATAACCTGCATCGGTTGCCGTTATGTCGAAATTTCCTAGCGGGCCATTCAGAATCCATAGGTGAGTATCAAATTCGCCGTATTACACGTGAATTATGTATTGATGCCCGGCAAGGTGTAACACCAAATCTCTGGGAGCTTAAAAGGCGATGTGGACTGGAAGACAGTAAACTACAGCCGCTGAGTGTACGATTTCTGAGGTGTATAGGGAGCTACCTTGAGTAAGATAACTTTTCGAGATATCCCCTATCCAGCTCAGCTTTTGGGGATAGGAAATATTTTTCGATCAAGTCGACCGCATGCTCAATCGTGGAGAATCGCAGCACTCTTTGAAGACCGGTATGATAAACGGAGTATGGAGAAATTCGATATAGAGGCTGCCAGCGTGCTTGGAGTGGGACGCACGTTCACTGGTGATGGGAATACTCCATATCAGTCCAAAAGAGGTTTTCATGAAATCGTATTGCCTCATGTCCATAGCTGGGGTGAAAACGATTTAGGTAATTTTCCCGATCTATGGTGGGGGTTGGCTAAGAGGGGCGAGATTGCCTCTCAGCGTTGCTTTGTGTTTCAAGTTGGTGAACTGACAGTATGGTTGCCCAAATTCGAACTGGCCAGAAAGCTTTTCTTCCATGCAGGTTTTCTGACACGTGCCGCCCTTGTCTCCAATGGTTTGGATATGTTGTTCAACATAGAGGAGCGGGAGGATGAAGCAACGCTCCATATCCACACACTTGCCAGAACTGGGGTTCCTCTCAAGAATATGCTGCATCAGGCTTATCAGCGGCATTTTAGCTGGTTGCTGCTTGAGCCGGAGGTAAGGCGATCATTTGAATCCATCTGGGAGCATCTTAATAAGGAAGTGCAACAGAGCGAGAGCAGATATGAACGATGGAATTTCAACTTTTTACCTCCAGCTAACATCCATGGCACAAAAATCACAGTATCTGGTCGATTAAGCAAGGATGAGAAATCGATTCTGGTAGGCGAGATATGCAGCCTCTCTGGCCTGAAGATTACTAATCAGCGGGATGTCGTTTTTCACCATCCTTCACACAAAGCTCCTATACGTGGCAACGCAAGTCCGGGTAATAGTGTTGGCAATGCAGAGAATATGGATATTGAGGTAGATATAAATCATGAACCTAGTGATGGAAATGCTCCTGAATTAATTGAACTGCCGGATGAATCTATCTCCTTTGATAGCCACATATCTACCCGAATGGCCTATGCTGGCGAGCGTGCAGCAGGCTATGGCAGAAAGACTGATGACGATGGATTAGCTGGTGGTGATGGATCAAGTCGAGTACTTGGTATTGGCGAGCCAGTAATGGATGGGACTAACTCGGCGGGAGAACTTCAACAGCTTGGTAAGGATGAAATTTCACGTGAATTGTTACGCAACCGCTTTGCACTTTTATATGAGACGATCAAGCAGATAGGCGAAGATCCTCGTCTGCAGCTAGTATCAATAGAAGCAAGACCACTTCCAGCCGTGGGAAGATGTTCGTTTCACATGATTAATGCAGATACGCCACGCTGTTGCCTGGTTGCTAGATTTCGACTGAGAGACGGGCGGGAGAAATATCTTCTGGAACTCGATATGTCAGATGGGAAGAAGGCAATGTCGACAAGTATCATAGATTTTGGCTTGGGAACAAAAGTAGAAAAACTTCTTAACAAAATTTTGGAACAAACAGTAAAAAAATCTCGTTGGCCAAAGCTTTTTCTTAATATGTATATGACATTTGATTCAGTGCATCATTTCAAAGAAGGAACAGGGGCCGAAAATGCAGGAAGACTTAGTATTTGGCAGAATAGATTAAAAAAGATTATTTTACTTTAAAATAATTGATTCTGGCCAATCACTTATTATTTTGTTTGGAAAAATAAAGAGCGTTTATATGTTCACTTTTAAAGTAAAAGAAAATCTCAGCCTATTATGTAAGCGCTTCAAGTTTAAAAACACAAAATATAAACATGAGAATTTATCAAATAGTTCATTTAATTATGAACCTTTAGTTGCTCAATACCTGGAGTCTGAACATAAAGAATATGTTTCGGCTATTGAAGCTGCTCTTGATGATAATAATATATGTAATATTGCTCTATCTGGTAATTTTGGGGTGGGTAAAAGTAGTATCTTAAAAAAAGTTGCTCAAATTCATAGAAAAAAAGTGGTTGAGCTATCTATGTCAGCTCTTGCTCCCATCAAGATGCAAAAGCTTGATGATTCACTGCCTATCCAAGCTACTACCCCAACTAACCGTATCCAGCAAGAAATTGTTAAACAATTGCTCTACCGTGAAGATCCTACCAAGACACCTGGATCAAGATTTAGACGTATAGAGCGGTTCAGGCCCATACGAGAAATAGCGATAGCAATTTTATTTGGTTTTGTTATATCAGTAGTTTTTTTATTGACGGGTTGGACAGTAAATATTGTGGATTTATTCCCATATCCTCATATTTCATTAATATGGTCGCAGTCGATAGTCTGGATAGTTATATCTTGTATTGAGTTATTAGGTCGATGGTTGTTTTTTGGAAAATTGCATATAAAACAGTTATCTGCAGGCTCTGCCAGTATTACCCTTGATGATAATTCTGTGTCGTATTTTGATCAATATTTAGATGAAATATTTTATTTTTTTGAAATTTCTAAACGAGATATTGTTATTTTTGAAGATATTGATCGATTTAATGATTCATATATCTTCGAGACATTACGTGCATTAAATTCACTGCTAAATATTTCATCGCAATTTAATAAGAAGCCTATTCGCTTCATTTATGCCATTAAAGATAGTGTTTTCGAGAATGTTTCATATGATGAAGAAGATCGAAGATCAGGTGAAATAGACAATGTATTAAATGATGCCATAACTCTGGAAACAGAGCGAGCTAATCGTACTAAATTTTTTGATTTGATTATTCCTGTAGTTCCCTTTGTCACGCATCTCAGTGCTCGTAACTTAATTATACAACAACTTAAAGATTTTAAGAATGAAATTAGTTTAGATTTGATTGACATTGCAGCGCAATATGTACCCGATATGCGATTAATTAAAAATGTGTACAATGAGTTTTATACATTTAATAAACATATTTTTTCTGGTGATGGAGAGGGATTGAATCTAAATAAAACTGAACTCTTTGCAATGATGCTTTACAAAAGTAAATATTTACGAGATTTCGAAATGATTCGACTTGGTGATAGTAATCTAGATCGCCTTTATAGATCTAGTCGAGTATTTGTAGAGAAAAATATTAAAAAAATTGAGAAAGAACGTCGTGAACTACGTGATAAACTTAATAATATTAATGGGGTCGCAAACAGGTGCGTTGATCTAGGCGAAGATCTGATTAAGTTTATAACAAATACGGTAGAAATAGCCAAATGTCATTGGGCTAATGAGAACCTTCAATTTAAGGGGAAAACTATTTCAAGAGAATCCCTAAATGAGGTAGGTTTTTGGGAAGATTTTATTTGTGGAGATGATAATAATTCTATAATTAACTTAAATTTATCTACTACTAGTTATCCTCGGAAACATTGCTCTTTTTATTTTACCAGAAGTAATGTTGAAACTGGTCTTAAGATTACTTTTGATGTCCAAAAGTGGAACGAAGGAGATCGTGAAGAAATAAGTAATTGTATCAAAAGTAAAACAGATGAAATAACCTTGCTAAGGAGTGCCGATTTTGAAACGCTTATTAGACAACCAGGTTTTTTAATTTCAGTAGGTGAAAGTGAGCGATCTTTCGATCAGATCTCATTAGAAATATTAAATCAAGGTCTAGCTTACCAACTTGTAAAAAATGGATATATTGGTCGTAATTTTACGCTTTATACCTCAACTTTTCATGGTAATCGTATTAGCTCATCTGCATTGAACTTTATTATCCACCATGTTGAACGAAATCAGATGGATGTGTATTTTGAACTTTCTGAAGATGATGTGGATGCTATAATTCGTGAGAGAGGGAAAAGTTCTTTGAGTGATTCAGCGATGTATAATATATCCATTCTGGATTACCTCATGGCCCATGATAAAGAGTCAACTGATGTTATAGTGAAATCTTTGACCAGCTATGGAGATAAGCAGTCACAATTTATCCAAGCATATCTGGTTTATGGCCAGTATAGTCAACAGTTAATTGCACGGCTTTCAATTTTTTCTAATAATATAGTTAGCTTTCTTGTTAGTGATGCTCAACTAGAAAATGTACTAAAATTGAAATTAGTAGATGAGGCACTTGTTCATTTAACGACAATGATGCAACGTACCGATTCAAGAATTTCGCTATATTTGTTAACGCATTATGCTGAGTTCGAGACATTAAAATCGGATAATATAGACTTTACCTTATCTGAAAGTATTGGTGAGTTTTTTGAAAATTCCAATATCTTAATACCTAATTTAAAAGTCCTCGGTAAAGATGTTTTAATTTCTTTCGTTTCTCGAAATTTGTATGAAATTAATAGTAGCAATATTGAAATTGCTATCAATGATAAGTCTAATAAAGCTTTGGATAGTATTAGTGAGGTTAATGATATTATATATTATTACATGTTAAATAACTTGAGCTTATATCTAAAGGCTGTTGATGACGACACTAAAACAATAGAACACAATTCTAACTTTATTAAGGTTATACAAGATGTTTTGGAATATAATGTTGATGCTGTTTCTGAAATTATTCGTCGATCATCAAGTCAGTGTATAATAACGGATATCTCCGCTGTTTCTGAAATGGCTTGGCCTTCGTTAGCAAAACATCATCGTTTTACTACGACATTTAATAATGTAATGCTGTATATTAAAAAAAATAAATCATCTATCGATGAGTATTTATCTGGTCTACTAAGTATTACAAATAAAATTTTAGAAATTGATTCTTATGATGAGGAAGATAAAGAAAAGTTGGCATTAAAAATAATAGGGGCTAATGAGTATCTCACTTCTCCAGTTTTACGTGTTAACCTGGTTTTAAGTTTGAAATTGACGTATTGTCTTGATGTTCAAGATATTTCCATCGAAAATGGTAGTCTCTTCTTATTGTTACTTGAAAATAATATTATTGCAGATGATGCTATATCCTATGAATATCTTTTGTCAGCAGAGTGGAAAACACGTGAAGATTTCATCTGTTCTTCTAAAGAATTTATAACGTATATGACTCCTGAGCTTGTCGGGAATGATCTCGAAAATATCTTGGCAAGCGATAAGATCAATTCAACAATAAAGAAAAGAATTATCGATAATGCAATAGATTATACTCGGGAGGCCAATGTATCCGGACTTACGGAATTAGCTATATATGCTCTCAAAAATAAAACTGAGCTATCGAATGATGCCATATTAAGAATGGCGCAAGAAAATGTTTCAACTTCTCAAATTATATCACTCGTTTGGCCTATCATTTCATCAATTAATCGTGATCGGCTATTTGAGATTTTACAGGAGCTCGGTGGAGATTATCCAAATCTAACGAAAGTTGGTTATGATAAACCTCTTATCCCTAACAATCCTGAAAATATTGCTTTACTATCCCGTCTTCAACATGAAGGGATTGTAGGTAAATATAAGCAAAGCGAAGATGTAATTCGAGTATATAAAAAATATAAAGAAACGTAGTGTAAAGTGCCCGCTTGTTGTTACAAAAGCTTACAGTCAGAGCGACATATGTTGCTTGCTTAATATCTCTCCTCTTACCGGACTAACCAGAAACAGGTCAACCTCTACATTTCTGAGGGCAGTTTTGTAGGGAATGGCTTGAATATGATGAATGTATGTTTGTAACATATTGTTTTTATTTAAGAGATGATACTTTATTTTCATGAAACAAACAGATTTTGATAAAATCAAAAAAATTAGGATGAAACTTTATTTTTTATTTGTACGAAAAAACGATCAGAATTGGCCCTTTTTAGGCTTGGATAGGATGACACTTTATTTTCATCCGACAACAATAAGGTGTCATTGTCATTCTTAGATAAAACAATTAAGTGATGGTAAGTATAGAGCAGCATTTAAAGTAAATTTTAGAGAAGACGGGGAAAAGTCTCGGTGGCCGACATCTTTGTCTAAAATGTGTCAAACGATGGAGTTGGTCCACCATTTTTCAGAAGGAATAGAAGCCTAGGTTAGGGAAGCTCTTGGTAAATGGAAACAAAGATTAACTCATGAGATTATTAAGTAATAAAAAACGAAGCTCTTGAGTCGTTTGCATGGATAGAAATAATAAGGAGATAGTCGATGCGTATCAATCATGCTGCCCTGATCCGTGCACTTTCACCAGATGATTTAGAGAATTTCGTTGATGACTGGTTGGACCAGAGATATAGGGATTATCACAGTCATGAACTTTGGCGCGGTACGGGTGACATGGGACGCGATGTCACGGGCTATTTAACAGATATGCGTATGGAGGGGCCGTGGGATAATTTCCAATGCAAACAGCTAGGTAGGTCACTTTCCGAAAATTCGGCCTTCATTGAACTTGGCAAGATATTTATGCATTCCTCTGCCGGTGAGTACTCCTTGCCGCGTTCCTACACGTTTGTCGCACCGCGGGGTGTTGCGAGAGCTGTGCAAAAGCATATAGCTCATCCTGAGCTCTTTAGAGCTGCCTTTCTCAAACGCTGGGATTCAGATATTTCTGGAAAACTAGTGGAAAAGCAGAGTATTCCCCTTAGTCCTGAAATTATTGACGTGATTAAGGCATTTGATTTCACACAAATCCATTGGCTTGATGCTGCGCGGCTCGTCGCAGACCCTGCGTGTAAGCCTGTCTTGGTTAAGTGGTTTGGCGCAGATCCTGGCCCTTCGCCACGAGGAGTTGTTCCAGATCAGATAGATGACAGTGAATCTTCTTACATCGGCCAACTACTTAAACTATACGAAGAAAAGTGCCCGGGGATGTTCCCGGATGCCACAATAGCGCTGGCAAGTCCAGAGTTTGGCAAACATCTGCGTAACCAACGTACTCGCTTCTTTGATTCGGTCGCATTTGATAGGTTTTATAGAGATTCAACTCCTGAAGATTACTTGTTCAACTTTAAGGATGAAATTTATCATGGCGTGGTTGAAATTCACGATAATGATCATGCAAATGGGCTGGCAAGGCTTAGCCAAGTGATGCAGCAAGCAGCGATCTTGCAACCATCCGGCATACTGGGAAAGCATGCAGGCCCTCAAGTCAAACAAGGCACCTGCCATCAATTTGCAAATGATGGGCGTTTGCCCTGGCATCGTTAGAGGAAAGGATATTGGACAAACATCCGTTCAATAGCACCCTCGAAACCGGTATTCGGGCTTTGGTAGTGCTTGAGGCGTTTCATCCGCGTCATTGCGATTTGATGGAAGTGACGTGGTTTGATCATTTGGTTGTACATACAGGCGATTTTGATGGGCAAGACGTGCCGGAAAGTCTCCATCCCGACCTACCAAATCGTACCGGCGAACTTCTAGTTCGTCGACAATTGGTAGAGAGAAGTCTGCGTATGATGCAGAAAATGCACCTTGTGGACGTTTTTGAGACAGAAGCGGGAATAGAGTTTTGCGCCAGTGAGGAGGCTCCAAGTTACGTGGAGATTTTGCAGGCGCCTTATTCTCTCGCGCTCAAGGATCGAGCTAGATGGATGGCGGAACGCTTTGCTCAACAAGATAATGATGAAATTCGAGAATTTATTGAAGCTACGATTGGACGCTGGACTATGGAATTCACGACTGATGACAAATCTTCAGGGCAATCAGTATGAATGGTATTCGGTTGCGTCATCTCATCTTTACTAGTCCTGGTATTGAACCTGCTGAACTTAGATTTGGTAAAGGACTTAATATTCTCTACGGTGCTTCGAACACTGGAAAATCTTTCGCTTCGAAGGCAATTTTATTCATGCTAGGTGCTTCAAAGCATTTACCTGGAATTGACGAAATTGCTTCTTACGAGTCAGTTTGGTTAGGGCTAAGTTTATCTGATAATCGTGATGTTACGCTTTATCGTGCGGCAAATGGTGGTCAATTTAAGCTTTATGAGGGGCTGCATAAGAAGCATGTTGCTAAAAAGGGTGAAATTCTCCGTGAGAAGCATGATTCGAAACGCACCGATACTATTTCGCACTTATTACTAGATGCGATGGGAGTTTCGGGAAAATCGATAGTTCGAGATGGTAACTGTAAAAAGTCCACGCTGTCCATTCACTTGCTGTCTCCTTATATTGTTGTATCCGAACAGGACATTATTGCAGAGAAAAGTCCCGTTTTTACCTCAGGGTCATCTTCTGAGCGAATTTTCGAGCAGAATCTATTCAAGCTTTTGCTTACCGGTATTGATGACGCCGCCGCCGTGACAGTTCCCAAGCCCTCTGAACGCAAAGTGGCCAAGGCTGCGAAAATTGAGCTAGTAGATGAGTTGATTGCTCAGATTGATGCGGAACTTGGCGAGAACCCGCCGGATGAAAAGGAAACTGAAGAGCAGCTTGGGCGTCTAGACCGGAGAGCAAATGATCTTGCCTCTCGGCTAGAGGATACCCAAGCAAAACTTGATGCCCTAACAGGTAGCCGGCGAAAAACCATGGGGCGCCACCGTGAGTTGTTAGAAAGAGCAGGAGAGCTTGAGATAACTATTGAACGCTTCTCTAAATTACAAGCTGTATACAACTCGGATCTTCAGCGCCTACAGTCAATCGAGGAGGGAGGATTCGTTCTCATAGCGATGACCGATATGGATTGTCCAGTCTGCGGTGCCCCGTCTGATGCCCATAAACATAATCATGCGGCGGAAGAAATTGCGATGGCGCATAAAGCTGCCGCCGCTGAAGCTCGCAAGATCGAGCGTGAACAACGTGAGCTGACTCAAACTATCGTTTCTCTTAAAGCTGAAGCTAAGGGGCTACGTCGGACTATTGATTTAGAGAAAAACGAGATTGATCGACTCGATAGAGAGATAGAGGAAGCGCGTCCACATGAAATTTCTTTGCGAGAAAGTTACGAAGTATATGCGTCAAAGCGATCTGATATAATAAATATTCTTGATCTTTATAAACGCCGCTTCAATCTATCAACTCGGAGATCTGAGATCGACGCTGAACCTACTCGACGTAGTAAAGGAGATATACCGTCAGTAGGCCCAGATTCGACTACAATATTCCGGTTTGGCGAAACAGTGAAGTTTGTACTTAGTGAATGGCACTTTCCTGATGCAGACAAGGTGCAGTTTGACGTGGAAGCTATGGATATCACTATTGCTGGGAAGCTTCGCTCTGCCAATGGTAAAGGCGTTAGAGCAATTCTCCATGCTGCTTTTAATGTGGCTATTGTTGTTTTCTGTATCGAAAATAATCTTCCATATCCTGGTTTCCTCATTCTTGACACTCCTCTGCTCACTTACCGTGAACCGATGACATCGCGCTATGGTGAATTGTCGGATGATGAAAAGTTACTCAAGCAGACAGGTGTTGCTGAGCATTTCTATAAACATCTCGATAGTTTAAAGGACAAAGTGCAGTTCATCGTGATCGAAAATTCAGATCCACCGACTGCTATCCGAGATATAGCTCATATTGAGACCTTCACTCGTCTCGACAGTAATGGTCGATATGGGCTGTTGGCTAGATAAATATGGTTAGTATTATTTGGACAGTTTTAATGTAGGAAGTTCTTTATGGTGTCTCAAGTTGTTGTTTCTGAGAAAGAGATGATACTTTATTTTCTTCTGACATCCCCCATGTTAATGAAGGGATAGGTCACTGTACAATGATCAATATCGCGTTTCGGCTATTATTGACCTTTAATGCAACATCGCTATTGGTCATTATCTTTTTGGTACAGAAAGGTTATACCTTGAATTACTTCTTGAGTAATATTACTTGGTTTGATTGGATGAAACTGCTCCCAAATGCGATATCTTATCTAATTTATATTTTAATTCCGATATTTTCTACTTGGGTAAGTATTTTGCTGAGCTCCAAATTGGGTAAAGATGAATTTAAATCTGGAGAAGTGAAAAGTATTGAATATGCAAACAATAGTTTCCTCCCTAGTTACTTGGGTTACTTCTTTGTAGCACTGGGTGTTGAAAACTGGGAAACACTTGTATTTACATACTGCATATTATTCGTTTTTACATTCCTTTCACAGGCATTATATTTTAACCCATTATTCTTGTTATTTAGGTTCAAATTTTACAATGTAACTACTATAAGTGGCTCAACCATTTTCCTAATTAGTCGCAACGTTTACAAAAGACCAAACGAAATTCATATTTCTGTTGCATATCGAATTAATAACTATACATTTATAGAATGGGAACGGTGATGGATCAAATTATTGCAAAAGTTAAACGAAAAAGAAGAAAACAGTATTTTAAACTAATCTCTGATGAAGTACTCTTTGAAACTGTAGCTATTGATTTTAATAGCTGCATAGATTATGATCCTGATCATAATCTAGATGAAGACTCTTGGTTTAAAATAGAGCAATTCAGTCAACAGGATTTCTGTATTGACTTGCTGAAAAAAAACTTTGATTCAAAAGATTTTGATGATCTGACTAAGAAGCAATTTTCTGATATAACTTATCTAATATCTATTCAAAAAGATGATTTTTATTTTCAGAAGATTACGCCAAGTTTGTTTATTAAAAGAAAAACTCTTATCTTTGGCGAAGCTGTGAAACTAGATGAAAGTAAAAATCGTTTAATAGTAAACCCTGTCCCGGATGCGGTTTATTTTAAAGAGTCAGATGTCCTTATATTTCGCAATCTTGCAGCTATATCAAGTATATTTAGAGGAATTGATGAACTCTATAGAGAAGCGACCAATGAGGAAGTCACTCAGTTTTTGAGCCAATCTTTCATTGAACTTGAAAGTGGCTATAATACAAATAGGGTGTCGAAGCCAAACCGTAGACGTATAGGCTTGGCTATGGTAACTCTACAAAATATGTCTAAAGAAGATAGAGATAACTTATCGAACTATATTAACGAGTATTGTATAGATAAACTTAATTATGATAAAAACAAACAAAAATTTAAAATAACCACGGATACCGATCTTAAATTATTACTATATGGAATTGAGCAACGATTCTATACAACACCTTTTGGTCATGAGAAAAGAATTGCTAATTCTGTATTTTTATTGGAATAGAACGAACTTTATTATTTCTTTTTAAGAGTTTTGATAATTTCATAATAAAAAGCTTTGCGCTAATCGTTATCTTAAGATAAATATAATTTACTTATGGAATAAAAATATTGAGAAATAGAAGATTATACTTATTAGAATGGGATATAAATGATGAAATTTGATTTACTCTTATCTACGCTCCGCATCGCTCGTCCCAGTGATAACCTCGCTGCGCTCATTCACTTCTATACAGAAGGGCTTGGTTTCAGCACCCTTGGACAATTCCAGGACCATGCAGGTTTTGACGGTATCATGCTGGGTCATCCAAACGCGCCGTGGCACCTTGAATTTACTCACTGTCACAGCCATCAGGTAGGAACGGCACCCAGTCAGGATCATTTGTTGGTATTCTATTTGCCCGACATTGAAGCATGGAATGCCGCTATTAATCGTATGGAGTCTGCCGGGTACTCAGCCGTTACGTCATTCAATCCCTACTGGGATAATAACGGTCGCACCTTCGAAGACCCGGATGGTTACCGGATTGTATTGCAGCATGCGGAATCACCGGTGTAGCACTCACTGATCCCCAAACAGTTATTATCTGGCTTTATTATCAAGTACTAACCTTTACATTTATCGAATCATTTATTCGAGAATAAATATAACGTTGTTAATACCCTTTAGCATTACTTCTGCCTTGTAGAGTCTTCTATTCAACTTAGAAATACGCAGAAAGTATTACTACGTTTTCTGTCATTAGTATTATTTATACCTTTAGATAATAGCGTCACCACGCCGCTTTTCCTACGTTCTATAAAAAGGGTGACATTGTGTAAATATTCATCAATATATTGGTTAACGTTATCTTCTTTATTCACCACCCCTTTGTATGAGTAACCTTTTAGCACCCTTAAAACATCCTGGTTAGCCAAATAATGCTTTCAATTGAGGGCAATGGAATGACTGATATTGCGCACAATGACGTTACTCCCTCACGGGGTGTTCTGACAGCTGTTATTGCCATCGCTGCCTTGGGTGGTTTGCTGTACGGATATGACACGGGGATTATTTCATCGGCGTTGTTATCCATTGGAGAGGACTTTCGCCTGGATGATTTCGGCAAGGAACTGGTCACCAGCGCCATTTTGGTAGGGGGAATTATCGGGGCCTTTTCCAGTGGCCCGTTGTCGGACCGTATTGGTCGAAAACTTACCATCTTGTCGGTCGCGGCATTGTTTAGTGTTGGCGCTGTCGTGACAAGTCTGGTGCCCGATACCACGACCATGGTGGGCGCGCGTGTCATATTGGGCATAGCGGTCGGTGCCATTACGCAGATCATGCCAGTCTATATTGCCGAGCTGTCTCCCGCTCGTATTCGTGGTACGTCAGTCGTCTTGTTTCAGGTCATGATAGCGGGCGGTCAGTTAATTTCCTATATCGTCGGTTACTCAATTGTTGGTCATTGGCGGATCATGTTCTTTCTCGCCATTATCCCCGGTATCATCTTGTTTATTGGTATGTTGAAAATGCCGGAAAGCCCCCGTTGGCTCATTACACGGGGTCAACGTGAAAAAGCCTTGCATGTCCTTGAGCGGATTCGTGGCAGCCGCCAAATCGCCAGCGAAGAAATCAGCAGAATTGTTCAAGTTAATCACAGTGAAGAAGGGAGTTGGTCGGATTTAACCAAGCCCTGGGTACGTCCTGCACTGGTGGCAGCAATTGGTATTGCCATTTTGTGCCAGCTTACCGGTATCAATGCGGTCATTTATTACGCACCTACCATTCTGAACAATGCAGGCTTTACTAGTAATGCCTCCTTGCTGGCGACCATTGGCGTTGGGGTGACGCTGACATTGATCACCATCATTGGCTCCTGGTTGGTGGATGCGCTGGGGCGCAGGCGCTTGATGGTATTGTTCATACCGGTCTCCATCGTGGCTCTTATCGTGCTGGGGGCGTGTTTTATGAACGGTTCACCCACGGGGTCAATGAAATGGGTGGCCGTGGCCTCCATGTTGGCTTATATCGCCTTTAATGGGGGGAGTCTCTCGGTCATTATCTGGTTGATCAATTCAGAAGTCATGCCGCTCTCCATTCGCGGCAAAGCGACGGGACTGGCATCGGTCTCCCTTTGGATAGCGGATCTGGTGGTGACTCTTTCGACCCTGAGCATGATCAGTGGATTGGGGGCAGCAGTTACTTTCTGGATCTACGCAGGTGTTTCCGTCATTGCATTTGTCTTCGTGCTTGTATGTGTACCGGAAACCAAGGGCCGCACATTGGAGGAGATCGAAGCATCTCTGAAAGACGGTACCTTCCTTCCCTATGCGAAGAAAAACCGCCATGCCTGATGCTCATGTACATTAGGAGGGAAGGCGAAAAGGTGGCCTATTCCTCCTGATGTAAAAAGGCACAGCGTCATCATTTTTACAAAAAGTGCGTTAAACACTGATTGAATGCGTCGCTCTCCGTCACGCTGCACGCATGTCCGCCGTAATCCAGACACTCAAATTCGCCATTGGGTAATGCCTTTGCCAAGGCTTCGGAGGCTGTCCACGGTACCAACAGGTCATCACGGGCGGTAATAACGAGTGTCTTATGTTGAATGGAAGAAATCCATGGGGTTGAATCGAAGGAGCGAAGGGCATCTATTCTGCGAATGACAGGTGTCTTACCGGGGAAGTGCTCAACCGCCTGCCGATGGTTTTGTTCAAGTTCCTCTGCATGGGATGACAGCCAGTCAGCAGGGAAGAGAAACAATGGCTGCGCTTTCAGAAAATCACTGGCACCACAGTGTTCGAGGATGGACAGGCGTAATTCGAAGCACTTTCGGGTCTGAATATCCGGTGCTATCCAACCGCCTGCGATAATCAGTTTATCAATGCGATCAGGTGCGATACGGGCCAGTTCCAGGCCCACCAAGCCGCCAAAGGCATGTCCCATGAAGGATGCTTGAGTAATATCTTGATCATCCAGCAAGTCCAATACTTCCACTGCCATGTCATGGACGGAATATCCCTCGGGGATATCACCTTTGCTTTGGCCTGTTCCCAACTGGTCATAGGACAAAATCCGGAAGGTAGATGACAGTGTTTCGAATTGTGGTGTCCAGAAAGCGCCTTTCCCGCCTAAACCGGCCGAGACCACCATGACAGGCGCTGATTTATTTTTATTGCCGTGCCATTCATGAAAAAGCATACAAAAATCTCCGATTGATCATTGTCATTTTTATAGAGGAATCCTAGAGGCTCGTTTCGCTTGTAGCAGCGTTGAATTGCTCTCTTTTATCGTTATATTGGAAAACGGCTTGCCCTCCACCTTCTCATGGAAAATGCCCTTACTCCAGTGCTACATCTGAGGTTTTTCGTTACCGCATATTCCAGCCATGGCTCACGACCATGCTTTGACCGGTAAGCGCATTCGTGGGGAAGGTGGCAATATAGAGGGCAGTTTCAGCGATGTCTTCTGGCGTGGTGAACGTGTGGTCAACGGTTTCTTTCAGCATGACGTTACGTATTACTTCCTCTTCACTGATACCCAATGCTTCTGCCTGTTCGGGGATCTGTTTATCGACCAGTGGTGTGCGTACAAACCCGGGGCAGATCACGTTGGTGCGCACGTTGTGGGCTGCGCCTTCTTTAGCGACCGTGCGAGCTAACCCCAACAGGCCATGTTTGGCAGTGACGTAAGGGGCCTTCAATTTGGATGCTTCATGTGAATGAACCGATCCCATATAGATAATTGTGCCACCGCCATGTTTATACATGAAATTCAGCGCAGCACGGGTAAGCAGGAAGGCGCCATCCAGATGAATCGAGAGCATTTTTCTCCATTCCGACAGGCTGAACGTCTCTATCGGCTTTACGATTTGAATACCGGCATTGGAAACGACAATATCCAGCTGGCCCCATTGGTGGATGACGCGCGCTACACCTTGTTCTACAGCGTCTTCATCCGTCACATCCATGGGGATAACAAGGGCTTTCCCTCCATTGGCGTGAATTTCCTCAGCGGTTGCCTCTGCCTTGTCGCTATCCAGATCAGCGATAGCCACGCGTGCACCTTCGCGAGCGTAACGAAGCGCGATGGCTTTACCAATACCACTGGCTGCACCAGTGATCAGCGCCACTTTGCCTTGTAATGAATGTTCTGTTGAAGAAGTCATGGTAAATACCCTCTTTTAAGTACTTGCTCTATTTGCTGAAATTGAAGGAAAACCACAATCAATACCCAGTGTTGTAAAGGTCTTGGGGTGTAAAAGAATCAGAGGCGATTGATAACGGGATCATGCTGTTTATCGTTAATCAGTTTGACCAGTGCTCGGTCGCGTGCCTGTTGCAGTGTTTCCGGCTGAATATCGCTTTGCTGAAATTCCTTTTCGACACCCTGTGTTGCTAGCTGAATCAGTTCAGGTGTGATCTTTTCAAGCGTACCAAGGTCTGCCCACCAGCTTTCGATGGGGCCTCCCAGATGTTCGAGGAAATGCTGTAATCCGCCCTTGCCTCCACCAAGATCTGATGTCAGGAACTGGCCCATGAGTGCCCAACGCAAGCCGGGGCCGTGTGCCAGCGCCTTATCTAGATCAGCCGCACTGGCTACATTTTCCTGAAGTAGATAAAGCACTTCACGAATCAGCGCGCCTTGTAGCCTATTGGCGATATGGCCGGTAATTTCCTTGTTCAGGAGGATAGGTTGTTTGCCCAGCGCTTTGTAAAACGCCATGGCGGTCTCTGTATAGGTACGGGATGTCAGTTTTCCTCCGCACACTTCCACCAGAGGAATCAGGTGGGGAGGATTAAAGGGATGCCCGAGGATAATGCGCTCTGGATGCGCTGCCTTTTGTTGAAAGTCAGACACCTGTAGCCCGGAAGATGAACTGGCAATAATCACATCATCGGCTATCTGTTGCTCCAGCTGGGTGATTAACTGTTGTTTGATATCAACCCGCTCCGGGCCGTTTTCCTGTATGAAATCGACCTGCTTGAAGTGTTCGTCAATCTGCGTGGTGAAAGTGAGGTGCTCCAGATTCAGCGCCAGTGCCATGTGGTTAGCATCGAAGGCCTTGCGGGCATCCCTGAGATACGCGTGCAGATTTTGCTCTGCTGCAGAGTCAGGATCCATTGCGACGACGTTCAATCCTTTCGAGAGATAGAACATGGCCCAGCTCATGCCAATCACGCCGCAGCCAACAATCCCGACACATTTGATATGTTTAGCGCTACACATGTCACTCTCCCAGAGTAATACCTGTCAAAGGACCAAACCCACTGGCGACTGTTTCAACGGACCCGGGTTTGTCCAACGTATGACGATAGATCGTGCCGCTGAGGTCAGAGACATAAATAACCCCCGTCTCTTCATCCAGTGCCAGTGCAATGGTCTCCTTGAATCCCGCCGCAATAACCTGGTGATTTTTCAGCTTTCCATCCTCAAGTTGGGCGCTATTCAGACTATTGCCGCCTTTGGCATCGTCACCTCTGTCGGTCCAGAACAGTGTGCGGTAATCACGGCTGAATTCGAGATCGATGGGCTCGGGTAAATGATCAAGCACTACCTCGATATCGTCCCGTTGGGCAATATCACCTGTTATTCGCTTATCGGATTTTGACGAAGGAAGAGCCAGTGGTGCTCGCAGGATTCTGCCCAAGCCGCCTTTGGAAGGGCCTTTTTGTGTCCAGTAAAAATGATTGTCGTGCTTGTTGAGCGCAATGCCTACACAGTGGCGGGTATAGTCATGAGCATCACGGGGAAATATTCCTGCCTGAATCAATACTTCAGGACAACTGCCGTCTGTATTGGCGCGGAAGACTCGCATCCCCTCACGATCGCACCAGTAAAGATGTTGATTTTCCTTGTCCAGCACAAGTTGCTTTCCGGTGACGAATAAACCGTTTCCAACCAACTGACGCTGCTCCGACCCATCAATATTGATGGATTCAACGGTACCGTCGGCCTGAAAGAATTCGAGCGAATCCTGTTCCTTGATGCGCCCCATGTTCGTCCAGTAAATCCGCTTTGAGGATTCATCAACAGCAATACCATCCGGATGGGTCTTCAGGTTATCAAGAATGACCCGCGATTCACCCGTTGATGTATCCAGACGTAGAATTTTTCCTACAGGAAGTGTTTGGAGAATATAAAGTGCACGACTCATAAAGGCTCCTGATGCGATAGGTTTTCATCACTGAAAAAATCCTAGCACAGTGCTTCATTGCATAGGCGCAAAGGAGTGTGCGATAAAGCAAAATACGATAAAACCACGATGTGAGAAAACCGTGTTAGAAAGAAACAGGTTGGAAAAAACCAGCTTATAAAAAACCAAGTTATAAAAACCTGCGTTCTAAAAACCTACGTTCTAAAAACCATAGAACAATACGGCTTTATCGATAAAAAACTGCATTGGGAGGGGCTTATGCCTCAGAAGCTATATCAGGAATATGGCATTTTTGCGGTATTGGGGACGGTTTCCAGCTACAGCAAGGCGGCTGAAAAACTGGGTATGCATGTGTCCAGTATCAGCCGCAGTATTCAGCGGCTTGAAGAACACCTCGGTTATCGCCTGATTTTGAGCAGCTCTCCGACCATCAGACTGACGAAAGCAGGCCTGCAACTGGCCAATCAGTTGGGCCCGCTCTATAGCACTATTGACCATACGGTAGAGGTATTGCAGAAAAATCGGCTAGGCAAGGAGCACATTAGGATATTGGGCCCTCAGGAAGCGCTGACTGAGCTTATTAACCCGGTCATTCACCTGTTCTCTTCGAAACATCCCGGGCTTACGTTTGGTATGGAAGCGACAACGCATTTACCCGATCCCCTGGAAGACGATTTCGATATATTTATCAGTCATCGTCGGCAAGAGATCACCCATCAAACCCTGGTTGTCAGCCGCCTGTGCAGTTATCCGATTGCTCTTTATGCATCCCCTTCACTTATACAGAAGTTTGGCATGCCTAAGCATCCGGATGATCTGGTCCATTGGCCATGTTTGGCGCGCCCTAATGAAGAACGTTGGACACTCCTGCATATTGATAATCAGCAACAGTATGACATCCCGCTTGATATTCACGTGACGGCAACGCCTCAAACGGTTCGAATGGATCTGGCCCGCTCGGGCGATGGGATTACGCCCGCTAGTGTCCGTCTATGTGCACCTTACGTTGGAAAGGGAGAGTTGGTTCCTGTATTACCTGAGTATCGACTACCGGAGGGAGAATTCTATGTGGTTCAGCAGAGCCATCACCTTGTGGCTTCTGTCGTTAAAGAATTTATTGCAGCTCTTCACGCTTATGTCGATACCCTGTGAATAATAAAACCGTGTCCGATACAAATGGGATGTCATCGTGGGTGGTGCGTACTTCTTGCCATGGTCACAACGGGTCATGATCCGTTCTTTCTGCAGGTAAAAGAAAGTCGTATAGGGTTACTATTTTTCTTCATATAAAGTGTCAGGCTCAAGGATATCTGCATTATTGGGCTACATACGTGGAAGGATAGAAGCATGTATATCGGCGTTGATTGCGGTACGCAAAGCACCAAAGTAATCGTACTGGATTCCGTTTCATTAAAGATTGTCGGTGAGGCATCCGTAGCGCATCAATTGATACAGGCCGATAACGGAAGGCGTGAACAAAATCCTGGGGATTGGATTGCGGCCTTTGAACAGGCATTGGCTGCTGCATTGAAGAAAGCCAATGTTCCGGCCAGTGAGGTCAAGGGCATCGGTATATCCGGGCAACAACACGGTATGGTGGCGCTGGACAAGGATGGATATCCCGTTCATCCAGCAAAATTATGGTGCGATACAGAGTCTTTTCACGAAAACGCACAGCTGCTGGAACAGTTGGGAGGCCCAAAAGGGTCACTTGAGCGGTTGGGTATTGTACTGCAAACCGGCTACACTGCTTCCAAAATAGCCTGGCTGAGGCACCACGAGCCAGAGGCCTACTCCCGTATTGATCTGATTCTTCTACCCCACGATTATCTTAACTTTTATCTGACGGGTGAACGTGTCACTGAAGCCGGTGATGCTTCCGGTACCGGGTATTTCGATACCCGCTCGCGCCAATGGTCACGTGAAACATTCGCGCTGGTGGCGCCCGAACTGGATCCAGACAAGGTGTTGCCCCGAGTGATCGAGTCACACCAGCCGGCAGGTACTGTTTTACCTACCGTGGCGGAGCATCTGGGGTTAGGTCGTGATGTCATTGTCTCCAGTGGTGGGGGAGACAATATGATGGCTGCCATTGGTACCGGTAACATCCTTCCCGATATCATGACCATCAGTCTGGGAACCTCGGGCACGCTCTTTACCGCCTCTGATCAACCCGTGGTCACCCCTGATGGGTTGGCCGCCAACTTCTGTTCCTCTACAGGGGGTTGGCTACCGCTTATCTGTACGATGAATGCAACCTCTGCCACCACACAGATTCGTAATCTATTGGGTCTGGATCTGAATGCGTTCAATCGCCTAGCAGCCGAGGCTGCACCGGGGGCGGGGGGAATTACGCTTCTTCCCTTTTTCAATGGTGAGCGCGTTCCTCCATTACCGGATGCCACCGCCAGTTGCGTCGGTATGTCGAGCTACAATACCAGCCCCGGAAACATGGCAAGAGCAGCGCTTGAAGGTGCCACTTATGGGCTTAAATATGGGTTTGATGCGATGTTGTCTGCCGGTAAGGAAGTACCCCGCCGGATCAGATTGGTGGGTGGCGGTGCCAAAAGCCCGCTATGGAGGCAATTGGTGAGCGACATCATGAATTGTGAGCTTGTCTGCCCACTGAATAGTGAATCAGCGGCGCTGGGCGGTGCTTTGCAAGCCGTGTGGTGCAGAGGTGGCCTGGAGGGATCTTCTACGTCACTGGAACACTTGTGCAGCGATGCTGTGATGTTGGATGAGACCACTCGTACACGGCCACAGGATGACAATGTCAGACGCTATGACGAACTGTATCAGATATATTTGAAGACCCTCTATGAACGTTATCCCGCGTTGCCGGGAAATCCTCGTGTTTGAATTTACAGAAGGGACGATTCGTCCACGACTCTTTCCTGTTTATTCATGATTGTTAATGTGTAAATAGCGACGCCACATCCCAGCAAAACCAGTAGTGCCCCCATGACACTGCCGAGTGTAGCGTGTTCCCCCAACAACAGGATGGAGCAGACAAATCCCCAGAGTGGTTCAGTCCCCATCAGCAGATTGACGCGTGTAGGTGATGTTTTTCTGACAGCAAAATTTTGCACAAAGAAAGCGGCAATGGTGCATACCAATGATAAAAAGGCTGTACATAGCCAAAACGTGAGGCTATTGGGTAACTGGAATTTTGCTGGTGAAGCTACCAGAACGGCTCCGATTAAAATGGTCACCGTTATTGCTTGTAGTGCCGTTACGCAGGCACTGGAAAGTGTTCGCCCATTCAAAACGCGTTTAGTGGTGATTACCATGACGGCTCGTAATACCGCGGCAATAAGTACCAGCGTGTCACCTGCATTGAAATGATCAATCCCCCCTGTGAGTACCCAAACACCTATCACCGATAGCAGGCACCCGATAATGACACCGGAAGGCGGCAGTGTTTTTTGTAGCGCATATTCAAGAAAAGGGGTGATGATGACACACAGGGATATGATGAGCGCTGTATTGGTGGCCGTGGTCATGGCAACACCATAGGTTTCGCAGATGAAAATCAGGCACAGGATCCCGCCGAGTAGGCTTGTCCCTGCCACATCGGTGCATCGGATTTTTTTTAACTCTTTTATCGATAAAGCGCCCATTAGAAGGGCTGTTAATAAAAACCGTATGAAGATAAGCGTTAATGCCGTAGTAAAGAAGAGAGCTGTCTTGGCAATGGGATAACTGGCTCCCCAAGCGATAGCGACACCGAGTAATGCAATATCAGCCACCCAGTAGTGGGTATGTGGGTTATTGCTAACGCTGGCTTTTGGGTGCATTGATTACGCTACTCACTATTTATGACTACTTATAACTATTTACAACGCCCTTTATATCTTTCTATATAGCTGTTCTTCCTGATAAATACCAATGGTTACCTTTCCGCTTAAGGTCAGGTTATGGAACGTCAGGCCAGGAGTTTAAGTGCGTGAATGGAAAGCTTTTTCATATACGGATAGAAGAGCCTCTATTGATGAAGAAGTGCTTCTTTTAACACCTTGAATATTCGTGAATCCCCGCATTGCGCCACATTGAAACGCATCATGTGGCGAGCCTCTGACCGTTGGCTGAAGACATCTCCCGGCGCTGTAATAACTCCCTCTTTTGCACATCGTTGAGCAACGTCCTTTGCAATATGTCCATCAGGGAGACGACACCACAGCAACATGCCTGCCCTTGGGGTGAATTCTGTTGTGATCCCCAATGCTTCAAGGCGAGTCATGGTGCGCTCTCGAGCGACGCTAAGCCGTTGATGCAGATGCTCTAGATATTTTCGATAACCACCATCGCTTAATACTTCATGGATGACAAGAGAGGATAAATGGTTGGCGCCAAAACTGGTCGCGAGTTTGAGATCAATCAGTGCTTCGATCCATTCGGCATTCGTGGAAATGAATCCACACCGTGCCGACGCCGAAACGGTTTTCGTGAAACTGCCTATCTGAATGACCTTGTGCCCATCATCAAATGCGGCTAACCGTGGTACCGGAGAGCTCTGGAAATCCGCAAACGTATCATCTTCCACAATAAGGGTCTTGGAGCGTTCGATCAGCTTGAGCACTCGATGAGCTTTGAGAGGCGATAGGATGGCACCGGTTGGATTGTGAATTTCCGAATTGGTGATATACAGGCGAGGCGCATGATCGGTAATCGCCGTAGTAAAAGCGTCCAGGTCAGGCCCATCCGATTCATATGGGACCCCGACAACATTCACTTGATGGGCACGTAACAGCGCATGAAAGTTGAAATAACAGGGATCATCGACCAAAACAGTATCATTGGGTCGAAGGAACAGGCGACATGTCAGATCCAGCGCTTCCGTGGCTGAATCAGTCAGCATGATATGCGATGCAGCCTGCATGATTCCCCGGTTTGCCATACGACGTGCAATGAGCTGTCGCAATGGTAGCAATCCCAGAGGAGAGGCATAGTCAACCAGCTCAGCCTGATACTGGCGGGCTATTTTTCTGAGTGCCCGTTGTATTCCTTCGGTGAACATCCAATCTACGGGTAACCACCCACAGCCGGGTCTCAAAGTAGAAGGCGATTCTTCCAATGATTGCCGTGAGACCCACAGTGGGTCTATATCACGCTGATCGGGGGGTGTCAGGCTGGAAAGTTCAAGGGGAGCCATATGATCACAAACGTAGAAACCTGAACCACGGCGTGCTTCAAGCGTTCCCTTTGCACATAGGCGCTCATATGCCTCGTTAACCGTTGAAACAGAGACATCAAGCGCTTTTGCCTGAGCACGGATCGACGGTAGCCGACTTCCGGGCACATACTGCTGGCCGGCTATACGGTCAGTGACATACTGCATTACCTGTTCAATTCGGGTCACTTGCATGCTCCTGCCTGGCAGATTGTTATGGTTTTTGTTACATAACAGTTCTTTTGAATTGTACTGTTTTATTCATGGTTAATCGGTTTTACAAATGATGCAATAGCTTTTTCCTTCAGGAGGGAGCTAGAAGACCTATGGCTGAGCAACCCATATTCATGGATCAGGCACAGAATTCCAACAAGAGTTGGATCTATGGCGGGATAGGTGTCCTGATTTTTGCAGGGTCATTACCCATGACTCAATTGGCAGTGAGTCAGTTGAGTCCATGGTTGGTGACAGGGCTAAGAGGTGTGGTTGCCGGAGCCATTGCCCTGATATTGCTGAAAACTCGCCAGCAACCCATACCTACCGGTAAGCAATGGGGGATATTGGCTGTCATTGCAGCAGGGGTAGTGTTGGGTTTTCCTTTATTGACGGCGCTTGCCTTACAGTATGTCTCCTCAGCACATTCGGTTGTCTTTCTTGGCTTGTTGCCTTTGTGTACCTCGCTATTTAGTGCATTAAGAGAAAAACATATACCAGGGCCACTATTTTGGTGTTTTGCCGTGGCAGGAAGTGCTTGTGTCGTCGGTTATGCGATAAGCCAGATTACGGCAACCAGCATTGTAGGGGATGCATTGATGTTGGCGGCCATTATTACGTGCGGATTGGGATATGCAGAAGGAGCAGCCCTTTCCCGTACATTGGGTGGATGGCAGGTTATCTGCTGGGCGTTGGTGGTCAGCTTGCCTGTTTTATTACCACTGACGGTAGTCATGCTCCCTGCAGCTCACTTACTGAATGTCCACTTATCTACGTTCTTTGGGCTGGTCTACGTCACTCTATTCAGTATGTTGATCGGTTTTTTCTTTTGGTATCAAGGCCTCGCATTGGGTGATACCGCTAAAATCAGCCAGCTTCAACTATTACAGCCCTTTATCGCACTGGGCCTTTCGGCACTCATTATGGGGGATACCATCAGCTCAGGAATGCTGATGGCGTGTGTGGGGGCTTTGCTGTGTGTGGTGGGCATCAGGCGGTATGGTTGAGTTTAATTTGATTGTAAGGCGTATTATTTACCAAATGGTAAAAAATATTTTTCGTATAATCAGCTAATTAGCCTAACTTTTATAAAGTAAACACAATGATAAATTGATGCATATTTCAATGTTAATATAACCAATAGGTATTACACTGGGTTTGATGATTTTTACTAATATAAGTAAAAAGAATAAAAATAAAGCGATGTGGAGTGTGTGTCTTGTTTGGAAACATAAATTTTTTACTAAAAAAATTGACATTCAAAAAATACATAAGTTAGGATGGTTAATACTAGCTTAAGGAGCTAGTTAATAGAAATAGCTGTATGATCTTAAGTCTAATGTTAATTAAGTTAGGAGAAGTAGCTATGAAAAAAGTAAATTACGAACAGCCTGAATCTATGTCCACTATCTTTGATGGATCATATAATACGCAGTATAAAAGTATTGTACAAGTTAAGAAAAAATAAGTCATAGATGATATATAAACCGGGGGGGCTCCCTCGGTTTATAGTTCTCCCATATGCATATCCTATACACCCTGATATTGTAATAAAAAATAAATATAATAGAGTATGACAAACGGATTGTAAGCTGTTTGCTAAATTTAAGATTGCTGGGTATGTCACATGAAAAGATTAAAAATTTCTGAATATTTTTTTCTAGTTCCTATTGGTAGTAACCTTGTTTTATGGGATACAAAGAACCATTCCCAGTATGACTTGGAAAAAGAATATCTGGATGCTCTTTTCTACTTCATTACTGATCCTGATTATAGCATTTCTGATTCTATAAAAGATGAACTTGTTGATGCAGGTATTATTGTTAATTGTCATGATGGCAATCAAATAGATACTGCTAATGATGAATCATGGAAAATATTGAGAAATTTCTTTCTTGAAGGTACGAAAGCGACTGTAAATGATTACCGTGAAGTAAAACCTCATGATGAAGAATACATCAAATATTGTCAGTCGATATCAGATTCACAAGATGAATTTTTCTATGAAAATTTTACACTCAAAAACAGCATAGAGCTCCCATCCTTTTCAGAGAAAGAGATTACTAATAACAATATTGTTTCTCTTTTAAAAAAACGTAGAACATATAGAAATTTTTATACTGATAGATACGTCGATATTCAAAAATTTAGTAATATAATGGAGCTTTGTTTTGGCTATACAAGCCAAAACAAAGAAGTTTTCCCCAATGTCTGTAGATTCGGTTTTACTAGAACATCACCTGCAGGTGGTGGTCTGCAATCAATAGAAGCGTACGTATATATTCGTAATGTAGAAGGGATAGAAGAAGGATTCTATTATTATAATCCTAAGCACCATTGTTTACATAAGATAGAAAGTGATTTTGATTATAATAATTTCTATAAATTGTTTTTAGGACAGTCATATATGGGAGAATGCTCTTTTTACGTATTGTATGGCATAAATTTCAAGTTATTGGATTGGAAATATAAAACATCCAGATCGGCAAGAGTTGCATTGATGGATGCAGGGCATCTATCCCAAACATTTCATCTTGTATCCAATAGCATGGATATACAAACCTGCATGACAGGAGCATTTTTTGATGATGACTTATCGGACGTATTTGACCTGAAAAATGAAATACTGCCTGTTTTAGTTACAGGTGCTGGCTATAGTAATGGTAGTACGATCACGAAATTGGATGAAGAAATTTTTGCCCGTGACTATCAGGATTAATAATAAAAGCAAGTTGTGAAACAGCATAGGAACCTTGATGGCTAATCCCCCCACCCAGTGGAGGGATTACTGTGACTCACTCCTCCCCAAACGGTACAAACAATCCCTTCACCTCGTGAGGTTCGCACCGCAGGTACTGATTGGGTGCTGCTACTTTGTCGCCCAGTTTTGCGGCTGCATGCCAGGGCCAGCGCGGGTTATAGAGCATGCCACGGGCCAATGCCACCAGATCCGCTTCCTTCTCGACCAGAATGGCTTCTGCCTGCTCGGGTTCTGTAATCAGTCCAACTGCAATAACGGGAATCTCTACTTCCTTTTTGATGCCCGCGGCGAATGGCACCTGATAGTTGGGGCCAACGCTGATCTTCTGATCGATAGACAAGCCACCACTAGAGACATGAATAAAATCGCATCCTGCTTCGGCCAACGTTTTGCTGAGGGCAATTGATTGTTCTAAATCCCATCCTCCATCAACCCAATCCGTTGCTGAAATACGCACGCCGACCGGTTTGTGCTGAGGAAAGACTTTGCGGACATCATGGAAGACTTCAAGGATCAGACGCATACGATTTTCCAGGGAACCCCCGTATTGGTCCTCGCGCTGATTGGAAAGCGGTGATAAAAACTGATGTAACAAATAACCATGGGCGGCATGAATTTCAATCAAGTCCAGTCCCAATTGTTCTGCACGACGGGCACTCTCAACGAAAGCGTGTTTGATCTCACTGATATCACCAAGTGTCAGTGGAACAGGCGCATTGTCATCATCTTTAAAAGGAATATCGGAGGGCGCGGATGTTTGCCAGCCCCCCTCTTCAGGACGTATTTGGTGACCACCATGCCAAGGTGCTGCCGTTGAAGCCTTGCGACCGGCATGACTGAGCTGAATACCGACAGGTATGGGTGAGTAGGTTCGAATGTCCTGTATGACATGCTCAAGCGCCTGTTTACGCTCATCATCCCAAAGGCCAAGATCATGTGCGGTAATACGTCCTTCCGGTGTGACGGCAGTCGCTTCCAGTATCAATAAGCCTGCGCCAGAAAGCGCCAGATTACCCAGATGAATACGATGCCATGCAGTAGCCTTTCCGTCTTTTGCAGAGTACTGGCACATGGGCGCAATCACGATGCGGTTTTCAAGGGCCAACTGCCCCAGTTTGATTGGGCTGAATAGATGACTCACGTTCTATCTCCTCGGATTCGTTTCATAAATGGAAGGTACGATACATGTGCTCACTGTAGGAGCAGTCTGTGGGCTAGACAATCTTCAAGAAGGAAAAGAAGGAGATCAGTATTTGAAGAATAAACGTTGCCACACGGGCTTTGATGTGTATGTTGTATCTATCATCAATTTCTGCGACAGGAATACATTATGAATTCTGCTGAAGAGCCGCAATTGGCTAACCTTGCCCAGGGCCCCCGTATCGAAAAGGTTCGTCATGAGCTGAAGGGCCGTATATTGCACGTCGATAAAACGGAGTATGTCACGCCAGGGATGAAGCGTATCCATCTTCGTGGCGATGATTTAGCTGATTTTGTCAGCCTTGGCGCGGATGATCACATCAAGATCGTTGTGCCTACCGAGGCGGGTGAACGTCAGATGCGTACCTACACACCACGCCGATATAGTGCACAAGAACGCACCATGATTATCGATTTTGCGCTACATGAAGCAGGCCCTGCGACACGCTGGGCACTGGATGCGAAGCCCGGTGATACGCTGGAAGTCAGGGGGCCCAAAGGTTCATCTTATATTGTATCCGAGATCGAACATTGGGTATTGGTGGGGGACGAGACGGCTCTTCCTGCGATTGGCCGTTATATCGAAGAGGCTACCGAAGGTACAAGAATCACGGCTATCGTGGCGGTGGCGGGGCCCGATGAGCACCAGTCCTTCGAGACGAAGGCAGATCTTGCAACACACTGGATTCACCGTCCTCTAACGGAAGGCAATAAGGCAGACCATTTGTTGGAAGGGTTAAAAACCGTAACACTGACGCCCGGTACGTATGTCTGGATAGCCGCAGAAACCACGGTAGTAAAAACACTTCGCCGCTATCTGGTTGAGGAGCAGGGACATGCGAAAAAATGGCTCAAGGCCGCAGGATACTGGATTGCTGGTAAAGCGGATGGTCATGAATCCTTTGATTAAACATAAAATAGTTCATACCAAACGAACGGGCTGAATGAGGCGCGGTGAAATATAATGCCATAATGATATATTCAATAATGGCCTCGTACAAAAACGCCTGGTCTCATGTGGGCAATGGATATTTATCGAAATAGGTTGCAATACTGCTATGTAAGGATTCCGCCAGTTCTTGCTGATGGGCGGCCCTTAATAAACGGTGGCAATCCTGTTCATTTGACATGAATCCATTTTCAACCAGCATGGAAGGAATATTGGGAGACTTGAGTACAGCAAAGGCAGCTTTATCTACCCAGGGTTGATGTAGGTGAGAGACAGTACCCAAATTATTCAGTGTAATATCAGCCAGTCTCTGACTGGCTTCTGTTGTACCCCGCATGGAAAGATCCAGAAGCACGTTCTGAACTGCTTTATTCTTGTTATATATCTCGCTTTGTCGAGTTGATTCAAATCTGTCCGAATTATTCTGGCTTTCGGCTAACCACCTGGCCATGGCTGATCCTGTCCCCTTTGTCGATAGAATATAGACAGAGGCGCCATGGGCATAGGTGACCGGTGCCGCATCAGCATGTAGTGAGATAAACAGATCGGCATGATTGTCTCGAGCGATTAAAACACGCTCATGTAAAGGGATGAAAATATCTGAGCTGCGTGTAAGAGTAGGCTCGAAACGCGGATCCGCATGAAGTAATGCTTTTAATCTTTCAGCAATGCTCAATACTACGTATTTCTCGAAATGGTCATCATGGCTGATACAACCCGGGTCTTTACCTCCATGCCCAGCATCAATTTCGATAATGGCTTTTCGTCTAGTATGGTGTAAACGTGACTCAGCCACGACACCGGCCATAAGATGGTCAGGATCATTGATGCTTATAATTAATTGGGCGCGATGACGATTGAGTTTGCGAAGATGGACCCGGTGTGGCTGGTATTCCTTGAGATCTACTATAATACGCGCTCCGCCATGATAAGGACCTGTATGGACATTTCGGATAACGCCGATGTTTTTGTCTCTGTCAGGCCCATTGATTCTACTAACCTGAGGAAGATCAATCACGATCTGAGGGGGATAACGCTGCTCGGTGACAGAGTAGTGGCTATTTCCATCTTCCAGCTCAATCACTATGTTGGCACTATGACGTGCTCTTTGCAGGGTATAACGTGAATAGGTGCCTTCTGCCAATACTCGTGTGCTGGGCAAAAGGCAGACTGCTGCGAGACTCGATATGAAGCGTCTTCTATCCATGAATTACATTATTCCACATAAAAGATATGTTATAATGTAACATACAAGATAATTCGTTCAATCTCTAAAAAAGATTTCTTTCAATTGTCCTGTTGGCGGTAACACCCTCCCCGTGTGGATGATGAAGAATGAAGTCTCATATATCGACCACTCTATTCGGGGGTACCGCACCCGTTGTTAACGACCTGGTTGATTGATGTGACCGGTAATCTGTATATGCCCGCATTCTACATAATGCTGGCCTCGGCTATTTGTGGCATCACCGTACTCTATACGTTGGAGTCAGCACGTAAGCCATTGCAGGGTTCTACGCCTACAGCAACCAGTGCTTCTGAGGCAGCAGAGCTATTTCGCGAACACCGTGAAGAAGTCGAAAGCAGCATTGTAGCGATTGATAATCAGATCAAACGCTCGCAGGAGACCCGTGATTCATTGCAGGAGTCGATTCAGTCTCCCTGGCATACCCCACCATAGCAGTATCGAAGCCTGAGCTTTTCTTTGCCATTCTGAAGGTTGCCATAAGCACTATAAACAGCACCCGCTAACGTTGCTCACAAGGAATCTTCGCATGACAGCCTTTATCAATGCCCAAGATGAAATTGTAACAGATGGTTTATCGGGGCTATTACGCAGTGGTCGATTGCGTAATGTTGCCCGACTGGAGGGGTTTCCGCATACCAGGGTTGTGGTTCGAACGGATCATGACGCACATCAGGTGGCTGTCGTTTCAGGCGGAGGGGCCGGACATGAACCAGCTCATGCTGCCTATGTGGGTGAGGGAATGCTCACGGCGGCTGTGGTGGGCGATCTTTTTGCTTCTCCTAGTGCTGATGCTGTGCTGGCCGCGATCCTGGCAGTCACGGGAGACGCGGGCTGCTTGTTGGTAGTGAAGAATTATACGGGCGACCGTCTGAATTTTGGTCTTGCAGCAGAGCGTGCCAAGCAACAAGGGCTAAAGGTAGAGATGGTGATAGTCGGTGATGATATTGCGCTACCGGATGCACCACAGCCTCGCGGGCTTGCTGGAACAGTATTGGTGCATAAACTGGCAGGATATCTTTCGGCAAATAACACAGCGTTGGCCGAGGTCAAACAACGTGTTCAGCACCTTATCCGGCACCTTGGGTCCATAGGCCTGGCGCTCAGGACGACAGACATATTGGGTCAACCCCCGCGGGCCTACCAGAGTTCACCTGAATTGGGGCTAGGTATCCATGGTGAACCGGGTGCCGAAAAGGTTTCAATCAAGAATGCTTCTCACGCTATTTCCCTAATGGTTGAACGTCTCGAAGCCCGCTTTCCCGAAGAGCAAGGCGAACTTATTGTCATGCTGAATAACCTGGGTAGTGTGACACCTATCGAGATGGATATTCTAACCGATGTCTTCCTGCAAACCTCTTTTGGTCAACGTTGCACACTACTGATTGGTCCAGCCCCCGTATTGACCGCTCTTAACATGTATGGCATTTCGATTTCGGTGACACCCGCAACAGATGAAGTGAAAGCCGCGATGCTGGCTCCGGTGGCTTCTACCGACTGGCCCGGGGCCCATTTACCTGTAGAACAACCGCAAGTGATCAAGTCAGATGTTATCTCCTCCGATGAACAATGGGCTTCAGAGCCCGATGAAGCTGTCGCGCAACTGGTCAGGACGACCTGTGAAGCATTGGTAGCGGCTCGTGCCTCTTTGGATGAACTTGATTCACTAGTAGGTGACGGGGATACCGGTTCTACATTGGCAGGCGGTGCCACTGCTATCCTCCAAGCGTTGGATGAAGGGTTACCCCTAAAATCACCTGACAAACTCCTCTCTGTTTTTGCCAGTGTTCTGGGTCAAAGCATGGGCGGCTCCATTGGTGTGCTTCTTTCATCGTTATTCACTGCAGCTGCGTCTGCCCTGGCGAAGGGGGAAACATTCCCGTCTGCATTGGAAGAAGGCATCACTGCCGTTCAAACATACGGTGGTGCCAAGCCCGGGGATAGAACCATGTTGGATGCCCTTATCCCTGCAGTAGTCACTTGGAAGGAAAAGGGAGACTTCGATGCAGCCGTGGAGTCAGCCAGGGAGGGTGTCGAGAAAACCAGACATCTGGAAAAGGCAGGTGCAGGGCGTTCCTCCTATCTTCGTGCCGATTCTCTGAAAGGCAATCCTGATCCGGGTGCTCAGGCAGTGGCTATCGTATTTGAGGCGGCTCAGCCATGGGTTGATGAGAAGCCGAATTGAGCGGAGATCCTCCATTTATACCCATTACGGTGATATGTCAGACTCAGGTTTTTCATATAATTCATGAGCTTCCTGAACATACTGGCCGCCTGCAGCGGAATTGATGGGGAATGCGGTGAAGGCGGTTTCTGGCCGTGGCGCAGGGCGACATGACCTGCGCCAAACGAAAAATACAAACATCAAGCCGAGTAAAATGCTTATTCCCACAAATAAACCGTTAGGGCCCGCTGTCCGTATGACAGGTGTTAATAGGGGAGATGCAATGGCTGATCCCAAAGCATTTGTAAGAATTAATCCCTGATTCATACCAACAAGATGTTCCGAGGATACTCTATCGGCGGCATGGCTGATCATGATGGGATAGAGGGAAAAGATACCACCCCCTAAAAGAAACAGGATCAAGGCAGTCATCCATGTATTCCGATAGATCATTGGAACAATAAGCGAGAGGCAGCAGAGGATAGCCGAGATGACAAGCATAACCCATTGGCGGTCACTCTTGTCTGACCAGTAGCCCACCGGATACTGCAACACCATGCCCCCTATTATTGATGTGAACATAAGCCTGCCTATCAGGCTTGAAGCATGTTCGCCATGGATGCTGCCCAGATAGACAGGAAACAGCGTAAAAACGGCGCCCATAAGGATTCCCGTGGCTAGTGAACCTACGGTTCCTGTTGGGCTGAGCCTGAACATGGTCCAGGGAGGCATGGCCTTTGCCCCATCGAATTTCGGGCCTTGTCTGGGGATCAGGGTGACCGGTATCACACAAAGGGAGGTCACAAGCGATGCCATTACGTAAGGCAGGCCTTGCGTAGGCCCACTCGGTGAAGTGTCCAGTACCCCTATGAATAGCTGACCAAAGGCCATGGAAGCAAAGCAGGCAATCATGTAAATTGCCAGAATGCGCCCTCTGTTTGCAGCATGGCTGGATGCTAATAACCAGCTTTCAACGACCAGAAAAGCGCCTGCAATTCCCCAACCACACACCACCCTTAGCAGGAACCAGTAATAGGGGTTTACCCAAATGGCCTGAGCAATAGCGCTGGCTGAAAGAATAGCGACAAAGGTGGCATAGGCACGGATATGGCCGACTCTGTTCAATAACGTATTATTGAATAGAGCACCGAGGCATAACCCTACGTAATAGGCTGCTGAGATATATCCGATGGTCGCCAACGAGTAGTGGAACATGCTCAACCGTAGTGGCAGCAATGTCATCAGGAACCCGTTACTTATAGATAAGAAAAACAGGCTCAGAATGGGCGGTAGTAGGGTCATGGTTGGCGTGTCTCCAATGCCAGTATGCTGTGTTTGAGAGGATACAATCAGGGGTCTATCGCGACTCTTTGACCATCTCTCTTGCTTCAGCATGCGTGTGCACAGCAGGATGTGACCCTTGTAGAGGCCGTTTGGCACTTTCCTTGACCGTCCAGATTGTCACAAGACCTACAACGCCCGCGATAGCCATATAAAAGGCTGGAATCATGAGATTCCCGGTTTTTTCCACTAGCCAGGCGTTAATCAGTGGCGTAGTGCCACCAAAGAGGGAGACCGATATGTTAAATCCGATTGCCAGTGCACTGTAGCGAATATCTGTGGCAAACAGAGCCGGTAGTGTTGAGGGCATGGTGCCGCTGAAACACCCGTGCAGGATGCCCAGGATCAAAAGACCAAGGAACACGAGCCCTATCTGGTGACTAGTGATCAAAAGGAAAGCAGGGTAGGAGAGAACGATCAACCCGGCTGCTCCCAATGCAATCACGGGGCGACGGCCCAGCGTATCCGTAATACGGCCGCACAAAGCGGTCATCGGCAGCATAATGAACATCAAAACGATGACCAATAACAGGCTGGCGTGGTCGCCCAATCCAAGCGTGTCACTCAAATAACTGGGCATGTAGGCTGTTAGCATGTAGTTCGAGACATTAAACAGTAGTACCAGACCAATACATTGGGCCAATGCGCCGAGGTTTTGTCCAAGCAGTGCCATGACTCCCCTGGAGCCCCGTTCTTTTTCGTCTTTTTCCTGCTTTTCAATGTGAGCCTGGAAGGCGGGCGTTTCTTCCAGTTTTAAACGAATATACAGTCCGAAAATCCCTAATGGAGCTGATACGAAGAATGGCAGCCTCCACCCCCAATCGAGCATGCTGTTAGTTGAGAGCAGGTAATTCAGGAGTGTAACGAGCAGGGCACCCAGCAGGTAGCCAGTAATGGTACCCACTTCAAGAAAACTGCCTGCAAAGCCCCGTTGTTTATCGGGTGAATACTCGGCGATGAAGGTAGCTGCTCCCCCATATTCACCCCCGGTCGAGAACCCTTGAACGAGTCGGACCAAGAGCAATAGCAGTGGCGCTGCTGCACCAATACTGTTGTAAGAGGGAATTAGCCCCAGACAAAAAGTGGCGACAGACATTATGATCATTGTAATTGCCAGCACTTTCTGACGACCAATCAAGTCTCCCAGGGGGCCAAAGACCATGCCCCCGATTGGGCGAACAAGAAAGGCGGCAGCAAAGGTGCCAAACGTGGCAACGAGCTGCAATGACGGTGATGTTCCCGCAAAGAAAACGTTACCAATAACGGTGGCTAGATAGCTGTATACCCCGAAATCAAACCACTCCATGATATTTCCAAGTGCCGCTGCACGAACGGATTTCTTGTGCATATCGGGATCAATAACAGTGATGTCATCGGGACTTATTGGTGTTTCATGTTTTGCTACTGTAGCGGCGTTGGCAGGATTTTCTGTCATGAAATTACCCATATAGGCATGTCCCCACCCATATTTCGCTACGCTTGCTGGCAGCCAAATATTGTAGTTTCGTGATTGCACACGTGGGGGTGCTGTGTATTTATAGAAATATTGTGGAAAAGAGTTGCCAGTAAGGAATATAACGTTGACTGCTGCGAAGCAGTGTAATGATTCGCTAGGGGTGGCAATGGGTGAGGTTATAACGCGATATATTCAGAGACGGAAACGAAGATTCGTGATAGGGCTATCATGAATCGTGATGGCAAATTCTATAAGATGTTACTTTGTGATTGGCTATTATCTATCTTTGTGTGAAAACGCAGTAATAGTCCCTTTTGCCATTCATGTCGCTTTTCCATTACTTATCGTCAGTTGATGGTAGCTCTGACTAACCTTGGAGATGAAAAAGGATGTCAGTCGAGATGCTCGGCTATATCGCTAATAGAGGTGTCATGGCATGACTTCTCCAACTCGTCCTCTGGACCTGGTGTTGCTCAATTCCTACGTAGCGGTTGTCGATTATGAGGGCTTTAGTGCCGCAGGGGCAGTGTTGAATCTCGCCCAATCTACGGTCAGTGCACATATCAAGCGGCTTGAGGATCAGATAGGGCAGCTACTGCTTGTTAGGGGGACTTCCGCGCCCAGGCCAACGCCTATAGGTGAGCGTTTACTGATGCATGCTCGTCAGATGCTGAAACAGAGCACTTTGGCTTGGCAGGATGTGAACGAGCAACGTCTTGGGGGGGTAATTCGGTTGGGGGTTCCCGACGATTACCTGGTCTATTTACCGCGAGTTTTGGCTGATTTCGAAGCACGTTTTCCGGAGGTCGAGCTTGTCGTGGATTGTGCGATGAGTGTTGATCTTGTTCAGCAGATCAAGCAAGGACATCTTGATTTGGCCGTTATTACCCGACAGCCCTACAGCCCGGGAGGAGAAGTACTTCTACAGGAAAGAACCTTGTGGATCGGTGCAAAAGGGTATGCGATTCCTCAAGATTCCCCCCTTCCTCTGGCAGTATCACGGGCAGGCAAATGTATATTTCGGGAACGAGCCATTGAAGCCTTGGAACAGTCAGGTATTCGTTGGCGAATCGCATACGAAAGCAGTAGCTTGAGCGGTTTGATCAGTGCTGTTGCTGCAGGGCTGGCTATCTCGGTAATAACGCCTACCATGCTTACACCGCAACTCAGAGTTCTGGAAGAAGAAGAGGGGCTTCCTGTATTGGCCGATACCGAAATCGCGCTTCTAAAAGCAAATTACCCTTTGAATGATGCATGTCAGCAATTGGCCAATGACCTGCAAAATCTGATGATGAGTCGTTAAGACGGTAATGTAGCCATTACCCCTTTCCTGTTACCTGATACGAAAAACATAAGCGCAGCACCTGACCAATGTCTGATAGGCAAATAATGCCATGCCGCCGTGTTAGGTCTATGCTGAAAAGATCAATACTGGAGAGTTTGGGCGTTATAAGCGTTACGTTTGGATGATATCTATGAAACTTGTGACCACTTTTGCTTTCCAACGAAGATAAGAAAATCGTTTTATTTCCATCAACGCTAACATTTACGCTGAGGACATATCATGTCGAGCAAATATCGTACGCTCAACCCTGCGACAGGCAAGATTGAAAAGGAATTCGATACCCACAGCGATTCAGAATTGTTCTCCAAGCTGGAAACCGCGCACGCCTTCTGGAAAAACACGTGGCGCCATACTTCCTTTGCGGAAAGGCGTGATCTGGTGCAGAAAGCAGCTGATATTTTGCGTCGGGACAAGGAAAAACACGCGAAGCTCATCTCGACTGAAATGGGTAAGGCCTACTCGGAAGCAGTAGCAGAAATTGAGCTATCTTCCGATATTCTGTCCTACTATGCGCAAAATGCAGAGACTTTTTTAGCGCCCAAAGAGCTGCCTACTTCGACAGGGCATGCGACGGTACTCAATCAGCCGCTCGGGGTAATTTACTGCGTTGAACCCTGGAACTTTCCTTATTATCAGCTGGCACGTGTAGCAGGCCCGAATCTGATGTCCGGCAACGTTGTGCTGTTAAAGCATGCGCCCGGTGTGCCTCAGTGTGCCGAGGCTTTCGAAGCCCTGTTTACCGAAGCAGGGGCACCCTCTGGCGCCTACACTAACCTGTTCATTACGAACGATCAGTCCGAACAGCTGATCGCACGCCCTGAGGTCCGTGGTGTTGCAGTCACCGGCAGTGAACGGGCAGGGAGTGCCGTGGCTTCGCAGGCGGGTAAAGCGCTCAAGAAAACGACCATGGAATTGGGCGGTTCTGATGCTTTTATTGTCTTGGAAGATGCGGATCTGGATCAGGTGATTCCCCATGCTGTGGATGGCCGTATGTCCAACAATGGGCAAGTATGTACGGCTTCCAAGCGGATGATTGTGCATGAATCACTGGTGGATGAATTTACCGAACGTTTTCAGAAAGCGATCAGTGAATTCAAGTATGGCGATCCCTTGGAAGAGGGCGTGACCCATGGCCCGATGAGTAGCGAAGATGCCATGAAGTTGGCAATTAGCCAGGTCGAAAAGGCTGTCCAGAATGGCGCGAAACTGTTGGGTGGTGGTAAGCAGATTGACCGTGAAGGTTTCTTTATGCAGGCGGGTATTCTGACGCAGGTGACCAAGGATAACCCTGTCTTCTACGAAGAAATTTTTGGTCCTGTCGCAACAATTTATTCCGTCAAAAGTGAAGAAGAAGCCATCGAGCTGGCAAATGATTCCCCCTATGGATTGGGTGGTTCGGTTCATACCCGCGATATTGAGCGTGGGCGCCGTGTTGCGGCACAGATCGAAACCGGTATGGTCTTTATTAATAACCTGACGGGTACGGCCCCTGATTTGCCCTTTGGAGGGATTGGTAATTCCGGTTATGGTCGCGAACTTTCCGAGTTCGGTATTGAAGAGTTTATCAACCGTAAATTGGTGCACGTGGACTGATCGCACGGTCATACAAACGGTAGAAAAGTTTTCTACATGAAACATGAAACATGAAAGGGAGGGCCTCATTGGGCGCCTTCCCTTTTTTTTTCTGTCAGATTTTTATTCGTGCTTATTCCCCTGGAAAGAGGCACTCGTGAATCTGACAGGCTCCCTCATATAGAAACTTGCATGGACAGATGTATTTTTAGCGTTACGCCACGCGATTAATCAGATTGGTTTCACCTTTCCAAAGCTTGTCCAGGTTTTCCAGCAGAATATCAATGATATTTCCTTCGTAAAGCTCGGATTCACCGGCGATATGGGGTGTAATCACCACATTCGGGAGCGTCCATAGAGGGCTTTCACTGGAAAGTGGTTCTTCCTCTGTGACATCCAACCCTGCCCCTGCCAGCTTTTTGTTTTCGAGTGCGTTGATCAGTGCTTTTTCTTCAATAACCGGACCACGACCAATATTGACCAACAAGGCACGAGGATTGAAGTTGTTGAATACTTCGTCGTTGACTAAATGATAAGTATCGTCTGATAAACCCGCTGCAACCACAACGACATCGGCTTTTCCGACCAGATTTTTCACGTCATCAAAACCATAGACTTCGTCCGCGTCGCCCTTGCCGGATGCTGGCGTATAACGGACGCCAATGACATGCATATCGAACGCCTTGGCTAGCCGACAAATACGATTTCCTATGTGACCCAAGCCAATCACGAGCATGGTTTTACCGGTCAATTCGTTAAAGCGTTCGTCCGGATTACGGTGGGTAGTAAACCACGTTCTATTTTTCTGCTCTTCGTGTTTGTCCCACATGTGATGCGCCAATGTCAGCAACAATGCAAAGGCATGTTGAGATACGATGTTGGCATTGGCCCCCGATCCTCCAGCCAAATATACATGGTGTGATGAAAAGTCTGCGGGAGTGAACTGATTCATTCCCGCACTTACGGATTGAAGGAATTTAAGGCGGGGCCAGTGATCAAGCTCGGTACTGGTCACTTTCGCACAAGAGACGAGAACATCTGCATCCAGGTCGGAATCTCGAACACCGTCCAGTGAGTCGATCGAAAAAGAGTCGATCCCTGTGCCACGACGATCAAATTCCTCTTTCAAATTCATGGATGCATCGCTAAAACAGATACGTAGCTTATCTTTTGGTGGCAAAAGAGAAGAATCGGACATGACACGCCTCGAGTTGTTATGAATGAAAATGAAGATAATCAGGCAGAGGGAGAAAAGAGCGCCTGATAACGGCCTTACTCACAATTTGCGATACTCGGACTAGTGTATCCATCAAAGCGATCATGAAGAAACCGACTTTTGTATAAACAGGCGACTCAAGCGCAAAGATGAACACTTCTTGCACGATAGATTATCCAGATACCTATAAAAAGCCTTTTCGAATGTTGAACGAAACTCTTGGCAGTATGATGTGGTCACAAATAATGAATTGAACATGAGATAAATCGGGATATTTGTATTTTCCGTACTCATATAACAGACAAGGAGTTACTGCATGACAACGCTATTCGATCCCATTAAGGTGGGCAGCATTGAAGCAGCAAACCGCATATGGATGTCGCCCCTTACACGCGCCCGTGGCACGCGCGAACATGTGCCGACACCTATTATGGTTGAGTATTACGCGCAACGTGCAGATGCGGGTCTGATCATTAGTGAAGCGACGGGTATCACACGCGAGGGGCTTGGTTGGCCCTGGGCACCGGGGATCTGGAGTGAAGAACAGGTTGAAGCCTGGAAACCGATAACAAAGGCAGTCCATGACAAGGGCGGCAAGATTGTATGCCAGTTATGGCACATGGGACGCCTGGTTCATTCTAGTGTGACGGGGCAGCAACCTGTAGCCCCTTCTGCCCTTCCCGGGCCTAATCAAGTACATACTTATGAGGGCAAGAAGGACTACGAGACGCCTCGTGAGCTGGAAGTTTCTGAAATTCCGCGCCTGTTGGATGAGTATGAAAATGCAGCTCGAAATGCTATTGCCGCCGGATTCGATGGCGTACAAATCCATGCGGCCAACGGTTACCTTATTGATGAGTTCCTTCGTGACAGTACAAACAAGCGGACTGACGAATATGGTGGATCGCCCGAGAACCGTATTCGTTTGCTGAAAGAAGTGACGGAGCGCGTCATTGCGACGGTGGGTAAAGAGCGTACGGGGGTACGTTTGTCTCCCAATGGTGATACGCAAGGGTGTATCGATAGTGCCCCTGAAACTGTCTTTATACCGGCTGCCAAACTGTTGCAGGATCTGGACATTGCGTTTCTTGAGCTGCGCGAGCCTGGCCCGGACGGTACCTTCGGGAGTACGGATCAACCCAAGTTATCTCCTGAAATCCGTAAGGTTTTCACCAATGCTCTGATACTGAATCAGGATTACACGTTCGAAGAAGCGAATGGCACAGTTGAAGCAGGGCAGGCTGATGCTATTGCCTTCGGTCGTAAATTCATCTCGAATCCTGATCTTGTTACGCGCTTCAAAAAGGATATCCCCTTGGCCCCTGATGATATCAAGACCTGGTATTCACAAGGTAAAGAAGGCTATATCGATTATCCTGCGGCTGAAAATGCATGAAGTGATAGCCAATGCGTTTTAAATGCGGCTCATTAAGTCAGTATGCAGGTGTGAGGCAGTGAATGTATGACATTTCTGTCTAGTACAAAAGAAAACGGGGAAGCGATTCTTCCCCGTTTTTTATTTCTATTTTATTGCTACATTAGGCAAGCCCCGGAATGGGGATACCGAAGGTTTGCAGTAACAGAACTACATTGAGCAGCAGAATTATAATGGTGCCTACAACAGCGATCCCTTCGGTAAGAGAACTGTTTTTAAATATGCCCATGATGTCCTGGCGGCGAGTGAAAATCACCAGCGCGATCATTGGGATCGGTAGTGCGAAAGAAAGTACAACCTGACTGACGACCAATGCCCAAGTGGCGTTCACCCCCATACCGATGACAATAAAGGCAGGGAGCATGGTAATAAGGCGACGTAACCAGATAGGGATATGAAATCCGACGAACCCTTGCATGATCATTTGGCCCGCCATGGTCCCCACCACTGAACTGGAAATACCGGAGGCCATGAGTGAGAGCAGGAAGAAAAATGCAGCACCAACGCCTAGCAGGGGCGTCAGGGTATGGTAAGCCGTTTCGATATCGGCGACATCGCTATGCCCCGCATGAAACGCTGCGGCTGATACCATGACCATGGCCATGTTGACCAGCCCGGCGACCAGTAATGCGATTAACACTTCCATGTTCGAAAAACGAATAATTTTCCGACAGTCATTATCGTTATAATTAGGTGCTCGATGTTGTGTTAGCCCCGAATGAATGTATATGGCATGTGGCATCACCGTTGCTCCGATAATACCTACGGCGATCGTCAATGCCTGAGCATCAGGTATTTTGGGTAAAACGGTATGAAGCGCCGCTTGCCCCCAGTTTACGGGAGCAATGAAAACCTCTACCAAATAGCACAACGCAATGACGGCCACCAGCAGGCCAATGACCATTTCAATAGGGCGAAAACCACGGTTTTGTACCAGTAGAATGGCATAAGTGATCACCGCGGTAATGACCATGCCTGTCATCAAAGGCGTATGAAACAAGAGAGAAAGTCCGATAGCTCCACCCAGAAATTCCGCAAGATCAGTAGCCATGGCAGCCACTTCGCTGATAAGCCACATGGCTATAACGATGGGTGTTGGAAAGTGTTCACGACACAGCTCTGCCAGATTTTTCCCTGTGACGATGCCAAGTTTTGCAGAGAGCGCCTGAAAGAGCATGGCGATCAGGTTGGCAACGAGTACGACCCATAGCAATGTGTAGCCATACTGTGCACCGCCTTGAATATTGGTAGCGAAGTTGCCCGGATCCATATAGGCAATGGATGCAATAACAGCAGGGCCCGTAAATAGAAGGGCTGACTTTAGCCGATGCCCCTTCAGCTTGCCTGAGAGCACCGAACGCATTTCACTGGTAGTGCGATCACTCAATGAATTCTGTGTGACCTGATCAGACATGGTATCTCCTCGGGCTGATCTGCCCCGTATTCTACTCACGAATAGAAATTTATTGTTGATATTCGAGGGTATGAATGGCGGTGAATATTAAGTAAACAATCAGGATATAGGCCATACGATAGCCTACTTGTGTCCATGATTAAAGCCAGAGTGTATTTTTTTGTTGTTCATAAAGTTTTTTAACCTTGGTTTATAAAAAGACAGTTTTTAATGATTCATTGTAATGTCATGATTTTAAAAGAGTTATTTTCAAAAAAATGAATTAGTAAAGCGATACGTGTTTTTTTGGCTATTGGATGATGGCGGCAATAGCCTAGGGAAGGGAGTGGGAAAAAGTACCTGGCTGATATCGAAGTGATAAATTAATTAAGTTATCTTTAAGAGAAAGGTTTCTCTGATTTGTCAGATACGATAAGAAATAGGATAATAGGGTGTTAAGCTTCGTTGCTGGTTTCTCGGCGCATTCGATGGCCCGCCTGTTCACTTGCCCACGTGTAGAAGTGGGTGTGTTCCCAGATATATGAATCGATTAAGTAAATTTTAATGATCAGCTTCTTTTATAGCGCCAACAAGACGCGTTCCGCTCTGTTGGTCTGTATCCTTTTTTGTGCCTCTTTGGCTGGCTGTATGCCTGTCAAACTGCCTCAGCTGCCTGATCAAACAGCGCGCTACTGGCAAACACAAACCGGGAATGGCACGGTGCACGCCGATCTCCGCACCTGGTGGAAGGTCTTTAATGATTCCCGACTTAATGGGATTGTCGATACTGCTCTTTCACACAATCTGACCATTCAGCAGGCAACCGAGCGTTTGGCCGGGGTTCGAAATACCAGTAGTCACCTGCATGATCTGTATTTGCCTGATGTAAGCGCCAATGGTGTGCCTGTAGAGGATGCCCGGGCACGTAACTCTTTTTACCATGTCAGCCTGGATGTGACATGGGAATTGGGGCTGTTCGGGAGCTATCAGGGCCAACAGATGAGCGCTGAAGCCGATTTGCGCACAGCGATCAGTGAACGTGATTCTGCCATGGTATCTGTTATCGCAGGGGTAGTGCAGGCGTATTTGAATTTGGGCGTTGCCAATCAGCAGTCAGCGTTATTGAAGCAACAATTGGCCTACGAAACGCAACTGATTCATTTGGGGCAAGTTCGGATCAATAGCCGTGTCGGCTCTCGCGATGCAGTCCAGCAACTTGAGATACAACAGTTGCAGACGCAAGCCGCATTGGCATCATCGCAATTGGAAGTGTCCCATGCGGAGCACACATTGGCTGCCTTATTGGGGCGTGACGAGCCGGATCCGAGCTGGAGTACCATACAGGAGCCACCCGTCCTGCCTGCAGGTTATACACTGGATGCGGTGCCTGCCGATATGCTGCGTACCCGTCCGGATATATTGGCGGCTGAAGCCAATGTCATGAAAGCAGCTGCACAACTGGGTATCGCGCGAGCGGCCTTGTATCCCCAGCTTAATCTGGGTGGATCGATTCTATACTCCTATAACCTGACTGATGACCGGCGTAGTAGTAGTGATATGACACCGTCCATTGGCCCCACCATTAATATTCCGCTATGGAACTGGGGGGCACGTATTGATGAAAGAAATACCCGCAAGCGTGACCTGAAAGCGGCATTGTTGGGGTATCGGCAAGCGGTTGTTGCCGGGGAGTCCGAAGTGGAAAAAAGTCTGGTTTCCATGCGTTATGCCCAGCAGAGGTCAGATGATTTATCTGCCATTCAAAAGATCAATGATGACCGTGTGAGCACCACCCAAAAACGTATCGGATTGGGGTACGCCAACCAATATGATTTGGTGGACGCGAAAATAGATACGCTGAGAGCGAAAAGTGCCCGGATGTTGGCAAATAGCGAGCGTACATTGGCTTTTATTGCGCTATACAAGGCATTGGGTGGGGCGCCGTATAATCAATTGAGCCTACGGGATACGCCATGATCTCGCTCGCTCGGAAAACATTGATTCATGAATGGCGGCGCTTTTTGCCTGTTGTACTGGCTGTCTGTTTTGTTGGTGTCATGTTGGCAGCACAAACGGCCTTGATTCTGGGGATATTTGAAAGTTCGGCAGTGTATGTGAATGCTTCCTCTGCGAATATATGGGTGGGCTCGCCGGGAACGCAAAGTGTCAGTCTGGGTAATAATATTTTGCCTGATGCGAAAATACGCCTGTTGATGGCTCCTGAAGTGGAGCAGGCCGAACCTTTTCTTTGGGTGGATGGTGATTGGCGTAATACGATTCCCAATTCAGGGAGTACGACGATTTATCTGTCAGGTATCAGTGTTTCGCCGAATGCCATGATGTTCTCCAAAATCCTGTCATCAGATAAGCGTGCACGCTTATCTGAATTGGGTAGTGTGATAGTCGATAGAAATGATCTCGATTCTTTGGGTATAAAAGGAGTGGGGGATCATGCATGGATAAATGGGCATCGTGTGCTTGTCGTCGGCACTGTTTCGGGGATGCGGGGGCTCGGTGGAGTGAATATCATCAGCTCCCTGGAGACGGCGGAGATCGTCGGGGACGTGTCCGGAAGTAGCGATGCAACCTTTTATCTGGCAAAAACCAAGCCTGATGTGGATATCGATGCATTGCAACATAGGCTGCAGAAAAGCAATATCGGCGGGCCATTGCAAGTCTGGACGGCAGATCAGCTCTCCAGTGACTCGCAAAATTACTGGTTTTTCGATACCGGTGCCGGGATGGCTGTCATGTTCATGGCGATTATCGTCTGTTTGGTGGGAGCCATTATATCGAATCAGTCTTTTGCCTCTGTAGTCTCTAGTTCCATGCGTGAGTACGCAACATTGAATGCCCTGGGGGCCAGCCGAGGAGCCCTGGCCAAGGTGATTATCGAAGAGTCGTGTCTTGTCGGGCTAGTAGGCCTACTACTGGCAGCTGTTGTAAGTACAATTTTGTTGCTGATCGCCAGTCATGAGAACGTCCCCGTTAACATGACCCCCATGGCTGCCTTGGGGTGTGTGGTGCTGGTTGTATTGATGGCGTTGATGTCGAGTGGCTTGGCGTTACGCAGTGTTCGTCGGACTGACCCCGCTATCCTGTTGCGCTGACAATGAGGAAAAACACAATGTCATCCTTTCAACAGACAACGCAACGGGCAACCAAACAGGGTGTAAACGCATGAGTAACATGGCCGAAAATGCACTTCCTGAACCTACCTTGCTTGCGGATAAGGTATACAAGGCATTTATGTCGGGCTCTGTGGAAGTTCCTGTATTGCAGGGACTATCACTTTCTGTTTTTCCGGGCGAGCTAACGCTGATTTCTGGCCCGTCAGGATGTGGCAAGAGTACGCTGCTATCACTGATGTCGGGATTACAGGCCACGGATGGTGGCAAGGTGTTTGCTTTAGGCCAAGAGCTTACCGGCTTCAAGCGGCGTCAACTCGAGAAGTTTCGCTTGCGGCATACCGGATTCGTGTTTCAGGGATTCAATCTGTTTCCTGCCTTGACGGCTTTGGAACAAATCCAATTGCCATTGGGCTATTTGGGGTTGTCTCGCAAGGAAAGTCTGACGCTTGCCCGGCAGGCCCTGGAAGAGGTGGGTATGTTGCATCGAGCAAACATGCGCCCGGCACAGTTATCTGGTGGTGAGAAACAGCGCGTGGCCGTTGCCCGGGCGATTGCAAAAAAACCATCACTTTTATTTGTTGATGAGCCAACGAGCGCATTGGATGCCGAAAATGGGCAGCGTGTTGTGAAAATTCTCCAGCATTTCGCGCATGCACAAGGCACTACTGTATTGTGCGTCAGCCATGATCCACGATTGATCAACCGCGCTGATCGTGTGGTTTCAATGGAAGATGGTCATATTTCCGATGACCGGAGCCAGAGTCCTGAGTAATGAAGAAAACGATTGAAAAAAACGTGAGTAAAGGATTTTTTCGCACAGTATTGTGGGGTTTGATCCTGGCCGTAGTGCCCGCTGCCCTGCTGGGTTGCTCCCATAGTGCGAGTTCAAACTCGGACAATGGCACATCCCATGATGCCGTATCGGGTAATACGTCACTAATGAACTCCCAACCAGGGGGTGCCCACACCGCTGATTCTTCATTGGGCAATAAAGTGGCCATGGCTCGTGGACGCATTGACGTTCAGGGTGGTTTGATCCATTTGGGTGTAGAAGGGAGCGGTGTAGTGACACAACTTCCTGTAACAGAGGGAGCCAGCGTTCAGAAAGGCGCATTGCTCCTTGCCCAAAATGATGCTGTAGCTAACAGTAATATAGAAGTAGCTGAGGCACGCCTTGCATTGGCAAAACAGCAACAGGCAACGGCGGCGCATCGTTTGACACAGCTACGTGCCAAGTCTTCCAGACTTGAAGCTGCCGCCTCACAAGGGGCTATAGACGATTCGGTAGCGGACGATGCCCAGCAACAATATTTGAATGCACAAGCGGATGCTCAACAGGCCAGCGGTTCATTGTCAGTAGCTCAATCCGAGTTGAATGCAGCCAAAGCACAAAATGCACAACTTGCTTTAAGGGCTCCTGTAGGCGGCACCATTGTTCGTGTTGCTACCCAGCAAGGGGCTTATCTGGAGGCGGGCGCTACCGCAATGACCCTTTTGCCTGCTCGCCCTCTTATTGTGCGGGCCGAATTGAGTGCTGCATTTGTAAATACAGTAAAGCCGGGAATGAAAGCGTCGATAGTATCTGATATGGATGGCGCGATCTCTCAGGACACATTACCTAATGCTCATGTTGTCAATGTGAGCCCTGTGTACGTGAATGCCACACTGCAGGACAGTTCTCAGGTGGGAACTGCTCAGGTTGTGGATTGCATCCTGGCTTTTGACAGCCCCGCGCATGCACGTGTGGGACAAAATGTGATGGTGACTTTCTATGACTAGCAGACATTCACAATTGTCATGTCAGGCTACAGATAATTATTATGAGGCCGTAGGAGCGTGTGATCCTGCAAGTGAAGATATCACATGCGAGTGGGTCATTCAGTGTGATTTCGATGGCACTATCAGCCGTCAGGATGTGACTGATACGTTGCTTGAGCATTACGGGGTTCCCGGTTGGGAAGCCTTTGAAAAAGATTGGGAACGTGGCGAGATCGGTTCCAAAGAGTGTATGCGAGGACAAATTGCATTGCTCGACATGAGTACGACTGATCTTCACCGATGCCTTGATAATATCGAACTTGATCCCAGTTTTATTCGATTTGTTGAGCATGCCAAACGAATGAATATTGCGATTCAGGTTGTGAGTGACGGGTTGGATTATGCCATTCGTTACCTGTTCGAACGTGCGGGTATTACCGGGTTGCAAATCATTGCCAACCACCTCGTCAGGGATAGTGAGCGCCGTTGGCATCTCGAGACCCCATGGGAAAATTCTGTTTGCCCCAGTGCGAATTGTAAATGTCTTACATATCGTAAAGCGCATAACGTGGGCAAAAAGGTATGCTACATCGGAGATGGTAGCTCGGATTATTGTGTCTCCGAACGCGCGGATCTTGTTCTGGCCAAGAAAAAACTGATCGATTACTGTCAGTCTCGTGATATCGCTTTTCAGCCTTTCAATGATTTTGATCAGGCATGGAGCGCCATTGAAGATAATGTGTTGAATCAATCGCAGGAACTGATGGTATGAGTGAGCATGTTTCCTCGGATACCTCATATGACACTGAGGATCATCTCGTTGAGGGTGTCGATACCCCCGAAGCAAATGGGGTTGTTCCTGATTGGGTACAGGAATATGAAATCTGGATGGCTGGAGAAGGGGAACATGCGAGTACGGGTGTTTTACTTATCCATGGGCTTACCGGTACGCCCAATGAAATGCGTATTCTTGCGCGAGGTTTAAATCGTTACGGATTTACTGTGTTTGCGGTCAAGCTGGCTGGACACTGCGGTACTATGGAAGACTTGCTGGCGACCCATTGGGAGGATTGGTTGCGCAGTGTATGTGAGGGTGCCGAGCATCTCATGCAGCATGTCGATAGGCTCGTCGTTGGTGGCTTGTCCATGGGTGCCGTACTTTCCCTTGCATTGGCAGCAGACCGCCCTGATTTGGTCAATGGCGTGATGGCCTTATCAACCACGTTCAAACATGATGGTTGGAGTATTCCCAAGTGGACAATTCCCATGTCTGCTCTGTTACCCGTTATTTATAAAATGGGATTCGCGCGCGATCGAGTATTTTACGAGCACTTCCCCTACGGAGTAATGGATGAATCCTTGCGTGCCCGGCTCGTAAAAAGCATGAACAGTGGTGATAGCTCCGAAGCAGGGCTACCGGGTAACCCATGGTGGTCTGTTGCTGAAATGATGGAATTTTCCCATCGCACTCAACGTCGGCTTGATAGGGTGGAAGCACCTTGTCTGGTCATGCACGCGCGCCATGATGATATTTCTTCCATGAACAATGCATTGACTATCCTCAAAAAGGCCAAAAATGCACCTGTCACCGTAGTGATTCTGAATAATAGTTATCACATGATCACGGTGGATCGTGACCGCCGTGAAGTCATTTCAGCAACGATTGACTTTGTAACCTCGATCGCTGCAGACCCGTTGGTCGTTCGGAGAAAATCATCATGAGCCATGGCGGTTTATGGGTTCTATTATGGCTCTTGAACGTAGTGCTTGACTCTTGTGGCCAGCTGGCATTCAAGGCGGCAGCCAGTGACCCTGACACCGGAGATGGGCTAGTGCGATGGAAAAACATGCTATCGCGGCCCTGGCTCTGGATCGGTATTATTTCGTATGTTGTCGAATTTCTTGTCTGGGTTGCTTTCCTGTCACTGGTGCCGCTTTCATTGGGTGTCCTGTTGGGGTCTATCAATATTGTTGGCATCATGATTCTTGGGCGCATCCTGTTTAAGGAACATCTGACGCCGATGCGTGTGATTGGAATATTATTGATCACAGCGGGTGTTGCCGTTGTCAGTATTCAGACATAAATATCATCAAGAACCTGGGCCTGGCACTGGATGCTTTTGACATCGATAGTTTGAAAAGGCCGAGTAAATTTTAAAAGGTAATAACCCCAGAACATGAAACGCTTTTATCTGCTTGGATTCCTGGTACTGTTGATATTTGATACATTGGCGCAGGTGAGTTTCAAATTGGCGGGTGATCATGCATTGCCACTTGATCTGTCCATGGCATGGTTGGATCGCCTTTTCGGATATCCATGGATTTATGGCGCTTTTGTGGGGTATATAGGTTCATTCTTTACTTGGATGACCATCCTTAAGCATGCTCCTATTGGCCCTGCTTTCGCCGCATCTCACCTTGAACTTGTGTCGGTTATCTTTGTATCCATTATTTTTTTGGGCGAACCCTTCCATTGGACACAAGGAGTTGGGGCTTTGCTGATCATAGGGGGTATCTGTTGCCTGGCTGTGAGCGAAACCCAGGAAGAAGGTCCTTCTTCAGCTGATGGTTCTCCTTCCAAAATATAATGAGTGACCTGACAGGCGCCCTGAATGACCTATTCCCCGAAGAGCGTGTCTTCATATAACGCCCGGCGTGAACCGCCCCCTACTGCAGGCTTGCCTCTTCAGCTTTCTGATTGGCTCCCAGCCTCTGCTTACCTTGAATCAGCGTTGGCTGAGTTCATCGGTGTCGGGGAAGCATTGGTTTCATGTTCCGGCACAGCGGCACTGGTGGCGGCGCTGGAAGCCCTGATGGCCCGAGCACCAGAACGGCTTGACGTGATAGTGCCTGCCTACACTTGCCCACTTGTTCCGCTGGCTATTGCTCATTGCGGCCTCACAACGGTGTTATGTGATATTGAGCCGGAGACATTCAATTTCGATTTGGAAGCTCTTGAACGATTGTGTGGCGCCAATACGCTGGCGGTGATTCCCACCCATTATGGGGGTAGGGTCAGCGCAGTTTTGCCTGCTGTAGAAATAGCACACGCTGCAGGGGCTTGGGTGATTGAAGATGCCGCTCAGTCACTGGGTGCTAAAATCGATGGTTGTAGTGTTGGGTTGGCAGGCGACATCGGTTTTTTCAGCCTGGCAGTCGGGAAAGGGCTTACTCTCTTTGAAGGGGGTGTTCTCGTTTCCAAAACACCCGCCCTGCTTGCCGAGTGTCGAGCTCGCTTGTTCCACCAATATCACCCCCCACATTGGCGCCAGCGTTTGCGTGGTTATGTATGGGATTGGCAGCGTACCTTTGAGCTGCTGGCCTACACGGTTGTTTATCGGCCTGCCTTGTTACGTTGGGTTTATGCGCGTCCGGTCCGCAAGGCATTGGCACACAATGACTTGATTGATGCGGCGGGTGATGACTTTTCTCGCGATATACCACTACACCGAGTTGGTTCCATACGCAAAACAATAGGTTATCACGCGCTCAAGCGTTTGCCTCAATGGCTTCACCAGTTGCGCCAACAGGGGCAAGAACGTTATCACAGGTTGCTTCAGCTGGAAGGTATTCATGTTTATGGAGACCACCTCCAGCAGACTATGGCTGAAGCGATAGCAACGACAGAAGCGTCAACGCATACTGAGATACAAGCAGAAGGGGCATGGCCATTCATCATGATTCTGATGCCTTCGAATAAAGCGCGTGACTGGTTGATAGAGCGAAGTTGGGGCGCGGGTCTGGGAACAAGCCTCATGTTTGTGCATGCTATGCCTGATTATGAGGCATATCGCGATATCATTGCTGATGCCGCGCCTGATGATTTTCCCGGTGCTCGTGAAATCGCTTCCCGAATGGTGGTTATCAGTAATAGTCCATGGATGACCGATGTGCGTTTTGAAGCGCTGTGCTCGCTTATCAGGAAAGCGATATCAGTGACAAAGGCAAGTTAAATCATAGAGTTGGAGCATCACCTTTTCCTGTGCCTGATTTACACAATTATCCACTTCCTGCCTGAGAAGACCCTCTCGTGCGCTTTCCTGTGCCATTTGTTTTAAATGTCATGGTCTTGAATATTCATGTTCCTGGATACCCAGTCCAAGAAGACGTGTTGGCCTGAATATTGCCTAAGATAAATAATGCTGATGTATTTGGTTTAGACATTATCAAGAAGAGTCTTGATTATGCATATTTCCTTACAAACATTTCTCGACGTAACAGAACATGCCAATGGACTTCAGGATTGGCAGCAAGAATATTGTCAGCTTGAAGCAGGTTTTTATTCGGGGCAAACCGTAGATATTCGGTGGGGTAAGCTTCGTTTGTTTCGTGAAAAGGCCAATCTTGCTGTTACCCAGAAAATCCACTTTCCTGATCATCAGCAGCACATTGCTATTCCCCTCGTGCAGACCAAGGGCGGACTCTTCAAAAACAATGCGCTGTCACTTTTCCCGCATGCACACTCGTTTCGCGCATATGCACCTTCCAACTACGATGTCCTGATCTTGTCGGTTGAACGTCAGAAATATCCCTTTCTGGGACACAATGCTCATCAAATGCGTGTACTTTCGATAGATGCGGAGACATTCACACTGGTAAAGAATGAGTGGCAGGCGTTGACGGATTACGTTCGGACTCAACATTTTGTCGAAGAGAATTTATATGATGTTTTCATGCGAAAAATCGAAGATGGCATTGCATTGCTGCTTGAACAGCAATGCAACATGGACAGAGATGAGTCTTACTATGGGACACGCCGTTATATCGTTGATCATTGCCAGGCGATGATCGAAGCATCTCCTCATGCACCTCCTTCCCTGATGCAGCTGTGTCGGCAATTGAAAATCTCCCGCAGGACGCTGCAGTATAGCTTTGAGTCGGAGGCAAACTGTACGCCGTTGCACTATATTCGTGCGCTGCGACTGAATGCCGTACGTCGTCGGCTACTGAGTTCAGAACAGCCTACCACGGTCATATCGGCAGCGGCGGAACAGGGGTTCTTTCATCAAAGTTATTTTACGCGCATTTATCAGCAGCACTTTTCCGAGACACCCAGTCAGACGATAAAGCGTGCTCAGGCAGAATATAATGCCTGAGCAACGTTCCATTTTCCTGATCTGTAATCTGCCGCAATCGAAGTCAGAATCGGCTGAATTTATAGGGGGAAGGGTCTACCAAAGGGGGCATGCCACTCACCAGATCCGCTGCCAACTGACCTGCCGCCGGTGATGTTCCGAAACCATGACCGGAAAAGCCTGTTGCAATGGTCAGGCCACTCATTTGATCGATAGTATCAATGACAGGGTTGGAATCAGGAGTAACGTCAATTACTCCAGCCCACGATTCCTTTATCCATGCTGAAGAGAATTGAGGCCATGCATGGGTTAAATTCGTCATGGCCTGACGATTTAATTGCTCATTGGGTGAAGGGTCCATCGTCCTCACTTTCTCAAAGGGAGTGATGTGGTCTTTTGTCCAATGCCGTGCCCTCAGCAGATCCTCCCAAGTGAATGCCCCCAACGATATATTCAAATAGTCGCGTTGTGTTTTTAGCGCATCAAGATATTTTCTTCCCAGGATGAGGTGATCGAGCGTCAAAGGCGCATCCAGCTTGCCTCGTTGAGTCACGATATAGCCCCCATCCCGGTGTTTTCTGAAAGAGAAATCCGATGCACCCACCGCACTTAAAGTTGGGCCATCTAGCGCATTTGTTCTACAGACAGAGCATACCAGCGGGAGGGTGGGAAGGGAGATACCCAGATTACCGAGAAAGCGCCGAGACCATAATCCACCAGTAAGGAGTACCTGTTCGCAGAGAATTTCCCCATGTTCGGTAATAACGCCCGAGACTTTGCCACCTTGTGTCGACAGCGTACGCACGGCACAGTGCTCAACAATAACGGCGCCTTTTTTCTGAGCGGCATCGGCTATCGCACTGGCTGCCAATGTGGGCTCGGCATACCCGTCACTCGGGGTGTATAGTCCAGAAGCCCACGGTTCATGACTACCGGGGATATGTTCTGCAACTTCCCTGCTGGACAGCAATGTGGCGTCTAACCCAAGCGACTCTACATTATTTAGCCAGGTCTGTTGCTGTTGTGTTTCCTGTTCATTACGCGCAACAAAGACAATCCCCGCCTGACGATAACCCACGTCATGCCCGGTTCTTTCTGCCATCTGAGACCATAGTGTGTCCGCCGCGAGGGAGAGAGGAATATCTTCAGGCAAACGATTGGTTTTTCGGACCCAACCCAAATTACGGGAAGACTGTTCCGCAGCAATTCGCCCTTTTTCTATCACTAGTACAGGGATGTTCCGTTCTGCAAGATTGAGAGCTGCTGTCAGCCCTACTATCCCTCCCCCAATGATAACAACAGTTGTGCTTCGAGGGATGACATCAGATGTAGTTACTGGACGTGTTTGAGGGGCCATCTTATTTATCCTTCGATTGAATTTAGTGTAATACCGGGCTATTCCACAGGTTGAGGGGAACCCCGATATTGTGCTCAAGCGCATTCCTGTAAATACGGGTGCCCCAGGCCACATCTTCTACAGGCATACCGCCCACTGACATGATGATGACTTCCTCTTCATTCTGACGTCCCTGTTGTGCTCCAGCTACTATCGCGCCCAAATCCTCGAGTTCTGCTCGTGCCACTTTTCCACTCTCAAGCATGTCCATAAATTGCACGCCCACCAATGGAATATGCATGTGGGCAGGTTTAGGAACTTCCTCATACCAGGCTTCATAAAGGCGTGTGTTATCCATGACCTTTCTAACCCCCGGCCCCGCCATGGTTTCATCCATATTGCATGCCGCAGGCATGGCCAAGAAAGCGCCGGGCTTAATCCATTCCCTGCGTAATTCGGGATAAAGTGAAGGGTCACCGGTAGGCGTAGAGGTGCAGTAGGCGACAATATCAGCATCGCGTACGACGTTTTCAATGCTGTCTACCGCGTGGATTGTATGGATCTGTGGGTAATGGGTTTTCACCCAATCGATGAACGCCACAAGGCTTTTTTCACTGCGGCCTTTTATCTTTAAGGTATCCAGCTGAGGACACTCCGCAATGAAGGCACTTAATGAAGTTTTCGCCATGACTCCCGGGCCCAATAAGCCAATAACCCGAGCTTCCTTGCGGGCCAGATAACGTGCACCCACACCGGGAATGGCCCCTGTTCTGTAGGCAGAAAGAAGGTTGGCAGACATGAAGGCCAAGGGTGCACTGGTGACGGCGTCGCTGAGTATAAACATCAGGATGGAGCGGGGGAGCCCTTTATCTCGATTTTCTATATTGGAGCCATACCACTTGACGCCCGAGGTTTGAAAATTGCCTCCCAGATAAGCAGGCATTGCCATAAAACGGCGGTCGGCTGTAGGTTTTGGCATTGTGGGAAACGGCGAGTTTTCGGGGAAAGTGACCATGGCACCATGCGAATCGCTATTCGGGCCGGCCATCCGGTAGTCCCCTTGGTAAAGCAAAGCGAACATTTCTTCCATGGTATCGATGCAAGATGCCATGTTGGTAACACCCGCACGAATCATGTCGGGTTCAGAAAGATATATAAAATCTATTTTTGTATTTAGAGACATTTTTATCGCCTTGTTTTATCTCACTTTGTCGTACTGCTCACGTTGAAAACATGGTTAACGCACGCATAACCGCTCACAGTTTTTACTTCAGTGAGTGTGGTGAGAAGTAATAACTGCTTCAAGGTATTTGCATGCCTGTTGCCGATATGTGCTAGCACATATCGGCAACAGGAAAGAATACGTATTGCGGAAATGGCGGATATCTCAAACACTGAAAAGGCTTATAAATATAGAAAAATATGCGTTATTTAATAATAACCAATGCCCTTAAAATCTTGGATTGACTCTCATTATTTAAATAAAAGAAGAGAGGGGCGCATCTATCAGGAGAGGTATTGTGTAATGTCTGAGAATAATAAAAATGCTCATGGGCAATTGCGCAAAGGTTCCATTGGCATGGCTCATATTGTCTTTTTTGTTGTGGCTGCTGCGGCTCCCATGACAGCTGTAGTGGGCGCAACACCTCCTGCATTTGCCTTCGGCAATGGTGCGGGTGTCCCCGGAGCCTTTATCATTGCCGGCATTCTTTATCTGCTCTTTTCCCGTCCATTTACGACGATGTCTCTCTATATCGAGCAGGCAGGGGCATTCTATGAATATGTCACACGTGGTTTGGGCCGGGTAATGGGATGCGCCAGTGCCACCATTGCGGTAGTGGCCTATTTCGCCATCCAGTTAAGTATCTATGCGCTTTTTGGTGTATTCATGTCCGGTGTAATTGGGCATCTCGGTATCGATTGCCCATGGTGGCTATGTGCCTTGGTCGCATTGGCTGCTGTTATTTTGTTGGGAATGCGAAACATCGAAGTATCAGGGCGAATCCTTGGCCTCTGTATGATCGGGGAGCTCCTGATATTACTATTTCTGGACATCGCCATTGTATTGAAAGGGGGGCATCCCCAAGGCATTAGCTGGGCAGGATTCCGTCCATCGGAAGTGTTTACCCCAGGATTGGGAGCATCCATGGTTTTTGTATTGGGGGCTTATGTAGGTTTTGAAGCGACCGCTATCTTCTCTGAAGAAGCTAAAAACCCAAAGAAAACCATTCCACGTGCCACTTATATTGCTGTGTTGCTGATAACCGGTTTTTATGCGCTGTCAACATGGGCTATCGTACAGTATTACGGTGTTTCCAACGTTCAACATATTGCCGCTTCTTCACTCGACAACTTTTATTTCAATGCGGCCCGCGCCCTCTTGGGAGACTGGTCAGTTGAAGTCATGAATATTTTATTATTAACCAGCTTATTTGCCTGTTTATTATCCTTTCATAATACATTAAACCGTTATTTTTATTCTTTTGGTCAACGCGTTAATGCTTGGCGGGTGTTGGGTAAAATCCATGTCCGCCATGGGTCTCCCTACATTGCTGGATACGTTCAGGCAGGTATCGTACTTGCCATCATCATCGTTTTCTCTCTCCTTCATTCTGATCCATATGCTTTCGTTTTTCCTCTCATGTCGGCCTTGGCGGTATTGGCTATCGTCACTGTTCAAATACTTGTGATGGTATCGGCCGTTGTCTTTTTTCGGCGAATTGCACACCCCCATTCATTAATGACTACGACTTTTTTACCCATATTAGCGCTTATTGGGCTTGTGACTGCTTGGGAATTACTGGTCTCCAATCTGGGGTTACTGACAGGGAGTAAAGGTCTTCTGGTGATGAGCCTACCGTGGCTGGTAATTGGTGCGGGGCTGCTGGGAGGTGTTTTTGCATCTTTCTTCGGAAAGAGAAGCAATACCCCGCTGACAGAGCTACATAATCATTAATTACTGAAATAACCCTAAATATATCAACAATAATACTTTTCTTTTGGGTGCCATCATGAAATTGAATATGCGTATTAGCGTTATTATTTCATTCATGTCTTCTTTAGCGGTAGTGACACATGCACATGCTTATACCCTTTTCGAGAGTCCTGCGACCACGCTTAACCTTGATATAAATGGTGTGGTAGGCGCATTTCACAGCCAAAAAGGGTATTCACAAATTGCAAGTGCGGATAGTGCCCGCGATTGGCAAGAAGGTTATATCAACTATGGCCTGGGGCTGAATCATCTGTTCGGACGAAATAAATCTTCGTTATATGAGAAGTTAAGCTGGACCACTAGTACTACGCTAGGACAGGGAGATGCTGCACATTTCACCAATGGCCATGAGCATGATACGGGCCTGGAGGAAGCTTTCATTGGGTGGAAATCCGGCTCATTAATTCCTTTCCTTGGAGAGGATGGCATTGACGTTTCTGCCGGACGGCAAAGCATTCAGGTGGGCGATGGCTTTTTGATTGCAGGCGATTCACTCAACTTTGGGAAAGGGGCCTTGAATGGATCGCTGAATCGTGGCGGGGCTTATTATCTGGCAGCCCGCAAGGCTTTTGCCAACACCGCTGTTGTGCGCTTGGGTGGTAGCATGGGATGGCGTGGAGATCTCATGTGGCTGAAATCCAATAATGCTGCACAAGCAAAGCCGCAAATGTTTGTGGGTACGCTTGAACATGTCGCTGATCAGGGAACGTTGGGATTTGACTATATCAACGTTTTTAATGACAGCAGGCATTATGGCAGTGAGCTGTATCCTGATAGAGATCACACAAAAGTCTATTCCGTGCGTGGTCAGGGGAATGCCGGCGTTAAGCCACTATTTCTCTCAGCTCAATATGCTTACGAAGATACCGGGGCCGCGACACACAAAAAGCAAAGTGCCTGGTATGTTGAGTCAGGCTGGACGTTTTCTCAGCTTCCCTGGACACCTTACATCAGCTACCGGTTCAGTCGTTTTTCTTCCGGATATGATCCTCTCTTCTACGGCGATACTCGTGCTCTGGGTACGTGGTTCCAGGGTGAGGTCGCGTCCAACTACGCAGGCCCCTTTAACTCAAATGCGCGTATCCAGCAGATAGGTTTGACCGTAACGCCTAATGAGGCTCTAACACTAGGCCTGTTGGGCTATCGATTCAACACGATTAATAAACGGTCCGGGCCAAATCTGGATGCCACGGAATGGGATCTCTATGCGAACTGGGTGATTAATAAACACTGGTGGGTGATGCCTTTGATTGGGCGCTACTCCCCCCATAAAAGCGCGAGCGAGGGTGGGTCCCAGTTAGGCAGTTCACATGCGAATATTTATACACAATTACTGGTCGGTTTTAATTTTTAATTGATTGTTTTTCATTGATTTCATATTGGGTAATAACTGCAATGACAACACTAATCAAAGCAACAACGGGCTCAAAATTCGAGCGGGGAGCCAGTTATTCTCGTGTAGTGTGTGTGGATGACTGGATTTATGTGTCCAATACTGCGGGGAGAAACCCTGTCACTAAAGAGATATCCGATGATCTGAATGAACAAATTGCTCAGGTTTTTATTAATGTCGAAACAGCCTTGAAAGGCGTTGGAGCATCTTTGCAAGATGCCATCGCGATAAGATTATTCATTCAGAACCCGGATGACGTTCCAGCCGTTATGGAAGTGATTGGTGCAGAATTCAACGGTATCGATCCGGCCATGACGGCAACGTGTCCTCCGCTTGGGTCAACGGTGTACAAGTTTGAAATGGAAGTCACCGCCTACAGAGGGGCCGGGCAAGCAGAAACGAAAAGAGTTCAGCTGGGACGCTGATTTTTCGGCCTCGGGCAATATTCCACCAGGCCTGGTAAAGAAGTCCAAACGTCTGGTGGGATAGAATAATGGACAGGTAGGATAGGGTGGCGGATCAATCAGCATTGATGATGTGGCATACCCCTCGGTGATCACGAGCGGGTATAGGCTTCGGAAAGTTTCTCAAGAATATGATCATTGAAGCGATTTTGCTCTTCCTGCCAGCTTTCCAGTTCGTCCGATGCCTCATCCGTATGCTGCCCATCGGCAGCACTTAACCAACGTTTCCAGGCTGCCTTATAACGCCATGTAGATACCTCGCCGGTCACATCGCTACCTACGACGGTTCCCTTCAAGGCGGCCAGTATGTCATCGAACTGGGCACGTGTAAGCTGACCCTGATCCCAATTGGTATGCACCACATCGGGGGAGAACACATCCTTGTCGATGCTAAGATAGGTGGGTAGCTCCTGCGTCTTTAACAGCTCACATGCCGCGCATACGAGGGTTTCCATGGTGTCGAACTGGCGAAAGCGATCTCCCAGACCTATACGGTGTGCCCATTGTGTATCAACGCCGTGACACCAATAAGTAATTCGGCCTTTGTAAAGTGCCGATAAATGGTGTTCCCATGCGTGCGCGAGACCAAGATCACCTGAGGTGATACCAATGACATGAATATGTTCGATACCCGGAAGTTTTGCTGCATGGGCAACCCATGAGCCACAGTGGATTCCCCAGGGGAAGCGCATATTGTCCGGATGATTATCCAGGATAACAAGGCGCACCCCACGGTTTTCGTGCTGCTTTACCGAGGCAATGCAACGTTCCACCAGCGCCAGGCTCAAATGGTGGAAATCACCCGAGCCCATGAAGACGCACCCATGCTGATCAAAAGAGGGCATGTTCGCCGTCATTTCCGAGATATGGTGACGAAAGGTACTGGAACGGCTACCAAAGCGTATGGCTTCGCGCCACTCTGAAGAAAGAGGAATACGCGTTTCGTTTTCAAGGGCGGTGACTGAATCGTCAGTATCCAAAACCACAGGCGAGTATAATGGGCTGGTCATTGTGGGGTATTTCCCTCAATCCATTGGCTATCAGGGGAGATTCTGTTCTTGAACAGCCCCAGTAGCTTTCTTAGCAATGGGTTACGTATATACACCGCATGACGTGTACCGGTAAAACTGGCCCCAAGCATGGCTTTGACTTCGGGATCTGTCCAACCCGCAATATAGTGGCTATAACCGTTCTTCAAGCAATATTCGAGGTTATAAATCCAGCTGACAAAATACAAACTGACGTCTCTCGCAGCAGGATAGGAAAGCCCTATGTATTTATCAACCAGTTTGTTGTTTTCAACGTAGCAAAGATTCCATCCCAGAAGTTTATCTGTTTCCTGATGACGATACTCGAACACGATACCTTTTGAGGTTTCATCTTTAAGAACAGCTGAAAAGAATTCACGGGTTAATAAGTCAAAGTGGATTTCACTTTGCTTATAAACGGCTTTATAGAGCGAATAGTAATGATCAATACGTGTTTCGTCGTTGAAATATGATCCGGTATGCCGCTCAATCACCTGCACTTCATCCCGATTGCGCAGACGACGTTTTATATATCGACGTGAACTTTTCTTAAGGCGTTGCAGATATGTTTCAATATCAGGAAAGTTGATGGGGACGAAAGATAACGCCTGGCCATCAATCACTAAATAATGATCTCTCTTGCATGCCGCTACGAGCTTGTTGGCATACTCATTATCCTCTTGCGACAAGAGGGGGGAGTCCCACGGAATATCCTTGATAATGCATAACGTATACTGGTTACCCAATTGTTGACGCACTTGGTTGGCCAATTCAGCCGGGGGAGTTTGAAGGGGCAGCAATGCATATTCACTGACCGTCGTTCCAACAAAGGCTGTCTTGATATTGAGCTTACTGGACCACCATTGATAACCGGGCAAACGGGAAAGCTTTTCCAGTAATTCGTCATCGGCAGTTGTTAGCAAATTGAAAGGAGCATCAAAAGCTGGAGCTGCAGCCCCCCGAAGGAAGTTGAATCCTTCGGGAGGGTAGGTCTCAAAGCAATCAACCAAAGATGCTGGTTCCAGCGAGTTACGAATTGAGACCGGACTTGACATTACACTTTCTTGGCACGTGTGATCAATTGATCCAGAAGTACCATAGCCTCGTCGATTTCTTCACGAGTGATCATCAGAGATGGTGCGAAAGTGATAACGTTTTTGTAGTAACCACCTACATCAAGAACCAGACCACGTTTCTGACCTTTGTACTCGAGATCACCTGACAGGCCGATATCTACCATACGGTCCAACAGCTCACGGTTAGGTGTGAAACCATCTTCCTGGCAAATTTCAGCGCGGAGAGCCAATCCAAGACCATCAACATCACCGATCTCGGGATGACGTTTCTGCAAGTCACGCAGACCATCAAGGAAGTAAGCACCTGAGTCACGTACCTGCTTACCAAAGTCCACTTCATGAGTCATTTTCATGACTTCAAGACCAACAGCCGTACCCAGAGGATTGGAGGCGAAGGTTGAGTGTGTGGATCCCGGTGGGAAAACGCTGGGGTTGATGAGCTCATCGCGTGCCCACAGGCCAGACAGCGGATTCAGACCGTTGGTCAGAGCCTTGGCGAAGACCAGAATATCGGGAGTAATGCCGAAGTTTTCTACTGACCACAGTTTACCTGTACGCCAGAACCCCATCTGGATTTCGTCCACTACCAGCAGAATGCCATATTCATCGAGGACCTTTTTCAGCCCAGTGAAGAAATTCGCCGGTGGGACAACGTATCCGCCTGTACCCTGAATGGGCTCGATATAGAAGGCCGCATATTCACTTTCCTGCGCTTTCGGATCCCATACGGCGTGATATTCGTTCTCGAATTTACGGGCGAACTGTTGAACGATGGACTCAGCATATTCTTCAGGCGTCATCCCTTTAGGGCGACGGAAAGGATACGGGAAGGGGATAAACTGCGCACGGTTGGCGAAATGACCGAAACGACGACGGTAACGGTAGCTGGAGGTGATACTGGATGCCCCCAGGGTACGACCATGATAGCCACCTTCGAACGCAAACATCAGGCTCTTGCCATTCTTGGCATTCTGAACAACTTTCAGAGAGTCATCAATCGCCTGTGCACCACCTACGTTGAAGTGGACGCGGCCATCAAGGCCCCACTTGCTTTTGGCATCCACTGCGATGGTTTTAGCCAGCTCGATTTTTGAAGGATGCAGATACTGGCTCGCAATTTGCGGCAGTGTATCCAGCTGATGACGCATCGCGTTATCAAGACGCTCATTCTTGTATCCGAAGTTGACGGCGGAGTACCACATCTGAAGATCGAGGTAACCAGTACCGCGATCATCATACATGTAGCTGCCTTCACAATCGGTAAAAATCTTGGGAGGGTTCACATAGTGAACCGTATCTCCAAAGGAGCAGTATTTAGCTTCATCTTGAAGCAACTGTTTTTCATCAATAGCCATCTACAAAACACCTAATCGTAATGTGTATCACATATGATACGCTCATTTCGTCCATTGTACCTGATGACAAACAACAAAATGTTGACACACTATGAAATATTCTTGGGTTAACTTGAAAAGTTTGCTCATTTTAATGCGGGGATTGATATCAAATGCCGTATTCCGACTTTTACATGTCATATTTTTAATGTTTTATTAAGCATATGTCTATGGCAATGAACCTTTTGTTGAAGAGACTTCATCAGGATTTCGGGGTTGAACATAAGGTGTATTAATGCATGGGAAAGAACGAAGGCATTTCAACAGTTGTTGGCGAAGGGCCATAAGCATTCCCATGCTTTTTCTACCGTTTTTCCTACACAACAGGATGTGTTTCACAGACGTATCTGCGTACGGATACTCCGGACTAACATCCTGAGATGCCACTGTAGCTGACAGGGTGAAGTGCTCTGTCTATAGCATCGCAAGTATATTTCCCTTCATCATCGTTCAGAAGCCTCCCGTCTTATATTGATGTCATATTACGAAAAGTCTTAATCGGATAACCGTTGTCATTGAAGGGTTCTATAAGACCTGCTTATAGAGCTACTGGATGTTTTGGACATATGCTATGCCAATTTTGTATTTCCGTTGGAAGAGATAGTTTTGTGAAGTGATACATCGGGCTGTTACTCAAGCAGTATACGGAGCTCAATTATGTCACTTTGAATTATCCAACAGGAGGCCTTGATGTCCCTTTCCATATCTCCCCTGACAGGCCGAATCGGCGCATTGATTGAAGGGCTCGATATTGCCAACGGTGTTGGTGAAAACGAATTCGAACAGTTGTATCAGGCGCTTCTACATTACAAAGTGGTATTTCTTCGTAATCAGACCATTAGTGATGAACAACAAGAGGAATTTTCTCGTCTTTTCGGTGAGCAGGTGCCGCATCCAACTGTGCGTTCTCATGGGAACAGTCAGGGTATTCTGAATCTGGACTCGAAGGAGAGTCGTGCCAATTCATGGCACACGGACATCACTTTTACTGCAGCTTATCCCAAAATTTCCATTCTGCGAGGCGTCAAGGTTCCTCCTGTCGGGGGTGATACCCTTTGGGCTAATACAGCCGCCGCCTATGAGGATTTGCCTGCACCTTTGAAAACTCTCGCCGAATCCCTTTGGGCAACGCACAGCAATCTTTACGATTACGCGGAATCAAAAAACATAACGTTTCAGCAGAAGCAACGTTATCAGGCAGAATTTACGGCTAAACGTTATGAAACCGAGCACCCACTGGTACGTGTTCATCCAGAAACCGGTGAGCGCGTTCTGGTGCTGGGGCATTTCCTACACCGTATATCCGGTGTTTCCAGTACCGATTCGAAGCTGCTATTCGAACTCTTTCACCAGTATGTGATTCGGTATGAGAATACCGTCCGTTGGCGTTGGAAAGAGGGCGATATTGCCATTTGGGATAATCGAGCCACTGAACATGTGGCTGTGGACGACTACGGTCAACAGGAACGTATCATGCGTCGTACCACGTTGATTGGAGAGATACCCATTAGCGTTGATGGTCTGGAAAGTCGTGCGTTGGAACCAGACGTTGTTTCGCGTTCCCCACATGATGAACAGGAAAAAGAAGAGCGGTACAAGGCAGTATCATGAAGTTTCTGCACAGTCGAATGGTTATATTACGGCCACCGCTTTATGTGCCATCGTAAAGATCATGCCTACCTGTAAAAGCCCTCGGATCACTGGAGAACGTGTCATGGACCGTTCCCGTGAATGGAGGCTTTTTAATGCCGATGAGATGCGTAGTGCTCTGTAATGACGATCACGTACGCCACAAATGCGTAAGTGGCCCGTTTTTGCCAGTGACGGGATCACTGTTCGGAAAGGTAGTGGTACGAATACGTTCACGCATGGCATCATCAGGCGCACCACGATTGATGTCCGCATGTTCGCCCGGTGGATAGGCGCCCACCACTGTAAAATCATCGGAGGCTTGCAGGCATCTATGCCCTGTTCCCGTTGGAAGAACCACAACATCCCCTTTTCGCATTGTGACAGTTCGCCCTCCCGGCCCCCCCAGCATGACCTGTGCATGGCCTGAAAAGACACCCAACACTTCGTGACCCTCGGTATGGTAATGATGGAAAGGGTAAATGCCCCAACGCCACTGGGGTGGCCAGCCATTTTGCCTGAATATATGCTCCATGGTGGTGGGAAGATCCATGCCTGCCATTGGCTGAGTGATAGCGTGCTTATATTGCAACACCGGCAAATGAGCGTTGTTGGGCACCCAGTCGTGTGCTGTCAGCATGAAGTGGTCGGGTGAAGAGGGTGTTTCTGCGGCTATCGACATGTGGGAAACTCCTGCCATTGCGGCGGTGCCCAACATGGCACCCGCACTTATCAGAAATTGGCGACGATCGTTACGAACGGACATGATATTTCCCCAATATTCAAGTGTGAACGTGCGTGAAAGGCTGATGGTAGCTTCTACTCCACCGACACTGACACACATCAAAAGTAGGGGGAGCGTCGTATTTCTCTGTGGATCAGTAGCTATTGCTTATCAGTAGCTATTGCTTAATTGGTATGCAGTGCTGATTCAAGTTGGCTGGCACTCTGTGGGTTCAGGAAAAGGTTTGAACCCGGATCGAAACGGTGGGATTTGCTTAGGCCACCGGCAACCACCGGTACAAATCCAGCGTCTCGAACGAGCTGTGAAGCCACTTTCAGAGCATGCGGGTCATCGGATGCAATTGGAATACCGATACCGTGACCTGCCTCAGAAGAGAGGGTCTCCATGGCCAGCACGTTGAAGGCTCGAACCACATGCGAGTTATGCAATGCCTTGGCAGACACCTGGCCGGAACTGGTGCCAAGAGCGTGACGTGCCAATGCACCGTCACGCCCTGGATAGGGGTTGGATGGATCAAGAACAACCTTGTTTTTGATCAGGCTACCCACTTCCTTGCCAACGGCCGGGAGTGCCCCGAAAGGTACGGCCGTCACAATAACTTGACCAAAGAGCGCAGCTTGTTGAGGCGAGCCTGCCTTGGCCCCAATCTGCGTGGCTTCGGAACGAATACTGTCCGGATTGCGGGACGAGATCATGACTGGATGGCCTGATTTTATCCAGAGTCGGGCTAGGGTTGTGCCCACGGTTCCGGCCCCAATGATACCAATCGGCTCGCCTGCTGCGGACGCGGTTGAGCTAAATGTCAGGCTTAACATGACACAGAGTATGACGATGATTTCGCCTGTATGATGTAGAAAGAGGCGAAATGTCTTTGGAGGATTGAATCTGGACATGATCATACCCCTTCGATTCGTTTGGTGTTATGAAATTGTAAGCAGCCGCTTTGTAATTAAGGCTTACTATTCAGTAAGCTGTATTACGAATACATGCTCATGCAAGTGCATTAGTTATAAATAAAGATTCCTTTGGATGATTGCTCTGTAAATACTTGTCACTCATAAATAATAATGGAAGTAGGATATATGGGATGAAACAATGAGTTGATTTTTATCCCATATAGATTACTTGCCTTAGCCGATCTGCCCATCACCGTTTGAAAGATTTGTTTACTCTTTCTATACAGAAAGGATCAAATGTATTCACTATGCCGGGATGATTTTACGGTTTGTCTACCTGGAGGTAGCGTATTTCAGTTTATACGGCATTGAAGCCATTTACTTTTTCTGAAACATCTGACATGCAACAACGCCACGCGAAGCATAAAATAGCGTCTATACTATTAATTAATAGTATTTTTATACGCCATAATCTTGAAACATTGTTTTATGTTTAGACTAAAGTTTAATTATTTTTTATCTAATATGGAATTATGGATATATGGTTTTGTCAGTATTTTCATTGTTAGTATGCATTTCATATCACTAACCTAGTAAGGTTGAAGTATAGTTTAGAGGCTTAAACGTTGCTAAAGTAAGAAAATGCTAACTCGATGATTATTGGGCCTTAAATGTTCCGTCAGGCAGCCATAGAAAACCGTAAACGCCGCTGGCAAGGGCGTGCCATCATGCTCCCCGGGCTCTCGCCCTGGTTAATCGGTATCAGTTGTTCGCTGTTCATGCTGATCCTGGTTATTTTTATTGTCTTTGGTTCCTATACGCGCCGAGCTGATGTATCCGGCGAGGTTACCACATGGCCTCGCGCGACCAATATCGTTTCAGGTGTGCAGGGGGTTATCGACAAACAATACGTCCAGCAGGGGCAGAATGTACAGGCGGGCGATCCGGTGTTCTCAATCGACGTGAGTAAAAGCACGACAGCGGGTAATGTCAGTGTTAGCGAACGGCGCGACATCGAAGATCAAATTTCCCGTATCAACGACATCATCACTCACCTCAAGAATAGCAAGGCAGCGACGCTAGCCTCCCTCACCGCACAGAAAGAGCAGTATCAGGCAGCATTGAAGAAGTCCACGCAAATTGTAAAGAATGCCGAACAGGGTATCGCGATCATGCGTAATAACATGAACGATTACCGGGCATATTTGAAACGTGGGCTGATTACCAAATATGAGCTGATTAATCAGGAAGCCACCTATTATGATCAGCAAAACCAGCTACAAACCCTTACCGCGCAGAACCAGCAGAATCAGTTGCAAATTACCTCATTGGAAAGTGAAATTCAGACACAATCAGCAGATTTCGATAACCGCATTTACCAGATGGAAATCCAGCGCTTCGATTTGAATCGCAATCTGACCAATACAGACCTGAATGGTGAAGTTGTTATTCGTGCATTGTCAGATGGAAAAATCGATTCGTTGAACGTAAGTCCCGGGCAAATGGTTAATTCGGGCGACAGCTTGTTTCAGATTCTTCCGCAACATGTGGATCACTATTACCTGGTACTGTGGGTACCCAACGAGCAAATCCCTTATATACATACCGGAGATCGTGTGAACCTTCGCTACGAAGCCTTTCCCTATCAGCGCTTCGGGCAGTTTGGCTCTACTGTCTCGTATATATCCCGTGCGCCGGCATCTACTCAGGAAATGGCTTCCTACCCAGGAGCACCTACGCCACAGCAAGCTGCTTCCACCCCCTATTATCGGGTATTGATTCGACCGGATCATGACTCTGTCTTCTACAATGGTCAGGCGATGCCACTGGAAAATGGCATGAAAGCATCTGCGACCCTATTCCTTGAGAAACGTCGTATTTACCAGTGGATGCTCTCACCCTTCTATGACATGAAACGCAGTGCGACGGGGCCTATCCAATGAGACAGCCTGGCTTCAAAGAGATTGTTGAAAAACTCGACCTGCGTTTTCGCCATCGGGTTCCGATCATTCATCAAACCGAAACGACAGAGTGTGGATTAGCGTGTTTGGCCATGGTCTCCAGCTACTATGGTCATAGCGTTGACCTTTTTGCCCTGCGTCGCCAGTTCAATATTACGTCACGTGGCGCAACACTGGCGGGTGTGAAGTCCATGGCGACCCAAATGGGTATGACCTCACGCGCCTTGTCATTGGATCTGGGGGAAATCAGGGAACTCAAGCTCCCCTGTATCCTGCACTGGGATTTCAACCATTTTGTTGTGCTGGTGGAAGCCAGTAACAACCAGTTTGTATTACATGACCCAGCACGTGGGAAACGTAAGGTGGGGGTGGCAGAGATGTCCCAACACTTTACCGGTGTGGCCATGGAGTTGTGGCCCAACAGTGAGTTTACCCCCAAAAAAGAGAAGAACCGTCTGGGTTTGAGGCAACTGATTGGCAGCATTCATGGCATCAAGGGGACGCTGTCCAAAATCTTTTTCCTTTCGATTGTGATAGAAGCCATCGGGCTCATTATGCCTGTTGGTACGCAGCTTGTGATGGACCATGCGATACCCGCATCGGATCATGGCTTGCTGATGCTTATCTGTATTGGATTGGCTTTCTTTATCCTGTTAAGAGCAGGTATTAGCTCCCTACGCGCCTGGACGTCACTGGTGATGGGCACGCTTATCAACGTGCAGTGGCAATCCGGGCTCTTCCAACACATGTTGCGGCTTCCTCTCGATTTTTTCGAACGGCGTCAGTTGGGAGACATTCAGTCTCGATTTGGCTCATTGGACACCGTACGTGAAACCTTCACCAATAGTACGGTGGGGGCGATTATGGATGGCATCATGGTGGTTGGGCTTTTCATCATGATGATGCTTTACGGAGGGTGGCTGGTCTGGGTGGTACTAGGGATTACCGCGGTCTACGTGCTATTTCGTATATTCACATATCCTTCATACAGACAGTATTCGGAAGAGGTGCTGACGTATCAGGCACGCGCCAACTCCTATTTCATGGAGACACTTTACGGGATCACCGCTGTAAAAATGCAGGGGATGACCGATCGACGTTCTGCACAATGGTTAAACCTCAAGATTGATGCGATCAATGCCGGGATCAAGGTCAGTAAGCTGGATTTGCTCTTCGGCGGCATCAATACGTTTATCATGACCGTGGATCAGGTAGTGATTCTTTGGATAGGCGCCACGATGGTTATGGATAATCATATGACTATTGGTATGTTTGTGGCCTTTGGTTCCTACCGAGGGCAATTTTCGGACCGAGCGGCGTCATTGACCAACTTTGTCTTACGCTTGCGAATGATGAGCCTGCACAATGAGCGCATCTCTGACATAGCCTTGCAGGAAAAAGAAGCACGGAAACCTGACATTCCTTATGAAAAGGGCATGGTGCCAGCCGCCTTGCAAGTGAAAGGGTTGAGCTTCCGTTATGACAGTCAATCTGCGCCGGTTTTTCATGACATCAATATCGATATTCAGCCCGGTGAAAGTGTCGCTATCGTAGGGCCTTCCGGGGGTGGTAAAACCACGTTGATGAAAGTCATGTGCGGTTTGTTCGAACCCTCTGAAGGAAAAGTCCTAGTTAACGAGACTGATATTTGGCAACTGGGCGTTAACAATTATCACAAGATGATCGCGTGTGTAATGCAGGATGACAGGCTGTTTTCGGGCTCCATTGCTGAGAATATTTGTAGCTTTGCCGATGAAATGGACGAAGAGTGGATGATGCAATGTGCTCAGGCCAGCTATATCCATGAGTTCATCATGACTCTGCCGATGGGATACGAAACTCTGGTAGGCGAACTGGGAGAGGGGCTCTCAGGCGGACAACGGCAACGACTTTTTATTGCACGTGCGCTTTATCGTAAACCCAGCGTGTTATTCATGGATGAGGCAACGAGTGCGTTGGATAATGATAGTGAAGCGGCGGTCAATAATGCCATCCGCCAATTACAGATCACTCGCGTGATCATTGCGCACCGGGAAACAACGGTGGCTTCTACGGATCGCAGGATTCAGGTAGGTTAATCAATGGAACGTTTGGATGAGATCTGCTGAACTGGATCGATGTTGTCATGGCTTTTAGACTGGTTCCTGATTCATAAGCTCATTGAGACAAGGAAGACGTAAATGTTAAAAGCGTGTTCATGTATCGGTTTGCTGCTAATTTCCACATCGGTGATGGCGGGTCCAGCGACCGTTCAGCTTCGTTGTAATGACTTGATCAATAACCCTCAAATCAACCACGGCAAGTCTTATAACGTCAGTGTTGATGAAGCAAAGCATCAGGTGACAGTGGGTAAACAGGTCTTCTCTGCTGATATAGGCAAACAAGCGGTGGTGTGGAAGACGGGCTCACCGGGCGGTACTGTGTCATTAAGCCGAGTGGACTTAAGTTATATCCGCTATGGTCAGTATAAACTTCGCAACGGTGAGTTTAAATATGACCATGCGAGTACTGGTTGTGAAATCACCGGTGTTTCTGCCCCCAATACTATTGTGAATGCCTTTTAAGGCACGCTGGTGCAAGGTGCTGTTGTAAGCTCCACCGTGTTTACAACAGCACTTGGGTTCAGAGGAATTAAGAACGATATATCAAAAGCTATACGTCAAAATAAGGTATTCACCCCACCCGGTTGTTTTCAGCTTTGTTCCGCCCAGCTTTGCCCCAGCCTTCCAGTTTCCACCGTTATGAAAATAACGTCCCATCACAGTGATTGCCCAATGGGTATAGGCTAACGAGAGCGCATTGGAAGAGGCGATAGCGGTACCGCTGCGTATTGCCGGTGCTTCATGAGACAGCTTTGAATTGAAGTCATAATTGGTAAAGCCAATCCACGACAGGTTACCTCCCCATAGGGGGGTTAAGGGGATGAAATACTTGATACCTGCACGCCATCCATCCCAACTGTTTTCATTGGGTGCTTCATAATTTTGGAACTGGCGCCGTGCATAGAAATTGAAGGAGAGGCTTGCCCGCGTATGGGTATCAATATCTGTACCCAAACCGATATACATGGTGTGCTGGCGCCCTGCACGGTTATGTCCCATATCGTAAATATCATCCATAGCGATATAGAACTGGCTGATGGGGCCGAAATGAAGGTTCAGGCCTGTCAGTTTATTGATTGAGAGACGGGGTTCGAGCTCCCAGAAGAGGGGGGAACCTTTGGTAAAAATACCGCTGTCCGCATGGTTGCCTAGTCCGAAGAAGCGTGGTGCATCGAAATAGCCATATAAATCCCATGGCCCTTTATCCCCCATCAATTCATATTCAAGATAAGTGTCATTGACGGGATAAGGTCCAAATCGGATACCGTGGCTGCCTATCATATTGATGTGCTGTGTCAGCCATGAGGAAAGATACGGGGAGGCAGGGGTAGCATGACATGCCGTTGTCTGTGGTGTGGGTTCTCCCGGGGCTGGGCTGGCGGAACTGTTTGTTTTTGTTGGGCAAGTGATATTGGTTTGCGATTCCGCCGCTTCCACTGGAGTGAGTAGTGTGCATGACATCATGAACACGGTAGTGACTGCTGCAACTTTGTGGATGATATGCATAAATGTCCCAAATATTGTTATGGTTGCTTATTTTGGGTAGAGGAACTGTGTTCCGTTCAGTTTCGATACAGGGTGATCACTCAATATAGTCAATTTTTTAGTTATATCGAAACGCCGGATAAGCATACGCTATCAGAATGTGCGTGTATATATTTGTATGCTATATATGCAGATAGAAAAATGAGGATAATATAAACGTCACGTTAAACAAGTTAGCAAGCAAATAATTGCTTGTCATATCATGATGTTATAATTAATTATGTATTATCTTCTGTTGATTCAATAAATATGATTTCGAAGACATTAAAAAGGTGGTAAATGCTATAGAGCATTTACCACCTGTAAATAGAACGATTATTCGAATAAAAGTTCTATCATAAATTATGAATGTGCGTTAAACGAAGCCTTTAATAATTCCACCTACGGCATTGCCTACAGCAGTACCTATCGCACCGATGCTGTCTGCTGCTACAGTACCTACCGCGCTACCGGTTGCACCGATAAGAGACGGAGCATCTTCGCTGACACCTTTGCCCACTTTGCCTGCGATATTTAGACCGCCTTCGACAGCAGAGCCGATACCTGCACCTACTGCTCCACCAATACTGGAAGCGCTACCACCACTGATGATACCGGTAAAAGCATCACCCGCATCTTTACCAGCATCGCCGAATGCAGTCGCAATGGCACCTGCACCAGATACAGCATTGATTTCATTCAATTCCAAAGTTCTCATGGCCTTTCCTCTTTATTAAAGTGCGATATATACATAGGGTTAAATATATCTCACTGTCATCTTTCGAGGCAGTGAACTCAATAAGGACTATTGATAAATATCAATCATGTTCACATGCAATGTTGATAGCACTGGGGTCTGTCTGAAAAGGCTATCACATTTATTAATAGAACCTTTTATTTGCTTTGACAACCCTTCTAAAGCGTGACTTTAGTCTAATTTGTTTTAGCTTATAAAGGTTGCCCGCATAAGTGAGTATATCTCTGGTTATATGACTTTTTGATGTCTAAATGAGAACTGTTATGTGACGTATCCTTTATTTTTTCAGTGAGGGATGCTTGCATAGTGGCTAACACGCATTCGAATGATTAGGCCTTTCTCCGATGACAGATACACACCCGCTTCCTACTCCTGATAATGATCCCGCAGTGTCGTTAGATGAACTCGTCTCTGATCAGCTTTCTTTATTGAATTATCCGCCTGCCAATTGGGTACCCGAGAAAACGCTGGCCTCAGGGGAAAAGCTGGTAGATGTCACTATCATCGGTGCGGGACAGTGTGGACTGGCGGCTGCTTTTTCACTTAAACGAAAAGGTATCTCCAATATCCGTATTCTCGATCGTCATCCAGAGGGTATAGCCGGTCCCTGGCTTAATTTTGCCCGTATGGAAACGTTACGCTCACCCACGCATTTGCTTGGCCCTGCCTGTGATATACCCGGCCTGACTTTTCAGGCCTGGTTTCGTTATCACTATGGCTCCGAGGCTTTTGACAATATGGAGCGCATTCCTAGAACGCAGTGGCAGACTTATTTGGAGTGGTACCGACACGTATTGGGCTTGAGAGTTGAATTCGATACTTCCGTGACCCGGATAGCACCAGCAGATAAAGGGTTGCGTGTGTCTATCCATTCTCCTGATGGTCATGAATCATTCGCGACACGCAAAGTGGTATTGGCAACGGGAATGTCTGGATTGGGAACCACGCGGATACCCGATTTTCTTGATCATCTATCGAAGCATTATTGGGCTCACTCATCGGGTGATATTGATTTCAATGCATTGAAGGGTAAGAAAGTTGTTGTCGTGGGGATGGGCTCTTCAGCCATGGATAATGCCGCAGAAGCATTGGAGCATGGAGCCAAAGAGGTACATCTTTTGGCTCGACGCCAGACGATGCCGACCATCAACAAGCTGATGGGGATTGGAAGCCCCGGGTTCATTGATGGATATCCGGACCTGAGCCCTGATTGGCGCTGGCGTATCATGAGTTATGCTGACAACGCTCAGGTTCCGCCGCCGCACGGGTCGACACTCCGAGTGAGCCGCCATGCCAACGCCTTTTTTCACTTCAATGCAGCCATTGAATCCGTTGATGAAACGTCCGAAGGCCTTTCGATCATGACTGCCTCAGGAAAATACGACGAAGCCGATTTCATTATTGCGGCAACGGGGTTCAAAACGGATGTGACAGCGCCCACTGAGTTATCTGAACTATCCCCTTTCATTGCGCTTTGGAAAGACCGTTATACGCCCCCTGAAGGGTTGGAAAATGAAGCGTTATCATCTTCGCCATGGTTGGGAAAAGGTTTTCAGTTCATCGAGCGTGACGAGGGGGAGCTACCCGCATTGAAAAATGTTCATGCCTTCAATGCAGCTGCTTCTCTTTCACTCGGCAAGGTAAGTGGCGATATCCCTTCCGTCAGTGTGGGGGCGGGCTGGTTGGCACGCTGCATTGCATCCGATCTCTATAATGATGATATAGAAGAGCATTGGCAGGCTTTGTTGGATTATTCCAAACCGGAACTGGATGGGAGTGAATGGCGTGATGCTGACTCACGCTGAGAAATATCACGGTACGTTTGTGTTGCGTATGTGTGGGGAGTGATGTGCCTCGCGAAACGTCTCTTGAGGTTTCCAAGCTTGCTGGATAAGCGAATGCGGATGTATTGGGTTGCTATCTTGCCTGTAAGAAGCATGAGCCCTCCAAACGTAAACGGCGCCCCGTATCGGGAGCGCCGTCGCTATGCATAGCTTTCAATATTGCAAGTTACCCAGGGCAGTATTACTCGTCATAGGTATACAACTTTGCAAAAAGCATTCAGCGTAATTATCCGTCGCTACGTACCTGTGCATGGCTGATCAGTGCGAAAATGAAGGTGCCACCAATTACATTGCCCAAGAGCGTCGGGATACCAAACTGGAAGATCGCATCGTGTAGCGTTGTCAGGCCGTTCAAGAGTAGATACATCACCTCAACTGCACCGACGATGATATGCGTGAAATCACCGATGGCAATCACATAGGTGACAAGGAAAATCATCAGAATGTGACCTTGACGGATGCAGCTTAGTATCCATACAAGGGTTGCAATCAACCAACCTGCCAACAGACCTTTACTGAACATTTGCATAGGGGAGTTTTCCATCATGTGCAGTCCAATGTGCTGCATGGAAGCGATGACCCCATGATTGAAAATAGGTAGATATGTGATCGTCAACGAAGCAATCAGGGCACCCACCAAATTCCCTGTAAACACAGCGAGCCATATCCTCAGCACGCGGCGAAAGCGCCTGAATGAGGGCTTGCTCATGAACGGCAAGACAGGCGTCACGGTGTTTTCAGTAAACAATTGTTGATTGGCCGTGATAACTAGAATGAAGCCCACGGTATACCCCATGGCTTCGATCAGGAAATCAAAAGGGCTATTACCAATGTAGGTATGCAGGACTGCACGGGCAATCAGGGAGGTGCTCATGGTGATACCACCGGCAACGGCAGACCACCAAAGGGCCATGAAATCACGGCTGAGCTCTTTCTCTCCACTGCGACGGATCTTTTCATGTACCGCAGCTGCCTTCGACGGCATGTTCTCTTCTGTGATACTCATTAACTCATGACTCCAAAGTGATAAAGGCCATTATAGACAAGTGGCCCAGTATCCTGTTTGAGACTCATTCATCAGGGAATGAGGCGAGCGCACTTATGGGGCAATAACTGAAGCAATCCAGTTTAGCTGGTTTTTCTTCATGTGTGTGCGGTTAATGTAACCGTCGGTTAGCCAGCACTCGGTGCTTGATTCAAAAGAGGCGGCAATATATAGACTTTATCCTCTTATGGATAGGGGGCGCGGTAATTTATCTTCAATCGCATTGATGTGTTTCTACTATAAGAACGCGTTTATGTGCGGGCGTTCATACGTAACGACAGAATGAAGAGGCGTATGCAGTTTTGAAGACAAAAACATGTTAAGCGTTATCTTCTCCCGCTATGTGAAGGTTGGATGCCGATAAGGAGACAACACCACCCCCCATGCAGTGGCTCGGTTTTCGACGGGTTTGTCCTATTGAAGAATAACTTATCGTGCTGAAGAAGGTTGAATGAACCTCAGAATGTATTTGAACCACAGCCGCGAAATAAATTTGCCTACTTTATCAAGATAGACATAGATGACCGGTGTTGTGTAAAGCGTAAAAAGCTGACTGACGACCAACCCACCGCAAATGGCAATACCCAACGGATGACGCAGCCCTGCATCGCCGCGTGTTTCCAGTACCATGGGGAAGGCACCTAGAAAGGCAGCCAGTGACGTCATGATAATGGGGCGAAAGCGTAGTTTGCATGCTTCCAGTACCGATGCTTCAGGTGTATCGCCCGTTTCACGTTCATGAGAGATGGCAAAATCTACCACCATAATGGCATTTTTCTTTACTATGCCTATCAATAGCAGTATCCCTATCATTGCGATGACGGTGAGCTGTGTCTTGGTCATGATCATCAGCAGGAGCGCTCCCAGCCCAGCGGGTGGAATCGTCGACATGATGGTAATCGGATGGATCAGGTTTTCATAAAGCATTCCCAGCACAATATACATGGTGACTAACGCCGCCAGTAGTAGCCATGGGATGGACTCGGCAAATTCGATCATTTCCTGCCCTTCACCGGGATAGACACCATGGATGGAATCAGGTACGCCTACTTGTACCATCGCTTGTTGAATAGCCTGTTGGGCTTGTTGAAGGGAGTAGCCATGCGCCAGATTGAAGGAAATATTGCTGACTGCCGACTGATCCTGATGATCGACCTCTACCGGCGCATTGGCGGGTCGGAAGCGGGTAAACAGTGAGAGAGGAATTGCTTTCCCTTGTGTATTTACGATGTAGAGTTTATTCAGAATATTCGGGCTTTGCCGGTACGCGGCTTTCACGTCCATGACGACATAATACTGGTTGAGGGGGTAGTAAAGTGTCGCAATTTGCGATTGTGCAAATGCATTCCCCAATAACGTATCAATGGTTTGGGCATTGATACCGTAACGCGCTGCCGCCTGCCGGTCGATTTCCAGCATGATTTCCTGACCCGCATTTTGTGATGAAGCATCCACACCGGTGAGCTGGGGCAAATGCTTCATGGCCTGCGCCACTTTCGGGGCCCATTGTTTTAAAGCGGTCAGGTCTCCTGATTCCAGACTGTACTGGTAAGCACCACCAGAACTACCACCGCCGCCCGATTGAAGGTCACCAGCCGAATGGACAAACAACTGTGCTCCCGGGATATTGGCCGTTTTAGCCATCAGGCGGTTGGCTACATCCGTAGCAGAATCGCTGCGTTGATTGAGAGGCTTTAGATCGATGATGAACTGCGCTTCGTTGACGGAACCAAAATTATCCCCCACGAACATCATTAAGTTATTCACATCCGGATCTTTGCGGATGATGCTCGACATACGGTGGACAATTGGCAGCATGGCCTGATACGACGTCGTTTGATCTGCCGTCGCCATGCCGAATACGATCCCTGTGTCCTGATCGGGGAAAAACCCCTTTTGCACAACAGTAAACAAGTAGCCATTCAAGACAATGGAGCCAATGAACAGTAAAAGTACCAGCGGTTTCAACCGAATGGCCCAGGTAAGCGAGCGAGCATATCCCTGAGTGAGGGCATTCAGGCCCCGTTCTGCCCTGTCTGAAAGTCGCTGTAGTATGGCTTTGAAGGTGCTTTGGGAGCTGGTGTGTACCTGTGGGGAAAGTTTCAATAGGTAGGCGCACAGCATGGGCGTGAGCGTTAGCGAGACGAAGAGAGACATGACCAGAGAGATAGAGAGTGTCATCGCAAACTCTCGGAAAAGACGCCCGATAATGCTGCCCATCAACAGGATAGGAAGGAAGACGGCAATGAGTGAGGCTGTCATGGCCACGACGGTAAAACCTACCTCGCGAGTGCCCTTGATAGCCGCTGCTATCGGATTCATCCCCTCTTCAATATGACGTGTAATGTTTTCCAGCACGACAATGGCATCGTCGACGACAAACCCGGTGGCGACGATGAGCGCCATGAGGGAAAGGTTATCCAGGCTATAGCCCATCAGATACATCACCGCACAGCTTCCCATCAGTGAAATGGGCAGGGCAACGGCAGGGATGAGCATGGCTCTGAGGTTACGTAAGAACAGCAATACGACCACGATCACCAACAGTACGGCAATATACAGCGTCAGCTCTGTGCTTTGGAGAAATGCTTGAATGGTCGTGGAGCGATCAAGGCTAAGATTGAGTGAAACGCCCGCTGGAAGCTGGCTTCTCAATTCAGGCAATCGGGCTTTGATCGCATTGACCGTTTGCAGGATATTGGCATCCGCTGATTGGCTGATAATCAGCATGACGGTTGGCTGACCGTTGTATTCTCCCGAGTTATAAATATCTTCGACGGAATCCGTGACGTTAGCGACATCGCCAAGATGCACGCTATGCCCCTGATGGTAGCCGATGACCAATGGGCGATAATCCGCTGCTACGCTTTGTTGTGCGTTATTTTCGATAATCCAGTGAGTACTTTTTCCCTCCAGTCCACCGACAGGTGCTACGCCGGTGGTTTCCCTGATAGCGGTAGCAATGCTGTTAAGTGAAATACCCTCATGGCTTAAGCGATTCGGGTCAAGTTCGACGCGAATAGCGGGTAAAGAGCTGCCAGCCACTTGCACCTGACCCACGCCACTGACTTGTGAAATGCTTTGTTGCAACCGGCTGGAAGCAATGTTGTACAGTTCTGTAGAAGTGTGATTATGAGACGTAAGTGCCAGAACCAGAATGGGGGCCTGAGAAGGATTCGCCTTGAAGTAGGTGGGCATTTGCGTCATGCCGCTGGGGAGCATACTGCGTGTTGATTCGATGGCGGCTTGTACGTCACGTGCGGCGCCATTGATATTACGATTCAAGTCAAATTGTACGATGACCTGGGTATAACCTACTTGACTGCTTGAGGTAATTTGGGAGATGCCACCTATTTGCCCCATCGCTCGTTCCAACGGCGCCGCAACGGTTGATGCCATTGTGTCCGGATTGGCACCCGATAGTGATGCCTGAACAATGATGGTGGGCAGCGTAAGCTGCGGTAACGGAGCAACAGGCATCAAGGCATAGCCAAGGCAGCCCAGCAGAAAGATGGAAGCGCTGATCAGCACAGTGGCAACGGGCCGACGGATGAATAATTCGAGAAATTTCATTCGTCACAACCTGTTTGAGTCGCTATGTTCGCTATATGCGCGTTACAAGGTATACAAGGAAGAAGCGATCCACTAAAAAGCGGCCGCTCCGCGGGAGAGCTTCCCCGACGATTTGCTACCCTTTCATACCTCATTCCCTCATGAGAATTGAGAGTGGTATATCCGCGATTACCATCACTGGAAGAGATTCCCGTCACAACGATTTACGCCCTGTACTTTTTATAATTTTAATCAGTATTTTTATCAGAAGAGGCTTTCTTTTTTGCTCCTTATAGCATAGCAGGGCGGACAATAGCGTCTACCCCGAATATGGTCAAAATTCATGATCTTTTAGCAGGGCCGAATTTTACGTGAGTTCATGTTGGCATTTAATCAAACCGGGCTGCCCTCGACGGGTTGATTTTGCTGATCGAAGAAAAATGAATTGAAGTCTGAACTTACGTGAGAAAAGAAGTGGACTGTCATAATCGCGAATACAATATTGAGCACAAACAAAATGATAGCCCACAGCAATGCCGCAGCAGCAAAGTTTCGTTTGGTTGGATTCGTGTTTTTGCTAAAAAACCAATACAGACAAAATGCAAGCCCTACCATGGGGATGCTTAATGCTAATAGTGTCCAGAACCAATTCGTTTTGGATATGATGGGGGTAGCTGATTGCTCATGAGAAGGGGACATGTGGAGGCTCCTATAATGGGTACAGTAAAGCTGCAAAGAGAACGACGTAAAAGATAGATGTAAAGAATGGTATGTTGGGACGGAATTGAATGTGTTCTCGGACTGATTGATATCGTTAGGGGCATTATAGTGCTTTGAAGCACCGGGCGCTCTTTCAGTGAGTATTCAGAGAGTATGCAAGAAGTGCCCTTTCTATTTACATCGAGACATGAATGATTCACATTCGATAGGGATGCTTTTTCGGTATCCACAGTATCTACCACGATTAAACAATAACAAAGATAACAACAGTGAGATCAACGTATGACAGTTAGCTCCGAACCGGGCAACAATAAACGATCAGTCCCTGCTTCTTCATCTCTAATTACGTCCAAAACCACAATGACGTCCACATCTGTAGATGCACATGCACCTCGTACGCTTAAAGGTAAGCTCAAAACGCGTCAGGTGACCATGCTATCGATGGCTGGGGTTATTGGGGCAGGGCTGTTTATTGGATCCGGGCATGTGATTGCTCTGGCTGGCCCTGCAGCCTTTTTGTCTTATCTGGTCGTGGGCCTGCTGGTGTTTTCGGTAATGCGCATGTTGGGAGAGATGGCAGTCATTCAGCCGGATTCCGGTTCATTCTCAACCTATGCTGATCGCGCTATCGGTAAGTGGGCCGGATTTACCATCGGGTGGCTGTATTGGTGGTTTTGGGTGTTGATTATCCCTGTTGAAGGGATCGCCGGTGGCGGGATTATTCATAGTTATCTTCCCATGGTGCCGGTGTGGTTGGCTGCTTTGCTGATATTACTATTGTTGACGTCGACCAACCTTTTGAGTGTGAGTGGCTTCGGTGAATTTGAATTCTGGTTCGCACTGATCAAGATTGTGGCCATCATTGCCTTTATTGTTCTTGGTATTCTTGCCGTGTGTGGATTACTGCCCTGGGTTCACGATGAAGGCGGTTTTGCCCGTCTAACCTCCAATGATGGCTTTGCACCCCATGGATATGGTGCTGTCTTTGGGGGAATGCTGGTGGCGGTGGGCTCTTTCTTTGGCTCTGAAATTGTCACTATTGCGGCTGCGGAGTCACGTAACCCTGAGCGTCAGATCACGCGTGCGACCAACCTGGTGGTATGGCGCATCGCTATTTTTTACCTGCTATCGATTTTTTTGGCGGTGGTTCTTGTTAATTGGAACGATCCGCGTCTGATTTCTCAGGGTACCTTTGAAACGGCGATGGAGATGATGAATATTCCCGCGGCCAAATTCATTGTCGATATGGTGGTGCTGGTGACGGTAACCAGCTGTACCAATTCGGCCATCTATACAGCATCCCGCATGCTCTATTCGCTGGGTACGCGTCAGGATGCACCAGCAGCCATGGGGCGTATTGCGGTGAATGGTGTGCCCCGTAAAGCGGTCTGGGGCTCTACCTTCGTTGGGGTTATCGCGTGCCTCTGTAATTTTGTTTTCCCCGGAGAGGTTTTTGATATTTTGCTGGCTACCACTGGAGCCATGGCCATTCTGGTTTATATATTCATCGTCATCTCGCAAATTCGTTCGCGTAATGCTCTGCAAAAACGAGGTGAGGAGCCTCAGTTAAAGATGTGGTTGTTCCCATGGCTGAGCTATCTGACATTAATTATTCTGTGTGCGATTCTGGTGTATATGATTTTTGATCCTGCCTTTCGCATTCAGGCTGTCATGACGGGTATTGTGGCAATTGGGGTTATTTGCTGTGGCATTCTCAACAGCCGCAGGCTGAAGCGTCGTCGTGATGAACAGGCAGTAGCACAACAAACCTCTGCAAATATTTGAGTGAACCTCTTCGTTTGAAGCCCGGTTCCTGATATGTTGAACGATTCCGTTTCTACCTCGAAAAGTGCGGCGAGTAGCGCACCGACTGTTATTCATGGAAGTGGGTCATGGCCTTTAATTTGAAAAATCGCTCTTTGTTGAGCCTAATGCATCATACTCAGCGTGAAATTGAATTTCTTGTTGATCTGGCAATTGACCTGAAACATGCCAAGTATTCAGGAACAGAGCGCCCCTGTCTCTCCGGTAAGAATATCGCGCTGATTTTCGAAAAAACATCAACGCGAACACGCTGTGCTTTCGAAGTAGCAGCTCGGGATCAAGGGGCGGGTGTCACCTATATAGAGCCGTCCTCTTCCCAGATCGGTCACAAAGAGTCAATCAAGGATACTGCCCGCGTATTGGGACGTATGTTTGATGCGATCGAATATCGAGGCGACAGCCAGAATACGGTTGAAGAATTGGCTGCTTACGCAGGTGTGCCCGTTTTCAATGGGTTGACGGCTGAGTTTCATCCGACCCAAATGCTGGCAGACGTGATGACAATGCGAGAGCATGCCAGTAAGCCCTCTCGTGATATCAGCTATGCCTATCTGGGAGATGCCCGCTATAACATGGGGCGTTCACTTTTGATGATTGGTGCCAAGCTGGGAATGGATGTGCGTATCGGAGCACCCCGTTCGCTTTGGCCAGATGATGCTTTCGTGGAAGAGTGCCGTGCGTTTGCCAACGCCAGCGGTGCGACGGTCACTTTGACAGAAGATCCCCATGAAGCGGTGGATGGCGTTGATTTCATTCATACCGATATTTGGGTCTCCATGGGTGAACCCGTAGAAGTATGGGATGAACGTATCAAGCTTCTGACGCCATACCGCGTTGACGATGCCATGATGGATGCCGCTAATAATCCTCAGGTGAAGTTCATGCACTGCTTGCCTGCATTCCATAATTCGGAGACGAAGGTTGGTCGTGAGGTGGCGCAGCGATATCCCGATTTTGCCGATGGGATTGAAGTGACTGAGCAGGTATTCGAGTCTCCCGCTAACGTATGCTTTGATCAGGCGGAAAATCGCTTGCATACGATCAAGGCATTGATGGTGTCCTCATTGGGCTGAGTTGCAGTTTGCCAGTTGTTTTATTTTGAGGACAACTTGCTGTTTTTTGCCTAGGCAGCGTGAGATATCAGGGATAAAAGAGAAAGATATGAAAAAGCACGATACCGAAAGGTGTCGTGCTTTTTTCCTGAAATTATCGAGGCAGCAACACCCACATTGAGCCGCGCTGTTTCATCCGACCTGCTTCCAGCCCGGCTGTATCCCCTCTTCCCCAAAAGAAGTCCGCACGTACAGACCCTTTGATTGCATTCCCCGTGTCCTGAGCCATCATGAGCTTTTGCAACGGAGCACCACTCAAGGGTTGCGTAGTGGAAAGGAAGACCGGCGCGCCCAATGGGATTCTCGTGGGATCAATCGCGATACTGCGTTGAGGCGTCAGCGGCACTCCCAAAGCACCGATGGGGCCATTCTGTTCACTTTCATTGTTGATAGGCAACGCACGGAAGTAAACGTATCGCGGATTGGAGTTCAACATGCGGGCCACTTGCTGGGGATGCGCTCGTGCCCAGTCTTTGATACCCCGCATGGTTGCATTGGCATATGTGATCTCCCCCCGCCGAATCAACCATGTGGCAAATGAGCGAAAAGCATGTTCATTCGTGCCTGCAAAACCAACACGCATCAGCCGACCATTATCCAGCTGGATAACGCCGGAGCCCTGAATCTGTAAAAAGGCAGCTTCCACTGGATCGTTTACCCACACCAGTTCGTGCCCTTTCAGCACACCACTTGCCAATAATTGTGCCCTTGGACGGGTAAGGCGCCAGTGGCTCACATCCCGGGGGCGTGAGTAGAGCGGTGTTTGATAAGGTCCGTGTCGATACAGTGAGCCTTCCAATACGGGTTCGTAATAACCTGTGATCGTACCGGTACGTGTGCCATTTGGATTGATGACCCGATAGGGGACAAAATTGGCATGGAAAAAGTGCTGGATAGCCTGGGCATCCAGTGGATCAACATCATTGGCTGCCCGACACACAGGGGCCCAGCGTACTTTTTTGACCAATGCCAGGCAGCTGGATTTGAATGCACCCCATGCTGGAATGAGGTTGTCGTTACTCCACCCGGGCAAGTCCGACCAGTGGCTACGGACAAGATGTGAATTACGTGCATCCGGAGGTGTCGCAGGATGGAGCCCGGCTCCCGGCGAAGAGATTACGGAAGGGTTATTGGCCTGCTCATCGGTAGGAATGGGGGCCGGTTGCCCGCCCGGTGTTTCAACAATAGTGGGCTGGTTGGACGTAGGGGTAGCACAAGAAGCCAAAAGCAATAGGCAGCCCAGCGTTAGGCCAGTGCCCAGTGAAAATCGGCGACCAAAAATTGAACTAAACAAGTGAGTACCTCTTTCCCGATCCGTTTGTGCAGCCACGATGGCACGAGAGACTGTGATGATATGGGCTCATGATACAGATATCCCTCATGCCTTTATATGGGCCTATTGGAGAGTATTCATGATTTAAAAACTCATCCACCGTGCCGGATGTGTATTCAGTACGTTGGCTTTCCAGCCATGTATCTTTGGATTCACCAAATACTGTGAAACATAGGTGAACAATGGCAATAATGCATAATCATTCATGGCGACCCCTTCAGCCTGCTCCATAAGCTGGATACGTTTGGCTTCGTCTGTGGTTGCATCTGTTTCGCCCATTAAATGATCGAACATGGGGCTTGCATAACCTTCGTAATTCTTGGCGACCCCACTTTGGAGAATCGACAGGAAATCTTCGGGATCATTATAGTCAGCAATCCAGGACGCGCGCCCGACATCAAACTTGCCTTCGCGCAGCGAGGCAAAGTGCACCGAGGCTTCGCTGTTATTCATCCTGACGTTGACACCCAACGGGCGCCACATGGCAGCCACAGCGACAGCTACTCTGCGCCACTGATCGTTGGTGTTATAGCTCAGGGTCAGCGTGAGAGGGTGAGAGGGTGAATAACCGGCCTCAGCCAGGAGTTGTTTTGCTTTCGCCAAACGCTGAGCATATGGAGCGTTCCTGTCATCTGCCGTTTGAGGGGTATAGCCCTTCATACCGGGGGGAACGAGGCTCTCCGAAGGCAGAAAGGAACCTTCCATGATGGCTTTTGCCAGCACATCACGCCTGACTGCCAGCGTAAGGGCTTCTCTGACCCGCTTATCCGAAGTGGGATGCCCCGGACGATTATTGAAGGCATAGTATTCGGTCCCCAGATAAGGGGACTGGTGCAGTGCATCTGCATACTTTGACTTCAACATGTTATAGAGCGTCGGCGGTACAGAGGTGATATCGAACTCTCCGGCACGGTAGCGTATCACCGCCGAGTTGATATCCTCTGCGTTGTAATAATTGACTGTATTGATGGCTACTTTGCTGGCGTCGTAGTAATAGGGATTTTTGACGACCTCAATGTGATCATGCAAGATCCATTGCACAGGTTTATAGGCGCCATCTGTCACAATATGATTCATCTTCACCCAATTGGAGCCATATTTCTTGACCACTTTTTCAGGCTGAGGGTAGGCGGTGAAATGCGTCATCATGTGAAGGAAATAAGAGGTTGGTCTGTTGAGTGTGACCTGGAAGACACGACCATTTTCCAGCGATTTCACCCCAAGAGAATTTACGGGCTTTTTACCGCTGTTGATCGCTTTTGCATTTACCACCGGGTATAGCATATAGGCATAATCGGACGCATTTTTCGGATTGAGTACCTGTTGCCAACCAAAGACGAAATCATCCGCAGTGACCGGTGTGCCATCTGACCATTTTGCATCCGGGCGAAGATAGAACGTATACGTTTTGCCGTCATCGGATATTTTCCAGTGAGAGGCCACCCCAGGGATTGGTGTGCCTTCTGCCGAGTTTTGCAATAGCCCTTCATACACATCCTGAAGAATTTGCGACTCCCAGATACCCCCTTGTACCTGCGAAGTATCAAACGAAGTCAATTCACCCCCCACCCCGATATTAAGTGTGGTTGCATCGGCAGCGGTGGTTGTGACGCATAACACCGAAAACAGACCAAGGGATAGGAGAGCCAAGGGCATGGTGTGTTTGAAGTATTTCAGCATGCAAGGACGTCCTGATTTTCAGGGAAAAAGTATAGGGTGAAAACGTGACGCGTTCATCGCGTCGTTTGAGCTACATCCGGTTTATCGGAGAGATGCAGAGCGATTGAAAGCCAAGCAACCCTCATCAACACCTGTCATGGCACTCATACACGGATTAAAATGCTACTCATGATGGGCGATGTTTAGAGCAACAGCAACAGTTATTAAGTTGGAATGATTTAAGGTTGAACCATGTCTCGAGGGAATGGCAGGTTGTATCTGGGGTTACCCATGTGGGCCAACGGCGATTGGCGCGGCTCGCTGTATGCACAACATATGGATATGCAGCAAAGTCTGAAAGAATACGCCACCGTTTTCTCGGCAGTAGAGGGTAACACTACCTTCTATAGTGGTGCGCCCAAAAGTGAGACAATTCAGTCCTGGTTAAGCTCGGCACCCGAAACCTTCAAGTTTTCTTTCAAGCTCCCCTCGTTGTTAACGCATGAAAAACGTTTACACGAAATTGATTCAGAACTGAATGAATTTTTGGATCGAATATCTCCGCTAGGTAAACGGCTCGGGCCAGTGATGATTCAGCTACCACGAAATTTTGGTCCTGATGAAGTTGAAAAACTTGAGGCGGTTCTAGCCCACTGGCCACGTCATATTCCTTGTGCCGTAGAACCTCGTGATATCGCATTATTTAATAAAGATGCGGTGGAAAAGTATTTTAATCGCTTGTTGATAACTTATCAGGTAGATCGTGTCTTATTGGATGTCAGGCCTCTTTTTTCAACACCATCAAATAATGACCTGGCACTTGTACATGCACAAAAGGAAAAGCCAAAGCGTCCTCTACATGTGATTTCTACTGGTGTATCGCCAATAATACGTTTTATTGGTCATACTGACATGAATATTAATGACTATTATTTTACACCCTGGATTGAACGTATAGTCCTGTGGATAACTCAGGGGAAAACCCCTTTCTTGTTTGTGCATACCGCGGATAACAAAAGCGCCCCAGCCCTTGCCAGACAATGCTTGCAGCGGATTGAGAAAAGGCTTTTGGATAATTCATCCGAATTGCCTGAGGGATGTTATATAGGAGAATTTCCGGGAGAAAGACAGGGAACACTTTTTTGATAAATGCGTTCTCGTCCAGCATGAGTCGAGCATCTTAAGAAATAATTGATATTCGACTGAATAAAATAGTTTATAAATGAAAGTATTTGAGAATAATTTTTAAAGCACACGCAGTCATCTCACAGCACTTTGCCTTACTTATACTTTTCATTTCATCTCAAGATAGGCCTAAGGTAAAGCTACTGTTTAGTAGGGAATGAAGAAGTGGGGGCCTGCGACATCTTTTCTTTTATATTAGTTACCAGGATGTTCATTGTTCGTAATATATTAAGTTATATTTTAGTGTGGGAGCTTCCTTTCATCTCATTGTTCTAGCCCGATTTCCTTAAACAAATACTTCTACACCAAAACGGCCGCGCATACGGCCGTTGATTTCCCGGTTGTATCGGTTTTTACCCTTTATAGGGGCTAAAGCATTTTCATCTCATGATCAAGTTTGCGCCTTTCCCAGTGGCGTTCTATCCCCTGGCGCGCATGGCGATATCGGTAGGAGGCGAGCTTTTGGCGTTTGGTTTGTGCCATGGCTTCCAGTTGAAGGAAAGTATCGAGCAATTTGTTTTCAACAGCAGTATGTGACGATTTGTGATGCATTCACAAGCTCCTTGAATCGCAGGAAAGCAGTGAAGAACCGGACATCCGAACCGCGTGTGCAACAGTATGAGGTATCGTTTCCAACTATTGTACAGACAGTTCAGGCGCAGGTTCTCGCCTTACATATCAGGTTGTAACGATGCGAATGATAGCCGTATTGAGTCTCTCGCCTTGTTGGATATTGGCAGTTGTAATGCGTGACACATTAAAGCGCTTTGCCCTTGATGGCAGTCGATAGCCACGTCCACAGAAAGCACAATGTCACTGTATGGTTATAACGGTAGCCGATGACATTCTGATGACGCCTCTTTATTTCTTGCCAAGGCTACCTTCTTTGTATAACTCAAAAATACCCTTGTGAAAAGCAGATGTCGTCAAAAGGTGGTAATGACATGTTTTACAGGCCAGCAATGAGAGGTACTGCCTCACTGTTCGATAGAGATACGATGCTACTGGTACCGCCATTTCCTTCAGGTTCAACAGGGTAATTATGGTAGAATCAGCGGTATTGGCATGATTTCAATCCTCTTGGAACAGAAGGTATCGACGTGACATCAGCGCATCCTTTGCTAGACCATCTGAATGATGCACAGCGTGAGGCTGTCAGTGCACCTCAGGGCAACCTTCTGGTGCTGGCAGGAGCAGGTTCAGGTAAAACACGGGTATTGGTCCACCGCATTGCCTGGATGATCGAGCAAGAGCATCTTTCTCCTTATTCCATTCTAGCGGTAACGTTTACCAATAAGGCCGCGCGGGAGATGCGTACGCGCCTGGATGCGATTCTGAGCCTTTCTTCCCGTGGTATGTGGGTAGGGACTTTCCACTCGATTGCCCACCGTTTGCTGCGTACCCACTGGCACGATGCCAAATTGATCGAACATTTTCAGATCATCGATGCAGACGACCAGCTACGCCTCATCAAACGTCTGCTGAAAGATCACGGGATTGATGATGAGAAGTTTCCTCCGCGTCAGGTGGTCAATTTCATCGCCGGTTGCAAGGAAGAGGGGTTGCGTCCACCACAGATCGATACGGCAGGTGATCCCTACCTCCATCAGATGGTGGAGTTGTACGCGCTTTATCAGAATGCCTGTGAGCTGTCCGGGCTGGTTGACTTCGCCGAGCTGTTGCTGCGTTCTCTGGAGCTGCTACGGGATAATCCCGCACTTTTAGAACATTATCAGGAGCGCTTCTCTCACATTCTGGTGGATGAGTTCCAGGATACCAATACCTTGCAATACCTATGGCTCAAGCTATTGGCAGGAGAACGGGCACGGTTAACGGTAGTGGGCGATGATGATCAGTCGATCTATGGCTGGCGTGGTGCCAAGGTGGAAAATCTTGAGCGTTTTCGGGATGAATTCGAATCGACCAAAGTGATACGGCTTGAACGTAACTACCGCTCCACCGAAGCGATCCTTGAAGCAGCTAATGCCCTGATACGCAATAACACTGGGCGCATGGGTAAAGAGCTCTGGACGGATATTGGGCAGGGCGACAAAATCTCTGTTTACGCCGGTTTCAATGATTTGGATGAAGCCCGGTTTATTGTTGATACCCTTTCCCGCACGGTGAAAGAGGAAGGGCTGTCTCGAAGTGATGTAGCAATTCTTTACCGCTCCAATGCACAGTCACGTGTGCTGGAAGAAGCGCTGATTCGTGCGTCTGTTCCGTATCGGATTTATGGCGGACATCGTTTTTATGAGCGTTTGGAAATCAAGAATGCGCTTTCCTATCTACGATTGATGGTGACGCGTAATGACGATGCGGCGTTGGAGCGTGTGATCAACGTACCGGCGCGCGGTATCGGTTCCAAAAGTGTGGAGCGGCTGCGTGCCCATGCTCGCGATGAAGGCATGACACTGTGGGATGCCATTCATGATGCCATCGCGAAAAAGGCGATTTCTGGGCGAGCAGCCAATGCGCTGACTGATTTCGTTAATCTGATTGATGGGCTGGATAACGACACGTCCGGATTACCTTTGGATGAGCTGATTGATCATGTATTGACGAAAACCGGCTTGATTGAATTTCACCGAGCCGAGCCCGGAGAAAAAGGGCAGGCACGTGTTGAAAACCTGGAGGAACTGGTCAGTGCCGCACGTGCCTTTGCACAAGGGCAAACGGGGGTACGTGGCCTTGACCCGTTCGAGCCAGAGGGTGAAGCGGCTGGTGAGGCCACGCTGGAACAGTTTCTGGCGGATGCATCACTGGATGCGGGTGAGCAGCAGGCAGATGAATACGAAGATGCCGTTCAGATGATGACGTTGCACTCTGCGAAAGGGCTGGAGTTCCCGCTCGTCTTTATTGCGGGGGTAGAGGAAGGGTTGTTTCCTCATAAAATGTCTGCAGAAGAGCCGGGGCGTTTGGAAGAGGAGCGCCGCCTTTGCTATGTCGGTATCACTCGTGCAATGAAGAAGCTGTACCTGACTTACGCTGAGATGCGCCGCCTTCACGGCAAGGAAACCTATCAGCGTCCCTCCCGCTTTATTCGCGAATTACCCGCGGGGCTGGTGGATGAAGTGCGTTTGCGAGGGCAGGTGTCGCGTCCCATGACGGAACGTCCTTCCTCTGGCTATCGCGCACCAAAACCAGCCTCTGGGCTTTCCCGTCAAACAGAGGCAGAGGGCGCGGGGATGACATTGTCATTAGGGCAGCGTGTCCGTCACCCGATGTTTGGCGAAGGGGTGATCGTCAATGCAGAAGGGCAGGGAGATCGCGCGCGCGTTCAGGTCAGTTTTGAGGATCATGGCGATAAATGGCTGGTACTGGGCTTTGCCAAACTCGAAGCACTGTAATGTAGAAACAAAGACTGGAGTAGAAACCAAAACCAGCAACGAGAGTAGTGCGATCACGCTCCCTAGGCGCACAGCGTCATATTAATGTCATTCAATCAGGTGATACTATCGGTCATAGCGCCTATTACGTATTAAGGGAGATCCATGGATATTTCCAACGAACAATACAGCCAACATATCTCCCGCCAATTCAATCAGGAATTGGAAGGATTGAAGACGAACCTGATGGCGATGGGGGGGCTGGTCGAGAAACAGCTTACCGATGCACTGACAGCATTACTGGAGCGTGATGGTGCGCTGGCTGAACAAGTGCGTCAGCAGGATCACGACGTCAATGAAATGCAGCTTAAGATCGATGATGAAAGCACTGAAATCATCGCGCGTCGACAACCGGCTGCCTCGGATTTACGGTTAGTCATTGCTGTTATACGTGCGGCGTCTGATCTTGAGCGTATAGGTGATGAGGCGGACAAGATTGCTCGTCATGCCCTGGCTCTGATTGGGGGCAAGGAAACGGACAGAGGCATCACTGAAATTCGCCGCATTGGCACGCAGGTTAAAACCATGGTGCGTAATGCGCTTACTGCATTCGCGCGTTTTGATACGCAACTGGCGCTTGATGTACGCCGTGCAGACACCGACGTGGACCAAGAGTACAAAAGTGCCTTGCGCTCATTGGCTACCTTCATGATGGAAGATTCTTCCTCTATCACCAGCGTCATCGATGTCATGTGGGTACTGCGTGCGCTGGAACGAATAGGTGACCATGCCGATAACCTCGCAGAATCTGTGGTATATCTGGTCAAAGGGTTGGATCTGCGCCACTCCAATCGTCGCGATCTTGATGAAAAGGATCTGGACGATGGCTCTTTAGGTAGTTACAAGTAGTTATGAATAGCGAATATGTTTTTAGTAGCTCTTATCTGGGTGGCTCATGGTAGCAGGATGTCATTCGGTTCTCAGTCACCTATATTTTGACTGAATAAAGAGTTCTTTTGCTTTGTTGAAGCTGAAATAGTTGGTTTTGCAGGAACTAGGCCCCGATTGCTGGACTCAAATGCCAGCATCGGGGTTTTTCATTGGAAACACCTGCGTAAATCCGTGTTGTGACGTTGTATTGTTCAAACGAGTTATAGGTTAGTGTTCCTTTGGAATGCGGTTCATACTAGCGTGATCGAACCGTGGGGACGGCTGAATCGTCGTACTTCGTGGGTCGATTGACTCTGCCGAGTATAATCAGGGCGAGTGAGCCCGCTTACCAGAATTTGTAGCATTGGAGGTTGGAAGAAATAGATGTTGGAAGGATTCGAAGCGTTGGGTGAGGGAATAAGACTGGTGATGCGCCCCGGCCTAAGGCGTTATGTCATCATCCCGGTCATTATTATTCTTGTAGTGTATTCACTTACGCTTTATGGCCTTGTAAAGGTATTTACCCATTGGCTGGATGAGTGGATTGCCTTGATTCCCCACTGGCTGGACTGGCTGGGCTGGATCCTCATTCCCCTGATTACGCTGACATTGATCGTCATTGCGTTCTTCACGTTTACATTGATGGTTAACCTTTTGGCTTCGCCGTTTTATGGTTTTCTGGTTGAACGCGTTGAAAATGAGTTGGGCATGGAGGGCGCCAATGACCAGCGTAGCCTTGGACGGCAGGCATGGGATGGATTTATTCGTGAACTGCACAAGCTCAGCTATATCCTGCCCCGAATGCTGATTCTATTCTTGCTGGGGTGGGTACCTGTTGTTCATTTGATCACGCCATTTCTATGGCTGGTGTTCTCCTTTTGGAGCGTTGCGCTGGAATATCTTGATTACACGATGGATGTCCACGAAGTTTCTTTCAAAAAAATGCTCAAATTATTGGGCAAGCTGCCGATAAAAACATTGGGATTCGGATTTGCGGTGAGTGTTTTGCTATGGATTCCCATTGTGAACCTGATTGTGATGCCTGCCGCCGTCGCAGCGGGGGTAATCATGTGGCGCGATAGTTATGGCAAGGTAAGCCGGCAGCTTGAGTATCAGTCTGGCGCACGGGCCTCGGCATCATCGGATCATAAATCATCAGGCGAATAAAAGGGCAAAACACAATAGTGGAGAAACACCCCGCGGGGAAAAAGCCGTATTTCAACTCGCTTGGCGTATTGAGAGATAAATATTTCTGGAATTTCAGTGTAATGATTAAATGGATAAGCGGGTTGTTGTGTCTGTTGATATTAACAGCCTGTAGTAGTGGCCAACCAATAGGTCCCGGTACATCTTCCTTGTACAACAAGCCTCCCTCATACAAAAAGGCACGTTCTGATGATTTTAGTGTGCCGGTCATTCAGGACAGGTCTCCGGGAAAGATACTGACAAAACGTGAAGGGGCTCGATTAAAGCCCAGGCAAGGCTATTGGGTAGATCGCTCTCTTCATACCCGTGGGGAGAACCAGCGTATCCACTTTTTGGTACTGCATTACACCGCAGGCAATGATCAACAATCAATAGATGCGTTGACAGAAGGCGCTGTAGGTGTGCACTACCTTGTGACCAATCAGCCGGCCAGTTATCGCCAACGGCCCGTGGTGTATCAATTGGCGGATGAGCAGATGAGAACCTGGCACGCGGGGGTAAGTGCCTGGGGGAATAGACATAATCTGAATGACACATCCATTGGGATTGAAATCGTGAATCCGGGTTATACACGCTCTTTAAGTGGCCGGGTATATGCGCCTTATTCAGAGTCTCAGATTCGTTTGATCATCGCGTTGGCACGAGATATCGTCAAACGCTATGACATTCCGCCTACTCATGTGGTGGGGCATGCCGATATTGCTCCCGGTCGCAAGACAGACCCGGGCCCGTTCTTCCCATGGGAGCAGTTATATCGTGCTGGTATCGGTGCATGGCCTGATCATCAGACGGTTTTGATGTATAAGAACCGTTTTGCTGGTGGTCATATGCCAAGTATACGTGTGTTACAGCGTGGGCTGGCGGCTTATGGTTATGCCATTGAGCCGACAGGTAGGATGGACAAGCAAACGAAGCAGGTATTGACCAGCTTCCAAATGCATTTTCGCCCCACCAATTATTCGGGTCACTATGATCTTGAAACTGCCGCAATTCTTTTCGCGTTGTTGAACAAGTATGATGGGGAACAAAAGGCTCAATCGTTGCTGGATGAGGCGTGGTAGCCTTCACTCCTGAATGACGCGGTTGGCAGGAAAGGCAAGCGTGAAATGTGCGCCGTCTCCTGGCTGTGATTCGACCTGAATCTGGCCTTCATGGTGAATCATCACGTGCTTGACGATGGCAAGCCCAAGGCCAGTGCCACCTGTTGAACTGGAACGACCTTTGTCTACGCGATAAAACCGTTCGGTCAGGCGGTCAAGGTGATGTTTTTCGATACCTTCTCCGTCATCACTGACACAGAGTTGACCGGAGCCGTCTTCCTCAACTCGCCATGTAATATGAATATGCGCCTTTTCACCTGAATATCTGACCGCATTCGAGACCAGATTGGTGACGGCGCTACGCAGTTCTTCTTCTGCCCCCAGCAAATGGTAACCCGGTGTTATATCCACGCTGATGGAATGTTGGCCTTGCGATAATGCATTGCCGTCCTGTTCCGCCTGTTGAACGAGCATGGCGATATTGACGGGATTGTAAGGGCTGATAGGTACGCCATTTTCAAGCCGCGACAGCATGAGTAGATCGTCTATCAAATGTCGCATGCGGTCACTTTGCTGCTGCATCTGTTCAAGTCCGCGTTGCATTCGCGGCGGCAGCAGTTCGCCAGCGTAATCCGCCAGAGGCTCCAGATAACCGGTAAAAACGGTAAGAGGCGTACGTAGCTCATGAGAAACATTGGCGACAAAATCGCGGCGCATTTCCTGGAGGCGTTGCAGGCGGGTGATGTCGCGAACCACCATCAGTCGTTCATTACGGCTATCACTGACAATCTGGAAATGTAACCAACGGGATTCATCGAGCGGCGAGCGGGTAGTCAACCCCTCTTCATATTTTCCGGACTCGAAATAGCGAACGAACTGCGGATGGCGAAGGAGATTCGTTACATATTGCCCGCGGTCTGCCGGATACTCCAGGCCCAACATCGTGCTGGCGGCTGCATTCCAGGTGTCCAGTGCCCCTTTATTATCAAGGACGATCATGCCATCTTTCATGGCCTCGGAGAGGCGGTCGAAACGTCCAATCACCTGGCGTAATTGGGTTTGTCGACGGCGCTCACGGCGTTGATAGCGATATAGATGGTCGAAAATATTGCCCCAGACTCCGGGGGCCGAGGGCGGCAATGTGTCGTAGGCTTTGTGAGACCAGCGCAGAATCCGCCACACCTGCCAAAAGCTATAAGTGATATAGAGCGCCAACCCGAGCACCATTCCTGTGACAGGATGATCCGCTAATAAGCCAATAACACAGCCTATGAGGAAAAGGGCGACGAGCAGTGCTATCTCTTGAGTCCAATAACGCATGAGGTATCAACAATAGCCTCGGATAGTTGAACAATGCGGGTAGTTGAACAGTTCTCAAATGGCACGGGAACGCTGGTTTGAGAAACGATACCCGGTGCCTCTCACTGTTTGTACCAAATAGTCATGTTGCTTGCCCAGCGCTTTTCGCAGGCGGCGGATATGCACATCGACGGTACGTTCCTCGACATACACACTGGCTCCCCAGACCTGATCCAGCAGTTGTGCGCGGGAATAAGCACGTTCCTGATGCGACATGAAGAAGGCCAGCAAGCGGTATTCTGTCGGGCCCATATCGATAGATTCACCATTGATACTGACACGCTTGCTATCAAGGTTAAGTGCCAACCCATCGATTTCGACAATATTCTGGCTGGAAGGGGAAGAACGCCTTAAAACAGCGCGGAGGCGGGCAACCAGCTCGCGGGGGGAAAACGGTTTGGTAATGTAGTCATCGGCACCCGCTTCCAGCCCCTGCACCTTGTTATCTTCTTCACCCTTGGCTGTCAGCAGGATGATCGGTGTCTCTTTAGTGGTTTCTTCCCGTTTCAGGCGGCGCGCCAGTTCAACACCACTGACCCCCGGCATCATCCAATCGAGCAAAATAAGATCAGGACGCTCATCGACAGCCAAGGGCAGCGCCTGTTGAGCATTTTCCGCTTCGAGCACATTGAAATCGGCCATTTCCAGCGCAATGGCGATCATGTCCCGGATAGAAGCTTCGTCATCTACAATCAACACTGTCTGTTTCATTGCATCTCTTCTCGTTGTGGTCGAAGAACAGGCAAAACCGCATTTAATACTTGCCGAACAAAAATGCCTCTGTGCCCTTGAGGGGCGTTTATGGCGGTTGCATGACAATTTAAGCGCAATGTGGTGACAGTCTTATGACACTGCTGAATCCAACCTGTTTTTGCTGTTTAGGATGCTTTCTTGATTATCCTGCCGTAGGCCAAAGTGCCAAAACAATGCCGGCGAAGAGGGAAATGCCGACCCAGTTATTATTCAGGAATGCCTGAAAGCAGCCTTCCCTGCTTCTGTGCCGTGTCAAATACCCCTGGTAGACGAATAGGCAAATCACACCCACGAGTCCCAACCAGTAGAAACCGTCCAGACCTGCCTCCACACCGAGGCCTGCCAGCAATAATAAAGTGATGACCTTTAATAAGGTCAAAATAGTGAGGTCATATTCACCGAAGAGAATGGCTGTTGATTTTACGCCAATCTTGAGGTCGTCATCACGATCCACCATGGCATAGGCTGTGTCGTACATGAGCGTCCAAACCACATTGGCCAGGAAAAGCCACCAGGCGATCGCAGGTACATTCCCTTTGACTGCCATGAAGGCTGTAGGAATACCCCAGCTGAAGGCAGCTCCCAATACGACTTGAGGAAGTTGGGTGTAGCGCTTCGCAAAAGGGTAGCAGGCAGCCAGAACAGCGCCCCCAAGGGAAACAAGAACCGTTTTTCCGCCGGTGAAGCAGACCAAGATGAATGAGATCACCATGAGTGAGAAAAACAGGATGAGCGCTTCCCTGGCAGAAATCCTGCCAGTAGCCAGCGGACGGTTTTTTGTTCGCTTTACCTTGCCATCGAAGTGCCTGTCCGCGTAATCATTAATTACACAGCCTGCAGCTCGCATGCAATACACTCCAACAACAAAAATGATGAGAAGCTTGCGCGAAGGTAAGCCATCCGCTGCCAACCAGAGGGCGGCCAGCGTGGGCCACATCAGTAGCCATGTGCCTATGGGGCGGTCAAGGCGCATGAGTTGAAGAAAGTCGGGCAGTCGCGTCAATCTATGGCGGAGCGATACATTCGGGTGTGTCATGAAATTGCCGATGTTCTCAGAAGAAGGTTGTAAAAAGCTGGATTAGCGGTGAAATCATATCGCCAATATACGAATGCTGGCATTAATGTAGATGGGAAAATTGTAGCATTTTCTGGCAATGTAAGGACATGTCCGCTATGGTTGCGGCTTATACGCTTGTTTTATGTCAGATAGTGGCCCATTTTCATGAATTTATTGGATCATTTTTCTTACGTAAACCATGCTTGTACAAGGATAGACATTTCCCCTATAAAGAGTGAAAGTCTGATTCCATATAGCGTGTGCGTTTTCATTCCAACGTACACAAAAGGTGTTCAAGTGAATGCTTGATTTCCCTATCGGCATGACATCGTTCATGATGATCGAAAGGGTATGTTACAAGGGCCAAATGGCTTCCTGTAATAACAGTCAAGTGAACCTCGTAGCTGCCTGTGTGTTTCTTGTAAAAGCCGCCCAGGGTCTGTTGCGTGAGTTCCCATATAAACACCGGTAAACCGGTGATCTGCCAGATAATGGCAAATTCAGGAGATTATATTTATGCGTAAACCCGAACTCGCAGCTGCCATCGCTGAAAAGTCTGATCTGTCCAAGGAAAAGGCCGGTCAGGTTCTGAATGTGATTCTTGATGAAATCACTGCCAGTGTTGCCAAAGGGCAAGACGTTAGCCTTGTCGGATTTGGTTCCTTCACCGTTCGTGAGCGTGCTGCTCGTACGGGTAAAAACCCGCAAACTGGCGCAGAGCTCAAGATTCCTGCCAGCAAAAATGTTGCCTTCAAGGCAGGTAAAGGCCTGAAAGACGCCGTTTCCGGTAAATAAAGCCCTTTCGGCACACTATCTCGATACCGGCTATTCGGTTTGGCCGGTATCGTTCGGTTTTCTGCTGCGCTGATCATTTGCCCCGCTGTTTTCTCCCCCCTTTCGTTGTAATTTGCCTCCTCTTACTGTCTACGACTTTACTCATCCTTAATATTGGGCTTTTTCTATCTATTCGATAGTGTCAATTTCAAGTTTTCCTCTGATGTATTGGTATCAAGCAGGGTAGAATGAGGATGTGATTCAATTCATGGCTACTCACTTGAAGCCCCAGACCGGAGAAAGATCCACATGTATATCGCAATGAATCGTTTCAAGGTACGTCCTGATGCAACCGATGCGTTCGAGAAACGTTGGCTGGATCGTGAAACCCACCTGGAAACCCTGCCGGGATTCGTTGAATTCAATTTACTGCGTGGGCCAGAGCAAGAAGATCACGTTCTCTATGCCTCACATACCATTTGGCGCAGTAAAGAAGATTTTGTGCAATGGACAAAATCAGAGGCATTCCGTGCAGCGCATGCCAACGCAGGGCAGGCAAAACGTGAAGAGATCTATCTTGGCCCTCCCGTATTCGAAGGGTTTGAGTCTCTTCAAGCGGTGGTTGCAGACAAGAAAAGTGATTGATTCTTCCTGCAAAATGGCTGGAAGATAAATAGTCAAGAAGCCATATCACTTTGCGGTACAAGCCAAACAGAATGGAATGGCTGGACGGCCCTCTATCAGCGCTTTATGCTGAAGGTGAGTATCACTGCCTGTTTTCGGGTTATGTCGATGTATCAGTCTTTTACAGATGAATACCGATGTGCTTCCTCACCGTTCATTAAGATCCAACTGGTTGGTAAGCGTTGTTTTTGATGAACAGAAAGTGATATGTAAATGAGTGAATTGCTGCGTGGCAGGTCATAAAGTAGGGGGGTGATAGCGTCAAAAACCCTATATTTTTAGTGGAAAGCGATACGATAAGGATTCGTGGATGGGTTTTGGCATTGATCACCCCATGATAGCGGTGAAGGATCTCGACTCTGCATTAAAGCAAGTGTTGGCGTTGGGGTTTGTACATAATCAGCGACAAAGTCACCCTTGGGGAACGGATAACTATCTGCTGCTTTTTCCCGATACTTTTATTGAAATCATTACGATTGCCCGCCCGGAACAAACCAGCTATTCGGATGCCAATGGTTTTCGATTTGCTCGCGCTATAGAAGCTCGCTTGAGATATGGTGATGGTGTTGCCATGTTGGCACTTGATTCACAGTGCATGGCACATGATCATGCGCTGGTTGAAGCCAGAGGTTTCGCCCCCTGGGAGCCTATCGAGTTCAAGCGAATGTCGCACAGCCGGCAAGGCTCCGTTGAAATGAGCGTTGTTCTTGATATTCTACATGACCCTTCACAGCCATTTCTTACCCAATTTCTTTGTCATTATCCGCACCCTGAATTGCTTCGTCGTGATCCTTCTGATGAATACCATCCCAATCAGGTCTCACGCCTCAAGGCCATGTGGTATATCAGTGATAATATCCAGCGTGATTTCGAATATTATCGGCTTATCCATGGGGCGGCCAATATCTTTTCTGTAAATGGCGGATACCGTGTGGCAACTCCCAAAGGCGATATCTGGCTGCTTTCCCCGTCCTCCCTGAAAGAACACATCCCTGATTTGGAAAATGTCGCTGAAGCGCCTTCCCGTGCGGTGGCCATCAGTTTGGAAACCATGGACCTGAACGCCGCTATCGCCCACTGGGAAAGGAACAATGTACCCTACATGAGGATCAATGAGCATATAGCAGATATCCCTGCCAGCGTTTTGGGAGGCACCGTTTTACGCTTTGAGCAGTGCGAAGACTGTCTTCTTTGAGAAATGAAAAGAATAGTTGAGACTTTTTAAGAGCCGTCGGGAACTCAGCCGATCAGCCATGGCCCCCTGTAATGTAACTTTCAGTACTTGTGACTTATAACGTGACGTTTGGCTTTTTAAAGGCTTGGAGACGAAAAAACATAAAATATCAAATATACGCCTTACGGAAATATCCAAAGCGGCCATGAAATGGCGGGGCTTTATAGAGAATAGGGCTTTTTTTTATTGGTTACACAGTGGCATAACGTCCGGTTTCTTCGCCTAACCACCGGCGTATCAATGGGACAGCGACCTCTGGATGAGTCTCCATTAACTCTCCCCCCAATCGATGGACGGGCTCAAGTAACGGGCGATCCCTCACCATATCGGCAATCTTCATGCCCAGCAGCCCTGTTTGGCGTGTTCCCAGCACTTCACCGGGGCCCCGCAGCTCAAGGTCACGTTCTGCAATCCTGAAACCATCATTGGTTTCTCGCATTACAGCGAGCCGTTCGCGTGAATGATCCGATAATGGTGCGGCATAGAGCAGTACACAATAGCTGTCTGTACTTCCTCGGCCTACACGCCCTCGCAGCTGATGTAGTTGGGCCAAGCCAAGGCGCTCCGGATTCTCGATCACCATCAGGCTGGCATTGGGAACATCCACGCCCACCTCTATCACAGTAGTGGCGACAAGAAGATCGATATCACCTTCCTTGAAGGCCTGCATTACCGTGCTTTTTTCCTGTGCTTTCATCCGCCCATGGACCAATCCAATGGTGAATTCAGGTAACGCTTCCGATAGCAGAGCGTAAGTATCTTCTGCGGCCTGGCTTTCGAGAACCTCCGACTCTTCAATCAATGTACAAACCCAATAGGCCTGACGCCCCTCTTCACAAGCATTACGAATCCGCTCAATAACCTCTTGCCGCCGATTGTTGGCGACTGCCACGGTTTTGATTGGCGTACGCCCGGGGGGTAATTCATCAATCACGGAAAGATCCAGATCCGCGTAGGCGCTCATGGCCAACGTACGGGGAATGGGGGTTGCTGTCATGACCAACTGGTGCGGTGTAATACCGCTTGCTTCCCCTTTTTCCCGAAGAGCAAGCCGCTGATGAACACCAAAGCGGTGCTGCTCATCAATAATGGCGAGTCCCAAGCGATGAAACTGAACATCCGGTTGAAACAGTGCATGCGTTCCCACAATGACATTTGCTGTGCCATCGGCAATGTTGGCTTTGGCATCCAACCGAGCCTTGCCCTTTAATTTGCCAGCCAGCCATGCGACTTCGATTCCCAAGGGGGTGAACCAGCTCTTGAAACTATTGTAATGTTGTTCAGCCAATAGCTCTGTAGGTGCCATGATGGCGGCCTGATAACCACTGCCTACGGCTCTGAGGGCAGCGGCGGCCGCCACTACCGTCTTACCCGAGCCGACATCGCCCTGAACCAGCCGAAGCATGGGTGACTGGCATTCGATATCCCGATCAATTTCGTTCAATACGCGGCGTTGTGCACCTGTCAGCGCGAACGGTAATAACGTCAGGAATCGTGTTCGCAGGGATTCTCCTCCTGTCAGGGCGGGTGCATCATCGCTCTGAATCTGAACACGAATTTGGCGAAGGCTCAGCTGGTGAGCGAGCAGCTCCTCGAATGCCAACCGTTGTTGCGCAGGGTGTGTGCCACCAGCCAATGATTCCAAAGAGGCTTCGGGTGCAGGGTGGTGAAGTTCACGGATGGCATCGTGCAGATGAATCAAATGAAAGCGGGAGCGAAGTGTTTCAGGCAACCATTCCGGTAATGCATCCGGATGTTGCTGAAAACGCTGGTAGGCCTGTTCTACCAGTCCACGTAAACGTTGCTGTGTGAGCCCTTCAGTAGTGGGATAAATGGGCGTTAAATGTGCCTCATTGCTGGAATCATCATCATGACCGCCCTTGAGAAGCTGATACTCGGGATGATAGACCTCTAACCCAGTACTCCCTGCCCGTGCTTCACCAAAAAGGCGTACCTGAACACCCGGTGTGAATTGCCGTGCTTGCGCAGGTGCAAAGTGGTAAAAGCGAAGCGATAAAATACCTGTTGTGTCTTTCAGGCGAACCAGCAGGCTGCGCCGACGCCCCTGGATAACATTCGAGGCTGTCACCACACCTTCCACTACCGCTTCCTGCCCTGCTCGCAATTCACCTATCGGCGTAATACGTGTTCTGTCCTGATAGCGTAATGGCAGATGGAACAACAGATCAGCAATAGAGTGAATACCCAGTCGAGCCAGCTTCACTGCCATGGCATCTCCTACACCTGCCAACTCGGTAACGGAGTGATCCAGCGGGCTCATATAGGCGTTATCTCTCACTCTTGTCCAATCAGTGTCCTCAAACGGTTGAAGACGACGTCGTATGTTCAGGTGTTTGCTGTGCTTCGGTGCCCGATTTATCCAAATGCATACTGGCTGGATTAATCGCGCTGGTCAGTGCATCTATGGCTTTGGGGCGAGGGAAACTGGCCCGCCAGGCGATGGCGACTGAGCGTGAAGGCTGCGGCGATGTGAAGGGGCGAGAGTCGATCATCCCTTCCTCATAGTAATTCAGGCCCGTCGCAGAACGAGGGAGAACCGTGATACCCAACCCGGAGGCCACCATATGGCGAATGGTCTCCAGTGAACCGCCTTCAGCCATTAATCCATTATTCGGATTGTTGACACGCGCATCCAATGCCGGGCAGGCTTCAAGTATCTGATCACGGAAGCAATGACCTTCACCCAGCAGTAGCAGACGCTCATCTGCCAGCCACTCCTTGCTAATCTCTTTTTCAGCAAGCCAGGGGTGGCCTTTCGGCAGAATGACCTCGAAGGGTTCTTCGTAAATGACCTTAGTCAAAACATCCGGTTCGGTGAAGGGTAGCGCCACGATAATGACATCGAGTTCACCTGAACGAAGCTTGCGTCGTAGATCACCTGTCAGCCCTTCCTCGATATACAAAGGCATTTGGGGTGCGGTTTTGGCGAGCTCAGGCACCAAGTGAGGGAATAGATAAGGCCCAATGGTATAGATAGCGCCAATGCGCAGAGGGCTTGAAAGCTGGTCTTTTCCTTCACTGGCCAATTCCTTGATAACATTGGCCTGTTCGAGTACTCGCGTAGCCTGACCAATGATACGCTCCCCCATCGGGGTGACCTGGACTGTCGATTTGCTACGCTCGAAGAGCGCAATACCCAACTCTTCCTCGAGTTTTTTTACGGCGACAGAGAGTGTTGGCTGCGAAACGAAGCAACGTTCTGCGGCACGTCCGAAATGACGTTCTTGCGAAAGCGTCACGATGTAGCGAAGTTCTGTTAAAGTCATGGATCCCTTCCATCATGCACCACGCAGGGTGCCGCGGCAGGTTCAGCGACAGTTCTTTAACGACAGTCTTTTTGAAACCGGCCACTTATGAGTGTATTGCTAGCCATTGGTTAGAGCCAAATCGACGATAATTTATTACCCGGGAGTTGCACAGATGAATAGCTCGATCCTGATCGTAGGCTGTGGATATGTAGGTACTGAGCTGGGCATCCGTCTGGTGAACCAGGGGCATCGTGTATGGGGAGCTCGTCGTTCCCCCCAGGGATTGCCCGATAGTATAGAGCCTGTAGCGCTTGATATCACAGACCCAGTATCGCTCTTATCCCTACCGGATGTCGATGTCCTAGTATACGCTATCAGTGCAGATAAATTCGACGAATCTGCCTATCAAACTGCCTACGTCGATGGTCTGAATACAGTTCTGTCCCATTATGAACAACGTGCTCATTCACCACGTCATGTCTTTTTTGTCTCATCAACGGCGGTATATAACCAATCCGAGGGAGAGATTGTGGATGAAGACAGCCCGACAGAGCCGACCTCGTTTTCAGGCGCATTGATGCTGCAGGCGGAACAGCGCTTGCTGAATAGCTCCTTGCAGGGCAGTGTCCTTCGATTATCGGGTATTTATGGCCCTGGCCGAGAGCGATTGATCAATCAGGTAGAAGAGGGGCATGTTGCACCACCCGACCCTGAAGTGCTGACTAACCGTATTCACCGGAATGATGCAGCGGGCACACTGGCCTTTCTGATTCAGCGAGTCCTTTCCGGCGCATCATTGGCGCCCGTTTATTTGGGTACGGATTGTGATCCGGCCTCCTTGCATGAGGTGACCCAATGGTTGGCGGATCGTTTGGGGGTAACACCGCAGGCAACGATGGAAAGATCAGCCCGCCGTCGTTCCAACAAGCGGTGTTCCAACGCACGTTTGTTATCGGAAGGATATAGGTTTCAGTTTCCCGATTTCAAAGCAGGCTATGAGCAGGTGTTGGAGGAAAGGGCATCTTCAACACGGTGAGCTGAAGGATTGGATATGAATATAAAAGCGCTGCCAAAGGGGCTCGGCAGCGCTTTTCAGACTGACTTTGAAAGCAGTACTTAGTCACCAATGACCATCACGCCTTCTGCTTCTACCAGACTTCCCTTGGGAAGCTCTGAGATACCCACAGCAGCGCGTGCAGGGAAGGGTTCGGAAAAGAATTCCTGCATGACCGTGTTGACCTTGCCGAAGTTGCTCAGGTCCGTCATGTAGATATTCAATTTGACGATCTCGCTCAATGAGCCGCCCGCCGCTTTACATACCTGTTCCAGATTCGTGAATACCTGACGCGCTTGTGCTTCTACGTCACCTTCCACCAATTCCATTGTAGCGGGATCAAGCGGAATCTGGCCTGAAAGATAAACAGTATTACCTGCTTTTACTGCCTGAGAGTAGGGCCCAATGGCTGCAGGCGCCTTTTCCGTGTGAATAACAGAACGATTGCTCATGAAACACCTCTACTATTTGTCACCATGTGACTGTCATTGTATGACGCTATGTAATGGAACATGTGTCAATGCGTACAAAATTCGATGGTTTTCACGAAACGTGAAGGAATCCATTATCTTTTTTATGAAAGAGATTTTATACGCATGGGTAAATGTCATTATTGCTGAATAACGCGAGTGACATGCTCCAACGATTGTAAATTACGCAAGCGCTTGATAATACGGGCCAGGTGAATACGGTCCTGTACCAACAGGATCAGGCGGATGACAACCAGCCGCTCATCGTGTTCACAGCGGCGTATACTCTCGATATCGGCGCCGGCATCATCGGCGAGCTCACTGATGTTGGCGATCAGATGAGGGTGTCGGCCGATGGTAATTTCCAGCTCTGAGGGGAATAATACGTGCCCAGGCATATCGGCCCACTCTATTTCCACACATTGATTCGGTGAAGTGAGCAATTGGATGGCATTGGGACAAACTCTTCGATGTACCCAAATACCTTCATTCGAGGTCAGGTGACCAATAACATGATCACCGGGAAGCGGATAGCAGCAACGTGCTGCACGGATCCCTTCTGTTTTTGGTCCGAATTCGATGGAGAGAAGATTCGGCTTCGGAAGCAGAGCCAAATCGCCACCGGATTCAGGTTGTGCCAATTTACGCGCAATACTATAAGTAATATTACTGCCGGAACCGATGGCATGAAAAAGATCATCGACGGTTTCCAGATTGGCATCATGTAACACAGCCTCCATGATCCCCGGGGGCAGGTCGTCCAGATGAGTATTGAAATCCGCCAATGCCTTGTTCAGTAGCTTTCGGCCAAGAAGGATGGAGTGACTGAGTTGCTGATGCTTGAGAAAGTGACGAATGGCAGAGCGCGCTTTGGCGGTGACAACAAAATTCAGCCAGTTCTGGTTTGGTGTGGCGCCGGGTGCGGTAATGATTTCGACGGTCTGACCGCTGCTCAGGGGCATGGACAATGACGCTAGATGTCGATTGATTCGACAGGCAATACAGCTGTTCCCTATATCCGTATGAACTGCGTAAGCAAAATCGACCGCGGTAGCATCGCGCGGCAGTTCCATGATTTCCCCTTTTGGGGTGAATACGTAGGTATCATCAGGGAAAAGATCATTTTTGACATGCTCGAAAAACTCAAGCGAGCTACCCGCCTGACGTTGTATTTCCAAGAGGCCCTGCACCCACTCATGGGCGCGTTCGTGACTCGCGCCACCTTCTGCTACCTCGTCGGACTCTGCCTTGTACAGCCAATGTGCCGCAATGCCATTGTTGGCTGTGGCTTCCATTGCACGCGTGCGTATTTGTACCTCTATAGGATAACCATCAACACCAAAGAGGGTGGTATGCAAACTTTGGTAACCGTTTGACTTGGGGATGGCGATGTAATCCTTGAAGCGCCCGGGGACTGGCTTGTAAAGGCCATGTACCGCGCCAAGGATGCGATAACAGTCATCCACATGGTCAGTGATAATCCGGAAACCGAAGACATCCATCAAATCATTGAAGGACTTGTGTTTGTCGCGCATTTTCCGGTAGATGGAAAGCAGGTGTTTTTGGCGTCCAACGACGGTACCGGGTAACCCGGCATTATCCAGAGTTTCCTGCAGCGTATTCTGGATTTGCCGTATCAAAGAGCGGCGGTTACCTCGCGCACTGGCGACTGCACTTCGAATACGTTCCGAACGCATGGGATGGATGGCCTGAAACGCAAGGTCTTCCAACTCTACATGGATCGTATTAATACCCAGCCGATTCGCAATTCGGGCGTAAATATCGAGCGTTTCACGCGCAATTCGCCGCTTCTTGTCAGGTCGAAGCGAGCCCAGGGTACGCATGTTGTGCAGACGGTCGGCCAGCTTGACGATAATGACACGGATATCCCGTGACATGGCCAGCACCATCTTTTGCAGGTTGTCTGCTTGTGCTACGGCCTTGTCTTCAAAGGCTATCTTGGCGAGCTTGGAGACGCCATCGACCAAATTGGCCACTTCCCGCCCGAACTGCTCTTCCAATGCCTCACGGGTAACAGCGGTATCCTCGATGACATCATGCAGCATGGCTGCCATCAGACTTTGAGGATCCATGTGAAGGTTGGCGAGGATATTGGCGACAGCCAGGGGGTGGGAGACGTATGGTTCGCCCGAGCGGCGACGCTGACCATCATGGGCCTGTTCAGCATAGTAATAGGCACGTTTGACCTGACGGATTTCCTCTTCCTGAAGATATCCCTCTAAGCGGTCGGCCAAATCATCTATTGCAAACATGAAGCAAGCAAAGTCTGAGCCCGGATGGCTCCGAGCCCATCGATATTATCAAATATCGTATTCGGGTTGCGGTTCAGGGCGAACACGCGGTGCCGGTGCTTCAACGGGCTCGTCCAGTACACTGGAGGTTACCATACCTGCAGCGACTTCACGCAGCGCCAGTACGGTCGCCTTGTCGTTTTCCCAGGGAAGGTCGGAAGTACGGGAACCGCGGGCAAGCTGGCGCGCACGGCGGCTGGCAATCAGTACGAGCTGAAAGCGGTTATCTACATTTTCAAGACAGTCTTCAACTGTTACTCGTGCCATGGATATCACCTGCTATGAGCTGAATAAATGAATAAGGGCTTTCCTTGAGCGCTATTACAGGGCTGGAAAGCATGATCCAGGGTTGCATAACACCCTACTTTAGGCGGAAGTTCGCCATAAATCAAAAGGAGGGTGAGTCTACTCTCAGGACGTAACCCGTGACAAGAGGGCATCCAACAGTTTTTGGTGACTGATACCTGCTCGTGGCATGGCTGCCCGCTCCGAGAGGACGATGGCCTCAAGTTCCTTGAGCGCTTGCTCGAAATCATCGTTGAAGACCACGTAATCATATTCGTCATAGTGTGAGCTTTCACTCACGGCTTCCTGCATTCTGCGTGCAATGGTTTCTTCGGAATCCTGACCACGCTGGCTTAAGCGAGAATAAAGAGCTTCCTGACTGGGCGGCAGAATAAAGATACTGCGCGCTTCAGCCATTTTCTCACGGACTTGCCGGGCACCTTGCCAGTCAATTTCCAGTATGACGTCTTCACCGCTGGTCAAACGGGATTCGACTTCCTGTTTTGACGAACCATACATCCGGTCAAACACATGGGCATATTCGAAGAAAGCCTCATCTGCCACCATCTGCTGGAATTTCTCCATACTCACGAAATGATAATTCACACCGTTCACTTCCCCCGGGCGTTGATCGCGCGTAGTGTGGGAAATTGAAACAGCGATACCTGACATCTTCTTGAGTAGCGCGGTGACGAGACTGGTTTTTCCCGCCCCTGAAGGGGCTGAAACGATGAAAAGCGTGCCACGTTCGGACGCCTTGTATGAAGGTGCATGTGCCATAACTGCAGATCCGTGAAATATCAGTCTGCTAGTATGACATAAGTTGAGGGTAGATAGTGCGGTGATACAGGTTGAATTATAAGTACATGGCCGTGTTTTACACGTGCGTTGCCATGCTTTTCCATTCATAAGAGGGTGCGCATGTTTCAGCGTTGTATTGCCTGTTTTGTGGATATTCGCGAGAACGAGGCCACTGCGCTGAAGTGGTCTTGGCTGTACTCTTTCTCCCTGCTGTTGTGTTATTACATTTTACGACCGATCCGCGATGATTTGGGCGTAAACGGGGGGGTTCATAACCTTCCCTGGCTTTTTACTGGTACGTTGATCACCATGATTCTATTGAATCCGGTGTTCGGTTATCTGGTGAAGCGATGGCCGCGGGAAAAGTTCGTTGCCATCGCCTATCGCTTTTTTGCGCTGAATTTGGTGATATTTTCGCTGGCACTCGTTTTTTCTACTGCCACTGAACGTGTCTGGGTGGGCAGAGTCTTCTTCATATGGGTGTCCGTTTTTAATCTCTTCGTAGTCTCGGTGTTCTGGTCATTGGTGGACGATGTATTCTCCAGTGAACAGGGTAAGCGACTCTTTGGATTTCTTGCCGCAGGTGCGACATTGGGCGGCGTAGCCGGCGCTTTGACAACCTCCGTGGTTGTCGAATTGATTGGTCAAAGCTGGATGCTGATCCTCTCGGCTATATTATTGGAGTTTGGCATCTTCGCAGCACGCAAACTATTGCGAAATTCTCCCCGTTTTGTTGATAAAGAGGCTACAAGTGAGGAGATAATCAAGGGCGGGAGCATTATTTCCGGGTTGGTGAACACGTTTAAATCACCCTACCTGCTGGGCATTGCCGGTTTCATCCTGTTTTATAGTGTAACCTCGACGTTCCTCTATTTTCAGCAAGGCTCTATTGCCCAATCCGATTTTCATAACAACGGTGCGCGTACCGTTTTCTTTGCCCACATTGACCTCTGGGTCAACATCATCACGTTTATTCTACAGATGGGAATAACCGGCAGGTTGACCCGCTGGTTAGGGGTCGCACTGATTATCAGTATTTTGCCGCTGGTCTCGGTTCTGGGGTTTGGTTCGTTACTGGTCTGGCCGAGTGTGGTAGCGCTCATTCTGGTGCAGGTAGTGCGTCGTGTCAGCAATTTCGCCTTTGCACGTCCAACCCGGGAAATCCTCTTTACCGTGATTCCGCAAGAAGACCGTTATAAGGCAAAGAATTTTATCGATACGGTGGTCTACCGTAGTGGAGATCAGATTGGCAGTTGGTCCTACGTAGGGCTTACTACTATAGGATTGGGAGCGACCGGTGTAGTCGTGGTGGCCATTCCTCTATCGGTAGCATGGTTACTGTTAAGTTTGTGGTTAGGCTGGCGGCATCACAAAATAGAGCAGCTTTGCTGAATAGCATTCTACGCACTCTTCGGCGTTAACCGCCTCTAACCGTCAATGATTAATGAATACGCTTGAGTTCATTTCATGAACATAGACTGTTTCCAGTCCCCGAGAGGGTTAGGCTGCAGGCCGATATTTCATGAACCGCCCCTCGGTATCCAGTGAGCAATCGCTAGAGCGAGTTGTCGTCCCGTTTGCTCAAGCGCTGCGCAATAAAGGCACAGACCATGAGCTGAACCTGATGGAAAATCATCACCGGCAAAATAATCAACCCTATGGATGACGCGGGGAACAACACTTGCGCCATGGGAACGCCGGTCGCGAGGCTTTTCTTCGATCCGCAAAACAGGATCGTAATGCGGTCTTCCAGATTGAAGCCAAACTGCTTGCCAAAAAATGCGGTCAATCCCAATGCAATCGCCAACAGTAGCGCACAGAAAATTACCAACGCCAGTAGGGAAAGAATTGGTACGCGATGCCAAATTCCCCCAATTACCGCGCTACTGAAAGCGGTATACACCACGAGCAGAATCGATCCCTGATCCAGATATTTGAGTACCCCCTTATTGCGCGATACCCAGCCGCTGATCCATTTACGGGCGACTTGCCCGGCAATGAAGGGCACCAATAGCTGAAGCATGATTTTCTCAATGGCATCCATCATGGAGTGGCTATCCGTCGTGCCACTGGCTTGCATGGTGAGCGCCACAATAAGCGGCGTCAAAAAGATACCGAACAGGCTGGAGGCCGCTGCACTACAAATGGCGGCGGAAACATTGCCTCGTGCCATCGAAACAAATGCAATGGAAGACTGGACGGTAGAGGGCAGCGCGCACAGATAAAGAATACCGGTGTAGAGTCCAGTCCCTAGCAGGGGAATCCCCAGTGGGCGTAGCGCCAGTCCAATCAGAGGAAAGACAATGAACGTGGTAGCAAAGATGAACAGATGCAGCCGCCAATGGCTAGCTCCCGCAATGATGTTCTCTCGTGACAGCTTGGCCCCATGCATGAAGAAGAGGGCAGCAATGGCAATATTGGTGAGCCATGAAAACATCGTTGCGACTTCCCCGTGGCAAGGGAGGAACGATGCAATCAGTACAGTACACAGTATTGATAACGTAAAATTGTTGGGTAACCACGTGGGGCGGGCCATCATGTTCTTTTTCATCTCCCTTGCTACCGCGGACATTCATGTACTTGAATTCATGGCGTTTGGTACATGAAGCAATGCACGGTTTTATAGCGTTATTCTATATTCTGAATTTGCTCTCTAACCTGTTCGATCACTACTTTCAGCTCGACAGCCAAGTGTGTAGTTTCCCTGACGACAGACTTGGACGCAATTGTATTGGCTTCGCGATTCAATTCCTGGCTGAGAAAATCGAGGCGACGGCCAATGGCATCCCCGCTTTTCAACTGAAGTGACATTTCCTGAATATGGCTGGACAAGCGATCCAGTTCTTCACTGACATCGGCACGCTGGACCAACAGCGCCAGCTCACTTCCAAGCCGATGTTCGTCCAGCTCCAGCCCCAGTTTTTCGGCTCTGCTCTCCAATAGCGCACGCTGACGTTGATTAATATCCGGAATCAATTGCCGAATATCGGTCACGATAACGGAAAGAGTTTCAATACGTGTCTGGATTGCTGCCGTCAGGCGCTCACCCTCACGGTGGCGTGCCTGCTGCAACTGGGCTGTCCCCTCTTCCAATAACTGTAAAGCCGTGTTCTCGAGTATTTCGGTATCGAGGGTGGGCGGTGTACAGATACCGGGCCATGCAAGTATATCGAGTGATGTGGGCTGTGCAATTCCGATAATCCGGTTTTCGACAACCTCCATTGCGTGTTGCAGCTCCGTAAGTCGGTCATTATTGACATGAAGAGCTTCTTTCGAGGAAGGGTGTGAATATTTCAGAGTGACACTGACTTTGCCTCGGTGTAAATGTTCTTTCAAAAACTGTCGGAAGGCAGCCTCTAATCCACTGAATTCAGAGGGTAAATGGAAGGAAAGATCTAGATACCGGTGATTGATCGAACGCACTTCGAGTTCAAGACTGCCTTGTGATGTATGTGTTTCTACACGAGCAAAGCCTGTCATGCTATTCACGTCAATTTCCTTGTATTGAAAAGGCTGTAGTCAGCGCTTTTGATTTTATGGCGTATCCATAAAGGATTGGGCATTATTTCTGGTGAACCCTAACGCATTTTTTAGCAGGAGTCTGTGTTATCACTCGAACCACGTTACAATAGTGGTCATGAATGCACTTGCAGGCTGGCCGAGTTCTTCCATTCGAATCTGTCAGCCAGATGGCATGTCTTTATATTCAGTCCATCATTTCTTGAATAGTGCACCCATCCTCTGTTGAATAATTTCATAACCTGATCGAGAAAAAGTTCCTATGCGACCAAGTGGAAGACAACCTGACGCCCCCCGTGATATCCGTATTACACGTGAATATACCAAACATGCAGAAGGGTCCGTACTGGTAGAGTTTGGCGACACGAAAGTACTGTGTAATGCCTCGGTGGAGGAGGGCGTGCCACGCTGGTTGCGTGGTAAAGGCCAGGGGTGGGTGACTGCAGAATATGGCATGTTGCCCCGTGCGACGCATACCCGAGGAGGGCGCGAAGCAACCCGTGGTAAGCAAGGGGGGCGTACTCTCGAGATCCAGCGCTTGATTGGGCGTTCACTTCGTGCGGCAGTCAACCTGAAAAAACTGGGCGAATTCACGATTACCGTCGATTGCGATGTTATTCAGGCGGATGGTGGTACACGTACAGCGTCCATTACAGGCGGTTGTGTTGCACTGGTGGATGCACTGCATTACCTGCAACGTACGAAGAAAATCAAAAGTGATCCTCTGGTTCAGTTGGTGTCATCGGTATCGGTAGGTATCTATCGTGGTACCCCTGTGGTAGATCTGGACTACGCTGAAGACTCCAGTGCGGATACGGATCTCAACGTCGTCATGACAGAATCCAAAGGGCTGATTGAAGTACAGGGTACTGCCGAGAAAGCCCCTTTTGATCGCTCCGAACTGAATGCCATGCTGGATCTGGCCGAGCAAACGGGTGTCCAATTATTCGAACATCAGCGTAAAGCGTTGGGACTGGTGTAACTTAGCGACAAGTATCAATGTCAGTAAGTCCCTGAGCAGTACTGCAATGGGGCGCCTGACAGTGAATGTTGTGAAGCTTTTCGGCATGCATGCTCGCGTTGTAGTGTTCAGCGTCCAAAATACTCAAGAGAGCGCACGAATAGCGGGCAACAAAACACCTGTGATATTGCAGTAGTGGTAAGTCGTAGTGATAAGTCAGTCGTAGTGATAAGTAGCAACAAGTAGTCGTAATTATTCTTAAAAGGAGCTCAATCGTGACATCTGCCCCTGCAAAACGTGTTTTGCTTCTTTATAGCACTCATGATGGTCAGACCCGAAAAATCGCGGACGCTGTTGCCTTGCAAATGAGTGAGTCAGGAGTAGAGGCACATATTGCGGATCTTCAGGATTCGGCGGCGCCTTCACCCGAGCATTTTGATGGCGTGTTGATAGCGGCGTCGATTCGTTATGGAAAATTCAACCCGGCTCTTTCGAAATTTACCACGCATTACGCGCCACAATTGAATGCGATGACGACCGCTTTTATTTCTGTCAATCTCACGGCGCGCAAGCCCGACAAAAATACGCCCGAGACCAATGTGTATACGCGCAAATTTCTCGAAGGCTCATCCTGGCAACCGACTGAGTGCCTGGTCGCTGCGGGTGCCCTGCGTTATCCACGTTACGGTTTTTTCGACAAGCTGATGATCCGTATGATAATGAAAATGACGGGTGGTCCAACGGATCCTTCTACGGATGAAGAATATACTGACTGGCAACAGTTATCGTCATTCACACAACGATTTATTGACCGATTGAACGCGTGATTTCTTCTCTTCGCGAATGATGGATGCTCTCTTTATGACGAGGGTTGAACAACCGCATGTCATGTGGAGGGGATCGAGAGGTTGGACGAAAGGCAAGATGTAAAATAAACAGGAATGAAAAAGAGAGTCCCCTGACAACTGTCAGGGGGAATTCAGGCCTGATAAGGCATTATGGTGTGCGTATTTTCTGTTCTAATTCTATTAACGCTTAGATTTCAATATCGTATTCCACGATCAGGGGAGCGTATTCAGAGAACGTGGCCTCCCGATCAATCCAGGCGTTTTTGATATGACGCTGTAGATTTGGGCCTACCACCTGATAGTCCATTCGCCATCCATCCTGCAGATTTCGAGGGACATCCTGATCCAGCTGCGGCCAATAGGTATATTGTTCTGCTCCACGCTCGACTTCACGGAATGTATCAACAAATCCGAGCGGCCCAAATACCTGATCCATGAATGCGCGCTCTTCTGCGCGGAATCCGGGGGTAATCTGGTAATCCGCCCAATGCCTGACGTCGATGGTTTTGTGTGCAATTTGCCAGGTACCGCAAAGTACATACTCACGACGCTTGCGCCGTAGCTTGTTCAGATACTCGCTAAAAGGCGTAATAAACTTCAGTTTTGCTTCAGGGTCTTCGGGCATCAAAAACGAGGCAACGCTGAATTTTTCATAATCGGCCTGAAGGAAACGCCCTTCATGATCGCATTGCTCAAATCCCAATCCATACATGATGGCTTTGGGAATCTGACGACAATACAAGCCCACACCGGAAAATCCATCTTCCTCGGCATCAATAAAATAGCCTTCATATCCTTCCGGATAAAGGATGTCATCGCTCAGTTCGAAGCTTTTTACCTTGAGATTCTGAATGCAGACAACGTCAGCATCCTGAGCATTTAGCCAATCAAGAAAGCCCCTCTCTACCGCGCGTTTAATACCATTGACATTGACAGTAACGATCTTCATACATGGTCCCTTGTTATCTGCGCGTGTATGATACCTGAGGTTTTATCTTTTTGGGTTAATTCGCGTCGCTTTTTAAGATTTTAATCAGACGCCAGTTTCAAAGGCACGCACATGCAAGACTTTCAACGCAGGTTTATAGAATTCGCCATAGAGGAAAAAGTCCTCTCTTTTGGTGAATTCACTCTTAAATCAGGGCGAATTAGCCCCTACTTCTTTAATGCTGGCAGGTTTACCAGTGGCCGAGCCCTTGCTGAGCTGGGGCGCTCCTATGCGGAAGCCATCATCCAGTCCGCACCACAATTTGATGTGTTGTTTGGGCCGGCCTACAAGGGGATTCCTTTAGCCGCATCCACCAGTGTAGCTCTTGCGGAACATTTTAGCCGAGATATTGCATATTCGTTCAATCGAAAAGAAGCCAAGGATCACGGTGAAGGTGGTTCCATTGTGGGTGCTGAACTCAAGGGTAATGTGCTCATCATTGATGATGTAATTACGGCGGGCACCGCCATCCGTGAATCGATCGCGCTTATCAAGGCACAGGGAGCGACCCCTGCGGGCGTAGTCGTTGCGCTTGACCGTGAAGAACGGGCCAATGATGAAACCTCATACAGTGCCATTCAAGCGGTAGAAGCCGAGTTTGGTATACCCGTTATTCCTATTGTGGGATTGGATAGCATTCTGACGTATCTGGAAACAGAAAGCGCTCATCCCCAGCTTGAGCAGTTTGCCCTCAAAATCCGTGATTATCGTAACCGTTACGGCATAAAGCAAAAATAGTTGCTGATACCTGTTGATTCACATTATTGTCATGATTCAAACAGGTGTACTCTGTCACTAGCCTGGCGTTAAAAGCCAAGGATCAGGAAAACAAGGGTACCTGAACCCACGAGTAATTCAGTACGCTATTATACTCAGTGGCTCACGGGCTCTCCATGAGCATCAAAAGGTTGATAAAGTTATGAAACGTATTCTTACCATTGCGACTCTCTCTGGCGCCGTTTTGTTGGCCAGTCATCAGGCAGAAGCCATTAGCATCAATGGGGAAGTCGGTAGTCACTATGAAGGCGTGAATGCGACGCAGGCATTTACTCCCCTGTTCCGTGGCAGTCTTGGCTATGCACATACAAACCGCCATGGTCATAAAGCCAATTTATACAATGCATCCCTGATGTTTACCCCCTGGGTGCCGGGTTTGGATGTAGGCGTGGGTGGTCGTTACCAGTACCAGAATACTCACTACGGTAATGGCGGTGGCCTTGGGCTCGGTGGTTATGTGTACTACCCATTGCCTGCCTTCCCCCTTCTGAGCATTGGTGGTGATGCCTATTACACGCCCAGTGCCCTTTCGCAGGGAAGTGCAAAAGAAAGCTACGAATATGATGTGCGTGGTCGCTTCAAACTGTTTGCGCAAACCTATGCGTTTGTGGGCTACCACTACCAGCACTCCAAGTTCAAACACACTGGCGGCCACTCCTTCTTTAATGGGCCCCAAATCGGTGTCAGTGTTGGTTTCTAATCCTTGATTTGATTGAATTTGAGGGTAGGAATCAATGCCCTGAGTATTGATGGCGATCTGGCGTTCTCTCTTTGAAAGGGCGCCAGATTTTTGTTTTCATGGCCAGCTTTCTGCCTATACCCACCTGATGTGTGCCTGATTTAGCATCCCCAACTCCCCCATTGTTGCAGTGATTCCTGTATCATGAGGTGATCTGCCCATCTACTGTGCCAGTAACCTTCTATGTTAGATATCGTTCTCTATGAACCTGAAATTGCCCCTAATACCGGCAACATCATTCGTCTATGTGCCAATACCGGCTTTCGATTGCATTTGATCGAGCCCCTTGGGTTTGTACTGGATGATCGGCGCTTGCGTCGGGCAGGCCTGGATTATCATGAATGGGCAGCCATGCGTGTTCATAAAAGCTATGCAGATTTTCTGGCGGATATTGCACCCAAACGTATATTTGCCATCACGACCAAAGGTACCACCACGCATGACACCCCCGATTATCAGATAGGGGATGCCCTGATGTTCGGGCCTGAAAGTCGTGGATTACCGCCAAGTATCATTGAATCTCTGCCGCCTGAACAACGTCTTCGTATCCCGATGCAACCCGACAGCCGTAGCCTGAACTTGTCCAATGCCTGTGCGGTCATGGTGTATGAATCCTGGCGGCACTTGGGCTTCGCGGGCGCAGGAATAAAAACGTCCCCCGGGGTGTCGTGATGGACGCAGATATCAAGCAACGGGTAGCCAAACTCAATCCGCGCCAGCAGGAAGCCGTTCGCTACATCGATGGCCCTTGTTTGGTACTGGCCGGCGCGGGTTCGGGTAAGACAAGCGTTATTACCACCAAAATTGCCTATCTGATTCGCGAATGCGGCATGAGCGCGCGCCGTATTGCTGCCGTAACGTTTACCAACAAGGCGGCACGCGAAATGAAAGAGCGTGTCAGTAGCATGTTACCGGGGCGTTCCGGCTATGGGCTGACGGTGTCCACCTTCCATACTCTGGGGCTGAATATTATTCGTGCCGAGTTGAAACGGCTCGGGTATCGCTCAGGTTTTTCACTTTTCGACCCTGAAGATGCCAAGGCACTGTTGCGTGATCTGATGCACAAGGACGCGCAGGTAGATGCTGATCAGATCAGCCGTGTTCAGAGCATTATTTCCAATTGGAAGAATGATCTTGTCTCGCCCGGTCAGGCGTTGTCTCATGCGGAAACGGACGATGACGCCTATGCAGCGCACGTCTATGAAGCTTATGTACGCCATTTGAAGGCCTATAATGCTGTTGATTTCGATGATTTGATCTACCTCCCCGCCAAATTATTCGAAGAGAACGAAGAGGCACTTGCCCATTGGCGCAAGCGTATTCAATACATGCTGGTAGATGAGTATCAGGATACCAACTCAAGCCAATACCGCCTTGTCAGATTGCTGATGGGGGAGCGGGAGACCTTTACCGTAGTAGGTGATGATGACCAATCCATCTATGCATGGCGAGGCGCGCGTCCAGAGAACCTTGTCCAGTTGGGTGAAGATTTTCCGCGCCTGAAGGTTATCAAGCTTGAGCAAAATTATCGTTCAACCGCGCTCATTCTGAATGCGGCCAATACGCTGATTGCCAATAACCCGCACGTATACGAGAAAACCCTGTGGTCCCAAATGGGCGAGGGGGAGAACATCCGTGTTCTGGTATGTCGTAATGAAGAGGCGGAGACAGAACGCGTTGCCAGTGAAATACTAACGCGCCGCATTAAACTGAGTGCCAAGTGGCGCGATTTCGCAGTGCTATATCGCGGCAACTTTCAGGCGCGGTTGCTTGAATTGAAACTTCAGCACTATCAAATTCCCTACAAGCTGTCAGGGGGCACCTCCTTTTTCTCTCGTAACGAGATCAAGGATGCCATGGCGTATCTTCGCTTGTTGATCAACCCTGCGGATGACAACGCTTTTCTCCGTATTGTGAATGTCCCGCGAAGGGAAATTGGTCCCAGCACTATCGAGAAACTGGCGAATTATGCCAGTGAGCGAGGTGTGAGCCTGTTTGCCGCCAGTAGTGAATTCGGTCTTAATCAGATTCTGAATGAAAAGGCATTGAAACGCCTTGAATGGTTTTGTCGTTTTATTGAAGGTGTACGCCGCCGAATGGATCAAGGCAATGCCATCAGCGCCATTCGCAGCATGTTTCAGGAAATGGACTATGAAGCATGGCTGCATCAAAACGCCAGTGCGCCTGTTGTGGCTGAAAAGCGTATGCAGAATGTATGGACGCTGGTTGATCAATTGGAAAAATCGCTCAAGCCTTCCGACGAAGAAGTGGCTCAGAGCGATGACGATATCACGGCAGAAACCGATGATGTAGAAGCCGCGATCTCACGGTTGGTATTGCGCGATATACTTGATCAGCAGGCAGAAGAGGACGACACTGATCGAGTGCAGTTACTCACCATGCATGCATCCAAGGGGCTCGAGTATCCCCATGTCTATATCATGGGCCTGGAAGAAGACCTGTTGCCTCACCGCAACGCTATTGAATCAGGAACGGTAGAAGAGGAGCGCCGCCTTGCCTACGTGGGTATTACACGGGCACGTCGAACCTTGACACTGACGCTGGCCAAACAGCGCAAGGCTTTTGGTGAGATGATGGAGTGTACCCCTAGCCGATTTCTGGATGAGCTGCCTGAAGAAATTCTGGATTGGGAAGGTCGGGCTGATAAAGAAGATCCCGAGAAAAAATTCGAACGTGGTACTTCTGCCATTGCTGGGCTTCGTTCCTTGCTGAACTAGGCGAATGATTGCTGTTAAGTTATCCACATCTGGTTGAGCACTCGATCACTCACCGGGTGTGGATAAAATATTGCGTTTCAGTTTTACAGAGGCTGGACACGCGCGCCGGTAACACGTAGGATACGGCGCAGTTTCTCGCTGTGCGGGAAATTCCTTTCTTAAGCGCCTGTAGCTCAGCTGGATAGAGTACTGCCCTCCGAAGGCAGGGGTCATGGGTTCGAATCCCGTCAGGCGCGCCATCAGCCCTTTTTTGGCATTCCTCTCCAGTCATCAAAACCCAGTAAAATCAAGGCGTACAGCCCGATTCTCATCTTATGCCTGCCTGAATAAGCCCCTCCAGTCGCCGGTCAAATAGGTATACTAATAGGTATATTTTCCTGTTGGATCTTGTCGGTATACCTATTTATGGCTCTAACCGCCCTCGTTGTGAAGCTCGCGAAGCCTTTTGAAAAGACATTGACCATGACTGATGGCAATGGGCTCCAGCTGGTTGTTTTTACCAGTGGTCACAAGGGATGGCGATGACATTATCCAGAGCACTTAACTTAATGCATACTGAGTATCGATGCCTCAATATTTTTATTATTGCTGCAGTGTCATCCAGCTTTAGCTTTATATTAATTGACTCTGCTAAAAGGTTGTTCGGAATGGTGAATTAGCCTCTGGGTGCATACAATATCTGTATTGTATATCTCTCTTAAAGGTTGATGTGGTCGAGGATAGTGGAATGGAACGTTTTCACTTGGTTTATGACGGGCAAGCGTTAGAAAACCACACAATGGATGTAAGAACTTTATCGCCTGCACTCTTGGCCTTGGGCGAAATGGTTGATCGTGCCAACAGCATCCTTAATGGAGACCAGGCTAAAATCAGCCTGAATGTACATGCTTCATTTAAAGCCGGCTCCTTTGGTATTGACCTTGTAACGGCTCAGTCTATATTCGCTCGAGTACATGATTTTCTTTCCAAGTCAGAAGTTGCTGATGCTGCAGTAATTCTAAGTTTGCTTGGGTTGAGTGCAAAGGATGCATTGAAAGGTGTTATTGCCGTAGTCAAATGGCTTCGCGGCAGACCGGTGAAAAAAATCACGCCTATAAAAGATGGTATTGTTCGTATCTATGTTGATGAAGAACATATCGATACAGAAGAAAGAGTTATACAGTTACTCCGTGATTACAAGCTAAGGAAAGCACTTGAGGGTATCGTAGCGCCACTGGAAAAAGAGGGGATTGAATCTGTTTCAGTCATGCCTCAGAAAGGAGACAGCCCGGCTTTTATCATTGAAAGGGATTCGGCAGTATACTTTCGTGCCCCGCCCTCACAGGACGAAGTTCTTGACGAAGATGTTTATGAATCAATATTGCAAATCGTCAACATATCTTTTCAGGAGGGCAATAAATGGCGCTTTTCGGAAGGTGTGGGAGGAAACGCCTTCTATGCTGACGTGACTGACGAAAAATTCCTGGAGCGTGTACGGCTTAATCAGGAAAACTTTGCGAAAGAAGATCTCATCAAAGCAAAGATCAAAAGGACACAAAAAATGACCTTGTCCGGTCTGCGTGCCGACTATGAAATAGTGGAGGTATTAAATCATAGGTCAGCATCCCCGAAGGTCCAGCTTGGGTTGGATTTCGATAATGATTAGATCGGATTACATTATTCAACCAATAAATAGCATGGTTATTTTCATTACCCCCTCCATTCAAGACGGAGGGGTATTTTGTTATTTCTTATAAGCCAACCCGACCATGGTCAAGCTGGTCTATTGGTTTTAAAGGCTCTTCGCATCCAACGTATCACATTGATCAATATCACCCGATTTGAATCCACGCTGGAACCAAGTCACGCGCTGTTCTGACGTACCGTGTGTGAAAGAATCCGGAACGACTCGGCCTTGTGCCTGTTGTTCAAGACGATCATCGCCGATAGCGCTTGCGGTTTTCAGTGCCGAGTCAACATCGCCTTCTTCCAGCCAGTGGTGACGGGATTGTGCATGATTAGCCCAAACACCGGCGAAACAGTCGGCCTGAAGTTCCTGACGCACCGAGAGGCCATTTGCCCCTTTCATGGGATGCCCTTCCTGTGCCAATTGCTGAATCTTTGCAGTGATTCCCAACTCTTGCTGTACATGATGGCCCACTTCATGGGCGATTACGTAGGCACGCGCGAAATCATTATTGGATGAAAACTGCTGCTGCATTTCCTTGAAGAAAGAAAGGTCAAGGTAAACCTTCTGATCCATCGGACAATAGAACGGCCCGGTAGCGGATGTAGCGAAACCACAGCCGGAATTCACGCTCGATGTATAAAGCACGAGTTTGGGATCAGTATAGTGTTTGCCTCGTTCGGAGAATATCTGGCTCCATGTATCTTCTGTATCCCCCAGAATTGACTTAACAAATGCCACTTGTTCCTGATTACCCGCATTGTCACTGGAGGTTTGCGCTGTCGCTGTATGCTGTGTGCTCTGTTGAGGAGCAGGCGCACTGGTAGAAGAGGTATTACCGCCCCCAACCTGATTCAGTACCTGATTAAGAATTTGCATGGGGCTTTCACCCATTAACCACCCGACCAGTGCGATGATGGCGATGCCTCCGATGCTGGCTCCGCCTTTGCCAAAGGGTATACCAATCCGTCCGTTACTTGAGCCGCGTTCATCCTCAACATTATTACTCTGGCGTGCTTTGTTCCATTTCATGTATGGCGTTCCTTATGCCCTGTTCCCTTCAGGCGTTATGATCTTCGTTATGGGTATGAGTTTAGCAAAAAAGGGAAGGGAAGGCTGGTTTTGGTTGAGTTCTGAAGGGCGAAAGGAAGAAAGAGTTATTCGGCACTAAAATTTTTTACCTTTTCCATGAACTTTTTACCACACCCTCAGTCAGAGTAAGTAATTGTTCCCTACAATGATCCCTTGGTACCCGGCCCCCTTGCCGGGTTTTTTTTGGCCTGTTATTCGCCTCTATTAATATTCATTTCCTTTTGGTCTTCCCTTTCCATGGTATTCCTCTAGTCAAACTCTGATTACTCATATCTAATTAATGACCTGTGCTTGTTTTCTAAAACACAATCCTTGAGCAGGCTAATTTGATGACTTCCAAAGACGTACGGGAACCCAGTGTTATTTCCTCTGAGCAGGCTCTCACTATTGCTGGTGAGCTATTGGACACTCATTATCCGGAGGCCTCTTTCGCCTATGCGGCAGGCTCCATCATGCGTGAGGAAGGCACACACCTATCGGATATTGATTTCGTTGTGGTTTTCGACCATCTGGAAGCGGCCTGCCGGGAATCGCTGGTGTACAAGGGAGTCCCCGTGGAGGTCTTCAACCATGATCCGGAAACGCTCGGTTGGTTCATCAATGATGACGTTGAAAGAGGGCAGCCGGGTTTACTCAGTATGGTGGCTGAAGGCGTGATTATTGGTCATCAGAATCCTCTGGCAGAACAGCTTCAGCGGGAGGCAAAAAAACGTTTGGAGCAAGGGCCGCCACCCTTGTCTACAGCCGCGTTGAATGCACTCCGCTATGAAATCACGGATGCTCTGGATGATTTGAAGGGAGACCGCCCTCCCGTTGAAACACTGGCAATAGGTGCTGTGCTTTATCCCAAGCTGGCTGAACTTGCACTTCGTGGTCGTCATCGGTGGAATGGTGCCACTAAATGGCTACCCAGATTATTATCCAAAGTGGATGCCAAGTTAGCGGTTGAATTCGATACCGCATTCCGGACGCTTTTTACCTCCGGGGAGGTTGGGCCGGTTGTGGCGCTTGTTGAAGAGGAGCTGGCTCGGCAAGGCGGGCGATACTTTGACGGAGATCGCCGCCTAGCACCGGCATCCTGGCGTATTGCTCGATAAACCTGGCGATTTGTGAGCTACACAGAATAGGAAATATTTGAGTATAAGGAGCAATGAGGGTTAGACGTTTAAAGGGTATTGAGAGGCAAACAAGCGCTCGTTATACACTCGTTCTTATCCCTCATTGGGCCAGTGCCACGCGGGTGTATTCAGTATCCCCTGATTTCTGACAAGGGTTTGTCCGTTTTCCTTGTAAAGCTCGATAATATCGCACTGCTGAGCTTCCTTCAGCGTTTCTACCAATGATTCTGCATGAGAGATCACCCATACCTGACTATGTTCTGATGCCTTCACAATCAAACGGGCCAGTGCGGGGAGTAGGTCCGGGTGGAGGCTGGTTTCCGGCTCATTTAATACCATCAGGGCAGGCGGCCTTGGTGTCAACAAAGCGGCCACCCATAAAATAAATCTAAGAGTTCCGTCGGACAGCTCTGCACCTGTTAGCGGCCTCAACATACCGGGCTGATAAAGATTAAGAGTAAATAAACCGTCTTCAGAACGAGTGATGTCAATGTAACTCCCCGGAAAGGCATCATCGATTGCTTCATTCAGGCTATTGTGGTCGCCAATTTCGATAATGGTTTGAAGCGCTGCGGCCAGATCGCGTCCATCGGCGGAAAGAACAGGTGTACGCGTTCCAATACTGGACTTTCGTGCAGGTGCATCCTGGTCTGTCCTGAAGTGATCATAGAAGCGCCATTGTCGAATCATGTGTCTTACATGGAAGACTTCGGGTGCCACTTTGGGATCAGAGAGTTGATCAAACATGCTGGTATAGGGAGGGATATGGGAACTGGCGAGCTGCCACTTCCTGCCATCACGTACTTGAGCAATATATCCAGAACGATCGACCAGCGCTGTGTTTGGGCGATAGAAAGGCCCTCCGAAAATGATTTCCTTCTTGATTTCCGGGTCCAATTTAAAGGCAGAAGGCGGGACGGGCGTTTGTTGATCCTTGCTGTGGGCAGGATACCCCAGGGTAACGGCGTAGCCTAAATCATCACTGGCGAAGCCCAGTTTCAAGCGCTGGGCCTTGCGCTTGCTGGTAGCTTCAATCGGAACATCGCCGCGTTTCATGGCGGCACTGAGGTTGTTCGGGCCGGCCCAAAACGTGGAAGGGAGTCCGCCCTCCATGGCAAGTGCATTGATAACGCTACTTTCTCCGCGTGACGTATCCGCTAGCAAACGCAGTGCCTTATAAAGGTTGGATTTACCGCTACCATTCTGACCCACGATGACAGTGAGCGGCCCAAGGGAGAGTTTTAGATCAAGGAGGGAACGATAATTGGCAATAGCCAGTGTTGTTAACATGACAATGCTTCTCTCTATGACAGTTTGTTGTTATTGGAGGAAAAGGGGGTTCCGAGAAAAGTCCATGCTCCTTTTAACAATAGCAATATTTGGTTTGCAGGCATATTTCCTGGCTTCAAAGGTATCGAATACTAAACTATTTATCGTCGAACGCGGCTAATGCGCGATAGAGTTGAATTGGTTGAGCAAAACGGTAGGAAGGTAAAGGGATTGCGAGGGTAGGTGTGTTCAGCGCTGTAGTTGTGCCCCGTTATCCCTCTCATTTTAATGATGAGAGGCCGTTAACAAATACAAATCAGTTGAATGGATTACCCGTTCGCCCCAAGGGTTATGGCATCCTGCCTGACTTACGCCTTGTTCTCACTATCAGGAGAAATCAAGGGGCGAAGGGGTACTGTATAGCCTGAATCCGCTTCGGATTAATGGCTGAATAGATAAATGATGTTTGAAAATAATCACGAAGCCAGTTTCATCTCGCTTTCAGGCAGTTGATCGAAGGCATCCTTTGCCAATTGATCAATGTCGTCAGCGCTGATTTCCAGCTTGTTCTCGTTTGCAATGAGCGTAATCATTTCCATGGCGGAAGCATAGGGATCCTGACCGTTTTCCTGGGCATCCTCTGCATAGCCTTTGGCAGCATAGTAAAGCATATCAATAGCAAGCATGTGCGAATCCTCATCTACGTTTACGTGTACTGGTTGAGTACCCTAATTTGGATGATGCGCTTAAGTTGTGACAAATTTGCTAAAGCATGAATAAGTAATTGTTTCAGTCCGGAAGTCATCAACAGGTAGAAGATGATGACTTTTCCTCAGGTAAATATTCTCTTCAAAATGTTTACCCTCAATCACAGCCTATCCTTAATTGATCTGTCCTGTCTTGTAAAAAATGAGCTTTTGTCCAGCTGTTTTTTCAGGTGTTCTCCAACAGCTTGATCTTGAAGGATTCTTTCCGGAAAATTTTTTTGTAATTTTTTATGTCATCAAATAAAACACTGTTTTTTAAAGCAAAAATGGAATTCGTAGTGATGTAAAACAACTTAACAAGCAGGTGGGCTATGCTATTATTGTCCTTCGTTATTATCATTAATGATAAAAAACCACACGTACATTATGTATGAGCCAAGATCCCACTAGAGGAATTTAAATGGCTGGTTCAACCACCTTACCGCCCAATGAACATGGTCGGAAAAGAAGTAAAAAACGAGTGTTGAAGCTAAGTGACGTTACACTTGTCAAAAAGGAAACCCTGAAACGCGCCATCGCTGCCACCGCTCTTGGCAATGCCATGGAATGGTTCGATTTCGGCGTATATGCCTACTTTGCAACGACCATCGGGCGTGTCTTCTTTCCCGGTGACAATGCCAGTATTCAGTTACTGGCAACCTTTGGTGCCTTTGCTGCCGCCTTCCTGATGCGGCCTATCGGTGGCCTGGTACTGGGGCCTTTGGGTGACAAGATTGGCCGTCAGAAAATTCTCGCCTTCACCATGATCATGATGTCGGTCTGTACCTTCTGCATCGGTTTGATTCCCAGCTATAACAGCATCGGTGTATTGGCTCCTATCCTGCTGCTGATATTGAGAATGATCCAGGGGTTCTCGACAGGAGGGGAATTTGGTGGAGCAGCTACATTCATCGCCGAGTATTCGCCCGACCGCATGCGTGGTTTTCTGGGCAGTTGGCTTGAATTCGGTACCTTTATTGGCTACATCCTGGCCGCCGTCGTTGTTACCATTTTGACCTCAACTCTGAGCGAAAGTGATTTGCTTAGTTGGGGATGGCGTATTCCGTTCTTCATTGCAGGGCCTATCGGTATTGTCGGTCTCTACATGCGAATGAAGCTGGAAGAGACACCGGCTTACAGTAATCACGATGATTCGGAAGAAGAGGATGATGGTCGTAGTGAACTGGTCAGCCTGGTCTCTGGCCACTGGCGTCCACTGCTTCTTTGTGCGGGGCTGGTATTGGTCTATATGGTAGCGGATTACATGATGCTGTCCTACATGCCGACCTACATGACCGCCAACCTGCATCACAACGCTAGCCATAGCCTGTACCTGATCATACTGGTCATGGTAGTGATGATGGTCATCCAACCCTTTATGGGCATGGCGAGTGATATCTGGGGCCGTAGGCCAATCATCTTTATTGGCTGCGTTGGATTCGTTATTCTCTCCATTCCGTGTCTGTGGTTGATTCAAAGTACCAGCATGATCGCCATCTTCTTCGGTTTGATGATTCTTGGCGCCCTGCTTAACACCTTCACGGCTGTCATGCCCTCGACGTTGCCCGCGCTTTTCCCTACCGCGATTCGTTATGGTGCCGTGGCTATTGGATTGAATATATCCACGTCACTGTTCGGAGGTACCACGCCACTGGTAACGACCTGGCTGATAGATGCCTTTGGCACAAACATGATGCCTGCCTACTATTTGATGCTCTCAGGTGTAATTGGTGCGGCTGTGATTTTGTTGACGGCTGAAAGCTCCGGGAAACCCCTGATTGGTTCGAATCCGGCCGCGATGGATCGTGAGGAGGCCAGGGAGGTGCTGACCGATTATCACGATGATATCGAGAGCCAGATCAATGCTATTGATGAACAGATGGCAGCGCTCGCTAAAGAGCGTCGGGATCTGGTAGAGCAGCACCCTCGTATCGATTGATTGTTAGTGAGCATGTTACTGCAGTTTTGCGTTGTGAAAGGCCCTCTTAGGAGGGCTTTTTTGTGTTTGCTATAATTTTCAATTGATGAGTAGGCTTAACATGTAGTGTATTGCTGTTTACCTCGGATAAAACAACGATAGAGTGGGGGGATCGCATGTCTTCAGACTATATCAGGGAGTTACGTGGTTTGATTGGGCACCAACGGCTTTTGCTTCCTTGTGTGGCTGCCATCATCCGCGATTCCAAAGGGCGACTGCTTCTTCAGGGAAAGGGTAACGGTGAGCCCTGGAGTTTGCCAGCGGGTGGAATAGAGCCGGGAGAATCACCCGAACAGGCATTACACCGTGAAGTTCAGGAAGAAACAGGGCTAACGGTTACACAAGAGACTCTTCTGGCAGTATTTTCGGGCAAGCAATTTCGCTATACCTATCCGAATGGTGATCAGGTTGAATATACGGCCATTCTGTATGGTTGTCAGGTAACAGGGACGCTAAGCACAGAGGGTGACGAAGAAACCGTTGAATTGCGCTATGTGAGCCGTGAAGCAATGGTGAGCCCCGGGTCAACGTATGCACTTGCTCTTCCGTATCCCATGGAACTCCTGTTTGACAGAAAATTCTGAACGTTATGGTTTACGTACTTGGCCCGTGTCATGGCCGGCGTTCAAATAGCCATTTTCCTGTAGCCAGTCATGAGCCAGATGCGGCCAAATGGCTACCTCGCCATGCTTTTTCAATCCCCACCCATGTCCACCCTTCTCAAAAACATGCAGCTCGGCAGGTATGTGGTGCGACTGCAGGGCAGCAAACATCATCTCACTATTGTGGACGTTGGAAATCGGATCATCTGCTGCCTGAGCAAGAAACATGGGCGGTGTCTCTTTGGTTACATACAGTTGGGCTGAATAGGCGGCTGCATCCGTTGTCGTTGCCCCCTCGATTCGGCTGCTCTGGTTGTGATTATAGGGTGCCTGCAAGGTAATGACGGGATACAATAGAATGGCGAAGTCAGGTCGTGATGAAGCTCTATCCGCTGTATCTACCGGCTGATAAAAGTCATGTTGAAAGCGTGTGGCTGTAATGGCTGCCAGATTACCTCCTGCCGAAAATCCCATGACACCAATGCGTTGAGGGTTGATATCCCACTGGGTGGCATGTGTTCTGAGTAATCGCATGGCGCGCTGTGCATCCTGAAATGGGGCTGTGGTACTGATCTTTCGAGTACCCTTCGTTAAGGGTAAGTGAGTGCCTGTTGATAAGCCGGAGGTGTGGTGTGGGCGCGCGGAAGGTAGGCGGTAATAGAGAACAGCGGCGGTGATCCCTTCTGCGGTGAGCCACCTGGCCGCAGGAAGAGCTTCACGGCCGATTTCGATGTGATGATATCCTCCGCCTCCCATGATCAGCACGGCGGTGCCATTGGCCTTACCCTTGGGGGGAGAGTAGATCACCATATGAGGTGTAAGTGTTTCAACCACATTGCCTCGAATACTCTTTTCTTCCTCTCCAACATGAGAAGCGTTCGCTGGCCAAAGCTGTTCATCCTGCCCTTGGGGTAATACATGCCCTACTGGCCATGCATAAGCTGACGCAGAAAGAGTGATAGATATCAGCACTAGCCAGGTACACCATGATTCTCTGTTTATCAGTAGAGATAAACACTGTTGACCGGTAGATCGTAAGCTTCGGCCGTGATGAGCCGACGCGCTGGAGTCTGAGGCTAAAGGGGAACAGTACATGTAATCTCACAAGTATTGAGTAATGTGTATTTGCGCTGAAAATACAGTCATTAACACGCTAGAATGAGTATGAGGTCGATTAAAGCATGCAGGTAGGGGAGTCGCTAATATAATTGCCGCGTGTCCTCTAGCATTGCCGTTAGCGATAACAATAACAGTATTCATTTATTCAAATCATGGCAAAGGCAATGAATATCATGCCCATAAAGACAACAACATCCGCAGTATATCCAAGCGCTTCGTCTACAGCTGAGTCTTCAACCAATCCCCAGGTAACAACTCAAGTAAAAACCGGTACAGAGACTATATTCGCTGGACAGGAAGGCAGGAAAATCTATTTGGCAGGAGATCTGGTGTTCCGAACAGGGGCGCTGGCGCTTTTCGATACCCTGAAAGGGATCTGCCAGGAATATGGACTAACAGGGATTTCCCCGTTTGATGGTCAGGAGGACGTCAAGGCATTGGCCCCCGGCCGAGATACCATACTCACCATCGTCAAAGCGGATCGTGCCTTGATGGATGAATGTGATGCGGGGTTATTCTGTATTGATCCTTTCCGCCGTTCAGCGGATATGGACCCGGGTACTGCTGTTGAAATCGGTTACATGCACGCTCAAGGTAAACCGATGGAGGGATATACGGTAGATGGTCGAAATTACCCCGATAAGGTAGCTGATTATTGGAAGCATGCCTGGGGCGAGTCGTTGAGAGCTCGGGCAGGCAATAATGAGCTGGGCTCAGGTGATGACGAAGACACCGATGGTATGCTGGCCCACTCGGATGGGATGCGGCAGAATGGGATGGTCGAAGGTTTCATTGTGCTATCCGGTGGGGATGTTGCAGTGAATGAGCACTTCGAGACTGCGTTCAGGCAGGCGGTAGCGCGATTGGCAGACCGTATTGGCAATTGACGAAAATGTGGCTTTCATCAAAGCCACATTGACTCTAAGCCGCTGCTGAAGGGTGGAATCCGTCAGAGTCGGATCTTTGACAGAGCGAACGTCAAGGTGCCTCAGCAGCAATTTGTTGCATAAAATTACTCGGAATCATCGCTGCATAAAGCCAAATTGAGCCTGAGTAGATTAGCACCATTTCGATATTCAGGCGCAAGCACCAAAACAGGACCAAAGATGAAACCGAGAACAGCAAGCTGACGATTTGGGGGAGTCCTGAGTCTGTCAGGCGAGGGGTAACCGTAATTATATATAATACAGACAACACCCACCAAACCGTCGAGTTATCCAAAAAACCTTGATACGTACTGAATAAGCTGGCAGTCACTAAAGCAATGATGGCCTGGCTTACAAGAAACGGCCATAGACCCAATTTCAATCCTTTCGCACTTTCCATCTATTTTCCCTCGTTAAATCCTGAGTTCTGCCTCAGTCGAACAGTGATGACTTGATGAATAATGATTGAGTGTAAAGAATTCACGTTGACACCTGACAGCGTAATGAGCTGCTAATACGTTACTTCTGTACTACTCATTCACTTAAGTTTAATACGCTTTATTATTGAAAGGCGCAACAACACTTTATATCTAGGTCATATTTTATAGGTAAGTCGGATTATGAGGGGCATTAGCTAGCAAGTGAGAGCAGCAAAGTGACACATTTGCCTCTTTTACAGTCTGATTGCACATTCAATAGAAATTCGGCAATAAAAAACGTATATAAATAAGGCACTTGTCTCTATAAGGTAGAATGGGAGGATAGAAACAAGTGCCTATGCATGAGGGTAGGGGGCCCTCAGAATGAATACTGAAGCGCTACGCGGTTTTGCCAGAATGTATCGTGATGGGTGTCGGGACGATGTGCGACCTGAACACCCGCCCAATCCTGCAATGATAAGTGGCTCAGTGCTCCACCGAAGTTATAAATGAAGTACGCCAGATATTCAGACTGATTCAAGCTTTTTCCGGTATAACGTCCATTGTCATACCCTGTTGGATAACCAGCCTGATCCATAAAGGAGTATTGTACCCCGGCAATCAATTGGCCATGATTGATAACGTTATTGAACACGTTGGAAGCACTAATCAGGTAGGAGTTGCCCGCCCCAAGATCCTGCGTACTGGTAAAGAAGGGCTGTGCAAAAATGGGGCCTGAGGCCGCATTGTGTGCGTAAGGCGTTACCAATGCGCCATCAAGATAACCATTTCGATGCAGGGTGGTGTGATCGTAGTTCAGAGAGAGATTAAACGTTTTGTAGTCAAAGCCTGCCTGCAAACCATAGATATGGCTTTGTGCATCCTTCGATCCATTGGTCCCATTTGCTGTCAGCGTTTTGCCATTTCCGTAGCCATGGATGAACTGAACGGCGGCGAAGGGACGAATTCCATCACTGTCCAGTTCGCCTTTACCCTGGAAATAATCGATATTGTCGAAGTCATGATACGCCTCATGCCACGCATCACCGGTCCAGGTAATATTGGCCCAGTCGTAGGTACCATGCGCGCCGATACTCCACATGCCTGACGTCGTGCGATCTGCGGGGACAGTCCCGTCAAGATTGTACATGTTGGTTTTGCTGAAGCGCCCTGCGCCCCACCATTTATAACGATAAATCCGCGTTGCTTCGATATAGTTGTCGCTTGTTCCGTACTTCAGGTCTATCCCTTGAAAGAGGTTGGGCGTAATACGCCAGTTCCAGGTAGTGGCAAACGGGATGCTCAGTTGCTGATTTCCCCCCGTGATGGTAAATCCAGCGCCTTGCCAGCGTAGCCATGCTTCACCGATGTTGTTCTGGTTATTGCCCAGTTCTGTAATCAAATGGTTATCGTTACGATCTATTCCACGTTGGATATAACCGCCGACTCCGAAGGTAAAGCCCTTGTACGGAGCACTATAGAAGTTGACGTTGGCGCCATAGGCAGTGGTGTCCTGGTTCAATCCGCGTACAAAGTAGGCATTATGCGTCGAGAAATTCATCAGGCTTACGGTGCCGTTGAAGCTACCCTTCGTAAACATCTCCGTGAAGGATTCGTTATCCGGTGAATAAGGACTGGTTTGTGCATGTGCTATCAATGGAGATGAGATAAGTAATGACCCAAACATCATCAGATGCACGTGTTTTAATGAGGGGCGCATAAATAGGGTTCCTGGCAAAAAGTTTTTTTATTGTGTGTTAGGTTTTTATTGTGTGCTTTTTGTCGAATGCAGCTTGCTTAAGCGAGTCCGCCTACGACTTTCAGAGCCCGTCAGTTGTGTAAATACAGGAAACGAGGCACGTAGATTGGTCCGTGAAACCATTTTCTTGTTATTCGGACCTTTATGAGATGACGCCCTGGCCTGCGATCTGGCTATTCACAAGCCTGTTCGCTTACAAACTTGCCTGCCCCTGGATTTACCGGGATCAGAAAGAGCAACAGATATGAAGCCACAAGGCAATACTCGCCTTAATCCTAAACGGATAGGTAACAGGGGCCAAGCATTTTTTACCACTCTTGTTTTCTTATTTGACCTTATACTCCTCTAACGTCTTACCCCTCTAAATAGGTATAGCCTTCCAGACCAGTTTCCAGCTCGTTTAAAAACATGTCACGCTCTTCCTGAGAGAACTGGCTATCTTCCAGTTGCTGCTGATAGCGCCTGTGAAAATCATCAATATCGAAATTTACATAACCGAGCACCTGCGCCACGCTATTACCGGGTAGACATTGGCCGAGCGACCATTCACCTGAGGTTTTCAGCGTAATGTCTACAGTATCCGTATCACCAAACAGATTGTGTAAATCACCCAGAATTTCCTGATAGGCGCCGATGAGGAACATTCCGAGTAGTTTCTCTTGATCCTTTTTCCAATCAGGAAGCCGAAGAGAGGTCTCCGTACCTTGTCCATCAATATAAAGGTCGAACCGGCCATCGGAGTCACAGGTAATATCCTGCACAATACCACGTCGCGTGGGGAGGGTATTCAGCCCACTCAATGGCATGACAGGGAAGACCTGATCAATGCCCCATGCATCGGGTAAAGACTGGAAAAGGGAAAAGTTGACGAAAAGCTTATCCGCCAGCTTTTCATTCAGTTCTTCCAGTATTTCCCTGTGGGAGCGATTACGGTCATCCAGTAACCCCCGCAGCTGATGGCAGGCCGCAATGTACACTGCTTCGCCTTCAGCCCTTTTTTCCAGTGAGGCATCGCCGAACACGAAACGATCCTGCAAGTCATGAAAGGCTTGAGTCAGATCATGATAATACTCGGCGATCAAACGGGGCTCTGCTGGTTGTTGAAGCCATTCGTAAGTATTCCACAGGACATCCAGTTGGGCATCCGAGTCACTGCGTGCGGGTAGCGTTGAAGTAAGCTGGCGTTCTTCGTCAATAATATTGGTGATCAAAACGGCGTGGTGAGCTGTCAGCGCACGTCCTGACTCGGAAATGATATGGGGATGTGGAATGTTTTGGCTTTCACAGAGTTGATGGAACGCGGCCACTACGTTGTTCGCATATTCTGGCATTGAATAGTTGGTAGAGCATTGACTGCGAGAGCGCGTCCCTTCGTAGTCTATCCCCAACCCTCCGCCAACATCCACGACCTGAATAGGAGCACCGGCTTCATACAAACTCTGGAAAAAACGCGCGCATTCACGCAGACCGCGCTGAATATCATGAATGTTGGCGATTTGGGAACCCAGGTGGAAATGAACAAGCTCCAGTGAATCCAGCATGTCTTCCGTGCGGAGGCGTTCCACAACAGCCAATACCTGGCGTGCCGTAAGCCCGAATTTGGATTTTTCCCCACCGGAATTCTGCCATTTTCCTTTTCCGATCGACATCAGCCGTGCGCGTACCCCAATGCGGGGGCGCACATTCAACTTTTGTGATTCTTCCAAAATCATGGAAAGCTCGGACTGTTTCTCGACCACAATAAAAACCTTATGCCCCAGTTTTTCACCCAACAATGCGAGACGAATATATTCCCGGTCTTTGTAACCATTACAGACAATCAATGAGGGGGATTCAGATGACAGTGCCAACACCGCTAAAAGCTCGGGTTTGCTCCCTGCCTCAAGCCCCAGCCGCTTGTTGTTGCGTTCGTCAGTATTGAGAAGCTCTTCCACTACCCGCCGTTGTTGGTTGACCTTGATCGGGTAAACGGCCGTATACCCACCCTGATAATTCAGTTCGGTGGTTGCATTGTCGAATGCTCGGCACAGATGTTCGACACGTGAATGCAGAATATTGTTGAAACGCACCAGAGCGGGAAGACGTAGCCCTGCGTCTTTAAGTGCTTCTGTAATATCGACCAGTTTGATAGCGGGTGTGCCTTGCATGCCGAATGGGCGGGCGATTACATCACCATCTTCATCCAAATCAAAATAGCCACTACCCCATTGGTCAATGTTGTAGATACGCTTGGCATCCTTTATCGAGAAGTCATATTGAGAAGCGTTGATAGCCTGGCTTGAATAGGGGGATGAAGACATGAAAACTTCCTTCATTGGGGGATCTGTTGAGTAATGCAGTGGATGTTGCCGCCCCCGAGCAGTATTTCACGGGCAGGTATGCCGATGACGCTGTTGCGAGGAAAGATGGTCTTGAAAATATGGAGGGCCTCGGCGTCTGTTTTCTCATCCAATAGAGGAAATAGAATTTGGCCATTACTGATCAGAAAATTGACATACGAGCCCGCCAATCGCTCGCCGGCCATTCGGGGTATGGCAGCACCAGCCTCAATACCTGCCGCTTCTTCTTCTGTCATGTACAGCGGGCCGGGCTGTGGCAGTTTCCACACTTTTAGCGTGCGGCCTTTCGCATCCGTTTGCTGTTCCAGTATTTTCAACGCTGCACAAGAGCGTTCATACTGCGGATCGTCGGGATCATCCGTCCAATGCAATGCGACCTCTCCGGGGCGAACGAAGCAGCACAGGTTATCAATGTGACCATCGGTTTCATCATTGTAGGTACCGAATGGCAGCCAGATGATAGTGTCTACGCCCAATTGTGTACGTAGTACCTGCTCTATTTCCTTTCTACCAAGGTGCGGATTGCGGTTGGTATTAAGCAAACACTCCTCTGTGGTGATCAGCGTACCTTCGCCATCGACATGAATAGAGCCACCTTCCAGCACAATATCGACCTTTTCTACGGGGAAATGGAGATATTCGGCGATCTGAGCTGCGACGCGGCTGTCTTTTTCCCAATTGTCGTATAACCCACCTTCCAAACCACCCCATGCATTGAATTGCCAATCGATGGCTTTATGCTGCCCTTTTTCGTTAATAACGATAGTAGGCCCTACGTCACGGCACCAGGCATCGTCGCTTTCCATGGGCACAAGTGTAATGTGGCGAGGCACGATTTGCTGCGCCGTATCCATGTACGCTTCGGGGACGCCCATGAACACGGGGGTTTTACGACTGATGGCCTCTGCCACAGCGGCGAATGCCTGTTCAGCAGGTAATGCCTGCGTACGCCAGTTGTCCGTGCGATAGGGCCAGAGCATCCACACCGCACGCTGAGGTTCCCACTCGGCTGGCATACGAAAATGGCTTGTTTCAGATGTGAATACGGCCATCGTTATTTCCCGAGATGACCATCGGAGGTAGCAATAGCGCCATAGAGCGTTGGGCGACGGTCACGGAATAGCCCCCAGGCAGCTCGTTGTTCGGCAATTGCATCCAAATCAAACGTATGCACAAGTACGGTTTCATCGGTTTTATTGGCTTGCTGAACCAGCTCACCGGTCTGATCCGCAATAAAGCACGATCCATAAAATGTCATTTCATAGGGCTGCTGGTCAGCGCCTTTCAGGGTTTTGCTTTGCTCTGTGCCAATGCGGTTGGCCGTAATGACAGGCATCACGTTTGCCGCTGCATGGCCTTGTTGGACGCGTGTCCAATGCGGTTGGCTATTGATCTCGGGGTAGTCGGGTTCACTCCCTATGGCTGATGGGAAAAACAGGAGTTCCGCGCCTTGTAGAGCCATGCAACGCGCCGTCTCGGGGAACCATTGATCCCAACAGATACCTACACCGATGCGTCCGTAACGCGTATCCCACACCTTGAAGCCCGTATCCCCTGGAATAAAGAATTGTTTTTCCTGATAGGCGGGCCCGTTGGGAATATGGCTTTTGCGATACTTACCCAGCCGTGTTCCGTCAGCATCAATAACGACGATGGAATTGTAGTAGGCCTGATGTTCCCTTTCGAAGAAGCTGATTGGAAGCACGACTTCCAGCTCTTGAGCCAGAGCCGTAAAATGCGCCAACAGTGGGCTGGTGGACTCTTCTTCTGCCAATGCGTAATGTTCAGGGCTCTGATCAATACAGAAATAAGGCGAGGCAAAGAGTTCCTGAATCAAAATGATTTGTGCACCCTGCCGATGGGCTTCGCGTATCAGGCGCTCCGCAATGGCAATGTTTTCATCAAGTGTCCATGAGCACGACATCTGGCTCGTTGCTACCGTGACTGGTCTCATGCAGCTGTTCCTGTCAATAAAAGAGATAATGGAATGTGTGGTCACACTACAAGACATGCACCAAGTGCTGTTGTCTGGGTATTTATTCCATGGAGTGTTCTGGCTGTGCGTGGGTTATATTTTTATTATTGCCTGGCGTCGCTGGTAACTTTACTGGTTGTTGCCGAGCAAGGTTATTGTAGTTTTGAAAAAGTACCGTTTTGAGAAACGGTTCATAAGTGCTCTCTATCCATTTTCGATATCACGTATACCAATGCCCCTAACATAGAGATTGGATGAGAAATTGGCTAGCGTATTTCTTGAAAATAAATAAGTTTTTGCCGTTTGATTGCTCGTTTGTGTTATTCAGACCGGCTACAGGGTGAGCGATTGCATTTCCAGTGCATGTTATTCGAGCAGTAATAATAATGTCTTGGCAAACTTATGCTTGCCTTAATCCCCCCGTTTTCCGTTATGATTTATGCAACCTTTACAACTTTAAAGTGACACTCATGGTTGTCCATGGTGTCCTTATCACAAGGAATTGTCATGAATCTCGTAGATATTAGCCAATCGCGTTACAGCACCAAAGCCTATGATCCGGAGAAACCGGTTTCACCTGAAGCCCTGGAGCAATTGCTCGAAATTATCCGCTATACCGCTTCTTCAGTTAATTCCCAGCCCTGGCACTTTTTGGTTGTCAGCAGCGAACAGGGTAAGAAAAAGCTCGCAGAAGCTGTAGGGGAAGAGTATGCCTTTAACCAGACCAAAGTGTTGAATGCATCCCTCACCATCGTCTTCGCTTCCAAACAGTCATTGCCTGATGAATATCTGAATGAGCTGTTGGAACAGGAAGAAAAGGATGGCCGGTATTCAACACCCGAGGCAAAAGAAGGGACTGCCAACGGACGTTCATTTTTTGTCGGGCTACATCGCGAAGCGGGAGATGTTCCCGAATGGACAGCGAAACAGACCTATATCGCCCTGGGTGGTGCCTTGCTCGGTGCAGCGTCGCTTGGCCTCGATGCGACGCCTATAGAAGGTTTCAATGGCGAACGTGTTGATGAGGATTTTGGGTTGAAAGAGAAAAATCTCAAAAGCCTCGTAGTGCTGACTGTGGGGCATCATTCTGATGCCGACTTCAATGCCAAATTACCGAAATCCCGTCTTCCCGGGGAAACGCTGTTTACGCATTTGTAAGCCAAGGCATTCATAAGTATGGAAAAGGGCCGTGGAGAGGTTTATCCACGGCCCTTCTTTTGTTCAGTAAACGGGTTAATCGATGATATGTAGTTGGAAATACGGAGTTATCTATTTGCGTAGAGCTGAATACTCCTGCGATCAGTCCTATTCCTCATCGTCACTGAAAGTATCTTCGTCATCGTCGTCTAAATTGTTTTCATCGTCGTCATCATTGGGAGATGTTTTTTCTCCCAATGCCTGTTGTGACTTCACGTTTTTAGGCGCATTGGCATTTTGTGTGGAAAATATCCCGATAATGAACCCGCTTGTATCGGCGGTATCCATTGATGAAGTTTTTACCCTATCATGTGTTGGACTCACCGTATAACTTGCTTCTGTAATACGTGAGAACGCAACAAGTAGCAAAAGTAGAACCACTATTGCCTGAGCGGCAGGTGGTAACTTCTTCTCACGGGAAGGCTGATACTTCCACACCAGTACCAGGGTGAGAATGGCAAGTATGCACTCGATAATGGTCATGAAACTCCCTTTTTATCCTGATCTATAGTTGTCATGAGTGATTCGCAGGGGGGGCTATCTTCAGATATTCATCCATATTCTGATCTTTAGCGAGTATAGTTCACTCATTTATTTGTAACGCACGAATTTGTACAAGTATTCTTCCTGTACTTCATTGTCGTCCTGTATTTTAATTTTGCATTTATGAGTGACTGAATATACTTGGGAGTGTGTTGTTGTGTGGGCCAACAGTTCATCATCTGCGTGGGAGGCCTCGCTCCGCGTCCATCTGGCGAAAAAGAACACACGTACAGCACTAACGCATGCCTCTCATACGGGGCCGCTCAGGGTTCAACGGCCGTTTTATCCGGAAGGGGAGCTGTGTCATCTTTATTTCCTGCATCCTCCGGGAGGTATTGTCGGAGGGGATAAGCTGTCTTACGAAGTATCGGTGGCCTCTGGAGCTCAGGGGTTGATTACGGCTCCGGGAGCCAACAAGGTTTATCGTTCCAAAGGGCCTAAAGCCGAGATCAATCAGCATTTTCGGGTAGAAAAAGAGGCTACGCTCGAGTGGTTACCACCGGGCACAATCTTCTTCGCTGGTGCGAATGCAGCGTTCACCTCGACTTATCAGTTAGCGTCGGGCGCAGGATTGATTGCTTGTGAGACGCTGTGTTTTGGACGTCCTGTCATGGGCGAGACCTTTGATAGCGGTAATGTGACCTCGCGACTTCAGGTGACATTGGATGAACAACTGGTGATCAACGAGGTATTGCGCGTTTCCGCAGGTGCAGCTGTGTTGAGTGGATATGCGATGCAAGCGACACTGCTTGTTTATCCTGCCACTGATACCCTGCTGTCGCGCGTACAAGCGTTGGTCGCAACCTCTCGCTTTCCCGGTGGAGTAACATTACTTGAGAACATCCTCGTTATTCGCCTGCTGGCAGAAGACAATATTCCATTGGAACGTATGGTCAGAGCGTTATGGGAAGCGGTGCGCCACGACATTGTTGGAAAAGTACCACTTGCTCCGCGTATTTGGGCAACGTGAAATATTCCCCTTCTTTATGACGTGTACTCGTCGCCATAAGTGAGGTAAATACTTGACTATAATAATCCCGATAACTCAGGAACATGTCCCATCTCTGTTCGATCTACTGAAAACCAATAAAACCTATTATCGACATATGCATGAAAGTCCTACGCTAAAAAAAACGTACAGAATGTTGACGGCGCTCCCCCCTGGAGCTCAGCCAGAGAATAAGCGTAATGAAGGCATTATTCACGAAGGTAAGCTAATAGGATTTGTTGAAACAATTGCACATTATCCCGAGCACAATACAGGGATGATCGGCTTGCTTATCATTGAGCAAACGCATCAATGCAAGGGAATTGGTTCTCTTCTTTTGAAGCATGTCCTTGAGGGCTTCGAAAGTCAGGGCATCACAAATGTTTTCCTTAGTTATGCCAGAACCAATGAACAATCGCGTCTGTTTTGGGAGAAAAATGGATTCTCTCCAAATGGAGATGTTGATCAGTTTGACGATATTGATCTAGTGGCGATGGAAAAAAGCCTGTAATAGATTTGAAAGGCTGTTATAAAAAGAAAAATCGTCATAATATCCGCCACGCTGCCATTATTAGGCACGTAATAAAGCGGAGTGAATAAAACCATAACAACGTGTGCCACACAATGTCATTGTTATTTAATGCCATGATTATAAATGAGATAACGTCATGGAGCTGACTCCAAGAGAAAAAGACAAACTGCTGCTGTTTACAGCGGCACTGGTGGCTGAGCGCCGTTTGGATCGCGGGCTTAAACTGAATTATCCCGAGTCGGTAGCGATGATCAGTGCCGCGATCATGGAAGGTGCCCGTGACGGTCAAACAGTAGCGGAGTTGATGTCTTCGGCTCGGCATGTACTGAGTCGTGAACAAGTCATGGAAGGTGTCGCTGAAATGATCCCGGAAGTACAGGTAGAAGCCACGTTTCCAGATGGCACTAAACTCGTCACGGTTCATGATCCGATTGTTTAGCCGTTGGTGCTGAAAGGATAGTGGTAAGTCGATCAGCATCTTCAAGGCGCAAGGAGCGTAGTGCTGTGGCCATGCCTGCGGCTATCTGTAGACCTTGTTACTTGTATCTTCCCTAATAAGTACAAAAGTAAGTACAAGAGGAAAAAATGATTCCAGGTGAAATCAAAGTAGCCGCGGGGCATATCGAACTGAATCCGGGGCGCCAGCGAATTACCCTGAGAGTTGAGAATCATGGTGATCGTCCCATTCAGGTCGGCTCACACTATCACTTCTATGAAGTGAACCCTGCCCTTCATTTTGAGCGTGCGTTGGCTAGAGGGTGCCGCCTTGATATTGCAGCTGGAACCGCACTGCGTTTCGAGCCTGGGCAGGCACGTGAAATTACGCTGATCCCTGTTGTAGGCAAGCGGCGTATTTTTGGCTTTCGTGGTGAAATACAGGGAGATCTGGATTAATCATGAGTACGTCCAAGCCCCATCATTCAAACGAAAAAAATGCGACGCCCCTTACTGGCTCCGAGACGCCACAATCGAGCGATCGAACGACGCTATCGCGTCAGGCCTATGCCGAGATGTTTGGGCCCACCACGGGCGATCGCATTAGACTGGCTGACACTGACCTGTGGATCGCAGTAGAGGATGATCTGACTCACTATGGTGAGGAGGTCAAATTTGGTGGCGGGAAGGTAATCCGTGATGGTATGGGGCAGGGTCAGATGTCTGATCACGAGAGTATGGATCTGGTGCTCACCAATGCATTGATTATCGACCACTGGGGCATCATCAAAGCGGATATTGGCATCAAGTCGGGGCGTATTCATACCATCGGAAAAGCCGGCAATCCTGATATCCAGCCGGGCGTCACTATTCCTGTCGGAGCAGGTACAGAAATTATTGCTTCTGAGGGCAAAATTGTAACGGCGGGTGGTATTGATTCCCATATCCACTTTATCGCTCCACAACAGGTGAACGAGGCCATTACAGCAGGCATTACGACCATGTTGGGAGGCGGGACTGGCCCTGCCACGGGTACCAACGCCACCACCTGTACACCCGGGCGGTGGAATATCGCGCGTATGTTGCAGGCATCGGATACCTTGCCGGTCAATATTGGTTTGATGGGGAAGGGGAATGCTTCCCATCCTGAGGCCTTACGTGAACAAGTCGCCGCCGGTGCCATGTCACTAAAGTTGCATGAGGATTGGGGTTCAACACCAGCGGCCATTGATTGTTGTTTGGCAGTCGCCGACGAAGAAGATATACAGGTCGCTATTCATACCGACACCCTGAACGAAGGTGGATTTGTCGAGGATACGCTGCAGGCTATTGGTGATCGGACTATCCATACGTTCCATACGGAAGGTGCGGGTGGCGGTCATGCCCCCGATATCATCAGCGCCTGTGCCTTACCGAATATTTTGCCTTCTTCTACCAATCCGACGCTGCCTTATACCGGTAATACGGTCGATGAGCACTTGGATATGTTGATGGTGTGTCACCACCTTGATCCCGCCATTCCGGAAGACGTTGCCTTTGCAGAGTCACGTATCCGTCGTGAAACGATTGCGGCAGAAGATATTCTGCATGACATGGGAGCGTTCTCCATGACATCTTCAGACTCACAGGCCATGGGGCGAGTGGGTGAGGTTATTCTCCGGACCTGGCAAGTGGCACACAAAATGAAGGTCCAGCGTGGTGCCTTGCCAGAGGATACCGCTGAAGCCGATAACTTCCGTGTAAAACGCTATATTGCCAAGTACACCATCAACCCGGCCATTACTCATGGTATTTCACATGAAGTGGGCTCTGTGGAAGTGGGTAAACTGGCTGATTTGGTCCTTTGGGATCCGGCGTTTTTTGGTGTGAAACCCTCGATGGTGATCAAGGGGGGGATGATTGCTGTCGCCCCTATGGGAGATATCAATGGCTCTATCCCAACGCCTCAACCTGTCCATTATCGCGAGATGTTTGGGGCTTTGGGGGATGCACGCCATGCGACCCGCATGACGTTTCTTTCAGCGCGTGCAAAAGAAGAGGGCGTGGACCTTAATCTGGGGCTTAAAAGCCTGATCGGTGTCGCCAGGGGCACGCGTCATATTGGCAAACATGACATGATTCACAATGGCCTGACACCCGATATCCAGGTGGACTCACAAACCTATGACGTTCGTGCCGATGGCGAGCTCCTGACATGTGAGCCCGCTCATGAGCTGCCCATGACGCAGCGGTACTTTTTATTTTGATTTCTGATGATCAAAAAGAAACACTCGCAGAAAGCGTAGCCGTTCTGGGGGTCCCCAAATACGCGGTATAGTTTGATCCGGTATTGCCATAGATCGAGCTTGGGAAAACACCTGCCCAGTATTTTCGATTGGTCAGGTTTTCGATCATCAGGCTTACACTGAGCCTGTGACCATATAGGTCGGGTTCGACATAACGGGCGCCCATATCAATGGTCGCATATCGACCTGCCCAGGTATGATTTGTTGGATCAGCCGCGCGCTTGCCGACATAGTGCAGGTTGGAGAGCAAGGTAAGGTTTTCCAGTTGTGGCAGTTGATATTCCACCAGCATATTGGCCTGATAATGGGGGACGCCTACCACGTTTTTGCCACTGGTAGATTGATCATAGGCATCCAGCAGCTTGGCATTCAGCCAGGTGACGCCGCCCATGATATGGAGGTGCTGTATTGGATTACCGGTTGCCCATAGCTCGGCGCCGTAGTTGCGCTGCTTGCCTTCATTGCGGTAATAGCCGTCATTTCCGACGAAGGCCAGTGGGCGAGTAATGCGGAAGACGGCGGCATTGACGTCTACACGGTCACTGATTCGGCTCTTGAGGCCCAATTCCCATTGTTTACTGCGGATGGGAGAGAGCAACTGGAACTCGTTTTTGGCACCACTGGGCGCCATTCCGCCTATCTGTAATGAACTGGCGTACGCTAGATAGGTGGTCAGCTGCTGGGAGGGCTTATAGAGGAAAGCAGCGGTCGCGCTATTTCCACCATCGCTGCCTCCAGATGTACGCTCTCCTTTTTTGTTCCACGCCTTGTAGTGGAAGAAGCTGTGGCTGCCGTCCAGTTGCAATGTGAAGTGACGGTTTAAATCGATGGCATCCCCTATCATCACATTCTGCTGGCGAACAGTACTGGATTTGTAATGAGGCAATGAGGGGGTATCAGGTTTGTGGAATGCCTTTGGATGATTCAACGGCGCTGTCCCTATAACGGGGTTGGCCGATACGCCTTGAAAGGCCGAATTGTTGCCGTTAAGTGTGCTCCAGCGAAATCCATTTGTCGCTAACGTAACATGATGTTTGAGCGTGCCGGTATGGAAGCTGCCCGCCAGTGTGGCCAGGTTGCTCAAGACATTGAATTTCCACGCGGTTGCATTGATCCGTGTATATTTTTGTTCGTATGCCGTGGGTGAAATCATCACATTGGTGATGTTGTGGGTTTGCCTGAAGGCATTCTGATGCAAAAGCCCGAAGGTGAGCTGCCAATCGTTACCAAGGTTCTGGAGTACCTTGAAGCTTTGTGTATTGGTACGCATATTGGAGCCGGCATACTTTTGCCCATAGCCTCGCCGCCGTGCATCCATCGCACTGGGTAAGCCGTAATCAACGTAATTCTGGAAGCCACCGGGGAAGCCATGTCCTTCCCAACGATACATGCTGTCATGCAACTGGAGGGTCGTGGATGACGTGGGATGAATATCAACGTCCAGGCTTCCGAGTGTACGGTACAGGTGGGAGTCTTGTGCCCAGGCCTTCCCTTCTTCGTGCAGCAAATTGATGCGATAACCGACATAGCGTGAGGGTGAGCCGCCAAGGTCAAGGCTATTCATGATCCGGCCATGGTTGGTCACGCTCGTCGCGTAGGTATTCTGATATGTGCGCGTGGGACGTTTGGTGTAGTAATCGAAGTCACCAGCCGGATTCGCCGCACCATACTGAGGACCGGTCAATCCGTTGACGATCTCCATGTGATCATACATTTCCATGGGGATCGGTGTAGTGGCAACGATGTTAAAGCCATCCTCGTGCATGTTTTCGATGACACCGCCTTCGAAGCCACGTGATTGAGGTCTGCCTGTCCCATTGCCATCACGAAATTCCATCTGAGTGGATGGAAAGTATTTCAGCGCATCTGCGGTATCTTGCAAACCAAGGGTGCTAAAGAGTTTCTGATTCAATACATTGACGGAAAACGGGGTATCCTGCAAAGGTTGTCTTCCCAACATCCCTACAGTCGCATGATCGGGAAGGAAGGCGTGTTCGGTAGCAGCCTGTTGTATGGCTTCGGGGGAGGCTTTGACCACCTCTGTGTTTAGAATATAAGCAGGTGTCGTTCCCTGTAATGCCTTGTTTTCAGCAGATGGGAGAGCACCCGTACCTGAGAGAGTACCAGTCGCATAAGCATGCAGTGGCTGGATAATGGTAAAACAGAGTGTTGGTACAGTAAGCCAACGATAACGCGGATACCGATTAACGGATGCCATGGTGATATTCCCTTGTCATTTTCCCTTGAATCGGGACATTTATTCTTGTCGTCAGAACGCTTGCTAATCTGCGTAACTCGTACAGTTCCGGCGTATCGATTTCGTCTAGTGCGCCTGCTTTTTGATATGCTCTTTTAACGTGTGATAACGATGCCCTTTTATTCGTATGGCGCTGTCTATCATTACGGCAATAATGAGCCTAATCATTAAGGATAGTATGAATGCTTCTTGCTGGTATAGCCGTTGTTATGCCCAACAGAAGAATATCCAATTCGTGAGATAAGCGGTGGCTGCACGAAGAGGAAACAAGCCGAACTACATAATTAAAGTGATCAAGGCAGTTGAAATACTCCCAAAAACAAGGTGATGCGTCATGCTCTTTCTCACTCAACGGTTGGTAGATACCACGCCCCACGCTGACACTTCGGTACGTACGACTACATTGGATCTGGATACCCGCATGAAGAGCCGCGCCCGTATCCTGCTCAATGATGGTGAAGAAGCCGGTTTGCATCTGGAGCGCGGACTCCTGTTGCGCGGTGGTGATCTTCTTGCCAGTGAAGACGGTACGGAGATCATCCAGGTCATTGCTGCCGATGAAACTGTTTCCGCCGTTTATACCGATGATCCCCTGGCGTTTGCGACGGCCTGTTACCACTTGGGCAACCGGCATGTACCGTTGGAAATTGGTCGTGGGCGCCTTGCTTATCATCATGATCATGTACTGGATGATATGGTGCGTGGCTTGGGGCTGACGGTCACAACCGAAGACGCGCCGTTCGAACCTGTTTCAGGTGCTTACGCGCAGGGCCATCATTCGCATGGCCATGGACATTCTCATTAGTCCTGACAGTTTTTAATATTATCTTAAGTTAATGTATTTGACTGAGAGTGTCCATACAGGAAAGTATCTGCATGCCATGCCTGTGAGATATAAAACGCCTTTGGTACAACATGGAGAGGCCTGTGTCCCTTAGCCTGATGCGCTTATTGCAATTGAGTAGCCCTTCCTTGCCGATAGGTGGCTTTACCTATTCGCAAGGGTTGGAGTGGGCCACGGAAGCAGGCTGGGTAACAACGGTAGAGGCATTCAGGGAGTGGCAACTGCTTCAGCTGGAGCATTCACTGGTACGCGTGGATTTACCCATTCTACAGCGGCTTTATCAGGCATGTGCCCATCATGACATTGATACGTGTCGTGTTTGGGGGCAATGGCTGCTGAGTAGCCGGGAGACCATGGAAACCCGTCAGGAAGAGCAACAACGTAGCCAAGCCTTGTTCAGGGTACTTCAGGGGCTCTCTATCGCGCCTGAGCAAGACACATGGCGTGCAGCATTGCAGCTTACTCAAGCCAGTGGCTTCGCCTGGGCAGGCTGTATATGGGAGATTCCCTTGCGTGATTTGCTGGCGGGTTATGGCTATAGCTGGCTGGAGAACAGCGTGATGGCGGGGCTCAAACTGGTGCCTTATGGTCAGCAGGCCGCACAGGCTCTTCTGATTGAGATGAGCCAGATACTCGACGAGCAACTATCGCTGGCCATGGCTCTAGAGGATGACGAACTGGGGGGGAGTGTGCCTCTTGTGGCCATTGCCTCTTCGCGCCATGAAACTCAGCACACTCGCTTGTTCCGCTCCTGATGAACTGTTATGAAAGGCAGAGTACAGGTGCTTTTCGATAAAAATATATACAAGAGGGAAAGAATCAATGTCTGACTATAAACAGCCTTTACGTATTGGTGTGGGCGGCCCTGTCGGTTCAGGCAAGACGGCACTGCTGGAAAAGCTATGCAAGGCCATGCGGGACACTTATCAGTTGGCCGTAGTCACCAACGACATCTACACCCGTGAGGATCAGCGTATTCTGACAGAGGCAGGTGCATTGGCGCCTGAGCGTATTGTTGGCGTGGAAACGGGAGGATGCCCGCATACGGCAATTCGTGAGGATGCCTCGATGAATCTGGCTGCTGTTGAAACGCTTTCCCGTGATTTGAAGAATCTTGATATTATTTTTATCGAAAGCGGTGGTGACAACCTGAGTGCAACGTTCAGCCCTGAATTGGCTGATCTCACCATTTATGTGATTGATGTTTCCGAGGGTGAAAAGATTCCTCGTAAGGGAGGCCCCGGGATCACACGCTCTGACTTTCTGGTCATCAACAAGACCGATCTGGCGCCTTATGTCGGTGCATCTCTTGCTGTCATGAAAGAAGATACGGTAAGAATGCGTAATGGGCGTCCATGGACCTTCACCAATCTGGCGAAAGGGGAAGGTCTGGACCAGGTAATCGATTTCATCAGGCACGCTGGTATGTTGTCCGCATGATGCAACGATCCACAATGATAATAACAACTCGATCCCTAAAGTGCGGGCAGACCACGCGCGATGAAAATAAATACAAACAGGCTTCCAAAGCAGCGTATCTTTCCGATACGACGCAACTACAATCAGTGGGTAGCCAATCAGACACTGGAAGACTTTTCACTACGCTTTACGGCCAAATCAGCACGTAAGCGCCCTTCTACTGTTGCAATTACGGCGTTGGGATCGGCAGGTTTTCTGGTACAGGAGGCGATTGGAGGGCAGGCTACCTTACAGTATGGATTCACTAATACGCTGATAGCGTGTCTGGTGGTGTTTGCCTTGTTATTTTTGCTGTCGATCCCGATATGCAGAACGGCGGCGCGTGCAGGGCTGGATATAGATTTACTCACACGCGGCGCAGGTTTTGGTTATCTCGGGTCTACCCTGACTTCCCTTATTTACGCCACGTTTACCTTTATATTCTTTGCCCTTGAATCCACCGTTATGGCTCAGGCGCTGGACTGGTTCCTACATGTGCCCGTATGGATGGGTTATATCCTGTGCTCGCTGATTGTACTGCCGATTGTTTCCCATGGGATCACCTACATCAGCCGATTTCAGGTTATTACTCTCCCTATATGGGTGTCGCTGCAGTTATTGCCGTTCCTCTGTATTTACTACCATGATTCACACGCATGGTCACAATGGACTTCCTATCATTCACCAGGACACTCATCAGGCTTCAATCTTGTACAGTTTGGTGCCATTAGCACAGTACTGTTTGCGCTAATCGGGCAGACATGTGAGCAAGTGGACTATCTGCGTTTTCTACCCGTTAAAAGGCCAGTACGAACAGGTAGGCAACATGTATATACAGTCAGTCCGATGAAAAAAGTGAACGACGAACATACGCCGACCCTTGTTACGCCGTTCTTTTCATCTTCGGGGGATACTGATTCCTCAACTCAACAGACAAAACGCCAGGGTAAATTTCCTGTACGCATGGGCTGGTCGTGGAACGGAGCGCTACTTGCAGGAGGAGCGGGCTGGACACTGATTGGTTTGTGTAAAACATTAGCCGGCTCTTTTCTTGCTGTATTGGCGGTAGACAGTGGCCTGGATGTACTGCGGGCGGCAGAGCCACTACACATGTATCTGGTTGGATTCAGCTATGTGCCCTTCAAGGGAATTCTACTGACGGCATTTACGTGCCTCTTCATCGTCCTCTGTCAGCTGAGAATCAACGTCACTAATGCCTACGCGGGTTCGTTGGCCTGGTCGAATTTCTTCTCACGTCTGACTCATATCCATCCCGGCCGTGTCGTGTGGTTGGTGTTTAATCTGTTGATCGCCCTATTGTTGATGGAAGTCGGGATGTATCGTGCTTTCACCCTGATTTTAGGAAGCTATTCGATTATCGCGATCGGCTGGATGGGTAGTGTGGTTGCGGATATCTGTATCAATAAGCCCTTGGGTTTGTGTCCTGAAAAGATCGAATTCAGGCGTGGGTACCTGTTTGATATCAATCCTGTGGGGATTGGCTCGATGGCCATTGCTGTGTTACTGGGGCTGTTGGCCTATCTTGATTTCCTCGGGAGCACAGCGCAGGCATTGGCTTGTTATCTGACATTATTGACGACACTCGTAACGGTACCCTTGCTGGCATGGTGGACAAAAGGGCGCTATCACCATGCGCGCCCTGTCGATCACATTGTGGAAGGCAGGCAACATGCCTGTTGTATTTGTGGTCATGCGTTTGATGCTGAAGACATGTCCTTTTGCCCCGCCTATTACAGCCAAATCTGTTCATTATGCTGCTCGCTGGATGCCCGCTGTGGGGGGATGTGTAAGGAAAATGCGTCCGCAGCCGAGCAACTGACCTCATGGCTAAAGCGTATTTTACCCACGCCATGGTATCCCGCGTTGAATTCGCGCATGGCACATTTTGTGGGGCTCTTTGGTTCAGTGATGTGCCTGATCACTGGCATGATGACGCTGATCTATCGTCAATTACCGGGCGAAGGCCTGCAACCCGCTGCCATATTACCGGTATTTCTTCAAATCTATACCATGCTGATGATCCTGCTGGGCGTAATTTGCTGGCTGGTCGTACTGGCGCATGAAAGCAAAAAACTGGCGCGGGAAGAGAGCCATCGCCAGACAGCCATGCTGATGGAGGAAGTGGAAGCCCATGAAAAAACGGACCACGCACTGCAAAAAGCCAAGGAAAAGGCCGAGACGGCCAGCCGTGCCAAAAGCCGTTATTTGACAGGGTTGAGTCATGAATTGCGTTCCCCGTTGAATGCAGCCTATGGCTATGCGCAGCTGTTGGAGATAGACCGCAGCATCCCGGAGGACAAACGTCCGGCTATCAGTGCCATTCGGCGCAATACGGCGCATCTTTCTCAATTGATAGAAGAATTGCTGGATATTTCGCGGATCGAAGCAGGCAGGATAGAGCTTAAGCGAGGCCATTGCCGGATCAGGGAGATCATGGGTGATCTGTGCCTGATGGCTCAGAGCATGGCTCAGCAAAAAGGGGTCGTGTTTGAGGTGACAGGGGAGAAAACTCTCCCTGAATGGGTGACAACAGATGAAAAACGGCTACGACAGATTCTGACCAATCTTCTTTCCAATGCCGTAAAGTTCACTAATCAGGGGAAGGTGAGCCTGAGTATCAGCTATCAAAATCAGATTGCCCGCTTCAGTATTCGTGATACCGGTGTAGGTATTGCGGCTGATGATCTGAACCGCATTTTCCAGCCTTTTGAACGGATACTTACTCCCGGCCAGCCCAGCGTTGAGGGGTTGGGCATGGGGCTGACCATTTCCAGACTCCTGGCCGAGGTCATGGGCGGAGAGCTGGTGGCATCCAGCCAGCCGGGGCAAGGGAGCCACTTCCAGCTCAGTCTTATGTTGTCCCGTGTTCAGTCCCAGGCGATCACCCCTGCCACTACACCGTGGGTTGTTGGATACAAGGGGGCACGCAAGACTATTATGGTCGTGGATGATGATGCAGGTCATCGCCAATTGATGCAGGATGTCTTGAGCTCTCTTGGATTCAACGTACGAACGAGTGCTGATGGCATGGATTGCTTGCATCAACTTCAGCAAGTGCTGCCCTCCACACCTGAGCTTGTGTTGATGGATGTCGGGATGCCGGGCATGACTGGCTGGGAAACGGCTGAAGCGCTAAGGCAACAACAATATTCGGGAACGATCGTGATGTTGTCTGCCAGTGCGGATACTCAGGAATCCATGGATATTCCCAGAGATTTTCATGATGACTATATTCTTAAGCCCTTTGTAATGGAGGAGTTGTTGCATACTTTTGCACAACATTTGGCGCTGGAGTGGGTCCATGAACAGCCTGACTTCAGGTACGTGAAAACCTCACCCTCCCTGTCGACGCCCGGAATGGCAGCGCACGCAATAAAAACAGACGTTCAAGATGATAATAATGCGGCTGATGTTCTGGACAAGCGCACTCACCATGAATCGTCATACTCGCTTGATCAATGGCGAGATGAGACGTTGGCACTTGCCGAAGTTGGGCACTTGAGTGGATTACGCCAACAGTTAAAGAAAGCGCATTCAGATGAACGTTTTGATGCAATGCAGTTGAAGGCGCTGGATATGGCTCTTGCCAGACTGGATTTCCGCGACATCATTCGACTACTGGAGAAACAGCTATGACTTCGTTGGATTATCCACAACGTCAGGATGTCGTTCTGGTGGTTGATGATTCTCCTGATTCACTCGGCATGATTCATCAGGCGCTTGAGCAGGCAGGTATTACAACCCTGGTGGCGCTGGATGGTGAACAGGGGATTCAGATTGCCACTCGTATGGTGCCTGATCTGATTTTGCTTGATGCGCTGATGCCCACGCTGGATGGTTTTGAGACGTGCCGTCAACTGAAGGCACGACCTGATGTTGCCGGTATTCCCGTGATCTTTATGACGGGGCTTTCCGAAACAGAGCATGTAGTAAAAGGGTTTGATTCTGGCGCGGAGGATTATGTGACCAAACCCATCCATCCCGCTGAGTTGATTGCCCGAATCCGAGTACATTTACGCAATACACATGAAGCACGTGCAACACGTCGAGCATTGGATTATCTGGGGCAGAGCTCTTTCTCGATGAATGAAGCGGGAGAGTGGGCGTGGGTGTCATCACAGATAGGCCAATGGCGTGAAGCCTATGGTGACGCTGCCGAGACAATACCAGGAATCGTCACTCAATGGTTGAAGCAGACACCTCTACCGGGAGACTTGCAACGCTTGGGTATCGGGCCATGGCGATTGCGATTTTTAGGCCTGATGGAGGAGGCCTATCTGTTTCGATTAACCGCCGACGATGGTGAAACAGAAGCTGACCTTTTAAAGGAAATGCTGCGTCTGACACAACGTGAATCGCACGTGCTGTTGTGGATAGCACAGGGAAAAACCAATCGGGAGATTGCCCAAATCCTTGAATTGAGCCCACGCACAGTGAATAAGCATCTTGAGCAGATCTATCGGAAAATAGGGGTAGAAAATCGTACCCAGGCAGCGGCCATGGCGCTACGTTGTTTGACGCGTTTGTGAGTAGTGCAGTTAGCGTATGCAGTAAGGCAAGGGGAATATAAAAAGGCCGGAGGCGAGTCGCGATCCAACGACATACGCTCCGGCAATGAGGATCTCTGACATACTCAGGTAGTACGTCAGAACGGGCAGGTGCAGGCAATTTGGTTGCCCACACCTATGAGTTGGCTACTACGACATTTCTTTCACTTTGGTGGTTGCACAGAGGGAACAGACAACGCCGTTGAATTCCCGTGAATAGATCACATCCGGACGCTCATAGGTTTGCTCGCAACTGACGCAATGATAATCACCGGCTGCGGGTGCACCGCTTTCATCAAAGCGCGGTGCCTTGATGCCATCATCCGTTTTCTTCAGGTAGAACTTTCCGCCGGTAATGACGGCCATGACGGGTGTTGCTACAAAGGCAACGACAATAGCTACCAGAGGAGAGTATGAAGAGAGCAGAGAACCCAGTGCTCCGAAGTACGCCAGAATGGAAAGCCCTGCCGAGAGAATGAACGCCACAGTGCCTACCGGGTTGACGTTGTACAACATGCCGCGGCGATATTCGGGCAGTTTGGGTGACAACTTCAATAGATATTTATTGATCACAATGTCAGTTGCCACAGTGACGACCCATGCCACAGCGCAATTCGAATAAAAGCCAAGAATGTTGTCGAGTACCGAGAACATATTGCCTTCCATGAGCGCCAGTGCGATAGCGACGTTAACAAATAGAAAGACAAGGCGGCCGGGATAGTGTTTGGTGACGCGAGTAAAAGCATTCGTCCACGCCAAAGACCCGCTGTAGGCATTGGTGACATTGATTTTGATCTGGCTGATAACGACAAGAATAACGGCGAGTGTTAGTGCCGCCCAGCTTGGCATCATTAAACTGAAATCGCCCATGAATTGTTGGATAGGCTCTGATGCTGCAGTCGAACCGATACGGCCGACGACGTATACCGCCAACAAACAACCGATGGCTTGCTTGAGTGCGCCCAGAATTACCCAACCTGGCCCTGCGGCGATAACCGATAACCACCAGCTTTTGCTGTTTTCTGGTGTGCGGGTAGGCATGAAACGAAGGTAATCTACCTGTTCCCCGATCTGAGCCATGAGCGATAGCGCCACACCCGCGCCCAACATGATATCGGAGAGATGCACGCCGCCATCGGATTGGCCAGAATAACTGAGCCATTCGGAGAAAAAGCCCGGATGCGTGCCCAGAAGATACAGTACCGGCCCAATCATCATGATCAGCCAGATGGGGGAAGTCCATACTTGCAGCGTGCTCAGGACTTTCATCCCGTACATGACGAGCGGAATCACAATCACTGTCGAGATCAGGTAGCCCAACCATAGCGGTATATGCAGCCCCAACAGGAGCCCCTGTGCCATGATCGAGCCTTCCAGAGCAAAGAAAATGAAGGTGAAAGTTGCAAAGATGATACTGGTCAGGACAGAGCCATAAAACCCGAAGCCGGCCCCGCGTGTCAGCAAATCCAAATCAATATTGTAGCGTGCGCAATAAAAGGCAATGGGCATTCCGGTGACAAAGATGACGACTGCCGCGACCAATATGCCTAAAAGGGCATTGATGGTGCCATGGGATAGCCCCATGGTGGCACCAATGGAGAAGTCAGCCAGATAGGCGATGCCCCCCAACGCAGTAATTGAGACTACAGCAGGGCTCCAGCGGCGAAAACTACGTGGTGCATAACGTAACGTGTAATCTTCCAGTGTTTCATTGGCGCTATGGCTATGACCACTGTTATTGCTACCTGTGGGTGGGGAGTTCACTTCGTACTGGGTTGTCATTCGGTATCTCCTGAGAGCCTTTCTACCTGCGGTGAATGCAGATCTACTCTCCAGCCGGATTGTTTATAAAAATTGTTGTTATGGGCACTGCTCTTTATAGAGGGGGCTTCCATCCATCCTGTAGGGAAAGATGGGATGAGGCCTGTACTACATTCCCTCTATGGAAGGACTTTTTATTATTCCCTTACATCATGCCTGTTTATCTGATGATTTCAGTACGTCAAATGACGTATATCGCCCGGGGAGGATGCCCAGTAGGCAGCGTGATCATGATTCCGCACAGTATGTTCAGAGGGCTTATCCGTCAGTTCACCCTCATCCGCTAATCGGAATGAAGATCAACGTCTGGTCTTCCTCATGTGAAGGGCCACAATATGCGTCATGGAGACATATCAAGTAGTGCGGATAATGTAGGCGTTGCTGTCGTGAATTATGCGATGCCGCGGTTACATGACCGGGAAGCCGTACTGGAGAATGCTCATGCGATAGCCAATATGCTTATTGGTATGAAGCAGGGGCTTCCGGGGATGGATCTCGTTATATTCCCTGAATACAGCACCATGGGCATCATGTATGACCCGCAGGAGATGATGGCGACTGCGACGACCATCCCCGGGCCTGAAACGGATATTTTTGCCGCCGCCTGTAAAAAAGCGAATACATGGGGTGTTTTCTCCATTACTGGAGAGCAGCATGAGGAACATCCGCACAAGGCACCCTACAACACGCTCGTATTGATTAACAATCACGGCGATATTGTTCAGAAGTACCGTAAATGTATTCCATGGTGTCCGATCGAGGGTTGGTATCCCGGAGACACGACGCATGTCAGTACGGGGCCCAAAGGGTTAAAAATCAGCCTCATTGTGTGTGACGACGGTAACTATCCGGAGATATGGCGAGACTGCGCCATGAAAGGTGCCGAGCTGATTATTCGCTGTCAGGGCTACATGTATCCCTCTAAAGAACAACAGATCATCATGTCCAAAGCGATGGCCTGGGCAAATAACTGTTATGTGGCCGTCGCCAACGCGGCCGGCTTTGATGGTGTTTACGCTTATTTCGGGCATTCTTCCATTATCGGATTTGATGGCCGCACATTGGGAGAGTGTGGAGAAGAGCCAATGGGCGTCCAATATGCTCAACTCTCTGTCAGCCAAATTCGTGATGCCCGGCAGAATGATCAGTCCGAAAATCACCTCTTCAAGCTCCTGCATCGTGGCTATACAGGCGTATTCCATTCAGGCGATGGCGAACATGGTGTCGCTGAGTGCCCATTCGATTTTTATCGACAATGGATAAATGACCCATATACAGCGCAGAAAAACGTGCATGCGATAACACGCAACACGATAGGTACTTCACAGTGCCCCGTAGGTGTTTTGCCCACCGGTGACTAGAAATACTTGTAAAACAATGACAAGAACATTCGGCGTTAGCCGTCGATACCAAGCAAGGAGAGTTATCATGGGAAGTACAGGAAGTGTAAGTGCCTGGGAAGAGGCCCTGTTGGTGGCTGCCATTCAATATCCCGTACCTGTTATTGCAGGCCCGGAAGATATTCAGGTTCAGGTGGATAAAATTTGCCGGGCGGTCGCTTCTACCAAGGCGGGTTATCCTGACCTTGATCTGATTGTCTTTCCCGAATACTCCACGCAGGGGTTGAATACGAGTATCTGGACGTACGATGAAATGCTCCTGACACTTGAAAGCCCAGAGGTTCAGCGCTTCAAGGATGCGTGTCGGGCAAATGATGTGTGGGGGGTATTCTCCATTATGGAGACCAATGAAGATCCCTCCTTACCCCCGTATAACACAGCGATCATCATTAACAATGAAGGTGACATTGCGCTGCACTATCGTAAGTTGCAGCCCTGGGTGCCCATCGAACCCTGGAGCCCGGGAAATCTGGGGATGCCTGTTTGCGATGGCCCGAAAGGTTCGAGGCTTGCCGTTAACATTTGTCATGATGGCATGTTTCCTGAGCTTGCGCGTGAAGCGGCCTACAAAGGTTGTAATGTCTACATCCGTATTTCCGGGTATTCCACACAAGTCAATGACCAGTGGATCTGGACGAATCGCACGAATGCCTGGCAAAACCTTATGTATACCGTCTCTGTAAACCTTGCCGGTTACGATAATGTGTTCTATTACTTTGGTGAGGGCACAATTTGTAACTATGATGGAAATGTCATTCAGCAGGGGCAGCGTAACCCGTGGGAGATTGTAACTGCTGAACTCTTCCCCCGATTGGCAGATAAGGCTAGAGAACACTGGGCGTTGGAAAACAATATTTTCAACCTGGGTTGCCGGGGATACGTCGGTAAGCCCGGTGGAGAACGCGCCAATTATCTGACCTGGGTAGAAGACCTTGCCAATGGTAATTACAAGCTGCCGTGGGATGACAAGGTCAAGGTACGGGATGGTTGGAAATACTACCCAGACGGCGTGAAGCTAGGGCCCATGCCAAAAGAGTAAAGGGAAGGTTGCAAGGCGGTCATGAAGGCGGTCATGAAGGAATTGGGGCACATAGTCCCTTATGAGCAACACCCAACGATGTACGATCCTTTTCAGCTGAGTTCAGTCATGAACCCAGCTGTTTTTTATTGCATCGCTGGCAATGGTGCGTTGTTATTTGACGTGTACAGTGATGGTGCGGGTTTTCCAGGAAGCTTTATTGAAGGACTGCCCATAAATAAGCTGCAGTTTCGCCGTACCCACATGCTGGCCGATAAAGGTATAGGTGTAATGTCCACCTACCCCGACCATACCTTCTTCGTGCTGATTTTCCTGATAATGACCATCGATGAGAATCAGGTTGGAGGGTAATTGTTTCACCATCCATGTATAGCCTGTGGTGGGATTTGCCTCGAGGGAAATATGAGCCAGTTTCCCTACCTGTGCATTTAATGTCTGTGGGGCCGTGCTTTTCATTGTGGTGCTTGCCATTGCAGTACTTGTTATTGCCGTTCCTGCCAATAATGCCATGGATAGGCTGACGGCTTTCATCAGGATACGCATAAAGACCTCCTTGTCTATTGAGTAAATCAAAGTGCCGGGTTCTCCCGCAGTATAGTCTGCTTGCCGAATTCGAGGCCAAAAAAAGCCCGGTCGAGAAAACCGGGCATTATAAGGATCATTGCAAGGGAACAATTACCTGTTGAGACCGATGCTGGATGAATTGGTTCATTTTTGAGTGAAATATTTACAGATTTTATAGTAGCCCTATACACCTGTTAGCAAATGGCTATTGTGTTGATGCTGTTTTCTTCCTTATCCATTCAATTTGAAGCGAGTATAACGATGACAACCAAGATACGCTTTCATGAGGGAACCTCCATTGAGCCGGATGTGGCGGCACTTACGCGAATTTTAATTGATAGCGTTGATCTGGGCGCTTCCATAAGCTTTATGGCGCCATTATCGGTTAAAGATGCATCATATTTTTGGCTCGAAAATGTTAATCCAGAGGTGATCGATGGTCATCGGGTCTTAATGGTTGCCGAAGTAAATGGGCAGGTTTCGGGTACTGTACAAGTGATTACAGCTATGCCTCCCAATCAGCCCCAGCGGTGTGAAGTTGCAAAAATGATTGTGCACCCAGATGCACGCGGCAAAGGCCTGGGACGACGCTTGATGGAAGAAGCCATCGCCTATGGGAAACGTAGCGGGAAAACATTGATGACACTCGATACCCGAACCGGGGATGTCGCTGAGCATCTGTATTCTACATTGGGATTTGAAGTAGCCGGAGTGATTCCTGACTTTTCCTATGATCCCAATGGAAAAGCACTTCGGCCAACGACCTATATGTATCGCTATTTATAGCGTTGAAAACATGTACAGATTCTTGTGACACGACAAGTACTGTCACTCGAACAAAATCTTCCGGATGTATCAGGGCTCCCGGCGTGGTTTGAAGGCCTGATAAACAAGCAGCAAAACTCAAGGCAGCGTTTTTTTGTACATCCAAAACAAAGCCCTCAACCATGTAGGCCGAGGGCTTTTTATTTACTAAGATCCTGCCATAAGCGCGTTGCCAATATCGTATTGCCTGAAATGGATTGAGTGTACGATACGTTCAGGCTTCTGCGGTATCCTCTTCTTTCGGTTTTTTCGTTTTAGACACTAAATCAGCGACTGAGCCAATGATCTCTTTTGGGCGGAAGGGATATTGCTCCAGATGTGATTTGTCGGAAATCCCCGTCATTACCAAAACCGTATGTAACCCTGCTTCCATCCCGGAAATTATATCCGTATCCATACGGTCCCCAATCATACCGGTACCTTCGGAATGCACGCCCAGTTTGTTTAGCGCAGAGCGGAACATCATCGGATTGGGTTTTCCCACGATGTATGGCTTTTTATTGGTTGCACAGGTAATCAAAGCGGCAATAGAGCCTGTCGCCGGCAATGGACCTTCGTTACTTGGCGTCGTCGGATCCGGATTGGTCGCGATAAAGCGTGCGCCCTGATTAATCAGCTGAATCGCCTTGGAAATCGCTTCAAAGGAGTATGAACGTGTTTCACCCAACACGACGTAGTCCGGTTGAGTATCCGTCATGATGAAACCGGCTTCATGAATGGCTGTGGTGAGGCCTGCTTCTCCAATGACGTAGGCAGAACCTCCCGGATGTTGATCCTTGAGGAAGGTGGCCGTTGCCAGAGCCGATGTCCAGATGCTTTCCTCAGGAATATCCAGCCCCGCGTAACGGAGTCTTGCGCTCAGGTCGCGTGGAGTATAGGTGGAGTTGTTGGTCAAGACCAGAAAGGGCGTTTTATTCTTACGCCATTGCTGAATCAGCTCGGCGGCCCCCGGAATCGCTTTGCTTTCGGAGACGAGCACGCCGTCCATATCAGTTAACCAGGCATTGATGGAGCGATGGCTCATGCGTTTTATCTCCTGACAAAAAGGGAAAGGAGCATAGTAAACCGGATAATGGGTTGATTCACCCCACTTTTTTCAAAAATGAGCTGAGAAGGTATGAATTTTATTTACCTGTTACGACATCATGACGTTTCTAACTACCCTTACCACTTTGGGAATATTGATCAACACTTCTTGTAACGACATGATAATCATGGGTGTCAGCGGTTTTTGGGACCACTCTATATGATTAACGTTATATATTGCTTTATCTGTTAGTCGGGCATTTATTTCCAGCTGCCCCTTGTTGCGGTTGGTTGAGTAGTGCATGAGGCACGAAAGAGAGGAAAAGATGATTCGTGAAATCCTGAGAATGGGTGATGAGCGTTTATTGAAAATGGCACCGCCGGTACCTCCCGAGAAAATTGGTACGGAAGAGCTGCATACGCTGGTCAATGACATGTTCGAAACCATGCGTGCCTCGGGGGGCGTCGGTTTGGCGGCCCCCCAAATCGGTGTTGATTTGCAGCTGATGGTTTTTGCCGTTGTACCGAGTGATAAATTCCCTGAGCGTCCAGAGGTGGCGCCATGTGCGTTGCTGAATCCGATTGTGACGGTTGAGGATGAAACACTGGAGAGTGACTGGGAAGGATGTCTCTCGATCCCTGGCTTAAGAGCCAAGGTAGATCGCTATGCCACGATTCGTTACCAGGGAATTGACCCTGATGGTCAGCCGATTGATGTCGTGGCCGATGGTTTACATGCACGCATCGTCCAACACGAACATGACCATTTGATAGGGCGGCTTTATCCATCACGTATTACTGATTTTACTACGTTTGGATTCAACGAAGAGATCGCCAACAGATCAAAAGAGATGTAGAAACTGTATATCAAGACTTAATTTCCGTGCGTATTGGCCGAAAATACAGATGTAGGTTTGAATCCATAGGGAGTCGGGCAGCATGGTGTCGTACACATATATGAATTCCAACGTAGGGAAACTTCTGTTAGCCGCTGATGCTAATGGATTGCAGCTTGTACAGTTTGAAAACACACGTTATCCGCAACAGGTGACCGACGCTTGGCAAGAAGATGCTCAGCATCCCGTGTTGAAAGAAGCCCGTTCCCAATTGGAAGCCTACTTTGAAGGCGAGCGCAGGCATTTTGATTTGCCGCTTTCACTACAGGGAACAGCGTTTCAGAATCGCGTTTGGCAGGCGCTTCAGGAAATACCCTATGGCGATACCTTGAGTTATACCGAACTTGCCACTGCTATTGGCTCCCCTAAAGCCATTCGTGCGGTGGGGGCTGCCAATGGGCGTAACCGTATACCCATCATTATCCCTTGCCACCGAGTCATTGGTAGTAATGGGCGACTCACTGGTTTTGCAGGGGGGCTGGAAACGAAGGCCTTATTGTTGTCACTGGAATGTTCGAGACACTAGGATGAAGCAACCGCTACCCGAGCAGATTGAAGCGCCCCGGCTAATGTTGCGGCAAATTACGCGTGCCGATGCACCATTTCTCTTTGAAGAAATGAAGTGCTCATATCATTACCTTGCTGCATGGGCCTCGTGGGTCAAACCTGATCTGACACTGGCTGATCAGGAAGCCTTTTGCCAACGGTCATATGACGATTTCCTTATGGGGATTGGTGCTACCTATGGGTTGTGGTGTACCGATGAGCTGTGGTGTACCGATACGGCTGAATCTGTATCCAGGCATACACAGTCCACACCGGATGATACTAGAACATTTGTCGGTACCGTGGGGCTATCCTCAATTGATTGGGCTATCCCCAGCGCCTGTATCGGCTATTGGGGAGCAGAAGTGATACAAGGACACGGTTTTATAAGTGAATCAGTAAGAGCAGTGATCCAGCATTATTTTGAAAAAATGAATTTTGAACGCCTTTGGCTGACCTGTGATGTATTGAATGAGGCAAGTCAGCGTGTTGCAGAGCGTTCGGGAATGCAGCGCGAGGCTCTGTATAGGCACACTCGACGTAATCCTCAGGGGGCATTGAGTGATATGTTCTGCTATTCGATCATTCGTACGGATGTCACTGGGGAGCTATCGACAAGAAGGCAAGGATCAGGGGATACTCGTTCAGGCCAGTAATGGCAATGTTTTCTATTCCTTTATCAGGCCTTTCTATGCGCTATTGCGTCTTGACTGGTCAGTGACTGATGGAGCTTAAGCATTCATGACCGATATTCCCCAGAGGTTGGAAACTTCCCGGTTGATTCTGCGTCAACTCGAACCTGATGATGCCGAACCGCTTCATGACGAACTCAAGCGCTCCTATGAGCATCTTGCCCCGTGGCTGGAGTGGCTAACGCCCAACATGACATTGGAAGAGCGCCAGGAATTTTGTGAATGCGCCTTCAATAATTTCCGCGAAGGTAATGGTGCCATCTATGGTTTATGGATCAGGGAGACAGGCCGGCTTGCCGGCGTCATGAATGCGTCCAACCTCAATAAATCGGTACCCAGCGCAGAAGTAGGGTATTGGGGAGCAGTAGAAACAAAGGGGAAAGGGTACATTAGTGAGGCTGTTCGTGCGATCAGTCATCATCTGATTGATGTTTCTGGCTTCGAACGTGTCTGGCTGAGTTGTGATGCCAACAATGTGGCTAGCCAGCGTGTTGCAGAGCATTCGGGTATGCAACAGGAAGGTCGGCTCAGGAATGCACGCCGTGATCTCAAGGGTAATTTGAGCGATACCCTGATCTATTCCATCATCAGGGATTAAAAAAACATCACCCTGTCAGTAGGACTGGCAGGGTGATGTTGTCTGGGATTTTAACTGCCTTCTGCTATCCAAAACTGTCTGATACAGAATGATGAGTAGCCTGGGTGGGTGCGTTCCCGGCAGCTAACCTTGCTCAGGCGTCCGGGTAGGATTTCTTCATATCGATGACGAAGCGGTATTTCACATCGCCCTTCTGCATACGCTCGAAGGCTTCATTGATCTGGTCAATCGTAATCACTTCGACATCACAGCCGATATTGTGTTCGGCACAGAACTCCAATAGCTCCTGAGTTTCGGCAATACCTCCAATCAGTGAACCTGCCACCACTCGGCGTTTCATCACAAGATTCATTGCATTGATGGTGGGTTCGATGGGTTCAATAAGGCCCACAAGAATGTGTACGCCATCAAACTTCAACAGGTTGAGGTAGGGGTTAATGTCGTGAGCGACCGGAATGGTATCGAGCAGATAGTCAAAATAGCCGGCATACGCTTCCATTTGTGAATCATCAGTAGAAACCACCACGTGGTGTACGCCATGGCGTTTGGCTTCCTCCACTTTGGATTCAGAACGGGTGAACAGGGTGACTTCGGCACCCAGTGCAATGGCCAGTTTGACGCCCATGTGTCCAAGGCCACCCATACCGATCACACCTACCTTGTGGCCGGCTTTTACGCCATGGTATTTCAGCGGTGAATAGGTGGTGATACCGGCACACAGAATAGGGGCAGCTGTCGTGAAATCAAGCTTCTCGGGTACGCTTACAACAAAGTTTTCACTCACCACTATCTGAGTCGAGTACCCCCCCTGAGTGGTTGTGCCATCCTGACGATCCGGACTGCCATACGTCATGGTAAAACCTTCGAGGCAGTATTGTTCCAGCCCTTGTTTACAGGCTTCACAGGTCTGGCAGGAATCTACCATACAGCCTACACCCACAATCTGGCCCGGTTTGAAGGCTTCCACTTTGTCGCCCACCGCGGTGACGCGCCCAATAATTTCGTGTCCGGGCACAACAGGGAAGGTACTGAAGCCCCAGTCATCGCGTGCGAAGTGCAGGTCACTGTGGCAAACGCCGCAATACAAAATCTCGATAGCAACGTCGTCAGCGCGTGGGATACGACGGTCAAATGTGAATGGTTCAAGAGGCGTAGTAGAGGACAGTGCAGCATAGCTCTGTGTATTGGCCATAAATCTCTCTCTAATGATTTCAGAACATGGTTGATGGAGGGGTATTAATTGCTTTTTACTAAATAGATGAAGGGTGGATAAAGGCGCAGGTAGTAGGCTGAACATGGCGATATGACATTTCCGACCCCTTCGTTATTCATCTTTTACTAGTGTGATGGCTATAAAGGAATATAGCTAGCTCACTTCTGCTTTATCCTTGCCTGATCCTATGGAAAATAGCATTTTTGCTAACGAATCAAGCGATATGCATGCATAATGTTATGATGTAACGAACAAGGAAGCATTCTGAACGCATCTGTTTTGAATGCACCTGTTTTGAATTTAATTACTCTGAATAACACTGTTTTGAATGAAAGTATCAGGTCATTACATCCACTGCATCTGTGATGGCAGGTGATACATCTGTAGAAACATCCTGTTTATAGTGCCGTCCAGTGGAGAGTTGGAATGTCTATAGATCAGACGTCTTTAGGGGCGCTTGTCACTGAGCTGAGCGGTATGGTAACTCATGAGGGGCTGACCTCGACCCCTCTTGAGGGCGTTAATCTGATGGCAGCTTTCTCACACTATCCTCGTACCCCATTGATGTACGAAGTGGGGTTGATCATTGTGGCGCAAGGGGGAAAGATCGGGTATTTGGGAGAGCGGGAAATCCATTATGGGGCGGGCCATTATCTGGTACAGGCCATGCCGCTCCCTTTTGAATGTGAGACACGCGCGACGCCTGAAGAGCCTTTGCTCGGGTTATCCATTCGCTTGGATCGTTTGCATCTGGCTGAACTGGTTGCTCAATTACCGGCTCAATCCTCCGTTATGCCACCCGACCCTATGGCGGCAGTGGCTTTAAATGAAGAGGTAACGGATGCCGCATTGAGGCTGGTGCGTTGTTTGAAGGATGCTGTTGCTTGTCGGGTATTGGGCGAGGGGCGTTTACGAGAACTCATCTTTGCAGTGTTAAAGGGGCCTCATGGCGATTCCCTGCGTCGCCTGATTGTTGACCGAAGCCATTATCTGCGTATTGCTGAGGCATTACAGTTTATGCAGGAACACTACACCCATGCATTGAGTGTTGAGCAAATAGCGCGTCAGGTGAACATGAGCACGTCGCATTTTCATCACCATTTCAAGCGAATTACTCAGGCAGCCCCTCTTCAATACTTGAAGCAATTGAGGCTGCTTAAGGCCAGGGCTCTATTGGCGGAAGGCTCTCTTCAAATAGGACAAGTGGCAAGTCGGGTGGGATATCGTTCAAGCTCGCAGTTTTCGCGCGAATATAAACAGTATTTTGATAAAAGCCCCATGCAGGATAGCCTGCACAGAGCATAGCGTTAACACAGGGCTTAGCGTTAGCAATGTTGCCTTGAGCATACTGACGCCTACAAGGAGTTGTGTGCATCGTATTGGTGTGTGTCAGCACTCAGTAGGCCATTACTGACATATGCAGATACTCAAATGGATAAGCACTGACCCACTCAGCTTGAACAGGCGCGCTTGCGCATGGCCTGTTCATGTCCAACAATGCGTGTATCAGTTCTCGGTTTCAGTCTCGACTTTTTTGCCGCCGGGAGCCTTGCCCCAGTACTTCAGTTTGGACGTTTGACCAATACCCGGATTGAAGCAATTGCAGGGGTCCAGTTTTTCATAGAAGTTGGCCAGATCCGGTTTTGCGTGGTACAAGTGTCCAACATTGTGTTCCGCCGGATATTCTGCACCCCGTTTGTCGAGCCCCTTCCACATATCGTGTTCGACATCCATGCAGTCGTTCCCTTTTTTCACCACGTAGTCCTGGTGCATGACGTGGCAAAGGAAATGACCATAATAGAGTTTTTTCTCCAGCCGGTTGTCGATCTCGGGGGGAAGGTGTTCGAACCAGTCTTTATCATTTCGGCGCAAAGCAACATCCAGCGCGACAATGTCTTCAACTTCCTTGTGGTGAACCGTACGATAACGAATGGCTGCTCCTGCCGCAGCGAAACGCTGTAGAAATGCCTTGGTGCCCTCTTCATCAGTACACTCGAAGAAATCAGCCTGATTTTCTCCGTATTCTTTCAAGGCATCGGTCAGGAGTTCACGCGTGGATTCCAACTGGTCTGATGGGATGCGCAGCAGTAGATAGTGCTCGAAACGGTCGCGGTATTCACGCATGCGTTTGGGCAAGTGGTCAGGAAAGAAGTGGAAAAGCCACTGACTGAGCCTGTCCGTTAATCCATGAATATTGAAGCGACCAAGAAATGCATCCATGGCGCCTTTCATCGCGAAGATTTTCGGTAGTCGATCCGTCCCCAGTTTCTCAATCATGACGAAGGTATCTTTGCCATAGACGTCTGCGATATCGAAGGCCTCGCGGTGTAAATACTCTCCTGCAATGGGTAATTCCCGATCGGGTGAGAGGAACTCGCGACGAATTTTACTCAAGGCCTCTGTACTGTTGGTACCAATATAGAAGACTTTTGAGGGGATGGCTTCGAAGGTATCAAGTCGGACAGCAAAGAGACTCAGTTTCCCTGCATTACCCGAGGCTTCGTGAAGACGTTGGGGGTCTGCATTGAAGCGGGCAGGTGTATCAGCATCGATGTCACGGACATGTTCCTGATAGTTTTGATCCGAAGCGGCACCTGCATCGTTGGAGATATCGGCTTGTGTGAAATCTCCCTTTTCAAGGCGAGTCAGGATTTCCTCCGGGTCATCGCCCAATTCCACACCCAGGTGGTTAACCAGCTTGAGTTCACCATCCGCTGTACGCTGTGCATAGACAGCCAGCTCTGTATAGGCTGGGCCACGGCGTACTAATGCACCTCCCGAGTTATTTGAAACACCGCCAAAAACGGAAGCCCCGATACAGGATGAACCAATAACGGAGTGAGGCTCGCGGTTCAGTGGGCGTAATTCTCTTTCGAGATGATACAGCGTGGCCCCCGGGAAACAGATCACCTGTTTACCATCATTGATTAGATGGATCTTGTCCATTCTACTAGTACTGAGAATGACGATATCGCGATCATAGTCGTCCCCGTCAGGAGTAGAGCCGCCTGTTAGCCCTGTGTTGGATGCCTGCATGAGAACGATAACATCAGCTTCTTCACAGGCTTTGAGGATTTTCCACTGTTCAACGAGTGTGCCGGGTTGCACGACAGCCAGTGCTGGACCATCGCCAAAACGAAATCCTTTGCGGAAACGCTCAGTGCTGGAAGGCTCTGTCAGCGTATGTTTGCTGCCAACAATGCCTTTGAGACGTTCGATAAGGGATGTTTTTTCATCCTGTGTCAATTTCTTTGCGGGTTTGGGTTGTGCTGCCATGAGTGTAGTCCCCCCCTCCATGTTAAAATTCTTCATCTACCACGTTACGCTCAAAGCGCTGAAGCTGGCGAGTCGATTATTGGGCTCGCCAGTCGAAATCCATCAATAAATACATTTTAACATACCAATAATATATGGTTTTTAGTTTTTCAATACTAAAAAAATATCACTATCGACGTTTGCATGAACTTTCCTTACCCTCTTAGTACTTTAATGAGTACCTGAATTAGTACCTGAAACATGGCAATACCCGAAATATGGGGTGTCGCAATACAATGACTTTAGCTCAGATTAAATGATCACCTGATTTCATACGTTCTGTCGGAAGCGGTCATTGCTGAAACACCTCTCTGCCTATATCTCTCTGCTTATATATAGTGTCAAGGAAGTAAAACATGCGTTTTGGATGTCGATCGATAACTCTGCTGGCCCTAGCGACTACTCTGAGCGCTCTGTCTGGCTGCGCTGTTCTTAATTCACAGGGGGCTACCCAACATGCACAGGGCGAGGGTGCGCATCGTCAGTCGGGCCTGAAGATCGGGAATGCCGCATTACCCGCCTTTGCCCAAACGTCAGGAAATACTGCTGACAGTTCCTCCGCCAGTGATCCCTATGCAGACGCCGGCTCACCAGAAGCGATCATCTATACTCGTGAACCGTATGTGGTTGTCAGACCCGGGGATACAGCCCATTGCCGTCGGTTGGTCGTCCCTGTCGGAAAAACGGTATCTGTGCGCCTGCCAGCCAATACGAAAAGCGGGCTTGCATGGCAATTGGATAATCGTCCCTCCGGTTTAGCATTGCTGACGGCGCCCAAGGCAGAACAACGCGATTCTTCTGATACAAAACTCATTGCAGGGTCGAAAACCGATGTTGTCTATGATTGGCGCTTCAAGGGGGAGTCCCGTGGGCATGGCGTGCTTCGTTTGTTGTATCACAACCCGAACGCACAGCAGGAAGCGGCAAAACGCACTTTCCAGTGTGGTATCACCGTCGAATAGATACTGGCTAAACAATCCAGAGGACAGGCCAGAGGATAGGATAGGCTGCGGGTTCTCACTCTGTTTGAAGCGAGCGAATGGCCGTGCTGTCCTGTTTTGTCAGGAGGAGGGGAGTAGACGACGTATTAGAGCGGACAAGGCTTGTTAGGTCGCCATTACAAAGGTTACAAAACGCGACGATTTTACAATTTAAGTGACTGGTAATGTGGTTACCTGCGGATTATCGTCTTTAGATGGCCTATTTACTTTAGAACAGGGCCCGACTAATGATGATAGAGGTAATGACCATGAGTTTAGCTTATTGCGTAGTCCCCCACTATGACCAGGAAGAGCCGACCAGGGTAAGGGGTTGGTGTGTGGTAGAACGTTCCAGCCACGCGGATAGATCCCTGGGCTGCTATCCTTCTCAGGAAGAAGCCCAGGCTGTTTGTCAGCGTCTTTCCGGGCAGGTAGAAAACGAGGTCGCCTGATCAGGTAAACCCGATAGGGTGAATATTCATATTGTTTTTTCATCGCCAGAAGTGGGCCAGCGTTTTTCCACTTCTTCTGTATCGTATGCTTCCGCCAAGGCCAGTTTCAGTTCTTCCGTGAGCTGTGCCTGATTCAGCCTAATACTGCTATTTGTCTCATGCAGTTTGTCAAGTAACAGGGCAAGGCTTGTTTTAACGGCATTCACTGCAGCATCCACTTCTTCTTCGCTGGCTTCGTGATCAATGGGCTCGGCCCCCAATACCTCCTTGGCGGCCTCAACCACTTCGTCCCCATACTCTTCGCGTAACCATACGCCTACAGGATGTGTAAGCCCCTGTAGTTGCTCATACGAGAGGTTTGCCTTTGCATCCTCGAGTTGTGCAAAGACTTTACCAATGGTTAGTGCTGTAAATCCAACGGCCGAGATCTGTGCCTGCGTGGGGATGGTAGTACTCATGTTTATTCCTTGGTCATGATCCTGTGACTGATCAGAGTCAGCGTAACAGGGATCGCTCTGTTGTCTGTGCAAAGGCTTCACGGATGTTGGCTTCGGGAAGATGCTCGCCGATAATTACGATAACACTTCTGCGCTTTTCTTTGCCCCATGAGCGTCCCCAATCAAAATTATACAGTTTGAAGACTCCTTGAAAGACCAAACGTTCTTCTGCACCATCAATATCAAGTACCCCTTTGTAGCGCAATAAACGATGGCCATGTGTTTCAAGTAGATCGTTCATGAAGATACTGAAGGTATCAATATCGATGGGATACAGGCTTTCCAGCACCATGGAAGAGATACTGGACGTATGTAAACTGTTTGCAGAATCACTCGTCACCGATGGAGCATGGAATTGCTTTTTCTTTTGCCCTGAATGCGACGCTGGCGTGAACAGCAATTGATCCGGTTCAGCTTCCAGTTCGAACCCTTGCAAGCCAAAGACTTCATCAAGAGGAACCTCGCCCTGAGTGATAAACAGGATAGGGGCCCGCCTGTTGATGTATCGCAGCTGTTCGGTTAACGCCTGCTTCTGTTCAGCTGAAATCAGATCACTTTTGGTCACCAGCAATTTGTCGGCAAAGCCGATTTGTGCCTGCGTAATGGGGCGCTCAAGCTGTTTGGAGGCGTGTAGGCCGTCTACCAATGTCAGAATACCTTCCAACTGATAGCGCTCCCGAACAAACTCTTCGGAGAGAAACAGCTGAGCAATGGGCCCGGGGTCGGCCATGCCTGAGCACTCGATGATGAGTCGGTCAAAGGCTAGCTCACCTGAATCCCGCTTATCCAAAAGAGTGATCAGTGTACGCTCAAGATCAGCACCGATAGAGCAGCAAATACAGCCATCGGCCAGCGTCACGATCGTTTCGGCGGCATCTCCAAGCAGTTGATCATCGATACTCGCTGAGGCGAATTCATTTTCAATGACGGCAAGCTTCAAATGGCTATCCGCTGCGAGTATATGCCGGAGCAGGGTCGTTTTCCCTGCGCCCAGTGCACCACTGAGCAAGGTCACAGGGATAAGTGGATATGGGCTTTCTGTCGTTTGATTATCGGCGCCGGAGTGTTCCGGCACCGTCCTGGTGGATGTCATGAGGGTATCGCTTAATCAATGGGACGGGTTTTTTCTTCAAGCCATTGGCCGACCTTTTCATCCAGATGGGGCGTGAGGCGTGCTCTCACCTCTGCATGATAGTCATTCAGCCAATCCACTTCTTCCTGAGTCAACAGTTCCCGGATGATAGGGCGAGTATCGATGGGGCATAATGTCAGGGTTTCGAACGTAAGGAACTCGCCGAATTCACCATCCGCTGTGGTGAGCTCCCTATTGGCCACCAGGTTTTCGATACGAATACCCCAACGACCGGCGCGATACAGCCCGGGTTCAATAGAGGTAATCATGCCCTTGCGCATGGCGCGCTCGGGGGTTGGCGGTGTTGGATAGGCAATACTTTGTGGCCCTTCATGTACATTCATGAAATATCCCACACCATGGCCGGTGCCGTGGCCAAAATCGAGTCCCTGTGCCCACAGCGGTGCCCGTGCGATCGCATCAATGGAGGGCGCCTTGATACCCTCGGGGAAGCTGGCACGGGAAAGTGCAATCATTGCCTTGAGAACGGTCGTGTAATCACGCTTTTGCTGTTCATTGGGCGTGCCGATGGCGATGACACGGGTAATGTCTGTCGTACCATCAAGGTATTGTGCCCCTGAATCGATAAGTAGAAGGCCATCGCCCTTGATCTCCGAATAGTCATTCGGCAAGGCACGATAATGAGGCAATGCGCCATTTTCGTTGAAACCGGCGATCGTTGGGAAACTCAGAGAAACATAGTTTTCCTTGGCTGCACGGCGTGCTGTCAGTCGTTCGTCGACTGTCAGTTCCGAAACAGATTCACCCGCAGCGAGAGCTCGTTCGAAGTCCTCGAAAAACTCACACAGCGCAGCACCATCCTTTTCCATGGCGTGACGCACATGGGCAAGATCAGCATCGCTTTTACACCCTTTCGCAAGTGTGGTCGGGCTGATACCGGTAATCAGTTCGGCGCCTTCTGGCAGGGCTTCATAAAACTTCAGACTGACTTTTTGTGGGTCGAGCGAAATAGTGGCATCTTCTGGCAACGTTTTGAGCGTATCCAGTATTTCCTCATAGGCCACCAGCGTAATCCCTTCCTCTTTCAATTCGGTTTGCAGAGCTGATGGAATCTTGTCCAGATCGACGAAGAGCAGGGCCTGATCCTGACCGATCAGCGCATGAGCAAGAAACACGGGGTTATAGTCCACATCACTGCCACGTAGTGTGAAAAGCCATGCAATATCATCGAGGCTGGATAGTAGCTGCCATTCTGCATCGCGCTTTGTGAGCGCGTCACGCAATTGAGCAAGTCGTTCAGTCCGCGGGGTCCCCGCATATGGATCGGGGTGGGCATAAATGGGCTCTTTAGGCAATGGGGCGCGGTCTTGCCAGATGTCGTCGACAACATCGATATCAGTGATCAGAGTAATACCCTTGGGGGCCAATGCTTCCTCGATCTGAGCGGCTGCCGTAACCGATACAACGGCGCCATCGATCCCAACCCGGGCTCCTGAAGGGAGAACCTCGGCCAGCCAATCATAGTAAAGGCGGTCATGGGTCATCTTCTCAAGGTGGATGCCAGTACCCTGCAGTTGTTTTTCGGCCTGTACCCAATAACGGCTATCCGCCCATAGTGCGGCATCATCAGCCAGTATGACCAATACTCCAGCAGAGCCGGTAAATCCGGACAGCCATTCACGTTGTGAAAAATGTTCCGGTACATATTCAGATAGATGAGGGTCAGAAGAGAGTGCAATCCATGCGTCCAGTGAGGCTTCTTTCATTTTTTGACGCACAGCGGCCAGGCGGTCAGGAACCGTAGTGAGATGAGTGATGGAAGTGTCCAAAGTAATAATCTCTTAATATTAATGGCTAATGGAATTCGTGGCGTGTGACTGTTATATCTTTTATATCACGACAAACCGGTGTGGGGTGGATGACCCTACCGTACACTGGCAGTTCAGGCATAAGACCAATTGTTAAGAACCTTGACCATGCGCAGTGACATGCAAGCTGGCGAGGGTTTCAGAGGGGAGGATCTTGCGGCTTCCCCAGTTAAAACATGGTGCCCGCCAAAGCAAGGTGGTACCGTTTTCTTTAATTTTAAGATGGATGAATACATTGTCCAGCATTCAGCCACGGAGTTTCCAGTGATGCCAAATACCTTTGCAATCATTTTTATGGGTGTATCAGGCTCTGGCAAGTCTACAACGGCGGAAGAGTTCGCAAAATTTATCAGGTGTCCCTTCGCTGAAGCTGATGATTTTCACTCCAAGGCCAATATTGCCAAGATGTCAGCGGGTATTCCGCTGCAGGACGAAGACCGCTGGCCATGGTTACGCTCCATTCAGGAGTGGATTTCGAACGAAAGCGCACAAGGCCACAATGTTGTATTGACCTGTTCTGCACTAAAGCGTAGTTACCGTGAGTTACTCGGTCAGGCCAATGCGAAAGTACGATTTGTCTTGTTGGATGTTGATCGTGACGAATTGGTCAAACGTATGACATCAAGAGAAGATCACTATATGCCTGTGTCATTACTCGATTCGCAATTGGCGACACTTGAACGTCTTGCACCTGATGAGCCGGGGATTACCCTGGATGCCAACATGCCGACACAGGATATTATCGCGAACGTTTCCGAGTTTATGGATATTGAAACGGCAACCTCCTCTTGATTGTATAATGGTGGGCAGTTTCTATTGGTACTATAACGATACTGGGCCGGGCATGAGCGATACTGGGCCGGGCATGAGCGATACTGGGCAGGGCATGAGATGAGTATCCTGTGTAGCTGCCCAGACGTTGTGCTCTCGCAGAGTGTATTTCGTGCTCCGTTCCGCGCTATGGATAGCTTCATGGTAGTTCGTCCTCAACCCCATTAATGTATGGGGGGACAATGCATGCGCAATTTGGCGTGCTGTTAGCGGTTTTTGCCGTTTTTAGATGTTGTGTTTTCGATATTGTGTGACAGATGAGTCCACATTTCACGTTATTTGTTGTTTGTTGCCTTCCATTCATTACGGTTTTTTATTTACATTGTGGTTATTAACATTGTTTTTTATTTATCTTGTTGATCATGTCTTTTGAATATTGTCTTTATCCCATGACTTCCACTTTTTCTCGCTTGTTCCAAACATTCGGTTTGCAACGTTTTGGTATTCACCGTCTGCGTCATCATGCTCTGTCGGGATTGATGATGTTGGTATTGATGACAGGCATATCTGCGTTATGGGCACCAGTTGCCTCAGCCATCGTAGTGTCATCCCAGGGAGCTGTTTCTCCCAATTTCATGTACAGCTTTTCGGGTTATGTTGTTTCTGAATCACGCATGTGGGTACCTGTAGGTTCGCACTTGCGTGTAGATCTGGTGGATACGACAGATCCCGCTCACCAGGTTGTAGTGGCATCCAGTGCCAGTTCCTTGCGGCGCGCGGTGCCAATGCCGTTTCATTTGAATTATCATCCGACCCGGATTATTCGAACCCACCACTACGGGTTAACAGCAACAGTTACCTCACCACGTGGAGCACGCCTTTGGCAGACGGCTTCGCCTCAGGCAGTCAGCTTTGATCAGCGGCTTCAAGTCCTGGGTTCTCCATTCGTTCTCGGGGTTACACGTGGTTAATGGTTGTTTATAAGCGGAAAGTATGGGAAAAATAGCCCTCCATGGTTTTCGTTTTTTTATTGCCATGATGAATATCAACAACCCCCAGCAAGTGTCCGGTGGCGGTATACCGTTGTGAGTGCTCATGCTTTGGGCTATTTGTTTAGGCCGCTCAAAGCTGATTTCTCGACACTTTGGGTACTATATATCCGCGCTGGTTTATGACTTGAGGTCATCGATGGGTCTACGAGGCAAGAACCCCTTCCGTGCGCTAAGGCGATGTTTAAGCGTCTATGCACGCCCCATGAAAAGTGATCATGGACGAGGAGGTCTGGTAATCAACCCTTTCAGAGGTGTTGGCTCCAGTCGTGAAGTATTCGTCATGGGCAGGGTGTTTTATCAACATGGCTTTGGTTCCAGTATTCGCGAAGGAACGTTCTATCGGGATGTGATTGACTCTTTGCGACGTCTCATGCGGCGTGGCATGGGGGGGATCAACGTTACTGTGCGATTCAATGATTCTCAAACCATTGTCAGCACCGATGATGATGGCTACTTCCGTGCCACTGTTTCTGTGGATGAAGGCCTTGAAGTGGGGCGGGTCTGGTATGAAGCAGAGCTCCGAGTGCTTGATGACAACTCGGTGAAGGCATCGACTGAAATATATATACCGCCTGCCGATGTCGATTTTGGTGTCATTAGTGATATTGATGATACGGTGATGCATACCGGTGTTGCCAACAAGGCGATCATGCTCTTTCGCCTGTTTCTTGAAAAGGCAGACAGGCGCGCGGCCTTTCCCGGTGTGGCGGCTTTTTATCAGGCACTCTATAACGGGGATGATCACCGTGAGCGCCCGTTGTTGTATGTCTCCAGAGCGCCCTGGAGTATCTACGAGATGCTCGAAGAATTTTTCCGTATCAATCGTATTCCCGCGGGCCCTGTGCTCTTCTTGCGAGAGTGGGGAATGTCACTGACACGGCCATTTCCTCGGCGAGCCAAGGATCACAAGCGCATCATGATTCGACGCATGCTGGCACTTTATGAGGATCTGCCCTTCATTTTGATCGGAGACAGTGGCCAGCGGGACCCAGAGGTATATGCCACCATCGTACGTGAATATCCGACGCGTATAAAAACCATCTATATTCGTGCAGTGAGTGAAGACAGCAGTCGTGATGAAGCCATTCAGCGTCTTGCCGACGACGTGTCTCAGGCAGGCAGCACGCTTGTTCTGGCAGAAGATACAGCCACCATGGCACGCCATGCGCTGTCCCAGGGGTATATTTCCAAGGAAGCATTGGCTGACGTGCTAACGGAAGAGCAAAGCGAACGTTCCTTCCGTTTCTGACGTTCGCTCGGTCAAAGGGGCGTGGGGCCCCCTGTTTCCCTATTCGATGGGGCCACCCTTGATGGTTTTTTCCATACCCGCCATGATATCGGCGCCGGTTTCAACGGAAAGCTCCTCGTACCACTCCTGAGTAAGCGTTGGATTCTTTCCATGCGTAATATCACAGCGCTTGTGAGCGCGTTCTATAATGGATGCTGTGCGAGATACACGTTGCTGATCAAACTGCGCCAATGCGGGCGCGATCTCCCCATCATTGGCGGCCAGTAGTTCGGTCAATACCCACGCATCTTCCATGGCCTGACAGCCACCCTGTCCCAGATCAGGCGCCATCGCATGCGCGGCATCCCCAATCATCACGACGGATTGGTCATGAAAGCGATCTACCGGCTGGATATCGTGGATTTCAACACGCGCAATACCATCGGTGTCGCATTTTTCGATCAAATCCTGTACCGGTTTGGCCCAACCGGAGAAGTGCTCTTTCAGTTCATTCCGGTACGAGGAAGAAACATTCGGCGTTCCTGCAGGCAGTGGTACATCGAGGAAAAAGTAGAATCTGTCTTTACCCATCGGCATGAAGGAAACACGTTTGCCATCACCGACAAATTGCGTCCATTCATCAGGATCAAGATCAATATCACTGGTCTTGATTCGACCATTCCAGTTGACGTATCCGCAGTATTGACGCTCTATCTGCCTATCCAGAATCTGATTTCTCAGTCGTGAATGGGTACCATCTGCCGCAATCAATAAATCAGCACTTTCAGCCTTGCCGTTATCGAACAGTACTTTTAGCCCTTGTGGAGTATGCTTATACCCCTTGCAGCGCTGGCCAAGGGTAATGTTTTCGATCCCAACAGCCTTGACCAACATATTCTGCAAAGCGCTTCGTGCAACGGGTTTTGCTGCCCGCCCTACACTGTTATAGAGCGGTTCGAGGCTGAATCTGGTGAGCCGTTTCCCCTGATGATCATAGTAGCTCATGGTTTTCATGTCACCGCTGGAGCGGTCCAACTCGGAGCCCAATCCCAGCGCATCCAGTACTTTTACGCCATTGGGCCACACTGAAATAGCAGAACCAGCAGGCGCCAATAATGCGACCCTGTCATAAAGATGCACCTGATGCCCTTGACGCTGCAATGCTATAGCGGCCGTTAATCCTCCAATTCCTGCACCCGCTATAACAATATTCAGCTGCTTCATCGATGGCTCCTCATTCATGACTGGTGAGAGATAGTAGTGGTATGCCGAATGATCATCTCTCATTCTTGTTGTGATTAGTGATCAATAATACGGTCCTGGATCATCAGGGAATTGTATGACTTGCGAATCCCAAGACTCAAGAGCAATGCGGGAAGAACGCATTACCGAGGCTATTCTGTCCAGAGAAAATTACCCTGATAAATATTATAAAGCACTCCACAAGTGATAAGTAGTGACTATGGATAAGCCATGACTACGGATAAGCAGTGACCTGCTGGCTAGCTCATACAAGTACGGCAAACGGCTAGTTGTAGGCTATGTCATCACCCGCAGGCGTGCCGTGCAGGGCTTGATTCATGTGCCAAAGATAGGATAGGTGCTGCTTTGCATGCTTGCGTAGGCTTCTTTTAGCCATTTTTCTGAAGTTCCCTTACGATGGCGATCACTGAAGATTTCGAGCGAAACAGGGCCTTGATAGCCGATCTCGAACAGGGCTTGATAAAAGGTGTCGAGCTTGAACTCTCCTGATCCCGGTAGCCTTCGACCGTGCTGGCTCCAGTCTGCCAATTGTCGCTTACATACATCATCATGGCATTGTCCCAGGAAAACGTCCCTATTGGGGGCATCCGCCAGATGTACCAGAAACAACCGATCTGCAGGAATATGATATAGGTGATCCAGCGGATCATTGCGAGACAACAGGTGAAAGCTATCAATGACCAGCCCTAGTGCGGGATGATCAAGCTCCTCGATGATCTTCCAGGCCTGCCAATAGCTATAAATGGTATGGCCCCAGGCCAACGCCTCATACCCAATGCGTTTTTGGCGTGCCTGCGCCAATTCAGCAGCAGCATGCAAATCGGCCTTGTGCCGTAGCGGGTTCGGATTGGCCTTGGCATTGCTGGTACTGCTCATTAGAAGAAGGTCTGTCTCCAGCACCTCCATAATCGAGAAAAAGTACGCCAAACGCTCACTTTGCTCTGAATAGTCACCCATCCCCGTGAATTCTTGCAGGGGCTGTAGGCAGATGGGCGTAAGTCCGAGGGTATCGAGTTGCTCTTTTATTTGTCGGACATCCAGCCGACTACTTTCAATATCGGTAATGTGAATATCGACGCCCTCGAATCCTGCTTTCGCAATGAGCGAAAGTTTGTCCGATAAGTCACCCTCCAATGCGGTGGTCGCGATGCTCGTCAGGGTATGAAGTGGCTTTGCCATAGTGTAAAGGCCTCGGTATGTGTCACTTCCATCATGAATGGCAGGGAAATGGCAATTCGGGCACGCAATGGTGTGAATACAGTGGGTGAGTTTCCACTCGGGAAACTAGCGCTTTTTTAGCCTTTTTGAATACCACACTGTCCAAAGAATAAGTATGCCATATATTCCGTACCCTACCACTGGAGAAACAATCATATAAGTGCCGATGCTCATCATGAAGACCAGAGCACAGGAGAGCAGTGCACTCAGTATCAGGCCTGCTCCCCATACAAGCGTCATCAGGATCAGTGGGCGACGTTTTTGAGGATGCTTCATTGCCAGATTGAATTGGGCAATATGCTCCGGATTACGTGCTTTTATCTGTGCTCGGGCGAGTACAAGTATAAGAGGGCGTTTGATCAGTACCGATCCAAGGAAAAACAGGCCAATGAGGGCATTAACGAGATTTTCCCTGATTTGCAAGAATTTGGCTGAACCACCCCCCGCCATTGCAAGTAGGGAAAGAGCGATACCTGCGATCACGAAGATGGATATTGCATCGATGCGTTTTTCACGAATGATTTGGACCAATGACCAGATAATAGGAGGAATGGCAGATATGATCAGCGCATGGGTATTTCCCACAGAAGGCGATAGCCAGTCATAAACAAGATAAGGCAGTAGTACGCTGACTCCCATTTCCAGCAGAAAGGGACTGATGCGTTTGCTTGGCATGGTTTGAATCTCGTTCGTCGAAGTTGGATCGTGTTTTCAAGCCGATTTTAAGAAAAATAGCCCTTGGGAATGTCAATAAATCGTGTATGTGGAGAAAATTTTCAGGTTTTCCTCGAAGGTGAATCGAAGTCACGCTATTATGATGGCTAACTTTAAAATTACCTTAAATGACTGTGATCCCTTGATGAGCCTCTCTTTTTCGTCCCAGCCTATCAAAATACATTTTCCTTTCAGTCCATCTCGTCTTATCGGGTTTATCGTTTCCTTCCTGCTGTTGCCGGTCATGCTGTCCATGACGTCTTTGGCTCAGGCACAGGAAGCTCCTTTGGGTGTTGAATCCCCCTCCTGGATATTGATTGATGGTAATTCGGGGCAAACGCTGGCTGAACATAATCCGGATCAGCGTCGCTCTATTGCGTCTCTAACCAAATTGGTGACCACTCTCGTGGTGTATCGCGCGATTGAAGCGGGACAGCTCCACTGGAATGAAATGGTAACGGTTCCTCAGGCTGTCAGACAGTTGGGTTCTGATACTTCTCGCATGTACCTGATTCCCGGGCAGCAGGTGTCTGTGAATGATCTGATGCATGGGTTGATCATTGTGTCAGCCAATGATGCAGCAGTAACACTTGCGATTGCCGAAGCAGGAAGCCTTGATAATTTCGTTGCGAAAATGAATGCGACGGCACGAAGCCTTGGCATGCATAACACGCACTTCGAAAATGTTGATGGATTAACAGAGGCGGGTCACTACTCAACGGCACGAGACCTCAGCAAGATTGCCATGACAGTAGCCAACGAATTCCCGGGGTATTTTCAGATTTCGTCACAACCCTCATTCAAATGGGGAACGTTCCACGGTGAAGCGACCAATGCACTGGTGGGGCCCCACAGTAATATTGATGGTATGAAAACCGGCTACACGCAGGCGGCAGGTTACTGCGTGATTGCTTCAGAACACCGCCCCAATGCTGACGGTAGCTCTCACCGTATCTTTGCCGTTGTGCTTGGGACCGATACCTATAACCGTCGTTTTCAGGATGCCAATAAACTGTTGGATTACGCCTATAATTATTTTTATGACGTGAATGTAGCGAGTGCCGGTGTTCCCATTGGCCAACTACCCTTGGTGAAAAGCAGTGAAAACAGTGTGGGTGTGACGGTTGATCGTAATCTTGTTCTTTCGATGCCCAACAGTATTCCAGCTAACCGCCTGAAAGGTACAATCATCGCGAATCATGCCGATTTGGAAGGCCCGATCAAGTCGGGGCAGGTCGTCGGTAAATACCAGATTTCATTGGGAAATCATGTCATTTCCAGCGGACCTGTCTTTGCCACTGAGCCTGTCGAGCGTGCAGGTTTGATTTCTCGATTCTTCTCGACCATTGGCTCCTGGTTCTCCAGTGCGCCGGCCACTTCGGTTCCCTTCAAGATCGGTTGATTCTGGCTCGATGGGAACCAGTAATAAAAAAGCGACTGCTCCGTATAGGGAACAGTCGCTTTTTCATCTCTCTTACGCCGCCTTGAGAATACTCGAATGTATTGGGTCGAGCCTACTGTATAAACAAGGCGCGTTACAGACCCGATTACAGGCGGCTTGCAATCGCCTTGGCAAAACTTTGGGTTGTACCCTTCCCACCCAGGTCGGCAGTAAGGTTATCCTTGGCTGCCAATGTATCGACGATAGCCTTGCGTAGGCGATCACCTTCTGCCTTTTTGTCCAGATGGTCCAACATCTGTGCGGCAGCCAGAAGCAGAGCGCAAGGGTTTGCCAGCCCTTTGCCTGCGATATCAGGCGCCGAGCCGTGTACAGCTTCGAAGATGGCGATATCTTTACCAATATTTGCGCCGGGGGCCAGCCCCAAACCGCCTACCAAACCAGCACAGAGGTCAGACAGGATATCACCAAATAAATTGGTAGTGACAATCACATCAAACTGCTCTGGACGCATCACCAACTGCATGCAGGCATTGTCCACAATCATGGTGTCTGTTTCGATGCCCGGATATTCTTCGCCGACTTCCTTGGCGATATCCAAAAACATACCAGAGGCACTTTTAATAATATTTGCCTTGTGAACAATCGTGACCTTTTTGCGTCCCAGGTCCTTGGCCAGTTCATAAGCATATCGTGCAATACGTTCACAGCCTTTGCGAGTGACTACGATTTCCGAACGTGCTTCATCTTCCGACCGTGTTTGACCTTCGGCACGATAGGCACCTTCGGTATTTTCACGAATTGTGATCAGGTCAATATCACTGTAGCGGGATTTTGTATTCGGGAAGCTAATTGCTGGGCGAACGTTGGCGTACAGGTCGAAATGGCGACGTAATTGTACGTTGATAGAGCTGAAACCACGGCCTACAGGAGTCATCAGAGGGCTCTTGAGGGCAACGCCATGACGCTCAATGGCGTCCAGTGTTGCTTGCGGAAGGAGTTCTCCCTGGGACTCCAGGGCAGTCGTGCCGGCTTCAACATAGTCATAGTTGAAGTCCAGACCGAGGGTATCCAGTATTTCGAGCGTTGCATCCATGATTTCAGGGCCAATACCGTCACCACGGATTACTGCTATCGTTTGACTCATCTCTCTTTCCTGTCTTTTCGTTATATCAGCCTACAGTTGCAGACCGCATTTTAGGAAGGTCTATCGTTAAGGAACTCTTGTTATTGTAGACAATATGAGCATGGATTGGGAGCGTTTAACTATCAGACCTAAGATGGATTTTAAGTTTCAAATAATTGATTTCTGAAAATTGTGGTATCTAGTGTGTAAGGGAGCCTGCACCAATAAAATGCTCTTTCCAATAAGGGTAATTGAGATGGGCATACTCTACGGTTCTGCCTCGCCCGGGGGCATGAATCATCAGGTTTCGCCCCAGGTAAATTCCTACATGCGTCGCGGTAGAACCATACCCGAAAAACAGCAGGTCTCCCGGTTGAGCTACTTTGACACGACGTACGGCATGGTATTGTTCATTGCTGGTGCGGGGGAGGCTGAGGCCCGCCGAGCGATAGGAGAGATCCGCAAGCCCACTGCAATCCAGCCCGCCTCCGGGCGTATTGCCGCCCCAACGGTATGGCACCCCAAGCATTTTATGTGCCGTTGAGACAATCGCTGCCTGACGATACGAGAGGCCCTTTAAATTCAGTGGATGATCATTGATTTGTAGAGGAGGATTGGAGGCACACCCCGCCAGGGATGTGATAAGCACGAAAGCCAACAGGACAAGGACGCTGTATGTAAGCCTTGGCATTGGGCGACGTCGCTTTTGATAATGGCCCAAGGAGGAGACGTGTTTAACATAGGGGCCAACGGCTGGAGTAAAGTGGGGCATCGTCATAGGGCTCTCGTATATGGGTGGCTTATCTCGTTAGCAACGGATACATACCGTTCAATAGGAATGAGCTATCGTTTTAACGTTAACCTTAAATAGTGCGTCTATCCATGTCACGACTGAATGATTCGGTTCTTTTATTCACTTTATTAACTGGTCTATGCGTATTTTGCATGGAAGACAATCTCTACTGGATAGTTGTTATCACTGGGCGTATCTTCGCGCGATTGCTTTTTTTCAATCTGTACTACGTTTTTTCTGGCTTTTTGAACCTGAGGAACTATGTTTCCTATTTGCGCTGTCTCGTATAGGGCCGTTCTGAATGAATGGGATAGTGCTTAGTGAAATAGTGGGCTGTTGTCCGCTGGTCAGTCGCATCAATTCAAAGAGCATGGATGACGTTCGGAATTGATGTACTTGGGGTGTTTTATCTCAAGCCGCTAGAGGTTTATGGTAGGGCTGGCAGTCCTCTTGATACGTTTTGTTGTGAATGTGAAATTCATCGTTTAAGGGCGTTTTTATGAATGTACGTAAAATTGATTGGGATAACCCCTTCAAGAATACGGCGTCTAGCTTGTTTTCATCACGTAGAAATACACGAAAACAACCTAAAATGGGATGTATTATCACTGCTCGTTATCATGGCGCTGATGTCCGCATGAGAGTGGTAGAACGAGATGGCGACAAGAGCTCTATTGCCGAAGTTATCGGTGTTGACGACAAGAATACTATTGAGGATATTCGTTCACAATTGAACGAAGGTGACACCGTTGTAGTACCTGATAGTAAAAGAGCCGTTGTTCGATACTGTTGATAGATGTGTGTATTTTAGTCTTCAATATGTTTTGAACTTTGGTAACGCGTTGAAATCGAAATGTTTTACGTCGTTATGGATTCATAAAAAGACTCGCGATCACTAAGTCGCGAGTCTTTTTTTATGTCGCTTTCGAAAAATGTATATTAGGCAAAAATGAGGCTTGAATATTTCAGGCGTTACTTACTTCTGCTTCGTGATGTTCTAGCTCATCAATCAGGACGCTAATATTATCCTTGTAATCAATGGGGATAGCGATGATTTGTACCCCCCCTTCTTCGAAGGCCTGCTCCAATGCCCCTTTGAAATCGGCAATGTCGGAAACAAAGGTGCCTTTCGCCCCGAAGGATTCAGCATAACGGACGAAATCCGGATTGCTGAATGTCATGCCAAAATCGGGGAATTTATCCACAGCCTGTTTCCAGCGAATCATTCCATAGGCATTATCGTCGATGATGAGATTGACTAGGTTGAGTTTCAGACGTACGGCGGTTTCAAGCTCCTGACTGTTCATCATGAATCCCCCATCGCCACTGACAGTCAGTACACGACGCTCAGGGCATAGCAATGCAGCAGCGATGCCTGAAGGCAAACCGGCGCCCATGGTGGCCAGCGCATTATCCAGTAACAGGGTGTTGGCCATATCGGTTCGATAGTTGCGGGCGAACCAGATTTTATACATACCGTTATCCAGCGTAACGATGCCATCTCGGGGCATGACGGAGCGGATATCCGCTACTACACGTTGGGGTGTCCAACGTTCGTCAGTCGCATGTTGCTGAATATGCTGCAGAATATTCCCACGTAGTGACAACAGCGCCCCTGCATTGGGTAAATGGTCCTTCACCTTTTCTGCCAGGCGAGTTAATGCATTGCCGATATCACCGATGACTTCTGTCTGAGGGAAATAAACAGATTCGACATGTGCCGGTTCATAACCGATGTGTACGACTTGAGGCCCGTTTTCACCCATGATGAAAGGTGGTTTCTCGACGGTATCGTGACCGACAGAAATGATCAGGTCCGCCGCATCGATGGCATCATGGACATAGTCCCGCTCACTCAGTGCAGCCGTTCCCATGTAAAGATCGCTCATATTACTGACAGCACCCTTGCCCATCTGTGTGGTAATGAACGGGATACGTGTTTGAGCAAAAAACTCGTTCAGCTTCCCTACCAATCGCGGACGTGAGGCTGCCGCGCCTAACATGACCAACGGGCGTTTTGCATCTTTCAAAAGAGCAGCCGCTGCATCCAGTGCGCTATTAGCAGCAATCGAAGGGGTAAAATCGTGAGGGGGGATCAAATGAGGATCCGGTACGTCTTCTCTGGCAATATCTTCCGGCAACTCCAGTAGTACTGGCCCCGGACGCTCTTCAGTAGAAACACGGAAGGCATCGCGTATCAGTGTAGGAATCGTTTTTCCAGAGACAATCTGACGCGACATTTTGGTCAGTGGGCGCATGGTGGAAACAATGTCGACTATCTGAAAGCGCCCCTGACGCTCGGAAAGAATGCCTTTTTGCCCAGTCAGCATAATCATTGGCATTGCACCAAGGTGTGCATACGCTGCACCTGTGGTCAGATTCAAGGCACCCGGACCAAGCGTCGTCAGGCAAACCCCCGGTTTACCTGTCAGACGACCATGTGTTGCCGCCATGAAGGCAGCCGCCTGTTCATGGCGAGTGATGGTCAATGTAATGGATGAGTTGCGGATGGATTCCACTATATCCAGATTTTCTTCGCCGGGTATGCCATAAATCCTGTCGACACCTTCGTTTTCCAGCGCTGCAACGAGAAGGTCTGAAGCTTTAGTCATTTTCTCTCTCTCATATGTCATCAGTTGTTATTCGATAAGGTGTTGTTGAAAAAGACAGCCTTGCAATCGGTATAGCTATTTTCGATATAGCAGCATGATTATTTTAATTTTATTTTAATATAATGCGCTTGTTGTGATTAATTTGCACCCCCATGATGCTTGGCCCATATCGCTAACGATTACAACAATGATCATTATGCCCGCGCCTAACCTGAAGCAAGGTACTAAATCTTCTTCTGGCTTTTGTAGCGATGTGACTACTTTATGTGATCATATTTGGCTGCCGATATCGAATCGATTTCCGTTTTGGATGCAGTTTATGCGTTATATATACGTTGAGCATTTGCTTAGACAATCTTGTTGTTTGGCAGATTGTCTATATCGCGCCAACATATTGGGACGCTTTTTTACATTCTTGTACGGCGCATGTTTATCGCTCGGATAGTAAATGGAACAGAAAGCCTTATCCAATTGATAGTCAGGTAAATGAATGGTGAGGATGAAATCGTCGTTACTGCTGAACGATAATATTAATGTATTGGCACGCCGCGTTGTGCCTGCCAGTGTGAGTAGGAGAAAGGATAATGACATTGCGTTTGGGCGACACTGCCCCTGACTTTACTCAGATTAGTACAGAAGGGGAAATTCATTTTCATGACTGGATTGGTGATCATTGGGCCATCCTGTTTTCTCATCCGGCTGATTTCACCCCTGTGTGCTCCACTGAACTGGGCGAAGTGGCCCATTTAAAACCTGAATGGGACAAACGTCATACCAAACCGATTGGTTTGTCAGTGGATGGATTGAGCGATCATGAAAAATGGGATGCTGATATCAAGGATATTTCTGGTTCGAACCTGAATTTTCCTCTGTTAGCGGATAAGGATCATAAGGTTGCTGAACTCTATGACATGATTCATCCCAATGCCGATAATACGGCGACGGTTCGTTCAGTTTTTATTATTGATCCACAGAAAAAAATTCGCCTGATTCTCACTTATCCTGCCAGTGCCGGCCGTAATTTCAGGGAAATTCTCCGCGTGCTGGATAGTCTTCAGTTGACCGACAAAGAGAAAGTTACTACACCGGTTAACTGGAACGAAGGTGACCGCGTCATTATTGCCCCTTCGGTGAAAGATGAAGATGCGAAGAAACTGTTCCCGCAAGGTTGGGAAGCGGTGAAACCCTATCTGCGGCTGGTTGATCTCAAGAAAAAATAATCACGTTTTGAAAAAATGTGGCTACAAAAAAGGCGGCGATCCCTTTAACAGGGACGCCGCCTTTGTTTAGCGTTGGCTTGTACAGGCTTTTACTCGATTAGCCGTTACGTCCAGCACGTTTACGCTCGTTTTCGGTCAGGTGTTTCTTGCGCAGGCGAATGTGGTTGGGCGTTACTTCCACCAACTCATCATCGTCAAGGAATTCGATAGCCTGTTCCAGCGTGAATTTAACCGGCGGCGTCAGCACCAGCGCTTCATCAGCACCGGAGGAGCGCATGTTATCGAGTTTCTTCGCCTTGGTCGGATTCACGACCATGTCATCGGCACGGTTGTTGATACCGATCAACATACCTTCATACACTTCTTCACCATGACCAATCAGCAGTTTGCCGCGATCCTGCAGCGTGTAGAGCGCATAGGCCAGGGCTTTGCCGGTTGCCATGGACACCAGTACACCATTACGACGTTTGATGGTCGCATCAGGTTTCAGTGCGCCATAGTGATCAAAACGGCTGGTTAGAATACCGGTACCTGAGGTCAGGGTCAGGAACTGGCCACGGAAGCCGATCAGGCCACGCGCTGGAATGATAAAGTCCAAACGCACACGCCCTTTACCATCCGGGTTCATGTTGGTCAGCTCACCTTTGCGGTAGCCCAGCTCTTCCATGACAGAGCCCTGATGCTGCTCTTCACAGTCAATAATGACTTCTTCGTAAGGTTCCTGTTTCTCACCATCGATTTCGCGGATGATGACTTCCGGGCGACCAACGGCCAGCTCGTAACCTTCGCGGCGCATGGTTTCGATTAGTACAGAGAGGTGAAGTTCACCACGTCCGGAAACAATGAATTTCTCGGGAGAGTCACCCGGCTCCACACGCAACGCCACGTTGTGAATCAGCTCTTCGTCCAGACGCTCCTTGATATTACGACTGGTTACGAATTTACCGTCGCGACCGGAGAAGGGTGAATCGTTCACCTGGAAGGTCATGGAGACTGTTGGCTGGTCCACCGTGAGCGCAGGAAGTGCTTCCACCGCAGAAGGATCACAAATGGTATCGGAGATGCCGAGTTCATCCAGTCCGGTAATGGTGATGATGTCACCAGCCGTGGCTTCTTCTGTCTGAACCCGTTCCAGCCCGAGGTAAGTCATTACCTGACCGACTTTGCCGCGGCGCGTTTTGCCATCAATATCAATGATGGAAACCTGCTGGTTGGGTTTGACCGAACCACGCTTGATGCGGCCTACACCGAGAACACCCACATAGCTGGAGTAGTCCAGCGCAGAAATCTGCATCTGGAATGGGCCATCCAGTGTTACTTTGGGTGGCTCGACGATATCGACGATAGCCTGGAACATGGGGGTCATGTCTTCAGCCATATCGTTCGGGTCCAGACCGGCAAAGCCGTTCAATGCGGAGGCATAGATAATCGGGAAGTCGAGCTGTTCATCGCTGGCGCCGAGGTTATCGAAAAGATCGAAGATCTGGTCAATAACCCAGTCAGGACGGGCACCCGGGCGGTCAATCTTGTTCACCACAACGATGGGTTTCAGCCCCTGATCAAATGCTTTCTGGGTAACGAAGCGGGTCTGGGGCATCGGGCCATCCACTGCATCAACCAGAAGAAGCACCGAATCCACCATCGACATGACACGTTCTACTTCACCACCGAAGTCAGCGTGTCCGGGGGTGTCCACGATATTGATGTGGTAATCATGCCATTGAATAGCGGTATTTTTTGCGAGGATGGTAATACCGCGCTCTCTTTCCTGGTCATTGGAGTCCATGATGCGCTCCTGACCTTCGGTACGGCGGTCAAGCGTACCTGACTGCTGCAGAAGTTTATCGACCAGTGTGGTTTTACCATGGTCAACGTGCGCGATGATCGCAATATTGCGAAGATTCTTGATTCTTGGGTCTAGTTCTTGGTCTGACATGTTCGTGATCCTTGTTCATGTACACGGACATGCACACACTTTAAGAAGTTCCGCAACCGAGTGTCCGTGGAATAAGAGGCCATATTGTACGCGTAGTTAGCCTTTCGTCATAGCTTATTGCGCATTATGTTGGAAAAGTGTAAGCAGGTTAAGCATCAATAGTCTGAAATAGGCACAATTTAATCGCTACACGGAGACAGTCATGTGGTGAGTAAGACGTGGCGATATTTTTAATGTGTTCGCTTTTGGTGCGTAAAAAATATTTTTTTGGGATATTTTGGTGCAAACCGTTTTTTTAAGGGCGTGTCTCCTATGGAAATGGGCCCGATGGAAGCAAAGAATGATTTTCGTATAAGCCAAATCATTCTTTTAATCAATGAGTTGGCATGTCTTTTTATTGAAATGCGTCATTCTGGCATACTCCATGCATCAAAAAAGAACACATGAACCAGCATCCGTCACAAATGATGTGATGCATCCAGACAAATGTAACAGGAACTGGTTATATTCGACATGTAGCCAATGAAGCTGCAAGTTTGTATCGGGTACTGTGTAATACAAGCCTGTCATTCAGGTGCATGGTGTGGATTTAAAGGCGCTATGTCACGAGCCTTAATCGGCAGTGTCGGTCAGCATGATGTTGTGCGGTGGAATGCCATCGTGAGTTATCTGCTGTTTCAGGCGATCAAGTTAATACGTTAGTGATTGGAGACTACAATGTCAGAGAAGACGCTTGCCCTCATCGAAGAACATGACGTCAAATGGGTCGATCTTCGCTTTACTGATACCAAGGGCAAGGAACAGCATGTCACTATTCCTGCTTCCGCGGTTGATGACGAGTTCTTTGAAATCGGACAGATGTTTGATGGCTCTTCCATCGCCGGCTGGAAAGGTATCAACGAATCCGACATGATTCTGTTGCCTGAAGACGGTACAGCCTATCTGGATCCCTTCACCGAAGATGCCACTATTACACTCCGTTGTGACATCATTGAACCTGCTACCATGCAAGGCTATGAGCGTGATCCCCGCTCTATCGCCAAACGTGCCGAAGCCTATTTGAAAAGCACCGGCCTGGGTGATACTGCATTCTTCGGCCCTGAGCCTGAGTTCTTTATCTTCGATCAGGTCAAATTCAAGAACAGCATGAATGAAGTGTCTTTCAAGATCTCTTCGGAAGAAGGCGCCTGGGCGACCGACGAAGATTTCGAAGACGGCAACATGGCTCACCGTCCGCGTGTCAAAGGTGGCTACTTCCCCGTACCTCCGGTCGATTCATTCCACGATCTGCGTGCAATGATGTGCAACACGCTGGAAGCAGTGGGGCAGTCTGTTGAAGTTCACCACCACGAAGTGGCTAACGCAGGCCAGAACGAAATTGGTGTTAAATTCAACACGTTGGTTAAAAAGGCGGATGAAGTTCAGACCATGAAGTATGTGATCCACAATGTGGCACACGCTTATGGTAAAACGGCGACCTTCATGCCCAAGCCGATGGCAGGTGATAACGGTTCAGGTATGCATGTTCACCAGTCTTTCTGGAAAGACGGCGAAAACATGTTCGCGGGCGACGAATACGCTGGCTTGTCTGAAACAGCCCTGTACTACATCGGTGGTGTTATCAAGCATGCGCGTGCATTGAACGCATTCACCAATGCGTCTACCAACTCATACAAGCGTCTGGTTCCCGGTTTCGAAGCACCGGTAATGTTGGCCTATAGTGCCCGTAACCGTTCTGCTTCCCTGCGTATCCCTTACACGTCCAGCCCCAAGGCCAAACGTGTAGAAACGCGCTTCCCTGATCCGACCGCTAACCCTTATCTGGCCTTTTCTGCACTGCTGATGGCTGGTATCGATGGTATCAAGAACAAAATCCATCCTGGCGATGCGCTGGACAAAAACCTGTATGATCTTCCTCCGGAAGAAGCCAGCCAGGTGCCGACGGTGGCTTCCAGTCTGGAGCAGGCACTTGATGCACTGAAAGAAGACCATGAATTCCTGACCGCAGGCGGTGTATTTACTGAATCCATGATCGAAGCCTATATCGATCTGAAAATGGAAGAAGTAAACGCTGTTCGCATGGTGCCCAGTGCTGTTGAGTACGAGCTGTACTACAGCGTGTAATCGCTACTTCAGCTTATAACCTGCGGAAAGATCCAGGGACTGGTCCCAAAGGGACCGGTTCTTGGGAATGAAGGTTTGGTGAATCCATGGCCTTTGATAATCCGGTATTGCGATGATGTCTGTGCTTCGGTTATCACATTGATAGCTTGTTCATCCTGATGCGATTGGACGTAGCTGTTGTTAAAGAACCCCGGTGTTGGGAAACACTGGGGTTTTCTTTTTTGACTTGCACGATTTTGGTGCATAGGGCTAAGGTTTACTTGGGGGCAATGTGTTGAATTGGCTCATTTTAGCCTCTTTATTGCTTGTATGCTCTGTGCTGGCGTGTTTCTTGCACCGTGTTATACAGGATGACCGCCGAGGCATTTTTCTTGCATTGACCTTACTTTGACGTACCAATTTGGCTGGATTTGATGATGATGGATGGCTTCTACCTACGCTTGTTGGAGCACTTGACGACTGCCGTCGTCCTGTTGGACGGGCAGTTGCGAGTCCGTTGGTTGAATCCGGCGGCGGAAGCATTAACCGGTATCAGCTTTCATCGGGTGGAACGTGAACCTCTGGATTGCCTGGGAGGGCAGGATAGTCAGATCCTGACGCGTTTGGAAAAAGCATTGAAAACGCAGCGCCCCTATACTCAGCGTGAAGCTGTATTGAGTCTGGCGAATGGTGATCAGATCAAAGTGGATTATACGGCAACCCCTGTCTCAGCAGATGAGCTGGTGATTGAACTGGAGCCTATCGAGCTGCTATTGCGCATTGCAAGGGAAGAAGCGTTGGCAGCGCGTAACGAGACAGTGAAAGTGCTCACCCGAGGGTTGGCACACGAGATCAAAAACCCACTGGGAGGGATTCGTGGTGCGGCCCAACTATTGGAGCGTGACCTCCCCGACCCTGCACTGGCCGAGTTTACTCATATTATCGTTGAGGAAGCTGATCGTCTTCGAGACCTCGTGGACCGCATGTTGGGGCCTAATACTTTGCCTAATTATATGCCGGTCAACATTCATGAAGTCATCGAGCACGTTCACACATTATTGAGTGTTCAAACCCACAATGTTGAGATTGTGCGTGATTATGATCCTAGCCTTCCCAATGTATTGGGCGACAAATCACAACTGATTCAGGCCGTATTGAACGTTGCACGTAATGCCTTGCAGGCGATGGAGGAGAGCGGTACACCTTCACCTCGATTACTGCTGAGAACACGAGCGGGTCGCAAGTTCAGTATCTCCAATGAACGCCACCAGCTGATGTGTGAAGTACAGATTATTGATAATGGCCCCGGTATCCCGGAGCACCTGCGTGAGTCCCTGTTCTACCCCATGATTACCGGCCGGCAGGAGGGAACAGGGCTGGGGCTCTCGATTTCCCAGTCCATTCTTGGGCAACATCAGGGGGCCATTGAGTGTGACAGTATTCCGGGCAGAACCGAATTCAGGCTGTTGCTGCCTATGGTGCAGTCTTGAAGAGAAATCTTTTATCTCAAGAAGAGGCGTCGGTGGTTGCACAATGAACGCTGTCGTCAATGATGAAAACAATAGGTGCCTCTATTGTGTAGGTACCATTCAAGTAGGGTGAGGAGTCGTCATGAGTGACGTAGCAAGCGTTTATATCGTCGATGATGATCGAGCGATTCGCTGGGTGCTGGAGCGAACATTGGCACAGCCTGACCTTAACGTGCGTAGCTTTGAACGTGCGGATGAAGCGTTGAGTGCAATTGAACAGCATCCTCCTGAAGTGCTTATTACGGATATTCGTATGCCGGGTACCGATGGCTTGTCGCTCTTGGCCAGAGTCAAGGAGGTGGCAGCAGAAACGGCGGTCATTGTCATGACAGCCCATTCTGATCTTGATAGTGCAGTTGCTTCCTACCAGGGAGGCGCCTTTGAATATCTACCCAAGCCTTTTGATGTGGACGAAGCGCTCTCTCTCGTTCGCCGTGCCATTGCACACGTTCGCGAGCGCAGTGCCCCCGTGGAAGAACCGGAAGGCATTACGACAGAGATCATTGGTGAAGCACCGGCCATGCAGGAAGTCTTCCGAGCAATAGGGCGGCTGTCCCACTCCAATATTACAGTCATGATCAATGGTGAGTCCGGGACAGGTAAGGAAAGGGTTGCCAGAGCCCTTCATCAACATAGCCCACGAGCACGAGGCCCATTCATTGCGTTAAATATGGCAGCCATTCCCAAGGATCTGATGGAGTCCGAGCTGTTCGGCCATGAAAAGGGAGCGTTTACGGGCGCCTCTGCACAACGTCGAGGGCGCTTCGAACAGGCGGATGGTGGTACGTTGTTTCTGGATGAAATTGGCGACATGCCGGCAGATACGCAAACGCGTCTTCTGCGTGTACTCTCGGATGGCGAATTTTATCGTGTAGGGGGACATACGCCTGTACGGGCCAATGTGCGTATTATCGCGGCGACACACCAGAACCTTGAAAAGCGGGTAGAAGAAGGTCAATTTCGCGAGGATTTGTTTCACCGCCTGAACGTTATTCGTATTCATATTCCCCGCTTGTCTGAACGTCGCGAAGATATCCCAAGACTCGCGCGTCACTTTCTTGCTGAAGCAGCCAAAGAGTTATCCACTGAACCTAAAATACTGACGCCTGAAGCTGAACAGCGGCTCTCTAACTTGCCATGGCCCGGGAACGTTCGGCAGCTGGAAAATACCTGTCGCTGGTTGACGGTCATGGCATCCGGGCGTGAGGTGCTGGTGGAAGATCTTCCCCCTGAGCTAAGAGAAGGTGATATCGGTGAAATTCCTTCAGGCGATTGGCGTGGCGCGTTTAGAGCCTGGGCAGATCGTGCCTTGGCAGGCGGGCAAACACACCTGCTGGAAGAAGCCGGGCCGGATTTCGAGCGTATCCTGATCGAAACGGCGCTTAAGCATACCGGTGGACGCAAGGGCGAGGCCGCCGAATTGTTGGGGTGGGGACGTAATACGCTGACCCGGAAACTGAAAGTGCTACTGCCTGAACTGGCAGATGGTGAATAAAGGCTACGATAAAAAATTTCGTTCTGTGAGGAACTAAGTGACGTATCGTAAGTCTTATCTATCGGGAACAACATGTTCCCGTTCCCTTGCAAAATCCCTGTTTGAGCCTACCTCCCCGGTAGGCTTTTTTTATGTCTTTCTGTGTGGCTGTGGCGCCAGTCATTACTTATTTACTCACAGTGTACTCGCGCGCGATTGACGCTGTCGCTTTTCCCCATACCGATGCTTTGGTTCTCTGTTGGTGTGCTTCAAAGGAAGACTTATCGACGAACGCTTCCTCCACTTTCCATATGAGAGGGTTTTCAGTTTCGATAACAGCAAATGAGTGGCAGCCTGTTTCTGCTCTGGAAAGTCGAATATGTTCTGGGAGATGGTTTTTTATTGTTTACACTCCATTGAGGTTCTTTGGTAACCCCTCTACCCATGCTTGTAGTGCGTGTGTATCAGCCAATGAGCCTGAATAAGGAAAATTCGGAATCCAGGTTTGCCAGGACGCCCGTAATCTATTCCGCCATACCTTGGTGGGTACGCCGATTTCCAGACGTTGATCAGGACTTAGTGCATCACGACGCTCCATGTATACCGTGTCACCATCCGTTTCGCGACCAATATGAATAGCGCCCAGAGAGCGGAAAATATCCACACCATCAAGCCCCGCCGAGAAGCATTCATCATCCGTAAGCACATAGACGGTCAAGTCGAGAGGTGCGGTAGGGTGTACTGAGATGGGAGCGTCATTCCTTTGTATGAAAAAAGGCTCCTCTTTTAGCAAGGCTTCTCGCAGCCCCTCTGTGATCAAGTTTAGGAAATAGTCAACCTGATCATCCAGTACACCTGCCTCACTCATGTTTGAACGGACTTTCTCGAACCACTTTAGATTCTCAGGCGTTGCCCGGTAATCGATACTATCTGCTAAAGCGAGAGATTCAACGGCTGCTTCTCCCCACAGGATAGCGGCGACATGAGCTGGCCAGGCCCCTGATCCACCCCTATTACCTCTTAGATCGAGGACAAGCTGTTCGGCTGCTTTAATCGTATCGATTTCTTCCTGAAATAATTGGAGGGCTTGCTGTATGCTTTTTGTTTCTTCTTCTGTTTCAGGGAAAAAATTGGGGAGTGCCAACCACCAATGCCCTTTTTTCCATTGTGTCAGTGAGGTGCTAGTAGGTGTAAATCGGTTTTTGATTTTATCTAACAATGTTGCTTTTTGATCAGTCCTCAGCGTATGCCATCTCAGGTCGATGGTTTTTTGCTTTCCATCCATTGAAAATATTGCTTGTTTAGGGCGCTCTATAAAGGGATTTCCTTCATCGAGAAAGAGATGATGCCCGTGCTGGAAACGTGAACTATTCACCGGTAGTGATTGGAAAAAAGAGTCTACATTCTTTTCATATAGCGTTTTTGCTGCGATTCCATCTGCTGAAATCAACTCGGCTCCCATTGGCACAGGAGACATCCCTGATACATGTGTCACCACCTGTTTTCCTGCAGAGGTAAAAGTGGTCAGGAAGCCCGGCCATTGAACGGGCAATACTTCCTCAAACTGTGGTTGTGCATATAGATGACCATCGTTGTAGCTACTTGAATAGCCTTGTATCAACCAGTAGTACCCTGCATAGTCATGAACGTTTCTTAGACGATCTTGTGCGAGCTGATAAGCAGCCTCAGCTTGATGAATGAAGCTCTGTCCACCGGGACCTATAGCTCCCGGATGATTGGCAAGGACATCATTATGGAAAAAGTTGAGATGTTCTTTTGCTCGGTGTTGCCAGGTATTAGTTGTAACGAGGTCGGGTGATGCATTTGGGGAAATGGAGTCGGAAGATGCCATTATCATATGCCTTGATATTATTTTTATAGATAGTCGCATTGTGCAGCGATTATTGTCTCCATAACGTTTAGCACAAAGTTGCATGAGATAACAGAAAGCATCGGCAAGCGTTATTTTTTACGGTAATGTTAGCCATCGTCTAAAAAATACACTCAATCAGCCGATATAGTCTCCATGTGACGACGTTGAGGCATTATGACGGTACACTTCAGTCATCTTGTTGCTACCTCTTGCTTCAAACGCTGATGCGATGAAGAGGGCGGCGTTATTTCTTATCAGGTTGGAGTTTTTCATGTCTGTCATGCAGTGGAGCCAGTTGCTTGCGCCCATTCGTATTGGTGATCCTCACAACGATCGTCATGGGGAGCTCGGACGTACCCCTTTTCACAAGGATCATGATCGTATTGTGTTTTCCGGTTCGTTCCGCCGGCTGGGGCGCAAGACACAGGTTCATCCACTGGCAGAAAACGATCATATTCATACGCGGTTAAGTCACTCCCTGGAAGTTGGTAGTGTAGGACGATCATTGGGCATGATGGTGGGTGAAGGATTGAAGGAAAGCCTGCCCAGTTTCATTACCCCAGCTGACCTTGGTGTCATCGTTCAGGCAGCCTGTCTGGGGCATGACATCGGTAATCCGCCTTTTGGTCATGCGGGTGAATACGCCATTCGTGACTGGTTTCGTGCTGCTCGAGGGCAAATGCCAGCGCTTTTCGAAAGCCTTACCCCTCCGCAAATAGAAGACTTGCTGACATACGAGGGTAACGCACAAGGCTTTCGTATCGTGACTCAGATTGAATACAACCAGTTCAATGGAGGAATGCGGCTGACGGCAGCAACGCTGGGAGCATTACTAAAGTACCCGTGGACAGTGGAATATGCCATTAAAGGGGGCAAGTTTGGTGCTTATCAGACGGAAAAATCCCTTCTTGGTGACGTTGCTGACGTGCTTGGCTTGTTACAGCGCTCCCCGGGTGTTTCGGCATGGTGCCGGCACCCTTTGGCCTATTTGGTCGAGGCAGCCGATGATATCTGTTATGCCCTGCTTGATCTTGAGGACGGCATGGAGATGGATATTCTTCGTTTCGATGAGGTGGCTGAAATTCTGGGCCAGATTGCCGGTTTGGCGAAGGATGATCCGGTATGGGATGAGTTCAGGCAAATGGCAGCCTCTGGTGTATCTCGGCGCAGGCGGATTGCAGCCTTGCGTGGCATGGCAATGGAACGTGCCGTCGGTGAGGTGGCAGATGCTTTTGTGGCGCATGAAAAGACTTTGCTGTCAGGTGAAATGCAGGACGATCTATTGGCCTATTGCCATGCTGATCTTTCTGAAGGTGTACAACGTGCCAAGGATATTGCTCGACAGCAGATTTTCAAAAATGCGCGTAAGGCCAAGTTGGAAATCGGGGCTTATACCACCCTGGGTACCCTGTTGCAGGATTTTATCGGTGCCGCCTACGAGTTGCGCTCAACCGGGCAAACCAATTACAAGCACCAACGTGTCTTGGCGCTTATTGGGGAAAACACACCCCTTGCCTCATGGGATTTGTACGCAAGTTACCGCCGTATGCTGGATTTTATTGGTGGAATGACGGATCACTATGCGGTTGATCTGGCTCAGGAAATGGGAGGACGTTTACAGGGTTCCTGATGAGCCAGCAGTATGATGATTCTTTATGTGGGTGACACTTCAGCTCTTGGAATTGTCCCCATTGGGCCTGCCCAGCCGGGATAGTGCTTCCATTTATCTTTCCTTTATCAAGAGAAGACCTATGGTTTCCATTCGTCCTGCTACACCCGCTGATATTCCAGCCATGACACAAGTGCTTACTGATATTTACAACGCGGGAAAACGTTCAGCACCCGGTGATGAAGCGTTGGTACGGTCCCGTTATATCGAACGTGATCATGGTATTACGTGCCTGGTGGCGGTTGATGATATGAATGGGGTTATAGGGTTCCAATCCCTTATCAGAGCCACCCATGGGAATATCTATGGCGCCCCCGAAGGGTGGGGAGTCATAGGAACACATATTTCTCCTTTGGTTGCGCGCCAAGGGGTAGGGCGAAAGCTGTTTCAACATACCAGGGCAGCTGCCAGGGAAGCTGGCCTTATTTACATTGAAGCCATGATAGCGCTGGAAAGTATTGAGGCGCAGGCCTATTACGAGAGCATGGGCTTTCGCACTTACAAGGTCGAAAAGAGTGCCGTTGGAAAATGTTTGACGTTGTCAGATGTTAATTCAACGACAAAAAGCTAAATCATTCCCCCTCCCTGGAGGGTGTGGCATAAATATTTGCCGCTTTACCGTATTTAACTTCCATTATTCTGAATAAAAACCTGTTTATTACCCGCGGAATTTTAAAAAACCATTCCCAAAGCGGCATCTACATATATTTTATAGCCATCACGTGGCGCATATTTATTCCATGTGTATTATGTTGGAAATATCCATTTTAGAGTGATCGGGTAAAGACCATGTCGCATAAGACAGACGGAACCAGTGTATCCGGTGATGATTCAGGAAGAGAATTCTCTTCTATCGGTATCAGCCATAACCCTCTGCATTTCGAGCAGGAAGTCGATGCTTACTTGGCAAAATATCCCGATACAGCCTATGTGGATGTGTTACTTACTGATCTGAATGGCATTTTCAGAGGTAAGCGTATACCTGTGGAATCCCTGCGTGGATTGGCGCGAGGGTGTTATTTTCCTTCCTCTGTATATGCCATGGATTTACTGGGTAATGTTGTGGAAGCAACAGGGCGAGGTCTGGAGGTCGGTGAGCCTGATCTGCTTTGCTTACCCATATCCGGTACGTTGGTACCTACCGCCCTCGATCCTCAAGGCCTGGCTCAAGTGCTGCTTTCCATGGTGGAGGAAGATGGTCGCCCTTATTCCTTTGAACCACGTAACGTGTTGGCTTCAGTTTGGCAACAACTGAACGAGCGTAAACTCAACCCTGTCGTTGCTGTTGAGCTTGAATTTTATCTGATTGATCGCCAACGGGATTCGGAAGGCGACCTTCAGCCTCCCCGTTCACCTATGACCCAAGAGCGAAGTGAGCAAAGTCAGGTTTATTCAGTGGACGACCTGAACGAATTTTCTGCGGTACTGGCTGATATCAATGAATCGGCTGCCCAGCAGGGGCTTTCCGCAGAAGGTGCCGTCGCCGAGGCATCCCCCGGTCAGTTTGAAATCAACTTGCATCATCAGGCGAATCCTCTTCGTGCCTGTGATGAAGCCGTTCTCTTGAAACGTCTGATACGTCAGGTCGCAGAACGGCATGGTTTTCAGGCCACTTTCATGGCCAAGCCCTATAGTGAATACACGGGCAGTGGTATGCATATCCACTTAAGTCTGACAGATGAAAATGGTCATAACCTATTGGCCGATGATTCACTTGAAAACACAGAATATATGGATGCATTACTGGCAGGTTTGATTGCCTTGATGCCCGAATCCATGGCCCTCTTCGCGCCCAATGTAAATGCCTTTCGTCGATTCCAGCCGGGTATGTACGTGCCTGTGAAAGCGAGCTGGGGATACAACAACCGTACAGTTGCGCTGCGAATTCCCTGTAGTGGTCAAAAAGATTATCGTGTCGAACATCGGGTGGCTGGTGCTGATGCCAATCCCTATCTGGTTGTAGCGGCGTTGCTCGCCGGCGTGCTTTATGGGCTTGATCACCGTCCTGGTGTGCCGGATGCAGTCGATGGCAACGGTCTGGAAAGCGAGGGTGTCGAGTTCCCTACGCGGCAAAGTGATGCATTACGGGTACTGAAGGAAAACCATGGGCTTGCACAGTATCTGGGTGCGACGTTCATTGAGGGGTATCTGCTTTGCAAGGAAGATGAACTCTACCGTTTTGAACGCGAAATTACCTCGTTGGAAACGGATTGGTTACTCAAACAGGCTTGATATAACTTCCCTCCTTCTACTTTCGGCCAGTCAACACTAATGGACTATGTTATTGACTGGCCGTTTGACGTCTAAATACCCCTCGGAACGTGCTTCCTCCTTTTTTATGATCTTCTACTCGGGTGATCCGCTATCAAGTCAGGGAGTCCTGTTTCATCTCTACATGTGATTTCTATCGTTATGGAGATAGCTTCATGTGTATGTTTTTACTCATGCGGAGCTTTATCCATACAGCTTCATCTACATAGCGTTGCCTGCCATTCAGCATATTAATGTTTGACGCGCTTTTAATGTATTCGCGAGGGTGATCATGACCAGCTTAGATTCTTCGGTAACCACCAGAACCACTTCCACTGACTCTTCCCCTACCCATACAAATGATTGGTGGAGAAGTGCCGTCATCTATCAGATTTATCCACGCTCCTTTGCCGATGCCAATGGTGATGGCATCGGTGATTTGAAAGGTGTTATTGCGCATCTCGATTATTTGAAGCATTTGGGTATTGATGCTCTGTGGTTGTCACCCTTCTATCGATCCCCTCAAGCGGATGCAGGTTATGATGTAGCCAATTATCGGGATGTTGATCCCATGTTCGGGACATTGGCTGATTTCGATACATTGCTTGATGAAGCGCATGAGCGCGGGATTCGAGTCATTGTGGACCTGGTACCCAATCATAGTTCTGATGAACATGAATGGTTTCAGGCGGCGCTGAAATCGGCGGTTGATTCGCCTGAGCGAAAACGTTATCTGTTCCGTAAAGGGAAAGGCCCCAACAGCGATCAACCGCCAAATAACTGGCCAAGTGTATTTGGGGGAGCCGCCTGGACACGGGTTGAGGGTGAAGATGAATGGTACCTTCATCTATTTGATACCAAACAGCCGGATTATGACTGGCGTAACCCTGAAGTGCGTAAAGAGTTCGAGTCTATTCTGCACTTCTGGCTGGATCGAGGAGTCGATGGGTTCCGTGTTGACGTCGCGCACTCCCTTATCAAGGAGCCTGATTTACGTGACATGACGGATGAAGAGCTGAATGCGACTTATAACCTCGGCCCGATGTGGGATCAGGATGAGGTGCACGACATATATCGCGCATGGCGAAAGATACTGAACCAGTATCCGGGCAATCGAATGATGGTCGCTGAGGCCTGGGTGAAGCCACAAGAACGCTTAAGCCACTATATTCGTTCAGATGAAATGCAGCAGGCGTTCAACTTCGATTATTTATTGACGCATTGGAATGCCAAGGAATTGCGTCAGGTGATTGATGACTCTCTTGCGCAATCGGCATTGGTAGGTGCCCCTACCACGTGGGTGATGTCTAATCATGATGGAGTGCGTCAGGCGTCTCGCTTTGGATTATCAGACCCCGGTGCACGGCCCAATGGGATTGGTCCTGACGATGAGCAGCCGGATGAAGCGCTTGGGCTGCAACGTGCACGCGCCTCTATTTTCCTGACTTTCCTGCTGCCCGGGTCATTGTATCTCTATCAGGGAGAAGAATTGGGATTACCTGATAATACTACCATGGCCCCCAAATACCGTCAGGACCCAACATTCTTCCGTACACATGGAAAAGAATTGGGCCGAGACGGATGCAGGGTACCGTTGCCCTGGAAATCACATGCTCCCTCGCTTGGTTTTGGACCGAGTGACAAAAGTTGGCTGCCTCAACCGGATAATTACGCGCATTACGCTGTGGATGTAGAAGAGAACGATCCCGAGTCTACACTGGCGCTTTATCGCGCATTGCTTGGCCTACGGAAACAGCATGCGTTGGGTACCGGTCATCTTCAATGGCTGGATTCTCCCAATGAGGCAGTATTGGTAGCCCGAAACGGGGATGTTGTCACGATGGTAAATACAGGTAGTGAACCGGTGGCACTTTTACCGGGCCGTATTCTTGCACATAGTCTTCCTGGAGAAGCACCTGAACATCAGTTGCCGGGCAATGCTGCTGTCTGGATATACGCTGCGGACTGATAATCAAATAGGCGTGCAGATCCAGTGTGGAAGAGTAATAACGCGTTGTAAGTCTGTAATAAAGCGGGGGCGGGCGCCTGAGTCAGTATGGCGTCCGCCCCCGTTTTTTGTAGAGGGTCTGTTTTATTTGTAGATGGCCTTATGCTTCCTGTTTTGATGCGGGTTTCGCCAGTATCAGAATGATGGCTGAGGAGGCGAGTAGCGATAAAAATGCCATGCGCAATCCAACGGCATGCGAGAGGAAGCCCAGCATGGGAGGGCCACCCAAAAGAGTGATATAGCCCATCATCGCTACCGCGGCAATGGATTGCGAAGGTGACATGGTGGGGCTACGCCCTGCCAGGCTGAGCAAGCACGGAAAGAGGGTGGATATACCCAAACCTGCCAGAATAAAACCGCCCAAACTGATGATCGGTGAGTTGAAGAGTACGGCAACGCCAATACCGATGATTCCCAATATACCGCCGATTTGAAGGGCTCTCATTGGTCCTACCTTGTCGATCCATTTATCGCCCAGCAGACGGCCGAATGCCATGGCACCGGTAAAGACGGCCAAGCCGAGCGCAGCAAAGGCATCCGTGGAGCCCACACGGGTAAGAAAGAGAGCTGACCAGTCGGCCATGGACCCTTCAACGAATACCGTTGCAGCTGCAATCAGGCCGACCAGCCACAGGCGCCCTTTGGGCATGACGAAGAGGGGGCCACCGGGCTCGACCTTTTTCGTGTCGGGTCGGATAAGCAACCGTTTACTGACCAGACTGCCAATCAACAATATGATAGCCATGAGGGTGAGGTGATAAGCAGGGTTCAGTCCTATACCCGCCAGTGCGCCACCGCTCAAGGAGCCAATCATTCCTCCAAGACTGAATACGCCATGGAAGGAGGACATGATAGAACGCTGATAACGTCGCTCCAGATTAGAGGCCTGATCATTCATGGAGATATTCATGAGTCCCATGCCAGCACCGAATACCAGCAGTGAACCACCAAGCGCATAGACAGAAGGTGACCAGCCGATCAGTACCAAAGAAAGAATGATAAGGTATGAGCCGGTACGAGTAGTACGCCGGCTACCAAAATTACTGATCAGGTAACTTGAAAGCAGAACCAGCGCGAAAGAACCAATAACCGGACACAATAGAACGAGGCCGATCTGAGCATCGTTGATGTGGAGTGTGCGGCGAATATCAGGAAGGCGTACCGCCCAATTGGACATCGAAAGCCCTGAAAGCGCAAAGAAAAAGGCAATCGAAGCTCGTCGATATGGGCTGGATGTGCTTTGCTGTAGAGGTGCGTCGTCAGTCATCTTATAGGTTCCATTCAGACGGAGTGAGTCAGTCGAATTGGTTTTGTCTTATGATGCGAGCTACGTTTATTCATGCGTTTCTTTATAATGGATACAAGGAAACAATAGACCGTTGTCAATTTTCGCACCATAGCAGGAACGCGCAAAGATACGCCAACGGTGTTAAAAGGCAAACTTTTTTACAGGTAGTGACAGGCGAATGGATCAAGGGAAGCAAAAAAAATTGTTCATGATCGTGATTTGGGTGATCGCGATTATACTCTGGGCAGGATGGAAGCAGAATTTCTTTCATCATGATCGGCACGCACCTGAACATGGCCATGTGGTTCGAAATAGCACACCTTCTTCGGAAGGCCGGGGCGCATCTTCCTCTCAGTCGACACAGAGCCAAGGGCAATTGCCCCTGAATCAGGTGGGGACTTATGTAGTGGCCTTTAGCTGGGAGCCCGGATTTTGCCAGTCAAATGAACGTCGTCCAGAATGTCGAAATGCCTCTCAACATCCGCTTACCTTGCATGGGTTTTGGCCCGGTTTGCCGCAAAGTCTTGCCGGACAAGGGGTAGGGCAAAGCCAGTGGGATCGCGATGGGTGCTTCATTGTGACTCATGAGCATGAAGGTTCATTTTGTTCCTTTGCTCAGCCACCCCTTTCCTCCAGTTTGAGAAGTCAGCTGGATAGCGCGATGCCGGGGACGCAAAGTTGTCTGGATCGACATGAATATGCAAAACATGGTGCCTGTTTCAATGTATCGGCAGACCAGTACTTCGGTCAGGCATTGCGCGTATATAATGCTTTCCAGCAGAGCGAATTCGGGCAATGGCTGATAAGCCAGCAAGGCCAAAGCGTGTCTCGTCACGATATCCTGTCGCATTTTGCCGATAGTTTTCATACCAGTAGTCGTGGTTTGACACTGATGTGCAATCGCGATGGCGAACTTACCGATATTCGTGTTGGTATCGTGGGGGACCAGCTGACAAACTTCCCCAGTAGCCATAGCTTTACGGAAGCAGGTCGTGGGCGTTGCGGAGAGCAAATTTCGTTATAAGATAGACGCTCAGGAAGTGTGAACGATCGGCTGGGCAGAGCGCCCAGTCAATCAATGAAAAGCGCTAGTGATTGGCACCAGCGCTTTTTTAATGGAATATCCTGGCTAGCCTATCGGGCATCGCGGATTGGGCTGAGGGTCAACTGAATATTGTTGGCCTGTGCACCCTGTGTCAGGGCGGGTGTCGGCGCTGCCGATTTGTAGGTCTTCGTGCCACCGTTATCCAGCTGTGTAATCAGCGCATAATGGTGCGAGTCATTGATATTGTTGGCGTCATACATCAAGGCGAAGTGCAAGGGCCACTGACCACTGACGGGGACCTGTGTCATTGCAACGGTTGCATCGTTCTGATTACGGTCGATCAGAGCCACATCCAGATTGCCCGTTTTAACAGTGATCGAGTTGCTTAACTGGGCTGTGCCGTCCAGTTCTGTCCAATTAGGGCCGTGATGGATGAAAGGAATCCATGAACAGCCACTAAGTAACCCAATACCTACCATGGATATAAAGGTTTGAGCATATCGGCGTGGAAGAGGCATTTGCATGAGTGTTGAGTGCTCTTGAGGTGGTTGGAAAGGTGCATTGTGCACCTGATTATCGGGTTGCTGGAATGTGAATACGCTATTGAGCGATACGACAAGGCTGTGAAGAAAAGGGTTCCTTCACAATAGTTGATTACCCCTTAACCACCGGCCAATTTTACCTTGAATCCCTTCTGTTCGAGGATTTTTCTGATGATATTCCGGTGGTCTCCCTGAATTTCGATAATGCCATTTTTCAGGGCGCCCCCACTACCGCATTTTTTCTTCAATTCTGCCATCAGGATTTTTAACTTGGCTTCAGGGATGGGGACACCATGGATAGTCGTTACCCCTTTGCCTTTACGACCTGAGGTTTCTCGTCTGATACGAACGATGCCATCCAACGCATCAAGCCGTTCCTGATCGCGTTGCTCCTGTTCGGAAGCGTGGGACTGCCCTCGTAGATCGCCATTGTCCGTGGAATAAACCAGCGAATTTCCGAAGGAAGCCTTGAGTTGATCTTTGAGAGAAGACATGGCGTTGCTCGTTCGTCAATGAATATAGTATCGAATATTGATGGTCATGCGCTTTCAAAAGCATAACAGCGCAGAAAAGATAATAAAAATCCAACGCTGCAGACTTTGCATTTTAGCCCATGTGTGGGCATTCTTGATGTGTTCATCTATTAAATAAACAAGCACAGCCTTGTCTATTTTCAATATACAGGAGTACTCCATGAGTCAGGCCCGTATTACCGAATATCCCGCCGACAAGCAGTTTATTGATCGCTGGTCCCCGCGTGCCTTTGCTGATGAATCAATTGATGATCAGACCCTTTTTACACTATTTGAAGCGGCTCGTTGGGCGCCCTCTGCCTACAATGTTCAGCCTTGGCGCTTCACCTATGCCAAAAAGGGAAGTGGCAGTTGGGATACGTATCTTGAGTTCCTTAATGATTTCAACCGCAGTTGGGCAAGTAAAGCATCCGCACTGATTGTGGTATTGTCCAAAACCGTGACCGTTACGGAGCAGGCCGAAGTGGAAAATCCAAGCCACTCATTTGATGCTGGTGCCGCCTGGGGAGGATTGGCATTGCAGGCAGAGCTCCTCGGATGGTCAGTGCATGGCATGACAGGTATTGTCAAAGAGCGTATCCATGAAGCACTGGCGTTGCCTGATAATATAGAGGTTCAGGCTATGATCGCAGTCGGTAAACGCGGCGATAAATCCAGCTTGCCTGAAGGGCTACAGGCCAAGGAAGCTCCGAGTGATCGCCGTCCGTTGAAAGAAACGGTCTTTGAGGGCCTCAGCTTCAAAGAGTGATCACACTGACAATGGAATAAATACATCTTGCCCAAAAGTGGGATGTGGCTGGGAAGCATATTGCTTCTCAGCTATCTTATCCGCTTTCCTTGCATTATTTTGTTCGTGTCGTCGTGTTTACGTGTTTTTCTGTTGTTCCCACGCCTCTCGTGTCAGTTCCCATATTTCGGTTTTTTCCTCGTTGCCATTGGCAAAACGCGACATTGTATAACCCACCCTCTGCATGCCTGTTCGTTCTGAAATGCGTCTGGATGAAGTGTTATTGATGGATTTTGTCGTACGTAATACTTCATGCCCCAGCGTTTCAAACCAGTAATCAGTCACGGCATTGGTCGCTTCCGTCATGTAACCATGCCCTTGATAAGGTTTGCCTAGCCAAAAGCCCCGGTGTTTGGAACCATGAGGGCGTAGGCTGATCTGACCCATCATTCGATCAGGGTCTGTTTTTAGACGTAGTGTCCAGGCGAGAAGGTGACCTGCCAGGATTTGCGGAAGAGCACTCTTTGTCAAAAATTCAAATGCACCATCTTCGGGATATGGCCAGGGAACGCGGTGGCTTAGGTATTGGATGACCTCCCAATGCGGGAAAAGCAATTGAATTTGTGGTGCATCTTCAATCGTTAACGGCTTCAGAATTAGCCGTTCTGTTTCAATAGCGGGGTAGGCCATGGCGATTCCTTTTATTATGAGTATGCTTCAATACTAAAGTAGAGCGAATCCATTCCGATCGACAAGCGCACGTGAAAATTCTTTCTGGCATTTATGTAGTGTGAGCAATTGATTCAGCAGGCACGAAAGGGCAAGCGCTTAATTCAATTCAACGCAACGTTAGCGTTTCAACAGGGCAATGAGGTGGGTATCTCCAAAGTAATGGAAGGCAGGCGTACTATTTCTGACGGTAGACGCGGATAGATTGGATTCTGCGGCGTGGTACACTTTGGCAATTCCGCTTACACGTATTTCAGTTATCCACAACAGGCGTTTTTCCATGATTTTTGGCTGTCTCTATTCCTTTATCCACAAGAACGTTTTCCTGTTCATAAACGAGTGTGGAAAGCGGCGTTGGCTGGCAGGGCATGTGTGCGCATTGATTATGCTTCCTCTCCTTATTGCGGTGAATGCGAATGCTGAAGGGACACGCATTGCATTCAAGACAAATACGGGGGCAGAGTGGGTTGATGTGGCATTGGCGACGACGCCTTATCAACGTGCCATGGGGTTGATGGAGCAAACACATTTGCCACCGCACAGTGGCATGTTATTTGTTTATGAAGGTGAAGTTCAGCCCGGCGCCGCGGGATATTGGATGTTTCACACCCGCATTCCACTGGATATAGCGTTTATTGGGCCGGATAGTCGCATTATCAAAACGTTTACCATGCCACCTTGCCATGCTGATAATCCTTCACATTGCCCCATCTATCGACCCGGAAAGCCCTATTTGGGTGTGCTTGAAATGCCCGGAGGCTACTTTGCTCAACACGCCATTCATGAAGGGGATATTCTGGGAGAAGGACGCAACCTGCTTGATTAAAGCAGTGGGGCAATTCTTCAGAAGTAAAAAAGAAACCCGCAACGCTCAAGGATAGAGTGCCGCGGGTTTATATAGCATGCAGGTTCGGCTAATTACTTGCTGGAAGCCTCAAGAATGGCAACCGCCGGTAAGGTTTTGCCTTCCACATATTCGAGGAAGGCACCACCGCCGGTGGAGATATAGGACACCTTGTCCGCAATGCCGTATTTATCGATAGCGGCAAGTGTATCGCCACCACCGGCAATGGAGAAACCGTCGCTCGCGGCAATAGCTTCGGCGAGTGCCTTGGTACCATTGCCGAATTGATCAATTTCGAACACGCCAACAGGGCCATTCCATAGGATCGTGCCGGCATTTTTCAGGCTCTCAGCGAAGCTGGCTGCGGTTTCAGGACCAACGTCGAGAATCATCTCGTCGTCATTTACCTGATCAACCGGCTTGACAGTCGCTTTTGCTGTGTCGGAAAACTCGGTAGCCACCACCACATCGACAGGGATTGGTATATCCACTTTTTTCATCAGTGCTTTGGCTTGATCGATCAAATCCGCTTCGTAGAGCGATTTACCAACCGAATAGCCTGCAGCTGCGATGAAGGTATTGGCAATACCGCCCCCTACGATCAACTTGTCGCATTTTTCTGACAATGCATTCAATACTTCAAGTTTTGTAGATACCTTGGAGCCGCCGACAATCGCTAGCATGGGACGTTTGGGTTCAGCCAGGGCCTTGTGCAAGGCACTCAATTCCGATGCCAGTAATGGGCCGGCTACCGCTACAGGCGCAAAACGCGCAACACCATGTGTAGAAGCCTGTGCACGGTGTGCTGTGCCAAATGCATCCATCACGAACACATCGGCCAAGCGTGCATAGGCTTTGGATAACGCTTCGTCATCCTTTTTCTCGCCCTTGTTGAAGCGCACGTTTTCGAGAAGAACGATATCGCCGTCTTCCAGCTCTGGCTCCTTGTCCAGATAATCCTTATCGAGACGAACGTTTTTCCCCAATAACTCGCTCAAATGAGCGGCCACCGGCGCCAGGCTGTATTGCTCTTCAGGCTCCCCTTCCGTAGGGCGCCCAAGGTGGCTCATCAGCAATACGCGGGCACCAGCCTCGCTGGCAGCCTTGATAGTCGGCAAGCTTGCGCGGATACGTGCATCAGAGGTGATTTTCCCATCCTTGACGGGGACATTAAGGTCTTCACGGATCAGGACGCGTTTGCCGCGGAGGTCCAGATCATTCAATGTTTGCACTGCCATGTAGTAATACTCCTGACATCATGCATTTAAGGATGTTGTGTGCGAAAGGAGGAAGCCCCTCATATGAGGCTGCCTAATCAGAGGCCTATCAGCTACCACAAATAAAGGTAGCCCATAGACAACCGCCCCGTTGGCTTTCACCAGCGGGGCGGTATTTACATCAGCATTGCTTAGCCAAGAGATTCTGCGATTTTGACCAGATTCTCGACGGTGAAGCCGAAGTGTTTGAACAGATCCTCTGCTTTACCAGATTCACCGTAACCTTTCATACCCAGTACCTTGCCTTCCAGTCCAACGTATTTGTACCAGCCGTTGATTGAAGCTGCTTCAACCGCAATACGTTTAGTGACGGACTTGGGCAGTACGGATTCACGATAGGCTTCGTCCTGCTCATCAAACAGTGTGGTACAAGGAATGGAGACCACACGTACTTTCTTGCCTTTCGATTCAAGCTCTTTGGCTGCATCAATAGACAGACCGACTTCTGAACCTGTTGCAATCAGGATCAGGTCAGGTGTTCCCTCGGAATCATGCAGTACATAACCACCACGGCGGATGTTGGCCAGCTGCTCGTCTGTACGGGGCTGAACCGGCAGGCCCTGACGAGAAAGTGCCAATGCAGTAGGCGCATCCTTACGGTGCAAGCCATCTACCCATGCAGCCGCCGTTTCAACAGCATCTGACGGACGCCATGTATACAGGTTGGGAATTGCGCGCATGGCTTCCAGCTGCTCGATGGGCTGGTGAGTCGGACCATCTTCACCCAATCCAATGGAGTCGTGCGTGAACACGTGAACCACCTGTGCACCCATCAGTGCAGACATGCGAACCGCATTGAACATGTACTCAACGAAGACCAGGAAGGTGGCATCGTAAGGGATGAATCCACCATGCACGGCGATACCATTGGCAATCGCACCCATACCGAATTCACGTACACCATAGTGCAGGTAGTTACCGGAGAAGTCTTTTGCCGAGATGGACTTCGCCCCTTTCCAGAAGGTCAGGTTGGAAGGTGCCAGGTCAGCTGATCCACCGAGGAATTCAGGGAAAACGGGACCCAGTTCGTTAAGAACATTCTGAGATGCCTTGCGAGATGCGATCTTCTCGCCTTTTTCCTGGAATTCCTTGATCAGCTTCGCACCATCGAAGTCTGCAGGCAGTTCATGGGAATAACGACGTTTCAGCTCTTTGGCCAGATCTGGGTAGGCTTTTTCATAGGCAGCGAGCTTTTCATTGTACTCGGCTTCCAGTTTGGCGCCTTTTTCCTTGGCATTCCAACCGTCGTAGATTTCCTGAGGAATTTCGAACGCAGGATAATCCCAGCCCAATTGTTTACGAGCCAGAGCCACTTCGTCTTCACCCAGTGCAGCACCGTGGCTTTCTTCCTTGCCTTCCTTGTTCGGAGAGCCGAAGCCGATGACAGTTTTGCAGATGATCAGGCTGGGACGATCAGTCACTTTCTTGGATTCAATGATGGCTGCATCGATTTCATCAGCATTATGGCCATCGATAGGACCGATAACGTTCCAGTTATAAGCCTGGAAACGCTCTGCTGAATTATCGGTAAACCAACCCTGTACTTCCCCGTCAATGGAGATACCGTTGTCATCGTAGAAAACGGTCAGGTTACCCAGGCCCAAAGTACCGGCCAGAGAGGCGGCTTCGTGGCTAACGCCTTCCATTAGGCAGCCATCACCAGCGAACACGTACACATGATGATCAACAACGTTATGATCATCGCGGTTGAACTGAGCGGCCAGTGTACGTTCAGCGATAGCCATACCTACCGCATTACCAAGACCTTGTCCCAATGGGCCTGTAGTGGTCTCAATGCCATCGGTGTAACCGTATTCAGGGTGCCCTGGTGTTTTGGACCCAATTTGACGGAACTGTTTCAGGTCATCAATGGAGAGATTGTACCCAGTAAGATGCAGCAGCGAATAATGCAGCATTGAACCGTGACCGTTGGAAAGAACAAAGCGATCACGACCATTCCAATGAGGATTGGCGGGGTTATGCTTAAGGTGTTTGGTCCAAAGCACTTCAGCAATATCAGCCATTCCCATCGGCATACCCGGGTGGCCTGAATTGGCCTTTTGGACGGCATCCATGGAAAGGGCGCGAATCGCGTTAGCGAGCTGGCGTTCTGTGGGCATGACGTTAATAGCTCCTGATTGTGGCTTGAGAATCGACGGTAGAGCGACTCTATCGACCTTGAAGTAATAAAACTACGCAACTTTACTACTAAATGCTATTGGTCATTAGTGCCATAGCACTCGGTGATGCGCATGAAAATAATGTATGAGGCCATTATACAGCTTCAATCATGCATTTATCATGACTATCTCTGTAACTTTAGGGGTATATCGGCCTTTATCGAGTACCTGCGTTCCATGTTTTGACGTAATGAACGTAATTTTACTGATGTTGCACAAGCTATCGCCTGCGAAGCCTGTAAGAACATACTCTTGAACAAAAAGAGGAGAGTGCAGTTGTTCCGCCGTTTCCTGATTCAAGAAAATGTAGTCTTCGTGTATTGGAAAGATCATCGATTTTCAAGAAATGATGATCCAGTCTCTGATCTATTCTTTTGGTTTCTCTTCTGAAATTTCAAGCGAACGCCCAATCTTTTGGTTCTTTTTGTAGGCGGACGAAAACCAAACATCGAGTAAAAGAAACATGATAGAGGTGTCACCATAACAAATTTTCGGCATTTAAGAAGGCAATAGTTAAAAACAATTAGAGTGGATTTTTTTGTAGATTTTTGTTTTTTTAAATTTCGGTACAAAAAATAGAAATAATCACAATTATTGTAATAATATCAATGAATTATATTCATGCTCCTTTTGTTTTCGAACGCCGTTCAATAAGTGGTATTATAATTATTTATTATGGAATAAAACGCACTTTCTAACGGAAAATGATGTTTTTGTGATTTGACCGAAACTGTTTCATAGACCAATGTAGTAGTGAGCACAGGTTGCTATGTGGCAGCTTCCAGTTTCCTCACTCAGATAATGATCAAGACTCAAACAATAGATTGTTTCCAGTAGATTGTTTCGAAATCCGTGTCTTGTGCATTTGTCGCTGGGGCTCAAGGAAAGCTTCGGTTTCATTAGTCATTAATCGCCATCGTTCGCGAAGTAATGGTAATGGTGGTGCTTCAAACCGTCAGCTCCGATAACGATTAATGGCTGTGGTTCGAAATCATTCATGGATTGGATCAAAGCGTAAACAAAAGCTTTCTCTGCTTCCCGGTGGAAATGTCCAGCGTCAAGGAACTGGTCTTGTAACGTAGTTATGAGCTGTCACCTTCCTGTCTCAAGGAGTTTTCGGGTATTACCCGTAACTCGCACACTGGTTGTAGGAATACAACACTCTAATCACAATTACTGTTGCGCCGAGCTGCGCTCAAGGATCTTATCCATGGCTGCACCCGACGATCGTCCTTTGAGAGATGGAACTTCCCGGAACCATCCGTTATTTGAAAAAGTGGGGATGCCCAGTGCTCTTCGCTGGGGCTATCTAGGCCTACTTTTATTCATGACCGGGAATGGGGTCGAAACCAATTTCATTTCCACACACATGAATGCCATGTTTGGTGGAAATGCGGCTATCTTTGTTCAGAATGTCATTGCTCTGTACGGTATTTCCGTAATCATCGCGGCATACTTGGGTGGTGTACTCTCTGACCTTTTCGGGCCGCGCCGCGTCATGACGGCTGGCTTTATCATCTGGGTGGTATTCGAAGTCCTCTTCCTGATCTCGATGGGGAAAGGGTATGAATACTTGACACTGGTCACTTATTTCTTCCGAGGGTTTGGCTTCCCGCTCTTTGCTTTTGCCTTCCTTGTGTGGATAAACGACACCGCAGATGATGATCGCCTGGGAGCGGCGGTAGGCTGGTTCTACGTCGTATTTACCGGTGGGATGCCCACGTTAGGCGCTTTGATTGCATTTTTCACCATTCCCCTTTTTGGTGGCGGAACCCATGGTGAAACGATGACGTTGTGGCTTTCCATCATTTTGGTGGTGCTTGGCTTCTTGTGTATTCAATTGAAAGTGCGTTTGCATAATGCCGACAAGCGTACTGCGCCTGCCAATGAATCCAATCTTTATGTCATTACCAGTGGATTGCGTTTATGTAAACGTGAGCCACGTGTTTTGATTGGCTTCCTGATCCGTCTTGTGAATACTGCACCGCAGTTCGGTATGTTGATTATCATGCCGGGCGTTATTGGGCATGATCTCGGCTGGGGTGAATCCAAATGGATGATGATGACGGTCATCGTCTTCTCCGGAAATATTCTACTCAATGCCGTTTTCGGTAACATCGGTGACCGTTGGGGCTGGTTGCGCACTGTACGTACCTTTGGCCTGGGCGGGGCGGCTGTTGGTCTTCTCCTGTGGTGGTATGTTGCGCACTGGGTGACGCCCGGCTCACTATGGGGCTATTGGGTGACTATCGCTGCCGGGCTTGTTTTCTCTATCCTGATGGCCGGTTTTGTGCCCATGGGCGCCATTATGAGTGAGCTGGCTCCCAAGGGTGAGCGTGGTTCTGCCATGTCCATGTATGGCGCGGCGGCTGGTGGTGCAGCATTTCTTGGTCCACTGGTTGTCGCTGTCATCAAGCCATTTGCGGGCAATCCCGGTGTGGTTTGGGCGTTCGTTATCCTTTATATCATTGCCTTCCTGGTATCCAAAAAGGTAGCGGTTGATCAGCCCAGGTATCGTCCCGTGAAGAAGCAGAAGTAACATTTATTTTCAGTCGATACCGTTATTTTTCAATCGGGAAAATATTCGTTGATCGAAAAACACGAACGGGGCCTAATGGTCCCGTTCGTGTTTTGAAGGTGGCTATAGTATGGATTGATATTAGCTCATTACATGCTTGTGCTAGGCACCTATTCCCTTGCAGTGTAGACTGCTATCACCCATGAGGATCAAAAGACGTGTTTCTGATCCAAATAGACCGAACATGGTGCCACTCATTAACGTGTTGTTGGAAGCTGGATTATGTCCATGGGCTTTCCAATGGCTATAGTCTTTGTGGTGGCAGATACAAGCATTAAATAAATGGTGCCATTGAGAGTCTCTTTCATCGTGGCGTATTGAGCAATTCGCGCGCTTCTCGACGAAATATTTCAAACAACCATTTATCTTCCTACTTACAGTTAGAGTTAGTCGAGGAAAGAAGATCATAATGAGTGAATACTCCCTGTTTACATCTGAATCTGTTTCTGAGGGGCATCCGGACAAAATTGCTGACCAAATATCTGATGCGGTACTGGATGCATTGATTGCACGTGATAAACAGGCGCGTGTTGCATGTGAAACATTGGTAAAAACTGGTGTCGCCATTGTGGCAGGCGAGATCACCACTAGCGCATGGGTTGATCTTGAAGATCTTGTTCGCCAAGTCATTCTGGATATTGGATATACCTCATCGAATGTTGGTTTTGATGGCGCTACCTGTGGTGTACTGAATCTGATCGGTAAGCAGAGTGTGGATATCGCTCAGGGTGTGGATCGCAGCAAGCCTGAAGATCAGGGTGCGGGTGATCAGGGGCTGATGTTCGGTTATGCCACCAATGAAACGCCTTCCTATATGCCAGCGCCGATCTACTATGCGCATCGTCTGGTACAGCGCCAGTCAGAACTGCGCAAGGATGGAACATTGCCCTGGTTGCGCCCCGATGCGAAAAGTCAGGTCACCTTCCGTTATGACGAAAATGGTCAGCCCACTGCGGTAGATGCGGTTGTTCTTTCAACTCAGCATGATGGTGATATTTCGCAGGAAGATCTGCGGAAAGCTGTTGAAGAGCTTATTATTCGCGACGTTCTACCCAAAGAGTGGTTGAGCGAAAATACTCGTTTCCATATCAATCCTACCGGTAAGTTTGTGATTGGTGGCCCTGTCGGTGATGCCGGTTTGACTGGCCGTAAAATTATTGTCGATACCTATGGCGGTATGGCGCGCCATGGCGGTGGAGCTTTCTCCGGCAAGGATCCGTCCAAGGTTGACCGCAGTGCTGCGTACGCAGGCCGTTATGTAGCGAAGAATATTGTGGCCGCCGGCTTGGCTGATCGTTGTGAGATTCAGGTCTCTTATGCAATTGGTGTGGCTGAGCCTACTTCTGTGTCCATCAATACCTTCGGCACGGGCAAGATCTCGGATGATCGTATCATCGAATTGGTGCGTGAACATTTCGACTTGCGTCCCTATGCCATTACCAAAATGCTGGATCTGCAGCACCCGATGTACCAGCTGACAGCCGCATATGGTCATTTTGGACGTGAACCTTTTGAGCACACTTACGAGTGGGTCGATAGCAATACAGGTGAAACAAAATCCGAAACCTTTACGGCTTTCCCCTGGGAAAAAACCGATAAGGTGGATGCGCTCAAGCAGAGTGCCGGCCTTTAATCCTGAATCAGATTTGCTTCAGGATATTGTTCTTCACATGGGCGCATAACCCTTATGGAGAAAAAATTTTACCGTGCATTCGGCTTTATTCTGTTGCAGAATCAACAAAACGCCTCGCTTTTGCGAGGCGTTTCTTTTTTATGAAAAATTTTATGCCAAAATAAATGCAGAGGCCGCTATTTTTAGGCTGGCTTAAGCTCCTGAGGTGATAATATTGACATAAAATTTTTCCGACAACACGGTAGGCTGCCTTACGTTTTCAGCTTTATGTTTTGCCAGCATTTTTTGCCTGTGAGCGCCTTTTGAACGTCAGGGTGTATGGGTGAAAAATACAAGGGTAGAAATTACAAAGGTGCAAAATATAAAAGTACAAAATATAAAGGTGAAAAACGTGTTTCCGGTTTTGTCGGATTTCGACTGCTGTTGTCATGATTTCAGTCATTGTTAAAGTATTGATGACTATTCGAGGAGTCTAATCCCCTGAGGTTGGAATCTCCTGTCGTGGGAGAAAGCGGTTCTGTTGCCATGTGTTGTTAAGCGCCATGTGTTGTTAAGTGTAATGTAGATCGAGATGTCCTCGTGCATCGGCCTGGTGCAGGAAAGTGGCTGATTGCGAATTATGGATGGTGTGTATTTTGAAAGAGCCCGCTTTTTTGGCTCTTGTTATTTTCTGGCTGATGTTAAGTGCATAACACCTTCCAGCGTGGGTTATTGAGGATGTAATGAGTTTATTCCGTAGAAAAAGAATTGAGGTCATGACTGATGGAGGTACTCAGCAGTCCCAATTGAACAAGGTGCTCAACAGCACTGACCTTGTGATGTTGGGCTTGGGTGCCATGGTGGGGACGGGTATTTTCGTCTTGACTGGTATTGGTGCAGTATCGGCTGGCCCCGCGCTCTCTGTCTCTTTTCTGATCGCGGCGTTGGCATGTAGTTTGTCGGCACTTTGCTACTCCGAATTTGCCTCAATGATTCCAGTGGCAGGTTCCGGTTACATTTACAGTTACGCCACGTTGGGAGAAATATTTGCCTGGGTGGTTGGCTGGAGTCTTCTGGCTGAATATGGCTTGGCTACGGCAGCCGTATCAGTCGGATGGTCGGGCTATTTTCAGGTTCTGTTGAGTAGTGTCGGGATGCATATCCCTATCGAATTGACCGCTGCTCCCGGTGTAAGCAGTACCGGTCAGGAAACATGGTTCAACTTGCCTGCCTTTGTGATCATGATGGCAGTGACGTTACTACTGTCTCTTGGTATTCGTGAGTCCAAGCGGATCAACAACCTTTTGGTCTTTATCAAAGTGTTGGTGGTATTGATCGTGGTTGTGGTCGGGATGTTTTATATAAAGCCTTCCAATCTTCAGCCTTATGCCCCTTTTGGGATGTCCGGTATTTTCAGCGCGGCAGCGTTGGTCTTTTTCTCTTTTATCGGTTTTGATGCGGTTTCCTCTGCTGCTGAAGAGGTCAAGAATCCACAGCGTAGTCTTCCCATCGGTTTACTTGGATCCCTCGGGATTTGTGCGGTGCTCTATGCGTTGGTTGCACTGGTTTCAACCGGTATTGTGCCTTTCCATGAATTTGCCGGGGTAAATGATCCCATCGCGCTTGTGTTTTCACGTGCCGGGGTTGCCTGGCTTCACTATCTGGTGAGTGTTGCTGCCGTATTGGGGATGTTGGCTGTGATTCTTGTCATGGCCTATGGCCTGACACGACTCACCTTTGCCATCTCTCGCGATGGTTTGCTACCCCAATGGCTTTCACGGGTAAACGATCGCCAGATTCCAGTGGCTTCCACGTGGGTGCTAGGCACGCTTTCAGCCTGTATTGCTGGCGTTGTACCGCTAGGCACGCTTGCTGAACTGATCAACATGGGCACATTGATGGCATTCATTCTGATGTCCGTTGCTGTACCGGTTTTACGCATTCGCCGGCCAGGGTTGAAACGAGCTTTCAAAATGCCAATCCCTTTTGTGTTGGGGCCTGTCTCTGTTGTTATCTGTCTGATTCTGGCTTTCAGTCTTCCTCATGAAACATGGATTGCGTTTGTTGTGTGGCAGTTAATTGGCCTCGTGGTTTATTTTTGTTATTCGAGGCGCCATGCGATTCTTGCCAATCTAGAGTAAACAGGGTGATTAGTCCTGTGTAGTAGAAGAAACGTACTTGAAGAAACGCCAAAGGTATCGATTTTGAAATCGATACCTTTTTTGTTTGAGGGCGGTTCGTTCTCATCATTTGCACACTGACTGGCACTGAAATTGCTTCCTTATACAGACGTTTTGTATGGGCATGACCACTTGGCGGAAATGCTTTGTCATATAGAGGAGTAATACATGGGGTCTGCAACTCACGCTAGCCATTATCGTTATCGTATCTTTATGCTGTTGTTCACGATTGCTCTAATCAATTATATCGATCGAGGGGCACTCTCCTTCGCTGCCAATGATATTGCTGCGGAGTATCATTTCGATAAAGTACAGCTTGGCTCAGTGCTCAGTTATTTCGGCATTGGCTATCTGGTTGGCTCTGTTTGTGGCGGACTGTTGGCCGACTGGTTTGGTACCAGGCGTGTATGGCTTTATGCAGGCGTCCTATGGTCTCTGTTTGAAATTGCCTCCGCCTGGGCGGGCAATATTGGCGTTATGTTTTTCAGTGGCTCAGCATTAATGGGTTTCGCAGTGATTCGAGTCCTGTTTGGTCTTACAGAAGGGCCAGCCTATGCCTTGATGAACAAGGCCATTTCCCTTTGGGCGTCGGATCATGAACGGGGCGTTGCGCTGGGAATCGGGTTGGTGAGCACGCAGGTAGGCGCTATGCTCACTGCTCCCATTGCCGTTGGATTGTTATTGCTGACTCATGATTGGCGCCTGATGTTCCTGATTCTCGGTGTACTTTCACTGATCTCCATGGCCGTCTTTGCCTGGATGTATTCTGATACTCCACAGCGGCACCCACGAGTTTCCTCTCAGGAACGTGCGTTGCTGCGCAAAGGGCAGCGCCACTCGGAAGAAGATGCCGGCGCTTCTGTTCCCTGGTGGTATTTTTTTCGCAACCGCACGCTGGTATTCAACGCGTTGGGATATTTCACCTTTTTGTATATCACTTTTACGCTAGCGACCTGGATGCCCAAATATCTGCAGGATAACTTTCACTACAACTTGCATGCGCTCTGGTATGTGGCCATGATCCCGTGGAGTGGCGCCTGCATCACGGTCATTTTGGGTGGGAAAATTTCTGATTGGCTGTTAACGCGTTTTAATAACTATCGTGTGGCCCGTAACCTGTTTGCGGCGATTTGCCTGCTGTTGACCGCTTGTTGCTTCATTTTGATCCCATGGGTGCATTCGGCATTTTCTGTTGTTCTTTTGATGATGCTGGGAAATGCTGTGAATGCGATGGTGAATAATGTGTATTGGTCTGTCGTTATTGATGTTAGCCCCAAAGGCTCAGTGGGTACCTTCAGTGGCATGACCCTCGGCGTGGCCGATTTGGCATCTATTCTTTCCCCGTTTTTGGGCGGTGTGCTGTCGCAATCCTATGGATACAGCGCCATCTTTGTTGTGACTGCATTCATCGCTCTATGCAGCATGTGTGCAATGCTCTTTTTGCAGCCTGAAAAACGTATCTTTGCCTCTGCGTAACTGCATATCTTGCCTTTCACCTTGTACTAAAAATATGCCGCTAGCCCCTTTAATCATTGCTATTGTTCAAAAGGGTCTTTTTAAACGTGGAGGTAATTATGCGTCTTATTGGTCAGCTGAAGTCTCCGTATGTGCGGCGGACAGCCATCGCATTGCGTTATCTGGGCATTCCCTTTGAAAGTGAAGCGCTTTCCGTTTTTTCGGATCTGGAACGATTTTCCGCAATCAATCCTCTCCTGAAAGCGCCCACATTAGTGTGCGATGACGGAACAGTGTTGATGGATTCAACGTTGATTATCGATTATCTGTCGCAGAGTCACTCTACGAAAACATCATTGACGCCATCCTCTGATGCCCTTTGGCTCCAGGATGTTCGCTTGAATGGGTTGGCTCTCACTGCCACCGACAAAGCGGTACAGCGTGTGTATGAAGATCGTCTCCGAGCGGAAGATAAGCGGGATGCCAAGTGGATCAAGCGAGTAGAAGGGCAATTGGAAAACGCCTGGAAGGAAATAGATCAATTGTTGGGGCAATGGGATTCCACGCCTACAGATGTGTCTCTTTCAACGGGGGCGATTACAACGGCGGTGGCCTGGACGTTCTCGACCCACCTTTTGCCTGAGGTTATTTCTGAATGGTTGCTACCCAATGTAAATCAGTGGGTAGCCACAGTGGAGGCCTTGCCGCTATTCAAAGCGTTCGCTTTTCCTGTTGAAGAATAATGTTCTGAGGGGCTCCTCTTTCTTCGTCCGGTAGGGGAGCCATTAAAAAATGCACTTGATATCCTGTGAATAACTTGTGAAATTGCTGCTTGTTTTTTGTGTGCAAATAAAAATAACAAGTATATTTGGCTCAAAAAATCCCCTAATAACACGTGTTTCAGGCAGATACATTCGGTGGATAAATACTTAATTTTTGGAAGTATGGACAGGAGTGTGAATCTACACTATATAGTGTAGAGTATGTGTAATAATTACTACATATGGTATAATATCTTGATGGCAAGAAGATGATTTTGATACCGTTGTCAAGTAATTTTTTTATAGATTAGTCTCTTTTTCGGAGACAAATTTTCAACACAAGTTTTCTCCGAGGCATGTTAGTTTATACCGCTGTATAACAACGGTAATTTTCACCTGACAGGCCTCTGTTTTCCCATACAACACAACACTGCTGCTTGCTTCACCGGCTTTCTTTGAAGGCATTGGTTTAGGACTTGCTCGAGCAGCAATGATTGACACGATAAGGACTCAGGACGCAATGACGACAACAACGGTTGAACAAAACACTGTGGCTCAATCTGCTGTTATGGTCGTAAAGGATGGTGGCAAACGTCAGATGCCTTTCGATCCTGCGCGTCTCGACCGCTATCTGACCCGCATTCAGGCAGAATTCCCTGATCTGGATGTTAGCGATTATCGCCGCAAGGTGTTCAGTTTCATTGAGCGTCGTGAACAGATTAACGCCGACGACATGGTGAGCTATCTGATTCGTGAAGCTGAATCACGTACAGATGTCGCAACGCCAGAGTGGGAATTGTTTGCTGCCCGTCTTTACCTGAATCGGCTGTATAAAAAAGCGAGCAAAAACCGTTTTTACAACGATGATGACAAGTATGGCTCCTATGTCGGCTTGCAGGAAAGCCTCGGTGAACGCGGTATCTACTCAGGGGATATTCTGCGTAACTACTCCAAGGATGAGTTGGTTGACGCCGGCAAGATGATCGAGCCCGAGCGTGACAAGCTCTTTACCTACAATGGTCTGTACCTGTTGGCGACGCGCTATCTGGCGACCGACCATACGCGTAATGTGTATGAACTTCCGCAGGAACGTTGGCTAACCATTGCGCTCTACCTGATGCAGAATGAACCGCGTGAGCGCCGTATGCATTTGGTACGTGAGGCCTACTGGGCGCTGTCCAACCTGTACATGACCGTTGCAACACCTACGCTGGCCAATGCCGGCAAGATCGGCGGCCAGTTGTCCAGCTGCTTTATCGATACGGTAGATGACAGTCTGCAGGGTATCTATGACAGCAACACCGACGTTGCTCGTGTTTCCAAACACGGTGGGGGTGTGGGCGCTTATCTGGGCTATGTGCGTAGCTCCGGTTCTTCTATTCGTGGTGTGCCCAACTCCAGTGGTGGCGTGGTGCCGTGGGTCAAGCAGCTTAACAACACGGCTGTCAGCGTTGACCAGTTGGGGCAACGTAAAGGTGCCATCGCGGTATACCTTGATGTTTGGCATCGTGACATCGAAGCCTTCCTTGATCTCCGTTTGAATAATGGTGATCAGCGTTTGCGTGCCCATGACATCTTCACCTCAGTTTGTATTCCTGATCTCTTCATGGAAAAGGTCGAGAGCCGTGGTGACTGGTACCTGTTCGATCCGCATGAAGTGAAGGCCGTTAAAGGCTGGTACCTACAGGACTTCTATGACGAACAGCGTGGTCGTGGTACTTTCCGCGAAAAATACGAAGAGCTGGTTGCGGATGAACGTATCAGCCGCAAGATCGTCAAGGCGATCGATATCTTCAAGCGCATCATGATCAGTCAGCTGGAAACCGGTAACCCCTTCATGTTCTATCGCGATCAGGTGAATCGCATGAACCCGAACAAACATGAAGGGATGGTGTATTCCAGCAACCTGTGCACTGAAATTCTTCAGAACATGAGTCCGACTCGTTTGATTCAGGAAGTGATCAGCGGTGATCAGATCGTCATTTCCAAGAAAGCCGGTGATTTTGTCGTCTGTAACCTTTCGTCCATCAACCTTGGGCGTGCCGTGGTAGCAGAGTCCGATGATCTGGTAAACCCGGATGTATTGGAGCGCCTGATCAATATCGAAGTCCGCATGCTTGATAACGTTATTGATCTTAACGTTCTTCCTGTGCCACAAGCCACGATCACTAACCACAAGTACCGTGCCATTGGGCTCGGAACATTCGGTTGGCACCATCTGTTGGCGCTGAAGGGGATCGAGTGGAACTCCCCTGAAGCAGAAGACTATTGTGATGCTCTTTATGAACGCATCAACTATCTGGCTATCAAGGCCAGCATGGAGCTTGCGAAGGAAAAAGGTAGCTATAAAGTCTTTAAAGGTAGTGACTGGCATACGGGCGAATACTTCGAGCGTCGCCAGTACGACAGTGATGAATGGCAGACACTGGCTGCCAATGTGGCTGAGTTCGGTGTGCGTAATGCCTACTTGCTGGCAGTGGCGCCTAACATGAGTACAGCGCAGATTGCCGGGTCTACAGCTTCCATCGATCCAATTTATAGCGTGTTCTATTACGAAGAGAAAAAGGACTATCGTCGTCCTGTTGTGGCACCAGAACTTTCTCTGGACACTTACTCTTTCTATGAGAAAGGCGCCTACAAAGTCGATCAGTTTGCCAGTGTTCGTCAGAATGGTCGTCGGCAACGGCACGTGGATCAGTCCATCAGCTTCAACTTCTATGTGCCGAGCAGCATTCGCGCAAGTACCCTGCTTGATCTGCACATGACAGCATGGAAAGAGGGGCTGAAGACCACGTATTACGTGCGTTCGAATGATATGGATATCGCCGAGTGCGAATGGTGCTCCAGCTGATCCCGTAAGAAGCGGGTCATATCCATGTGCAATAAACGGCCCTTCCTTTAAGAAGGGCTTTGCTGTGTTTATCGAATTACCAAGCCGGGCTGTCATTATTACAGCTTAAATGTCGGGCTTGAATTGCCATTGAAAGATGGTCCGATTAAATGGATCCGGAAAGGATCACCCATACATCTTTAATACGCTGATAGCTACCGGCCCATGGGCATTATCTGGTCCTCAGCGTTGGTTAGTTTCCAGGACAGGAATCCCATGACTTCCATTTCATCTCAGCAGTTGGATCGTATCAAGATCCTCGAACCGCTTAATCCCAACCGTTCAACCGGTATTATCAATGGTAAGGCGAGCGGCGTGCTCAACTGGAACGATATCCCGTATCCTTCGTTCTACCGTGCCTATAAAGAGCTCTCGACCAACTACTGGATCCCTGATGAAGTTGACATGAAAGGGGATGCCAAGCAGTACGGTGAACTGTCTGCACGCGAGAAGTACGCGTATGACGCTATCATTGGCCTGTTGGCTACGTTGGATTCACCGCAGACACGTTTTATCTACAACGTTGCCGAATACATCACTGATCCCGCTGCACACGCAAATGCTGCCATCATCGGTCAGCAGGAAGTAATTCATAATGAAAGTTACTCTTATGTATTGGCTTCCATTACCGATTTGCAGAACCAAAATCGTGTTTTTGATCTGGCACGCACGCATCCGACCATCATTGAGCGTAATCAGCCGATCATGGAGTCCTACAATGACTTCATGAATGCAAAAACGCCGATGAATCTGGTGAAGTCGTTGATTCAATCTTCCATTCTGGAAGGGATTAACTTCTATTCCGGGTTTGCCTATTTCTATAATCTGGTACGCCAGAACCGCATGACGGGAACGGGTAAGATCATCAGCTTTATCAATCGCGACGAGTTGGCACACTCCAAGTTCATCAGTGAGCTGATCCGTGCCATTATCGGGGAAAATGAGTTCCTGCAAGGGGATGAGCTGACGGAATATACCCACAATGCCTTTGCCCATGCGATTGATCTGGAAACCAAGTGGTCTTCCGAAGTACTGGATGGCATTGATGGTATCGATATTGACGAAATGGTGAATTACGTCAAGTATCGCGCCAACAAGATGGCCGGTATGTTGGGTATCGAAAAAATCTATACCGAAAGCAATGACAACGTCATGCCATGGATCAAGGCATACGCAGACAACTTCACTGAAACCAAAACCGATTTCTTTGAAATGCGTAACGCCAGTTATAAAAAAACCAACCTGGATAATGGCTTCGACGATCTGTAAAAGCGACTGGTATGGCTCGCGTAGGATGCGTTGGGATAAAAGGTATCTGTCATGAAGCTTTTGCTTGCCTATGACTCATTAAGCGGCAATACCAGGGAAGTGGCCCAGCAGATCAAAACAGAAGCAGAGCATCTTGGGCATAAGGTCACGGAGATTTACGTGACAATCGAGTCCTTGGGCGACGTTGTTCCGTTACCGTTTACAGAAGATACCTTTGATCTCTATTTATTGGGATCATGGAGTTCCAACTCTGGTCGTACTCCCCCGGAAATGAAGGAATTCATTGCCGAATTGTATGATCAGATAGGAAAGCCACAGCATGTTGCCGTTTTTGGAACGGGTGAAACCCAGTGGGGGGAGGAGTTCTACTGTGGCGCAGCCAAACGTATGGCCGCTTTTTTCGCATCTCGTTATCCACGGTTGGAAATTGAACAAATGCCTCATGGAGAAAGAGACCATGTGGCTATTACCGAGTGGACCCAACAGGTTCTCTCATCAAGGAGCAAGCAGCTAAATGAACACGCTCAACATTACCTCGCCTGAAGAATTCAGCGCTGCACTGGAAGAGCATCCCCAGTTGTTGGTGGACTTCTATAAGGATGATTGTCCTGGCTGCAAAATGCTGGACCTGTCGTTGGGTAAATTTGCTGTGACGCCGGCCGCTGAGGGAGTAACACTCGCCAAAGTGAAGCTGGAAGTGATTGGTGAAGAGTTCTTTTTCTCACACCGCCTACGTCAAACCCCAACATTGTTGTATTTCCATAACGGTGAAGAAGCGGGGCGTTCCGCTGGTTTCGTTCCTCCGGCCAGGATCGAATCTCTGGTCAAGGAAACTGCCTGATCTTACAGCGTGATCAGGGCAGTTTATTTTCTGGAAGCCCTCTTTTTGAGGGCTTTTTGCGTCTGTATCCTACGCGGCGCTTTTAAACTTATTTTTATCTTAACTTTTTAGATGAGAATTTTTATCATTAGTGTTGATTTATCATTTGCCATGACCTACTATGAATCCATGATGTTTGCCAAGCATCATATTTGCTATCAGTGAACACCCGTTCATGCAACGTTGTTCATGCATAGCATCTCCTCATCAAGCTAGTCACGGTCTATTTACCGCTCCCTTGGGAGCGGTTTTTTTTGCTTACTCAAATTTCTACACCGTTTTTATCATATTGAGGCAGGGCACACCTTCACCCCAAAAGTCAGGTATGACCTCAAGAGGAATAAAACCGGTAGCCAGATAGAATCGTCTGGTTTTGTCGTAAAAAGGGGAGGGCAGGCCGCTATCCAACGTCTTGACCAATAACCATTGATGCCCGCGCAGCCGGGTATATTCCTCTGCGATACGAATCAACTGGCGGCCAATCCCTGTACGATGGTAGTCAGGCAAGATGGCCATAAAGTGGATTTTTTGTATTTTAATGAGAAGCAATATCATTTGTATTGACTTCTCATTAAAGACCCTCTAATATGAATCCTGTGATGTTTGCCAAGCATCGCATTTGCTATCAGTGAGCACGCATTCTTCGTGTCGTTCACATTTAGCATCTCCTCATCAAGCTAGTCACGGTCTTTACCCGCTTTGGAACTTCCAAAGCGGGCTTTTTCGTCTTCTCATTGTTGTTATCCGAGGTTTCTGGTAATATTCTTATTACAGAATTCTTCGCTTGATGAGGCGAAAGAAGCACTTGAGCTTGCCGTTAGAGCAGGCCTTTGGCAAAGAGGATCGTCACATAGTGGCGATCTTTTTTATTGCCTGTCATTCGGGAAGACTTTCCAGCGCCAATAAGACGAAGCTCGCCAACCAATGGCTTCCCATGTAGTCTTCATCAATATGGTCAAGCGCCATCAGTAGATGTTTGTCGACAGCCGTCAATACCCTCTCTCTTCTTGGATCCTCCTCTTTCCAAGTGGATGCCAATTGTAGCCAGCACCATGCGCGCGAAATATTCAGACCATCCAAATGAGCAAGTTTACCGTCCGATCGATCCGTTACCAACGCGGGTGAAAAGAGGGTTGCGGGTACTCCTTTGGCAATGAAGGGTAAAAAGTCGCCAAGCCATGACTCAAATTCGTCAGGAGGAAGCACATGTTTCATGCACAGCGCTTCTATCAACGTAGGGGACAGGAACTCATCACCACCGGGTTCCCAGGCTTGGCTGTGACGATCATCGATAAACCACTCTCTGGCTGCATCCTCCAACTGTCTGGTAAGCGCATTGGCACGCTCTTTTTCCTCCGGGAAATGTGTCGTAATCGTCTTGCTGTAATCAAGTGCTAAAATTGTTGCAAATGCGCTATTGGCATGGGTGCCGGTTCTAATGGGGTAAACCTGTTTGGGCCAGAAAGAGAGAAAACCTTCCACGATCAATGTTTCCAAAGGCCGAAGATGTTCCCCGGCCCGTTGTGCAGAGGTATCCGGACTGGTCCGCAGCTCTTTAGCCAATTTCAACAGCCATGCCCATCCGTAAGGTCGTTCAAAGGAACTCCTTCCCGGTTGCTGGAAATAGGCAACTTCTCCGGCGACAGCTTTAGCCGTAATCGCCCGGTCAAACAGATTCTGGATAGCAACGATTATCTCTTCCGACAACGGATAGCGTAAAAGCCTAGCAAGCAGCCAATAACTGTGAACACAAGAGTGCCAATCAAAACTGCCGTAAAACACAGGATGCAATGCGCGGGGCGAAACGTTATCCAACGACTCTGTCATGACCAGCATGATATGGTTGGGATACTCCTGTTCCACATGCCCTAACGCCATCCTGGCCAATCGGGGTAATTGCTCTTGCATTAAAATTGCTTTGTCAGACATATCCGATTTCCATTTCGTGAAGATAGGGGAAGCATAAGCATGCGAGTGGCGTGATCAAAAATGAAGTACCAGCAAGTTCATCAAGCATGTGATGGCAAATAATAGAATGAGTGCCGTAGGTAATTGGGCTTTAATGACACTGTACTTGTCTGGCAATTCGAGCAACATGGCAGGCACAATATTGAAATTGGCGGCCATTGGCGTCATCAAAGTGCCGCAGAAGCCCGCCAACATGCCCATGGAGGACATGATGGCGGCATTGCCATGAAAATCATTGACGATGAGTGGTAGACCTATGCCTGCCGTCATGACGGGGAACGCAGCAAATGCATTTCCCATAATCATGGTGAAGAGGGCCATGCCCAGGCAATAAGCTGTAATGATGATAATGGGCAGATTCAGCGGGACTATTGTGAGAATAAGTTGTGAAACGATATGGCCTACCCCTGCTGTAGCAAAGATCCCCCCCAACGCAGCAAGCATTTGCGGTAGCACTGACGCCCACCCGACGGTATCCAGTATCTTGCGGCTTTCATCCATGGGCTTGAGAGGTGTTTGTTTCAGCATGACTAGTCCAACGACCAATGCGACCACCGAGCCCAGGACCATTGCGACAAGCGTGCTATTACCAGCGCTCACCAATGGTCTGCCCCCTACCGTTATATGATCCAGTGTCAGTGTGCCAACGAACGTCACCAGTGGAATCAATAGGGCCGGAATAAATAAACGATTACCGTAACACTGCGCATTTTGATGACGTTCCTGTTGGGAGTTGCCTGCACGTCGACTGACTCCTAACCCTCCTATACTGGCAATCGCCACTGAAGCCAATACAAGGCAACCTGTCGTAAATGCACCCAGATCATTTCCAGCAATCAATATAACGGCATTCATTCCCCAGAACAGGGCGTTGTTGAAGCGTTTGGGCGTATGTTTATCAACAATACCAAGCACCGAGATGACTGCGAAGAAAAGACCGGCGAGTGTATAGAGGGTTTGCAGGCCAATCATTGTGCTTCTCCCTCTTGAGGCTCTTTAGTTTGGGAAGACCTTTCTACACAGGAACGTTGTCGCCAGCGGCGATTAAGTAAAGAGAGACGGGTTGCCTGAATAATGAAGGCACAGATCGCGGGAGGAATCGCCCACATGGCCAAATGCAGAGGGGCTATATCAATATGGTACTGGGCCAGAAACCCTTTGATGAGCAAGACAGAGCCGATGGCGAGAAAAATATCCTCTCCGAAAAAAACACCGATATTATCGACAGCGGCAGCTTGGGCACGGATTTCCAGAGAGATGTCTGCAGGTAATGAGCCATAGCGATTACGGGCGGCTCCTTCGCTCATGGGCACGATAATAGGGCGCACCATTTGGGCAATTCCTCCAAGCGACGTAAGTCCCAATGCTGCGGAAAGCTGCCGCAATACCATATAGGCTGTCAGTATATGGTGAGGAGATGCGGATTTGATTCTTCCGATCAATTGTTGTGTACGCTCACGTAAACCGCAGCGTTCCAATAACCCGATAACAGGTAATGCCAGCCATACGAGAGACATATACCGGTTGTCATTATATGCCTTGCCCAGTTCAGCAATGACACTGTGTAGATCCAAGCCCCCAGCGATACCAGTGGCAATTCCAGCAATAGTCACCACTAACAGGGCATTGAAGCGTAGAGCAAAGCCCACCATAACAATGGCGATGCCAATAAGAGGCCAAAGGGACATGAGGTTGCCTGCTTCTTTTTATGAATATGAAATGTGTTCGTTGTTGTGTTTCTTGTCGTTTTAAATCTGGTTGCTGTATTTATTGCACTCATCAGAGGAGTCAAAGCGCTGTTATATGCAGACACGCTAACCTATAGGGTTGATAGCATTTAAAACCAGATGACTCTATGACCTTACTCGGAACCCAGGGCCATGATCAAGCATTGGCTACTGGGCGATGGTTGCTGGGCTCGTGAAGGTTATTACAACACTCCATGGGTTATTTTGATGATGTAACTGCATGCTTCATGAGTGGAATTGAAGGTCATACGGATTATGTTTCATTGGCTTCATTGAGAGGCGCAAGGCACAATACAGAAATCCGTCTATGGTAGACGACACCTTCTTATGCGGGTTACTTCTTTGCCGCACCAGTCAGGGCGTTCCTATTTTCTTTTGCACTATCAGGTTATTTCCATGTCTTCACCCGAGTCCGTTAGTTTCGAATTCTTTCCACCGCGTACCGATGTAGGTCGTGAAAAGCTTGCCCACGTACGTGATGAACTTTCATCGTTCAATCCGGAGTTTTTCTCTGTCACTTTTGGTGCGGGCGGTTCTACGCGTGACCGGACATTGGATACAGTACTTGAAATGCGTAAGGCTGGGGTAGACAGTGCACCGCATTTATCCTGTATTTCGAACAGTCGTGAAGAGCTTCGTGAGCTGGTTAACCATTACCGTAAACAGGGCATTCATAGAATCGTTGCCCTACGTGGAGACATGCCTTCCGGTCAAATGGCAGGAGGGGAGCTAAGGCATGCCAATGAGCTGATCGAACTGATTCGTGAAGACCACGGTGATCATTTCGAATTATTTGCGGCGGCCTATCCGGAAATGCATCCACAGGCACAGGGTTTCGAGAGTGATGTAAAATTTTTCGCTCAGAAAATGAAAGCGGGTGCCAATAGAGCTATCACGCAATACTTCTTCGACCCTAACGCCTATTTTCACTTCGTGGAACGAGCACAGGCGATGGGTGTGGATGCCCCGATCATCCCCGGTATTATGCCAATTACCAATGTTGAAAATCTGCTACGTTTTTCATCTGTTTGTGGTGCAGGGGTGCCACGTTGGTTAAAAAAACAACTTGAAGATTATCAGGATGATCCTGAGAGCGTTCGCGCCTTTGGGCTGGAAGTCGTGACCAAATTATGTGAACAGCTGCTTGAGGGTGGTGCACCGGGCTTGCACTTTTATACGCTTAATCAGTCAGGGCCCAGTATGGATATTTTGAATGCATTGAAGTGATCCCATCTTTAGTGGTGGGGAGCACATGAATGCTATGTTCGACGCCTGTTATGTCGTACTCTGCATGAATAGTGGTAAAACAATACATATATTTTGCAATCATGCATTTTGGTCAATGCACTTTGTGTGGAAACGATATCATTTGCGAATGAAAGGCTTAAGGCCGGAGGTTTTATGACAACCCTATATTATGCGCCCGGTGCATGTTCACTTGCTCCTCATATCGTACTTGAATGGATTGGTGCACCCTATGAGGCGGTAAAAGTACAATTTGGCTCCAAAGAGCTGCTTGCAATCAATCCGGCTGGTGCCGTTCCTACGTTACGGGAAGATGATGGATGGCTGCTGACCCAGGCTGGCGCTGTGCTGAGTTATTTGGTACATAAGCATCCAGAAGCACATCTGGGAGGGGGACAATCACTTCGTGAGCAGGCGGATGTTTCACGTTGGTCAGCTTTTTTTACCAGTGATCTTCATGCCTCATTTTGGCCTGTTTTTGCTCCCCAGCGTTATACAACGGATCATAGTGACGATGCCATTCAGGCCGTCGTTAAAGCAGCTGAAGATCTGGTTAAAAAGCAATTGAAATTGCTTGATAAACACATGGATGGGCGTGAATGGGTGGTTGGGGAACAACGCTCATATCTGGATGCCTACGCGTTTCCGATGATTCGCTGGGCGATCGCCAAGCTGCCGGAAGGAATCAAGGCCTATCCTCATGTTCAGGCATTACATGATCGACTTGCGGCGGACCCGGCCGTACAGAAAGTCCTTGCGCGCGAGTCAGGGGAATGAACTGATCTTTCCTCAGGAAATTAGCAGGTAGTACATGGGGCTGGCAGAGTGTTCTGCTGGCCTTTTTATTCTTTCCTCTTTCATTCTCCGTTACCCAGGCTGAAGTGGCTGTGATCAATGCTTCTTCATGCTCTCGGGATCGATGATGCGCACGGTCTGAATAGTATTACGGTTTTCCTCTTCACGAGGTTGATTTACCCGTGTGACGAGTTCACTTATTGAATTTCCTTCTTCAATAGGCAACTGTTCGAGGAAGTCACACTCAACACATTCGCGATACCGTATACCTTCCTGCTCCCAAGAGCGCAAGGTATCCATTTCGGCGCATCTGGGGCAAACAGCCCCGGCAATAAAACGCTTTGTTGCCGACATGTTGCAAGTCCTCTTTTGATGCGTGGTTCTCCACTCTATTAAGGGCAGCCCATAAGACTGCCCCTGTTGAACTTAGGCTGCGCCTTTTATCCCAGAGTGGCGGAGTAGTGCATCAATACTCGGTTCACGACCACGGAAGGCTTTGAACAGTTCAGCAGCATCCCGTGACCCACCTTTTTCCAGAATTTCGGTACGGAAGCGTTTACCTGTTTCCTGGTCGAAAACACTGGTTTCCTCAAAGGCAGCATACGCATCTGCTGATAGCACCTCAGCCCATTTGTAGCTGTAATAACCTGCCGCATAGCCGCCGGCAAATATATGGCTAAAGCCATGTTGAAAACGGTTATATTCCGTTTGTGGAATAACCGATACCTTGGCGCGTACTTCGTCCAAAAGCTTTTGAATATCCCCACTACTGGGGTGTTTCATTTCATGGTAAAGGCGGAAGTCGAACAGGGCGAATTCCAATTGGCGAACCATCGCCATGGCTGACTGAAAGTTACGTGCGGCCAACAACTTTTCAAAAAGGGCTTCAGGCAGTTTTTCGCCTGTATCAACGTGTGAGGCGATAAGATCCAACCCTTCGCGCTCCCAGCAGAAATTTTCCATAAACTGGCTGGGCAATTCTACGGCATCCCAGGCGACGCCATTAATGCCTGAAACTTCAGCAACTTCCTGGCGCGTTAACATATGGTGTAAACCATGACCAAATTCATGGAACAGGGTTAACACTTCATCATGCGTGAGCAGGGCGGGCTTATCCCCCACCGGCCGCGTAAAGTTGCAAACGAGATAGGCGACCGGATGCTGTATATCTCCATTTTCCTTGCGCAGGCGTGTACGTGAGACATCCATCCATGCGCCACCGCGTTTTCCTTCCCGGGCGTACAAATCGAGGTAGAAGCCTGCGATTAGCTCATCGTTATCAAAAATGTCAAAAAAGCGAACATCTTCATGGTAGGTTTCTACATCATGGCGTTCCTTGAAGGTAATGCCATAAAGGCGATTAACGACTTTGAACAAGCCTTCCACTGCTTTAGGAGCCGGGAAATAGGGCCGAAGTTGCTCATCTGAAATCGCATAACGATCTTCGCGCAATTTTTCAGCAGTATAAGTGGTATCCCATGGTTTCAGTTCATCAAGATTCAAGCGCTCTCGGCCAAAATCGGTCAGCTCCTTGAATTCCTTCTCCGCCTGAGGTTTGGCTCGTGCGGCCAAATCTTCCAGGAAGCCGAGGACTTGCAAGGGTGACTCTGCCATTTTGGTAGCCAGGGAAAGGTCAGCATACGTCTTGAATCCAAGCAGTTCTGCTTTTTCCTGACGTAAGGTTACGATTTCTGACATGACCTCTGAATTATCGAACTCACCGGCATTTGGTCCCCGTTCCGAGGCACGGGTGGTGCTGGCTTCGCTGACCTGCCGACGTAATTCGCGATCATCTGCGTACGAAATTACAGGGAAAAAACTGGGGAAATCCAACGTAATGCGGTACCCCTCTGAATCACCCTTTGCTTCAGCATTGGCGCGTAGTGTGTCCAGCGCACTTTGAGGCAACCCACCGAGACGGTCCTTTGTTACCGTTAGATGCCACGCTTGTGTTGCATCCAGCACGTTGTTTGCGAATTGGTTGGTGAGCTCCGAGAGGCGCTTGCTGATTTCACCAAAACGTGATTTTTCAGCATCCGGTAGGTCAACGCCTGCGAGGCGGAAGGAACGAAGGTTGTCTTCTATCGCTTTTTGCTGTGCTTCATCAAGATCAGTAAAGGCCTCGCTTTCACGCAGGGCCTTATAGGCATTGAAAAGGCCGTTGTGTTGCCCTACCCAAGTGCTGAATTCACTGAGCTTTGGCAGGCAAGCTTGATAGGCTGCGCGAAGATCTGGTGAATTCTTGACGGAATTCAGATGTGATACAGGTGACCATGCCTGAGATAGGGCATCCTCAGCCGCTTCCAACGGTTTTACCAATCCATCCCAGGTATAATTGCCGTCTGTGACTACCTTGTCGATAACCTGACGATTACGCTCGATCAGCTCAGATATGGCGGGTTCAATATCTGCAGCCTTGATTTCCTTGAAGGGAGGGAGTTCATGGGGCTCAAGTAGTGGATTGTTAGACATTTATATTCCTCGAGATTTTGATTGGTATCTTTTAGCAAGTGGGGGCGCGCAGGGCACATTACAAATATTTCCCAGTGTTTTCTTGAAGAACAACTGAATAGCAAGGAGGATAAAAGTAATGGCTCCAAATGATAGTGAAAGGTCATATGCAATCTTTTCTGACGCCAATTTGTTACATTGCCATGCTTAAAGATAGATATCAGGAACTTTCATGAAAGATGTCATTGAACGTTGGAGTTCTCAACGTGGTTTTATACTGGCGATAACAGGTGCGGCTGTCGGCCTGGGTAACATATGGCGTTTTCCTTATGTGGCAGGGGAAAACGGCGGTGCATTGTTCTTTCTACTCTATGTTTTCTTTGTTATTTGCATGGGGCTGCCTGTCATGATGGCTGAAATCATGATTGGCCGTGCCGGTCGGCGCCCTCCGATACAAGCACTTACTTTGCTCGCGCGGGAGCGGGGGTATTCATCGCGTTGGGGTGGTATAGGCATTTTTGGTTTGATTACCGTCTTTTTGGTGCTCTCGTTTTACTCTGTGGTATCAGGTTGGTCTATCAATTATTTGCGTGAAGCATTGATGGGGGACTTTTCAAACCAAACCCCTTCGACTATTTCTCATATGCTTGATCATTTTCTTGCTTCACCCTGGCAAGTAGTGTCTTACCATACAGTATTCATGTGTTTGACGATGGCAGTCGTTGCCATGGGCGTGTCTACGGGATTGGAGCGCCTTAATAACCTGTTGATGCCGCTTCTTTATATGATCCTGATAGTGTTGGCAGCCTATTCGGTGACTACTCCCGGCTTCAATATTGCCCTTCACTGGCTTTTTACCCCTAAATTTTCAGCGCTGAGCTTTTCCGTCATTCTTAATGCCATGGGGCATGCGTTTTTTACATTAGCCGTGGGGGCATGTGCACTGATGGCGTATGGAGCCTATATGCCTGAACAGCAAAACATGGTGCGTGCTGTCGTCATTGTTGCCTTTATGGATGTATTGGTAGCCGTGTTGTCCGGAATTGCTATCTTTTCAGCGGTATTCAGCAATGGACTTAGCCCTTCCAGTGGGCCGGGGCTGATGTTTGTCGCATTACCGGTCGCCTTTTCCCATATCCCCATGGGGACCCTGTTGTTGACGGGTTTTTTTCTTTTGCTACTGTTTGCAACCTGGACATCCTCCATTAATCTGGCAGAGCCAATGGTCGCGACCCTATCCTCATTGGGAATGACTCGTTCACTGGCTTCATTGGTTGTCGGTGTGGGCGTATGGGCGGCAGGTCTACTGTCTGCGTTATCCTTTTCTTCACTGGCACATGTGTATCCCGTAGCGCACATGACGTTCTTTGACTTGGTGACGACAATCCCCCCCGATATCTTTCTACCGGTAGGTGGTCTGCTGATTACCTGGTTTGCCGTAAAGGTGATGAGTGCGGAAAAGGCACGCGCTGCCTTTGGAAGCTCTGCTCGCTCGCTACGGCTCTATACTGTTTGGCGTACGACCTCTTTTTATATCGCCCTTCCTCTATTGTGCGTGTTACTGATAACAGCAGTTGTCGATGTATTCTGATACCAACTGATAAAGAGCTTACAGAAAGTTTTTTAAATTAATCCTTGCACTATCAGGTAATCGGTTATATAGTTTGCGCCCGCTCTCGAGGAACAGGTCGAGGGCAGGAAGAGTAACCTGCTGATTTTAAAGTTTTTTTGAAAATTGCTTCTAAAGAAAATTCAAAAAAACAGTTGACATTTCAACGCCAATCAGTAGAATACTCATCCACTCGAACGGGGCGGTGTTTACACCCTCTCATTCGAAAGCTCTTTAACAAGTCGATCAGGCAATTTGTGTGGGCGCTCGTTTCGATTCAGACAGCAATGTCATGGATGCTGAGCTTCACTTGTGAAGCGAA
>NZ_JBPCZH010000005.1:0-238355 GCF_051251085.1 Cernens ardua
TTAGCGCCGATGGTAGTGTGGGGCTTCCCCATGTGAGAGTAGGTCATCGTCAGGCATCTATCCCAGAGAACCCGTTGTGTCGGAAGGCACAGCGGGTTTTCTTTTTGTCTGGAGGAAATATACCTCGTCAAATGCAGGATAAGGCTCTGTAAGCAAAACTTACGCATCCCTCTTGACCCTTCTGCCTATTCCTTGCGCCATCCCTCTTGACCCTTCTGCCTATTCCTTGCGCCATCCCTTGTTTTCATGACGTTGCTTTTCATGAAGCTGAAGAAATACTCTGGATTGTGAATATCCCTGCCTCATTGAGTTATACTGCGATAATACCGATTATTTTTTCCCGCCAAGCTGATAGAGTAGTACCTGAAAGAGGTAATCCGCAGTAAAGCAACTGCCGTTAATCAGTTTGTCGATGTCAGATTGGAGTTATCTTGAATACCAAGGTCGTAGGCAAGTCTCTGTTGGGTATTGTTAGTCTGATTGTTCTTGTTGTCAGCCTGACCTTTATCCTTTGTGGAATTTATATAGAGTGCACTCAGCAGAATGGCACAGGTTATGAGCTGGCCTTTGTGAGCCTCATTGTCTTTGCTTTTGCTCTCTGGGCAAACCTGTACGCTCGGAAGGGGCTGAATACGGCTCAGTTTGCTGATGAGCAGGCATCGCTTCGTAAAAGAAAGAATTCTGATGCCCCGATGCTACGTACGGGGGATGAATCGGACACTGACCATGAAATGCCGAAGTTACATCTTTCTTCGGAAGATGAGCATCATGAAACGCTAGCGTATAGTACAGAAGAACAACATACTGGTCGTCAGAATGAGCTAGGGCATGTAGATGCTTCTAATCACGAAGAAGCGTCTCATACGCCTCCTAAATGGTGGTATGCCGACAATCGAGAGGAACCAACCCTTAAGTTTGCTCATCGCCATGATGCTGTCGATTCTGACGAGGCAGGCCCCATTGTAGTTCGTCAAAACGATGATGATCTGCATGAAGAGTCTGACTTTGAACGCGAAGATGAATCTGAATATCAACAGGAGCCGGTCTCGCCCATTATCCCCAATGATCAGGATGATGAGTCTGCGCTCAAAAGCAAACATGGGTGGTTTGGATTCGAAGAGTATGAAGAACCTGAATGGGTAGAAGAAGAAATATCATACTCGGAAAAGGATGAAGTGACTGATGAGGAGTACGATCAGCCGGAGTCTATATCAAATCAATCCACTCCAACCGCTACTCTTCACGATAAAACGTCAGAGGGTTCTCATGGCAACCATAACCTGGAACAGGCCCCTTCGACTATCCAGGGGATTCATCCTGCACCTCAGCAAAAACCTCGTATTCGTGTAACGGCCAAAGTTCAGGAAACAATACCCAAAAATTGAAATATATGCGTTTCGTAGAAGAATAGACACATTGCTATTGCCTGGCCGCAGATCTATTTCCAGGGTTGTATGAGTTAATCCAGGCATTTTATACCTCCAGCCCAAACAGGCGATATAGGGCTATGATGTATATTTGTAGCCGCTATATCCTGACTACCCCTATATTTTGACCTCAAAAATTTATAAAAATTGATAACAACAGCTGGTCTTTAGAATTCTATTACGGGAATTGCCGTATTTCCCAGTGACAAGTGAAGTTATTCGGTCGGCCAATACAATTAGATGAAGGTGATAAAGATGAGTATTAACAATAATACGCAAACTCATCGTACCGATTCCGTACGTTCCCCAATAGGATTAAAGAAAGATTCGATTGGAATTGCTCATGTCGTCTTTTTCGTCATAGCCGCTGCTGCACCCATGACAGCCGTTATTGGCGTTACTCCTGCGGCTATGGCATATGGTAATGGCGCTGGGGTCCCCGGGACCTTTATTATCGCTGGCATTATTTATCTCCTCTTTTCACGCCCATACTCTGCCATGTCGTTGTACATCCAAAAAGCCGGGGCTTTTTATGAGTACGTCACGGTTGGCTTGGGAGCTGCATTGGGCCGGGCAAGTGGCGTCATGGCAGTACTGGCATACTTTTCTGTACAACTAAGCATTTACTCTCTGTTGGGGATTTTTATGCGAAATACGATGCTTGGCATCGATGTTTCACTGCCCTGGTGGTTATGGACACTGATTACTCAAATCTTTATTTTTATTTTTGGGCTGAGGAATATCGAAATATCCGGCCGGATTTTGGGGATTTGCATGATCGCAGAAATTGCGATTCTATTACTTCTTGATGTAGCAATACTGCTACATGGAGGAGGGCCTCAGGGAATTGGCCTTACAGGTTTCGGTATATCCCAGGTATTCTCACCGGGGTTGGGAGCTTCCATGGCTCTTGTAATGGGGGCATTCATTGGATTTGAAGCGACGGCCATTTTTGCAGAGGAAGCCAAAACACCCAAACGAACCATTCCTCGTGCTACGTATAGTGCGGTTATTGTCATTACAGCTTTCTATACTTTATCCAGTTGGACTATTTTGCAATATTACGGAGTCGAGAATATCCAGGAAGCGGCCCGGGCGAATCCCAATACGCTTTATTTCAATGCAGCACATATGCTACTTGGCCACTGGGCTGTGGATATAATGAATTTACTGATGTTGAGTAGTATGTTTGCCTGCCTTCTTTCATTTCATAATAGCCTTAATCGCTATTTGTATTCCCTGGGACGTTATATGAAGGTTTACCGAGGGCTTTCACATCTACATCAACAACATAAATCGCCTTATATAGCAGGTATTGTTCAGTCTTCAGCGATCATTATTACGCTTTTCTTGTGTGGTATTAGTAGGGTGGATGTCTATTCTACTGTCTATCTGTGGATGGCGGGTATCGCCATTATTGCCATCGTCGCCGTGCAGATTCTGGTAATGATATCGGCAATGGTATTTTTTCGACGTATTGAACATCATTTTTCAATCATGACTAGCATCATTACGCCTGTATTGGCTTGTTTGGGACTTGGCATATGTCTTGGACTCATTATTTCACGGCTGGGTCTACTGACAGGTATTCATGGTCTTTCTACATGGGTATTCCCGGGCGTTGTGATCATTGCAGCAGTTATTGGTATAGGGACAGGTACAAGGAAAAAGACCTGAGCCGAGGGGAAGCAAGGAGGGATATGAGGTTTCTTCCAGAAGCTTGTGCTTGAATCTCCGCCTGTAGGGAAGTCTTACATCGCTCATTTATTTGCTTTGGCTACTTTGTGACTCGATCCAGTTTTGAACAACGGACATATCTTTTTCGCCCATTTCATTTTTTGCAATGTCCCCGAAAATCGTACGTAGAGTGTTTAGCTGTGGTGTATAGACATGGTGTCGATGGCTTTCATCTTCGGCAAAGGTGAGATCCTTTAGCAAAAATTTGGCTGCCCCGGATACGTGATAGTCCTTTTGAATCAAACGTCGCTTGCGTGATTCCAGTAAGTGGCTTCCTGCATATCCACCTGCTAGAGCCCTGAATAATTGTTCCAGTTTAATGCCCGCACGCTCGGCAATAATACTAGCTTCGCTCAAGGCCGTAATCGTTGAGGCGACTATCATCTGATTGCAGGCTTTTGTAATTTGCCCGGTTCCCAGTTTCCCCATGTAAAGAGGTGTTCCACATGCCTCCATAATCAGGGATATCCTGTCATAAAGTGATCTATCTCCTCCCATCATGATAGAGAGGGTTCCCTCTTTTGCGCCCTCTGTTCCACCACTCAAGGGTGCATCCATTATAGTTATTTTGCCATGTGTCATCGTTGTCAGCTTTTCCGACAGCTCACGCACTCCTTGCGGCGATGATGTTGAACAAATCACGATGACGATAGGATGCCTGGTCCCCGCCAATATCCCATCAGTGCCTTTGAGTAATGCTTCAAGTTCAGGTAAATCTGGAAGCACGGAAATAATAATATCACTGTCAAGAGCAAGATCCTTGGGAGTCTCACGCCATACACCGCCAATTTTCTCCAGCTCTTTAAGTTTCGTGCGACTTCGTCCTGTAATATTTACGACACTGACCAAAGGAGAGGCAAGTAAATGTTCGGCCATTGGAGATCCCATATGTCCCAGCCCTAACATACCGATCCTGAATAGAGGTTTTCCTTCTGTCATATCATCGTTCCAATAATTTATTTATAGTGATAAAGAAAAAACGCCGTCAGAAACGGCGTTTTTGGTTAGAAGCATATGATTGAATGAAAAATATTATTTGATGGAAATAGGTAGATTAGATGCCATGACAGGTGTTTTTTTGCCTATAGAATGACGGGTGGATCTTGTTTTTCTAGAAGGTATATTATTAAAGGCATCGTCGGTTTCGCCAAGATCTCTTCCTTTTGTTTCCGGCGTTGTAAAAGTAGCCCAAATAGTGAGGGTTGCCAGAACCATGACATACAACGCAAGCGGTACCCACGAGTTCGCGAATAGTGCCAGCAACAGCGTACCGATGAAAGGTGCGATACCACCGGCAATTACCGCGCTGAACTCTCGTGTAATGGCTACACAGATATAACGGTTACGGTTGCCAAAGAGTTCGGGAAGTGCTGCGCACTGTGCTCCCAACATAATATTGATGCTAAATGCATAGGTGATTGCGAGTACGGGAATAATCATCCAGCTCGAACCATGTGCCATCAGGGCCCAGGCAGGAATGGCCAGTACCCATTGTACGATGGCTCCGATTCTGTAAATACGCATCCGACCATATCGATCACTCAGGGCGCCAGCGAAAGGAATGATAAAGACACTCAACGCTGCACCTATCGCAATCGCCAGGGGTCCTTTCCATGGCGCTATCCCCACAATATTGGTGATGAAGCTCACTGCCAGTGTTTGGTAAATGGCGGAACTCCCATTTTCTGCCATACGCAGCCCTATACCACGAAGCATGCTGGGTAGCGAAAATTTGAAGGCATCACGCGTCGGATGATTGGCAACCTGTTCCTGACGTTCCAGTTTGACGAACGTGGGGCTCTCTTTCATTTTCATGCGTACATAGACTGCAACGCTGATCAAAAGTGTAGAAAGCAGGAAGGGAACACGCCACAACCAATCCATGACCACTTGTTCATTAACGATACCTAATAGAAAGAATACACCCGATGCGATAATAATCCCTACCATGATTCCGACGAAGGGGAGGGATGCAACGTAGCCACGACGATTGGGGGGAGCATATTCAGCCATTAATACCGTAGCGCCTGCCTGCTCGGCACCGGCTCCCAGCCCCTGCAATACCCTGAGAAGAACAAGCAAAATGGGCGCGGCGATACCGATGGTTTGACCCGTCGGCAATATTCCAATCAAGGTTGTTGAGCCGCCCATGAGAGCGATTGTGATGATGAGAATTGCTTTTCGTCCCAAGCGATCACCCAGTGCACCAAAAAAGATTCCACCTAGCGGCCGTGCCATGAAGCCTACGGCATAAGTGGCGAATCCCGCTGCAATCCCTGCAGACGCACCTAGTTCAGGAAAAAACAGGCGGCCAAAAATGAGGGCCGCGGCGAGCCCATATAAAGCAAAGTCATAGTACTCAAGAGCGCTTCCTACGCAGCTGGCCCATGTTGCTTTACGCAGGTTATCCAGATAATCAGGATCTTCCCAGGCGGAATTGTCTTTTGATTGTGTCGGATTTGGTGCCATTGCCAGCCTCCCGTTATACAAAGACGGTACCAATGCGTCTATGTAACCGATCCCATAATATCGTTCGTACAAATAAGACTATTTAGGTGGATAAAATAGTTCCTAGATGTTAATGGTATGAAGTAGGACGGTAATTAAATTATTGATGCTCACTGGAGCAGTTATCTTCTAAATAAAAATCACTCGTTAGTGTGTTTTCAACTAATGACTAATTCTCAAAGGGAAGTAATAGGACTTCAGCAGTTCTAAAAAATAGAGACAATATTGGAATTGGTTTGCAAGCCCTTGAATACCAATGATTCGAGTGTATAGAAGTTGACAGATAAGTCGTTTAAACGTTGGTCTAAATAAGACTATTACCCTATAAGACATATATTTATTTAATTTATAAGTTTTTTATAGTTTGTTGTTAATAAAACTACATTTTATGGTATGTATTTATATAATGAGAGGTTGAAAAAGAAGACAATATTTAAAATGTGAGTAATTTTATTACCAAACCAACCTCGTGCTGAGGTTGGTTAATGTACATACATGAGTTCAATTTGGAGGTTTTGGTTGCACTCATGGCAAAACGTTAACTAACTCGCTCAAGAAATGCCGCTGTTCTTGGGTCTGTTGGATGGTTGAAGATGTGTTCAGGGGGGCCTTCTTCAATAATGTTGCCACCTTCCATGAAAATGATTCGATCCGCAATCTCTCGGGCAAAACGCATCTCGTGTGTGACGATGAGCATGGTCTGATGGCTTCGTGCAAGATCCTTTATAACGTTTAGCACCTCATCGACCCATTCCGGGTCCAATGAGGATGTAGGTTCATCAAAGAGTATTAGCTCAGCGTTGGCAGCCATCGCACGTGCAATGCCTACACGTTGTTGCTGCCCTCCCGAAAGTTGACTGGGATAGCTATTCGCCTTGTCTGCAAGGCCCACTCGACCAAGAAGTTGCCGAGAATGCTCATAGGCTTTTTCCTTTGGCATTTTGTTAACAACAATGAGCCTTTCCGCAATGTTTTGCAGAGCTGTCTTATTGGCAAATAAGGCATAGTTCTGAAATACAAAAGCCGTATGTCTGCGTAGCATCAGTGTTTGGGATTTTGATGCATGCGCAAGATTTGCAATAAAAAGTGTCCCGAGTGTCAACTGCCCTGTGTCTGGCTTTTCCAGCAGGTTAATACACCGAAGCAGGGTGGACTTTCCTGTTCCTGATGGGCCGATGACCACGACAATTTCACCTTGTTGAATGGTGATATCTATGTTGTTGAGCACCGTGTGTTCACCATAGCGTTTGGTAAGGCTACGCAGGGTGAGGGCATTATTTTCCGAAGTCATGAAGATATCCTGTCAACTGGAAATTCTAGCGGCTATAGGCATGGTTTAGTTTATGCTCTAGCCACCGTTGAGCGAAGGAGAGTATTTCCACCATGACCCAGTAAATGATGGCAACAGTCAGGAATGTTTCGAAATACAGAAAATTGCTGGCGGCCTCTTTCTGGGCGGCACTCATAAGTTCGGTTACACCCAATGTGAAAGCCAGCGAGGTGGACTTTATGACGTCAATGAAGTAGTTGACCAGTGTTGGCACCGCGACTCTGAAGGCCTGGGGGAGCACGATCCGTCGCATCAGCTGACTTTGTGTCATACCGATAGAGAGCGCTGCGTCTACCTGGCTGTGCGCCACCCCCGTAATGGCCGCTCTTATGGATTCTGACATGTAAGCCGCATAATTGAGCGAAAGGCCCAATATCGCAGCTTCAATACCATTGATGGATGTGAGCGAGGCAAACAGCTGCGGTAATCCATAGTAAAACAGAAAGAGCTGCACCAGTATGGGGGTGCCTCTAAAAAAAGAGACAAAAACAAGAGTTAGCTGATTAAGCACCGGTATACGCAATACCCTGATTACAGCAATCAGCATGGCTAATATCAGGGCAAAAAACATGGATGCCACGGCAATTTCCAGAGTGAGTGGAATATAACCGATGAGGTAAGGCACCAATTGCAGCATGTAGTGATAATTCAGCATGGTCGAACTCTTCTATCAATGTGCTGATTCGGGGGCATCCGTCAGGTTACTACCCAGCCATTTTTCGGACAGTTTGGCCAGGGTGCCATCCTGTTGAAGCTGGGCGAGTGCTTTATCTATATTGGTTTTCAGTGCTTCACCCTGCGCATTTTTGCGGAAAGGATAGGCATTCTCGATAATCGAAAATGGCTGACCTACCATTTTCAGCGGCAAGTGAGACATCTTGATAATCCGGGCAATACTGGAGCGATCCATAACGAAAGCGTTGAGCCTGCCCAGCACTACATCCTGCTCGATACCACTGTCATAGGTACGGATATTGATCTGTTTTGCGTTTGGTAATTGCTGCAAGAGCTGTTCGAAATTGGAGCCCAGATTAACACCGACACTTTTACCGCTCAGATCGGCGGGAGAGTTGATGTTATTGGTTGAATTCTTCACCGCAAGCTGCGCACCGTCATAAATATAGGGTGTAGAGAACAGATACTTGGCTTTGCGCTCTGGAGTGATAGTGATCTGGTTGGCGATCGTATCGATACGACCTGCATCCAACATGCCAGCAAGGCCAGAAAAGCTTGCTGTCACAAACTGGACGTTATCTCCCAGCTTTTGGCCGATGGCATTCATCAAATCCACCTCAAACCCCTGGAGTTTTCCAAAGTTTTCGAAGGTATAGGGATAATAGCCACCCGACATGCCGACGCGAATGGTGTCAGCTTTCGCCATAAGCGGGCTTGTCAACAAAAGACCGGCAGTGATAACAGCGAGTAATTTTTTCATGAGGTACCTTCCATAAGGAATCATTTCAGGCGATAAACATGCATGAGACCACAGCACTACATGTTCATCCAAAGTCTAATAGGCGCACAATACAGCTAAAATGGGTAAATGGGAAAGAACCGGCATTTATAAACATAGTGTTATAATCTGTTAATAAACACTGGCTTAGGATAAATGAATGCAGGAAAATAAGTAGGGCATAGTGGTAAGGATAGGCTAATAATGCACACTGCGCCTATGCCCATATGTGACTATCTTTATGGGCGCTTGCTACTGAGAGGGAGCGTTTCACTCTGAGGGAGCGTGTTACTACATCGAAGTTACTACATCTAAGTTACTAGATCGAAGTTTTCTTCCTGTTTCGCTTTTGGTTGCTGTTGTGTGTGTATCGCAATGTTGAGCTACACGTAGATGACAGTATCGCTTATGGTGAAGCGAAGGGTATATGATGATAAAGTTTTTCGAATAATGTCCCCGGGTTGATTTTCATGCATTTTCACCCAACTATATTAGTAAGAAAGCAGGACTTTATTCACTGGGGGAAGTGGGCATGATTATTTCCACCAGAAATGCCGAACAGCGTTGAATACGTCCAACAAGTCTTGAGCACTTACACCGCTATAAAAATAAAATATTGCGCGCACAGGGGCTGGGGAATTCCACCCCTTCATCCTGATTCAAGCCGTTTTATGCTCTCACCCCACTTACCTGACAGGAGATTTTCATGAGTAATTCCAGTCAATATCCGGATATACAGCTTTTCATTGATGGCCAATGGCGCGATGCAAAAGGTGGCAAAACGATTGATGTTGTGAATCCCGCGACAGAAGAAGTTATCGGTAAGATCGCTCACGCAGAACAGGCAGATTTGGATGATGCGCTTGAGGCTGCCGAGAAAGGTTTCAAGGTGTGGCGCAACGTTTCGGTTCTTGAACGCCATGGCATTATGAAAAGAGCGGCTAGCATCCTGCGTGAACGTGCAGATTATATTGCCGACATCATGTCACAGGAGCAGGGTAAACCGGTTCAGCAGGCCAAGTTGGAGACGTTGGGTGCGGCCCACACTATCGAATGGTTTGCCGAAGAAGGCCGCCGTGCTTATGGGCAGGTAATTCCTTCACGTGATCCTGATGTGCGTCAGATCACAATCAAGCAACCGGTTGGCCCCGTGGCTGCCTTTACGCCATGGAATTTCCCGATCAATCAGGTGGTGCGTAAATTGTCTGCTGCCGTATGCGTTGGGTGTTCCATCATCGTTAAGGCGCCTGAAGAAACACCGGCTTCTCCGGCTGAATTGATTCGTGCCTTTGTGGATGCAGGTATTCCGGATGGCGTTGTCAATCTGGTCTATGGTGTGCCGAGTGATATTTCCGAATACCTGATCCCGCATCCTGTTATCCAGAAAATTTCGTTCACCGGGTCGACCCCCATTGGTAAACACTTGTCTGCCTTGGCCGGTCAGCACATGAAACGTGCCACGATGGAGTTGGGTGGACACGCACCCGTTATCGTTTGCGATGATGCAGATATTGAGCTTGCAGCACGTGAGATGGCGAGCACCAAATTCCGTAATTGTGGTCAGGTCTGTATTTCACCCACGCGTTTTCTGATTCAAGATGGTGTCTTCGATAAATTCCTTGATCTCTTCAAGACTGAAGTGGAAAAACTCAAGGTCGGTGCAGGTGATGAAGAGGGCGTGGATGTTGGACCCCTTGCGAATGAGCGTCGTATCCCAGCTTTGGAATCGATGATCAAGGATGCGACTGAAAAAGGCGCGAAGCTGGTAACGGGGGGGAAACGCCTGTCGAGAAAAGGCTATTTCTTCGAGCCCACTATTCTGGCCAATGTTCCGGTCTCCGCTTCTATTATGGAAGATGAACCCTTCGGGCCAGTGGCTATTGTGAATAGTTTTGCGACACTGGATGACGCAATTACTGAAGCAAATCGTTTACCCTACGGATTGGCTGCCTATGCCTATACCAATGGGCAGGCAAATGCGTTGCGAATTTCACGTGATGTTGAAACCGGTATGTTGACGTTAAATCATGTGGGCTTGTCCATTCCTGAATTGCCTTTTGGTGGGATCAAGGACTCAGGATATGGAACCGAGGGTGGAAGTGAGGCAATTGAGTCTTATCTTAATACCAAACTTTACACTCAAAAGGCGCTCTACTGATACGGCCTTGGTAATATGACATTCCTAGGGTGAAATAATCGGGAGGCCTCTACACGGTGTTAATCACCGTGGGGAGGCCTCCCTTTTTTGCTGTTCGTGTATTGCCCTTGTATTGCTACCAGCCTATTGACCGCAACAACGTTTGTACTTCTTGCCACTACCACAGGTACACGGCTCATTCCTTCCCGGTTTCTTGCTGGCAGATATTTCATCAATCATGTCGCCTCTGATGTAATACCAAGAGCCTTGTTCCTTTACGAAACGTGAGCGCTCGCGCAAGGTCCGAAGGGATTCTTTCTGATCAGGTAGTCGAAAGCTGGCGCGGAATTCCACTATAGCTTTGTCATTCTTTTCTCGAACATCCAATATTTCCAGTGCTTTCCAGTCTACCTCTCTGACAGAAAGCCCAGCTGCATTGAGTTGAGCCGCATCGGGAGCTTCTGGATGCCAGGTTTCGAGCAAATAATGGCCTAATCCACCGAGTGCGAATGCGCTGTAACGCGAGCGCATCAATGCAACGGCACTTTGTGCGACATGACGATGATAGTGCAGAGGAGCGCAGCAATCAGAGTAGCTTGACCCTGAACAGCAAGGGCACGCTTCTGTACTGTATTCACTGAGTAATGGAGACATGTTCGTGGATGTAGTTGAGAGGTGGATGTAGTTGAGAGGTGGCTGTAGTTGAGGATGACAAGTGAGCCATAATCACGTAATTAAAACCGAAAACAGCATGTATCACATCATAAGAGATACCTGACTGAAATTCTTGTTAGCGATTAGAACATGTCACCCTGTCGCGAAAACGATTAACTCTCCAATCCGAACGCTGGTCAGGAAACTGCATAATCCCCTTGCTCGGAGCCGGCCAACAAGCCCGTTTCACGAAGATCCAGCTCTCTTACCAGACTATTCAGAAGTTCATCATTGATTTTGTTGTGATTACGTAAACGATAGTATTCCGCACGCTCCGCATGGAGGGCTTGCCGAACCAGAGCCTGCCAAACCTGCCTTTGGAGTCTGGAAAGTTGTTCACCCGCTTCGGTAGAGCCCTCACTTATGCGTTCACGGTAGGCATTGAGGATTTGAGTGCTCTGCTCTGCATAGACAACAATACGATTGTCCTGTTTCGTTTCAGCCTGACTCTCCTGTCCATCACCCTGTTCCAAGGCAGCCTGCTCAGCGTGTACCTTTTCCACCCAATTATGTCGGCAGGCCTCAATACGCCGAATAGCGGCTTCGGCGGCACATTTTCGAGCCCAGGCCTCTTCGTCATCGTGGCTATTATCCTTGGGTAGATCCAAACCATTCAATAACCAGGGGATACCGATACTACCGGACAGCAGTGTCAACAGAATGACGCAGGTAGCAATAAATATCAGCAGATCCCTTGCAGGAAAAGGGGAGCCATTAGCGAGTGTTTGGGGGAATGACAAGGCCGCTGCTAGCGTGATTGTACCTCGTATACCCGCCAGCGTAGCGGTTAGCACCAGCCGTAATGAATAGGGCCGGCGTGCTTTTCCCCTTTTTCTGAAACGTTTGACTATGTTGGCAATAAAGACGGCGCTGGATACCCAGATAAAACGCATGGCCAACAAGGCTAATGTAATGATCACTCCATAAAAGCATAGTTTTACCAGCACCATATATTCGCCATGCTTGAGTGGCTCTGCAAAGGCGCCACCAAGGATGTGAGGAAGCTGGAATCCCAATAGCAGGAATACCAGTGAATTGAGTACAAATTCAATGGTTTCCCACATACTGCGTGTTTTTAATCGAGTCTGGATTTGATCCTGGCGTTTCAGGTCGGTGGCATTGACCACAAGCCCTGCCGATACAGCGGCCAAAATACCCGACATGCCAAAATGTTCGGCAAGAAAGTAGACCGCAAAAGGTAACAATAATTGAAGCAGGACAATCTGGGTAACCGAGTTCTCCCCCCCATGCCGGTCGATCAATTGGGTTCTCAGGATACTGAAGAGCCAGGCAATCAACGCACCCAGTATAAGACCACCGAAGGCAATGAAAATGAAGCTGAGTGCCACTGCCTTGATCGAAAAAACGCCCGTTAATGCAGCCGCTACGGCGAAGTTGAATGCGACAAGCCCTGATGCATCGTTCATCAACGATTCGCCCTCCAGCATGTGGAGCAGGCGTGGGGGAACAGGCAACTTACCTGAAATAGCTGAAACGGCGACTGCATCTGTGGGGGAGAGAACGGCGGCTAATGCAAAGGCAATGGGTAAAGAAATTTGCGGGATTAGCCAGTTGATCAAAAAACCAACAATGAGTACTGTAAACAGAACCAGCCCCAGGGCTAGAGCGACAATCTGCTTGCGCAAGGCCAGTAGCTCACGCTGCGGAAAGCGGCGTGCATCCGAAAAGAGTAACGGCGCAATGAACAATAACAGAAAAAGCTCAGGCTGAAGCGAAACATGTATTCCCTGTGCGGGCCATGCCAGCAGAGCGCCAAATGCAATCTGAACCAATGGTGTTGGCAAGGATGGGACGAAACGCGCCGCAATACCTGTGGCAGAAGCAACAAACAGCAATATCAGGACGAGGTATATGGTATCCATTCTTGGTCAACACGGTAAGCGGTAAACGGGAAGTCAGCTCGGTTGTATCTACGTGATAATGTGGTTATCGAGCGTAGGCTGACGGCATGAAAGTACATGAAATGAACAGCATAAGCGACTGTATCGCTGTATTTACAGAGATAGCTTGGCTGAAAGAGACAAAATAAGGCTATATGTTACTTCTTGCATGAGTAAGGCAATGCTTTACATCACCATCAAGAAGAGAGAACTCTGTATTTTGCGACGCCGCCTTTCCCAGATAGTTAACCCTTTCATGGGGGCCAACAGGGCTCACTGTACTTACATGATTATGCTACCATCATACCATGAGAAAAATGTAAAGTGTGTCAGTCTTAAGTAACAATATGCCTGATATAAATGGCAATATTAATCACTTCATGTAGCGATTAGTGTGCCTGATGTAGTTGACCCTGACGGTTACTGGCACGCCAGAGCCGAATGATTTCTGCTGAACGCGATGTCAGATGTTTCGCAGTTTGATCAAGGGCGACGGAGAGCGTTGTTACTCCTTCGCTTAACGCGAATGCAGCTGTAATTCCCTCTTCATGTGCCTGTTGCCAACCATCTCCCAAATGCCCTACCAGTGCGATACAGGGGATATTCATTCTCTTGGCGATACGTGCAGCGCCCACAGGCGTTTTCCCTCCCAGGCTTTGGGCGTCCAGAGCACCTTCACCCACGATTAGCAGGTCAGTATCAGCGAGTAGTTGTTCAAAACCAATCTGTTCTGTCACTAGCTCGATTCCCGGGCGCAGGTCGGCGTTCAAAAAGGCTTTGGCAGCAAACCCCATCCCCCCGGCAGCCCCAGCACCTGCCACTGCCCGATAGTCAGCACCCAGCACATTGGCGGTATAGTCTGCCAAACGTGTCAGTGCCTTATCCAGTCGCTCAATATCCCTAGGGCTGGCGCCTTTTTGTGCACCAAAAACATGGCTGGCACCTTTCGGACCGGTAAGCGGGCTGGATACATCAACAGCCGCCTGGACCTGCGTCTGGCGAAGACGAGGGTCCAATCCGCTTAGATCAATATAGGAAAGTTGCGCCAGCGCTATACCGCCCGGGGGTAACGGTTTCCCTTCACGGTCAAGTAACTGACCGCCCAGTGCCTGAAGCATGCCGGCGCCACCGTCGTTGGTCGCACTACCACCGAGCGTCAACAAAATTTGATCGACACGATGATCAAGAGCTTCTTTGATAAGCTGACCAACGCCGAAGGTTGAAGTTATTCGTGCGTCGCGCTCTTCAGGGGCAATATCCTGAAGGCCTGCTGCTTCAGCAAGTTCGACAATCGCTGCGCTCTTGCCATCCCCAACATGATGAAGTCCCCAGCGTGCCTGTTTTTTTCTTCCCAGAGCATCGTTCACCTGTAGCGTCTTGAGCTCGATCCCCTCAAGACATAAAAGTGCGTCTAATGTTCCTTCTCCACCGTCTCCCAAAGGGCACTCAATAATCTGACTCTCAGGCCATGCATTACGTACCCCTTGTGCCATGGCAGCAGCTGCTCCTGAGGCGGATAGGGCATCCTTGTAACTATCGGGGGCCACGACCACTTTCATGGAGTCTCCTTTTATGTCGTTTGGGATATTTATCTGTCGAGATCATCGAAGGAACGGAGTCTTAAGGGAAACGAAAGTGATAATCAATCTCGTTTGATGCCTAATACATGTGAAGTCGGAGCCTTGTAAGGGCGTTATCCGTTTTCTTCATATTTGCAGCGGCCTATTGCGGGCAACCGTTATTGCCGCGTTAAGCCGTATCCAGTTCATCCGGAAATTCATGATGAGCTGACTCACATTGACATTATGCTGCCATCAGTCATGCCATTTGCACACCCTTTATAAAAAGACTTTCCTACACAAGCGCATGCTTAAGGTCTTGTAGAGAGATGTAACATTGGGAATTGCTTATGAAGGGATCTCAGGAAACATTGTGTTCCGTCAGCAATGCCGTGCAATACAAAGGTGAATGACTCGCTTATGGCGCTGTTTTTAGGGATTTCTCAAATGTCTCATCCTGCTCGCATTGCCTGTTATCTTACTGTCAGCACCCTTGGATTTTGGACATCTGACCTTTACGCGTCGGACGCCGAGAGAGATTCGAAAGCCTCTTATAGCACCCGTTTTGAAACGCTCACGGTGATGGGAAATGCCCTTTATTCCATGCCCCCATCGGAGCAAATCGGTGGTTATTCGGTCGATTCCGCTTATGTTGGCACGAAGACACCTGCGGCACTTCGTGACATTCCCCAGTCAGTCAGTGTGGTGACATACGATGTTATCCGTGATCAGAACGATCACACGCTCGACCAATTGGCTCGCAATGCTCCTGGCCTTCGCATACTGACTAATGATGCCGGGCGGTCTTCCATCTATTCGCGTGGGTATGAATATGATTCTTTCGAAATCAATGGGCTCTCGGCACCGATGAGCAGCATGATGGGGACCGTTCCTCAGTTGGCAGCGTTTGATCGTGTTGAGATCATGAGTGGCCCTTCTGGTCTGTTTGATAGTTCGAGTGAAATGGGGGGAATCATTAATCTGCGGCTGAAGCGTCCCACCCGTGAGTTTCAGGGTAGTATCAAGGGCAGTTATGGCAATTGGCAGCAGCGTTATCTGGAAAGTGATCTAGCGGGACCTTTTGACAGGGCCGGCCATCTTCGAGGCCGCATTGTTATTGCCAATGACTATTCCCACGGTTTTATACGCCATAATACGAATGATGATAATACGTTCTATGGTACGCTCGCGGCTGATCTTGACGCTGATACAGAGTTGAACCTCTCCTTCCTGCGTCAAACGTACCATATCAATCCCTACAACGGACTGGGAACGCGTACCAACGGTGCACTCTTGAATGTACCAAGGAGTACGTCATTTGGTGCTCATTGGGATACGTTTCGTAATCAATCCAATGACTGGATTGGCGAACTGGGCCATCATTTCGAGAGTGGTGGTTATGGCCATATAGGGGTTCGATATAGCCATCGGGATGTGGCTTTCAACTACCTCTTTGGGGGTGGGCGAGGTGTATCCCCTACGGGCAAGACGCTTGTTGCAGGGATGGGGATGAAAGCGCGGCAGAATGCAGTGTCTGCGGATGCCAATTTCAGCCAGCCTTTTTCTACTTATGGGCAGGTCAGTGAATTTGTCATAGGTGCTGATTATAAGCGTTACAGCACACTGACAAGGCAGGGGAGTGGTATGAATCTGTTAGGGCAGCCCATTGGATATCGCGATATAGCGGGGCTTTCCCATATCAATATTCTGGGTGTTGCAGAAGGTACCTCGAGACGACCTGAAGGATATACAGGCAGGCTTGGGTTCGCCCATCAGCGAACCGTGCTGGAAGATTATGGTCTTTATTCGAAGCTTACGTTCCGACCTGTCTCTCGGCTGGCACTCATTGGGGGTGTTCGCCTAAGTGCGTATCAGCAAACATTGCATGACTACAAAGCACCTCAGCGCGATGCGAAGCGACATGAACACCTCAAGGTAACTCCTTACGGAGGACTGGTAGTTGATCTGAACGACGCACATTCCCTTTATGGTAGCTATTCACGTGTGCTGAATCCCCAAACCCAGATGGGAGAAGGGGGGACTATGCTGAAAGCACGCAAGGGTGAGCAATATGAAGCGGGTATTAAAGGCAGTTATTATGATGGGAAACTGAATGCACGTGTCAGCGCATTCAGGCTTTATGACAAGCATCGCGCTGCTCCGATTGTTAATCAGCCCGGGCGATATACCGCATTGGGGAAAACGCGCATACAAGGAGCAGAAGCTGAAATTTCCGGCCGTTTGGTGGATAACCTGAATGTGGTCGCCGGATACACGTATCTTTCCACGAAGGTATTGCAGACCGGTGATGTGCGTCGTGATGGTCTGTTCCTGCTCATGCCGAAGCATGTGGGCAATCTATGGGCAGATTACAAGTTCACCCGTGGCTGGTTTGATCGCCTAACCTTTGGTGCAGGCATGAATGTGCTGAGTGATATCAGTTCCAGTCAGGGGATTCATGGACCCGGTTATGCTGTTGTAAATGCCATGTTGGCCTATGACTTTACTCCACGGCTACGCGCGCAGTTGAACGTCAATAATATTTTTGACCGGAAATACTATGAGCGCGTAGCGTTGTTCAATACCTTTAATATGTATGGCGCTCCGCGAAACGGGATGGCGACGCTTACCTATCAGTTGTAGCGACAACAAGTTTAGTAACAGCCAGTTTAATGGTAGGTTTTGCTGGTTGAATGGGTTCAGTCAGAGGCGTTACCCGTTATTTCAATGTCTCTGGCTGACGCCGATTTAGCAGTACCATCAGGCTCTCTGTCAACATGGCCGGGGATCTTTGTTATTGTTGGGCTTATCCACGCTTGCTTCGTCCCACATTATTGTTATCGAGGAATAGCCATGACGCTAAAAGCTTTATTATTCGATTTCGATGGCACTCTGGTTAATTCCGAACCTACCCATTTCAAAATATGGCAGACATTACTGGGAGGCTATGGGTGCCGCTTCACAGAAGAAGAGTTCGAAAACCATTACGCTGGTTTACCTATTGTGGCAACGGTTGAACGGCTCATTTCCCACTTTGGGCTTTCGGTTTCAAAGGATGACCTGATCCAGCAAAAGCTGGCAAAAACACTGGAAGTGTTTGGTGAACATCCTCCCGCGCTGATGCCTCATGTTTTATCCACGTTGGAGTGGGCCAAAGCACAGGGACTTCGCTTGGCATTGGTTACAGGGTCGAGTCGTGATGAGGTAATACCCGTATTCGATCATTACCACTTCGAACGTTTCTTCGATACTGTGGTAACCCGCACAGATGTCGTGAATAGCAAGCCAGATCCCGAATGCTACCTGAAAGCATTGGATGCGTTGCATATTCAGCCAGACGAAGGCATAGCGCTTGAGGATACACATTCAGGGGTAATGGCGGCACATAATGCACACCTGGATGTGATCGCGATTCCCAATGAACAAACAAGCGATCATGATTTTGCGCATACTGTTTATATAGCCAAAGGTCTGGACGATGCCCTGGGCTGGATCAAAACGAATAGATTGGATGCACGATAAATAGGCTGGTATCGGGATGTCCTTTGGCAAACTGGATCAGGAGCAATCCCTGAATGATCGAAGACTATCGTAACAAGCCTGCACAGGATATTCATGGCCCTGAAGAGGTACCCGTCACACTCGCTTTGAATGAAGTCGAATATGCGACTTCACTGGTGACCCCCAGTTGCCTTGAAGCGTGGGCTATTGGTTTCTGTTATACCGAAGGATTGATCGAAAATGCAGCGCAGGTTGACACCATCGAAAAGGAGCCATTGAGGCATGGTTGGTTGGTGCGTTTGCGTGTAGATGCACGATTGGCAGATATGGCTTCCCGACAACGGCGAGTAGGAACGTCCGTCAGTAGTTGCGGCCGCTGCGGTAGTGCATCAGAAACCGTCATGATGCTGGGCCTGAAACAACTCGCTCCCCAGCCCATGATTACCGAATCCGTCTTGCAGGTTGGTCTCAGGCAGTTATCCGATCAACGACGTTCCGGTATGCATGTGGCACTTGGCGTATACAAGAACGAACATGGCGAAGCTGCAGCACCCGTGACGGGATTCGATATTGGCCGGCATAATGCTCTGGATAAATTGATTGGTCAGGTATACAGAGGCAACCTGCCATTGCCCTCTGTTGTCATCATGTCGAGCCGATGCAGTCTCGAGCTGGTACAGAAGGTGATTCGGGCGAATATTCCCGCCTTGGCCACGTTGGCGATTCCCTCAACACTGGCTATTGAGACCGCTCGACTGTGTGGCCTACAGCTCTATTATTGTCATCGTGGGGAGCGTATTGAACTGTTATCGGGACGCACCCTCTAAGCTTTAGCACTCGGCGTTGAAGTTGCGGAGGGTATTGAAGTTGTGGAAGGCATTGACGTCGCGAAGAGTGTTGAAGTGGCGCAGTATGTTGAGGTGTGAAGATACTGAACTGTCGAGATGCCGTTTGCGTACAGGTTCTATTCGTACCCCAGGGGATCACACGCTATCGGGTCTGCGCTTTCGTCATAATGTCTACCGAATCTATACACACACTTACTGAACATGATGGAAAAATAGAACTTTTAAAGAGCCCTCGTCGGGACGGGGGCTTATTGCCACAAGGATAAGGGCTTATGAGATTTTTGATGTTGATGATGTCTGCTGTGTTGATTGCCGGTTGTTCCAGTGGGGGTGGAGTTTCAGGGGGGAGCTGTAGCAAGTCCCAATGGACACGCCAAACCTGTGCCGGAACCGATTCACAATGTATTCAGCGCCAGATGGATCAGATCAAACACTATGAAGATTGCCATCGCCGCTGATCTTCCTACTCCATGACAATCCAGTTAGCCAAATCTGCCAACTGTTGTGTGAGCCGTTTGTCTGCAGTTTTGCGATAGATGAGCGTCAGACAGGCCTCTGTCGGAGTAAACCCCCACGGGGCAATGAGTCTACCCCGTGTCAGGGCGTCTTCCACCAGCATTTGTGGGGCGATGGCAATGCCAAGCCCAGCTTCTGCCGCTTCCAATAGGTAATAGAGATGCTCGAAAGATTGCCCTTGCTGCAGCCGTTCGAGGGGTATCTCATGTGAACGGAACCAGGTAGGCCACGCCTGTGGGCGCGAGATAGTATGCAATAATGGATGGTCGTACAGTCGTGTAGGAGGTAGAGGCTCATCGATAGGCAGTCCTATCTTTTCAGCAAAGGAGGGAGCGAGCACTGGCCCTATTTGTTCCTTCTTTAGTGGCTGAACCTTGTATGTACCTGATGAAACCGAGTGCATGAAGCCAATATTTGCATCCACGCCTTCTGCAAGTGAGTCCTCATCCCCCGTCACTAACCGTAGGTGCAAGTGCGAAAGTTCGCTTTTCAAACGTTCAAGACGCGGGATAAACCAGCGAGCCAGTAGACTGCCCGGGCAGTTGATAACGAGGGGCGTTTCCTTTTGTCGCTGTTGAAAATCGTGTCGAGCAGAGCGTAACTGATCAAGAGCCTGTGTTACCTGATCAGCAAAAGCACGGCCTGCCTCATTCAAAACAAGGCGTCGGCCCTGGCGAACGAACAACTCCCCACCCAACTCTTCTTCCAGCAGGCGAAGCTGCCGGCTTATTGCGCCATGCGTGACGTTTAGCTCTTCTGCAGCCGCACTGGCAGTTCCTCGCCGTGCTGTGGCCTCAAACGCACAAATTGCTTTTAGGGAGGGGAGTGTATTCGATGTCATCAAATTATCCTCACAAGAGTGCGCTATAACGTTTATACAAGTGAACCGATCAGGGTATGGCTAACAATGAGGCGACTAACAGTATCTCCTCGAATGGGGCCCGAAGCCGCTCTGAAATAAAAATATTTTCAGCATTCTAGAAGAGTTATATGTGAGTTTATCTCACATGGACGATAAAATTTATCGTTTTTCATACACGGTTAGATGTTTTATTGTGATCAGCATGTTGTCGCATATGAATGCAGGCTAAAGGTAAGCTGTCCTCTTCCTGAATGAGGATGAATCATGTCACTGCATTATCTATCAATTTGATACTTTTTTTCCTGTTTCAGATGATTCATTTTTCATACGCATAGCGAAACAAGAGAACTAGCGAGACAAAAAATTTCAAAAAGGATTATCCATGAGTACGCCAGAAACCATGAACGAAAATACGGGGGAGGGGCCTGATAGCGCAGGTTTCTTCGGGCAGTTTGGTGGTCGTTTTGTTGCTGAAACCCTGATGCCGCTGATTCTGGAATTGGAACAGGCCTATCGGGATTCCAAACACGACGAAGAATTTCGTCGCCAGCTTGCGTACTTTCAGCGTGATTATGTCGGTCGTCCGAGCCCCCTTTATTACGCCGAACGCCTCACAGAAGCACTGGGTGGTGCCAAGATCTTCTTCAAACGAGAAGATCTGAACCATACCGGTGCGCATAAGATCAATAACTGTATTGGTCAAATCCTTCTAGCGAAAAAAATGGGTAAAACGCGCATCATTGCCGAAACCGGAGCGGGTATGCATGGTGTTGCCACGGCGACGGTTGCCGCGCGTTTTGGCATGAAGTGCGTCATCTATATGGGCTCGACCGATATTGTCCGTCAGGAACCCAACGTATTCCGTATGCGACTGCTTGGCGCGGAAGTGGTACCCGTGAAATCCGGTACAGGTACGCTAAAAGATGCCATGAATGAAGCCTTGCGTGATTGGGTCACTAACGTAGACGACACCTTCTATATCATTGGTACCGCAGCCGGGCCGCATCCTTATCCTGAGATGGTGCGCGACTTCCAGTCTGTCATCGGGCGCGAGGCACGTGAACAGATGATCGAACAGGAGGGGCGTTTGCCTGATTCACTTGTGGCCTGTATTGGTGGCGGGTCGAATGCGATTGGGTTGTTCTCCCCCATGTTGAATGATGCCTCAGTTGAAATGGTGGGTGTTGAAGCAGGCGGCCATGGCATCGATTCCGGCGAGCATGCAGCTAGCCTTAACGGCGGGCAACCCGGTGTATTGCACGGTAACCGTACCTATTTGCTACAAGATGAAGATGGACAAATCAAGGATGCCCACTCTGTATCTGCTGGATTGGATTATCCGGGGGTGGGGCCCCAGCATTCTCACCTGTTCGAAACAAAACGGGTCCGCTATGTATCGGTAACAGATGATGAAGCCATTGAAGCATTCAAACAGTGCTGCCATTTGGAAGGCATTATCCCTGCGCTTGAATCTGCACATTCGGTTGCCTATGTCGCCAAGTGGGCGCCTACATTGCCGAAAGATCACCTGATGATTGTCAATATGAGTGGTCGTGGTGACAAGGACATGAACAGCGTAGCCGATTATCTGAAAAGCCAGGGTGAATATCTGGGCTTGCCCGGACAGGAAAAAGAGGAGTCACAGGGATGAGTACACGCATAGACAAACGCTTTGCCTCCCTTCGTGAGGAAAATCGAGCAGCATTGGTTACCTTTGTGACAGCTGGTGATCCCTCCTATGAAGACTCACTGGATATCGTTAAAACATTAGCCTCCCATGGTGCCGATATCATCGAATTGGGTATGCCTTTTACTGACCCAATGGCGGATGGCCCAGCGATTCAAAAAGCGGCTTTGCGTGCACTGGAAGGCGGCCAAACCCAACGCAAGACACTGGAGCTGGTTAAGCAATTCCGTGCTTCTGATAAAGAGACCCCTATCGTATTGATGGGTTATTACAACCCGATTTACCACTACGGTGTTGATCGCTTTCTGAAAGATGCCGTGGCAGCGGGTGTTGATGGATTGATCGTGGTTGATTTGCCGCCGGAGCACGACGACGAACTGTGTATTCCAGCGGGTCAGGCCGGTATCAATTTCATTCGATTGGCGACGCCAACTACGGACGAAAAACGGTTACCCAAAGTATTGGAAAATACATCCGGTTTTGTCTATTACGTCTCTGTTGCGGGGGTGACAGGTGCCAGAGCACCGACACCTGCGGATGTAGAACGCTCCGTGGAGCGCATCAAGGCGCACACACAATTACCGGTCGGTGTGGGCTTCGGTATTCGTACGGCTGAACAGGCAGCCACCATCGGTAAATTCAGTGATGCCGTCGTCGTAGGCTCTGCGCTGGTTGACTGCATTGAAAAATCCGATACGCCGCAAGCGGCTATTGCATCGATAGGCGAGCTTACGGCAAGCTTGGCGGAAGGCGTGAAAAAGGCTCGTCACTAATCGAAGCGTGTGACTTCGCGTATTGAAGAAATGGCAATCATATTTGCAGGGCATGGTGAAATATCATGCCCTGCGCTACGATCAAGCCATGCTCCCGTGACGTATCACTCATAGTCATCGCTGTTCGCTATAGTTAAGAATAATCATCAACATGTGATGAACACCGGTGTGGGAACGATCCCCCGCCTGAGGGTTGCCTACCCCGCTATATACGACTAACGTTAGGAAATGCCTCTTCGCAAGGTAAATACTGGGCGGTGGCTAAGAAGTAGACATGTCGTTGCGTAAAGATAGGCATATCACCACGGTAATCATCCAGTGCCGTTTATCTATATGCCTAACTACTATCGTTTCAAGGCTCTTCCCATGTGCGCGACATATTCGTAATGACGCAAGGCCCCTTGGTAAACTGCCGAGGTTTGTTGATAGGAGAATTTTATGAAGGTTAAAACACGAGTATCAGGCGCCGTAGTTGCCACGACACTACTTTTTTTAGGCGGCTGTGCCTCGACCTCAACGCAGTATCAAGAGACGGACGTCGCCCCCGAGGGTGCCAATGCCTATTCGTTGTCCGCCCCGGGGAGTGATCAGGCGGCGGGTGCCTACAAAAATGATCCTCAAGCATTAGTGAGCGCCCATTGTGATGCGCAGTCACTGGCTCGCTATAATGGGCAACACGGAACGTCCCAACTCTACAGCCAAATGATGCAGCAGAGTGGTGCGAGTATTCAGCGTATTTTGACTCCCCAATCCATTATGACAATGGATTATCGTAACAACCGGCTGGATATTCGTGTGGATAATCAGGGTAACGTCCTGAATGCCACTTGCGGATAATGCCACTTGCGGTTAATGACGTTGGCTATCATCAGGCTTCCCAGGGGTATTGGATAGTCGAGAAATGTCACATGCAACGGTTATTGAGCCTGCGCTATACATCGGGTTGATTGCTATCAGCCCGATATTTTCCTTCACACGGCAATCACTTGCCCGATTATCTGATTTGCTTGACCTTTAATAACTATAAAATGAGGCGGGTATGATTCGGATTGTGGATTATGAAGACTGGGGAGGCGGCCCTGCGCCTATCGCCGAGCATTTTAAAATTTGCTGGCAGGATGAGCATGATAGTGCTGAAAATGCTACGGCAAGTGCTTACATGATGTCCATGCTGGACGAAATCAGCGATGAATCCCTGACATGGATCAAGCGGGAAGAGGCGACTTTGCTGGTCGCGATTCAGCAGACGGATGGCTCTGATGGCATACTGGTGGGGACTCTCGTTTTCATTACGCCCTCAGGAATTGATAGCCCCAAAATGATAATCAAGTGGGCTGGTTCTGGGGGCTCTATATTCATCCTGACCATCGCGGGATGGGGATTGGTAGCCAGCTACTGTCTGCTATGGAATCCAGGGTTCTTACAGGTCAATGCCTTTGTGCCATAGTGGATGTCAATAATGAAGCAGTTGTACGTTTCTATGCAGGTCATCACTATCACAAGCGTCCATTGCCTCCCGAATGGCAGGAAAAAATGCACGAGAACGAGGTGAATATGGGAACGTCGTTCATTATGGTAGGCAAGGTTATCATTTAAAATAACGTACGTTATTCTTTGACTGTAGTACGCTCTTTTCGTGGCGTTGATAACCCGAGGTGATTTTTCAACCAGCGTGAAGCGCCTTTTTCAATAAAAGTGAAGCTGAGCCACGAGAAAAGCACGATGAACGGAATACTCATGATCAGGGTCTCGATCGGGCTAAAGCCCAATAGCTGATGAAGCGTATAGGCAGCGCACCACAACACGATAATATGGACCAGATACACGGAATACGACCAGTCTCCCATATGCTTAAGCACCGGAATGTTAACAAATAGATTTTCCATGCTGATCAAGGCGCCTATCATCACGAGAGCAGGAATCCCCCACGTGAAGAAACGGTACGGATTCAGGTCTCTGGACTGCAGGATGATGGCAATACAGCCCACCACGATCAACGCGGGAATCAGCAGCCATTTTCCATTCAGGCGAGGAATCCAGCCCTTCTTGAAGACAATGGCGAGGCCGATGCCAAGCAGAAATTCGTAAATAACGGGTTGCCGATAGAAATTGGAGACCCATTCGCTTTGATACGCCCAGCCGACGAGCGAGCATACCAACAGGACTGCAAGCCATGGCCGATAGCGTTCGGGAAAAATCAGTGATACTGAAAACAACAGGTAGAACATCATTTCGAAATTCAGTGTCCAGCCTACCGGTAGAATAGGGTAGAAACCGAACCCTGCGGGATTCTGCGAGGGAACAAAAAAGAGTGATTTCAACAGGGCCGTGACACTCACCCCATAGACAGGCATGACATGGTGCGCAAAATAGATAATGCCTGCCGTAATCAGGGTGAATAGCCAGTAGGTGGGCGCTATTCGGATGATCCTGTCCATAAAGAATATACGCATGGGCTGCTTGCGCCGTGTGGTGGACAGATAGATAACGAAGCCACTAATGATAAAAAAGATATCCACACCGACTTGCCCACGCGTAGAAAGCAGATGTTCGGCTGTATTGTGTGCATGGAAATTGAAAAACACTTGCATGAAATGGTGAAACACCACGATCCATGCGGCCAGGGCGCGTAAGGCTTGAACAGAAATCAGCATAAAGCATGCTCTCGTATCAGAGGGCGTTTCAATGAAAGCCGGCAGGTGCGAAGTGGTAACCCAAGGCAGCTATTATTGATGATTGTCTTGCGGGTTTGAGTGTGTAATGTGAAGGCATGAGTGTTCACAGTATCTGCCTTGAACATATGGGCTTCCGACAATAACGACTGAATAAAAATAACGGACACTTAGTGTGACCCTGTTTTTTCAATTTCGATCACCTATTATGCAAAAAAATTGCACAACAGCGCTTCTTTGCGAGGAAGCGGGGCCATGTAATAAATTCAGTTGGATGAGCTTTCTTTAGCCATAATGGCATGCCTATAACGCACGTTCATGACTTTTCACCGCATATAACTCGGATCAAAGATAAAAAAGAGGCTAATTCCATGGCTTGGCTGCAGTGTCGTTTTTATTCGGAAGTGCTTGAGATTGATACGTCCCTTCAGGCCATTATCCCGGAAGGTGGTGAGGGGCCATGGCCCACACTGTATTTGCTGCATGGCTTGAGTGACGATGAAAGTGGCTGGTGTCGGATGACATCGATTGAACGCTATGCCAGACAATATCAGCTCGCGGTGATTATGCCCGCCTGTGGGCGTGGGTATTATACGGACATGGTACATGGACCAAATTGGTACGAATTCCTGACACAGGAAGTACCCCGGGTCGCTGGTCGACTGTTCCCGCTTTCACATGAACGACAGGATACCTTTGTAGCGGGCCTCTCGATGGGAGGATACGGTGCTTTCAAATGGGCCTTGAATGAACCTGAACGCTTTGCTGCCGCGGCTAGCCTTTCAGGTTCTCTGGATATTCTTGCGGTACAAAAGCGTAAGACCGTTCCTTCGGATTTCATTAATATTTTCGGTGATACCGATCCCTCGGGTACTTCCGGCGATCTATTGGCACTTGTAAAACATGCCCCTCTGAATATTTCAGAATTACCGCGTCTTTATCAGTGGTGTGGTACCGAGGATCATCTTTACAGCGTCAATGCGGCTTTTAGGGATGCTGCACGGGAACGTGGTATTGCGCTTGATTATAGTGAGGCACCCGGAGATCATGATTGGCGCTATTGGGATGAGCAAATCGCCACGGTGCTGGCATGGCTACCACTTCGAAAACAACATTGATGTGCTGTGATGAAGAGCGCTTTCTTTTTGATTGAGAGGCTTTTTCATTCTTGCCGAGACAGGTTTCTAACTCACATTATTTTTCAGGAAATATTTAATGCTTCAAAGTGCTCAATCCACGCGAGGTATGGTGGTCGCACCGCATCATCTGGCTTCTCAAACGGGGCTCTCCATTTTGCGTGAAGGGGGGAGTGCCATCGATGCCATGGTGGCCGCCGCTGCAACAATTGCCGTTGTTTATCCCCATATGAACAGTCTGGGAGGCGATGGTTTCTGGTTGATCGTACCGCCGGAAGGGGAGCCGATCGCGATCGATGCCAGCGGGCCTACGGGTTTGAGTGCGACACTGGATTACTACTGCGATCGTGGTTACCAGCAGATTCCTTACCGTGGACTTGATGCGGCGTTAACTGTGCCTGGCACTATCAGTGGATGGCAAAAGGCGCGTGAATATGCAGAAAGGCATCACACGGCGGATAGCCTTCCCCTGGAAAGGCTTTTGGCCGATGCGTTGACCTATGCGCGGGATGGTTTTCCCGTGTCGCATTCACAATCAGTCATTACACACGAGAAGCGGGACGAATTGCGTCATGTGCCGGGTTTTGCCGAAACCTTTCTCGATAACGGTGAAACTCCGTCAGTACACGCCCGCTTTAAACAACCTGCTTTGGCCAGAACGTTGGAGACGTTGGCTCGAAATGGGCTGGATGACTTTTACCGCGGTGAGCTAAGCCAACGCCTGATTGGTGAATGGGCAGAATTGGGCGGCATCTTGACGGAAGAGGACTTGCATCAGTATCAGGCGAAGATTGAGACGCCCCTGTGTCTAGAACACTCGATGGGAAAAATCTACAACGTGGCACCCCCTACTCAGGGGATCGTCTCTGAGCTGATTCTGGGGATTGCGGATCAACTCAATATACAGAACGTCGTCACTGAAAGTGCCGATTACGTTCATATTCTGGTAGAAGCAACCAAGCGTGCTTTTGCCATTCGTGACCGATATGTCACAGACCCGTCACGTATGACGCATGACATGCAGGCATTCCTAACGCCTGAAGCATTGGCTGCGGAAGCATCGCAGATAAATATGGGCCATGCCGCCGCATGGGGGAGTGATAAAGGCCCGGCGGATACCATCTGGATGGGCGCGATAGATGCAGAAGGCTGGTCTGTCTCTTTCATCCAAAGCATCTACCATGAGTTCGGTAGCGGTGTTGTTTTAAAGGATGCCGGTATTATCTTGCAAAATCGGGGGGCTTCTTTCAGCCTGAATCCATCCGACCTAAACGTGCTGGCACCCGGAATGCAACCCTTTCATACGCTTAACCCTGCGGCAGCATGTTTTCACGATGGACGCCGTATGGTCTACGGCTGTATGGGCGGCGATGGACAACCACAAACACAATCTGCCCTCTTTACTCGGTATGCATTGTTTAATGAAGGCCTACAGCGGGCAATCACTGCGCCGCGATGGTTGCTGGGGCGTACCTGGGGCAAGAGTAGTATGAACCTGAAGCTGGAGGATCGCTTTCCACCTGCCGTAATAGAGGCGCTTGTCGCCCGCGGGCATGACGTCGAGCTATTGGCTTCTTTCAGCGAGGTTGTCGGACATGCAGGGGGCATTGTCCGCTATCCTCAGGGTATTCTGGAAGGTGCTACCGACCCCCGAAGCAATGGGCTTGCTGCAGGTTTCTAGCCTATGTGAATCTCATTGGGAACGGTCGTCATCATAGCGTGTTTTCCAACGTTGTATGGCGATCTCTTCCTTGATGACCTGCAAGCATTCAATCATTAACTGGCTGAATTGTTGTTCACTGACGAGTGAATCCTGAAGTGTGTTATTGAAGGCATCGTGTACGATGCTCTGGATGGCCGCTTCGTATGAAGGTGAATACATGCTTTGGTGGGTTTCCCTGACCAGCTGTTCCACGACATCAGTGAGGCTGCTTTCTAACATATGGGTCATGCTTTTACCAAACGGGAGCTGGTTAAGTGCTTTCACGCCTGAATTGGCACTCACCACTCGGCGCGTTGTCTGTTTCAGATAATTTTCCAACTGGGCCGAATGTTCTCGTCCAATAGAACGGCTGATATCCAGCACATGTTGACTGATATAGCTGACCCATTGTTCCTGATAAGGGATTAGTACGCGTGAGATCATGTTCTGCTTCAGGCCATTTCCTTCACGAAGGTCTTCCTGGGCATTACTCAATAGTTTGTTCGCAATACGGTCTGAAAGCTCTTCCATCACAATGTCATAATACTTGTGAAAGAAGGCGTAGGTTTTCCACGTTCTGACATTGATCGTACCGCTGTTTTGAAGGCGGATTCCCAAACCGATGACTCGAAGAATACGCAGCCAACGCAACCCGGGAAAGGGGAGTGAGCCGAGTACGTCATACCAATGCACGAATGGATAAAAGAACCAGCGATAATAATGTTTGTTGATGATCGACATGATCCATCCCGCCGCGAGGTCGACGACAAAAAAAGCGACAAAACAGAGGTCGATATGCGTCTCGTTAACCGAGGCCCAATGGGCATGGTTATTAAGAACCGGTGAAATATCACTGAGTAGAGAGGGCAACGGCGTATGGCGATAAAACCAATCAAAGATGATCAGAAACAGGCTAATGATAGCTGCGATGATCGCAATAACATCCCAAAGCTCATACCACTTGGCCTGGCGTCGTGACAGTCGTTGCTGCATAAAGGGGCGCGTCTTGTCCTTATCGGGCGAGTGAGTGTCTGAAAGCGGAATGTCTGCTTCCCGCCCGCTGGCGATGTTGTCCCTTGCGTCATGTGTCGAAAACCTGGATCTACCCATGTGCTATGACTCCCTGACAGGCGTTGAAGACCATCTTCCCTTGCGCCACTTCAGATAAATACCGCTCAAGCTGGCAGAACGTACCAATGTAAACATCATGAAGGAAAACCATAAACCATTATTGCCCCAGCTTCGGGTGAAATACCATGTTGGCAGAAAAACGAAAAGTGAGAGCAATAACGTATCACGCATGGGTTTTGTGGCCGTGGCACCTACAAACACACCATCCATCAAATAGGCCCAGACGGCAATCAACGGCATGATGATCATCCAGGGCAAGTACGTCTGCGCAGCGTCCTGAACACTCTTCAGACTTGTCAACAGCTCAATTAGCCATGAGCCAAATACTGCAAGCAGCACGGAGGCTGTCAATGCTGTCCAGAACGATAAACGGGCGCAGGCACGTACGGATGCGCCGAACAGGTCAAAGCGTTTGGCGCCGATAGCACTGCCCGTCATGGCTTCAGCAGATTGTGCAAAACCATCCAGCGCGTATGACGTCAGCATCAGGAATTCCATCAGTACTGCATTGGCTGCCAGCAGCGTGGTGCCTGACACTGCACCCCGTGATGTAAAGAAAGTATTCACGAACAATAGGCACAGGGTACGAATGAAGAGATATTTATTGACGTTGAACAGTGCCAGATAATCGTCAATATGTTTGAGCATGGTGGTGGCAAACTTTCCTGATAATTGTCCACTCCGTCGCCATATCAGGGCGATACCTACCAGCAGAGTGAAGTAATCGGAAACTAGTGAAGCCCATGCTACGCCATTGCTGTGTAATCCCATCCATAATACGAACAGTAGTAATAACAGGATGTTGATGCTATTGCTGACCAGTACCAACAGCAATGTTGTCCGTGAATGCTGTTGCCCTAGAAACCAGCCGAGAATCACATAATTGGCCAGCACTGCAGGTGCCGAGAAAATTCGGATGTGTGCAAATTGCGTCGCCAGTGCCTGTACGCTTGGACTGCCCCCAATCAAATGAATTGCCCACGGGATAATCAGCGGCGAGAGTGCAATAAGGAGAATGCCAAGCGAACAGGCCGTTGCCAGTGATTGCATCAATATCCTGCGTAAACGGTCGTCGCTTTCTTGCCCGAAGGCCTGTGAGGTCAATCCCGTTGTTCCCATGCGAAGAAAACCAAACGCCCAGAACAGGAGGTCGAAAAGGGTGGTGCCTAATGTGACGGCGCCCAAATAACGTGCGTTGGATAGATGCCCGACCGCGGCAGTACCAATCAGACCAAGTAACGGAACGCTAATATTGGACAGAATGATGGGCCATGCCAGATGCCATACCTTGCGCATTGGAACATGAGGTGGGGGCGAGGTGATAGCGTGCTCGGGCATGGCATTGGACATGGCGACAATATAATCAGGAAAGCGAGTATAGACTGGAAATTGAGTATAAAAAGGAAAGAGCGTTGCTTATTCGCTGCTGGAAGTAATCAATTCATACTTGGCCATCAGTTGAGCATGGCTCTCTGCGTGTTGAGGATCGTGTGGAATACAATCCACAGGGCATACCTGCTGACACTGAGGCTCATCGAAATGTCCTACACACTCGGTACAAAGCGTGGGATCAATTTCGTAGATCTCTTCACCGGGATAAATAGCACCATTGGGACACTCTGGTTCACATACATCACAGTTGATGCATTCATCCGTAATCATCAACGCCATGATTGATCTTCCTCTGCCATGCTCTGGCAATTGCTGATATGCGCGTACTTAAACCACTATTGGGGACGGGCAGAAAAGCGGACTTGTAATGCCTCGGCGACCGGTGGTGGAACCAGCCTGGATACATCCCCTCCCAGGCGTGCTATTTCCCTCACAATACTAGAGGAAATACCCGCATATTCGGGGGAGGCCGGAAGAAACAGGCTTTCTGTTCCCGGTCGCTGTATCCGATTGATCTGCGCCAATTGGGCTTCGTACTCCATATCATGACTGCTACGAATACCCCGTACCATAGTGTACGCCTGCTGCTCATTCAGTAAGTCAGTCATTAGCCCTTCAAAGCCGATCACCGAGACATTGGGCAAATCGTGGGAAACGGTTTCAAGTAATCCGATACGTTCCTCAAGACGGAATATTGGCTGCTTGCCTGCGCTGGCAGCCACCGCCACAACCACCTCGTCAAATAGCGGCGCAATACGCTTGATGATATCCAGGTGCCCCAGTGTGACAGGATCAAACGTGCCCGGATAAATAACCTTGGTCATGGCGAGACGTGTCTCCATTAATGCGACGGCGCAGCGTGACAGAATGGACTCATGCTTTCTTGTTTCCCGAAAGAACCGTTCTCTGGCGATTGGAAATCAACAGAGAACGAAATCAATAGAGTTTCCGGGGCTGCGGCGCTTACCTGATCGTACCAAATGGGTTTTCGATATCCAACGAAATCGGCTGTGCGTACCCCGGAATCGAGATCTTTTCAGCCGTAATCTCCAGCTCTGGCCCTTCCAGCACATTTTCACCAAAGACATAACGTGGCGAGAATTCACCGGATAGTGAACGCTCTTCGAATGCTTCGGCTGCCTGACGCACGTGATCCCGCTTATGACGCCACTCAGTCATGGCCTTTTCACCGTGGCGCTGTTTAAGCAGCTTTTCCGTCACTTCAGGTGATAGTAAGGGGGCTGTTGCGTTATTCCCACCGAAGCCTTTGGCATTGATAAAGGCAATGTCGGCATGGGATTCCGCCGTTTTTTGCTGAAGCGAAAGGCATTCGGCGTATACGTCATCTGCCACTTGGTCCAGATGCGCAATCCCCGGCATCAGTTTGTGGGAGAAGCCACTTAATGCACTGGTGATTTGATCACCTGCAGCGCTTCCCTGAGTATGCCCGATGAAGGATTTGATCGCTGTTACCGGCCATTCCCTGATATCGAAGGCTGTCGCTACCTGATGCAGTACGTGAGATTCTGTCGTCCTGTTCTTCGGTGTGCTGGTGCCATGCGCATGGACATAGCTGCGTTCACGAATGGCATCCTCACCGAGCATGGAACGTGCAAAGGCCACGCTTTTCGCTAGAGTGATGTAATTGCCGATACCCGGGGCCGAAATGGAGCGTTTCCAGCCGTCAGCGTTGACATGCACCTCCGGTACACAACCGAGAATTTCTGCACCCAATTCAAGCGCCAATGAATCGTCCATCAGTAAAATGAACTGCGATGCTTCCGCAATGGTGAAACCACAGTTCTTGGCGAAAGGGCGACACGCACGCTGATAGTCTTCGTCGGTCAACAGTTCCAGAGCATCGAGTGCCTTTAGGCTGTTATCGTCCGCCAATGCGCTCATGGCGCGGAAACCTTCGATGATTTCAGGCGTGACCGGTGCGTCTGCTGTACCTACCATGACAACACGGCGACGGCCTTCACGGATATCTTCTACTGCAGCACGCAAGTTATAAAGGAACGTGGCGCACGCGCCGAAGAGTCCGGCGGTTGTCCCCACATTGCCAAGCACATAGGCATTCAGGAAGTCGGCAGGCATTTGCCCATAGCCCAACGGCATCTGTTTGGAGGTTGCCCGTTGCCCTGTGACATAGCTTTGCAACAGTCCACCCCAACCTTGCTTATCGAGTTGCCCGGTGGAGTTGCTGGCGTATACGCCAATTTTATCCGGCGCGACGTGGTCGATAACCGTTTGCCAGTCAAGACCGCTCTGCCCTAGACAGTCCGATGCACCAAAGATGGTCATGGCGAGGGCGCGTGGATGGTGGACACTCCGATAGAACGCCGTTGGCTCAAACCCGGTAGGAAGCTGCCCGGCACTGTTAACCAGCGGTTTCTTGTGGTCCGGTAACAGGGCATGGAATTCACCTGCCGGGATGTTCACTTGTACGGTTTTCGAGTCTATTTCGCTTACCTGCCATGTTTCAGGCACTGTTTCCGGCAGCTCTCTCTTGCGCAGTGTGAACTGTACAGGTTCGTGCAATTCAAGCCTGGCATTGCTATTGGCAACAATACCCTCGGCCCCGAATGCGGGTTCTTCCGTACGGCGAATCAGCGTATGGTTCAGGATATAATCCCGATGTTGGGCCACGATCTCTTTTGGAGTAGAAACATCACCGTTGCTGTTGAGCCATTCCCCTTGCGCGTTTCTGTGGGCCAGTCCCATCAGCGAAGCGAGCCCCAGTAGGGTATTCTCGTGATCTTCACTGGATAGGGCGTCAAGGACGGTGCGTCTGAAGGCCTGATGCCCTGACACTCTACCGGCGGGATTAATACCTCCCATCCCGACAATTACTGGTAAATAAGACAAGCCTGAATCCTCACTCTTGCACGGCCGCCACCTCAGAAACAAGACGAGTGAAATTGCACTCCGCCATCCGAGTAATGGCAAACCGCTGAAATACTGTAGATATATCAATATACTATGCGCAATGCTTCACACTTGGAAGCATTCAGAGAGTGACTATGACGGTCAAAGCGATTTCAGCTAAAAACGACAATAATCACAGACGCACACAAAACTTTTAGCGATGATACCATTGCAGAGTAAAGCCCGTCATGGAGCGGCAATAAATTAATTGAAAGGTTTAGATACACTGTTCTTGAACAGTGGTCCCGAGATCAAGCATGCAGGCCAATTCAACCCCCGTTTACAGCACTCAGCAAGGCCCACATTCTGACCTTGAAAGGCAGGTTCGGCGTGCACTTTCATCGACGTGGCAACGCCCATTCGCTGAACATAGTCGTCGGGCATTCGATGAGAGTATGGCGTGGCGCGCCCGTTATCCGCATTCCCCGCTGATTCTGGATTCCGGCTGTGGCGTAGGCCTTTCAACGCGTCAATTGGCAGAAGCCTTTCCGGAAAGCGTGGTGATCGGAGTTGACCGCAGTGATGATCGCTTGAATCGTGAACATGGTGTTCTACCTGAAAACGCGTTACTGGTAAGGGCGGATCTAGTGGACTTCTGGCGTCTTATGCGGCACGCAGAAGTCTCTGTCAGCCAGCATTATCTTCTGTACCCCAACCCGTATCCGAAAGCCTCCCAGCTGAAGTATCGTTGGCAAGGGCATCCCGTGTTGCCGGATTTGCTGGCGCTTGGAGGAAGGCTTGAAATGCGGACCAATTGGGATATCTATGCGCATGAGTTTGCTCTGGCGGTCGAATGGGCCAAGGGCATAGTGTGTTGCGCTAAGCCTTTCGATCCCGGCGAGCACTACCTGACGCATTTCGAACGTAAATATAGCCAAAGCGGGCATGTTCTCTGGCGTGTGGTTGCAGAGCTATCTGAATGATGCCGGTGGCCAACGCTTGTCTTCCGTATGAATTGCCAGATAAAAATGCTGTAGTAAACACGTGTTTGAGGTCATTAATGCATGAAAATCGGCAACTAATGCTGAGTGGGCCTGCTTCCCGTGCTAGAGTAATAACCCTATAGGCTTTATTTGACTGGGCGAATAGTCCTTGCTGTTCAGTACCGGCTTATAATCTTGCAAGGTAAACCTGTAGTACTGCCTTGCCAACCATCAGGTTTGAGGAGAAAAAGCGTTGTTGTCGACCATTCGCCGGAATTTGCCAGGTCTACGCAAAGGGTATGCCCTTTTGGCAGGCACCTTGCTTGCAGTAATGCCCGGAGTTACACATGCAGCCGGATTACCTGCATTGGAGAAGTTGTCTGCTGGTAAATTCGAAATCAGTGCGGAAGTCCAGATGCTGGATAATCATCGTGTTCTTGGGCAAGACAACGCACGTAGCCTTTTGACGCCTGCTTCTCTATCGAAACTTTATGTCTCCTCGGCGGCTCTGGATCGCTTCGGGCCCCAGCATCGTTTTACGACTCGGCTGATGTCTACCGGCCAGATTCGTGGCAACGTATTGTATGGCAATTTATACGTGGATGGCGGGGGTGCCCCCGCGATGACAACAGAAGAATATTGGAGCCTTGTCCAACAATTGCATGCGATTGGTATAGACCATATTCGTGGGCAAGTGTTGCTGGCCCAATGGCCTTATGGCCCATCACCGTGTCTCGTGAGTGACCGTTGCAAGGCGATGACGGCTTCTTCCAATTCCTATGATGCTTTATTGTCTCCCGTGGCGGTTAATTACGGTAATTGGTGTACCGAAGTTGTACCTACACAGCCCGGGCAACCTGCGCATGTTTCGAGCTGCTTTGGGCCGCGTTCGTTATTGCCTGTTCGAGGTACTGTCCGTACAGTATCGGCGGGTCATGCAACGGGCATCGGAGCCCGTCGGGTAACCGAGAACGGTATTGATACGCTGATGCTCTCAGGGCAAATATCCACTGCTGATGGTCCGCGGCAGCTGTTTCGGTCGTCATCCAACCCTTCCTCCGAAACAGCTGAAATCCTGCGTAACCTGTTGGCACAAAACGATATAAGTGTTTCGGGTGGCGTCTCCGTTTATCCCCATGCCATTCCTCAAAGTGCCTCTGAAGTGGCCTCGGTGGATAGCCCCCCCTTGCAAATGGCGTTAATGGATATGCTGGATTACTCCAACAATTTCATGGCCGATACGCTCACCATGGATATGTCATCCAGTACCCCTGCCACGATGGCAAGTGGAACGAGTTACATCGAAAACTTTGTGAGCCAGAATGTCCCGGATCATGGTCCATTGACGTTGATGAGCGGTAGTGGACTAACACCGGAAAATCGTACCAGTGCCCATGGTTTGGTCACTCTGTTGAACTATATGTATCATCGTTCCGAACTCTTCCCTACACTCTATGCGGCCATGCAAACGCCGTATAACGGGGTGGCAGGTCATATCCGGCATGGAAGTGCGTTGTTCCAGCGTAATGTCATGGTGAAAACCGGAACGTTGGATCAACCTGTGGGTGTTCGCTCCATTGCAGGCTATTTCCGTACCGCCAGTGGTCGTTGGGGAGCTTTTGCAGTGTTGTTGCGCGGGCATGATGGCCCTCCCTATCTGAACTGGCCGATTGCCATACAAGCATTGTCGGATGATCTCACACCGATCATTCGCAACAATTAATACGCATGTTGAGCACTGATTGAATGATGAGAGAATTCGGGGGGGAAAGAGGCTGTTCTGGTTTTCCCCCAATAGATCGAACGTTCACCGGAGCGTGCTTTCAGGCTAAGCGCCCTCTATAGAGAAAGATCGGGAAAGGCATTGTATTCTATCTCCCCATAGTAGGATGCAAGCCCTCCCAACACCGTTGGATTCGCCAATGAAACCCAGCAACAATTTCGGCTTCAAGAAAGTCTACAACTCAACTCGATATTCCCTCTATGGCTTACGTTCCGGCTGGCGCTGTGAGCAAGCCTTCCGTTTCGAGGTGATTCTGGCGATCATCACTTTTCCTGCTTCGTTCTGGTTGGCCGAGAGCTTTATCCATTGGGCCATGATGATCTGCACCTCCTTGCTGGTATTGTTGACTGAACTGGTTAACTCTGCCATTGAGGCTGTCGTGGATCGCATGGGCGATGACTACAATGAGTTGTCCGGGCGGGCGAAGGATCTGGGGTCAGCGGCAGTCATGATGAGCGGGATTATGGCAGCAATAGTGTGGGGGGGATCCTTGCTTATTCGCTTGGGTATCCTTCCTGTTCACTGTGGTTAAGTTCCGTTTGTTGTGATGCAATGATATTGCTCACAACACCCCGTACAGCGTCATACTGGTTGACCTCTCAAGTGTTTCGAATTGTATGGCCTGCGCAGGTCCATTTCCTCAAGGCGCGATTATGGCTGAATTATTCGGTATAGGCACTTTGCAGACACTCTGTGTTTAATTGATGGTTTGTCTCTTATTGAGTGCGCATCTCTACCATTAACCGGCGCATTACATCGTAAATGTAGGGGGACTGACATTGTGCAACATTGAAACGCATGAAGTTGTCCGCGTTGTGTGACTCACTGAATACGGTTCCCGGAGCCAGAAGCACCTGTTGTTTTACAGCCTCCTGAGCCAATAGCTTTGCGCTAATGCCTTCTGGTAATTTAGTCCACAAGAACATTCCTCCCCGAGGTTCGATCCACGGTGAAATGCCTACGGATGATAAACGCTCAATCACCATGTTCATGGCAGATGATAGGCGTTTCCGCATACCCTCTATATGTTTTCGATAAGCGCCGCTACTTAATAACAAGTGTAATAATTTGGCTGAAAAGTGCCCTGATTCAAAAGCGGTAGCCAATTTGAGGTCGATCAGTTCTTCCAGCCATCGCTCGGATGCCGCGATATAACCTACCCTGACAGAGGCTGACAGCGTCTTCGAAAAACTTCCTGTATGAATAACGCGGTTCAGACCATCCAATGCGGCCAGCCTGGGAGCAGGACGCCATTCGAAATCGGCAAAAACATCATCTTCAATAATCATGAGGTCGAACTGTTCAGCCAATTTCAGTAGTCGGTGTGCTGTATCAAACGATAATGAAGCACCGGTGGGGTTATGAAGGGCTGCATTTGTAATATAAAGGCGTGGAGAAGCGGTTTTGAGCGCGTGTTCAAATACTGCCAAATCTGGTCCATTCACGGTATAAGGGACTCGGACAACCTTGGCCTTGTGGGCCTTCAGCAGGGCTTGAAAACTGAAATAACAAGGGTCATCCACGATGACGGCGTCCCCTGGCGTGAGTAATACGCGACAAATCAGATCCACCGCCTGTGTTCCCGATTCAGTCATCATTAATTGTTTTGGCGATGCCACAATGCCACGGTCATTGATTCGATGGGCAAGCAGTTCACGTAAGGCAGGTAGCCCTTGCGGTGTCCCATATCCGGTAAGCGGGGCGGCCGGTTGACGTGAAAGCATGCGAAGTGCTCGACGAATTTCATCCGTCGGCATCCATGTTTCGGGTAACCATCCACATCCAGGCTGATAATTTACCCGACTGTCATCCAGCGAGTGGCGAATGATCCAGACAGGATCAATATCCTGCTTTCCCAACGCTGGGCTTTTATTAGGCGTATTAATTGTATTCGAGAGCATCTCTGGCTTAATGTAATCGGCTGCTTCGTGCATTGCGCGCTTGATAGGGCGATCATTGACATAAAAACCTGAACCCGCGCGGGGTTCTATCACTCCTTCGGCAACCAGCCGCTCGTAGGCATTTACGACGGTAGATTTCGAGACACCTATAGAGGCAGCCTGTGCTCGAATCGAGGGGAGGCGGCTTCCGGCAACAAGATGCCGATCTTTGATGCGTTGACGAATATCTTGCATCACCCGTGTGATAAGGGGGGCATCGCTCTTTTTGTTTTCCACTGAATTTCCCTCGCCTTCTGCCATACCTAACTACTACACCTAACTAACACACCCAATGGGATAAAAACTGTGCTGCTCTACAGAGGAGTACAGTTCATTAAAATTGTACTCTTATTGTCTCTGTTTTAGTACTTGAGTGCAGGTCACTATGGACTAACACTTTGTTGTTTAAATTCGTCTGAGTGCTGGTGTTTTGTTGGGCGTACCGTCAGGGAAAGTGCTGTTCGGTAAAGGTGATATTCAGGATTGTCCTTCTGTGTATAACTTTATTTGTATGCATGATTTTTATGCATGGATTGAAAGTCTCTTCCTTCTGTTCGTTGCTCGATTCCACTACTCGAATGAATGTCCCGCACACTTCATATACATGATAGACACTGGGGAAACTTTCCATGGTAAGTATTGATATTCAGGAATCCAGCGCTGACAGAATGCGTTTGAAAATCGGGTTGGCCGAAATGCTGAAGGGCGGCGTCATTATGGATGTATGTACCATTGAACAGGCAGAAATTGCTCAGGAAGCGGGAGCAGCGGCCGTGATGGCACTTGAGCGTGTACCTGCCCAGATTCGTGCCGAAGGGGGGGTGGCCCGAATGGCAAACCCGCGCCTTATCCAGCAAATCATGGAAGTGGTGTCCATTCCCGTTATGGCGAAAGCACGTATAGGGCATTTTGCCGAAGCCAGTGTGCTTGAGAGTCTGGGGGTGGATTTCATCGATGAAAGTGAAGTACTGACCCCGGCAGATGAGGTATACCATATCGATAAAACAGCGTTTGATACCCCCTTTGTATGTGGTGCACGTAATTTGGGGGAGGCCTTGCGGCGTATCAATGAAGGCGCCGCCATGATTCGTACAAAAGGAGAAGCCGGTACCGGTGATGTGGTGCATGCAGTACAACACATGCGTCAGATCATGGCAGATATTCGCGCCATCGCCAGCATGCGTGAAGATGAGCTTTACGTAGCTGCACGGGATTACAAGGTCCCTTTTGAACTGCTGAAAGTGGTAGCTGAAACCGGAGCTTTGCCTGTTCCCAATTTCTCTGCAGGGGGAATTGCTACGCCTGCTGATGCGGCACTGATGAGAAGCCTGGGCGCGGAAGCCATTTTCGTAGGCTCGGGTATTTTCATGAGTGATGGTATGCATTATGCGCCCTACGAAGAAGCGGTGCAGCGAGCGCGTGCCATTGTTCGTGCGTGTACTTATTATGAGCAACCTGATGTGGTAGCGGAGTGTGCTGCCGAGTGTAGTGGGGCAATGAAGGGGCTGGCTGTCAGCACGTTACAGGCTAATCAAATGCTCCAGGGGCGGGGTGATTAGTATGTCTACCAAAAGGAGTCCTACTATTGGTGTTCTCGGGCTTCAGGGGGCTTATCAGGCACATATGATTCGCCTGCAATTACTTGGTGCTCATACACGGTTGATATATCAGGCCAGGGATTTGGATCAGGTCGATGGTGTCGTGCTGCCCGGCGGTGAATCGACCACTATGCTACATTTTTTGACGGGGGACGGAGTCCGCTCGGATTCGACAGAGGAGGGGCCATCCCTATGGCAGGCGCTGCAGCGTTTTGTAATGAAAAAACCGGTATTGGGCACCTGCGCGGGTTTGATCCTTCTTGCAAAGGAGGTCCTGCCTAAGCAGCCCTCTTTAAAAGCGTTGGACGTTGTCGTAAAGCGCAATGCCTATGGACGACAGCGTGACTCGCGTATTGTATATGCGGAGAGTGAGCTGGGTGATGAGCCTACAGAGATGGTCTTTATTCGAGCGCCCACGATTGAGCAGGTGGGCTCTGATGTCGAAGTACTTGCCTATAGGGATGAACATCCCGTTCTGGTACAGCAAGACAATGTAATCGGTTGTGCATTTCATCCGGAACTGGGTAGGGAAATGCGTGTTCACCAGCGCTTGCTGTCCCTTTGCGTTTGAAAATGGTCAGGGCTTATGCATTTGAGCCATGAGCCCTGATGATATTGCCTTGTCTTCACGCAGGATTGTTTCAAGGGTGAAGGTGTTGGTAACGTTGTATCAATATGGGGGCTATTTCATTTTTGAGCAGGGGCGCAAGCTCAGGTAGATTGGGGTTGAAATCTTTTAGGGATAATAGAGGCAACCAACGAAATTCTTCAATTTCGGCAGCGCAGCTGATCTCATTGTTATCACTGACTTTATCGTCATCATCAAGCGACTCATTGCCTATGTGATGGATTAGATACGCGGTTGCTCTTACCTGATAGCCTTGTTCGTTGGCAGCATCAGCCTGAAATTGCCCCAATAACGTCAGCCTACCTGTTGGTGTTACTCCAAGCTCTTCCTGCCATTCACGCCTCAATGTTACCTCGGACGATTCACCTGCCTCCGGTTTACCCCCCGGCAACATGAATGCCGTTGTGTTGCGTTTCCTGACGACCAGAAGTTTTTCCTGATTGTTGACATAACAACCGGTTACTATGTGAATGATGGAGCCGGACATATGGAGTTAGTAGCCTTTATTGAAGAGGATTATGTTCCGCTTTTCTTTTAGATAATTACTGCGAATGAGGATGACCGTCGCCCTTTTCTACCGCAAAGCGCGCAATTTGTTTTGCCATCCATGGCCCTGCCAGTACGACAGAGAACATCCGTAGAATTTGCAATGCTGCGACTATCCCCACATCAGCATGTGTATCCAAAGCGATGATTGTCATTGAATCCAATCCGCCGGGGCTAGTGGCCAAATAGAGGCTGAGGTAATCGGAGCTAATGAAAAATTGCAAAACATAGGCGGAAATCGCACACAACCCAATCAATAGCATGGAAGAGACGACCATCATGGGAATAGCCTTGATGACATACATGATCGTGGGTTTATCGAAGCGCAATCCCACGTAGGCGCCAATAAGCCCGTAGGCAATCGACAGAATGGGTAGTGGTAAATCCAGATGAATCCACCCCAGTAGCTGAAGCGGTGTGGCAATAATCACGGGGCCCAGCATGGCACCGGCGGGTATCAGTTTGCGACCGATCAGAGAACCTGCGGCGAGGAGTACAAGGGTAATGATCAGCATTATCGGATCGTGAGTGATACTGGCACTCGTGGCGGCTGAACTGGATGTGGTTCCAGATGACGGGTGAAGAAAATGCGCGACTATAGCCCCAGTGAGCACAACACAGACTACACGTACATACTGCATGGTCGCGACAACCCGTGGATCGCCCCCATTATCTTCTGCCATGGCTACCATGACAGAGGCACCGCCGGGAGACGTTCCCCATGCCGCCGTTGTGCCCGGCATTCCCCCGAAACGAACATTGAAAAGCCCAACCGGAAAACTGATAAACAATAGAATAACGGTGACCACCAGCATGGCAATCCAGTGGTGTGCGATATTCATGATAACGGCGAGCGTGAATGCCTCACTAATAAGTATGCCGATGGCCCCCTGGCCAAGATTGAACCAGACGCGTTCCACCTTGAGGGAGATACCCAAGAGAGCAAGCACGATAGAGGCGAGCATGGGGCCAATAAACTGGCCTCCGGGGAAATTGATGTAGACCAGACATTGGCTGGCAATGCCGCATAAAACAACAAGAAGTAGCCAGCGAAGAGGGCGTGGTAGGCGTGTTAGCGGCTGAGACAACGTGGTTATCTCCAGTTGGATTATTGGAATGTGTGCATGTAGAGAGATAATAGCTTAACAAAAAACAAAGTGGTTTTCTTTTCTGAGCAACTTCCGCCAGTTTCGCTTCAGGTTGGATGATCGCTCTTCATCTAATGATTGCGTTCCCAATTTGCGTGATATTGACGGTGATCCCGGTACTTTTTCTTTTGGTATGATGGCTGGCTCAATGATCCCCCCTATAAGTCAGCAATGCAGTATGTAGCGCTTCGTCCAAAGAGGTATGAAGTGGAGAGTGGATGCTCTCGGTAATCATTAAGTTATCAAAACCGCCAAAGTTTTCGATGGTCATGCCATCTTCCCTGACGCGCGAGAAATACTCGGTATGAATATCGCTATAGGCCCATACCGGTTTTCCCAGTCCATATGCACATCCGACTTCCCACACCGTCCCCACATCCGCTGAAGGGCCTCTAAATGGAGTGAGGTTGGCAATCACAAAGTCTGCCCTGCGTATCAATTCCATATTATTGGCAAAAATAAGTGCACGCATGGCGGCCCCCTCCGTTTCAACAGGCAATTCGTTATCCATAGGCGTAAGCGGGATAAACCCTGCCTGACGTACCCGCTCCCTGATGTCTTCGGCATGTTCGAGCGCATTCGGAAAGAAAACATCGGGCCCTGCCAGATAGACTTGCTTGGTCATCCTGATCTCCCTTTCTATCAAATGTGTATTGTATGGCATAAGAGGCGTAGGCAAAGGGGGTAGCCTCTCTATTGTTATTCTTAAAATGAATAAAAGTGTTTATTGTAATAACAAAATGTATTGTTTAGGCTAGCACTATTAGGCGATGGAATTGTGATAAAGAGGCGCCAGGGTACCAACTCCTCATGTTATACCACGCCATGACAATACCTATAATGACACTCGCCAATGTCACGACTTGTTTGCGGAGACTCACATCTCATGTCTACCCTTTCCGGACGTTTGCCATTGCCACGTATGCCTCATCCTTGCGCGACGTTGCGTCGAAATATCAAGCGTTGTCTTCTTGTGTGTCTCCTGCTTCCGTTGGGAATGGGATACACGGCCTTTGCCTATGCAGACACCGTACTGACCAACGCATCGTTTGATGTTTCCCGTGAGCTCTATAAAGCGCTTAATCCCCCTTTTATCGCACAATGGGATAAATCCCATGGGGGGCAACTCTCCATCGTGCAATCACATGCAGGTTCTTCAGCACAGGCCAGATCTGTCATTGAAGGGTTGAATGCCGATGTGGTGACCTTTAATCAGGCCAGTGATATTGACATGATTGCGCAGGCAGGATTGATCGATTCTCATTGGCAGCAACGATTACCTCATCAGTCATCCCCCTATTATTCGACGATGGCCTTTCTTGTTCGCAAGGGGAACCCGAAACACATAAAAACCTGGCAGGATCTAGCGCAGAAAGGAGTGAGTCTGGTCTTCCCGAATCCCAAAACGTCAGGGAATGGGCGCTATACCTATTTGGCTGCATGGGCTGCGGAACAGCAACAGGATCACAATGATGAGGCAACCACAGAAGCATTCATGCGCAAGTTCCTTGGCAATGTGACCACGTTTGACAATGGTGGTCGTGGTGCTACCACCTCCTTTGTTGAGCATGGGGTCGGCGATGTGCTGATCAGTTTTGAATCAGAAATAGACAGTCTGGCAAAACAGCACCCCGGGCAGTACGACGTCATTATTCCAACGGTGGATATTCTGGCTGAGATGCCCGTGACATGGGTAGATGCCAATGTTGAGCGCAATCATAGTCAGGTATTGGCACAGGCCTATCTCCACTATCTTTACACGCCCTTGGCACAGAAAATTATCGCTGAACATTACTATCGTGTGAGCGATCCCACTGTAGCCAGGCAATTTGCTCATCAGTTCCCGGCTACTCACTTGCTCTCTATCAACAAAGTATTCGGTAGTTGGAATAGCATATTGAAAACCCACTTTTCCTCGGGTGGCAAGTTGGATCAATTGGAGCAGCCATGATGCGGGGGACTCTCCTTTGAAGAAGCGCCGAATACTTCCCGGGTTTGGCCTGTCGCTCGGTATCAGCCTGACCTATGTATGCATTATTCTTCTTTTACCAATAGGCAGTTTGATCGGGCAGCTCTCCCATTTGAGCTGGGCATCCTATTGGTCAGTGATTACAGATCCTCGAAATCTGGCAAGTTATTGGGTGACTCTTTCCAGTGCGGGAAGTGCGGCGTTGTTCAATATGGTCTTTGGTTTATTGGCTGCCTGGGTATTGGTACGTTACCAGTTCCCGGGGAAACGCGTGTTGGATGCACTGATAGATCTTCCCTTCGCACTTCCGACAGCTGTAGCCGGAATTACGCTTTCTACGCTTTATTCAACACATGGCGCGATAGGACATTGGCTCGGCTTCAAGGTGGCTTACGCCTGGTGGGGAATTGTCGTGGCGATGTCATTCACCAGTATTCCTTTTGTAGTGAGGAATGTGCAGCCTGTGCTGGAAGAGTTGCCACATAGTGTTGATGAAGCCGCCATTACCCTGGGCGCCAGTAATTTCCACGCTTTCCGTAAAGTCATTTTTCCTTTTATCTGGCCTGCTTTATTGACGGGCACGGCATTGGCCTTTGCGCGTTGCCTGGGGGAATACGGTGCCGTCATCTTTATTGCAGGTAATTTGCCCTACAAAACCGAAGTCACCTCATTGATGATCGTCACGCGATTGCAGGAGTTCGACTACCCCGGCGCATCGGCCATTGCGTCTATCGTATTGCTGGCCTCTTTGGTGCTTTTGCTGCTCATTAATAGCTATCAGGCCCGTTTTTTTCACCGAATTCATGGCAATCGTTAGGGGGCTGGTTGTGATGAAAAAAGCGATTGCTACAAGAAATAGCGAACGGTGGTTTGCATATGACAGGGCGACTTACAGTGCTGGAATGATCAGTATGGGAGATGGCTATGTATCGAGTTGGTGATTCCGTTGGGGTGCGTCGGACACTCATAGGGCTATTGATTGTATTGTCTCTGCTGGTGTTGGTGGCGCCTCTGCTGGAGATTGTGCATCAAGCATTTTCTTCCGGAATACACGGTTTTATTACGAACCTGTGCAATACCTATACCGTCAAGGCTGTATTACTGACGTTGTTGATTGCCTGTATCACGGTTCCAGTCAATATCGTGTTTGGCATCGTGTTTTCATGGTTGATTACGCGGTTCGAATTTCCCGGGCGGCGTATTCTTCAAACATTGATTGATATTCCATTTGCGGTTTCCCCCGTTATCGCAGGCCTTGTGTATCTGTTGCTTTATGGCCGTAACGGCTGGTTGGGGCATTGGCTGGATCTTCACAATATCCAATTGATGTTTGCGTGGCCGGGCATGGTGTTGGTGACGATATTTGTTACCTGCCCCTTCGTTGCGCGTGAACTGATCCCGCTGATGCAGGCACAGGGAGTGCGTGAAGAGGAGGCGGCCGTGAGTCTGGGGGCACGCGGATGGACGTTATTTCGGCGCATCACCTTGCCTAATATCCGCCTTGGCCTGATTTATGGCGTCATTCTGACCAATGCACGCGCAATGGGGGAGTTTGGTGCGGTATCCGTGGTCTCTGGCATGATCAACGGCGTCACTATTAGCCTACCTCTTCAGGTGGATCAGCTGTATCAGGACTACAACACTGTCGGGTCATTCGTTTCTGCACTGCTATTAGCGGTGTTGGCGGTTATTACACTCTTTATTCGTGCTTTTCTGGATCATTGGCAACAGCGCCGGCTTGTTGTTGAGAGCAATGATGATAGAAATGCCTGATGTCAGGATAAACATTGTGTCTGGAGAGCAACGCCAGAGCGGCGTGAATATTAATGCCCATGGTAGTGGATAGCTCCCCCCTTTAGCGTTCATTCAAGCCCGTTTATTCGATACTTATTGCGAGTCAGGATGTTGTCATGAGTATTACTGTTGATCAGGTTGCGCGCCATTACGGCCGAACGACAGCGTTACAGTCCAGTTCCCTGAAAATTCACGAAGGTGAAATGGTGGGGCTGTTGGGGCCGTCGGGCTCGGGCAAAACTACGTTGCTGCGTATTATCGCCGGGTTGGAAACGCCTTCACAGGGGCGTATTACCTTTGGCGATAAAGAGGTGACCCATCTACACCCGCGGTATCGTCGGGTAGGTTTCATGTTTCAGGACTACGCATTGTTCAAGCACATGAACGTATTTGAAAACATTGCGTTTGGCTTGAAAGCACGTCCCAGAAAGCACAGGCCTTCTGCCCATGAAATCAAACAACAGGTGAATGAGTTGCTTGAGCGTATGCAGCTGACACCGTTTGCCAAACGCCTGCCAGCACAATTGTCCGGAGGCCAGCAGCAACGTGTAGCACTGGCACGTGCACTGGCGATAAAACCGGATGTATTGCTGATGGATGAACCTTTTGGCGCGTTGGACGCCAAGGTACGTATTGAATTGCGTCGTTGGCTGAAGCAATTGCATCAGGAGCTGGGCTTTACCTGTATTTTTGTGACCCATGATCAGGAAGAAGCATTGGAGCTTTCGGATCGGGTAGTGGTGATGAGCCAGGGGCGTATCGAGCAAATCGCTAGCCCTGATGAGCTTTACCGAGCCCCGAAGAATCGATTTGTGTATGACTTTCTAGGGGCCTCCAACTCCCTGAAAGGGGAGCTGAGGGCGAATCGCCTTCAGGTGAATAAAGAGCTGGCATTGCAAGTGGAAAGTACGGCTGTGGAAAGTACAGCCGATAGCGACGTTGAACTCCTCTGCCGCCCCTATGATGTTGCATTGGCACGTGAGCCGATCGTGGGCCACTCTCTCCCTTTTCGCATTAGTACGATCACCCATGTAGGCCCCGCCGTGGATGTGGAGCTCTCTGCCTCGTGGAGCGATGCGCACTGGCACGCAGCGTTATCTCACCTTGATTTGATAAAGGAGGGCTGGACGGTAGGGGATCGTTGCCATGGTATACCTCATACTCTTTTCAGAGTCGGGGAAAAAGGGCAACTGCATCAATTGGACATAGCTTCGGCGTAATCACTGAGCGGTCAATATGCAGCACATCTTTGCCTTATTATTGAAGTGGCCGTGTAGAGAGGTGTAGTGAAGCTTCCTGTTTTTATACCAAAACGGAATTTCAAAGAGAGGTTTTAATATTTTTACAGACATTTAAAACCGCCTATTATCCCGATTTATACAAGAATGGATGCTGATATCCTCAAACAGGGAGCAGGGACATGAACCTACGCCATTTGATCGCTTCTCTTACCGCTGCGTCGTCGCTGGTGATTTCTGTTGCTGCTCATGCGGCGACGTTCTCATTATTGAATGTCTCTTATGACCCGACGAGAGAGCTTTATCAACAATACAACAGTGCATTTACCCAATGGTATCAGCACAAAACCGGCGATACCGTCAATATTCAGCAAAGTAACGGTGGTTCGGGAAGCCAGTCCCGCAGCGTCATTGAAGGGGTGCCGGCGGATGTGGTAACGCTTGCGCTAGCCTACGATATTGATGCCATCGCTGATCGCAATGCCGGCGTTCCCAAAAATTGGCAGCACTTGTTACCGGATAACTCATCCCCCTATACCTCTACCATCGTCTTTTTGGTACGCAAGGGAAATCCCAAGCATATTCATGATTGGGGGGATCTCATAAAACCTGGCGTATCTGTGATTACTCCAAACCCGAAAACCTCGGGTGGGGCACGGTGGAATTTCCTTGCAGCGTGGGCGTGGGCGCTCAAACAGAAACTGGGTAATCTAGACAAACTGCATGACCCGAAATATGCAGATCAGGTGAAGGACGCTCAGGCATACGCGCGTCAGTATGTGACGCAATTGTTCAAGCATGCTTCCGTTCTTGATAGCGGTGCACGTGGTTCGACCAATACCTTTGTACAGAATGGGCAAGGGGATGTGCTGATTGCGTGGGAAAGCGATGCGCTTTTGGCCAGCAAGAAATTGAGCAAGGGGAATGTAGAAGTGATCGTTCCCAGCCTAAGTATTCTGACCGAACCTCCGGTTGCTGTGGTGAAGGGTAACGTAGAACATAAAGGTGCCGCGGCGGTTAAAGCAGCGGATGCTTATCTCCAGCATCTTTATTCCCCACAGGGGCAGACGATTATTGCTGAAAACTACTATCGTCCCCGTAATACCAAAGGCGTGCCGGAAAAAGACCTGAGTGTGTTCCCCAAACTGAATCTGGTGACGGTAGACGGCATCTTTGGGGGGTGGCAAAAAGCACAGAAGACCTACTTCGCTAATGGTGGTGTATTCGATCAGATTGAAGGGCGATAAGATCCGCTCCCTTTATTCCATGTCTTGAAGGCTGCGATACTCTAGCGCCCCGGTTTCTTAAGGAGATCGGGGCTTTTTGCATGAAACGGTACATATTGGATACAAGGGGGGGGAAATGATCAGGGATAAGGGTGTCAGCCCTATCATTTGTTCAAGAATGTCGCCACTGCTGCATAATCATAAGTGGTTAATTCAAGGCAATTTTCATCGGGATCCATGAAGTATATCGACCATGCGACGTCATGATCTACGATATCTGCTGTGCCGGTGATGAGCGTTTTCGTTCGTGTCCCGACTAATCCATATTCAGGCATCTGATGTACAAATGTTATGAATTCAGTGCCTGACACTCGGAAAGCGATGGTATTGTCTCGTGAACGGGGATTTTTCGGACGAACAACATCGTCCCATTGAAAAAGAGCCAGTGCCGGTTGGTCATCAATTGTTGCCAATATCCATGGCCCATGCTTGTTATCTCCCCACTGAGCCAGTTTTTTGCACTGTACGAGCCCTAATACCTGTTCGTACCATTTCGCTGATGCGGCTCTATCCGTCACTTCGATATGAACATGATCCACGCCATCTACATTCACTGTGTACACCTCTCTTGAGGACATTCTTTTTTATCACTATAGAGCTGAATGGCATTGGTGAGTAAGTTGGCTGCTACTTCAACACATCTACCCATAGAGTCCCAACGTATTTCGATCTATCCTGTGGGCTCACCCAGAGATTCATGGCGACGGGAGAAACACGTTGGCCGCCCAGAGTAATGTCATTCCCACCCAGCTTCATGCTTTAGAGAAGGATACCAAGGCGCGCATAAGTGCATTATCGCTTCATCAGGCTATCCCTGACGCTGATGAGAAACTGCGAGCCGATCTGCTTCGTGTCTGCCTTGTTTCCGAATTTGTATTGTCGTCGTTAGAGCGTTATCCAGCGTTGCTGCCTCGCCTCTACGTACAACATTTTCTTCAGCATGCCCCAACGCCTGAGCAATTGACGACAACATTGAACGAAACACTGGAGCAATGTGACAGTGAAGAAGCATTCGAAGTTGCATTGCGACATTTCCGCCGAGAGCAAATGATTGGCATCCTCTGGCGCGACCTATGCAGGAACACAAGTGATGTCCGTTCGGCATGGGATACCTCTCGGGCAGTGACACAACTGGCGGAGGTTATCCTTCAGCAGGCCATCAGCTGGCTACAGTTTTTTTATCAGCCTCGGTGGGGGCAGGCGGTCGATGAAGAGGGTCGGCCAATGTCATTGATCGTGTTGGGAATGGGGAAATTTGGTGCGGGTGAGCTGAACCTGTCGTCCGATATTGACCTGATATTCGTCTATCGTCATGAAGGGAATACGCAGGGCGGGCGGCGTTCTCTTGCTCATCAGGAGTATTTTACCCGTATTGGTCAACGGTTGATTCACGCGCTGGATGCGCCATTGATGGAAGGCTTTGTCTTTCGAGTAGACATGCGTTTACGCCCGCTTGGGGAAGGCAGCCCTTTGGTCAGCAGTTTTGCCTCGATCAACCGTTACTATCAGGAGCAGGGACGTGAATGGGAACGCTTTGCTCTGTTGAAAGCACGCCCTGTGGCAGGTGATATAGCAGCGGGTTACCAGTTGCTGGACGAGATCAGGCCCTTTGTATACCGCCGTTATGTGGATTTTGGTGCGATCCAGTCCCTGCGTGACATGAAAATCATGATCAACCGTGAGGTCAGGCGGCGAGGGCTGGAACAAAATATTAAACTGGGCGCGGGTGGTATCCGCGAAATCGAGTTCGTCGTGCAGGTGTTCCAGTTAATGCGTGGTGGGCGTGATACGGAACTTCAAACCCCGTCGCTTCAACTGGCGATGAAGCAAATAGAACGATTAGACCTGTTACCGCCCGCCAGTATTGACCAGTTGCAGAGTGATTACCTGCAGTTGCGGGATATCGAACATGTTCTTCAAGGGATGAAAGATACCCAGACTCAAACGCTACCCACTGATGATGAAGATCGTGAGCGCCTGGCCTATGCGCTGGGCTATGCTGATTGGGAGGCACTTGTAAGTAATCTCGCCCCCTTGCGGGCACGCGTCCACGATATATTCGAGTCTATCATTAGTGCCGAAGAAGATGATGATACATCTACCATCAGCGATTCATTACTAGACTGGTATGCGCTTTGGCGGGGCGAATTGGAAGAAAATGAGGCCTTGGCATTGTTGGCAGCGCATCAGTTCGAATATCCGCAAAAGTGCTTAAAGCGTATTGAGGCGCTTAAATATTCGCGTCCGGCAAAAAACATGCAGCGTATCGGGCTGGAAAGGCTGGATGCATTGATGCCCGCGTTGCTGGATACACTCTCGACAGAGCATGTCGAAGCAAATGCTGAAAGTGTTCCTGCGAGCTCTTCGACGGACTTGAGTCCTTCAGCGCTCGCATTACGACGTCACTTTGTGCATCAGCCACCGGATATTGCGCTGGAAAGAGTGTTGACGCTGATCGAATCAGTGTTACGGCGTACGGCGTATCTTTCCCTTTTACGAGAGAGCGATTCCGCCCGCGTGTATTTGGTACGGTTGTGTGCTGCCAGCGCATGGATTGCGGATGAACTGACCCGCTATCCGATGTTGTTGGATGAACTTTTAACCCCCGCTGTACTATTCGATACACAAACACGGGAAAGCCTGACGGCCACCCTGGATCTGGAGCTTTTACGAATTCCTGAACAGGATGAAGAGGCGCAGTTGGAAGCCTTGCGGCGCTTCAAACATGCACAGGTATTGGGTGTTGCTGCTTCGGATCTGGCAGGTGCCCGGCCACTTATGCAGGTCAGTGATGTCCTGACCCTGATCGCTGAAGTGTTGCTTGAGCGCGTGGTGACACTGGCCTGGCGCAGTATGGTGGCGCGTTATGGTGAGCCCGCTGGGCTATCGCCGAGTGATATGCTGAATCCCTCCGGCTTTACGGTGATTGGATATGGCAAACTGGGCGGTATAGAGCTGGGATATGGATCTGATCTTGATTTGGTATTTATTTACGATACTTCATCAAAGGGAATGACCAACGGCGCTCGATCGATCGATAACACCAGTTTCTTTACGCGGCTAGGGCAGCGCATTATTCATCTGCTGACCGCCGTTACCCCCAGTGGTGTGCTATATGAGGTCGATATGCGCTTACGGCCTTCCGGCAATTCTGGGCTGTTGGTCAGTACCATTGAAGCGTTCGCCGAATATCAGCGGCATCAGGCATGGACATGGGAACATCAGGCGCTGGTACGTGCACGTCCGGTGGCGGGTGATAGACAACTTGGATACCGCTTCGAGACATTACGCCAAGAGATACTGGCTCAACCTCGTGATAGGGCAGTATTACGCTCGGAGGTAGTGTCAATGCGTGAAAAAATGCGTCAGCATTTGGACAAAACAGCAGGGGAGACAGCGCACTTCGATATCAAACAGGGCATCGGCGGTATGATTGATATCGAATTCATGAGCCAATATGCCGTATTGGCTTTTTCCGTAACGCATCCGGATCTTCTACGCTGGACGGATAACGTGCGGATTCTTGAGGTATTGGAAGAGGAAGGGCCGTGGCCCGGCATCGATGTGGTGTCGCTTCGGAATGCTTATTTGGCTTATCGCGATACCAGTCACTTCAATGCATTGGAGAAAAAGGGCAGTACCGTTGCGGAAAGCATGTTTTTATCTGAGCGAGCCTCGGTTATTCGATGTTGGCAGCGCTGGATGGTCGCATCGGATATATAACGGCAAAGCCCAGTAAAGTTAAAGTCCGCCAACGCCTCATGTTTTCCGTTGTTTTTTCAACGCCCTGATGAAATCGATCCCAATTCGATGCAGTGACCCACGAATTTCCTGTTTGGTATCGATCAGAGTAATGGGAGGGAGGTGGATTTTTTCCCCTCTTGGACTTTTTTCGTCACGCTGGTCCACGCTCTCTACCGCGGATAGTGTATGGAAACCATCCACATAAGGTGCCGATTGTTGGGGGGATTTCAATAAAGGCCCTTGTGTGACAATTGGCATTTTATGATGAGTGGCAGCCTCGCCGCATGAGATCATGTGCAAATTGTCCAAAGGGAAAGAAAGTAGCCGCAATGCGCCCCCATAGGTCCGTGTGCAATCCTGAGTCGGAAGAATCACCTGATTATCATGAATAAACGGCGTACCGCCCATACGAGCACCGCCGCGATCATGATGAATGGGGCTCTCTGAAATATTCTTCCATGGGCCGAAAATGGAAGTGGACCTGGCCAGCATTAACGTACTGGTACGAGCCTCTTTGGGCGAAGGCAACGTATAAAAAAGCCACCACGACTCTTCAGCGTGAAGTAATGAGGCATCGATCCCTGCACAGGGAAATTCCACGTCTTCCATTCGCTCCCACTGCCACGGAAATTCTTTCGCCCGATAGAGTGTAAGGGCGCCCGATTTATATCCTTCAGGTAACATCCATATTTCCCCCTCTGCTTCGACAATATAGGGGTATGAAAGATGCCAGGGCTCTTCAAGGACTACACGATGCTCCAGTTTGTTCAGATGACGATCCAGCAGGTAGACGACAATCACACCCTTGCGCGTTCGGTAATCATATAATTCAGCAAATACATAGAGCGTATTGTCACGCCATATACCGAAGGGGTCGGCCAGGAAGCAAAATGAGGTCTCTGCTTCCAGCCAGGTGATCCTGGCACTCTCCAGATAGGCCTGCTCAGCGACTTTGTCGATGGGAGCCGGAATAATACCGATACGCCAGATTTCAGTTTCGAGGAGGCTCATGATCAATCCTTTATTCAGGGGCAAAGCTCACGGGCAAAATCAATGCCTATGGATGTTGCCCCTTGTCGTTTTCCAGTTGGGTTTCAATTAGCGCGGGTTTGGTCAACGTATTGATCAAAACGAGACGAAATAGTGCTGATAGCCTGTTCGAACTTTTGTTTGCTGAAAGTCCTGCGTACATAATCCTGTGCATTTTGACCATAGCCTGCCAGAGCATCTGGAGTGGCGAATACCTGCTCAAGTACCTTACAGACGGCCTGCGAAATATTTCCCTGCAGAATAAAACCGGTTTTATTGTCTTCAACATCATAGCGAAGTTCACCCACGGGTGTGGCCATGACAGGCAACGCTGCATTCATCGCCTCATGGGCTGCCAGACACATACCTTCGTAGCGAGAAGGTTGTGCATAAAGGTGAAGCCCTGCCAGAAAACGGTTGATTTCATCTGAGTGCCCGGGGAGAGAGACGACTTCTTCGAGTTTCAATTGGCGAATCAGTTTTTCCAGCGTTTCCCTTTCAGCCCCATCACCTGCGATAGTCAAGTGTAGTCGATGTTTCCATTCAGGGTGTCGACAGATAAAAAGAGCAACCCCCTTGATCAACTGATCGTAATTCTTGACCTTATGTAGCCTCCCGACGCTACCCAATTCGAGGCGCGACTTGCCATCCCAGCCCGTCGCAGAGGGTGCATTTTCATCACTGATATAGAGGGGAAGAGGGAGTGTATCGCTTAGCGGGATCCCCATCTTTTCATGCAAATAGTGTACGACTGTTTGCGAATCACCGATCCAAAGCTTCGACATGTACCGCATCCGATAAGTCGCCCGGCGTACACTGGCACTATGCTTGAAGCTGATGACCGGTATACGGGTTATCCGCCCCGCCCATTGCCCAATACGTGTCCCCCAACTCAACGATGTCCAGATAATATCGGGTCGATCTTTCCGTACTACGTTCAGATATTTTCCCAATACAACCGGAAGGGGCCTGCGTTTGCTACAAAGTATCCTATAGCCCAACCCGACGGCATCAAGACGCGGTGCAGCCCCCATATCGCGTGGTTCGCAAGCAATGATATGAACATCATGCCCTAGTCGTTGCAATGCAGTCACGACTTCCGGTATGGAGAATTCGGCTCCTCCGGTTTCAAGGCTCGTGACAAGGTAATGTATTTTCATGCGTTCGCCACCATCAATAAAGGAGGTCAATACTCAAATTATCCAACCATGACTGTGAAATGGTGCGATAGGTTCTTTTTCTCTTGTCTGAATTAATATAATTTTAAGCTTTTAAATGCAATATTTTTTTAACTATCGATAATTGTCATTTTCATGCCTTGCAAAACAAGGTGCTAATATTCCTCAAAAAAACGCAAAAATTGAGAAATGGGAAAGGAAAATTAGCCAATAATGTTATTCGGGATGAGGGGCAGAATGCGTTCTACAAATAGAGAACGCTGGTTGAAAATGAGGAATGTTTCTGGAGGAAAAGCGTCGAAAGCAAGAGGTAAAAAACGATCGACTCAGGGGCATCGCCTGAAAAAGGCCAAGGGATGGCGTTGTTTTCCCTGAGAGGTAAAATTGTCTTCTGCCAGCCATTGTTGAAAAGCGCGACGGTGTTCGGGCCATTCGTAGTCAAGTAGCGAAAACCAGGCGGTATCCCGATTCAGCCCTTTCACAATCCGATGTTGGCGAAATACGCCTTCCCATGTGAAGCCCAATCTCAGCGCAGCTTTTTTCGAAGGTTGATTATGGTTGTCGCACTTCCATTCAACACGGCGATACCCAAGTGCAAACGCATGATCGATCATTGAATACAAAGCATCGGTGGCCATGCGAGTCTGTTTCAGTGCGGGAGAGAAGTTAAGATGCCCTATTTCGATCACGCCATTGGTGCTATCAATACGCAGATAACTGATAATGCCCAGAGCCGTATGGGGGGGATGTTGAGAGCTCCCCGTTTGTTTTTCCACGATGGCAAAATAGAGCGTATCCTCGGCTACTTGAGCAGCTGACAGCCATGCGATGAAATCTTCCCGAGTAGCAAAAGGGGGTGTGAGCAGGTAACGCCAGTTTTCTTCTGCACCTTGATATTTTTGCCACAATGAGGCCGCATGACGGGCTGCGTTGAGTGGCTCCAACGTGATGTAATGACCTTCAATCACTGTTTTGTTGGGGGTATCTACACCTCTCCAGTCTTTCATGTCTTGAGTTTGCATTTTCATGTTATCTCCCATTGCCATGCCCCTTTTCAGTAAAAATAGTCTTCTCTGGTGATTTAGCCCTTATGCGTGTTTATCTTCCGGTTCTTTAACAAGTGCCTTGATAATACGAGAGTCCAGCCCTTCCTGTTTCATCCCTTCCCGTACGCCATTGCGATCCTCAAGGGAGCGATTCTGGCTGGCTTTTGTCTTCGCCTCGATGGAAGTGACAGTCAGGTTAACGCCCACAATGCCACGCAGCATGCCTGATAAAAATTCGGTTGATAGATCCGACATCTTCCAAGGTTGCCCATTTTCAATTTGCTGCTCGAAAGGGTGGCTAAGCTCTGTCACATGGTGTTGAAGCCACGCCGAATCGTCTTCCAATGACAACATCCCGTGAACGTGCACGACCTGATAATTCCAGGTGGGAACGGCTTCCTTTCCATGTGCTTTCGAGGGATACCAGCGAGGAGAAACATACGTCTGTTCGCCATGGAAGATAGCGGTTGCTTGTAGGGTTGACCCTTCTTCGCCTTGGGCAGATGTGAACTCTTTTACAAGAGGGTTATGGCGCGCGAGATGACCCTGAAGGCAGGTGATCTCCTTGGCGTGACCGGTGTCGAAAGAAGGAATCAGGGGGAGATGGTCGACAAGATAGGGCACATTGTTAGCGTCGGCCAGTGCGACGATTAGTGTTGCAAAGGGATAATGCCGTATGACGTCAAGAAGGGACGATTCGTTTTGTTCAGTGAAAAGACGCGGTAGATACATGCCATAAGCTCCCATTCAATGCTGCCATATTGGTTCCTCAAATGACTATAATGAAATATTGGTTCCATTAAGAGAGCCAGTCAGAGTGAATATGATGGGGCCGGTTGGAGCGCATATGGCATCAGGCGAGAACATGCAATTACGAATCGAGGGCACACGTATTAATAACACCCGTATTGATAATAAATGCATTAATGACGAATGGATTTGTGATGCGCTTTTGCTGGATATTCAGCACTCTTCGGCAGAAACATTACAGGCGACCCTTTATCGGGGAATACGTACGCTCATTGAGGAAGGCAGGATAACCGCAGGCATTCGTCTTCCTTCAACCAGAAGGCTCGCTGCCCGTCTTCCTGTTGGTCGTAATACGGCCATGCTCGTCATGGAGCAGTTGGCACATGATGGTTTTGTTGAAGCGCGTGCTGGAGCTGGATGCTTTGTTTCTCATGCCTACAGGGCTCGAAACGGTATCCATAAAAGTGATCGCACAAACGTTCATGTAAACAAGAACGATCATGTTCAGAAAGAAGAAGTGACTGCCAGTGCGGTAACTGGCAATGAAAGGCTCTCTGCACGTGGCGAGCGGTTGCTGAACTTGAGTCAGCTCAGGAATCACACCGATGCATTGGCTTTCTCTCCCGGTCTTCCTTCCTTATCTCTGTTCCCTTGGGAAAAGTGGCGTCGTTTGCAACAACGATACTGGCGCCGTACGCCTCTGGACTGGATGCGCTACCACACTGAGGGCGGGTTGCTCCGGCTCAGGGAAGTACTTTGTGACTATCTGACATTGTCACGCTCTGTGCGGTGCACACCCAATCAAATCGTTATTACGCAAGGTGCCCAACAGGCCTTTTCCCTGATCGCAACCTTGCTCGCAGAAAAGGGAGAGACGGTTTGGTTTGAAAATCCAGGCTATCGCGGCGCGCGTGCTGCATTTGAAGCGGCAAACCTGACGGTGGAACCGGTACCTGTCGATAATGAAGGTATGGCTCCCCATCCTGATTTACCTGAACCGTCACTGATCTACATTACGCCGTCCCATCAATACCCAACGGCGGTTACACTCAGTATGGCTCGTCGCATGTCGCTTTTGACCAGGGCAGAGCAAAGTGGGGCCTGGATCATCGAGGACGATTACGACAGCGAGTTTCGTTATGACTCAAGGCCGCTGGCCTCGCTGCAAGGGATGGATACGACTGAGCGTGTCATTTATGTGGGCACTTTCAGTAAGGTCATGTACCCGGGGCTTGGGCTGGGTTACATGGTACTACCTGCTTCCCTGGCAGATGCTTTTCGCCGGGCCTCCACACGTTTAATGCGTGAGATTCATTACCCTTTACAAGCCGCTGTTGCAGATTTTATTGCCGACGGCGCCTTTCGGCAGCATATCCGGCGTTGTCGTCGCACTTATGAAGAGCGACAGTCATTATTGCGACAGTGTCTGCAACCTGCAGTTGATCGGGGGTTACGTTTGTCTGCAGGAAAGGCGGGTATGCATTTGCTGGCGACTCATGATGAAGGACTTGATGAGTCTGCTCTGATTAAGATGGGTAACGCACATAATGTACATTTATCACCGTATTCTTCCTACTTCATGGCTCCCTCGAATCCTCTCGATTCGGATTTACCTTTGGACTCTACGCCAGCCAAAACCGGCACAGGGTTAGTACTGGGTTACGCAGCCGCAGACGAGCAAGCACTGGAACAGGCCAGTCATTTGTTAAACCAATGGCTTAAGCAAACTGGCCGTTAATATGCTGGGCTTGAGAAATACTTTCAGGCTGGGTCGCACTGGCACAAAACCAGTGCTTTTTCCTGTGGGTTTGAGGATGGATCTGCTTCTACTTCAGATATTATTGCGCTGTTATCCCCATGACACGGGCTACAATCTCGTAGGAATGGAGTCTCGTATCCAGCGAGTAAGCATCGGATGAAATCATGAGTTCATCTACTCCCGTGCGTTCAATAACCTCATTCAGCCCCTGTCTGACTTGCGTCTCATCGCCAATAACGGCTGCGCCCAAAAACTGCCTGACATTGGCTTCTTCGATCGGAAGCCATTTCATTTCATCCACAGGGGGTTGCAATCGAATGGAACGTCCGCGGACAAGATTCAAGACACGCTGATATGACACGGTCGCATGGTAATGTGCCTGCTCTTCAGTATCAGCAGCAATTACCGGGATCGTCGCCATGGCATAGGGTGTTTCCAGATAAATGGACGGACGAAAGCGTTCGCGGTAAAGCTGGATCGCATCCATTAGATAAGCGGGAGAAAAATGGCTGGCATAGGCAAACGGTAAGCCCATCTGTGCCGCGAGATTGGCACTGAACAGGCTCGATCCCAACAACCACACAGGCACATTCGAATTCTGCCCCGGATAGGCATGAATACGTTGGGTTTCATAGGGTTCGCCGAGGTATTCAAGCAGCTCTTCCACTTGATCTGGAAAATCTTCCGCTGAACGTGGATCACGTCGCAGTGCTTTCATGGTTGTACCATCGGCACCGGGGGCTCGTCCCAAACCCAGATCAATTCTCCCCGGATAGAGCGTTTCGAGAGTACCGAACTGCTCGGCGATGACAAGAGGAGGGTGGTTAGGTAGCATGATGCCGCCACTACCTACTCGGATACGGGACGTATGGGAAGCCACATGGCCAATAAGAATAGAGGTGGCAGCACTCGCAATACCATCGATATTGTGATGTTCCGCTAACCAGAATCGGTGAAAGCCCAGGGCTTCGGTATGTTTTGCGAGCGAGACGCTATTGGTGAAGCTTTCAGCAAAGGAGCCCCGATCCCTGACGGGCGCAAGATCCAGTACTGAGACAGGAATATTGGACATGCTCAATGTTTCTCCGAAAGTGCGGTCGTCCATTGAGCGATATCAGGATGACTACTCTTCGCCATCTCCGCTTCTAATATGAACGACGCCGTCTATTTCACTCAGTTTGGTTGTCAATTGTGCCAGTGAACTCTTGCCACGCATATCCAAAGAGATGGAATACAACCGTTCACGTGATTCATCCGGTGGCTGATCCACGTTGACACGTTCAATAATAAAATTGAGATTTGAACACGTGGTCAGAATCTTGCCCAGCAGGCCCGGTTCGGTTCGATAAGTAATCGAAACCCGCAGGGGAAACCATTGGCCCTTTCCCTTGCGTAATGAGCGCACCAGCCGGGGGAAGAGCAACATGGCGACAAAGTGGCCGACGGTCACAAACAGCGCAATGCTGAACAGGCCAGCTCCGCAGGCCATCCCTACAGCAGAGGTAAACCAGACTGATGCTGCTGTTGTCAGGCCTTGCACAGCATCGCGTCGCATGAAGATAACACCCCCACCGATAAAACCGATGCCGGAGACAATCTGGGCCGCTACACGCGAAGGGTCCAGCGCAATATGATCGCTGAACAGCATGTCATTGAAGCCATATTTCGATACCAGCATGATCAATGCGGATGAAAAGCCGACAACAGTACAGGTACGTAGCCCCGCACTTTTATGATGCAATTCTCTTTCAAGACCGATCAGTGCGGATAGAAAGAAGGCGAGTGTGAGCGCAATCAATTGGACGCCCCATCCCATCTGGGTTGTTTCCATCTTTGACTCCAGAGGTGCCGTTAGTGCCATATGATCGACTGATCAGCAAAGATGATTCCTGTTCCTCTTCTGATACACCTTCATTCGAGTGTACCTTCTGTTTGAGTTGCTTTTTATCTGAAAAGGTCGTGGGAACAGTGCAGTGCGTGACTTGTAAGACCCGTAGGGTGTCAACGCTGATCAGTGGATGTTTGCATACCTAACTATGATTAGAACATGAATCGGATTTGGTTATTGTTTCTCAACACAAGCATAGCTTATCAAGTGTGGTGAGAGGGGCATACATTGTAAAAAAATCATTTTAGCATCCAAAACGATGACTGCTCACTAGAAAACGTACATCTCCATGTTCATTTAAATGTTTGGGGAAATGGTTTCATACTGGCGTGCCTGTGCTTTGACTAATCCATACCTCCGCGACCAACCCACGGTGCATCACCCGATGCTATTGATAAATTGGAATGCGTCGAGACGTTATATTCCTGCCGCAGCAATAAACAATCGAAAGCCGAGGGTGGATCATACATGGCATATGCGCAGAAAACCGAATAGCATTCCCATGAGCCATGAGCCATGAGCCATGAGCCATGAGCCATGAGCAATGAGCCATGCACGACTACTGATAAAATTCACCCTTGTGTGTTTATCTGAGTTGGACTTTCATCGAAAGAAGTGGTCGGGCAAAACAAAGATCGGAGCGAGAAAGGGGGAACGGGAAAAGCGATAAAAAAAGAGAGTATTGGGATATTATATTCAGTGCCGAGAAACAGGGTAGAAACACCAGCTGTTTCTCAGTATTCCCTTTTTGGGAAATGCCACTGCAATGAGAGTGACGCCTCACATGAAGGCAATTAGGGAAGTTCGTCGTTTGCAGGTTCATTGGCCGCGATAGCCGCTTTTCTTTTCTTGGCTGACCGGCTGACTTTGGCTGCACTTTCCCCGGGGATATCCTTGCGCTTGGCAGCGCCCCAATCCGCGGCATAGCTGTGATTCATTTGAGCGTAATCGAGCCGTTTGTCGATAAAGTAAAGTACGACCAGCTGAATTACCAGGACGGCTATGCAAATGCCGATACCCTCAATCATGTCGAAACCTCAGAAACGTGATGAATATGATAATAAGCACATGATGACAATATTCAGGCGAAATTGATACCCCTGCCACTGCCCCTTCACACCCTGATTCTTCAGCGTGACTTTATTTTTGTCATCTTTGATACCATATACGCCAGAAGTCTTACCGCAAATTGTATCGTAATGTGGTAAAAATACGTATATCAAGAGTATTGGCCCAATGAGCGTTTTTGGTGTTGGGAGTACAAACTCGTTTTTTTGAATACTGCTACCCACTGGATTTGTTTCGTTCGTATGACATCGTTCATATAGCGGGTGGTTTTTATCGGCATGGACTGTGGATTTATTCGCCCGGGTGGTAGTTTACCCACAACTGTTTGTACTACCATGAATCTCATACGATACTGGCGAAATCACGAATTTTTGGCCGGTTACCCTTGTTGGTGATGTATGTTGCAGTTGCTGACTTGGCAGGTAACGCAGTCAGGTGGAATGTATTGTTTTGACAGCTATAACCCCTGACCGCTTCACACGTAGCCAAGACTTACCGCCGGGATACGACGTAAAGGTCGCTATAAACGCTTAATCATCGCAGTGGTCTGATCTCTCATCAGGCCATTGGATCAAACCAGGAGACATAGATGACTACGCAGCTGGAAGGACTCAAAAAGTATTCCAAAGTGGTTGCTGATACAGGCGATCTGGATGCAATCAAGAAATATCAACCGGTTGATGCAACAACCAACCCTTCTCTTATCCTGAAAGCGTTCGATTTACCCGGATATCAGGAGTTGATTACCTCCACGATCAAGGAAGCGGCGTCTGAGGTTAGCGGTGAAGAGCAGGTGAGCCATATTGTTGATCGCCTCTCCGTAGCAATGGGGACTGAAATTTCCAAGATCGTTCCCGGCCGAGTTTCTACCGAGGTGGCTGCCAAGCTTTCCTACGACAAGGATGCGAGCATTGAAAAGGCCCGTAAACTGATCGGTCTGTATGAAAAAGCCGGTGTGTCCAAGGACAAAGTATTGATCAAACTGGCTTCTACCTGGGAAGGTATTCAGGCTGCCGAGCAGCTCGAAAAAGAAGGTATTCAGTGTAACCTGACGCTTCTTTTCAGTGATGCTCAGGCACGTGCATGTTTTGAAGCAGGTGTTTTCCTGATCTCACCTTTCGTTGGCCGTGTCACTGACTGGTACAAGAAAGAAACCGGCACCAAGGAATACTCTGTAGATGAAGATCCGGGTGTCAAATTCGTTCGTGGTGTAACCAAATATGCCGGTGAACGTGGTTATGAGACTATCGTAATGGGCGCCAGCTTCCGTAATACCGGGCAAATCCTTGGTTTGGCAGGCTGTAACCGTTTGACTATTTCTCCTCAGCTACTCGAAGAGCTCAGCTCAACGGAAGGCGATGTCACTAAAGGTATTCCTGATGTGACTAATAAGGTTGAACGTGGTCCTCGCTTGACTGAAGCTGAATTCCGCTGGCAGCACAGTGCTGATCCCATGGCCAATGACAAACTGGCCGAAGGTATCCGCAACTTTGCCAAGGATACTGACAAGCTCGAAGGGTTGATCAAGGAAAAACTGTAAGTCTTTCCTGTAATCTCAGAAAAAACCGGTCCTTATTGAGGGGCCGGTTTTTTTATGGATGACACTCTTTTTATTGGACTGAATGACATGGCCCGCCATATCCGTGATCCCGACCCGCTAGCGATTAAATGATACGGAGCGTATTCGTGGGGCGACGTTGTAAAAATTCTTTTTCGATATGACGTAGGCTCTGGCGCTGACAAGGATAATTCAGTCGAGCATATGCCTCTTCAATAGCCAGCCACTGGTAGTCATAGTGTTCTTCGTTCAGCGTGATTGTGGCATCCCTTTCAATATAAGAGACAAACACCGGCGCAACTGTAATGAGGTTTTTACGCTGCCGATAGTATTGTTCACAGATATCAGCCGTATAGAGATTGGTGAGGACAATCCCCGTTTCTTCCTGAGCTTCGCGTAGGGCTGTTTGCCATGCGTTTTCCCCTTCTTCCATTCCACCCGCCAAATGGGACCATTCTTTATCCAGGTGTCCCCCTTTCCGTTGTAAAAGCAATACTTGATGAGCCCCTTGGTAAAGGCGGACAAGATAGAGAACAATGGATGAACATCGAACGGGTATCGAATAGCTCACAGGTATCCCTTAAGGTTGAGAGTGATGAAATAATGTGCCAATTTTTTGCCATTTGTAAGTAAGTTTACGGATACAACTTTTGTTCAATACCTTTAATACCTGACATGTATCAAGCTGATGCGATTTTGAAGCTCTTGGTATCAGGATAAAAAACGCTGGTATTTGGTGTTTAAAAGATAATAAGCTCCGCACTAATGTTATCCTTACGGATTCGTCCAGCAACGTCAAAACCATTTGGTCAGGTCAAGGATGTAGCCTGAATGAATGGTCCCGCTTTCGTTGAATATGTGTAAAGGCAAGAAAATGAGTTCTTCCGCAGTAGGTAATTCCCCAAAGAAGGGGCTGAGTGGTTCCGCGCTGGTTGCTGTTATTTCTGTAGTGGCGGCATTGGGGGGATTACTGTTCGGTTATGACACCGGCATTATTGGCGTAGCCCTTCTTGGGTTGAAAAGCGAATTTACCATGAGCTCCTCTACGCAGGAGATTGTGACAGGTGCCATTATCTTTGGTGCTTTGATTGGCTGCTTTGGTACCGGGCCCATTTCAGACAGGATTGGGCGACGTATTACCACCTTCCTTGTCGGAGTGGTCTTTGCTGTCGGTTCTGTCATGTCTGCATTGGCACCTTCCATCGGCTTCCTGATCTTCGCGCGTTTGGTGCTTGGTCTTGCTGCGGGTAGTGCGACCCAAATCATTCCGGTTTACATCGCTGAAGTCACTCCCCCTGAACACCGCGGCAAAATGGTTGTCATGTTCCAGTTCATGGTGGTGTTTGGCATCAGTTTTGCCTACTTCTGGGGATATATGCTGGGGGACCAATGGCGTGTCATGTTCGCGCTGGGTGTAATCCCCGCTATTATCCTGATGCTGGGGATTATTCTATTGCCTGAAAGTCCCCGTTGGTTGTTAAGCAAGGGGCGTGTGCCCGCGGCTGAGAAAGTACTGTTGCGTGTACGCAAGACCCGCGAAGAGGCTGTAAACGAACTTCAGGAAATCGAAACCGTTGCCAATCGCCCACAGGGTACATGGAAAGACCTGACCAAGCCTTGGTTGCGCCCTGCGATCATCGTTGCAGCGGGTATGGCCATGTTCTCCCAGATCACGGGTAATAATGCCATTATCTATTATGCACCCACGATTCTGACGGATGCTGGCTTCGGTGATAAAGCCGCGATTCTGGCCACGGGCGGGGGCAGTATCCTGATGATTATCACAACCCTGCTAGGCTCCTGGATGGTCGACAAGGTAGGGCGTCGCCGTTATTTGTTAACCATGATCCCCGGCTCTATCATTGCGTTGATTGTCATGGGGGCCGTCTTCATGACCGGCACGGGGCATTTCTCACCGACCCAACAGATATTGATTGTGTTGTGCCTCGTGCTGTATCTGGCCTTCAATGTGGGAAGTTTCGGGGTTTGCCTATGGCTTATTATTTCCGAAGTATTCCCTCTTTTCATTCGTGGGAAAGGTGCGAGTCTGGGGGCCTTCAGCCATTGGACCTTTGATTTGCTGGTGAGCATGACGACTCTCAGCATGATCAATGCAATCGGGCTGTCCTATGCCATGTGGCTATATGCTGCAATATCCTTTATTGCCATGTTGTTTGTCTTCTTCCTTGTACCAGAGACAAATGGCCGTTCTCTGGAAGAGATCGAAAAAGCACTGCGTGACCATCACTTTTATCCCTTCAAAGAGAAGGAGTCCGCATAGTGTCTTTCGCTTCACCTGCTCCGTTGGTTTTGTCCATCCAGTCGCACGTGGCCTATGGTCACGTGGGTAACTCTGCTGCGGTTTTTCCGTTACAGCGGATGGGGATCGAAGTCATTCCTGTCAATACGGTGCAGTTCTCGAATCATACGGGTTACGGTGAGTTCAGGGGGGAAGTGTTTTCAGCCATTCATATTCAGGAAGTGATCGCCGGCTTACGTGCCCGAGGTGTTCTTGAACACTGTAGTGCAATCCTTTCCGGCTATCTGGGAGATGCGGGTACGGGTGAAGTGATTCTCGATGTGGCAAATGAGATTCGTCGTCATCAACCTAAAGCACTTTATCTCTGTGATCCCGTGATGGGGGATGTCGGTCGCGGGATGTTTGTCCGCCCCGGTATACCTGAATTCATGAAGCGCCGTGCCGTTCCTCATGCAAATATCATTACGCCAAATCAGTATGAATTCGAATATCTGGTAGGGCATTCCCTTGTTGATACAGAGGACGCGATACGAGCGGCGCGCCAGCTACTGGAGCAGGATAATGAACTTCAATGTGTAGTGATTACCAGCTTGGCAACGCCCGATGTTTCAGAAGAGCGTTTGCGTACCCTGGCAGTGAAACGTGATAGAGCCTATTACGTTGAAGCACCTCGTATTTCCCTTGAGCCTTTACCAAACGGAATGGGAGATACCTTTTCAGCCGTTTTCCTGGGTGATTATTTGCAGCATGGGAGTATTTCTTCCGCACTTCTTCATGCCACCGGGACCTTGACCGAACTGCTCCAACAGACCCGTGCCGGGAGTCGTGATTTGCCTTTGGTTGCTGCCCAGACACATCTCGTTGCGCCATCGAATCACTATACCTTGCAGCATATTGAGTAATATCACCGCTTAGGTGAATGGCGCCAATGGTAATATCGCCAGCATGACCATCGGTAGAACGCAAATATAGTCGCCTTGGGGAGCAATGTCCCTGAAAACTGCATCCAGCGGGCAACGATACTTTAAACCCAACTTCTCTTGTTGGGTTTTTTTATGGCCTGATTTTTATATTTCTAAAAAGAATATGGAGATCGCTTTTTATTTCTTAATTCCGAGGGAGAATACGCGTTTAATAGAAGGGGTGTTGATATTCCAACAGTTGATACTCCAATTGATATCCCACCCTGATATTTCAACAACAGGTATTCTATGAATTCATATGATGATCGGTATTTTGGCTTTGACGGTGCATCTCTTGCCCTGGATGCTGAAGTATCTCCCCCCACGGTCGGGTCACATCGTTCAGGTGCAGTCCTGGAGTTGAAAACTGCGCAAAATGGCTCTTCGCCACCCAGTATTCGTGCGACTGCCCTCGTTTTTGAGGACCCGCGTTCACGCGCTCTGGAAGAGCGTATCCGGCGTTTTGCCAAGAGCGATGCCAGTGTACTGATCATCGGGCAAACCGGCACAGGAAAAGAACTTGTTGCGCGTCATGTTCATGCTCACTCGGATCGCGCCAAAGGGCCTTTTGTTGCCATCAATTGCGCTGCACTGCCGGAATCATTGGCAGATGCAGAGTTGTTTGGGCATGAGAAAGGGGCCTTTACCGGAGCAACGGAAGCTCGACAGGGGTATTTCGAAGCGGCTCAGGGGGGAACACTGTTTCTGGATGAAATTGGGGATCTTAGCCTCCCCATGCAGATCAAGTTATTGAGAGTGCTTCAGGAACGGACGATTTTTCGGCTGGGTGCCCGTAAACCAAGGATGTTGGATGTTCGTATCATTGCCGCCACAAATGTGGATCTCGAACGGGCCGTTGCTTCCGGTCGATTCCGGGAAGACCTCTATTTCCGTATTAATGTCGCTCGTCTGGATGTTTTGCCTTTGGCGAAAAGACCACTGGATATCCCACCCCTGGTTGAGCACTTCCTGCAATTGTATGCACAGCGCAGCAATCTGCCGATACCCGAGTTGACGAATGAAGCAAAACAACGGCTCCAAACCTATAGCTGGCCCGGGAATATACGTGAGCTTGAGAATGCCATTCATCATGCCATGTTACTGGCACAGCATAATATCATTCAGCAGGATGACCTTATGTTGGCAGAGGGAGCTACGCCACGGGATGAACCTTCGCATGAGGATAATCTTGAATCCTTGCTTAATGGGATGATGGATCAGGCGAAAGCGACGGAGAGTCATTCTCTGGATGAGCAGTCCGAAAAAACGGGCATTTTCGAACATGTCATACAGCAAATGATTAGCCTTGCCATGAAACGCACGCGTGGTAACCAGGTTCAGGCAGCAAAATTATTGGGTATCAGTCGCAACACTTTACGTACGCATTTGACACGTTTTGGCTATTTACCATCTCCAACCAAGTAGCGGATATCTGAATATTGCTCAAAGCATGTTGTAGGGTCTGGTAAGGCAGTTTTAGTAATGCTGAAAAGAAGAATTGAGGTACATACTAAAGTATAGTAATCGTTATTTAATAACATGTCGCAAGTTTCCCAACTAAGCGTAGAATTCAGTTTCGTGCAAGAAATATGAAAAACAAGCGCAAAACAAAGAAACTGAAAACCACGCTAAATAAACTAAATAGTTGGGGACTATTCCGCATGCGAACACATGCTATCTGGCCGGTGAAAATACTGAGTATTATCGTATTTTTATTGGGATTAACACTTCTTGTCGGTGGGATTGATCTGATTTCTGCCGGTGGCTCCTGGTATTACGCAATATCAGGTATCTTCTTACTGGTATCAGCTATTCTGCTATGGGCTAACAAAAAATCTGGTGCCGTTATCTATGGCATCTTTTTTATTGGTACCCTCTTTTGGACATTGTATGAGTCCGGATTCAATATATGGGGTTGGATCCCCCGTGTCGGGTTGCCGGCTATATTGGCTCTATGGTTGGTACTTTGCCTTCCCCGGTTGGGGGCAGGTGTTAGCAAACGAATGACTGGTTCTCTTGTGGGAATCATCGTTATCTGCTTTGCGGTTGCCATTTATGCTGTCACTGGCACACAGTTCTCCTTCACTTCCGGTACACCTGCGCCCAATCAGCCGTTGGTCAATAATGGCACGACCACGACGAACCAGCCCGATAGTGACTGGCAGGAGTATGGCCGTGATGCCAATGGCACTCGTTTTTCTCCACTGAACCAGATTACGCCTAAAAACGTCACCCACTTGCAGGTGGCATGGGAATACCGTACCCATGACCTTCCTCCCAAGGATAAACCCAATAAGTGGGCGGAAGAGAATACGCCGATTAAAGTGGGCAATGGTCTTTTTGTTTGCTCAGCGACGGATGACGTCATTCGTCTGGACCCTGCAACAGGTCAACAGGTGTGGCGTTGGAATTCAGGCGTAAAATACGACAGTGTGCCTTATACAGCTGCTTGCCGAGGGTTGACCTATTTTACTTCCAAAGTCGTTCCTCAGGGGCAAATGTGTCATAACCGAATTCTGGTCGCTACGCTGGATGCACGACTGGCGGAAGTGGATGCCGAAACCGGTAAACCCTGTGACCAGTTCGGTAACCATGGTCAGGAAAGCGTTATGCAGGGTATTGGCGAGTCTGTTCCGGGCTGGTTGGCCATGAATGATGCGATGCCGATTGTAAACGGTGTGATTGTCACCAACCATGAAGTACTGGATGGTCAGGCTCGTTGGGCACCTTCCGGCGTCATTCGTGGTTGGGATGCTGAAACCGGTAAATTCCGTTGGGCCTGGGATGTCAATCGTCCTGATGACCATGGATTGCCGCCGGCAGGTAAAACCTACAGCCGTGGTACCCCTAACAGCTGGACCACCATGACGGCTGACCCCCAGTTGAATCTGGTCTATGTACCGACGGGTAATTCCGCGGGTGACTACTACAGTGCTGAACGTTCGCCACTGGAGAATAAGGTCAGCTCTTCTGTTGTCGCATTGGATGCTACTACTGGTCACGTACGTTGGGTTTTCCAGACAACTCACAAGGATGTATGGGACTACGACATGGGGTCACAGGTTACCCTGTTTGATTACCCCGGCCCAAACGGTACGTCTATTCCGGCAATGCTGGTACCGACAAAACGTGGAGAGAACTTCATTCTTGATCGTCGTAATGGTAAACCGCTGAGTCCTGTGGTTGAAAAAACGGCGCCTGCTGGGCATATCCCGGGCGATCCGCGTGCGCCGACTCAACCATTCTCTGTGGGTATGCCTCAGTTCCGCAAATTTGCTCGCATCACCGAGTCGAAAATGTGGGGGCTGACGCCTGTCGATCAGATGATGTGTCGTATCATGTTCCGTCATTCCAATTATGATGGTGACTTTACGGCACCTAGCCTTAAACGCCCATGGCTCGAGTATCCCAGCTATAACGGTGGTTCGGACTGGGGGAGCATCGCATACGACCCGCAGACAGGTATCATGGTAGGCAACTGGAACAACATGGTCTTCCGTGACCAGTTGGTGACGCGTGAGTACGCGGACAAAGCGCATATGTTTGCCATCAATGATCCGCGTTACCGTCCGGGTACAAGTAGTGCAGAAGGGGCCGGCGCTCAGGCCCAGACACCTTATGGTGTATTGGTGAGCCCATTCTATGCACCTTTCACCAAAATGCTGTGTGATGAACCGCCTTATGGAATGATCACTGCGGTTAACATGCATACGCATAAAGTGATCTGGCAGCATGCTCTGGGGACTGGTCAGTACAATGGTCCTTTCGGTATACCGACCCATACACCCGTTAATGTTGGTGTGCCCAACAATGGCGGTCCGATCATTACGGCTGGCGGTTTGATCTTTGTATCAGCGACGACTGACCGTGAGCTGCGCGCCTTTGATGTACGCACAGGCAAGGAAGTATGGCATTACGTGCTTCCCACAGGTGGTCAGGCAACGCCAATGACATATTCCGTGAATGGTCAGCAATACGTGGTCATAACAGCAGGAGGACACCACTTCATGGGGACTCCTCCGGGCGATTACGTTATCGCTTTCAAACTTCCTTCTCAGGGGGATGAACAAGGGAAATAAACAATAGAGTGCTCACTGGTGTCAGAATCGGGTTGGTGTAAAACCGGGCCTCGGTAAAGCATAGAGGGTACTCGTTGTTCCAAGTGTTAAACATTGCCGCAACCTTCATGTTAGAAGACATGGGTGTTGCGGCTTTTTTTATGTTCACGGCCAGGTCAGAAGCACTGTTTTCAACCCATGTGAAGGGAAGGTGCTGTTGTCTTTCCAACTCATGGAATGGCATTAGTTGAATATCCGACAGGAAGAAAAAGGATTCTTGAAAAATAACAATAAAAATCAAATAGTTATTATCTGGTTCGAAAATTGCTGTTCTCTGGTTATTGATAACACTGGTTGATATCACTTATTGGAGAGCCTTATGAGCACTGCAGACGCCAACGTTGAACAACCTGCTTTCACAAAACGTCCTCCTGCCAGGCGTATTGTTTCAGAAGAAGAGGCTATTCGTGTTGCCCATGAGCTGGCAGCAGAATTCAAAAAGGGAGCACAAGCCCGCGACCGCGATGCCCTTCAGCCAATAGCTGAACTGGATGCTTATTCTTCCAGTGGATTATGGGCGATTACAGTACCGAAGGAATATGGGGGTATTGGCGCTTCGTATGTCACTGTGGCACGCATTTTCGCCATCATCAGTGCAGCCGATTCTTCTCTGGGACAATTGCCTCAAAACCATTTCGGTTACGTCAATATCATCGAGGCGAATGGGTCTGATGCGCAGAAACGGGAGCTCTTCAGCCTTGTATTACAAGGGGCCAGAATCGGCAATGCACAGAGCGAAAAACGTAACGCACGTAATCAATCATCGCGGGCTCATGTGGGTATTTTCGAAACATTGATCACTCGGCTGGATTCACAGCGCTCACGTGTCGATGGCACAAAATTTTATTCGACCGGCGCGCTGTTTGCTGACCTTATACCCGTCCCTGCCACCAATAATGAGGGTGAGGTCGAAATTGCCTTTTTTGATGCCAATACTCCGGGGCTGACGGTTATCAATGATTGGAGTAGCTTCGGGCAGCGCACCACCTTTAGCGGTACTGTTGAGTTGGATGGTGCTGTTATCCCCAATCGCCGAGTATTGCCCGGCAAGATTCCCGATGATCTTTCACCCAATGGCCCGATTTCGCAATTGATGCAGGCTGCTATTGATCTCGGTATCGGGAATGCGGCACTGGAGGATACGTTGACTTATGTGCGGGAGCGTGCCCACCCATGGATAGATAGTGGTGTTGAGAAAGCGGTGGATGACCCCTTGTCGCTGTCGCTGATCGGGCGTCTGGATACACAGCGTGATGCTGCCGATGCACTGGTGGAACGTGCTGCACGTCGCATCGATGAAGCCCGCCGGACACCGAGTGAAAAGGCGTTGAATGAAGCCTCGGTAGCGATTGCCCGCTCCAAAATAGCCACCACTGAATATGCACTGGAGGCTGCTCAGCGATTGTTCGAATTGAGTGGCACCAGTTCCACGCTGGGCGAATTCGGCTATGACCGCCACTGGCGTAATGCGCGTGTACATACCTTACATGACCCTGTGCGCTGGAAATTCCATCTGTTAGGCAATTACCTGCTCAATGGTGTGCCTCCCAAACGCCACGCATGGAACTGAATGCAGTTACCAATAGAAGAACATTCAGGAGGGCATCATGGCGAATGAAATTCTGTTCAATGCATTTGACATGAATTGCATCGTACATCAATCACCGGGGCTGTGGCGGCATCCCCGGGACCACGCACGTGGTTATAAACGACTGGACTACTGGCTTGACTTGGCAAAGACCCTGGAAAGGGGGCGTTTTGATGCACTCTTTCTAGCTGATGTATTGGGCGTCTATGACGTTTATAAAGGCGGTCCTGAATCGGCGCTTAAAGGGGCGGTGCAAGTCCCGGTCAATGATCCATTGCCACTTGTATCCGCCATGTCAACGGTGACAGACCATCTGGGATTTGGTTTAACGGCTTCTCTTTCATTCGAACATCCGTATCCCTTTGCACGACGTCTTTCTACGCTGGACCATCTGACAGAAGGGCGTGTGGCCTGGAATATCGTGACTTCCTATCTGAATAGCGGGGCACTGAACATCGGGCAAAAAGCGCAATTGGATCATGACCAGCGCTATGACCTGGCGGAAGAGTATCTGGAGGTTTGCTACAAACTGTGGGAGGGCAGTTGGGAAGATGATGCGGTGGTCAATGATGCTGACCGTGGTATTTACACAGACCCTACCCGGGTACACGGCATCCATCATAAAGGGCGCCATTTTGAAGTGCCGGGGTTTCATTTGAGTGAACCTTCTCCTCAAAGAACACCGTTGCTGTTTCAGGCAGGCGCTTCCAAACGGGGAACCGCCTTCGCTGCGCAACATGCCGAATGTGTTTTTGTCTCAGCTCCCTCTAAAGTCGTCCTGCGTAAAGTAGTAGAAGGGCTACGGCATCAGGCTGAATTGGCAGGGCGTGATCCCCATGCCATCAAAATATTCAATCTGCATACTGTCATCGTCGATGAGACGGAAGAGAAAGCCGGGGCACGTCACAAGGACTATCTCCGATACGTAGATCTGGAGTCAGCACTGACCTTGTTCTCTGGCTGGACGGGGTTGGATATGTCGACATTCCCACCACAGGCCCCTTTGAAGCATGTCTCAACCAATGCAATTCAGTCAGCGATAGAAGCCTATTCGACAGCTGACCCCGGACGTGTGTGGACGCCGGAAGAGATTGCGCATTGGGTCGGTATCGGTGGGCAGGGCCCTTTAACGGTGGGTAGCGCCGAACAGGTGGCCGATGAATTGGAGGAGTGGGTGGCGGAGACGGGTATCGATGGTTTTAATTTTGCCTATGCCGTTACCCCTGAAACGTTCGAATCCATTGTTGACCTACTGGTGCCAGAGCTGACTCGACGTGGCCGCTACAAATCGCACTATCAGGACGGTACGCTGCGCCACAAGCTGTTTGGGGGCGGTGATCGTTTGCAGGCTCCCCATCCCGGGGCTGGGTACCGTTACCAGAGCTAACGTATAAATCGATAATACAAGGAGCTGTGCCCGTGTTCAGAGTGTCTCTATGGTCTACAAGGAAGTCCACTGTCACCTTCTTGCCCAAACATGTGATGGTGAAATCCACGAGAGGGGAAGATACAGAGATAGGGGGGAGGGGATACATCCCCACCGTTCTGGTACGGCGAGCCATCGTGGCCCTGAGCCTGTTGGCTGCCCCGCTGATGGCATGGCAGGCTTTTGCGTCTCCGCTCCGTTTGGCTATCAATAGTGATCCTACTGATAGTGCGATCTATGCGGCTGTTGCGGTTGCCAAAAAGGAAGGACTCAATGTTCAGGTGACTGAGCTGAACGATTGGGTGACCCCCAATACCGGGCTGGCGAATGGCGATTTTGACTTCAACTATTTTGAACACCGGCCTTTCCTTGCCAATGCGAACCAAAACCTTGGTTTACACCTTGTCCCGGTAGGCTTCGGTATTGAAGATAAAACCTGCCTGTATTCCAGTAAACATGCTACCGCCAGTCAGATTCCTGACGGTGCGCGTGCGGCGATAGCCGATGACCCGGTAAATGAATCGCGAGGGCTCTCGCTTTATCAACGGGCGGGGTTGATCACGCTTAAAAAATCCACAAAAGGGTTGGCATCATTGCAGGATATTGCCGCCAATCCCAGGCACCTCAAATTTGTTGAAATGCAGGGCCCCATGCTGGCACGTGCCATTTCGGATGTTGATATCGCTCAAAGCTACCCTATCTATGTCAAGGCCGCCGGGACGTTGGATCCAAGTCATTATCTGGTCTGCAGCGATGATAAGACGGGCAAGTATGCGCTGGTATTCGTTTCTCGGGAAGACAATCGTAATGACCCTCGCATTCAGAAATTCATTCACATTTACCAAACGGCACCGCAGGTGAGAGCCGCCCTTGATAAGGTATATGGCGATGCTTCCCTGTATGAGCTGGCCTGGCAGAAATATTCGTTGGACGCTTCACCTTCATCCTCTTCAGGAGGGCATCATGAGTAAACGTATTATCCTCAATGCCTTTGATATGACCTGTGTTAGCCATCAGGCTGCGGGTACCTGGCGTCATCCCAACAATCAGGCGTGGCGTTACAAGGATCTGGATTATTGGACCGAATTGGCGCAACTACTGGAACGCGGCGGATTCGATTCGCTCTTCATCGCCGATGTCGTGGGTGTCTACGATGTCTTCCGAGGGTCTGTTGCCGGTGCATTGGAGGATGCCGATCAGGTACCGGTCAATGATCCCTTTATGCAAATTTCGGCCATGGCTGCTGTTACCAGGCACTTGGGTTTTGGTGTTACGGCGGCCGTCACCTACGAACAGCCTTATTTGTTGGCCCGAAAATTCACTACACTGGACCACCTGACGAAGGGGCGTGTTGCGTGGAATGTGGTGACGTCCTACCTGAATAGTGCCGCTGTTAATTTGGGGCATCAACAACAGATTTCACATGACGAACGCTATAACATCGCTGATGAATTTCTCGATGTCACTTATAAGCTGTGGGAAGGCTCATGGGAAGATGGCGCCGTTATTCGCGATCGTGAGCGTGGTATTTTTACCGATCCCGGCAAAGTGCACCCTATTCATCATCAGGGCCACTACTATCAGGTGCCCGGTATCCATTTGTCGGAACCTTCTCCTCAGCGGACACCGGTGATTTTTCAGGCGGGAGCATCCTCTCGTGGGCGTGCTTTCGCTGCAAAGCATGCCGAAGGTATCTTCATTAGCCCCGCGACACCTGAACAGGCACGCGAGGTAACGCAGGATATACGCCAACGAGCCAACGCCGAAGGCAGACATGAAGGGGATATTCGGATATTTACCCTGTTAACCGTTATTACGGGCGAAAGTGATGCGGCAGCACAGGCCAAGTACGAAGAATATCAGCGCCTGGCCAGCGGCGAAGGTATGTTGACCTTCTATGGTGGTTGGACGGGGGTTGATTTTTCCACATTCGACCCGGACGAGCCTCTTGAAGCAATTGATAATGACAGTATTCGTTCCGTTCTGGAGTTGCTTGCCAAGGCAGATCCTGAGCGCCGCTGGACGGTTCGCGATATCGTTGAAAGGCGAAGTATCGGTGGCTTGGGGCCTGTGTTGGTCGGCGGGCCGCAAAGGGTGGCTGACGAACTTGAGCGTTGGGTCGATGTGGGCGGCGTAGACGGTTTCAATTTGGCCTATGCCATTACTCCGGGAACATTTGCTGATTTTATCGATTTCATTGTGCCGGAACTGAAACGCAGAGGGCGCGTACGCGATCAGTATACCTCGAATACATTGCGCGAAACGCTCTTGGATACGGACTCCCCAAAAGTCGCGGAAAGCCACCCCGCCGCACGTTATCGGGGGGCCTACGTAGGCAAGACCAGTGCAGCAGAAGGCACGCGCCCATCCGTTATTCTGGATAATTCGGCTAATGAAGGGGGCTTCCATGAGTGATCAGGACCAGTATCAAACGGCAGCAAAGGAAAATAGGGCTTATTCAGCTCACACGCCTTATTCGGATGAGGCATTGCTTTCGGAGTTCGCTCCCCTCTTTGAAAAAATAAAAGAGGGGCAGAAAGCTCGAGAGGAGGAGCGTCAACTACCCTATGAAGGTATTCAATGGCTGAAAGAGGCACGCTTCGGTGCTGTTAGAATTCCTCAGGAGTTCGGTGGGTTCGGTGCTACCATTCCCCAATTGGTACGCTTGTGGATCGCATTGGCGACAGCCGATTCAAATCTGACCCAAGCCTTGCGCGCGCATTTTGCTTTGGTTGAAGATTATCTGAACCGCCCCCCGAGTGAATATCGGGATCGCTGGCTTCGCCGCTTTGCTGAAGGAGATTTGGCGGGTAATGGCTGGAGTGAAATTGGCAATGCCAAAGTAGGTGAACTACAGACCAAAATATCATCCGACGGTGATGGCTGGCGTATCAATGGTGCCAAATACTACAGCACCGGTAGTATTTATGCGGACTGGATCGATGTGCTGGCTGATGATATCGAGGATGGTCATAAAGTGAACGCGGTGGTCTCCACTCACCAAACCGGGGTGACCCGCCGGGATGATTGGGACGGCTTCGGACAGCGCACCACAGGGACCGGTACGACGTTATTCGAAGATGCCTGGGTGGAGGGGGATGACCGTATTGATTTTACTGATAGATTCGTTTATCAGACGGCCTTCTATCAGTTGAATCTTGTCGCTGCACTCACGGGGGTAGGCAAAGCCATTGAGCGTGATGTCGCTCAGGAAGTGGCATCGCGTACGCGCGTTTACAGCCACGGTAACGCGGATCGGGTGGCGGATGATCCGCAAATTCTGCAAGTGGTTGGGCGTATTTCTGCACAGATATTCGCTGTGGAAGCGGCTGTTTTAAAAGCAGCTGAAGAATCTCAGCGCACCTATGAAGCGCAGGTGGCAGGGGATCTCTCAACCCGCGATAGCGCTAATATCGAAGCAGAGCTTTCTTCGGCGCGTGCGCAAATTGTAGCTGCTGATCACGTATTGAGCGCAGCAACGTCTCTTTTCAACGCGTTGGGCGCCTCTGCAACACGGGCCGACAAACAGCTGGATCGACATTGGCGAAATGCACGGACATTAGCGTCTCACAACCCCTTGATTTACAAGGAGCGCATTATTGGAGACTGGGTCGTGAACAAGCGTCTGGCCGACTCTTTCCGCTGGAGTATAGGTCAGGGCAAATAAGCTTGGCTCCTGGCCGGTGACTGCCTTTAAAGGTTCAGAACAAGGCTTTCAATGTAAACACGCAGGAAATGTAAAGCTATAGGGGGGAGCCCGATGAATAAGGCTCCCCTTTATTTTGGACGGTCGCATTGATTTCAGAAGAAACAGGTTTTGGAGGTCATGTTTCAAGGGGAGAATATCCAGAACAGCCTTTATTCAACACAGTTGTCCTTGCTAAAAGCCATTTTTGTCTTAAATCAATCTGTTGGTTGTATAGCCTTCTCCACGCTTATCTCTATACTATCATTCCCTGAAGAAAGAGCCCTAACCGGCTTGCTGTGTTTGCATGCGACTACACGAATGCAATGAATGACACATCCTTCTTCCAGCGTAATCAAAGCATGCACTATTCACGTAAATATATATTTTTTGCTCGTCGTGAAAGGGTATTTTAATTTTTCAATTTTGTAGAAATGCATATCCGTATTACAGTATCTGTCAGTGAAAAGGTGTGTATTTTCTTGAGTTTTTTGAATTTTTATCCGGACAATGAGGATATCCATGAGCCAACCCCGTATTGTGATCGTAGGTGGTGGTGCCGGTGGTATTGAACTGGCGACGCGGCTGGGGCGTAGTCTTGGCCGTCGTGGTAAGGCAGATATTACGCTGGTTGACCGTAACCCCATGCATATTTGGAAACCTCTGTTGCACGAAGTGGCGGTAGGGGCAATTGATACGGATATAGATCAGGTATCCTATCTTAGCCATTCACATGCCAACGGGTATCGTTTTCAGTTGGGGAGTCTGGATTCATTGGATCGCGAGGGGCAGCGCATTGGTCTGGCGCCCATTTACGATAACGATGGCGAGCTGATTCTGCCGGCGCGTTACGTTGACTATGACTATCTGGTGCTGGCTCTGGGCAGTATTTCGAATGATTTCGGCACCCCCGGGGTACGTGACAACTGCTTTATGCTCGATAGCCCTCAACAGGCCGAGAAATTCCGCCAGGAGATGCTGAATACCTTCCTGCGCAAGACATCCAACGTCTCGGGCAAGGAAGATGAAGAGCTATCGGTTGCGATTGTAGGGGCTGGTGCCACTGGGGTGGAGCTTTCTGCCGAACTCTTCAGTGCCATGGATATGTTGAGCAGTTACAACGGTCATGATTTCCCGCGCAGTCGTTTGCGTGTACATATCATTGAGGCCGCCCCCCGCATTCTTCCGGCGCTTGGGGAACGTATCAGTGAAAACGTGTATCGTCAGTTGGAAGCGCTGGGCGTTAAAATCCACACGAATACGATGGTCTCCAGTGCTGACGAGAAAGGCTTCGTTACGGCAGACGGTGAGCGTGTTGATGCGGATCTGATGGTATGGGCTGCGGGCGTGAAAGGGCCGGAGATTCTATCCAAACTGGGCTTGTCAACTCGACCGAATAACCAGATCAACGTTGAGCAATCGCTTGTCAGTGTAGATGATCCGCGTATTTTTGCGATTGGTGACTGCGCTGCCTGTCCGCAACCGGGTGATAAACTGGTGCCCCCTCGTGCGCAGTCTGCTCACCAGATGGCGAGTCAACTGGTCAAGAACCTCAAGAATGCAATAGCGGGTAAAGAGCTCGTACCTTATGTATATAAAGATATGGGGTCTCTGGTATCGCTCTCCCACTTCCAAACCTTTGGTAGCCTGATGAATGGCCGTTCATTGCGTGGCCTGTTTGTTGAAGGATGGGTCGCCAAGCTTTCCTACACGTCTCTTTATCGCATGCACCAGCTCGCCATTTACGGATGGCCTCGTACTGTAGCCAAAGTAATTGTGGATCGCCTGAACCGTTGGCTACGTCCGAAACTGAAATTGCACTGAGGCTGGCAAAAGTGTAGCGGATAAAAAGGGAGTGATGCCTGGGGGGAATAGCGGTTGAGAAGGGCTACCGCCTTTGTAAAAGGGTGTCAATGCGGGGTGTTGATGGAAAAAGTCGCTTTCTGACCATTGTCACGGAATAAAGGCTGTCATGCAGCCTTTCTAATGACTTCGTCATCTTGGCTCTTGGCTCTTGGCTCTTGGCTTTTCTATATAGCTTCGAAAAGCCATCAGGGCCTCAGAAGCTCAGCATCATAAAAATCTATCAGTGCCTTAAGACAAAGCGCCTGCCGGTATTACCCGACAGGCGCTTTTTCATGCTCAAGCATGCAAGAGGCAATGCTTAACGGTTTGGTGGGGCCATGAATTCAGGCCCAACCGGCTCTTTGATGTCACGTGTGAGCAGCTCATTGATCTCTTGTTTGTCCTGATCGCTCAGGCTCCAACCAAAGACACCCTTAATACCCTCAATTTGACCGGGTTTACGTGCACCCCAAAGCGCAACCATTGGGCCTTGATCCAATACCCAACGAATCGCCAGCTGAAGCACACTCTTGCCATGACGATCAGCAATGGGGCGTAGATCATCAACTGCTTTCAGATACTGTTCAAAGCGCGGAGACTGGAATTTAGGATCGTTGCTACGAAGATCCGAGTCGGGGAAGTGAGAATCTGCATTCATTTTCCCTGCCAGCAGGCCGCGGCATAATGCTCCATAGCCGAGTCCCACCAACCCATTACGTTCCATGTAGGGTAGGATTTCCGCTTCAATATCCCGTTCAAACAGATTGTAGGGAGGCTGCACCGTACTGAGCGGCGCATGTGCCTTGAAGCGATCCATTTGCTCAATTGAATAGTTGGAAACACCCAGGGCGCGTACTTTACCTTCCTTGACCAGTTGATTCAGCGTATCTGCGGTTTCTTCGATAGGCGTTTTTTCGTCAGGCCAATGAACCTGATAAAGGTCGATATAATCGGTTTTCAGTCGGCGCAGAGAGTCCTCGACTTCCTGACGAATACGCTCTGGGCGGCTGTCACGAAAAGGGGATTCATCTTTCCAGTTGAGACCAAGCTTGGTGGCAATAACCACCTGATCCCTTTTTCCTTCCAACGCCTTGCCAACGACCTCTTCGGAATGCCCAAAACCATAAACCGGAGCTGTGTCGATGAAATTGACACCCTCTTCCAGGGCACGGTGGATGGTACGGATTGAATTGTCATCATCCGGTCCACCCCACATCCAGCCGCCGATAGCCCAGGTTCCCAGAGCTACACGCGAAACCGGTGAAGAGATTCCTTTGATCTGAATGGTGTCGTTCGCCATATGGGTACCCCTTGTTTCGGTAAATGAAGAAACGCGCCAACGTTTGCCCTTGGCGTATCTTTGCTCACCCATATGTGGGCAAATCAGCTGTCAGCGAGTTTCTGTGTTCGTCTTCTTATTAACTTGTATCAGCGCCAAGCGAATTCAACCCCCTCTTGCTTATTTTATAGCCTACTTTTTAACGCCTGCTTTTGTTGAATGAGCCGGCGCGGGTTTTCTAAAGGGGACTCGGCCCTGATGTGCAGTCTGTCTTCACCCGGCAGGAAGAGAGGTTATATAAGCCGGCCAAGCAAATTGTTGAGTTGTTCCTGTTCCTGTTTTGAAAGCTTATCGAGGAAAAGTTGATCAATGTATCGAGCAACAGGTTTTGTCTCGTCTAATGCCTGTTTTCCTTCGTGAGTGAGGTGCACATAACTTTTCCGCCTGTCCATCTCATCTTTTACCCGATAAATCAGCTGACGTGCTTCCAGACGCCGTATGAGATCTGTCAGCGTCGCTTTGGTGACAACAGCCGGCTCTTGCAGGAGTGATTGTTCGACGCCATCGTTCTCTTCGATGGCAATCAATAAAGAAAATTGAGGTTTTGTCATATCCGGCAAGTGTTTATGCCACATGGCGGTGTGCGCCTGTATCAGACGTCTGATCTGATGGAAGGGGGTATGTTCCAGCATAGTGCGCATGCTTCCGATTAGCGAAAGAGTAATATTGTCATCATTGTTTCAAATAACAGGTAACAGGGGAGAGTGTACTGCTGTCTCTACCGTTTGTGGACATCTTATCCCTTTGGAGAGTAGACGTACGAATTGAAAAAGCATACTGTTCGTATACGAACTAAATAAACATCATAATCATCACTCACTGTTAATGCCCTTTTGTTTATCAGAACCGTTTTTGATGAATTTCGATGCCTTGAAGCTTTGAAATTCGTGCATCCATTCAGTTCTCTTGAGATCAACAGGCCTTTAGCAACCTGATAATTAAAGCGAGGACATCTCCATGAGTTATGACAGTCTCCGGGATTATCTGACAGCGCTGGATGAAGAAGGGCAACTCCTTCGTATTGAAGAAGAGGTCAAGGCCGAGCCGGATCTTGCCGCCGCTGCGAATGCAACAGGGAGAATAGGTGAAGATGCCCCCGCTCTCTATTTCAATCATATTGAAGGGTTCGAGAAAGCACAGGTGGCCTTGAATACGATCGGCTCCTGGAAAAATCACGCTATTGCCCTTGGTTTGCCGGCCAATACGTCTACCAAGGATCAGATATTCGAATTTATCAAACGTTGGGAAACCTTTCCTGTTGCGCCTGAATATCGCGAAAAGCCACCCTGGTCAGAAAATCAGCGTGAAGGGGACGATATCGATCTGTTCGATATTTTACCGCTTTTCCGCCTGAATGATGGCGATGGTGGATTTTATCTCGACAAGGCATGTGTTATTTCCCGTGACCCCACGGATCCAGAAAGTTTTGATAAACAAAATGTCGGTATATATCGGTTGGAGGTTAAAGGGAAACGTAAGCTTGGACTACAACCTGTCCCCATGCATGACATTGCCTTGCATCTACACAAGGCAGAAGAGAGGGGAGAGGATCTGCCCATCGCGATCAGTTTGGGGAACGATCCCATCATTACGCTGATGGGGGCTACTCCCCTTAAGTACGACCAATCCGAATATGAGATGGCGGGTGCACTTCGAGGTTCCAGCTATCCCATTGCCAAAGGGCCTCTTACCGGTTTTGACGTGCCCTGGGGGTCAGAAGTGTTACTCGAAGGGGTTATAGAAGCACGCCAACGTGAAATAGAGGGGCCTTTCGGTGAGTTTACCGGCCATTATTCAGGCGGCCGCCAAATGACAGTGGTGCGTATTGACCGCGTATCATTTAGAACCCATCCAATTTTTGAGTCGCTCTATCTGGGAATGCCCTGGACAGAGATCGACTATTTGATGGGGCCAGCCACCTGTGTTCCTTTATATCAGCAACTGAAAGCCGAGTTTCCAGAGGTACAGGCTGTCAATGCCATGTACACCCATGGCCTGTTAGCCATTATTTCAACCAGGAAACGGTATGGTGGATTTGCTCGCGCAGTGGGGCTGCGAGCGATGACAACACCTCATGGGCTAGGGTACGTAAAAATGGTCATTATGGTGGATGAGGATGTTGATCCTTTCAATCTGCCGCAAGTGATGTGGGCCTTGTCCTCAAAAGTAAACCCGGCGGGTGATTTGGTTCAGCTACCCAATATGTCTGTTCTGGAATTGGACCCCGGTTCCAGTCCGGCCGGGATTACCGACAAATTGGTGATCGATGCCACCACACCTGTGGCACCTGACAATCGTGGTCACTATAGCCAACCGGTCCACGACTTGCCTGAAACGTCCCAATGGGTTGAAAAACTGACGCGTATGATGGCGAATAAGGGATAAGGAGGAAGATATAATGCAGTGTCCACGTTGTGGTGATCATACAATAGAAGTATTGGCCGTTTCCCCCGTTAAAAATGTGTGGGAAGTTTATCAATGTCAACGTTGCCTTTATACGTGGCGTTCAACAGAGCCTGAACGGCGGACTTCGCGGGAGCATTATCCTGAAGAGTTCAAAATGACACAGGCGGATATTGATAATGCCCCGATAGTCCCATCCATTCCTTCACTTCTTCCTTAACGCTCTTTCTTCTCAGGATGAAATCAATCTGTTTCCGGGTTGATTTCATCCTTCTTGTTTTCTTCTCTGGCGCAAGTCGGGTCTGCGCGCATAAAATAGTCTCTTTCAGATGGTTGCTCCATTGGAGTAGCTACATCGCACGATCTACAGTTTTGGATATATGTTATGCGTTGGCAGGCAAGTGATGACTATGCTGCTGTCCCCATGCGTTCAGTCGGGCCGGTAAAAATCAAGGGAACCGAGGTAAATGCTGAGTTGCCACTCCCCATGGCAACCTACGAGACACCTCTTTGGCATTCCACCCATCGTGGAGCACTGGCCTGTAACAAGGCGGGCGGCATCAATGCAGTCGTAATGGATGACCGCATGACGCGCTCCGTCCTGCTTGAAGCGCCTGATATTATTGCTGCCCAACGCTTTGTTCAGGCACTTCCGGGTTATCGGCCTGACCTTGAAAAGGCAGTGGGGGAAACCAGCCGTTTTGCACGTTTGCTGGATATCCACACACAAGTAGTGGGAACGCTGATTTATATTCGTTTCGAATATCAGACAGGCGATGCCTCGGGCCATAACATGGCGACACTGGCATCCGATAATCTGATGAAATGGCTACTTGCGCGCCATAGTGAGCTTGGCTACGTCACGGTATCTGGCAACTATTGCTGTGATAAAAAGAATTCTGCCGTCAACGGCATTCTGGGGCGTGGCAAATACGTCATCGTGGATGTCTTGCTACCCAAAAGTACGGTGAAGCGTATTCTCAAGGCTGAACCTGAAGCCATAGTTAATCTAAACATCAAGAAGAACCTTATTGGTAGTATTATCTCCGGTGGTGTTCGTACAGCCAATGCTCACGTTGCCAATATGCTGTTGGGCTATTACCTGGCAACGGGGCAGGATGCCGCCAATATAGTGGAAGGATCACAGAGTATTGTGCATGCAGAAATGCGTGGTGAGGATCTGTACTTCTCCGTGACGCTCCCCAATCTGATCGTCGGTTCTGTGGGAAATGGCAAAGGGCTGGATTTCGTTCAGCATAATCTGGAAGCGCTTGGATGTACTGATCGTGATGTGGCGCCCGGCACCAATGCCAAACGATTGGCAGTCGGTGCGGCTGCCTGTGTACTCTGTGGTGAACTCTCCTTGTTGGCCGCGCAGTCAGTCCCCGGTGAGTTAATGAACAGCCATGTACAGTTGGAAAGAAAGTCCCCAGAGAAGGGCGAGTGAAGACAAGGAAAACAGGTTATGAAACTAGGTATTGAAGGCATGGCATTTGCCACGTCGCGCTATTCACTCGAACTCTCGGCATTGGCTGAAGCCCGGGGAATTGACCCGCGCAAATACGCAGTAGGGCTGGGCATTGATGCCATGTCGGTTGCTCCTCCCGATGAAGATATCATCACGCTTGGCGCCGCAGCAGCTGAAAAAGCGCTTGAAGGCATTGATCGGGAACAGATCGAAATGGTGCTGTTCGCGACTGAATCAGGCGTTGATCAATCGAAGGCTGCCAGTACTTTCGTACATGGATTACTGGGTTTGCCACGCCGTTGTCGGGTGATGGAACTCAAGCAGGCCTGCTATGCGGGAACGTTTTCCATGCAGTTGGCTCTTCCTTTTCTGATGATGAACCCAGACAAGAAAGTGTTGGTCATCGCCTCGGATATCGCCCGCTATGGGCTGGGCACCCCGGGGGAGCCCTCTCAGGGCTGTGCGGCTGTTGCGCTCGTACTCTCTGCTCAACCCCGTTTGATCGAATTCGATCGTGAATACGGTGTGGCTACCGATAATGTCATGGACTTCTGGCGTCCAAATTATTCGGATACCGCTTTTGTGGAAGGTAAGTACTCTTCACGGCTCTACCTGCAGATTCTGGAAGAAGTCTGGCAGCAGTACACAGAACAATCAGGCCGCTCTTTCGATGATATCCGCCACTTCTGCTATCACACGCCTGTACCTAAACTGGTCGAGAAAGCACATCAGAGCCTTGCTTCTTTGGCTGATAAGGGGCGAATCGATAAGGCGACCATGGAAGCTCAGCTGGGAGGCTCCCTGGATTATGGTCGTCAGCTGGGTAACAGTTATACGGCCACTCTGTTCATTGGGTTATGTGCCGTGCTGGACAAGAATGATGATCTGACAGGTGAACGTATAGGCTTCTATAGCTATGGTTCAGGCTGTATTGGTGAGTTCTTTACGGGTACGGTTCTTCCTGGGTATCAAGAGTATCTCCACACGGATTATCATCGCCGTCAAATCGATGAACGTGAGGTCATCGATGTGCCTACCTATGAAACATTCTTTGAAGCGCCGCGGTACGACATATCAGGTGACATCTCTATCCCGACGCATGCTACTGGCCCATTCCGTTTTGCGGGAACGGAACAGCATCGGCGGATTTATCAGCGTGTCACTGATGAATGATGCTCGAATGTGGGCGGTTAACAGTGCTTGCAGTGAGTACGGAGGTAAACCCATATTCACATGCAAATCATCATTGGCATGACAGCCCCATTGGGCTTGGACACACTATCTGGCACTTGAATAAAGGTTGACCAAAAAGTGGCTATAAAAGGCGCGCTCAAAGTACGACTACGCCTTTAAAGCAGGGCTGGCGCTTGTTGGTCACTGTTGTCAGCCACGTCGTCGGGTGATATGCAGCGGTAGGTATCAGGCAAAAGGGGGCAGGGCTGGTAGCCCTTTTTGCTGGATTCTTTGTACCAGCCACGTGCCTGCCGGGCCAAGCCCTCGCTGTCGATGCCAGCCGACTTCCAGCTCAATACTCTTTTCGATTCCCGGCGCACCGGGTGTGGCCAGATAAGGGTACGTGGGGGAGGAGGCTATAACGTGATCCGACATCATCGCCCAGCCTACACCATGCTTGACCAGCTCCAGCATGGCGAAATGGCTCTCTACCCACCAAAGGTCGCTTGAGATTCTCTCGCTATAGTGCAATGTACGCCTCCCGCGGGTGGCGACGATCAATTGTCGAAAGTGGGTGAGACGCTCATAGTCCACGGTGTGTTGCGCAAGTGGATGATTCTTCGCACAGACCAGTTTCAGTGGCACCAGGCCCACCCGGCGTGTTTCGATAACATCACCACTCTTGCCTTGTGGGCGCCACAGCACACCAATGTCCGCTTCCCCTTGCAAGATCATGTCACTGACATCGTCGAGTAGTGGAAAGAGCAACGTTACTTCAACACTGGGAAATTCCTGCGCAAACTCCGCCAGCAACCCTCCAATCAAATGTTCTGGATAAAATTCATCCAGCGCGACCTTTATTTGTGCTTCGACCCCTTGATCCAGCCTGTATGCGACACCCTGAAAATGCTCACGTTGCATTATTACCCGATGCGCTTCTTGCAACATACGCGTGCCTGATGCGGTCAATTGGGGGGTACGGCCGCTGCGGTCGAAAAGCTCAAAACCCAGCTCTATTTCCAGATGCGAAATTTGAGTACTGACATAGGATTGAGCACGTCCCATTTTTCTGGCAGCTGCCGAAAAAGAGCCACATTCCGCCGCGATGGTAAACGTATGAAGTTGTTCAAAGGTGAGGTTCATGGTGCTTTTTCATGAGTGGCGCGATCAGTAGGAAACCCCGGTTGATGAGAACATTTTTGATGGGTCCCTACGTTTGTATAGCGGTGCATCTAGTTGTTCGCGTCAATATTGGGTCTTGTGATTCTCAATGTATCTCAAAATGAGATGGATACAAACTTTTTATATCTCATTTCTTGTAGCAAAGTGCTTTTCAATCAGTGTTGCCACAGAGGTTTTGCTCTTGGGTAACAAAAGCAGCCTCTCTATTTTTGGCATGAATTTTGAGAAGGAGTCGTGTTATGCGTACCATGGCAGACCGCTTGCGGCATGCGATCCTGTTTGAAATATTCGGTTTGGTTCTGGTTGTGCTTTTTGGCCCTCTTTTGTTTGGAATAAGCGTAGAGCACATGGGCGTCGTCGCGATCATCAGTATCATCGTCGCCGCAGGTTGGAATTATATCTACAACCTTGTCTTCGATATGATGCTCAAGCATTATCAGCATAGCGTTCACAAAAAACTGTGGCAGCGCATTATTCATGCTGTCTTGTTTGAGCTTGGCCTTTTGGTGATTCTGCAGCCCCTCATTGCGTACTACTTGGGACAGAGCATGTTTGGGACGTTGTGGCTTACATTTTCCCTGGCTGTGTTTTATATGGTCTATGGTTTTGTGTACAACCTGATCTATGATCGTGTTTTCCCGGTCGTGGAGTAGTGCTTACGCCTCCTGGCGCATACTGGTGGGCTATGTCACCTATTCGCTCATCAGCACATGCTCGGCGCGCTATGAGTGGACAATGATTTTCATCAGACCGAAACTGTTGTCGATAAATGTAATTTGCGCCAAATAGATTTCAGTCATGATGTATAATATTGCTATAGTGGGTGCAGGTTGAATGAATAACCAACGCGGACCAGCCATTTATGGCATGTCCGTTTTTGATTGATCTATGGAGGGAATCATGATTCTTAATATCATTATCGGCATCATCATCGGATTGGTGGGCGGTTATTTCACACGTGGCGGCATTTCAACTGAAAAAGGTCAAATCAGTGTCGTTCAAGCATTCATTGCAATCATCACGACAGCTTTTCTGACCGCTGCGTTCCTGTGGAGCGGATGGGCCGGTATTCTGGCAATCATTGAGCTGGTCGTAGGCTACATTATTGCCAAAAAACTGGCGTCTTAAGCGCCGGTCACACCCTGATGCTGATACCACAGGGACGTTTATGACTTTCACAGCCAACGTTCATTGAGTGATCGCATTATTGGTTGATGAAAAACGGGGGAGTGATTTATTTCACTCCCCCGTTTTTATAGGCTGGCTGTCCTTCAGAAGTGCATGTTCAGGGCGTGTCCACTACAGCTAACGATTGCTCTCACTGGCAGAATATATGGGGTTAACTCGTCATATCGACATCACTTTCAGTCGGTTCAAACTTGACCACTAGCAAGAAAATGATCGGAATGATCGTTACCGGCGACACCACCCAAAACATATTCGTACCTATCGCAGCCTGCACCATGGGAAGAACGAATAGTGCCACCCCCGCCGCAATGCAGGTGAAGGCGCGCGCGAAGCCAACACCCGTTGCGCGGATGCCCGTTGGGTATGAGAGCGTCGGATATACCATCATCTGTGCACCAGGACCAAACCCCTCTGCGAATAACCACAACCCCAACAGGATCAATGCGATGATGGTTCCTGTTTGACTTTGAGGTTGCCCCACAATGGCCAATCCAATAAACGAGATAAACTGAAGGCCAAAGCCCACGATAGCGATTGATCGGGAGCGGCATTTCCATGCCAACCTCATCCCCAGAAAGGCGGCAGGTATACCGAATAGAGCCGTGAGCACCAACGAGGCTGTGATTGTTCCGAAGACGCCGACATGCAGAAATTCAGTCAGTCTCGAGGGCAGGAAAAAGTTGATCGCCGTATATTCGAAGGAGATACAAAAACTCATGACGGCCGCAACGATGGTTCTTTGCCGGTATGGCGGCTCAAACAACCGGTGTATTTCTACCTTTCTGGTCGGGATCGCTGAATGGGTGTTGGCCTCTTTTGGATATCCGGTTTCTTCAAGAGTACGTCTGCCTATGGCCTCTTCATGCTGTGGTGCGGCATGGGCCTCTATTCCATAGGAATGGGTCAGAATATCAGCCGCTTTATTGAAATCTCCCTGGTTGGCGGCCCACAGAGGCGATTCGTTCATGAATTTGCTGCGGACTGAAATAATGATCAGTGCCGGGACTGCTCCGAAAATAAGTGAAGCACGCCACAACCAGTCAATATGTTGAGCGGGGAGTAAAAAATAAAAGCAGAAAATGACTAAAAAGCAGGTCGTTGCCGCCAAATACCACATGGGGTTCCATGCGGCTAACCTGGATGCCTTGTTCCCTTTTCCACTGAATTTGGAAAATTCAGCCAGATAAGACATCGCTACGGGTAAATCTATACCCACCCCCAGGCCCATCAGGAAGCGCGCGACAATCAGTACCCAGACATCTGGTGCAAGCCCGGCAGCAATGGCAGAGACCACAAAAAAGGCCATATCTGCCATGAAGATGGAGTAACGCCCGAATTTGTCTGTCAACCAGCCGCCCAGCAGATTACCCACAAAAGTACCGACCACAATCGCGGAAGCAACGATACCGGTTAATACGGGGCCAAGATGAAATTCCTTTGCGACATCCTGCAAACCATACGAAAGTGTCGTGAGATCATAGGCATCCAGAAAAACGCCCCCCAAGGCCAGCAGGACAATCATTTTGGAGTAGTTGTTTCGTACGCCTCGTGAATTAATCAGATGGGCAACATCACTTGTTTTCGTGATAGGAATGGATGTCGCGGTCATGGGTATATCCGACACAACAAATAGCCTCTCATGAGATGAAATAAAGTTTCATTGTGAGACTGGAAAAATTTATCGCGAAATATTGATGCGGAATGTCGATATACGCGCTCACGTTGTGTCGTTATGCCTATTACGTGTTGAGGCTAACTCACGATTTCAAGGGCCATTCGCAAGGCACCCCGTTCACACTGGCATGTTTGTACCTGATCGGATCTCAGGAATATTATTTTGGTGAAAAGAATAGATGGGAAAGAAAGGAGGGAGGCAGGGAAAATCCCCTCGTTTTGGTACAGAGCAAATGCCGGAGCATTTGCTCTGCCATTTCATCACAGCCTGTAGACAGGCAGATTCAGGTAGGGCATAAGCTGTCTTGAAAGTGGCCTTTACGGGTACATTAGTTACCGCCGCCCGAAATTCGAATATTAATACCTGAGATGTAGCTTGCTTCATCACTCAGCAGAAAAGAGACAGCGCCGGCAATTTCTTCGACAGAACCATAGCGATGCATGGGAACGCTATTGATCATCTGTTCCGCAGTTTTTTCAGGATCTTCCGGGAAATACTGCGAGCCCGCCTGTGACTGCAATTCAACCTGACGCGTCCACATGTAAGCAGGACCAATAAGGCCCGGGCTCACTGCATTCACACGAATATTATGGGGCAATAAGTCTTTCGAAGCGGTTTCAGTCAAACCAATGACAGCAAATTTGGATGAGCAGTAAGCTGCCATATTGGGCACACCACCAACACCCGCCATGCTGGCAGTATTGACGATCGCACCCTGCTTTTGTTCCACCATATGGCTGGAAATGACCTTGAGTACGTTGAAGACACCGACCACATTGATGCTCATTACTTTTTCGAAATCTGCAGTGGGAAACTGATGAATGGGCTTGAAGTCCCCCTGATAGCCGGCATTGTTGAAAAGCAACTCAATACTACCGAAGGTTTCGATGACGGCATCCCGTGCTTTTTCAACCGAATGACAATCTGTGACATCACACACAAAGCCTTTTACTTTGGCGCCACTCTTTTTCAGCGCTTGAACGGCACTTTCCAATTTACCTCCATCGATATCGAGGAGAGCAATGGCAGCGCCTTCGGAGGCTAATCGTTTGGCTATTGCCTGCCCAATGTCTCCACCACCCCCTGTGATAACAGCCGTCTTGTTGGTGAAACGAAGGGAAGTACTCATTGTTTGGAATCCTTCTTGTCTATCTCTTGTCTATCTTGGGCGAGTGAAAATTTCTATCTGCCTGTGATTAACGCATGTTCAGAAAACGCTATAGCCACCATCAATCGTAACGATGGCACCCGTCATGAAGGTAGAGGCCTCACTGGCAAGGAATACGGCGAGGGGGCCCAGCTCTTGTGGATCACCTGCGCGTTGCATGGGGGTGTCTTCGATCCAGTAGCGCTTGAATTCAGGGTTATCAATAGGCGACATATCCGTCGCAATATATCCGGGAGCAATGGCGTTGACGCGAATATTGTAAGGGGCCCATTCTGCCGCCAATGAGCGCGTCAAATGGTGCACACCTGCCTTGGAGGCATTATAGGCAGGCTGCCATTGCGGGCGGTTAACGATATCGGCCGACATGGAACCGATATTGATAATCGCCCCATGCTTCTGTTCGATCATGCGTTTGCCTACTGCCTGAGCACAGAACCAGACACCATTCAGGTTCACATTGATGACTTCTGTGAAGCGCTCGGGGGTAATCTCGATAGAAGGCTCGTGGTAGCAGATGCCAGCATTGTTCACCAATATATCGATATTGCCTTCAATGTCATCAAGGGCTTTACTGATACCTTCAGGCGACGTTACATCCAATGAAATGGCGGATGCCGTGTGCCCGGCTTCCTGAAGGGCCTTGGCTGCCTGTTGGCTTCGTTCCAGATTACGCGCGGCAATGATGACACTGGCGCCTGCTTCTGCCAAAGCCCAACTGATGGCCTTGCCAATTCCCTGATTGCCACCTGTTACGATGGCTGTTTTCCCTTCAAGTTTGAAACTGTCCAGTACATTTTTGGTAGGCATGATGTAGTCTCGTTTACTGTGTTTTTAGAGTGTATGCATAGCTATGCAAAATAGGCAGTGAAAAAGGTTGCATCAATACACCAATGGTCGAACTGTCTGATTTCATATGAACTTTTTTGCGCCTTTGGCGTATATCAGTATCTTCATTTATAGATATAAATGATTTATAGATGTGGGTAATTTATAGATATGGCTGATCGCATCATGCCGCCCAGGATACATTGGTCCTGATATGTGACAGGACGAAACGATAAAATGACAATGAATGAATTTATGCCCCCAAAGACCGAGACCTGCTCATGAAAAAGAGACATCGTTTGGCGTCATCCTCGGATGTGGCTCGCTTGGCAGGTGTGTCTCAGTCCGCCGTTTCGCGTACTTTTTCAGCTCATGGAAGTGTGTCAGAAAAGACACGAGCACGAGTATTGGCGGCTGCCAGCCAATTGGATTATCGACCCAATGCCTTACCTGCCATCATGCAAGGGAAGGGCTCCAATATGGTAGCTGTTGTATTGGGTGGCATGCATAACCCTTTTTATGCGCGTGTTCTGGAGTCGTTAACCCAGCATTTGCAGCAACGGGGCCAGCAGGTACTCGTAACTCATGTAGAGAGCGATCACGCGCTGGATGGTGCAATCGAGCAGCTTATGCGCTATCGGGTCGACGCTATCGTCAGTGCCTTGGCTGTCATTACTCCAGAGATTGCTCAAGTGCTTTCTGCCACTCACATCCCGGTCGTGGCCTTCAATAACCTGCAAAACGCCCCCGGGGTCAGTTCAGTCAATTCAGATAATCATGCGGCAGGCCAACAGATAGCCCATTATTTTATCGAAAGAGGTCACCGGCACTTTTGTTTTATTCATGGCCCTGAAGGGAGTCCCGCAGAGCAATTGCGTTTTCAAGGATTTGCTCATGTAGTGAAAGAGTGTATGCCAATAGCGGAAAAGGGTACGACGTTAAGCGAGGCCTGGGGGCATTACGATTATGCGGGAGGGCAAGAGGCCATTCGCTCCCTGTGGGGGGCTGGGCAACGTCCCACCGCTATTTTCTGTGCCAATGATCTGATGGCCTTGGGCGTTATGGATACATTGCGTTATGACTTTGACGTTCATATCCCTGACGAGATAGCGATTGTCGGATATGACAATATTGAAAGTGCGGCCTGGAAAGCTTATGGACTCAGCAGCTTTGATCAGAATGTAGAGGCCATGGTCGAGGGTACACTGGCCCTTCTGGATGAGCATAATGATGGGGCACCCGGGCAAGTGCTGACGATACCTCCTGTCTTTCATGAACGAAAGAGTTCATGCTCTAATCAACAAGCGAGTAAAAGTATGCTTTAGAAATAACCTTGCCTTCACCTTGTGGCTTTTGCTGTTTTGGATGCGTGATCGTTTGGGGAAATAATGAATTGAAAAAGCCGCCTTTGAAAAGGCGGCTTTCTTGTTTGCAAGGTAACACGATATGTAAACGAGGGTGGGTTACTGTGACAGTTTGAATGCCACTACGCTATCGCCCAGTTTTGTCCCCAGACTGCCGTGCCCACCCGCAGCGACGACAATGTATTGGCTACCGTCTGCTCCTGTATACGTGGCTGGCGTCGCTTGCCCGCCCGCCGGAAGCTCGTGCTGGTAGAGCACTTTGCCGTTGTTCAGGTCATACACACGGAAGTAGTCATCCGCAGTCGCTGCCTGAATAAACAGGCCTCCCCGCGTAATGATGCCGCCACCATGTGCCACCATACCGACCGGGAAGCCAATGGGGAATCGACCTGGCAGGAAGGCCGTTTTCAGGTTTTTGGTTGTCCCGATACGACGATCCCAAACCACCTTGCCGGTTTTCAGGTTAACGCCAGCCAACGTACCCCACGGCGGTGCCTGACATGGAATACCCAACGGTGATGAGAACGGTGCTATTTTGATGGCATAGTGACCACCGAAGTTCTCGTTCCAGTATCCCTGTTTGGGTGTGGTAACAAGGCGACGATTTTCATCAGAGGCTTGCCTTGGCACAAGATGATAGTAATAAGCCAGGCGCACTGGTGCTGCGACCATAATTTGTCGAACAGGGTCGACGGCCACCGAGCCCCAGTTAAAGACACCGATATTACCCGGATTGATGATCGATCCATGTTCGGTGGACGGTGTCCACGGGTTACCATCGTACCGTGCTGATTTGAAGGTAATTCGGCATGACATTTGGTCGAAGGGCGTCATCCCCCACATGCTCGATTCCTTCAGCGGGTGTGGAATGAAACTCAAGGCAGACACAGGTTGTGACGAGGCATAGTGTTCCCCGGGAATGCCTTTGGTCGATGTCTTGTATTCATGGACCGGATAGATGGGTTGCCCCGTTAAACGATTCAATACGAAAACATTACCTGTCTTTGTAGGAAGCACCATGGCCGGTTGTGAATGCCCATCATAGGTAATATTCAACAATGATGGTTGGGATGGATTGTCACGATCCCACAAGTCATGATGTGAAGTCTGGAATGCCCATTTCATCTGGCCGGTCTGCAAGTCCAGGGCTACGATGGTGTCCCGCATTTTTTCTGTATTGCTGTTGGGATCACGATCAATACCGACTTCATCGGGTGAAGCATTGCCAAACGGGACGTAAACCAGATTGTTCTTGATATCCGCACTGAGAGTTGCCCAGGCGACAGGCGTGTCGTGGGGATAGGTGGCTCTATGGGCGAGTGGTGCTGTCTGATTAGGCTGGGAAGCATCAAAATTCCATACCAATTTGCCAGTATGAACGTTATAGGCACGGATGACGCCCGATGGGTTGCCACGTTGGTAACCATTATCCGTGACTGAGCCACCCACAATCACCAAATCACCTGCTACCAGTGGTGCTGCTGTTTCCATATAGGCATGTGGGCGTACCTGCCCCAGCCCGGCCAGCAGATCGACCTTCCCATGATTGCCAAAGTCTTCGCATGGCTTACCGGTATTGGCATCCAGTGCAATCAACTGTGGATGGGTGGCGGTGGTAGAAAAGATACGTTTGATACATTGGCCGCCATTTAACGCCGTGGAAGTAGCGGTATCCGACATGGGGGCCGAAGAGGATGCATCGGTCTGAGGGGATGTGCTTGCCTGTCCAGTAGGTGTATTCTCAGCGGCCTGATTCTGTCCTGTGGAAGCATTGGCATTGGCTGAATTGTCAGCCTGCGTTGGTTCCTGATAATAAGCGACACCGCGGCATGTCTGGTGCTGTTGGTCAATAGAGGGATCAGGCAAAGGGGAGTACTGCCACTTACGCTTGCCCGTATCAGGATCCAGTGCCACCACGCGTCCATGTGGCGTACATAAATACAAGCTGTTATTCACCTTGAGAGGCGTGGCTTCGAAAGTATATTCGGTGGCATCCTTTTGTGGATTGCGAAGATCGCCAGTGTGGTATTGCCACGCCACCTTCAAATGAGCAGCATTTTTCGTATTGATCTGATTCAGGCCTGAATAGCGCTGCCCCATATCGTTACCGCCATAGGCGACCCAATTGTTGTAATCCTGACCTGCGTCGCTTGTAGCCGTAGTCTCATCATTACCAAAACTTCCCTCAGTGGGGTAGGGATCATAGAAGCATAGCGCAATCACCATCACGAGCATGATGATGACTGTTCCCCCCAAAAAGGGATGAAAACCGCGATTAGACTGATGCAGGCGGTTCAGTGGCCTTGTCATCCACGGAAGAGCCAGCCAGAGCCCGATCAACGCGACAATATCCCCACGGGGAATCCATTGCCATTTATCGAAGCCCACTTCGTAGATAATCCATGCGAGTGTTATCCACATGAAGATCGCGTAAAGCGTTAAAACACTACGCTTTTTCAGCACCAAGAGTACCGCGCTGATAATAAAAGCCAGTCCCATCAGGACATAAAACGGTGACCCTCCGACCATAACCAGCCGGATAGCCATATAAAGTGTCGCTACCCCTAAAAGGAGCAGGATGACACTGGTTATCTTGTTAAGCATGTCGTGTCTCGACAGTGAGGGTTAGCGGAAAGATATTCTTGTATCAAATGGCACGTTATTACATATCATCGTGCTCCATAACTACTATAGGGCGTTATGATGCATGTCAGTATTATTCCAATGGATAGGGGACTTATTGGCTTTTTTATGAACGTATTTTGTTTCCCTGCCCTCAATGACATTCCTATTACATAGCAATGATTCACGATAACGATATTATAGGTATCCTCTCTGATGGCTATTGATATTCGTCGGCATGGAATGTTTGCAGTGATGATGAATGGAACGAGTATTACGTTATTTCATCACCCACTTTTCTTTGTTAACGTGAAATCAATACGTTGGTCTTGAATTTAGCGCTTCCGATAATTCATACAAAAACAAGAAGGATCGAATGAATGGCAATTGATATCAATGCAGCACGCCTGTGGGAAACTATTCTCGAAACAGCCCGGGTCGGGGGTACCGATGAAGGGGGAGTAAGACGACTGGCCCTTTCACAGGAAGATAAAACTATTCGCGATTGGTTTTGTGCTGAATGTGAAAAGCTTGGCGCTCATGTGGAGGTGGATACGTTGGGCACTATTTTCGCCCATTACCCCGGCCGCTCGTCCGATGCCAAGCCTGTCGCAATGGGCAGCCATCTGGATACTCAACCCACGGGTGGCAAGTTCGATGGCATTTTGGGTGTGCTTGCCGGGCTTGAAGTGTTACGTACATTGAGCGAAAACAACATTACGCCCGAAAAGCCCATTGTTCTGGTGGACTGGACCAATGAAGAAGGTGCGCGATTTGCGCCCTCCATGGGGTCATCGGCAGCGTTTGCGAACGTATTGCCGGTTGAGGAGATTCTTTCGGCAAAAGACCGCAACGGCATTACCTTCGAAGAGGCGCTGGAAGAGATAGGCTATCGTGGGGATTTACCCTTGGGAAAAGTTGAATTCGATTCCATGTTCGAGCTTCATATAGAACAAGGCCCCATTCTTGAAGCCGAGGAGACAACCATTGGCATCGTGACCGGTGCGCAGGGTATGCGGTGGTATGACATTTCCATTAAGGGGATGGCTGCTCATGCAGGGACAACCCCCATGCATCTTCGCAGGGATGCCTTCATGACAGCGGCAGAGCTTTCCCTTGAGCTCCGGCGAATGGCATTGGATGCAGGGGCCAACGTCACCATTGGTGAGTTTTCGATCCCACATGCGTCACGTAATGTTATCCCCGGTGAGGTTAACCTGACGCTGGATATTCGCCACCCCGAAGAAGCGGTACTAAACAGGCTTGAACAGGCTCTCGACAAACTGTGCTCATCAGAGATTACTGCCACCACCGATGTTACGGTCAGGCGTATCCTGGATAGTGCACCCATTGTATTTGATGAAACCTGTATCGATCTGGTTGAACAAGCCATCGAACAACGCCAGTTTTCTTCACGACGTATATTATCTGGAGCCGGGCATGACTCAGTGAATATTTCCCGAATTGCGCCCACCGTCATGATCTTCGTACCTTGCATGAAGGGGATCAGCCACAATCCAGCAGAATCCATAACGGCTGAAGATGCGGCGGCAGGGGCTCAGGTATTACTGGATGCAGTGTTGTTACGGGCGGGTATATAGTGCTTTTATAGATGGGCTACGTAGAGGAGGCTACTGCGAACCGCTAATAAAAAAGCTGAGTGAACGTAGAGCCAAGTATGTGAACCATTTTCTTCAAAGGATACACACATGGGCGATTTGATGTTATCGCCCCGTGGTTCACACAGAAAGGCTGTGCAGCTGAATGCCCAAAGGGGGCTGGCAGAATATTGTTTTGACAGCCCTCATTTACTGAAGCCTTAAGCGCCCGGCCTAAGGTTTTTTGAACGTGTGCCTCTGTTCGAAGAGGTAATCAGGCTACACCTGATCCGTGAGAAAAGGGACTTCTTTCTATTCCCTTCCTATTTCCCACCACAGTTTATCCAGTGGGTAATAGCGGTCATGTTCTTGTTTCGATTTCTCAATATCGATCTTCCAGGGTTTTTCCAGAATATAGTGGATGTTTTTTACCTCTTCCTGATGCCATATTTTGGGATGTTGGAACATCAGTGTTTTCAGCGCATTGTAAATATAGGGAAGAGGTAACCAGCGCTCGGAAAAGACTTCATTGAGAAAGTCCTGTTCGGCGAAGGGGTACTTTTTCAAGTCATCGATGGCGGCCAGTTTTTCCTCAAACATTTGCAATACAGCATTATCGGGTTCGAGTACCAGAAAACCACCATTCAGATAGAGATCCAGAGAAGCAGGTGGTTGCTCCCCCCGTTCCTGCCAGGTGTAATGACAATGCTCTGGGTTCCAGTCAGCGGGGTAGCTCTTCAGCTTTCTTGGATTACAACGACAGGCATGGCAAGCCGCTATGGTGTTATCCCCAAAATCCAGCGTAAAAAGCTCATCCATATTTTGTAGCACTAACATATCCGCATCCAGAAAGACCACGCGTTGGTAGTCGGTCAATCCCCAGATACGAAGTTTGTTCCAGACTTCACCGAATTGAGGCAGCGCATAATGCTGTGTCAGTTCGGCTTGTGGCGCCAAATGTTCGACAGGATGAACAATACAACCATCCTGTACCAGAGCATCGCGGACGTCCTGTTCAACGTTGCTTGTCACCATAACGACCAATGGCCATTGGGTGCCGCTTTTTTGCAGGGAGCGATGGAGAGCTTTCACACCGACGAGATAGCTCGGCTGTGTCAGCAAAGTGACCCATGCGAACATATGAGTAGCATCCTTCAGGTAATAAGAATTGTGATGAAAAAGCAGACGTGATGGCTGATGAAGTTTCGTATGCTTGCCAATGAGAAACTACGTTAGCAAACATACTCTCATTTTCCTAATGCAGACGACTGTTGTTCGTGACGGTTGTCTTTTCTTGAAACGATTCCTTATCTATACGCCTACATTGCGACAAGGGATGTGCTATACATAGCTGCATGCTGATGATTCGAATGCATATGCAAGAGAGAAGAGGGCCTTCAGAGCGTGTAGGCCCATACAGATATCATCTACATGAACGCAAAGTGGCTTTTGGACCTATCGAAAGCGCTTATATAGCCTTGATGCAATGGCAGACCACCTCGGTTATTATCCGCGCTCGTCAATAGTGTGGTAAGGCGAAATGACAATGAGCGGGATATTCAACATAGTCTTTTGAGGTAATTGCCTCCCGTTTGAACGTTCCAATAGGGGCGTATGCGCCGCACACTACAAGGGATAAATCCGGATGTTCTCTCCGGATGAGTACCGCCTTCCAAAAAAGGATACAGATGAACAGCCAGCGACTGGGTATGATTGAAAAGATCGGTTATGGCATGGGGGATGCTGGCTGCAACATTGTGGGCGGCGCTGTTTTCCTGTTCCTGAATTATTATTACACCGATGTCTATGGACTAACGGCATCCTCTGTAGCCCTCGTTTGGCTGGGGGTCAGAGTACTTGAAGCCGTCTCCGATCCTGTCATTGGCATGTTGGCTGATCGAACGCATAGCCGTTGGGGTAAATTCAGGCCTTATATTCTATTCTTTGCATTTCCATACGCGGTGCTCTGTGTATTGATGTTCACAGTGCCTGCTGTTAGTTATAGCGGGAAGGTGATCTATGCCTTCGCGACCTATTTATTAATGTCAATTACCTATTCCTTCATCAATATTCCCTATACCTCGTTGGGAAGTGCCATCAGTTATGACCCGCAGGATCGTGTCGCCTGTCAATCCTACCGCTTCATGGGCGTGGGGGTGGCTACACTGATTCTGACGATCAGCCTGTTACCGATGGTGCAATGGTTGGGAAAGGGCGATCAGGCCATGGGGTATCACCGGGCTGTTTGCATCCTGACTTGCATCGGGTTCGTTTTGTTAGTGTCTTGTTTCGCACTGGTGAAAGAACGTGTGACTCCCGTCCATTCAGATAAACATCATCGCTTGCGGGATGATTTAAAGCTGGTACTCAAGAATGATCAGTGGGTAAAGACGGTGTTGCTGACGTTTATCAATGTGCTTCCCGGTTTTATCCGCATGGCAGCTGCACTTTATTTTCTGAAATACGTCGTTAAAGCAGACGATACCTTCACGACGATATTCATGAGTATCGGTGTGGTGGGAATGATTATCGGGAGTGCTCTTGCGAAACCCTTGAGTGATCGTTTCTGCAAATTGAACATCTTTTTCTGGATCAGTATTTTTCTGTTTGTCTGGTCGGCCGGGATGTTTTTTATTGACCCTGAGCAGCGTCTTCTGCTGACAGTGGCATATTTTATTCTGAATCTGGTGCATCAGATTGCTCAGCCACTGGACTGGGCAATTATGTCTGATGTGGATGATTACAGCGAATGGCGTTCGGGTAAACGCTTAACCGGGATTACCTTCGCTTGTAATTTTCTCGCATTGAAAATGGGGTTGGCGTTGTCGGGAACACTGGTGAGTTCTGTATTGGCCTGGAGCCATTATCACGCTGACCAGCCTGATCAGACCGCTACCACGCTGATCGTGATAAAGGTCGTATTTTTGGTATTGCCAGCCATTACCTATCTGATGACAGCAGGGTGTGTGAAGTTGTTGCGGGTTGATCGTGCAATGATGGATAGGGTGACGGAAGAGCTTTCCAAGCATAGGGAGAGGGGTAGGGAAGTGGTGGCGGGTTGAGTTGGGGTGTTTTTGCCGACCTTGGAACTACCCTTCAAACTGATTGATAAGCGTCTTTTCCCGAAGATCTAGGTAAAAGTATAAAAAATACAATTAAAAAATATCCACTCAAGTGAATGCCATGGAAGAGATAACGTCGAGTGATTTAAAAACCATCCTTCACTCTAAACGCGCACAAATCTATTACCTTCAGCATTGTAGAGTGCTTGTTAATGGTGGGCGGGTTGAATATGTCACAGATGAAGGTGCCCGTTCTCTTTACTGGAATATTCCAATTGCCAATACCACCTCTCTTTTGTTGGGTACAGGTACATCCATCACCCAAGCGGCTATGCGTGAATTAGCCAAGGCCGGAGTTCTGGTTGGTTTTTGTGGCGGGGGAGGAACGCCTCTTTTTTCAGCGACTGAAGTCGAAGTAGATGTTGCCTGGTTAACGCCACAAAGTGAATATCGGCCTACAGAGTATTTACAACGCTGGGTAAATTTTTGGTTTGAAGACCATTTGCGATTGGAAGCCGCTCGAACATTTCAATTAAAAAGATTAGATAATATCGAAGCTCGGTGGACGCACCGTGACCTGACTGATATGGGGTTCAATATCGATAAGGCCTTTCTGAAGCGTACTCTGGATATTCATCGTGAGGCGATCACCGCTGCACCCAATACTACTGACCTATTGTTGTTTGAAGCTCGGTTAACCAAAACGTTATTCAAGCTTGCCGTTAATGCTGTGGGCTATGGTGAGTTCAAGAGAGCCAAACATGGTAGCGGTGCGGATTCAGCCAATCGTTTTCTGGATCACGGCAATTATCTGGCTTATGGCCTTGCCGCTACTGCCACCTGGGTTTTGGGAATACCACATGGCTTGGCTGTCCTTCATGGTAAAACAAGGCGCGGTGGACTGGTTTTTGATGTTGCTGATCTGGTCAAGGATGCGGTGATCCTGCCACTGGCGTTTATATCTGCCATGAAAGGAGATGAAGAGCGCGAATTCCGGCAAGCTTGCATTGATCAGTTGACGCGTACGGAATCGCTGGATTTCATGATCGATACCTTGAAGGAGACATCCACGGCATTGGGGATACAAAAAGCATGAATGTGCTCTTGATTTCCCAGTGTAATAAAAATGCGCTCAAAGAAACTCGTCGTATCCTGGACCAATTTGCAGAGCGTTGTGGTGACAAAGTGTGGCAAACGGCCATTACATCCGAAGGTCTGACTACTCTACGCAAGTTATTACGTAAACGTGCGAGAAAAAATACCGCTGTTGCCTGCCATTGGATAAAGGGAAGAAACCGCAGTGAGCTTTTGTGGATTGTCGGTAACGCAGCCCAGTTCAATGATAAGGGAACCGTACCCACCAATATGACACGCCGCAATATTGTGCGATCCGATGATGAAAATGATTGGCACAGTGGGCAGTTGATTCAATTGCTGACGACCTTGGCTGCTCTTTTTCATGACATGGGGAAGGCGAGCAAAGCCTTCCAAAGCCGACTGCTGGGGCATCTTGAAGGACGTAATCTTTACCGTCATGAATGGGTGTCGTTACGTTTGTTTGAAGCCTTTGTTGGAACGGATGATGATGATAGTTGGCTGACCCGTCTTGAAAATCTGACGCCTGAAGATGACGAATGGATAACATTACTCAAGCGCGATGGTATAGATAGCCTCAAAGAGCAGGATCTTTATCCATTTGCAAATTTACCGCCTTTGGCTGCAGCGATCGGATGGCTTATCTTGAGTCACCATCGTTTACCTGCCTTGCCTGTCAGGGATGATAATTTACAACAAAAATGGGTGGGTGCTCGTACTAGTCTGAATACAGGCAATATACCCGAACTTCCCATGGATATTTCTGCCGGATGGAATGAACGTGTTGAAGAAAAGCCTGGGAATGAAGTAATACCCTACTGGCAATTTCCTGATGGATTGCCCATGTTCATGGACGCTTGGCAAACCCGTGCGCGACGTGCAGCACGACAACTGAAGTCACTCCATCACCCCATATTACCGATGGCATCTCCTTATGTTATGCACCTTTCGCGTATGGCATTGATGCTGGCTGACCATCATTACTCAAGCCTGACGAATGAAGGGCGACTTCGTGGGCCGTGGTCGAGCCGCCTGTTCGCTAATACGGATTGTTATAAAGAGCGCTGTCAGTCATTGGATGAACACCTGCTGGGTGTTACCAGAACGGTGGGCGACATTGTACACCGTATGCCTGACATGGTTCGTAGCCTTCCGCGTATTGCGCGTCACAAGGGCTTTAGTCAGCGTAGCAAGGATTCTCGTTTCCGCTGGCAGGATAAAGCCTTCGATTTGGCTACAAGCTTGAGAAGCTGTAGTCATGATCATGGCTTTTTCGGTATCAACATGGCATCCACCGGTTGTGGGAAGACTATTGCCAATGGCCGGATTATGTATGCACTGAATGACCCTGAGATCGGGGCCCGTTTTTCAATAGCGTTAGGGCTGAGAACGCTGACATTACAAACCGGGCAAGCCTACCGAGACAAGCTGGGTCTTGATAGTGATGACATGGCTATTCGCGTGGGTGGGAGTGCTGTACGTTCATTGTATGAGCATGCTCAGTCCACATGGAATGGCTCTGAGTCGAGGGAGGCATTGCTTGATGAGCAAAGCCACGTACTTTTCGATGGACAACTGGGTGAACATCCGCTGTTGTCACGAGCAGTGCGTGATCCAGATTCACGGTCGTTGTTAAGTGCCCCAGTTCTGGTTTGTACTATCGATCATTTGATGCCTGCTACAGAGAGCCTGCGAGGAGGCTCTCAGATTGTGCCCATGCTGCGCTTGATGTCGAGCGATTTGATATTGGATGAGCCCGACGATTTTGGGCTTGAGGATATCCCCGGGCTCACACGCCTTGTGTATTGGGCAGGCATGCTCGGATCACGGATACTTTTATCGTCGGCAACTCTGCCCCCAACCATGCTACAAGGCTTGTTCTCGGCCTATCACGAGGGTAGAGCCGAGTATCAACGCCACAGGGGAGTCCCGGGTATTCCAGTCGCACCGTGCTGTGCGTGGTTTGATGAGTATGGCTGTTCACAGGTGCAATGTGCAGATAGTGCGGCATTCACAAGTGCACATGACGCCTTCGCCCAAGAGCGCGCTGCCAGACTGCAAAAACAGGATGTCTTGCGTAGTGCGTATCTCGCCTCACTCGTATCGTCTTCTTCCCGCGCTAAAGATATTACTCATGCCTTGGGGCATGTATTACTGACGCAATCCAAAGCATTACATGACAACCATCATTCCATTGACCCTGTCAGTGGAAAGCGTGTTAGTTTCGGGTTGGTCAGAATGGCGAATATCGAACCTCTAGTGGATCTTGCACAGTGGTTATATCGATCAGAGCGCTTGAGCAATTTCCACATCCATCTCTGTGTTTACCATTCCCAATTTCCTCTATTACTCAGGTCTCGACTTGAATCCACGCTTGATCATGTGCTGGATCGGCATGATGAATATGCTGTATTTGATTTCCCTGATATTCGCCAGCGCATTGATCAGTGCGATATGCAGGATCAATTATTTATTGTATTGGGCTCTCCGGTAACAGAAGTAGGGCGTGATCATGATTATGACTGGGCGCTGGTTGAGCCTTCATCCATGCGTTCGATTATTCAGTTGGCGGGGCGTGTCAGGCGACATCGCCACACTGCAGTATCGACACCCAATATTGCGCTCTTGTCCACAAACATTCGGCACCTGAAAAAGTCAATGCCGGCTTTTTATCGCCCGGGGTTCGAATCGGAACCGTTATTGGCGTCATATCAGTTGGAGTCGCTGCTTAGAGAAGAAGAGTATACCTGTATAGATTCACGCCCCAGACTCATTCCTGCTGAGCCGTTAACCCCAACTCAGCGGCTGGCTGATCTGGAACATTCGCAATTGGGGCAGTTAATGATTGAAGGATACAAGGTAGAAACGACAGGAAGACAGCGGAAACGAAGAGGTGAGCCAAAGCGGAAGCGTTTGGGGGCTTACCTTTTCTTTAGACCGGCAAGTTTGACACTTTCTGCCTTGGCCACTCAGCAGCAACCCTTCCGCCGGGATGATCTGGCAGAAGACGAGTTTGTATTGTTACCCGATGAGGACGAAGAAAATTACTCTTTTCTACGCATTAATTATTGTTCTGGGAAAGCAGAGCCGATTCATGCCGAGAGTCAATTTACCCGTATTTCCGATGAGTCCTTGAAACATCCTGACATCACCCCCTGGAACGAAACCGATTATATGGATGCCCTTGAAGATCAGGCCTCTGCTATGGGGATGTCTCTCTTGCAATGTGCTTCACGCTTTGGACGGATAAGCCTGAAGAGTGAATATGCCCGACATGGATGGTACTTCCACCCAGCGTTGGGGTTTGTTGGCAATAAGTGAAAAGCCGACCATAGGGCCGGCTTGAGAGGGCTACCTGTGCGGTAGCGGATGAGGGTTTACCCTTAAGAACATATATTTCTAAGCAACCTATACGGTTGAATGGACATGGCAAAAAGATTCCAGGAGATGTTATGCCCGAACCTGCCCCACCTTCATCATTGCGTGAAGCCATCGAAGGCTTCATCCATGAGCGTTTTTCAGCCAAGGCGGAAAAGCTATCCCCTGATGATCCCCAATATCTGAAACTTCAACAGCAATATGAGCCTCAAGCCTGGCTGGCAGACGCTGCCAAGCGTGTATCTCAATTGCAGGTCGTAACACATTCGCTAAAAGCCATTCATTCTGATGCCAAGGGGACCAACCTCTATGTTGATCCATCGGTATTGGATCAGGCCGGATTAGTGGGGAGTCATTGCCTTCCATCTAACTTCGGTGCAGATGTTGTGGGAGACGCAAAAGTACTTTATGTGTACAAGTTTCTCAAAACTGTTTGGGAAGAGAAAAGTCTATTGGAACGAGCGCTGGAAAACGATGAAGAATTGATTCAAGCGCTCAGTCATGATTCCGATCAAGCCAGTGAGTGGGTTAAGTCATTCGCCGGTATCATGGATGCGAAAAGGATTAAAAGCTCCCACACGAAAGGGAAACAGATGTATTGGCTGGTGGGGGATGAACCCACCAATGATCAGGAATATCGGATATTGGCTCCTCTTTATTCGACCGCTTTAATTCATTCTGTACACGCCAATATTAGTGAATCACGTTTCGGCGAAGATGCAAAAAACGGTAGAAAAGCGCGTAAGGATGGCAAATATTTTGATGGAAGCTATACGGATTATCCGCGTTTGGCTCTTCAGAAACTGGGTGGAGCTAACCCGCAAAATGTATCTCAATTAAATAGTGAACGCGGAGGGCAAAACTATCTATTGGCTTCCCTTCCTCCTGAATGGCAATCCCGCCATGTGTATGCCCCCATGCGTGATGCCTTTCAAAGTTTTGGTAGACGCCCCATGGTGTGGCGGGCATTGAATGAACTGGTGCGCCTTCTGGAGCGCGCGACTATCAGCAATATGCATATTCGTGATGCTCGCGATGATTGGGTTGCCATATTGGTGGATGAACTGATGTTATTCACTTTTGACATTCATGGGCTGGCACCGGGTTGGAGCAATGATGAAAAATGTGAATTGGTACCCGCTGAACAATATTGGCTGGATCCCGGGCGTGCTCTGCATGATGTGGAATTCAGAGAAGCCCGGAATCAGTCCGACTGGCATTCCAAGGTAAGTTTACGTGCGGCCAATTGGTTGAATGAACGAATGAACAAGTTGAGCTCGCTTGGTTTCGGCGATGCAGAGCATAAGCATTGGAGTAAGGAGTTTTCTCACATTATCACCGCTTTCCGGCGTCAACTTGATGATCTGGAGGAAGTATTGATCACTGAGGAAGAGGAGCTGGACGATGTTCAAGATTGATCACTTATTGGTACTCCCCAGGCTCTACATCCAAAACGCTAATATCATATCGAGCCCTATGACGTGGGGCTTCCCTGCCATGAGTGCCTTTGTGGGTTTTATGCACGCGTTGGAGAGAAAGCTACCGGATGATATTGGCCTTGTCTTTAATGAAATTGGTGTGGTTTGCCACCGTATCGAACCACAAGTGACCACTGGCACTTTTGTGAAAGGGTTCCATCTTACACGCAACCCAGTTGATAAATCGGGGAACGCCTCCGCTATCGTTGAGGAAGGGCGGGCTCATCTTTGTATCTCCCTATTGATTAGTGTTGGAGCGCAGGAGGGGAGCGATGACCTTCGCTTGGAAGAACGGCGCCAACAACTTGCCGACCAGATTCATGAGTTGGTTCAGGGAATGCGTATTGCAGGGGGAAGCGTCCTGCCGGTAGCGAATCCGAAAAGTAAACGATCTCGCCCAAAATTGGTTAGTTTTGACAGTGACGAATACGAAAAACGAGCACATGCGTGGCGCGTTCTCAAGCGCCAATTATTACCGGGATTCGCTTTGGTACTACGTGATGATGCGCTGCAACAACATACGGCAGCTCTCAAGTTGGAAAAGAGCTCAGCCACAGCGCTGGATGCCTGGTTGGATTTGTCTCGGTTGAACCATGAATGCCAGCGGGTAAGCGTGGAGACTGATGACGGGGATACGCGGGAACGGATTGAATGGACGGTTCGTAGGCCATTTGGCGGATGGTTAGTGCCGATTCCTGTTGGCTATGGTGCGATTTCGCCGCTCTATGGTCCGGGTGAGGTCGATAAGGCTCGCGATAACAGTACGTCTTTTCAGTTTGTTGAAACACTTCATTCCATTGGTGAGTGGGTAAGTCCTCATCGAATAAAAGATCCGTCCCAACTTCTTTGGTTTGTCGAGAACGAATTGGATCGCGGTATTTATCGCTTAAACAATACATAGTCTGACGCACTTAATTGATTTACTTCCAGGGGAATAACCTATGTCGACTAACGATAAGCCACTCAAAACAGCCTCTGTACTTGCCTTTGAACGTAAACTTGACCCTTCCGATGCACGTTTCAGCGCCGGATACTGGAATGACCGCGGCGCCTACACAAGCTGGCCAGCTGTGCCTGTACGGGAAAAGTCTGTTAGAGGAACCATTTCCAATCGCCTGAATGCCAAGAATCCAGACCCGGCAAAGCTGGATGCAGAAGTCGAAAAACCCAACCTGCAAACGGTTGATGTAGCCACCTTGCCGCACGATGCAGACACCTTGGCTGTTCATTTCACACTACGTATTCTTCCCGGTACAGGCCAGCCTTCTGCCTGTAACAATGCAGACTATCAGGCCAAGTTGAGCCAGACGGTGAATGGCTATATCAATGAAATTGGCTTTAATGAATTGGCGCACCGCTATGCATGTAACCTCGCGAATGGCCGTTTCCTTTGGCGTAATCGTATAGGCGCCGAGTCTATTGAGGTGATCGTGAGCCAGTCGCTTCAGGGGGAAGCAAAGCAGCAGTGGCGTTTCAATGCACAGGATTTGTCGCTCCGTGACTTTAATGGTAATGAGGATACCCGTGCCTTGGGAGCTCTTATCGAAAAAGCACTCACTGGGCAGCATTATTTATTATTGGATGTTGTAGCATTCGTACGTATTGGTGAAGGGCAGGAAGTATTTCCATCGCAGGAACTGATTCTGGAACGCTCCCGTGGAGACAAGAGCAAGACGCTTTATCGAATCGGGGAAGAGAATGCAGCGGCGATTCACTCCCAGAAAATTGGCAATGCGCTGAGAACCATTGATACATGGTATCCCCAACCGGAGAATAATGACGAGTTGGGGCCCATTGCAGTCGAGCCCTATGGATCAGTTACCACGCTCGGCTCGGCTTTCCGCCAGCCTAAACAGAAAATGGACTTCTATAACCTGCTGGATAACTGGATTTTGAAGGATAAGGTTCCCTCTGTAGAGCAGCAGCATTTTGTTATGGCCGTTCTGGTTCGAGGTGGTGTCTTTGGTGAAGCGGGGTAACTCATGGATCACTACCTGGATATCCGAATACTTCCAGATCCTGACTTCGTTGAAGGGACATTGATGGGAGTACTTTATTCCAAGCTTCACCGAGCCCTGTTTGATCTTGATGCTGACGATATTGGTATCAGCTTGCCGGATCACCGCACGGGTATCAAGGCGAGGACTCCCGGCAACCGATTGCGAGTGCATGGTCGACGTGAGCGACTTGAAGAATTGATGAATATGCCTTGGTACTTTGGGATGAGAGATCATATTCATGTGGGCGAGCTCAACCTCGTCCCTTCATCAGTGAGCTATCGCACGGTATCGAGACGTCAATTCAATACAGGTAGCCCTAGTAGAGTCAGACGTTTAGCCAAGCGCCATAATCTGGATATTGATGAAGCTCGGAAGTTGCTGGAAACACCCGCATCACGGAAGATCCCTTTGCCTTTTCTGCAAGTGCCGAGCCGATCAACCCGACAGCGTTTTGCCCTCTTTATAGAGCATGGTGAAGTACTCGAGAACCCACTCCATGGGAAATTCAATCACTACGGTTTGAGTCGTGAGGCGACAATTCCCTGGTTTTGACCCTTTTTTTGACGTGTGAAAAATATCCCCTTTTATCAATAGGTTATAAATTGGCTGGTAAAAAGGGGAAAAGTCATAATAAAGGGTATTTCTATTTGTTAGTCAAAGAGTTACTGTTTTTTCGTTCTAGTGAGCTGCCGCACAGGCAGCTTAGAAAAGCCAGTAATCGGAAAATTGACATCGATAATCGTGAGCTGCCGCACAGGCAGCTTAGAAATTGGCCGCCTACCAATAATCATCTAACTCTCGGTGAGCTGCCGCACAGGCAGCTTAGAAATTGCCAGTTTCAAGATCACGCCAGCGTTTAATGTGAGCTGCCGCACAGGCAGCTTAGAAAGTAGCGTGAATTGTTTGCAGGCACTGTTTGCAGTGAGCTGCCGCACAGGCAGCTTAGAAAGCCGGATAACGCCGTGGCGTACTACACATTTTGTGAGCTGCCGCACAGGCAGCTTAGAAAGTTATCGCTCCCCATTTTCGGCTTGCGTGATTGTGAGCTGCCGCACAGGCAGCTTAGAAACAGTTGGCACCATCGTATATCTCAGTCCAACGGTGAGCTGCCGCACAGGCAGCTTAGAAAGACACGCTGACCATAAGCCAGGTGGTCACTTTGTGAGCTGCCGCACAGGCAGCTTAGAAACTGGGTAATCAACACCTGTGCGCCGGATTCTTAGTGAGCTGCCGCACAGGCAGCTTAGAAATTGATCGGCATACTGGTTGGCTGATTTTAGGGGTGAGCTGCCGCACAGGCAGCTTAGAAAGCACAGCTGGTCTACAAGGCGCACCTACGGACGTGAGCTGCCGCACAGGCAGCTTAGAAAACCGCTCCCGGCAGCTGCAACAATTTTTTGTCGTGAGCTGCCGCACAGGCAGCTTAGAAATTTACCTTCGAAAGCTACACCCGTACTGCACAGTGAGCTGCCGCACAGGCAGCTTAGAAAAATGGAAACGGTGTCTGCCTCGTTTGCAACACGTGAGCTGCCGCACAGGCAGCTTAGAAACACTGAAATCCGCTAATCAGTACGCGGATCAGGTGAGCTGCCGCACAGGCAGCTTAGAAAAGCTCAATACCGAAGATACTGCAAAGCCTGAAGTGAGCTGCCGCACAGGCAGCTTAGAAAACTTAACTGCTAAAGCAATGCTTGACGGTCTCGTGAGCTGCCGCACAGGCAGCTTAGAAAAGCTCGTTGCTGCGATCATTGAGTGACTCCACGTGAGCTGCCGCACAGGCAGCTTAGAAACTCCCAAGAATCACGAGCCTTTCAAGTGTTATGTGAGCTGCCGCACAGGCAGCTTAGAAAATCGATCAGATAAACGCCTAGCACATCTGGAAGTGAGCTGCCGCACAGGCAGCTTAGAAATGTACTTCGAAGGTGTGGGAGGCTCTGACCGCGTGAGCTGCCGCACAGGCAGCTTAGAAATTCCAGCTCGGCCAAGATGATGATGGTAATGGGGGAGCTGCCGCACAGGCAGCTTAGAAAGCGCTCTCCACGCCCACGCTCACGGCGCAAGTGTGAGCTGCCGCACAGGCAGCTTAGAAAATTAGAATCATGAGTAAACGTTAAACAAAAAAGTGAGCTGCCGCACAGGCAGCTTAGAAAACGTTACCCGATCAGAAAAATATTGCATGATTGTGAGCTGCCGCACAGGCAGCTTAGAAAGGAGAGTACCAGCGCGCAAAGCGGCAATAGTAGTGAGCTGCCGCACAGGCAGCTTAGAAAGGGCAGCAGTAATGACGCCTATTGGGCATTACGTGAGCTGCCGCACAGGCAGCTTAGAAAAACGCGAATACAGCACATCTGAAACTGTATCTGTGAGCTGCCGCACAGGCAGTAAGGTTGAGCAACCAGATTTATTCATCTAAAAAACAAAAAAAGAGATCACGCTTTCACATGATCTCTTTCAAAAAACTTGGTAGCGGGGGCTGGATTTGAACCAACGACCTTCGGGTTATGAGCCCGACGAGCTACCAGACTGCTCCACCCCGCATCAGTGGATGTGCATACTACGCGCTGATGGTACAAACGTCAAGATCCAGGGAAAATAAAGTTCGTAAAGTCACCATGTTACGCTGCACTTGAATATAAAAATTGTTACCCTAGCCCTTACGTATGTGAGTCTGAGCTTTGGCGCTTGCAATGCGATGCCTTTATCAAGATGCAGTTATAAAGACATCATCATAAAGACGTTGTCACAAAATAGTGTGATGAGATGTTTTTATGGCTTTGCGGCTGTACAAGAGCTGATACACTCATACTCTAACAAGAGACAGGATGAGTTTACCCCAAGTGTGGAGCAATCAATGAGCGTAGAGCTGGATGCTGAGTCCGCCGCTTTTACCTTTAAGGGTGGCATGCTACCCATGACGGTACTTGAGCTGGCGACCAGTGACATTGCGCATATCGAAGCGCAATTAACAGGCAAGATCAGTCAGGCACCAGCTTTTTTCCAGCATACACCGGTGGTGTTGGGGGTTGAGCGCTGCCAGGGAGAGCCATTGGCGCTGGATCAACTCTGCGCGATGCTACGTCAGCATAAATTGCTACCTGTTGCAGTAAGAGGTGGTAATGATGATGTCAAACAATCTGCCTGGGCGCTGGGACTGGGATGGTTCCCACCGAATGAAGCGCGTACTCCAGCCATGGCTGAGCCGGTCGAGCAAGTGATTCCGGCCTCTCGGCGTGAAGAAGCCTCGCCCTCCCGTGAAGCACATGGTGCACGAGTATTCCGGGGTACAGTGCGCTCGGGGCAGCAATTAAGCTCACCCGAAGGGGATCTGATCGTTGTGGGTGCTGTTAATGCGGGGGCAGAGGTGCTTGCGGCAGGCAGTATTCATATCTATGGTGCCCTGCGTGGGCGCGCACTGGCAGGCATTCATGGGAATCTGGATGCCGCTGTATTTTGCCAGGAGCTGGAAGCCGAGTTATTGGCGGTTGCCGGTAACTATAAACGTTTGGAAGATATTCCGAGAGAGCTGATTGGGCGCAGTGTTCAAGTTCATATGGTGGACGATCAGCTCGACATCAGTGCTTTTGAAGAGTAAATGCGAACGCTTGTCAATGGTCATAATGCACGGCAACGCTTGACGCTTGGATACATAAATTAACCATTTATGCTCAACAAAAGCATTAATAATGTATACAGAGTCGTGAATTACTTGGACAATTGATAAAATGGATCTATAACTGGCTATAGCTAAATTAAAAAGCAGCTATTTGGTCATAAGCGTTCTGGATTAGCCCTGATTATAGGGCAATCACGAATCGATTTAGCAGCATCCAACGGGATTTCTCTTTCGAATCCTATCAGGGCCCTCGGCAAAGATGCCGGTCGCGGCCATGAGTCATGAATAGCGTCATACAGGAATCTAACCTTGGCCAAGATATTAGTAGTTACATCGGGAAAGGGCGGTGTTGGCAAGACCACCAGTGCAGCAGCAATCGCTACCGGGTTGGCTCAGCGCGGTAAAAAGACGGTAGTCATCGACTTCGACGTGGGGTTACGTAACCTGGACCTCATCATGGGGTGCGAGCGTCGTGTCGTTTATGACTTGATCAACGTCATTCAGGGGGAAGCCGGTCTTTCACAGGCATTGATTCGCGACAAGAGAATCGAGAATCTGTACATTCTTCCTGCGTCCCAGACGCGTGACAAGGATGCGCTGACGCTTGAAGGCGTCGAGCGAGTGCTTGAAACACTGGATGAAGATGGATTCGATTACATTGTTTGCGATTCACCTGCAGGGATCGAACGTGGTGCACAACTGGCCATGTATTTCGCTGATGAAGCTGTGGTAGTGACTAACCCCGAAGTCTCATCAGTACGTGACTCTGACCGCATTTTGGGGCTGTTGAGCTCTAAAACCCGTCGTGCTGAAAATGGCAAGGACCCGGTTCGTGAGTATCTGCTGATCACCCGTTATTCGCCTAACCGTGTAACTAGCGGTGACATGCTGAATCTTGATGATATTCAGGAAATCCTCTCTATTCCTCTGGTTGGGTTGATTCCTGAATCTGAAGCAGTATTGCGTGCCTCCAACCAGGGTGTTCCTGTCACCCATGATCTGGACAGTGACGCGGGGCAAGCCTATTCGGATACAGTTGATCGTCTGCTGGGTGAAGATAAACCCTTGCGTTTCCACGAAGAACAGAAGCGTGGATTCCTGAGCCGTATGTTCGGGGGAGGTCGTCGGTGAGACTGCTGGATTTCTTTCGTGGTGAGAACAAGAAGACAGCGTCTGTTGCCAAAGAGCGCCTTCAGATTATCGTCGCGCATCAGCGGGGACAACGTGGTCAGCCCGATTACATGCCGATGCTTGAGCGTGAGCTGCTGGAAGTGATTCGTCGGTATGTTGAAGTGGATCGTGATGCCATCAGCATCAATCTGGATCGAGATGCGGACTGCTCTGTTCTTGAGCTGAATGTCACGCTGCCTAATCAGGAAGATTAGGTAAACGTTTCCAAAGGATTCTAAAAATCAGGAGCAGGCTTTATTCTGTTCTCTCGTTGCCGATAAGTAAGGTATTCGCGATGCCTGCTTGTCGGCTTCGTCGTATTTGATACTCTTCATTTTTGTATTTCATCCAAGGCAGGTAGCGCTCGTGTCTGATATCAGTTTTCTTTTCCATGATTATGAAACCTTTGGAACGGATCCCAAGCGAGATCGCCCGGCCCAGTTTGCAGCTATCCGTACCGATGCCGAATTTAATGTTATTGGTGAGCCCGAGACACTGTATTGCCGTCAGGCCGAGGACTATTTACCACATCCACAAGCATGTCTGATTACGGGTATTACCCCGCAAACGGCTAATCGACGCGGTTTGCCAGAGGTTGAATTCGCACAGCGTATCAATGAATTGATGAGTGTGCCCGGCACCTGCTCGTTGGGTTACAACACGTTGCGTTTCGATGATGAAGTGACGCGGTTCATGCTTTATCGAAACCTGTTCGATCCTTATGCCCGTGAGTGGCAGAACGGCAATTCACGTTGGGATTTGATCGATGCTGTACGAGCCTTTTATGCGTTGAGGCCTGAGGGTATCCAGTGGCCGATGCGTGAAGATATCAATGGTAATAAGGTACCCAGTTTCAAATTGGATCAACTGACGGTTGTCAATGGTATTGAACATGGGGATGCGCACGATGCGACGGCGGATGTGTATGCCACCATCGAGATAGCGAAGTTGTTACGCACTACCAATCGCAAGTTCTTCGATTATCTACTGGCACTGCGCAATAAACATCGTGTCAATGAGCTGTTGGATATTGGCGCGCGTAAACCGATGGTTCATATATCGCGCCGTTATCCTGCTGCGAGTGGCTGTTGTTCATTGATTGTTCCGCTGGCTCGGCATTCAACCAATCCCAATGCGGTGATTGTGATGGATCTCACGGTTGACCCTCAACCCTTGATCGATTTATCGGTCGATGAGATCAGGTCTCGCTTGTTTGTGAGTCGTGAAGAGCTGGCAGAAGGCACAACCCGCATTCCCCTCAAATTGGTACATGTAAACCGTAGTCCAGTGGTGCTTCCCATCAAGGCGCTTGATGACGCGGCAGCAAAACGTTTGCATATTGATAAAGCACAGGCTCAACAGCACTGGCAAAGGTTGGTTCAGGCCGATGGTCTGGCTGAAAAGGTGGCGGCTGTCTTTAATGAAGGAAATCCGCCTTCCTCCAATGATCCTGACCTGATGCTTTACTCGGGAAACTTTTTCTCCTCTGCCGATAAACGTGCCATGGCTGAAGTGCACAAGTATGCAGGCTGGGATCTGGTCGGGTTGAATGTGCCCTTTCAAGATCCACGTTTGGAAGAGATGCTCTTTAGGTTACGGGCACGTAGTTATCCCGAGACACTGGAGGGTGAAGAGCGCGAGCGGTGGGATGCAATGCGTTGGGAGCGTTTCAATTCACCGGAGCTTTCTTCACTGACACTGCAAGGTTTTGCTCGTGAAATTGAGCGCCTGAATCAGGAAGTACAGGATGATAAAAAGCGCGCATTACTGGAAGAGTTGGTAATGCATGTAGAAGCGATTATGCCTGCGCAGGCGTTTGAATAACCCTATAAATGTAATCGGCCGTCAGTAGGGTGTAATAACAAAGGGAGCCTTGTGTGCTCCTTTTGTTATATAAAAGTTTGTTTTTAAAAGTGTTTCATTGGCGTGCTATTTTAAGCGTACTTCTGTCGATCCGTAGGCTGATATAGTGTGATATCAAGATTGTGATGGCTGATGGGTGAAGTAGGCTACCCCATGATGATTGATCATGCAGACTCCGAGTGTTCAACGGATGATACCGTACTGCCTTCCGATGAAGGTTCAGGATCATGGGTAATGAGTAGGGAAGGCGAGCGAATCAATTCTTCCCACGCTGATTGGACCTCTTTGGTATCAATGGTTTTGAGCGCGTCGTATAGCTGATATGGCAAATCGAACCCAATGTTGCCCAGTTCCAGCAACTGGGTCTGTTTGTCGGCTAATTCGCTCAAACTATCCTGACGCTGAAACCATTGTTGCACGACTGCTTTCCTGGCGAATTCCAGTTGTTCGTATGTGAGTGTTTGTAGTTGCCTTGTCATTAGTGCCATGAAGTCCAGCATCTGCTCGTTCAACGTATTGCTGGGGAAGTCGGATGATTCGATGAGCATTAATAATCCAGCTCTTGAGAAAACCGGATAATATTCAGCATTAACGACGTAGCCCAATTGTCGGTTAGTTCGCATGATGGTGTAAAAATTGGCTTGTATAAGCTGTTCAATCAATCTGGTTAACGCGCGCGATCGTAAATCCGTCTGTGGTGGCTGAAAATAAAGCAGTGCAGCGGAATCGGTGTATCCTTTCAGTGTCGGTTGCAGATGTATTTGTGAAGCGGGTAAGCTTACCGCTTCCAATACAGGAATATTTTTTAAAGGTACGCTTGGCTTTAAGCGCTTGTGTAATGTATTTGCTGTATGTATGACTGATTCCGATGTCACGTTTCCAATAGCTAATACCTGTACGTGTAGAGAGTTCAGCCATGCCCTTCTGAACTGCTCAAGCTCTTTTGGCTTCAGACTCTTGAGTTCAGCCAAAACGACTTTGTCTTCATCCCTATATGGGTTTAGCCTACGATCCAGCTCGCCAAGTAAAGCATTGTAGAGTTGTGGCTTTACCTTACCCTCTATTGACTGCCTATAGGCCGCCCGTGCTTCCTCGAATCCTGAGGGTGTGACAGGGGTGTTGATCAATGCATCCGTGAAGGTCGTGATGAGTTGTGATGAGCGGTCATTCCATACAGAGAAGGAGGTGGCGATACCGTCTCTATCTGTCCCGATATTCATGAATTGCAGCGCAAGTTGGGCGGGATGGTTATTTTTTTCCAGCGTTTGATTCAACCATTGCACCAACAGGGCAGTGAGCGCTCTATCATGTGGTGAGCGATGCGTATTCGGATTCATGAAACGGATACGCCATTCCACACGGGGTGAGTGGTAGTGATTGTCCCCTTGATACCAGACATCCATGCCTTCTTGATTGATCAACCGGCGAGGGCGGTAATCCTGTACTGACAGCATCGTAAGCCGTTGTGGGATAAATTTATTCTGCTTCGGTAAATTGAGGGGCGTAATGTGTGTGCCTTGTGGCCATTGTTGGACCTTCTCCCACCGGTAGCCTACATGATATCGGGGCGAATAATGCGCCACTTCAACATTCGGCCCATTGTAGAGTTGAAGCATGTTTTCAGGTGTTAGATATCGCATGAATGTCGCCAGGGACTCTGCTGTTGTGGTATGGCTTCTTAACGTTGTGATATTGATTTCACTTGCTGGTGTATAGGAAAGTGTGCTGCTCAGCTCACTGGCTGTCTCCATATCACTGTGTGGTTGATATAAGGAAAAATGGAGTGCGGCCAAGCGCGCATTTTCTGCATTTCGTGATGAAGTCACAGAGTGCGTTTGGATCAGTTCCATGTAGTCGAAGAATGTCGTGCGAATGTCATCAATGTGAGTAATGCCTTCTTCTGTCAATTGAAAGTCGACATACATTAATGCTTGTTGTTTGTCTCTCACGGGAAGATCAACGTCCAGCTGTGATACCCAGCCTTTTTCCATTAAACGAGTTGTAAGCGTACCTTCCCCCTGATGACTGATCAGTGCACGGACAAAGTCGTACGGCACATGTTGCGGTTGTGACGTGGGGTCGGGAATCGGGAAATAGAAAACAAGATGATGACTTCCTGTCTCTGATTCGATGCTCATGCGTGCAGGTAGCCTGTCAGGAGAAAGAATAGGGGGGAATGGGGCGCGTTTGGGAAGATGATGATTCGGTATTTCTGCAAAATATCGTTTCGCATACGCTGTCATTTCTTCCAGTGTATGAGCGCTCATGATGACCAACTGCATTCTATTGGCACTGTAATGCTGTTTGAAGAATTGCTTTAAAGCCTTCTTGAGGTGCGAGGGTGAACCGCTCAACGTGGTCATATCACCTACCACGGATTGAGTGATGGGGTGCTTCCTTGAGCTTGCCTGCCATAGGGCATCGTAGAAACGATAACTGTTATCACTAAAGGAAAGCTCGTACTCGGACTTCACTGCGAACCGTTCACGTTCAATGAAGTGTTCGCTCAACAGCGGAGCGATGAAAAAACGAGAGAAACGCGCCAAGGCTCCAGATAGGCCATCTCGAGCCACTTCAAGTCGATAATTAGTACGATCAAAGTCGGTATAGGCGTTATCGCGTCCGCCATATGCATGAATATAATCGCTAAACTCGGATGCTTCGGGATAGTGATCGTTTCCTAAAAACAGCATATGTTCGAGGAAATGTGCGAGCCCCGACTTGTTCGTTGGCTCATCGGCACTTCCTGCCTCAACATTCATGGCGACAGCGCTTTTCTCTGCGGTAGGGTCTCTGACCAATAGAACCTTTAGTCCATTTTGCAATGTCAAATAACGGTATTCACGTGGATCATTTGCGCTTTTATGTATGTAGGGGGATGCTATATCCATCGGAGGAAGAGCAAGCATGTTCCCCTCCGCAAAGGGTGGGATTGAAGATCCCGCATCCTGAATATCTTCAGCGCTCACATATGGAGGAGCAAAGCAGCTTGCCAGGTAGATGCCCAGTCCGCCCAGTAAAAGGCGAAGACTATAAAAGAAAATAGGGTTAATTGAGCTGGTCATGCATATACCCGTAACAGAGCCGCGGTAGCTTCTAACAGTTAGCTTCAAACAGTTGGCCCCAGGTAGTTGGTTTCTGACAGGCGGCACCCCTAGGGAGTGCTTTCAGGAGCTCACTGTTGGAAAGAGTTGCTGTAGTAACTATTGAAAAAAGGAGAAAGAGGGAAGGAGCTAGTGCTGCTTGTGGCACCCATCCGTATTTGAATGGTGCGTTATAGCAGATACATCTTTACGTAACCTAAAGCGAAACTTGCTTCTTCGGCGTGTCAAATGACTATGGTCACTTTTTCTTTTCAGGCTTTTCATTTGGTAACACTTGCTTTGCGCCGTGCGCTTGCGGGAACGGTTCTTCATATAGAGAACAACATTTATCGCCCAATGGTAATTGGGGCTTTTCGATTACGTCGAACCTGTATACCGGGTCAGCTCGTCTATCAATGATGATTGTCTTGTCGACGAATTTGTGCTGAATAAATTCTTTTTGAATATGGAATAAACGTTAAAAGAGATTGTATCTTGCGTTTCGTTTGTGTATCTATATGATACTGAACACTGTTTTTTAAATTTGCATTTTCATTGATAATCGGGAGAAAGCCATGGCACGACCGCGTCAGCGAGCACCTGAAGAGCTGCATGCGCAGGTGATGGCGGCGTGTGATGAATGGTTGCAAACGCAACCTGTTCAAACACTTTCCCTGCGTTCGATTGCCCGCTCACTAGGGTGTGCTCCCAGTACATTGCTCAAGCTCTATGGCAGCTTCAATAATTTGCTACAGTTTGTGAATGTCGATACGCTCAAATTACTCAGTGAAGGTATTGAAAGCAGTACGGACGCCAGCCCCGAAGAACGTATGGGGGTGTTGGCACATAGTTACTGGAATTTTGCCAAGCATCATCCTCATCGCTGGCAGTTGCTATTTGAATTTCCGTTGGCGCAGGAAGGGGAACTTGATCAACGTCAGAATTCAGCAATCGAGGCCCTGTTTATCCGGGTGGAAGCGACACTCAAGGAGCTTCGTCCCGAATTAAGCAGCCGTGATGCGAACCGTTTGGCACGTACCTTGTGGGGAAGTGTGCATGGTTTGGTTCAACTTGGCATGACTGAACGTCTGGGCGTTTTTGAAGGGCAGCCGGTCAAGGTGGAGGTCCTCCTTGATCAATTGATCGCCATGACGCTCGCGGCGCTCGGAAATCGCACGTTGATTTAATGAAGAAAAGGCCTTTTCCTGTACCTTCCTCTGAAGGCTTGATGCAATCACGCTTTTTTGCCCCTTTTTTCTGGGCTCAAGCGGCCAGTGCGTTCAACGACAATTTTTTCAAGCAAATTCTGCTGCTGTCGGTTACCTATGTGGCTGTTCCTGACAAGGGGTGGAATGCCGGATTTGTTAATAATCTGGCAGCAGCCCTCTTTATCCTACCCTTCTTGCTCTTCTCGGCGACCGGTGGGGTACTGGCTGACAGCATGGAGAAAACCCGTCTGATTCGCCTTCTAAAATGGGTAGAACTGGTTGCCATGTGCCTGGCCGCGGGAATGCTTCTGATTCACGCTTATATCCCTCTATTGGCGCTGTTGTTGGTAGCGGGTATTCAGGCAGCCCTCTTTGGTCCCGTCAAATACGCCATACTCCCCCAGCATGTGCCGGGTGGATTGCTGGTGAGTGCCAATGCCTGGATCGAGATGGGGACATTCCTTGCCATCCTGTTGGGTACGCTCCTCGCTGGAGGGCTGTTTTCCTCATCAGAGGGGGCCTCCCTCCTTATGGGCGGAGGAATGATCGTTGTTTCCCTAATGGGACTTCTGGCGGCCTATCGCATTCCTGAAGCACCGCCAATACATTACAGCCCTTTAAAATGGCAACCTTTCAAGCAAAGTGTGGATGTCATGCGTTCGGTTTGGGAGCAGCCGCTCCTTTTTCGCGCAGTGCTGGGTATTAGTCTCTTTTGGTTATTGGGAACCAGCTATCTCACCCAGCTGCCTCTTTGGGCCGCAACAATTGCGCATGGTGACAGCGCGACAGTCAGCTTCATGCTGGCGGCATTCGCACTGGGTATCGGTGTTGGGGCACTTTGGTGCTCACGGCTTTCCGCAGGACGTACCGAGGTCGGGATTGTCCCCTTCGGTGCTTTGATTATTGGTTTTGCCGGTTTTGATTTTGCGCATCATAACGCCTTCATTCATAACGATCATATTCGTGCCCTGAGTGAGTTATTGGGGCATTGGCGTATCTGGTGGTGCTTTATTGATTTAGCACTCGTGGGTGTGGGTGGGGGGCTCTATATCATTCCGCTCTATATGATCCTGCAAACGCGTAGTGCCTATTACGAACGTTCACGCATTATTGCCGCCAATAACATCATGAATGCTCTCTTCATGATTTTGGCGACAGGCCTTGGTGTGTTGGTATTAAGCATTATGGGGGCCTCAATCAATGTCTTTTTTTCATTGATTGCGTTTATTGCGTGGGTAATATGTGCGGTTATTGTGGTCAATAATCCGCGTCCCGGTATCCGTATTTGCATGTTTATTGCGTTAAGGTGCTGCTATCGGTTGCGCCTTACCGGGCGGCAGAATATCCCGTCGGAAGGCGCTGCGCTTGTTGTATGCAACCACGTGAGCTATATGGACGCCCTTTTGCTGGGGGGGACCAGCCCGCGATTGCTGCGTTTCATGATGGATGCACCAGCCTATGAATCACCCTGGTTGAATTGGTTCTGCCGTTTGGCGGGGGCCATTCCGGTAGACTTGTCAAAACGCAATCCCAAAGATGTGCGTCGAGCGCTCAATGAAGTCAGTGCAGCCCTGCGTAATGGTGACGTGGTGATGGTATTCCCTGAGGGAAGGTTAACGCGCGATGGCGAGGTGGGGGACTTCAGACGCGGGATTGAAAAGATGTTGGCTCAGGATCCGGTGCCCGTGATCCCGGCTGCCACCAGCGGGTTATGGGGATCATGGGGTTCTTACAAGGCCGGCAAACCTTTCATGCGCTGGCCAACACGCTTGAGGCGACGCGTACGCATCGGCTTTGGTGCTCCCATAGACCCGCGTACACTGGATCGGTTCGAGCTTAGGCGGCGTGTCATTGAGTTGAAAAAAGAGTTGGGCGGCGGCAAATAGCGGTTATAACTGTTTCAAAGCTTAATAGGGGAGCGAAACAACCACTTTCAAACCGCCCAACTCACTATCATCCAGCACTAGTTGCCCTTGATAATAGCTAATTACCTGTTCAACGATTCCCAGTCCCAAACCATGTCCAGCTACCCGCTCATCCAGCCGTGTTCCCCGATTCAGTACACCTTCACGCTGGGCCTGTGGAATACCCGGGCCATCATCTTCTACTTCAATCGTTAAGTGATCGCGATGATCACAAAGGCGGATCACCACACGGGAGTGCGCCCATTTTCCGGCATTGTCGATCAGGTTACCCAATACTTCCAGCATATCTTCATGTTCCCACGGGAGGGTAGATGGAATGTTGTTCAGGAAGTGATTGAAGGTGATATGCGGATAGAGTTCCTGCAGTGTTGTGAGCAGTTCGGGAAGTGCATCATCCGGTTTGAATTTCGTTTTTGAAGACGAGTCGCGTGTATCCAGCCGTGCGCGCTGTAGCTCACGTTCTACCAGTCGATGAATTTCATTTAACCGTTCACTCAATGTTGTCCGTATTTCAGGTAACGCATCCAATTCACGACGGGCAATGACGGCTTCCATCACCGCAATGGGCGTTTTCAGCGCATGTCCCAGGTTACTAGTACCATCCCGTGACCGGTTCACCACATGTTCGATACGCTCAAGCTGGTGATTGAGCTCAGAGACAACCGGAGCGATCTCTTCTGGAACACGTGTCTCGATCTTCATCCGGCTTCCATCATTCAGCTGAGTAAGCTCCTGTCGAACACGCTGAAGAGGGCGTAGGCCGATACGAATGACTTGCTGTTGCACAAAGACCAACAGCAATGCCATGGCCCCTCCCAGTAGCCAAATTGACATGCGTAGCCAGTTTAGGCGCGCAGACACGGCGGTATAGTCGAGTGCAGTAGTCACATCAATTTGATGGCCATGGCGGGTAAACTTGCCCCGCCACACCAGCAGCTGCTGTTTTTCAGGCCCCGGGTGCAGTTTATGTGAAAGCCCATAGCCCAGTATGGGAAGCCGTTGATCCCAAAGTGAACGAGAACGAATCTCTCGATGGCCATCTATTCGAATACAATAGTAATAGCCGGAATAGACTCGATTGTAGGCATCCATGAAGGGAATGACGCCCGCATAATGATCCGATTGGGTGTCCAGCAATTCAGTCGTGACACCCACAGCGGCATCCTGCAGGCGTTCCCCCAGATAGCCGCGTATGGCATGGTCAAAGAGAAGAACGCTCCCATGCGCAAGCAAGAGCATGACCGCCAGCCCGGCGATCAGAAGCCCCAAACCGAGACGACGTGTGAGTGAGATCACTCGGCGACGGGCTCGGTATTACCGCCGAAACGATATCCCTGGCCGCGCTGCGTGACGATAATGCTGCGCCCCAGCTTCTGGCGAAGGTGGTTGATATGCACTTCGACCACATTTGGATTTCGTTCGTGTTCGCTATCGTAGAGATGATCCAGCAGCCTGTCCTTGGGGATGACATGTTCCGGATGTAGCATCATATAGCGCAAGATCGAGAATTCCGCGCGCGTCAGGCTTACAGGTTCCGGATGGGATATGGTCGATACGCACTGGCTGGCTTCATCCAGAATGACACCCGATACCGACAGACGGGGAGTCGGATGTTGTCCATGACGGCGGCGCATAAGCCCTTGCAGACGGAGTAGAAGTTCATCCGGATGGAAGGGTTTCGGCACATAATCATCCGCGCCGGCACGCAGACCGGTAATGCGCTCGCTCCAACTCGAACGTGCCGTCAGAATCAGTACTGGGGTGTCCAGCCCCTTGGCTCGCCACTCTTCCAGTAGCTGCATACCCGGGCGACCGGGCAGCCCAAGGTCAAGGACGATAGCATCAAAGGAAATGTTGGTGGCCATAATGGCGGCATCGCGCCCATCAGTACACCAGTCGACTGCATATCCATGCTGGCTGAAGAGAGAATTCAACTCGTCAGCAAGAGGAACGTTATCTTCCACCAATAATAAACGCATCTCGTAACTTCCTGTTTATTGCCTGATCAACTCGCCTGTAGCTGCATCGATAAGCACATCATGGACCTGGTCTTTTGCATCCAGTATCTCTAAAAGGTAGACATAACGTAGGTGGCAGCGTTTCAACGACGCCTCTAGCATTTTGTCGGATAATGCCATATGCGCTCTTTCGAGCACTTTCTCCAGTGGGAGAATATTTCCATTTTGCGTAAGCTGTAATGCCTCATTCTGATTCAGGAAAAGATAGTGCGCGTTGCTCTTTATGTCCTGGGCTCCCACCGTATACGAGGCAAGAAAAAAGCACAGCCCTGTAATGCACGGGATGGGTCGCCAGGGCAACATCGATAGCGGCATATGACACTCCTTCCATTGACAACAATTTTGGACATAAGTGTCCGAAGGAAAGAGGCCTTGTATGTGCTTCGACTATTACCTAGAAAACGCGGCAATAGGCATGTGCGATCAGGTTTTCCTTCAATTCGGTTACCTCAATGCAATAGTCGCCCAAATGCAATGAGACAGGCCCCTGAGGAATGGTTTCCAGTGTTTCGGTAATCAATCCATTCAGGGTACGTGGCCCCTCTGTGGGTAAGTGCCAGCCCAGTAATCGATTGATTTCCTTGAGCGACATCCTGCCCTCAATGAGATACCCGGCTTTGTAAGGCTTCAGCTCACCGCTGGATGGTTGTGTCTGGGAGGTGAAATCGCCCACGATCTCTTCCAGAATATCCTCAAGCGTCGCCATGCCGACTACATCGCCGTACTCATCTACCACTATGGCCAGGCGTTTGTGCTGGGTCTGGAAGTAGTGGAGCTGAGTGTGCAACTGTGTCGATTCCGGAACGAAATAGGGTTCCGAGACAACATCTTTCACGTTCTTTTTCAAATCACCGGGCGTACCCAACAATTCAGCCAGTTTCCGGCAATGCAGAATGCCGACAATATTATTGATATCGCCTTCGTATACAGGAAAGCGTGTATGTTTCATGTGCAAGAGCTGATGGCGAATCGTCTCTTCATCATCATGCAAATCAATGCCTTCCACATCATGACGATTGATCATGATGTCATTGATGGTCGTCTTGTTCAGGTCGATGATCGACATCAGCATGGCTCGGTGACGGGAAGGAATCAGGCTTCCTGCTTCCCCGACAACGGTTCTCAGCTCCTCCGGTGACAGCGCTGATTCATCCGGCTTGATCTTGCCGAGCCCACACATCTTCAACAGCGCATTTGAAATGCCATTGACCATAATGACCAGCGGTTTGCAGATGCTAAGCATGGGGGCCAATACGCGTGCACAAGGATATGACACGCGCTCGGGCTGCACGGCGGCCCATGTCTTGGGAATCACTTCCCCGAAGATCAGCATCACGACGGTCAAGACAATCGTTGCGATAACGGGCGCCGAACTGCCTGACACAAAACGCATGACGAGTACCGTCGCCAATGAGGCAGCAAGGTTACTCACCAACGTATTGCCTATCAAAATCACGCCGAGCAGCCTGTCAGGTTGCTTGATCAGTGAAAGCACTCGCGCCGCCGCTTTGTTCCCCTTCTTTGCCAAGTGGTTCAGGCGATACCGGTTGACGGCCATCATGCCTATTTCGGAAAAGGAGAAAAACGCACAGGCAGCAATCAACAAAATGACGTAGAGCGTTAGTAGTGGTGTTCCGCTCATGCTGCAACTCCCTCACTGAGGCAGGAAGCAGCAGTTGTTGTCGTGATGTGCCAGTCAGGCCCATACATGTTCATTGGCATTATTTCCTCACAATGCGATGTTTTAAGGGGGCTGCACTTTCGGGTCAAGTAAATGCCCGTAATCTTAAGGCTGAATAAATATTCATGATGTTATGTGCAGAGGTTTTGGCATATAAATGCAGCGTATTCAGGGCTGCCATAATCATTAATGATATTGGCTATTGAACGAAAAGCAGTTGACTACTGATAAAGATCAACAAAATGACCGCAACGCCGATAAGTGTCCAATAGACCGCTTGTCGACCACGCCAGCCTTTGTAGCGGCGCCAGATCAGTAAGCCGGCGAAGATCACCCATGCGAGCAGGGAAAGTAGTGCCTTGGAGGTAGAAAAATGCCCCGGAAAGTCAGGGTCAAATACCGCGCCGGACACAATAGAAATCGTCAGGAAGATGATGCCCAGCCCCAATAGCGCTGAAAGCAGGTTTTCCATGCGTGTCAATGGGGGTAAAACCTGAATGATGCCACGGAATTTACCGCTTTTCAGTGCGCGATATTGAAGCGCTATCAGACATGCTTGTGCAGCGGCAATGGCAAATAGGGCGAATGCGAGTATTGAGCCGGCAATATGCGCCAGCACACCTATAGGATACTGGCTGTAATTCAGCGAAGCCGGCAGCGCGATCTGTGCAAGTAGGCAAATGGCGCTCAGTGGCAGTAATACGGAAGAGGCCGCAATCAAGGGAACGAACAAACTGGTCAAGAGCAAAAGCAGTGTGGTGAGCCAGCACACCAGGCTCAAGGCTTCGAGTATCCCCAGATTCAGAAAGCCATGATGATGATAGACCATAAGGTAAATGACGATGCCGTGAAAGAAGGTGCCGGCAAGCCCTGATATACGAATCAGGGCCGGATGAGGTTCTGAGGTCCGCATCAGCACACACGCCTGCCATATGCCGCTTGTCAAATAAAGCAGCAGGGCGATGAGAGCAAAAGGTAGCGCATGGCTGAACGTCATCACGGTCTCGCAAAGGGCAGTAAACGAAGGGGGAGCCTCGATGTATCATATGTTCCGGCAAAGAGTCGCTATGCCGTGAAGTCAAACAGAAGTCTTGACCTATTATAAACATTTGCTGGCAGATCTTCGAGGTTATGGATGGAGTAAGGCGCCTGTAGTGGTTATAATGCTGCGTCTATAGTTTTATGAATTTATTTGCGGTTTGATCCGCCCTGTTTTTACTGGGTGTGTTGATAACGGCACATCCTCGGGAGAACTTCATGTTCGAGAGTTTGTCCGATCGTTTATCGAAGACTCTTCGTAGTATAACGGGCCAGGCCCGCCTCACTGAAGAAAATGTGAGCGAAACCCTGCGCGAAGTGCGTCGTGCCCTGCTGGAGGCCGATGTTGCCCTGCCAGTCGTTAAGGCGTTTGTTGAACGTGTGCGTGAACGTGCTGTTGGGCAGGAAGTATCCAAAAGCCTGTCGCCCGGGCAACAGTTCGTCAAGATCGTACGTGATGAGCTGGAAGCGGTCATGGGTGAGGGGAACGCTCCTCTTGACCTTAAGCATCCGCCATCTGTCATCCTGATGGCGGGCTTGCAGGGGGCGGGTAAAACCACCACTGTGGCCAAGTTGGGCCGCTTCCTGCGTGAGCGCGAGAAGAAAAAGGTATTGGTAGTGTCTGCTGACGTTTATCGTCCGGCGGCCATAGATCAGCTGGAGCGTCTTGCTGAAGAGGTAGGCGTTGATTTCTTCCCCTCCAATTCACAGCAAAAGCCGGTCGATATTGCTGAAGCAGCCATTCAGCATGCGAAAATCCAGTTCTACGATGTTGTGCTGGTCGATACCGCCGGTCGTTTGCACGTTGATGAAGAGATGATGTCGGAGATCAAGGATCTCCACAAAGCGATTCATCCGGCAGAAACCCTGTTCGTTGTTGACTCAATGACTGGTCAGGATGCGGCGAATACGGCCAAGGCCTTCCATGATGCGTTGCCGCTGACAGGTGTGGTACTGACCAAGGCTGATGGTGATGCACGTGGCGGTGCGGCACTTTCCGTACGTTATCTGACCGGCAAACCGATCAAGTTCATCGGTGTGGGTGAGAAAACCGACGCCCTTGAGCCCTTCCATCCGGACCGCGTCGCTTCACGTATTCTGGGTATGGGGGATGTGCTCAGCCTGATCGAGGAAGCCGAGCGTACGGTTGACAAGAAAAAAGCAGCCAAACTCAGCAAGAAAATCAAGAAAGGTCAGGGGTTCGATCTGGAAGATTTTCGTGACCAGCTGCAACAGCTCAAGAACATGGGCGGAATGGGCAAACTGCTGGATAAATTGCCCGGAATGGGGCAAATGGCTGAAGTAGCCCAAAGCAAGAATGCAGAGAAAGAATTTGGCCGTCTGGAAGCCATGATCAATTCCATGACCCCTGCAGAGCGCCGTAAGCCCGAAATTATCACAGGTTCCCGCAAGCGTCGTATCTGCGCAGGTTCGGGGACGCAGGTACCGGATCTTAATCGTCTTCTGAAACAGCATAAACAGATGCAGAAGATGATGAAGAAGATGAAAAATGGCGGTATGCAAAAAATGATGCGTGGTATGGGCGGTATGTTTGGCGGCGGTGCGGGAGGCCCCGGAGGCATGGGGGGTGCCGGTGGTATGGGCGGCGGTTTCCCTCGCCGCTAAGCGCTTCATGCTACACTATCAAGTGTTAATTGAAAGAAATATCAGGCTTTGATGTTTTCAGAGCTTGATTTTTCCCGTAGAATATCGCGTCTTCGAGGTGGCTGCGCGTAAAATGCAGCCAGCGGTAGCTGTTTCGGCTGATGCGAAAGCATATAACGAAGCAGTTCAGGGTACGTACTAGGGTAAGTAGCAGTACCACAGCGTACAGTTCGGGTTTTTGGCATGTGCTGGAAGCCTGCTTTATCGAATTAGCTAGAGAGATTTTACGATGGTTACCATTCGTCTGGCACGAGGCGGCGCCAAAAAACGCCCCTTCTATCATCTGACAGTGACTGATTCACGTGTTGCACGTGATGGTCGTTTCATCGAGCGTCTGGGATTCTTCAATCCTGTAGCACGCGGTGGTGAAGAACGTCTTCGCATCGATCTGGATCGTCTGGCCTACTGGGAATCCCAGGGCGCACAGCTTTCCGATCGTGTAGCCGAGCTGGCCAAGGCTGCTCGCAAAACAGCTGCATAAGCAGCGCGTCCCTCTATAAGGGAAACCGTTATACCCAAGGGTGATCTTCCAGAAAGGGCTGTATTGTGAGTATCAGGCACGCTGTTACAACCGAACATGATGAAAGTCGTGTCATTATGGGCAAACTAACCAGCCCATACGGTGTTAAAGGGTGGCTGAAAGTGTTCTCCCATACCAGTCCCATGGAAGGCATTCTTGATTACACTCATTGGAGTGTTGAGAAGAACGGTACAGTCAATCGTTACAAGGTGCTACAGGGACGCCGTCAGGGCAAGGGGCTAGTGGCCCAGCTTGAAGGTGTATCTGACCGCGATGCTGCCGAGGCATTGAGTGGTGCGACCATTCTGTTGGAAAAAGAGGAATTGCCTTCTCTTGAAGAAGATGAATTCTACTGGCATCAACTGGAAGGTCTGAAGGTAGTGACCCTGGATGGCGTTGTTTTGGGGCAGGTGGATCATCTGTTCGAAACGGGGGCCAATGACGTTTTGGTTGTACGTGGTGGAGAAGGCGGTAAAGAGCACTTGTTGCCCTATCTACCTGATCAGGTGATTCAGCGAATCGATCTGGACACGCAGGAAATGGTTGTTGATTGGGACCCTGAGTTTTAGGCGTTTCCCGAGTACCTACTATTGGGTATATCAATTCAATAATCAGCTTCTTTTATCGTATGGGGTGTCAGCTAGAGCATGTCGGATGCCGATATACAAGGGAATAAAGAGGGTGCTTCGTCGCTTCATATCGGCGTAGTGACACTATTCCCTGAAATGTTTGCGGCATTGACTGAGTATGGTGTCAGTGGTCGAGCGGTGCGGGAGGGTATCCTCTCGATTGACTACTGGAATCCTCGCGAATATGCTACCGACCGCCATCGTACCGTCGATGATCGCCCCTATGGGGGTGGCCCAGGTATGTTGATGAAAGTCGATACTTTGCGACAGGCCATTCATGATGCCCGATCCGCGTTGACTCGGGAAGGCGTGCCTCCCAGAGTCATCTACCTCTCCCCACAGGGGCGTCCGCTGGATCAGCAAGGCGTTACCCATTTGGCAAGCGCCGGTAACCTGGTGCTTGTTGCGGGTCGGTATGAAGGGATCGATGAGCGCGTCATCGAGAGTGACATTGATGAGCAATGGTCCATTGGTGACTACGTGCTTAGTGGTGGGGAGCTACCCGCCATGGTGTTGATCGATTCAGTCTCTCGCCTGGTGCCCGGTGTATTGGGTCATGAGCTTTCAGCCGTAGAGGATTCCTTTACGGATGGCTTGCTCGATTGCCCACATTACACACGACCTGAAGAGGTTGATGGCAAGCAGGTACCTGCAGTTCTTCTTAGTGGTAATCACGGTGCCATTCGGCGCTGGCGGTTGAAGCAATCACTTGGGCGTACCTGGCGTTTTCGCCCTGATATGCTCGAAACGCGGACGTTGACGGTCGAAGAGCAATCGCTTCTCGATGAGTACGTAAGCGAATACGTTATCGAAAAGGATAACGGCGGTGTGCCAACCTCATAGAAGGCCCTTGGCATGTCATCCACACTACGATCCCCGCGTTTTATCGCCGGGGTCACAGAGTCGCAAGACTCGATAAAGGAATTGAGAACATGAGTAATCGTAATAAAGTGATCCAGGCGATCGAAGCGGAACAAATGAGCAAGGAAATCCCTTCATTTGCACCTGGTGATACTGTTGTTGTTCAGGTCAAGGTTGTTGAAGGGACCCGTGAGCGTCTTCAGGCATTCGAAGGCGTTGTTATCGGCAAGCGTAATCGTGGTCTGAACTCTGCATTCACCGTTCGTAAAATCTCTCACGGTGTGGGTGTAGAGCGTACTTTCCAGACTTACAGCCCGCTGGTTGATAGCATCTCTGTCAAGCGTCGTGGTGATGTTCGTCAAGCCAAACTTTACTACTTGCGTGAACTCAGTGGTAAGGCTGCTCGTATCAAGGAAAAATTGTCTTAATCGGACTTTCCTGACGCATCAGTCTGTATTGACTGTAGTGCGAGCCAACGAAACCCCGCGCCTGCTCAAGGTTGCGGGGTTTCGTTTTTGTGGTGAATGGCGAACTGAAAATTCTCATCCCAGAGTAAATTTTCAATAATATGGGTTCTGAGCGGAATAGGTGTCGAATGAACGAAAGTGTGTCTCTTATCGATAATTTCATCGATACGCTATGGCTGGAACGCGGTTCCAGTGAGCATACACTCGAAGCCTATCGCCGCGATCTTCTTTTGTGGAGCAGGTTTCTTGGCGAACCATCTAAACTGCTGACACCGCCTGAATCAGCTCTGGATACATTACTCGTTCAACGTAAACATCAGGGCTATAGTCCCAGGAGCGACGCTCGTTTACTCTCCAGCCTGCGCCGTTTTTATCGTTGGGCCCTGCTGGAGCAATTGATCGAGGCCGATCCGATTAGCCATGTTCAGGCTATTCCTCTAAAAGCGTTGCTTCCAAAAACCTTGGATGAACAGGATGTTGATCGTTTGCTGGAGGCACCCGATACAGATACCGCACTGGGATTACGTGACCGTGCAATGTTGGAAATCCTTTATGCATGTGGGTTACGTGTTACTGAGCTGGTATCGTTGCGTCTGGACAGTCTGAATCTGCGGCAGGGCGTTGTGCGTGTACTGGGTAAAGGAAACAAGGAGCGACTTGTCCCACTGGGCGAGGAGGCTGTCGATTGGCTCGAACGTTATATTCGTGAAGGCCGTGGCGAGCTGATGAGTGATATTACCCGGCCACCCCTTTTCCCCGGTCGTCATGATGACTTCATGACACGGCAGACCTTCTGGTATCGTATAAAAAGTCATGCCAAAACAGCGGGCATCGAGAAGCCCCTGTCTCCCCATACATTGCGTCATGCATTTGCGACGCATTTACTGGATCATGGGGCCAATTTGCGCGTGGTACAGGAACTATTGGGGCATCAGGATCTTTCCACTACCCAAATATACACGCACGTGGCCCAGCGCCGATTGGAAGAGCTTCATCATACACATCATCCGCGCGGATAATATAATACGGTGGAGAAATACGCCTGTGGATAAAGTGAGTTATGTACAACGGTTGGGTGCCCGAATTTGAATTCACCAAAAATTTAGCGATGTTTTTTCAGTTAGAATTAGGGGCAATTTGATATCCTTTGCTTCTTGTATTTCTAGGCTTGTAATGAATACCCTTATCAGATTATTCGGCTTGTCGGTGCATCGGGAGTAACCCATGTTTCATGCGCATCATATAAACAATACATACGGTCGTCCGCAGCATTTATTGTGGTATGTTTACCTATTGGCAATCGTTGCTCTGATGTGTCTCACATCCCCTGCATATGCCCAGCCGCTCGCTCAGATCAAGGTGGATGGTCAGGTCGTGAAAGTGGAGGACATGTCGTCCACGCCCGTCCCCGGCTTATATCGTTTGCGTCTGGCCGGAGGGACAGTTGTCTATTCGGATGCCGATGCGCATTACTTGCTTACTGGGGATATGTATGAAAATACTGCCATGGGGTTGGTTAATCTGAGTGATATACGGGCGCGTCAGGAGCGCAAGGAAGCGCTGGCAAAACTGTCGCCACAGCATTTTGTGGATTTCCGCTCAGCCAATGGTGTTAAAGGCAGTGTCATTGTTTTCACTGATGTCACATGTACTTATTGTCAGGCATTCCATAACGATGTTCCCTCACTTAATCAACAGGGGGTTGAGGTCCGTTATCTACCCTATCCGCGAGCCGGAGAGGGGTCTCCCGCAGCCGCTGAAATGGCACAAGTGTGGTGTAGTCGTAATCCACAGGAAAGTCTGAATAATGCGATTGACGGGCAGGCGCCCAATACTCCATCGGGGAAATGTACGGCGCTGGTGAATCAGAGTTATGAGCTAGGCAAGCGGATGGGCGTCAAGGGAACACCCACAATCATTTATGCGGATGGTACCTTGCAAAATGGCTATCTCTCTCAAGCCCAGCTGATCCAGCAGGTCAAACAGCATCAATAAAAGGTGTTGTTGGTGGTGTTATGAAGAATTTTTTATCAGGTGACTCTTTTTGACTAGGTCTTGCGGCCATTAGTGTGTAACGTGGTCAGTCATGCTATCCATTCATTGAATGCTATTTATTTAAAGCTAATGATTGAAAGAGTTGGGAATAATGTGGAAACCAAGGGTATGTCAATGAGTTCCTTGCAGCCTGTACGTGTAGGTATTTGTGGGTTGGGTACGGTTGGAGGCGGTACCTTCAACGTGTTGCAACGTAACAGAGATGAAATTACACGGCGTGCGGGGCGGCCGGTGATTGTGACCCAGGTGGGCGCGCGAAGTGATAATCCTGCGTGCCAACTCGGCGATACACCTGTGACACGAGACATCTTTGATGTGGTACGTAACCCCGACATCGATGTCGTTGTTGAATCCATTGGCGGTTACGATGTTGCTCGTAAGCTTGTGCTTGAAGCGATTGCGCAGGGCAAGCATGTTGTGACAGCCAACAAGGCGCTGATAGCTGTACATGGTGAGGAAATCTTTTCGGCTGCGAAGGCGAAAGGGGTTATTGTTGCCTATGAGGCTGCTGTTGCGGGAGGGGTCCCTATCGTCAAGGCTCTGCGCGAGGGGCTAGGGGCGAATCGCGTTCAGTGGTTGGCGGGTATCATTAATGGTACCGGTAACTTCATTCTCACCCACATGAGGGACGAAGGGCGTGACTTCGCGGATGTACTTTCCGAAGCACAAGCGCTAGGGTATGCAGAAGCTGATCCGACCTTTGATGTTGAAGGGATCGATGCCGCACACAAATTGACCATTCTGGCCTCTATTGCCTTTGGCGTGCCTCTCCAGTTCGACAAGGCTTATACAGAAGGTATTTCCGCTATCACCCCGGAGGATATTCGTCAGGCTGACCAACTGGGCTATATCATCAAACACCTGGGGATTGCCCGTCGCCGTGAGAACGGTGTTGAATTACGCGTGCATCCCACGTTGATTCCCAAACCCTCGATGATGGCTAATGTGAGCGGTGTAAAAAATGCCATCGAAGTCATGGGCGATGCCGTAGGTCGAACACTGTATTACGGCGCTGGTGCAGGGGCAGAAGCTACCGCATCGGCTGTAATTGCAGACTTGCTTGATGTCGCTCGCGACATGTCTACCGAGCCTCAATATCGCATGCCTTACCTGGCCTTCAATGATATCTGGGAGACATCTTCAACGCTTCCTGTACTTCCCATTGATGAAGTGGTCACTGCCTATTATCTCCGTCTGCTGGTGAATGATCGCCCCGGCGTATTGGCACGTATTGCAGATATCCTTGCGCATCAGGATATTAGTATTGAATCACTTGTGCAGCACGAAGCCAGTGAAAAAGGGCACTCTTCACTGATTATTCTGACGCATGAAGTGAAGGAGTCCGGCATGAATCTTGCGATCGAACAGCTGGAAAATCGGGATGAAATTCTGGGCAAGATTGTTCGCATTCGCGTAGAACAGGCTGAAGACGAATAATATTGGTCATGCAGGCGTTATCCACGCCTTCGGTTATTACATTTTACAGGAATGATGAAGAAGCCCGGTGAGCCTGAATGAGCTGACCTGCTTCTTCTTATAAGAGGCATTCAGGAAATATCATGCGCTATATCAGTACTCGGGGAAAAGCACCCGCGCTCGATTTTGAAGAAGTTGTTCTAACTGGGCTTGCCAATGATGGTGGTCTTTACGTTCCTGAAGAGCTTCCTCAAATCACGCATGAAGATTTGATTGAATTCGAAGGCCTTTCCTATGCGGAAATTGCCTATCGAGTCATGTTGCCTTTCGTTGATGGTGCCATTGAAGATGATGTGTTCAAGCAGATTGTGGAAGAGAGCTACGCAACATTTCACCACGATGCTGTTGTGCCGCTGAAACAGTTATCCAGCAATCATTTCCTGTTGGAGCTTTTCCACGGCCCAACCCTGGCCTTCAAGGATGTTGCGCTCCAGTTACTGGGGCGACTGCTGGATTATTTCCTTACACGACGTGATGAACGTGCTGTTGTCATGGGGGCCACCTCGGGCGACACGGGTTCTGCAGCGATCGAAGGTTGTCGTCATAGTGAACAGCTCGACATCTTCATTTTGCATCCATATGAGCGTGTTTCCGAAGTTCAGCGTCGCCAGATGACAACGGTGCTGGACAAAAATGTATTCAATTTGGCAATCGAAGGTAACTTCGATGATTGTCAGGCCATTGTGAAGGGCAGCTTTGCTGACCAGAAGTTTCTGAAAGGTGCTCGACTGGTCGCCGTCAACTCAATTAACTGGGCGCGCATCATGGCTCAAACGGCCTATTATGTTGCTGCCGCTGTTGCTTTGGGCGCATCGCACCGCGAAGTGAGCTTTACCGTACCGTCTGCCAATTTCGGTAATATTTTTGCCGGTTTCCTTGCGCGGGAAATGGGGGTGCCTGTCAAACAGTTCGTCATTGCAACCAATGCCAATGACATTCTTCACCGTGTTATCAGTAACAACGATTTCTCCAAACGTGAATTGCTTGCCACGCTGGCGCCTTCCATGGATATCGTCGTGTCATCGAACTTCGAACGTCTGTTGTTCTTTGCCTATGACCGTGATGCCAACGCCGTTGCCGAATTGCTCGAACGTTTCCAGCATTCACCTACTACATTGGCAGAAGCGCCATTGGAAAAACTGAGGACACTGTTCTCCAGTGCCAGCGTCAGTGATGAAGAAATCCTCGAAACCATTCGCGATGCGCACGAGCGTACCGGTGAATTGCTTGATCCTCATACGGCAACAGGCTATTTCGCGGCAGAGCGTTGCAACCGGTATCCCAACGTTCCGATGATCACGCTGGCGACGGCACATCCTGCCAAGTTTGCCGAAGCTGTTGTCAAGGCAGGGTTCACACAGGTACCCCTTCCTGCAGCAATGAGTGATCTTTTGAGCCGCGAAGAGCGCTACACCATTCTGCCGGCATCGCTTGACGATGTGCAGTCCTTTGTGGCGGAGTCGCGTCATTCATAATGTCTGAACTGCTTTCTGTTGCACCTGGGCAGTCTGACGGGAAGACTCCCTTTGTTGCACCTACACCGCAGTGTGTTCCTCGCCCACGTCACCCGGTTATCGAGGAAAAGGCGAGGGCATTGGGGCTCACGCCACTGCAGTCCAGAATACTGGCAGGTCGATTGGATGAATCGAGTGATGCATTGGAAGCGCTGGTTCATCCCAGCCTAACGTCGTTGATAGCGCCTTCACGCCTGAAAGATGCTCAACGGGCTGCCGAACGAATTGCCGATGCGGTTGCATCGGGTGAAACCATTGGCATCCTGACCGATTATGATGTGGATGGTATTACCTCCCACGTAGTGATCCTGCGTACGTTGGTTGAGCTTTTTGGTGTCCCGAAATCACGCATTCATAGCCTGATTGGTCACCGTATCAATGATGGTTACGGAATCTCGCGGCCACTGGTTGAACGCATTCTTTCGCTGCCTTCGCGCCCCGGGCTGGTGATCAGCGCGGATTGTGGTTCATCGGATGAAGATCGTATTGCCCTCCTGAAAGCAGGGGGCATCGACGTTATCGTGACTGACCACCATGCCGTACCAGTCGAAGGGCCGCCCACTTCAGCCTATGCAGTGGTTAATCCATCCCGTCTTGATTGTGACTACCCTGATACCACGATCGCCGGGTGTATGGTGTCCTGGCTGGTGATGTCACATGCACGTGGTTTACTGGTCGAGATGGGTGTTCTTCCTGCCAGTACACCCAAGCTTTCTGCATGGCTTTCCTATGTAGCTCTGGGAACGGTGGCGGATTGTGTCTGCCTGGGTGATAGCGCTATTAATCGTGCCGTGGTCACGTATGGTCTTAAGTTGATAAACAGGATGGATGCCGCCTGTTGGCGTACCATGGCAGAAATGCTGGGGAAAGAAAGCTTGCCCTTTACGGCTGAGACACTGGGTTTTCAGATGGGGCCGCGTATCAACGCCCGCTCACGGTTGGATGATCCTTATGCCGCCCTGCATTTCATGCTGGCTGAAACAGATGCTGTAGCACGCAGCAAGCTGGATATTCTTGATCAGGATAATCAGTCCCGCAAGGCCATTGAAGCCGAGATGACAGAAGATGCCAAACGGCTTGCACTGTCTGCGCTCAAGCGTGATGCACCGGTTATCGTGGTCTATCTCCCACAGGGGCATGCAGGTGTGCAGGGTATTGTTGCGTCGCGTCTCGTACAAGCCTATGGACGCCCCTGTTTTATTCTCACGCCTGCCGTTGCGGAAGGGCAGCTTTCTGGTTCAGGTCGGTCAATTCCGGGCGTGCATCTAAGAGATGCACTGGAGTATGTCCATCAACGTGTACCGGATGCCATGGAACGCTTTGGTGGGCATTCAGGAGCTGCTGGGCTAACCCTTCATCAGGTGTGGGTGGATGCCTTTATTCAGAATATTGAAGCGGCGGTTGCCGAGCAATTGAAGGGAAAAGCGCTTCGCCCGATCATTTTGACCGATGGAGAGCTCCCCGTGTCCAGCCTCGATTTAAATCTGCTGGATGAACTGGATGCTCTAGCGCCTTATGGTCGTGAATTTGAGCCGCCAGTGTTTCACAATACATTTGAAGTGGTGAATGCACGGTTGGTGGGTAATGAGCAAACCCATTTGATGCTGGAATTAGCCATGGAAGGGCGCCATGTACGTGGTATCTGGTTTCGGGCCGTGGCAGCAGGTGAGTCCGCTCCTGTCTCAGCAGGAGATCATGTGCTGTGTGCCTATAAACCCGCACGTAATCGGTTTAGGGGCCGGGAATCCCTTCAGTTGTTAATCGAGTATGCTGAAATAGCGCACTAGTCTGTGCCTATCAATTCACACTGATTGATTCGTGTCTGTTAGTAGCACTTATTGCTTTATTTCTAAAATACTGAATATCTAAAAAAAGACCTGGAAGATGCCCATGAGAGATGCATGCTTCCAGGTCTTTTTTGTTATTCACCTTCAAGTGCAGAGTCATCTGTCAGCGGATGAGACGAACATCATGCGCTTTCCATATCAGAAGTTATAACGCACCATCAGGGCTGCCGTGTTGTGATTGAAGAGGTCTTTACCATGTGTAAAACCGTCATTCTGTACAACACCCTTGGTGTCATCCAGCCACATATAATCCAGTGCCACAATCAGCGTATTGTTTAGCCAGATTGTCGCCGCCTCAAGAATCTTGCGGTTGACACTATTATGGCGATGACTGTCGTTGACATAACGGCTGTATTCACCTTCCAGCTGAAGATCACCTGCACCGGCAATCAACTTGGGCCAGGTGTAGCTCACATAGTTATCCCAGTTGGTATAGGTATCGCCTGAGAGATCAACCAGATTACGTGATTTTCCCATAACACTGGAAAGGTACCAGTTGCCGGGTGTCCAATTGATCGCCACTTCCCAGTTATTGGTCTTGAGTTTTTTATGGTTGGCTGAAGCTGGAAGTTGTAAGGCTGCGTGGTCATAAGCAGCGCCCAATGTCAGATCATCGGTGAGTTTGTAGTTTGCACCGACCTGCGCCATGTATTTACGTTTGATATTGCCATCCAGTGTGCGGCCGGCGTAGGTAGCACCCGCTGGAGTGGATTTGACGCGGGTGCCATACAGTGCCCCCAAACTCCATTTGCCCAGATTGACTTCATATTTCAATGCATTGTCAACGCGTTGTCCATTCAGGCTGTTACCGTTCCCATATCCTTGCATCCAGGCTTGGGAGGTATAGTCGGTATAGTCCCAGGGTTGGTCTGTATAGACGTCCGCAAAATCATAAAGGACCGAATTCTGACGGCCAAAGGAGAGCGCACCATAGTCTGGATGAGTGACAGAAATAAAGCGATAACGGTTAAAGTGATTATCATTTTTATGTGTGGTGAAAAGAGGATCCACACCTTCTTCCCAACGGCCCAGTACTGTCCAGTCATTCGCGAATTTATGTTGGTATACGACATTGACACGCGTACCGGCATTGTACATATGACTTTTGGAACCACCGCCGGAGTGCCATTCATAATCATAGGCAACACGGCCACTGATACTGAAGGCATCGGTACCATTATCGAAAAGAGTATAGGCGGAAGCATGATCCACTGTACTCAGCAATGTGACACCCAAAGCGGCGGCCAAAAGCCCTTTTTTCAGCTGAGGGCTCTTGGTTTCGTTATTGAATCTGGAATGTTGCATGTGCTGTTCCCATTGAGTACTTGTCGAAGGTGCAAGGCGACTTAACAGAGATTGTGCACAGAAAACATCAAAGCGAAACAGTGACAGATTGAGTCATTCCCTGCAGGGGATGGATTAATTCAAATTGCCGGATGCTTGTAATTATTATTTTCTGTGCGTTTTTATAATGCTTGTTGTCGTTGGAGAAACCGTTAGTTGAACAGTTGACTCATCATGAGCCGGAGAATTACGAATAAGTGTTAGAAGGTGATTTATACCTGAAATAGACATGAAGTCCACCCCATCCGGGTAAAAAAACATGCTTCTCATAGAACTTTATTTCATGTATCCACACATGACCGGAATATATTGATAATGCCACACATTGTATATTCGTTATTCGACTTATAGATATTGCGTAAAAAAGTGTGGTAGGACAAAAGATAGAAGTCGTCTCAGCGCTTATATCCCGAGGTATCAATCGCCGTCCAGTACAATGAGCGTGTCATCACTCAAACGGCAAGAACAGAAGGAATGCGCCGCCACACATTCTTCGAATACCTTATCGTGTTTTCAACACACACGAAAATGAAGCAATGTGCAGCGATCGTCAACCTGTTATGACACTACTGAAAAATCACGGTTTTACTGTGGGAGAGGAAAACGCGGTGTTCAATATGATATTTAACTGCTCTGCGCAGAGCCAGTGTTTCTGTTGAACGACCCACCACCACGAGATCCGATGGCTTGTGAGTGTGATCAACGCGCTGGACTTCCTGTTCGATAATGGGCCCTTCATCAAGATCTGCCGTGACATAATGGGCAGTTGCCCCAATAACTTTTACGCCGCGCGCGAATGCCTGATGGTAAGGGCGAGCCCCCTTGAACCCGGGTAGGAACGAATGATGGATATTGATTGCTCGCCCAGCCAAATGCTGACACAAATTGTCTGACAGAATCTGCATATAGCGCGCCAATACCACTAATTCCGTGTCTGTCTCACGGATAATGTCCAGAAGCGCAGCTTCCTGCTGTGACTTGGTTTCCGGGGTAATCGGCTGATAGACGAAGCGGATACCTTCGCGTTCCACCATGGGGCGCAGGTCAAGGTGGTTAGAGACAACGGCGGTGATCTCCATGTTCAACTCTTTCTTGCGGTGGTGGTACAGTAGATCCGACAAGCAGTGATCCGATTTGCTGACCATGATCAGCACTTTCATCGGCTGTTGTGCATCCAGGATCTTCCACCGCATCTCGAAGCGTTTGGCGATGGGCTCGAACTCGCCACGCATTTTGTCGATGGCTGCATGTTGCGGTGAGTTGAAGCGGAAGCGCGCTCTTAGAAAGAACTGACCAATATCTTCATCATCATATTGAGCCATTTCGCTGATATAACAGTCATGCTCGCTCAGGAATGTGGTGATTGCCGCAAGAAGCCCCGAACTGGCGGGGCACGCTACCGTAAAAATGTAATCCTTATCGGTGTGTGTGCTTTCAGCGGAAAGGGACATGTCATCAAACTCTTATGGCATAAAATGGAATGGCAATAGTATAAAGGATACATGCATGCCTGATGATGATTTTTTGTCTGAATCCGGCTGCTGCCACTGGCATCCTGTTTGTCAGGAACTATTCTAGTCATTTACACAACACGTGTTCGATATTCTGCGGAAGGATGTTTCATTGCAGACCATTATTCCAGAAAAGCTGAAAGCCGAGGGGCTTGCCTCTGCGGCCTTGTTGCCGGTTAATCTTTCTGTAAAAGCAGGTGAGTCTCTGGCAGTTGTTGGGCCTTCCGGTGTGGGTAAAAGCACGTTGCTTCGTGCATTGGCTGATCTTCAACCTCATCAGGGAGAGGTCTGGCTGGAAGGGCGCCCTCAGAGCCAATACAGTGCGCCCGAATGGCGCAAGCGGGTCATGTATGTATCCAGTGAGGCAGGCTGGTGGGCGGACCGTATCATCGATCATTTCCCCGTGGAGGAAGCTTCATTACATACTGATATGCAGCGTTTGGGCCTGTCATCGTCATTGTGCCGAGCTGTTCCTGAGCGGCTATCCACCGGGGAACGGCAGAGATTTTCCCTACTGCGTGCCTTGTATCATGCGCCAGAGGTTCTCCTTCTGGACGAACCTACCTCGGCACTGGATGAGGCTTCTACCCTGGCTGTTGAGGCAATGCTGAAAGCGTGGGTCCAGCAGGGGCACGCCTTGATCATGGCCAGTCATGATACTCAACAGGTGAAGCGGTTGGCGGATAATGTACTGACATTGAACAAAAGGCATGAAGACCAAAAAGCATAAGGACCAAAAGCGTGAAAGATAACAATAAGCGGGGCAATCAGGCATGAATGGTTATCACGTCATGCTGGGGCCAATGGATCTGATTTTTGCTGCTATCCTGATTGTTGCCGCTGGTGGTATTTCCATGGTGTTGTCGTTGGGGATTCATAAATCCCTTTACGTAAGCGCAATACGCATGATTATTCAGCTGCTACTGGTGGGCTATATTCTTGGTTATGTATTTCATCAAGGGTCGCCTTTACTGGTAGGTATCGTGTTGCTGGTGATGTTGGGTGCTGCCAGTTATGAGATCGCGGCACGTCAGGAAAACCGTAAAACCCGCCGTTATGGCCTGAATTTCATGATACTGACGGTATCCTCTGTGGGGGTGGGCGCCATAGGTCTGGTCGGGCTGCTATCCGCGGGGGCTCCTCATGTATTGGACGCGCAGCATATTATTCCCATGTTTGGCGTTATCTTGGGCTCTTCCATGAACTCGACTGCACTGGCATTGAATGCGTATACGCGGCAAATTGTTCAACAGTCACGTGTGATCGAAACACGCCTTGCTATGGGCGAGAATTTTCGTCAGTCCACCGCTGATATTGTGAAGAGTGCCGCCGTAAGTGGTGCCATTCCGCTGGTGAATCAGATGGCCGGCGCGGGGTTAATTACGTTGCCGGGAATCATGAGCGGCCAGCTGCTGGTCGGGCAATCGCCTGTTCAGGCGGCGTTCTATCAGATTTTTCTCATGGCACTGCTCGCACTTGTCTCCGTTATTTGTGTCACACTGGTGATTACGGTTTTTTCCCGCAGGGTGAGTGATCACCGTCAACGTTTAAGGCTGGATCGAATTCTTGATTTTGACTGACTCGTATCCATCCCTTTAATCCATCCTCTCAAGAAAGGAGTAGGGAATATGGCTGAAAGTCTTGATGGAAAAATTGTCGCTGTGACGGGTGCGTCGACAGGTATCGGCCTGCAGGTCGCAAAGTTGCTGGCAAGTGAAGGTGCCACCGTCTATCTGCTCGGTCGTCCATCCGCGCGTCTGGATCAGGCCGTTGAGAGTCTGGGAGGACAAGGCCACAAATGTGCACTGGACTTTGCCGATAACCTCCAAATCGAGCAGGCGATTGATTCGATCGTGCATGCGCATCAGCGGTTGGATATCCTGATTGCGAATGCCGGTTCCTTTATTGATGGCGATGTTTTGGACAATGACCCTGATGCATGGGACAAAATGCTCGACATCAACGTGAATGCCACCATGAAGGTCATTCGTGCCGCTATCCGCCACATGAAAGACCAGGAAAGTGGTGACATCGTGGTGACCAGTTCTATCGCGGGGGCGGTAGACATCGTAGAGTCGCCGGTTTACGCCGCATCCAAACATGCGATCCAAAGCTTTGTCCATACCACTCGCGCGCAATATGCCAAGTATGGTATTCGGATGGGCGCTGTTTTGCCCGGGCCTGTTGAAACGCCTCTGTTGGATGATTGGGACAAGGAGCGTCTGGAAAAAGTCAGGGCTTCCGGTACGTTAACGCCAGAGGATATCGCTGAATCCATGCATTTTATGCTGACACGCCCACGCCATGTAGTGATCCGTGACCTGGTTATTCTGCCGAGCAAAACGGATCGCTTCTGATAAAAGCATGTCCCCTTTTATTCATCCGGGCGCAAGAAACTGATTGATGATCGAGTCTGGGTGAATAGTGTGGAGATATCAGGGCTTCGCGATGCCAGTTTTTCCAGTCCGCTGTGGTGCCAGATAATAATGCGAATCGTTATTTTGGAATCGGGCTATGGGGAGTAGGGTATTGTTCTACAATGCTGAGGAAGTTACTGATAACCGGTAGCGGTGTTTCTTCCCTCATGATCAATGCAACCTCGGATTTATAATGCCCCTGGGATAAAGGAATATAGCGTACGCCTTCGAAATTGAGGTTATGCAGGGAGTTGGGGACCAGCGAAATCCCCAGCCCGGTATTCACGAGGCTGACCACCGTGGCTAAATGCGGGGAGGTCTGAATCACGTTGGGAACGATACCTCCACCATCGGTAAAGATATGCCCGAGTGTCGCCATCCAGCCTGCGCTTTCATGGGCTGCTGTGGTCACGAAGGTTTCTCCTGCCAGATCCACCGGGTCCAGATTGGTTTTATGTGCAAAGCGATGGTGCGCGGGAACAGCCACCAGAATACTTTCATCAATACGCTGGATTATTTTGAGGCCCGCGGGATGGCTGGGAAGCGGAAGACGTGCAAAACCGGCATCAAGTGAGTGATCCATCAAACGTTTGATCTGCGCCTTGACGCTGAGCTCTTCCAATGACAGCTCAACCTCGGGATAGGCCTGACGAAAGCGTGAAATTATCCAGGGCATGCGCTTGCCAAAGGGGGCCGAGCCAACAAACCCGATACGTAACATCCCTGAATGCCCGAGCGCAGCCTGCCTTCCGACCGCCTCGGCATGTTCAATCTGTGCCACTGCACGCCGTGCTTCCACAAGGAAACTTTGGCCCGCGGCCGTCAGCTCTACATGACGTTTCGTGCGCACAAACAGGAGTGTGCCCAGATTGTCTTCCAATGCCTTGATCTGTGCTGAAAGCGCAGGTTGTACGATGTTCAGCCGGGCAGCCGCTCGGCCGAAATGAAGTTCCTCTGCCAGCACGACAAAATAGCGGAAAGTACGTGATTCGATAGCCATGTATTTCCAATAATCAGAAAAATTGATCAATTCAGCGGGAAATATTATTGTTATTTTTTAATTGAATCAATTACAACATGGCACTTGGTCAATCAACTCTCCAATCGTTCAGGTGTTCAAGGAGCACTTTTTTCGTGAAAAAGGCAACTGCCTCGTCAGACTCCGCAAATACACCCGGCCCATCAGCAAAATCAACAGAATCCTCCTCTGTTACAAAAGGGGGCATATCTTCAGGCAAGGCTACTCATAAAACCTACCGTTTTCAGGTCTTCTGCTTTGTTGGCGGTATCCTTTTGATCCTGTTGATCGCATGGCTAAGCAGCTATGTGGTCGCTTATACCTCCGATGCCTATATGGATACCAATGTTGTCGCTGTTGCGCCGCAGGTATCGGGTAAAGTGGATCACGTTTTTGTCCACGATAATCAGCCGATCATGGCCGGAGAGCTTCTTTTTACGCTTGATCCTACGCCTTATCAGATTCAACTGAGCCATGCTCGGGGGGAATATCAGAGTGCCTCTGCCCAATTGGCGATTGATCGTTCCACTATTGATAGCATTCAAGCGGAATACCGGCAGAATCAGGCTGCATTGCATTTGGCCAATCTGACGTTACAACGTAATCAGACGCTTGAAAGCCATGGTGCCTATTCACGCCAAAGCCTGGATCGGGCCAGTGCAGCCCAACAGGAAGCGCAAGCGACTGCCAGCCAGACGCAGGCGCAACTTGCCCAGGCCAAAGCAACATTACAGCTGCATCAGGCAGAGGTGAATACGGCGCAATCCAATCTACATTATGCGCAGTGGCGTCTTGATCAAACACGTGTTCATGCAACGGTGGATGGTCACGTGACCAATCTGACGCTGGAACAGGGAGATCTGGTCAGCCCTGATCAGGGTGTCCTTGCGCTGGTGGCGGGTAATAATTGGCATGTGCTGGCCAATTACAAGGAATATCTGATTCGCCACCTGCAGCCGGGGCATACCGTATGGGTCTGGTTGGATGCGGCACCCTGGCATCTATATCGTGGTCATGTTGAAGGGATCGCGCACGCCATCTCCCGGCAGAAAAAAAATGGCAAGCTGGTTCCTTATGTTTCTCCAACAGTGGATTGGATTCGGCTTTCTCGTCGTATCCCTGTCAGAATTGTGCTTGATCATCCTCCGAAAGCGCTTTACTCCGGTTCTGATGCACGTGTAATAGCGGTCTACTGATGCGTCGCTTGTATCGTCATCTTCGTCCAGTACCCTCTGCCTTTTGGCGAGAGATCCGTGCGTTGGAGTTACGTGGCGATCGTTTCAATTTTGCATCGTGGCGCGCAGCTTCTGTTCTGCTGGCCATTACCATTGCAACGCTTTTGCAATTGGATAATCTGGTGTGGGCGGCTTTCAGCGGTTTCATGGTCATGCGTACCGAGCTGAACGTCTCTGTTCTCCGCGGAATCAACCGTATTATAGGGACGATGTGTGGTGCGTTGGTCGGGTTGCTGGGGGCACTCGTTTCAGCGAATCACCCTGTTGTGCTGATGGCGATTCTGTTTTTTGTGAGCTGGATCACCCTTATGTACACGTTTTTCAGCCGCTTTTCCTATGCATGGTTATTCTTTTATCTGACCGTCAGTATGGTGTTGACCTGTGCGTTGACGGATCCGAATGACATCATCTTCTTTGCGGGAACACGGGCTGCCGAGATCACGATTGGTACGCTCTGCAGTCTGTTGATCTGTGCCTTGCGTGCCAAAACGCTGCCTCGCCCCATACTAAGACAATCGACGGTAGGCCGTGCATTCAACCCTATATTTGTCTTCAATGAAATGTGGTTGGAGCGCTATTGGATTCTGGTAGGGTATGCAGCTCGCGTCGGTATTGCCGTCGCTTTGCAACCGTTACTGATTGCTCTCTTCTCCGATAGCTCGGCCGCACTCCAACAGTCGCTGACTACTGTGTTCGTTGTCATGATGACGGCATCGGATAACATCTATAAGGGGCAGCCCTCTTTTTTACACAGCAGGATTGTCTTTCGTATCGTGGGGTGTATTGCGGGGAGCCTTTTCGGCATTTTGCTGCTTTCCCTTTTCGAGCAAAATTTTCTGGTGCTTTTGATCTTTACCCCGTTAGGGATTTTGATTGGCTCTCAAATAGAAAATGGCGAAGAGAAAATTGGCTATATCGGGACTCAGTTTGCGCTGGGTTTTCTGATGACCTATATCCAAGGTGCATCACCTGCCACTTCGCTGACACCGGGGCTGGAACGTCTTGTCGGTATCCTGTATGGGTCTGTTACTGCCTATGTGGTGATCGAGTGCTGGCCGCTGGGGCTTTCCTTGCTGAAATACAAAGAGCGCCATCCTCATCACTTTCATCATTATCACCACACACACTTACGGCGCTTAAGACGTCATCGCCGTTATTTGCATCTTCTACACAGAAAACGAAACAGAAACACCTGACACAGAAGGAAAGCGCCTATTGTTGCGTTTCCTTCCATGCCAGCGCTCTTGATCCGTGGACGCCCACTACCCGCCGTTCATGCGGTTATTTGCCGATGATGTTCGCCGTGGGTGAGCTCTCCTCATCTTCAAGCGATACTTAAGCCGCGCTTTCTCAACAGAGGTTCTATCTCCTGATCCTTCCCATAAAAACGCCGGAACAGGACCTTCGGATCTTCGCTCCCCCCGCGTGACAGGAATCCATCGCGCAATAGGCGGCCGTTTTCCCGGGTCAGGCCACCATGGTTGGCAATCCACTCTTCAATATCGGCATCCAGTACCTCAGCCCAGACATAACTATAATAACCCGCACCATAACCGCCCATGATATGGCTGAAATAGGGCGTGTGATAACGGGGTGGCACTGGATCATACTGGATGCCTGCCTGAACCAGTGCCTCTTGCTCCTGTCTGGAGACAGCAGAAGCCTCCGGTGTTTCCCCCGAGTGACGCTGATGCCAATACTGATCTATCACAGTAGCACCAAGATATTCGGTGATCGCAAATCCCTGATTGAAACGTTCGGCTGACTTCATTTTTTCGAGCAGGGCGTCCGGGATAGGCTCTCCTGTTTGATAGTGCTTTGCATAATGCTTCAGTACATCTGGCCATTTCGCCCACATTTCATTGAATTGTGAAGGAAATTCGACAAAATCCGTGGGTACGTTGGTGCCAGAAAAATACGGGTACGTGACATCAGAAAGCATGCCGTGAAGTGCATGACCGAATTCATGAAACAGGGTGGTTACTTCGTCCCAATCCAGTAACACAGGCTTGCCTTCGGCCGGCTTTATAATGTTCAGATGATTGGCTACAACAGGTTTGTTATCCAACAGAGTAGACTGATCCACATAGCTGTTCATCCATGCGCCACCATGTTTTGATGGCCGCGCAAAAGGATCAAACAGGAACAGAGCAATTGGCGCCCCGTCCTCATCAAAGACATCATAGAGGGTTGTGTCAGGATGATAGCGCGGTAAGTCATGGCGTTGCTTGAAGGTCAAGCCGTACAAGACCTGTGCTGCATAAAAGGCGCCGTTCTCCAACACATTGTTGAGCTCGAAGTAGGGTTTGACCTCTGCTTCATCCAATGCGTATTTTTCCAGCCGTAATTTCTCTGCGTAGAAGTCCCAATCCCAGGCCTGCAGAGTAAAGCGCGCTTCACCTTTTTGATCCTGTTCCCGATCAATCAGTGCCTGTAGCTCAGCGGCTTCCTGCTGGGCATTCTTAACTGCAGGGGGGACCAACTGATTCAACAGGGTATTGACGGCTTGCGCACTCCCCGCCATTTGATTTTCCAGCTCATAATCAGCATGTGTGTCGTAGCCTAGCAAGTCAGCCCGTTGAGCCCTTAGCGTGAAGGTTTCCGCGATAATGGCCGTGTTATCCCACTGATTGCCGCGTTGTCCGCGGATTTCCGAAGCCTGATATACCCGTTTGCGTAGGTCACGGTTTTTCAGCTGTTTGATGATAGGCTGACCGGTCGTATTCACCAACGTCAGCAAATAGTGGCCTTCATACCCTTTGGCTGCAGCTGCATGAGCGGCCGCGGTGATCTGTTCCTCGGTCAACCCCTCCAGCTCGTTAGCCGTGTCTATCAGTACTGCTGCATCGTTTACTTCAGCCAATACATTTTGTTCGAATTCCGTTGCGAGGCTCGCCAGACGTGTATTAATGCTCTTCAACTGTGACTTTTTTTCGTCATCCAATTGAGCACCGGCGCGTACACGTTGCTTGTAGTACTCCTCCAGTAAACGTAGGCTTTCTGCATCAAGATCCAGTTCATCACGCTGTTGATAAAGGGTATTGATACGGTCGAAAAGCGCTGTATCAAGGCTCAGCGTGTCAAAGTGCGCCACAATTCGAGGAGAATACTGTGCTTCAAGTTTTTGAAGCGCTGCATTGGTGTGGGCTCCTGTCAGGTTGAAAAAAACAGCCAGTACCTGACGCAAGACAAGTCCGGATTTTTCCAGTGGCACAATGGTATTTTCAAATGTGGGGGCATCTGATTGCTGTGCAATTGCTTTCACTTCTTCAAGCTGAGCGGCCATACCCGTTTCAAGGGCTTCACTGAAATGTGCTTCCTGTATACGGTCAAAAGGGGGGTAGTGGAAGTCCAGCGTACTGATAGTCAACAAGGGATTGTCAGACGGTTCGGCTGGCGTGTCCTGATTGGAAGACGTGTGAGGTGTGGATAAGGGAGAAGATGACTCTGTCATGGGAAGGTCCTGATGAACATTGTTTTTTTAATGAGTACGCCTGAAAACCATGGCTCGTATGTTATGGCTCCAGTGGCGATCCTGATTCCATGGTATCCCACTTTTCAGGAATGAAAAAACGGCCATTTAAGCCTTATTGTATTGAATCTCCCTGATCTGAAAGAATGCTCTAAATAAAAGCGCCCACGTTATCTGTTGAAACAGGACGTGGGCGCACTTTCTACACAACAACCGTTATAAAGAGCGGTGTTTAAAGAAAAAGGGGAGTAAACACGTGCCGCTATAGATCCTTGTCGTAGACACGATAGGTTTTATACACCTTTCCACCGATGGCCTTGATGATACCATTCATGCCAGCGTTATCTTCGAGAATCCAGGACATCTCTATCTCTTGCACGCCACGGGCTGCCAGATTGTCCAGCAATTTACTGATAATCAGGAAGGAGAGTGCCGGGCCGAGTGTATTATGAAATTTCTTCTTCACTCCCATTAGAGGGACACGCGCACTTTTCGGGAATTTGACTTTCAGATTCCACAGTAGCTTGGCCCATCCCAGTGGAAGCAGGCTGCCGTTAAAGTTTTTGATGACTTCGTTCAGGTTAGGGAGGGCTACGATGAACGCGGCGGGCTCGCCATTGACTTCGGCAATCTGAATCAAGTCAGAGGCAATCAATAATTTCAGCGTTTGGCCCAGATCCTTGAACTCTTCTTCCGTAAACGGCACAAAGCCCCAGTTGTCGGACCATGCGTCATTGAAGAGATCACGCAAGGTGATCAATTCCTGATCGAATTTGCTCTTGTCCAGTGGGCGAACAGTAATGGTTTCGGGGGCTTTATCCAACAACCATTGCATGACGCGGGGCTTTTCAAATTCATCGGTTTTGACGATATAAGCGAGCAGATCCTTGCTTTTCGCATAACCACACTCTTCAACACGCTTACCGAAATACGCTTTGGCATGTCCCATCATGAACATCGGGTCTGTATCGAAGCCATCGATCAGCAAACCCACTTCATCGTTGGTGGAGAGATTGAAAGGCCCGCGCGCGCGCGTAACGCCCTCGGCCTTCAACCATGCTTCTGCAGTGGAGAACAATGCCTTGAAAGTATCCAGATTATCTTCAGCATCAATCATCCCGAAAAAGCCGGTATTATCCTGATGCTTCTCCAGTGAAAGCGGATCTACCTGAGCCGTGATACGGCCGACCGGTGTATTACCCCGCCAGGCAATCCATGCATTCCAACGTGCATGTTCGAAGTAAGGATTGGTTTTTTTGGACAGATGAAGGCGTCGCTCGATATCAAGCGGAGGCACCCAATTCGGGTCGCCCTTGAAAATAGTCTTGGGTATCTGGATAAAAGTTTTCAGATCACTTTTATTTTCGACCGGGGTAATGCGTAGTTCGTTTGATCCGTTCAAGAGTGATCTCCACAATGATTGAGCGGTATGGCGCTTGTTGTCCCGATAACCGGGAGTAAGCCTTGGCTTAACCAATCCGCATCAATAGGTTGTAAGGTCGTTATGCGATGCTCTGACACAAGTGTTCTGTGTAACAGCAATACTGAGTTGCCTTATTATAAGCATGTATATTAAATAATGCTTAGATTTTCACCTTCCGATGGCTCAGAAGGTGAATTCAGCGTTCATTTGTCGGTTACCTTGGGCGCAGGGTAGCCACGGGCCACCATCAGCTTTGTAATATTCGCTTTTACATCGGCAAGCACTTCATCCAGAGGACGATTGGTATCCACATCTACCGTAGGGGCTCCCGCATAGGTGAGCTTAGGGGTAACGTCGATCTTGCGTTTCAGCGATTCAGGCGAGTGATCCGGTTTACGCGCCAATGCAGTGTCCAGATCTACGTGGAGTTTGATCACCAGGTCAGGCTTGAAACTGGCCATCCATTTGAAAACTCGCTTTTCTCTGTTGGCGAGGCGCTTGACCAGGCAACTCCCTTCATTACTATCGGAAAAGCCGGGGCCATCAAAGGCTTTGTGAATATCCGCCTGCGGGAAACGGTCCGCCAGAATAATATAGCCTTCTTTCCTTAATTGAAGCATGCGTTTAAAGCGGCGGATGCGTCGAATGGTAAACGCTGAAATGACCAATGCGGCAAAGAGGCTCGGTTGTTTCCCTTCACCCAGTTTCCTGTTTGCTTTGTCGGTTTGTTTGTTGAGCGATTTGCCCAGCAGTTTTCCGACGACGGGGAGGTTCGCAAGAGCCCTGCCGACATTGCCTGACTGCTTGCCCAAGTGCACAGGGGCTGTTTTCCCAAACTGTTCCATCCACTGGGCAATGTGTTCGGAGACGGTCGATTTACCTGAACCATCCGAGCCAATAATGGCAATGACAGGAGGCGTGCGATTGTGCATAACCAAATGAAATCCTGAATCCTGAGAGGTATAAGGCAGCGGTGGCTGCCCCGGAAAAATGTAATGGTAACATTATAGGGCGTTTTTCGAGCAGGTGAATGCCTTGACCGATGGCTTTTCCTGTTGTGGAGACGCTTTAGATATCCCTGCGTTCTTGATGTCGCGCGGCGTTCTCCTTAAAATGTGTCGATTACGATCTTGATCGAGAACAGCCATTGTCTTCTTTTCTTTCCAACGCCAGTTCCGCCACTCCTGTGCTTGCCAGTCTTGAGCCAAAGGATTCGGATGATGCATCGAGTCTTCAGCCTGCAGATTCATCATGTGCACAACCTTCTCACAAGGCGACGTCTGCACCTGTCAAGTCTACTTCCCATAATTCATCATCCATCAATGTAGTGGCTGTCACCGGATGCGATGGGTCGGGAAAATCGACCCTTGCTCATAGCCTTGTGGATGCGCTTGGGAAGAACCAGCAGGTTGAATTCATGTATCTGGGGCAATCTTCTGGCAAAATTGGTGACTGGATCGGTGAACTTCCGATTATCGGCAAGGCCTTCAAGCGTTTTTTGGTGGGTAAATCGAAAAATGTGCACGACAAGCCTGCTTCCGTGCCAGATGTCGCGACTGCGACAGTGATCTTTTTGCTCTCCTGTTGGCGCGCCTTCAAGTTCTTCAACATGTTGGAGAAAAGCAAAAAAGGGACCTTGATCGTGACCGATCGGTATCCTCAGGATCAGGTGCCCGGTTTCCGTTTCGATGGTGCCCAACTGGCCAAAACGGAAGGGGGTAATGCTTACGTGCGCCAGTTAAGGACATGGGAAAAGGGGATGTACACCCGTATGGCGAACCATTTGCCGTTGCTGGTCATTCGCCTGGATATTGATGTGGAGACGGCCTTTTCCCGCAAGCCGGATCACTCGAAAGAAGCACTGGCACAGAAAATCGCTGTTTATCCACAGTTACACTTCAGTGGCGCCGATATTCTTGATCTCGATGGCAGGGACCCAGCCAGTCAGGTACTGAATGAGTCCCTAAAAGCAATCGAAGCACGTCAAACGGCTCGTTAACTATTTTATCTTGTCACTTTTATCTGGTTTTCATCGTTGTCTGCCCGACGCGTTAATGATGTGATCCGTGGTGGATGGTTGGGTATCCCATAGGATGGATGCCTGACGCCTTGAAAGATGTGTACCGAGCCCTCGTTATAATGCATGGGGCAGCGCAGGCTGCCTCGTTACCAGAATTGATTGTTAATGAACATACCCAACCAAGTTTCTCATCAGACGATTGATAACCTTATCGCTGTCGTGGGATGCGATGGCACAGGCAAATCGACCCTCACTCATGATCTGGTCCGGATATTGGGCAAGGAGCGTCCAACAGAGTGGCGTTATCTCGGGCTTATTTCGGGAGAGTCGGGTGAAAAGATCAGGGAGCTTCCGCTGATCGGCCCCTGGCTTGAGCGTCGTCTTGCCAAAAAAAGTGAAAAAGAGCAGAGCATGCGTAACAAGACACCCGTTGCCTGGGCGTCTGTGATCATGTATGGCTTTTCCCTCTGGCGGAAGTCGAATCTGAAGAAAGTATGCACGCTGGCAAACGGCGGCACCCTGGTGATCAGTGACCGGTATCCGCAGGCGGAAGTTTCCGGCTTTCACTTCGATGGGCCGGGGATTGGTATCGAGCGTGCTCCCAGTGGGCTGATCCATACACTGGCTGAAAAAGAGGTCGCGCTTTATCAGGAGATGGCGCAAACGCTGCCACGCATGATTATTCGTCTTGATATTGATATTGAAACGGCGTATTCACGCAAGCCGGATCATGACTACACTGAACTCAGTGACAAGATCGAAGTCATGCAAAAGTTACATTATAACGGTGCTCATATTGTCGATATTGACGCGCGTGCGCCTTATAATGAGGTATTGGAAAAGGCGTTGGCAGCCATACATCAGTCCTTTTCTGCCCCTGGCGCTACAACTGTTCAAGAATAATGGCGTGTTTGTCCGCAAGGCGACAGGTGGTTTTCATTCAGGGGAACTTTTAATTCAGGGGAACAAGGTATGTCCAGTAGTAACGAGAATCCCTCTTTCTTGCGCCGGATGTTAATCAAGGGCGGCAAGCACTTTCTGCGTTGGAATGGCGAATTTCAGACTCGCCACTCCCTTATTTCAACCGGCCCCAGCATCGATAATTCCGAATTTGAGTGGGTGCCTCGGTTAGAGGAATCCTGGCCGGTAATTCGTGAAGAGCTGGATCACATCCTTGAACATCCAGAGGATATTCCGTCTTTCCACCAGATATCACCTGATCAGAAGCGTATTTCCAAAGGGGATAACTGGAAAACCTTCGGTTTCTATGTGTACGGTAATCGCGTGGATGAAAACTGTGCTGTTTGTCCACGTACAGCCGCCATTCTGGATTCATTGCCGGGGTTGCGTACAGCGATGTTCTCGATCCTTAAGCCCCATTACCACATTGAACCCCACAAAGGGCCTACCCGTGCTGTGGTGCGTGCTCACCTTGGGCTCAAGATTCCTCAGGACTGGGAAAAGGTCTGGATTCGGGTTGATAACGAAATCCTGCACTGGCATGAGGGTAAAGTGATTCTGTTTGATGACTCCTATGAGCACGAAGTCCGTAACGATACTGACGAATTCCGCGCCGTGTTGTTCATGGACTTCGACCGGCCGATGGATAAAGTAGGTACCGTCGTCAATAACCTGTTGATGTCGTTGATCAAGGCGAGCCCCTACGTTAAGCAGCCGCTGAAGAACATGAGCCAGTGGAACAAAGGCCATAAAAAAGAGGATTGACGCTTTCGCTCTCTCCCTGAACAGGTAGTATTCAGGTTTTTGCCCATCAGCGCCCCTGCGGGGGCGTTATTTGTGCCGTGGCAATATTTTTTAGTAGCGATGTTGTTTAGTAGCAATGTTGTTCAGTTTGCTGATAACACGATCTCTTTGAGTAGTCAGAGCATCGTGGAGCAAGATCGATAATCGATATTCCTTGATCAAGTAGAAATAATGACGATGAAACAGACCAACTCAGGCTTCGCCCGTTTACGTTATTCGATCCGTTATTCGTGCTATGGCCTGAAGGCGGGGTGGCTGCATGAGGAATCTTTCCGGCTGGAAGCGATTCTCTGTATTGTGCTGTTTCCGTTTTCTTTCTGGTTGGCAGAGAGCCTAATGCAGTGGCTTGTTCTGATCTTTTGCATGCTGCAATTATTGATCGTTGAGTTATTGAATTCAGCGGTTGAGGCCACGGTTGATCGGATCAGTGAAGAGCACCATCCTCTCTCCGGGCGTGCCAAGGATTTTGGTGCGGCGGCGGTTATGCTTAGTACGATTCTTGCTATTCTGCCCTGGCTGGCCTTTCTTGTACATCGCCTGTTCTGGTAAGCCTGTGAAAATAAATACGCGGCGTTAGTGTCGTCATTCAATCATGGAAACGCTTTCACCAAGCGGAAGCGAGCCACTTCACCTTTTTTGTTGTCACCTTTTCTGTTGTCACCTTTTATATTGCCATCCTGACTACTGTTATCCTGACTATTGCCACCTTCCTTACCGCTATTTTCGTTCGTGATAACGGATTCCATAAACATGTCCAATGGGCGACACCATAAACCGTATTCCCCATAAAGAGCACGGTAAACAACCAGTGGCTCTTCTGTTTCACTATGGCGTGCAACGTCAAGCACTTCATAGTAAGCCCCTTTGTAGTGCTGATAAATACCGCGGACAGGGTGAGTGGTCATGCGTAACCTCCAGTGAATATTGACGTTTTCAGGCGTCTGCAAAGCGGGTCAGTCGCTCGATGGCATGCGCAGCGGCGGCAAATCCAAAACTACCCGTTGTGAAGGTGGCCGCGCCATAGCCCGATGTACAGTCCATTCGTGTGGCTTCACCCCGTGCAGGTTTGTTCAGGGAGACAGTACCATCGGGTGATGGATAACGTCGCGCTTCATCCGAGGTAATGCAGGTCACCTTGAATTTGCGTTTTGGATCACGTGGAAAGCCATGTTCCTGCCGCAGATTACGGCGTAATTTAGCGAGTAGGGCGTCATGGGTCGTATGCGCCAAATCACATCGTTGGATACGGGTAGGATCAATCAGCCCCCCAGCACCGCCAGTCACAGTGATATCGATTCCCATCTTCACGCAGGCGGCAATGAGCGCTGTTTTCGCACTTATCGAGTCAATGGCATCGATAACATGGTCGAATTTGTTTGAGATATGTTGATCCACGTTGTGGGGTGTGACAAACGCGGCAATAGCATTGATTTCGAGACGCGGATTGATGAGATGCATACGCTCAGCCAGCACTTCCACTTTGGGCCTGCCAATTTGCCCATCCAGGGCAGGCAGTTGGCGGTTAATGTTGGTGACGCATACGTCATCAAGGTCGATCAATGTAAGACGGCCAATCCCGCTTCGTGCCAGTGCTTCTACCGCCCAGCTACCAACACCCCCCACACCAATTACGGCAACATGAGACTGCTGCAGGCATTCGAGAGATGAGCGCCCAATCAAACGGGTGATGCCATTGAAGCGATTGGCAGTATCGGGATTCAGTACAGGTTGGGAAGCAGGGGGCTGTACTTGGGGATCAGTGGGATTGATAGCCTGGGCAGCCGAGTGCGTGGGTTGATCGTCAGACACATCCGGATGCGCATTGATGGTTGTATCAGATGGAGAAAAAGGGCTCATGGCTTGTCACATACCGTTGAATTCGAACGACATTGCAGTGCATGTCAGATATACAAACATGTCTATACGGAAAGGTATTGCAATGTGCTTTATAGTGAAATATTTGGAAAATCAGGGGTTAGCATCCAACGTCACGCTGCGTGCCGGTAAATGGTTTTGCCAACCGAAATCGTTCATTAATGCCATGAAGTCATCTTCCGGCGGAGCCGTTGCGGAGACTAACTGACTCGTTATCGGGTGCGTGAAGCGAAGCATGGTGGCCGCCAGTAAAAGCCGGGCACTGCTCGGAAAATCCACAAAATAGTGCTGCTTGAAATAGCGGTTATGCACGCCTTTCCCATGCTTGGCATCTCCAATGATCGGATGCCCGATATGGCTCAAATGTCGCCTGATCTGATGACGACGCCCGGTAAGCGGGCGAGCGGCTACCAATGAATAGCGGCTGGTCGGATAACGATCCACGCAAACAGGCAGTTCGACAGTTTCAAGCCTTCGTAGCATCGTGGTGGCGGCCATGGCTGGATTTTCCGCTTTTGGTCGCAGGCCATCTTCTTCACGCAGTGCGATTTCGACCTGCACTGTTTCAGGCGCATAGCCTCTGACCACGGCTAGATAATGCTTTTCCACCTGATGGTTACGCCACTGCTGGCTGAGCTGGCTGGCGACATCGTTGGATAATGCAAACACCATGATGCCAGAAGTAGGGCGATCCAGCCGATGTACCGGATAAACTCGCTGACCGATTTGATCACGCAGTTCCTGCAATAAAATACGCGGTGCATGCCTGTCCAGTGCACTCCGGTGCACCAGCACCCCAGCCGGTTTGTTGACGAGCACCAGTGCGCTGTCCTGATAAAGTACATCGAGTACTGCCATGTCTTGCTGCCGCGGTTACTTTCTTTTTTCTCATCTATAGGGAGTCATTAATAATGAGTCGTGAGTAGTGAGACGAAAGCAGGGTGTCTGTAACGTAAGGTTAGAGCGCGTATTTTCCTCTCTTTTCGGAGGTTTGTCATCCTCGAACGTGGTCATGTTCACAATAATAACAGTGATACGTTCGTTACGTTGCAAAAGTCCGGAGAATCAGCCGCCAATGTGGCATAATACTGGCCTTTTTCATGTCTCCCCATCGCATCGTGATGATGTGACTTTATCCAGTGACAGCCCAACGAATCTGAGCGGTGTATATCATGAGTGGTTCTTCTTCCAAGGAAAAACCGGCTTATTTAGCCTCTAACGAACATACGACCGAGCCAAAACCCTATCCTCCTCGCCCTTTCAAGGCACGCGGTAGTTTTGTGACCCGTTGTGAAGATTGTCGTTTGCCCGCGCTTAATTGCCTCTGCCCCTACCGCGTTGAAGCGAAATCCACGATTCGCTTTTGGCTTGTTCTACATGATCTCGAATGGAAGAAGCCTACTAATACAGGGCGTCTGATCAAGGATTGCTTGCCGCATACGGAATTGTTCCATTGGTCTCGAACCGAGCCGGACCCACGTTTGTTGGCACATTTGAACGATCCGCGTTTCCAACCCTTCCTTGTTTTTCCGGATGACCAGCCCGATTACATGCATCGCGTTGTCAAAGGGCCGATAAAGGATAATGTGGAAGAAGGGCGTATTCCTGTGTTTATCATCTTGGACGGTACATGGCGGCAGGCCCGGCGCATGTTCAGGCATAGCCCGTATCTGGACAGGCTTCCGATTGTTTCATTACGAACGGAGCGTTTGACGCGTTATCGACTCAGGACGCCAGCCTCTGCGCAGCATCTCTGCACAGCGGAGGTGGCGGCAGAATTATTGAAGCAAGGTGGGGAAACAACTGCCGCTGATATACTGGATGACTATTTTGATGTTTTTAATGAAAGCTATGCGGCCAGCCGCGTGCATCGGGTCATTGATACGCCCACGCCTGCGATGAAAAGACAGCTGATGCGTCAGGATGGCATCGTCGAGTGATCGGCATTTTATGCAGCAAATATATAAAATGGAGATTCTGAGAAGATGGCGTTTGCGATTGGGGCTAACTTTTACCGAATGATACGATAACGACATCGAAGAAAGGGAAAAATAACGTGTGGCTCTCATCTTGATGATATTTTCTATTGAGGAGAGTGAGACACGATCATCACATTTCACAGGAAGGAACGGATATGTCTATCGCCATTGTGGCTCTTTTCAAGGTACGCCCTGAATATGCAGAAGAAACTGAAAAGGCATTACGTAAACTGGTCGAGTTTTCAGTCAATGATGTAGGGAATGAGTTCTACTCTTTGCAGCAGGATCAACATGATGTCACGAAATTTTATATGTTGGAGCGCTGGGCATCGCAGGAAGCACTGGATAAACATGAGCAGCAATCCCACTTTGTCGATTTTATCAACAAGTACAAGGACACGTTCGAGACGCTGGAGATCACCAAGCTGAATACACTGGTCTAGAGCATAAAAAAGAACGGGCTTGCCACATGGATGGACAAGCCCGTTCTTTTTGTATCAGCTTCCCTGAGGAAGTAAACCGCTTGAGCTTACTTGCCGCGAGCGCCGATACCACCGAAACGGCGTTTGAACTGTGCTGCACGACCTTCTGTACCCACATTACGCTGCTTGCCGGTGTAGAAAGGATGCGATGCAGAAGAAACATCGAGTCTGACCAGCGGGTATTCCTGGCCTTCATAATCGATGGTTTCTGTAGTTTCGATAGTAGAACCGATAACGAAATAGGTATCAGCGTTGGTATCGTAAAATACGACTTTGCGATACTCGGGATGGATGCCTTCACGCATGGGAATGTCCTCCAACGTTATAACAGTCAAACCGCAGATAACTGATGAGCCGGATGTCAGACGGTAAACTGACGAAAGAGGGGACAACAGAATCGCGATGATTTAAGGATGCGTAGAATAACAGTAAGTGGCGGGGAATATAACCCCTCCACATCGTAACTGCGCTCTCTATGTTACGCATATGTTACTTTATAACTTCACCGTCTTCAAGATGGGGCTAATCCCCTACCGGGGGCATGTGCTAGTGGATATGTCCCTTGATATGAAGGCTTTTTTCCACTGCTCGCAGGTCCTTTTTGTCGGTGATCAATACCACTAGCCTGTCACCATCTTCCAACCGTAGACTTTTCTTGCCAAAGAGTACTTCATCACCGCGCACAATGGCCCCTATCGCGGCGGTATCGGGCAAGCCCAGCTCACTAATGGTTTTACCTACAACACGCGAGTGATGTGAGTCTTCATGTATGATCAGCTCGATGGCTTCAGCTGCACCACGTCTGAGTGCCTGAACGTTGACAATTTCACCTTGCCGCAAATAGGCCAGTAGACCACTGATGGTGGCCTGCTCGGGTGAAATGGCAATGTCGATCTCACGCCCTTGCACCAAATCGACGTAAGCGGTGTTGTTGATCAGCGCGAGTACTTTACGTGCTCCCATCCGCTTGGCCAGCATGGAGGACATGACGTTGACTTCATCATCATTGGTCAAGGCACAGTAGATGTCACATTCGTCGATATTTTCATCGGAAAGCAAACGTTTGGACGTGACCGACCCGTGCAGAATGACGGTATCATCGAACTTTTCGGCCAGCTCTTCACAACGTCGTAGATCCTGTTCCACCAGCTTGACCCGGTGAGAAGGTTCCAGAGATTGCGCCAGTTTTTCGCCGATACGTCCGCCACCGGCAATCATGACATGCCGAACATTACGATCACCGCGGCGAAGGCGAGTCATGACCGAGCGGATGTCCTTGCGCGCGGCAAAAAAGAGGAGCTCGTCATAAGGCTCGATGACCGTTTTCCCATCTGGAATGATGGTTTTGTTCTTGCGATAGATGGAGCATACCCAGCTGTTGATCTTGTCGGGGTTCTCGTGCAGTGATTTCAGTTCGCACCCGACCAGTGGCCCATCGGGATACACCTTCATGGCCACCATTTGCACCATGCCATCGGCGAAATCCAGTACCTGAAGAGCACCAGGATATTCAATCAGGCGGCGAATCTGCGTCGTAACCACCTGTTCAGGGCTGATCAGAACGTCAATGGGAATTGCACCCGGATTGAAAAGTTCCTTGCGTGCGAGGTATTCACTTGAACGGACGCGTGCGATTTTGGTTGGCGTATTGAAAAGTGAATAAGCGACCTGACACGCCACCATGTTGAGTTCGTCATTGTTGGTGACGGCGACCAACATGTCAGCGCTGTCACAACCTGCCTCTGCCAATGTAGAAGGGTAGGAGGCATGTCCATTCAAAATACTGATTTCCGTGCGGTTATGCAGGTCATGCAGGCGCGCGGAGTCTGTATCAATGACAGTGATGTCGTTATCTTCACTGGCGAGGTGTTGTGCCAGCGTTGCCCCGACCTGGCCGGCCCCAAGGATCAGTATTTTCATGTCAGAGTGTTTCCAGTGTGGCGGACTCGTGAATCACCATCTGCCATGGCGACGAGCGCTGGCGATACGGGTAATCCAGGCACAGTAGGAATGTGATTCAGGCCAGAACGTGCAAATGTTATGGGCTTGTTCGTGCCTATGTCATCTTTTCGGGGGAATGAGTTCATCGGACTCGGGGCTCACGGTCAATTATTAAAGCATTGTCCTGCGACAAACCTTGTGACGCTATCTATTCTTCATGGGCGCCTATTGTAAGGCCATGCCACCCTGCCATTGCAATAGCGGAGGCTCTTCATACAGGTTTCTATTAATGATGATGGATTCTACTACTGACTGTTTTTCATGAATGAATATAGAAGGGAATTGGATGGGACGCGAGCAGTAGTCAGTCGCGTAGTGTACTGAAGAAAGGGCGTTTATCCTGTGTTTTGATGATAAACGCCGTGTATAAATGAATGGATTACCGGCCTATACCGTATGCTTCTGCGGTATAGCTACCGTTGGGCAGGAGGGTTTTCCCCGAAGGGCGCCGATGATGAATGCAATGAAGGGGACGGCTGCCAGGGCGATACTGATCTCTATACTCCCACCCGTGACCATGGTGAACCGATCCAGTACCAACCATAAACAGGTAAGCAACATGATCCCGGCCATGTTGGGGGCAATGCGGGTATGCCACTGTTTTCCTTTTACCAGGGCGGGGTTTTGTTTGAAAAAGCGCAGCACAGCCAGGGTTGTCAGCAACATGAGTAGAACGATGCCAAGTGTCGATATCCCTGCCATATAGCCAAACACCTGCACCAGCGGATTCAGTTTGAAAAGTACACAGGCACACATGATAACGACGGCCGTGATGGTTTGCACCAAAGAGGCAAATGAAGGTGAGTGATGATGGTGGTGAATGTGTGAAAGTTTAACGGGAAGGGAGCCCTGCTTGCTCAGATTCAGTTTGTAACGGGTGAGTACATTGTGAAAGCTGAGTACGCAGGCAAACAGGCTGGTAAGCAGCAATACTTGCATGCTGTCACGTACCACCGATCCCGCGTAGACTTGCGCGGTATCCATGATCAGGTTGGCATTGCCATCCAGCGTCTGCTGCGCCACGCTACCGACCTGATTTACGCCGTTGCCTATTACCAGTGCCCAGGTTGAAAAGGTATAGAAGACGCCAATAATAATGACGGCCAAATAGGTAGCCTTGGGGATGGTGACTTCAGGGTGGCGCGCTTCATCACGGAAGACAGCCGTGGCTTCAAAGCCGATAAACCCTGTCATGGCAAAAAGAATGGCGACACCGAGTCCGCCGTTTAGCAGGGCTTCATGGGGCGTGAAGGAATCTGCATTGATACCGTGCGCGCCGCCATGCCAGAGTACGGCAAGGTCAGTCACCATTACCACAGCGATCTCGAGTACCAATGCAATGCCCAGGAAGCGCGAGCTAAGATCAATATGCCGATAGCCAAGGAAAGCCACAAGGGCAATTGAAGCAAACGTATATACCCACCACGGAATCAGCGGGCCCCCCAATACATGATGGACGAAATCATTGACTGCCCATCCCATGTAACCGTAAATCCCCGCCTGAATAGCGGTGTAAGTGACCAATGCGAGAAAGGCAGTGCCTAAGCCCATGCGCTGCCCCAGTCCTAACGTAACGTAGGAGAAGAAAGCCCCCGCTTCCTTGACGTGTGGGGTCATGGTGACGAAGCCGACGGCAAACATCAGCATGACAATCGAGGCAATCACGAAGCCTACGGGAGCACCTGCACCATTCCCCGAAGCAAAGATGATAGGCGCATTCCCTCCCACTACCGTTAAAGGGGCCGCTGCTGCGATCACCATAAACACAATACTACCAGTGCCAAGACTGCCTTTGAGTCGGGTTTGCGTATGGTTATCTTTTGATAAATCAGCCATGGTGAGCCTCCACGAAATCCATGAGGAGAGCATTGGTAAAGCCAATGCCCTGTTATCCTCTTTGCGAGGTATTTCGTGAAAGATGCAATTTCCTTGCCGAGAAGGAAGAAATGGCTGGATATCGTTCAAATCATCAATGAAAAGCGCAGTTTTGTTTGAGTGCTAACCTGTACGAAACAACGACTGCCTTAGATCTGAAAGGTACGGATTTTGGTCCTGTGCAGCCTGTACTGTATCCGCGTCTATCTCTGCAAAAATAAGGGCTTCTCCTTTCTCGGGTGCCATGGCGGAGACACTGCTACTGGGGGTGGCAACCACACTTTTTCCCACGTATTCAAGCTCACCATCACGCCCTTGTTGGTTGGCATAGGCGATATAGATCTGATTTTCCCATGCGCGAGTGGGGATCAGTAGGGAGTTGACGTGGCTAAAGGGCTGCATCTGTGCGGTAGGTACACAGATCAACTGTGCACCGGCCAATGCCGCTGCACGTACATTTTCGGGAAATTCGACGTCATAACAGATCATCATGGCGATTTTTACGCCTTTATATGCCACGACGGGTGAAAGCGTATCACCCGCAGTGAACATTTCGCGATCCAGCGCACCAAAAAGGTGTGTTTTGTGGTAACGCGCCAGTAGATGACCATTATCGTCAATTAAATGAGCGGCATTAAAACAGTGTGCCGAACCAGTTTTTGGCTCGCACCATTCAGGCCCGCCCACTACCAGCCCGATATGATATTCACGGGCGATGCTACGCGCTTGTTCCAGAGGTGATTGTCTGGCAAGGGATTGGGCTGAGTCGCCGATATTGTATCCCGTGATGAACATCTCCGGCGTAATAAGGAGTTCTGCACCCTGTTCTACAGCCTGCTTTGCAGCCGTGGCCAGGCGTTGGTAATTCTCTTCAACGTTGCAAGGGGTACTCAGGGCTTGCCAAACCGCTATTTTCATACAAAACCGCTCATTTATTGAGTGATACGAATAGATATGTGAGGCTGAGTGTCATCTGCAATGGATTCGTAATGAACCTGTATTTAAGAGACACAGTAAATTTCCCTTCATTCTGTACGAGTGACCCAAAGGGGTGCCCTGACCGACTGCAAATACATGGGAGTGGCAGGTCAGGGTACCCCATCGGTCATTACCAGCTTGTGCTAACGACAATAGGAGTGTAGTAGCCGGGGGCTGGGCCTCGAGCCCCCAATCAGTTGCGGCGATCAGTCCAGTTTCAGGCCTACTTTCAGTGAAACCTGCCAGTGAGCTACCTTACCGTTTTCGATATGGCCTCGTGTACTGGTCACTTCGAACCATTGCAGGCTGTGTAGGCTTTGGCTGGCTTTGCTTATGGCCGTATTGATAGCATCCTCGATACTCACAGTAGAGGAACCTGTCAATTCGATGGATTTGTAGACATTGTCACTCATGGCAAACTCCTTGATAAAACGTAGATATTCATATGTGAATGTTCATACGTGAACGGTGTTGCTGGTGTATAAAAAGGCTGTTGTTCTCTTACGCCTGTACCTGTCTTCCTGAAAAACAGGCGGTTAACCTCTGAAGCCTGACTGTTCAAGCATGCTTTTATTCTTCAAAGCTATATTCAGGCGAACATGCCACAGGAAAATTAACAGACCGAGCAATAAAACATACCTTGTGAATAGCATGGTGAAGCTCGGATGCTTTTTCAATGACTTTACTCATATCGCTATCGCCTTTTCTTATTACAATTTGAGGCTTTAGCTCAGCGTTTATGAATCGACCCGCACCGCCTCTTTCAACTTCACCCTGTGCTTCAGGAGAATCCTGATAAGCGGTAACGACAATACCTGCCTCTGAAGCATAGTGTAAAAACCACAACATATGACATGCCGACAACGCGGATAACAGTAAATCCTCTGGATTCATTTTATGAGGATCGCCACCCAACAGAGGATCGTTGGAGCAATGGATAATGGGCTTCCCCTCAATGGCAATATCCCAATGCCTGTCGTATTCATGATAATGAGTGGTACCTGCACCGCGATTGCCTGTCCAGCGAATGTGTGAAATATAGGCGTGTGATTTCATTTGTTCGATTTTATCCGTTCTTTAACAGTGGGCAGATGGCTAATCTTCAATGATACTCACCCCCAGTTTTTCCAGTGCTTCACGGGTTTTGGTATTTGATTCCGATGTTACCGGGCGCGTATAGGACCACAGGAAGTGAACGTTGAAGCCCGCTGCGACGGCATCTTCTGCACTCCACAAGACGCAGACATCCCGTGCTAACCCGCATAGGTAGAGATCAGTGATGTTCTGCTCTTTCAACCAACCCGCCAGCCCTGTGGTGGGGCGCGTTCCGTTCGGCCCCGGGTTGTGTCTGAAAGCGCTGTAGGAGTCCACTTGGGGATCGCTTCCCTTGCGTACAACAAGATCTACCTCTGCCCAGTCGATATCGGGATGTAACGCAGCTCCGGTCGAATTCTGCAGGCAGTGTGGTGGCCAAAGCACCTGTTTATTCCCATACAAAGGAATGGTATCGAAAGGTTGATGCCCCGGATGTTGGCTCACGAAAGAAACATGATTGCGTGGATGCCAGTCTTGCGTTGCCACCACGTGGCGGAATGCATGGGAAGACAGCAATGTATTGATCAGGGGAACAAGCTCATCACCGTGTTCGCACGCAAGCGAGCCTCCCGGCATGAAGTCGGGCTGAACGTCGATGACAAGAAGGGCACTGTTTTCAATGGACTGTGGAATGATAGAAGCCATGGGTAAACAACTCGCTGACATTAAAGTGGTAAATGGGGTGGCGACGCTACGTTTATATGGGTGGTTTATCCTGGTGTAGTTTGCAGGTTCAGAAGAATTATCGACAAAAGCTGAGAATTCTTTAGCAAAAAAACCGATTTTCACCTAAAAATATAAAAATATTGACAAGAAATTGCATTTTTGCTCTTGGAAAAAGTCTGTATACGTTTTACGCTTGCAATGCATTAAAAGAATTTGCGTTTTTCGGTGTTTACTGGTGCCAATGCACCCTCACAATACCTGATTTGAAGATGGGAAGAGGCCGGCCGGTAGCTTTTGTCTATTTGGCCTTCTCTGCTATGCGAGCAGATCGGGCGGTCATTTGCTATTTATAAATAGAAGCAGCATTGCACACCGCTACTATCTTCACCGCGGACATTAGTACAACTTTTTCCGGTGGCATACATGCGTACACGAAAAGTACCTTATATAAGTGATATTCATTGCCTGTTGGGTTCTACCCTGCGGGATTCAACGAGTCAGCGTACGGGCACTGTTGTTGGTATTAATCAACATTCAGAGCGGGCCTTTATTGAAGTGCGTTGGGATGATGAGCAGCGTATCGAACGTGTTGATGTAACGCTTGAACAGCTTAACCAGCTTATTCAGCATTGCCGTGCACGTGCGGATGAGCTAAAGGCTTCTTCTGCGGATGCTCAGGCGAAAAGCTCGCGTGTCTCTACTCATCAAGAGATGGAGCATCAGCCATCGCTTGAGGAAACACGCCGGCGCGCTTAATAGCGGTGCTGGTTGGGTTACGCTTTATAGTCTTATTGAATTTTCTCTGTACTTGAAAGCACAGGGTATCTCTGTGTCTGGCATATACGAATGCATAATGGTTTGCCTCTCCCGTTGCTTGCGATACGTCTGCCTGCGTTGTTCTATCCCTAGTGATTGATGAATCGATTCTTCATTTTGAGCTTCCCCTCAATTGATGGCCTTCTACATATTCCTGCCTATAATTATTCAGCAAACGCCTTAATAGCCACATCATTGGTAATTTCCTTAATTACTGATACCTCTTCCTGATAATGACAGGAAAGCATTTATGTAGCAGGGGCGATGGATTTTCTGGTGAGGAAGGTTTATTACGCTGCGCTACTTGTTTAATAAAATACGCTATTTGGCTGGATCTCTGTACTGATACCGGAGCAGGAGCGCCTAATCAGCCGGCCATGTATTTTTGTAGCATTGGTCGTATCGTATGCCGCTTGGAAGGGTACGTGTTTCAGCAATGAAGAAGTATAGATGCCGCGGGTGCAGCACGCACCCATGGTGGGGCCATGTACGTGCTGCGACGAAGGGGGTTAGTCAGGTAAATTCAGCACTTGCCTGGCGAGTGCGATCATTTTCGGATCACCCGTATTTTTGGCACGAATATCGGATAACTTCACAACGGGAAGCCAGCGGTCTTCTGTATCGGGTTTGGTCTCCGTCATTTTCATGACGATGTTCATGGGTTTCAAGCCAACGTCATTGGTAAAGTTCGTACCAATCCCAAAAGACATACCGATCCTGCCGCTACAGGCACTGACAATACGGTCCACTTTTTCCGGATCCAACGCATCCGAGAAGACGATAGTCTTGGTTTGCGGAGGAATACCCAAATGTACGTAATGGGCGATCGCCTGTTCCGCAAAGGCGATGGGGTCACCACTGTCATGACGCAGGCCATCAAAGAGCTTGGCAAGCATCTTGTCGAAACTCTGGAAGAATGAATGTGTTGTGAAGGTATCGGTCAGAGCAATCCCCAGATCGCCACGATAAACATCGACCCAGTTATTGAGCGAGACACGATTGGCCACCTTGAAGCCATAGTGAGCAGCATGGAACATGAACCACTCATGGGCATGTGTACCCAGCGGTTTCACACCATGCTTATAAGCGAGATAAACGTTACTGGTACCAACAAACGTGGGCCCTCCATATTGTTTGAGGACTTCAACGATTTTATCGTGCAATTCGAAACTGTAACGGCGACGGGTACCGAATTCTGCGATGCGAATACCCAGCTGGCGGTAGTGTTCGATCTTGTTGCGCGTGTTTTCGAGAACGACTTCATCCTCGTAGCGATTCTCATTGGCCAGTTTGAACCAAATCTCACTAATGAGGGAGAGCAGTGGAACTTCCCAAAGGATATTGCGGTACCACAAGCCATCGACTCTGACTTCCAGTTCATCCCCGTGCTGTTCGATAGAGACCTCGTTTGGATCGAAGCGGAAGCCTCGCAGGAAGTCAATATAAGTGGGGGGAAGATAAGGGCAGGTTCGTTCAAGAAAGGCCTGTTCATCCCTCGAGAGGGAGAGCGTTGCCATCTGGTCCACGGCTTCACGAAGCGCTACACCAAATCCTTCAGGGAAACGATGGTCTCCTCGGTTGATGAAGGCATAACGCGCGCGTGCTTGCGGGAATAGCTTGATAACCGCGTTCTGCATCGTGAATTTGTAGAAGTCGTTATCGAGAATCGACGTAAGCATAAACCGTGAAAAACCTCTTCGAATTCCGTCAATAAAGGCTATTAATGGGGGCAGTATCAATAACGGCCGTTCATGGAGATGATCCACAAGGGCAATATTGACGCAACTGATGAATGGGTGATACCCCAATGATATTGAGTAGGAAATAGTAGCACGCTCTTGCACACTTTATGCGTATCGAAGGGCAAAAAATATCAGTGCCACCCTCGACCTTCGTCTAATTATATCCCGCAAGTGATACAAAGAGCCTGATATGATCAGCCACAGCTGTAGCGCTTTGTTTCATCAGGTCGTAAGGTACTTATAAGCGAGGAGTCGTCAGTATTGTATCGTATCGATTGTTAAAGAAGGCGCGTTGAGGAGCATAGTGGGCAATTTACTTCCCGAACGGAGATAAGTTCGTTTTCCATGATTCATGATGAATGTGTCTATAGGGCCTGTATGGGTTCTATTTTCTGCCTATCCACCCGCATGCTTTGGAGTCTCAAAGTATAAAGACATCAAGGATATCGTGATGATTTCCCCCTCAGTGAGTAAAACTACAGCTTTCAATGTGTCGTCCCTCGATCTGAAAAAGATTGATGCGGCTGAGTGGGATGCCCTATTGCCCGAACACAACCCCTTTGCCTCGCATGCCTTTTTGTTGGCACTGGAAGAGAGTGGTGCCGTGTCAGCCAGGACCGGCTGGTGGCCTGCTCATGCGGGTGTGTGGGAAGGGGAGCAGTTAGTGGCAGCATTGCCTTGTTACGTTAAGAGCCATTCATGGGGAGAATACGTATTCGACTGGCAATGGGCAGATGCCTGGGAGCAGGCGGGTGGTGATTACTACCCGAAAATGGTAAGTGCCATTCCTTTTACCCCTTCCAGTGGACCACGCCTGTTACATGCTGCGGATATCGACATCACCGACGTGGTTGATGTGCTGATTCCCTGGCTTGAAGCGCGTTGTGGCTCCGGTTGGCACCTTCTTTTTCCACAGGCAAACGAGGAACAGGCATGGCTTGATGCTTGGCCACAGCTGCTGCAACGGCGTTCTGTTCAATATCACTGGCATAATCGGGGCTATCGTGATTTTGACGATTTCCTCTCGCATTTCACTTCCAGGCGACGCAAAGAGGTGCGTCGTGAGCGCAGGAAAGTGGCTGAACAGGGGTTTACATTACGGTGCTTGAGTGGGAACGATATCGATATGGCAGCCCTCAGGCATTTCTATCGGTGCTATCAGATTACATATCTTGAGCGAGGGCAAACCGGTTACTTGCCCTTTTCATTTTTTGAACGAGTGTGTGAATGGATGCCTCAGCATATTTCACTGGTACAGGCGCTGCATCCACAAGGCCAACTGCTTGATGGAGAGCGTGGTGCGCTATCGGAAGGTGTCTCTGGTGAGGGGGCCTTGGGGGCAACGCCTGTTGCAGCTGCCTTGTTTTTTCATGATGACCATCAGCTTTATGGCCGCTATTGGGGGAGTGAGGTGGCGGCGGATAGCCTGCACTTTGAGGTGTGCTACTACCAGGGTATCGAACTGGCAATCGAACGTGGGTATCGCCTTTTTGACCCCGGTACTCAAGGGGAGCACAAGATCCCACGCGGGTTCGAGCCGCGATTCACCTATTCGGCGCACTGGATTTCTGCCCCTCAGCTACGAATGGCGATCGATGACTTTCTTCAGGAAGAGCATCGTTATATTGAACGTCGTTTGATGGAAGCAGCGGCCCTCCTGCCTTTCAAACAAGAAGCGTTTTGAATGTAATTTAACCATAACTTAAAATTAACCTTGGTTAACTAATTTTTGTTTCCACCATAATTGAAGTGTGGTTAATTTGTGTTTTCTGTTCCTCACTGTGAGTGATTGACGAGAAACACACATGTTCAAGATAAGTGCTTTTTGCCGTAGTTTTTCCACTTTTATGCTGATGACTTCCCACGTGGGAAGGCGCTGTTTTTCGCCGTTTATGGCGATGACATCAGCCTGTTATAACCGTTATTCCCATGCGGGTTATACTGCCCATCCATCTTCCTCCTCAGTAGCGGGTGATACACAGGGCAAATCATCATGGGCCTACCGTGGACGGTTAAATACGATTTTAGTCATCAGCTGCCTGTCATTGCTATTCACGTCTTCGGTATGGGCCGCGGTTGCAGACGCTCAAGCCGCACAGTCAACAATCGAGCAGCCTCGACGCAAGGTGGTCGCCACCACGTTTACTGTCATTCAGGATATGGCGCGAAATGTAGCCGGTGATTTATGGGAAGTTGTTTCCATTACGCCCCCCAATGCTGAAATACACGAGTATGAGCCTTCCCCGAAAGATATTCTCAAGGCGCGTCAGGCAGATCTTTTGCTGTGGAACGGCCTGGGGCTGGAACGCTGGTTTGAACGTTTCTACACCCACATGGATCACATCCCCGTAGCAGTACTTTCCAAGGGCCTGGCACCGATGCCCCTTGTGAAAGGGCCATATAAAGGTGAACCAAATCCCCATGGCTGGATCTCGCCGGCCAATGCGGCTATCTACATTGACAATATTCAACAGGCGCTGACAGGACAGGACCCGGCTCATGCGGAGGTCTATCGGCGTAATGCCACGGCTTACAAGGCACGCATTGCTCGTTTGAATGCGCCGATTGCTCAGCGACTTTCGAGGATTCCCGCTCAGCAGCGTAAATTGACGACATGCGAAGGCGCATTTTCTTATCTGGCGCGTGATTATGATGTCGGCGAACTCTATTTGTGGGCGGTGAATTCAGAGCAGGAGGGGACGCCTCAGCAGATTCGCAACGTGGTGGATACTGTCCGCAAGGATCATATTCCAGTCGTGTTCTGTGAAAGTACAGTGAGTCCGCGTGCAATGAAGCAGGTTGCCAGGGAAACTCATACGCACTTTGGGGGCGTGCTCTATGTTGATTCGCTCTCATCAAAGGATGGGCCCGTCCCTACCTATGAACGTCTTTTGGCACACAATGCAAAAACCATTCTGGAGGGCTTCGATGTTCATGAAAGCGAGTGATACTGCGGCTACAAAAGCCCATGCCCCCCTTGGTCCGGAAACATCTTCGCCCATGATCGATGTACAGGATCTCAATGTGATCTATCCGGGGGGAAATCACGTTCTGCGTCACGTAGGTTTTAGCCTCGGTGCGGGCAGTATTTGTGCCGTGCTGGGCACGAATGGGTGTGGTAAATCAACACTGTGCAATTCACTCATGGGATTTCAAAATATTACCCAGGGGCGCATCCGGCTGATGGGGCATTCCATTCGGGACGCACAACGTCGCCATCTGGTGGCTTATGTCCCGCAAAGTGAAATGATTGACTGGGATTTCCCCGTTTCTGTCTACGATGTGGTGATGATGGGCAGGCAAGGCCAAATGAATCTTTTGCGTCGCCCCATGATCAGGGATGAGGTGTTGGTGCGCGAAAGCCTGGATCGTGTGGATATGCTGCCTTACCTCAATCGGCAGATCGGTGCGCTCTCGGGTGGGCAGAAAAAACGTGTGTTTCTTGCCCGTGCATTGGCTCAAAAAGCGCGTCTGATGGTATTGGATGAGCCCTTTACAGGTGTAGATGTGACGACTGAAAAAGTCATCCTGAGAATTCTGGATGAAGAACGTCAGCAGGGGGTGGGGAGCCTGGTGGTAACGCATAACCTGACGTTGGTGCCAGAATACACAGACCACGTACTGATGCTCAACCGAAACGTTATCGCATTCGGTAAAACGGAGTATACCTTCACCCCCGATAATCTGATGGCGACCTTCGGTGGCATGATGGCGCCCTTGCTCAATCTGTTCGGTATGACATCCCGGGACGTTACGGCAAGGGAATCTGAAGAACAACCGGATCTGTTTACCGATACTTCGCCTCGGTATACCTCCCATCATGTTGCAAACACTGAATATGTAAAGGCAAAAGGGATAAGCACTGAGAATGCTGCTTTTGTGAATGAGCAACATGCAAAAGGGAGCGACTACGCATGATCTCGCTCATTGAACCATTTGAGTATGCCTTTTTTGTCAGAGCACTTTGGGTGGCTGGTGTGATAGGCATCGTGTGTGGCGTACTCTCTTGTTTTATCACATTGAAAGGGTGGTCACTGCTGGGCGATGCGCTCTCTCATGCGGTGGTTCCGGGGGTTGTCATTGCCAACCTCTTCGCATGGCCATTCGCGCTGGGCGCATTTATTGCCGGTATGTTGGCAGCGTTGGGGATTGGTTTGGTTCGGCGTATCTCTGGTTTACCCGGTGATGCAGTGATTGGGGTTATTCTTACCGGTTTCTTTGCGCTGGGCATGGTGCTGATATCGCTTTTCCCCAGCATGATCTCGTTAACCACGGTTCTGTTTGGCAATCTACTGGGTATCACGGCAGCGGATGCACTCCAAATGCTTATTATCGCCTTGAGTGTTGGGGCAATCGTGTTTCTTTGCTGGAAAGATTTATTGCTCTACACCTTCGATGAGGCACAGGCCCGTATGGTGGGGCTGAACGTGCGTTGGCTCTATAGCCTGATGCTGATGTTGGTGGCTGCCGTAAGCGTAGCGGCGCTGCAGGCTGTGGGAGCGATACTGGTCATGTCACTCATGGTAACCCCGGGGGCAACCGCCTATCTCCTGACCCAACGGTTTGCAGGCATGCTATGGATTGCACCATTGCTTGGCGGTGGTTTGGCCGTCGCGGGTGTGTACATCAGCTATTTCCTCGATGTCTCTGCGGGAGGGTGTATCGTACTGTTACAGGGAGGTGCATTTCTTGTTGCGTTACTACTTGGCGGCCGTCGTGTGCGAGCGTTATCGGCCCTCGATGATGCTGGCATAAAGGCACCGTATAAGCCCACAGGAGGGCAGGCATAATGTCGCTCTTCACGTATTTGCCAGCGTCACGCTTATGGCAGCTCTTCATTGAGCCTTTTTCAATTGATTTCATGTGGCAGGCCCTTTGGCTAGGAAGCTTCACGGCGGTTGTCTGTGCGCTATTGTCGTCCTTTGTTATTCGGCAGGGGTGGTCCCTGCTCGGTGATGCTGTCTCCCATGCCGTATTACCCGGCATCATTCTGGCGCACTGGCTCGCTATCCCTCTGCTGGTAGGTGCCTTGATAAGCGGACTTGGATGCATCATGCTCACAGGCTTTATTGATGCGCGCACCCGTGTGAAGTCGGATGCACTGTTGGGTGTCAGCTATACCACATTTTTGGCGCTTGGCCTTGTTTTGATGAGCCTGTATCCCAGCAGCGTGCATTTCACTCATGTGTTATTGGGTAACCTCCTCGGGATTACGACTGAGGCGCGTCATCAGCTGTTAATGGCGGGGGGGATAGCACTCTTATGCCTGATACTTCGCTTCAGGGATCTCAAACTGTTTTGTTTTGATCCGCGTCATGCACGTGCAATTGGGCTGAATGTAGTTCTTCTGCGCTATCTGTTGCTGGCCTGCCTTGGCCTAACGACGGTTGCAGCATTGCAGGCGGTAGGGCTGGTGCAGGCAATTGCCATGCTGGTGGCGCCGGGATGCATTGCGGCATTGGTTTCCCGCCACTTTACACGCGGTATGCTGCTTTCGGCTGTGATCGCCGTGTTATCTGTGTGGTGGGGGCTGGTGATCGCCTTTGCTGTAGATATCGCCCCGGGCGGCTGTATCGTGCTGGTGCAGGCCCTCTTCTTCCTGTTGATCCTGGGTGGCGTTATGTTCAAGCGTTCATTGAGGAAGGGTATCAGCCAACGTACATTTCATTCAGCGGACGTCACAATGTCATAAGCACTCTCTCACTCTCTATTGTATGTACTTCATTATTGTCGTAATTGTCGTACTTCGTTCCACGTAGTACATCACCCTTATGGTTACCCCATTAACCGGCCGACCTGCTGTTCTCACTAGCCCGCTCTCAACGGCCTGTTATTAATGTTCGGTTATCGATGTTTATGCAGAATGTCTGAATTGACGGTTCGGTTTGGGGTAGCCACGATAATTGAAGATGATTGCTCTTGAGATTGATCGTTTTTGAGAATGATGGTGCTTAAGCTATGGCGGAAATATCATGCTGCTGCTATTGCGACATTTTCGATCAGCGCTTGCAGCAGGGGAGAGTCTTCATTTTTACGCCATGAAAAATAGAGGTCAGTATTGCCGGTTTCCCCCAGGTCATGCACCTTGATCGCGCTGCGGTCCTTAATCGTATTCAAATAGGTTTCCGGTACCCAAGCAGCCCCTGTGCCTCCACTTACACAGGCTAGAATGACATGGTAGGACTCCATTTCGATCACATTGGGCGATACCAGTCCACCTTCTCTTAGCCACTCATCCAGCTTCAACCGATAGGAACAGTTACGCTGAAAACCGTAGATATCCAGCCCTTCAAGCTCGCTGGAGCGGGTAATGGTCGGTTGATGTGTATCTGTCACCAATACCAGTCGCTCACTGTAGGCATACTGGCTAATAATACCGTCCGCATTGATCGGACCATCATTGAGCACGACATCCAACCGTTTATTCACCAGCTCATCACGCAGTATTTCGGAAGGTGCTTGTCTCACAAACAGGCGTGATTTCGGAAAATGCTCGCGTACCTTGCCAATGGCCGTCGGTAAATAGGTATCCAGCGCCACATCCAGAGCTCCCAGGGAAATATGATCACTTTGTTTTGATTCATGCATCATTCGCTGGATGCGGTCAAACATGGCGATTAATTGATCGACCTGATGCAGTAATCGTTCACCAGCCGGCGATAGCGTCAGACGATTCCTGATCCGCAGGAAAAGTGGTTGCTCAAATGCTTCTTCCAATTGATGAATGCGTGTCGTGATACTGGACGGCGCACGATGCAATTGCTTGGCTGCCGCTGTCACAGACCCTGTGTGGGCGACTGCCTGAAATGTTCTTAATTGATTGATATCCATATCGTTCTAAATATCCAAATATATTATTTGAAACTTTCAAATTCATAAAACTATAGTGTGCTTCTATACTGCCTGTAAACCTGAATAAACACCCATGCATCGACGATTCAGAATGCTGTTGTCAAAGCATGAAAAATGATGGTGTGAGTGTCTGGTATGGTTTTCTTTATAGAAGTTTCCATCAATACGTTTAACTTTAAAGGTGCATAATTTGTCTACTGAACGTTATCAGAACTACATCAATGGTACTTGGGTAGCGCCTTCTTCCAATGAATGGATGGACGTGGTTAATCCGGCAACGGGGGAAGTCTTTGCACAGGTAGGTAAAGGAAACCAGCAGGACCTGGAAAACGCGGTAGCGGCAGCAAAAACAGCCTTCGATTCATGGCGCCGTGAAACGGCAGAAGCTCGTGCAGATTACCTATATTCACTGGTTGAGCTGATCAAACGTGATAAGGAAAAACTGGCGAAAGCCGTGACAACCGAAATGGGTAAAACCTTGAAAGAAGCTCGTGTTGAAATGGACTTCGCGGCAGGGTTGTTGCGCTATGCAGCGGAAAATGCGCGCCGTATCGAAGGGGAAATTATTCCCGGTAGCTCTCCGGATGAAAAAATACTGATCGATCGCGTTCCCCGTGGCGTGATTGGCGCTATTGCCGCATGGAACTTTCCCGTAGCGCTGGCAACCCGCAAAATCGGCCCGGCCATAGTGGCAGGTAATACCATTGTGCTTAAACCCTCTGAGCTGTCTCCAGTCAGTAGCATATTATTGGCGCGTTTGATTGAAGAAGCCGGCATTCCCAAAGGCGTTGTCAATATTGTGAATGGCGATGGTCCGGGTGTGGGTGTGCCTATGGTAGATCATCCCGATGTGCCGCTGATCACGATGACAGGTTCAACGCCTGCGGGTAAGAAGATCATGGAAGCCGCAGCGAAGAATCTCAAGGAAGTACGCCTTGAGCTGGGCGGTAAGGCACCCTTCATCGTGATGGATGATGCGGATGTTGACCGTGCAGCCGATGCAGCCGTGGCAGCGCGTTTCATGAATGCGGGGCAGGTATGCACATGTAATGAACGTACCTATGTTCACGAAGCGGTGTATGATGAATTCGTGAAGAAGGTGTCCGAAAAGATCAATGCCCTGAAAGTGGGGTCACCGCTGGATGCTTCCTCTGATATGGGACCTAAAGTAACGCTTCAGGAAGTCGAGAAAGTTCAGCAGATGGTCGACAAGGCTGTAGAGCAGGGAGCCAAAGTCGCCATCGGCGGTAAACGGTTGACGGGGGCTGATTACGACAAGGGCTTCTATTATGCGCCTACACTGCTGACCGGTATTCAGCAGGAAATGGACATCGTTCATAACGAAGTCTTCGGGCCTGTTATGTCTGTTCTCAAAATCAGCAGCTTCGATGAGGCACTGAAATATGCGAACGACAGCAGCTATGGCTTGTCTGCGTATCTATTCACCAGCAGTCTGGATAATATCCTGCGCATGTCACGTGACCTGGCGTTTGGCGAAGTGTACGTCAATCGCGGTGGGGGCGAAGCACCTCAGGGCTTCCACCATGGCTATCGCCAAAGTGGCCTTGGTGGCGAAGATGGTCAGCATGGCCTTGAAGCCTACGTTGAAACCAAAACCATTTATCTTAATAGCTGATGATTGTGGCCGCTATTTGCAAGGATTGATGGTGTAAGAGGGGGATGTTATTGATCGTCCTGTATGGAAAAGGGAGAGCCAAAAGGCTCTCCCTTTTTGTCTTTTTGTGGGGTATAAGTAGGTGTGAAGAACATGAGCGCTTTTTCAAGCAGTCTCGGGTTCATCTTCCACTGTCAGAAACGCAGCGTCGATCAGGTTGCGAGTATAATGTTCCCGAGGGTGAGAGAATATCTGCTCCGTGGTGCCTTGTTCTACCACCTGCCCCTCTTTCATGACTACCACTTCATCAGCCATTGCTCTAATAACCGATAGATCATGACTGATAAAGATATAGGTTAGCCCATATTTCTGTTGTACGTCTTTAAGCAGATTCACTACCCGCACCTGAACAGAACGATCGAGCGCTGAGGTGGGCTCATCCAGCAAGAGAAATTCAGGTTTCAGTACCAGCGCCCGTGCAATGGCGATACGTTGCCTTTGCCCACCAGAGAACTCATGAGGGTAGCGGTTACGCACGGATGGGTCCAACTGGACCTCTTCGAGCACCTCGGTAACACGGTCGCTACGTTCTCGACGTGTCATTTCTGGAAAATGGACTTTCAACCCTTCACTAATGATCTCTCCCACATTCAGGCGGGGGGAAAGTGAGCCATAAGGGTCTTGGAAGACGACTTGCATCTTCTTGCGAAGTGGTCTCATCTGCTTTTTGTTGAGCGCTTCGATATCCACTTGATCGAAGGAGATATCCCCTGTGCTTTCCAGCAACCGAAGCAGGGCACGGCCAAGGGTGGATTTGCCTGAGCCTGACTCGCCGACAATGCCGACGGTTTGCCCTTTTTTGACATTCAGGCTAATTCCTTTAACGGCCTCAAAATAGTCGTTTTTTCTGAACCAATGCTTTTGTGTCAGGAAGCGTACGTGCACATCCCTGGCATTCAGTAGATCAGGGCTGGATGCGGGCACCGGTGATTTACGCCCCCGTGGTACGGCGTTCAGCAGCATGCGCGTATATGCCTGTTGCGGATGCGTAAAGACTGCCTCAACCGTGCCTTCTTCCACTTTTTTGCCGTGCTGCATAACACATACGGTATCAGCAAAGCGACGTACCAGATTCAGGTCGTGGGTAATGAACAGAATGGCCATTCCCACCCTGTTCTGTAGCTCTTTCAATAACGTCAGTATCTGCGCCTGAACGGTCACATCCAGTGCGGTTGTGGGTTCATCGGCAATCAGTAGCTCTGGCTCACAGGCCAACGCCATGGCGATCATCACACGTTGCCGTTGCCCCCCGGATAGCTCATGCGGGTAACCCTTGATGCGCTTTTCAGGCTCAGGAATACCGACCTGGGTAAGTAGCTCCACGACCCGTTCAGTTACTTTCTGGCGGGGCACTTTGTTGTGCCTGATCAGCACTTCGGCAATCTGTTTTCCGATACGCATCATCGGATTCAGAGAGGTCATCGGTTCCTGAAAGATCATGGATATCCGATTGCCACGGAGCTTCTGGATATCCTGTTCTTTCAACGTGAGCAAGTTCTGTCCATCGAAACGCGCTTCACCACTGACGTGTGCATTGCTGGAGAGCAACTGCATCAATGCGTTGGCGGTGACGGATTTACCCGAACCGGACTCCCCCACAAGTGCCATGGTGCTGCCACGTGCAATGGTAAATTGCATGTCATCAACGGTAGTGACTGCGCCATTGGGCGTATCGAAGGTCACATTGACACTGTTGGCTTCAAGCAAGGGAGTCTGAGCGGCCGGAATATTTGAGGAAGAGGGTGTATGGATACTGGAAGTCATGAATCATCTCCTCAACGTGTTTTTGGATCGAGCGCATCACGTAGCCCATCGCCCAAAAAGTTGAGGCAAAAAAGCGTAATGGCGAGGAACAGCGAGGGGAAAATCAGCATCCACGGGGCAGTTTCCATCATCTGTTGCCCTTGGGAAATCAACACACCCCAGCTGGTGAGCGGTTCCTGTACACCCAGACCAAGGAAGGAGAGCACGCTTTCCAACAAAATGACCTTGGGTACCGTCAGGGTAACGTAAATGATCACAGGCCCCAGCGTATTGGGGATCAAGTGGCGAGTGATAATGGTAATATCCTTTTCGCCCAGTGCCTGCGCGGCTTCCACAAACTCTTTGCGCTTGAGTGAAAGTACCTGACCTCTGACGATACGTGACATATCCAGCCACTCGACGGCGCCTATGGCCGCGTAGATCAGAAGGATATTGTGCCCGAATACCACCATCAGCAGGATAACCAGAAACATGAAGGGCAATGAAAACATGATATCGACGAAGCGCATCATCAGGGTGTCTGTCTTACCCCCCACATACCCTGCAATTGCGCCATAAAGTACGCCGATGATCAGACTGACGAACGTGGCAATCACGGCAACAGAGAGCGAAATACGCCCCCCGTACAGCGTACGAACCAGCAGGTCGCGGCCATTGGCATCTGTGCCGAAATAGTGCCCGTCAGCCAGTGAAGGCCCGGTCATGAAGTTGTTCCAGTCAACGTCATCCAGCCCCCAATGCAGGCACCAGGGGCCAATCACGCAGGTCAGAGCCATCAGTACCAGCAGTACAAGACTCACCATGGCTGCTTTGTTTTTGCGCAGGCGGCGCCATGCATCACGGGCAAGGCTGTCTCCCTTGATGGGCTTATCCTTTGATCGCTGACCGGTAGTCGCCCCGGCCTTTGTCGCTTTGGGATCTGTCGGTGTACTCATCAAACGTATCCAAATCCAGAGTGAATCGGCAGGGTATTTTGTGCAGATTCAGAGTGGTTCGTTATTCATGTGCAGACGAAGCTGCGTTATGTGTCATGCTGATGTTCGGCGTGCGCGCCGAGAGCACGTTTTTTATTCATCCAACGCAATCTGCGGGTCAATAAAGCCGTACAGAAGGTCGACCACCAGATTCATCAGAATAATCAACATGGCATAGAAGACGACGACACCCATGACGAGGGTGTAGTCACGGTTGAGCGCTCCCTGCACAAAGTAGCGACCAATACCGGGAAGACCGAAAATCTGCTCGATCACCACCGAGCCCGTAATGATGGCCGCGATGGCTGGCCCCAGATACGAGAGTACCGGCAGGAGCGCAGGGCGCAGGGCATGACGCAGGATAATCTCCATACTACTTAACCCCTTGGCCTTGGCCGTCTTGATGTATTGGCTCTCGATGACCTCGATCATGGAGGCACGCGTCAGACGGGCAATGGCCGCTATCTGCTGGATAGAGAGCGCAATAACGGGAAGAACGATATAGGCAATACCGCCATTCCCCCAGCCACCGGCCGGTAACCAGGCCAGAAAGACGCCAAAGACCAGCGCCATGATGGGCGCGAGTACAAAGTTGGGAATCGCAATGCCGCACAGCGCAATCCCCATGACAATGTAATCGATAACGGAGTTGCGTCGAATGGCTGCAATGATTCCCATGGGAATGCCGATGACCAAAGCCAGCAGCATGGCCCAGCTCCCCAGCTTCAGACTGACCGGAAACCCTTGTGCGATCAGGGCGGAGACAGAGGTATCCTTGTATTCGAAGGAGGGACCGAAATCACCATGCAGCAGATCCTTCATGTAATAAAGGTACTGTTGCCATACCGGTAAATTCAGGTGATACGCTGCCTTCAGGTTGGCTTCTATCTCGGGTGGGAGCTGTTGTGCATTGTCGAACGGCCCTCCCGGTGCCACATGCATCAGGAAGAACGAAGCGGTGATTACAATCAATAGCGTAGGAATGGCCTGGCCAATCCGGCGAAGAATATAGTTCAGCATAATCCTGCAGGTTTCCGCGGAGAGACAATCGGGAGCATTTTCAGGCCCTTCACAACTTCATCCATCCTTACGATGGATACAGGAAAAACCAGGGACACTCTCCCGGTTGAAAAAGCGGGGGAGTCGACTCCCCCTGTCATACGATATCGAAGGGATAAACGCATACCCTGAAGTATCAATTTCCCTTACTGACCCAACGCGAGGGGTGTATATCCAGCGCATTGTTATCCCATCCTTTCAGTTCAGGGCTCACCAGATTTCTTGCCGTATAAGTATAGATGGGCGCAAGCACAAACTGGGACGAAAACCGTTTTTCAGCCTGTTGAAGTAGATCGCGACGTTTCTGCGGATTCTGCTCAACATTGGATTCGGCAAACAGGTGGCGGAACGTGGGGTCCTGATAGTCGCCATAGTTATTGCCTACAGAATAGACCAGTTGCAGGAAGTTCTGCGCATCATCATAGCTGGAAATCCACGCTGCACGCCCTACCTGGAACTTGCCACGACGCAGGTTGCCATAATGCACATTCGGGTCAGTATTGTTCATCGTGACATTGACTCCCAAAGGCCGCCACATGGCACCGATCGCCACTGCAATTTCAGCGTTTTCAGCGCCTGAATTGTAGCTGACGGTCAGGTTCAGCGGTTGGTTTGGGCCATATCCGGCTTCCTGCAGTAGTTTCTTGGCAGTCGCCAAACGCTGCTGATCGTTATCCTGCAATCCAGGCTGCGGCTGTACCGTGTAGTCGCTTGTGCCCGGCGGGACAAGGCTATAAGCGGGTTTGACAGCGCCGTCCAGAAGGTGATCTGCAATCACGTTACGGCGAATGGCGAGGCTCAGCGCTTCACGGACCCGAATATCCGCGGTTGGCTGGCCTTTACGCATGTTGAACGTATAGTAATACGTGCCCAACGACGGTGTGATTTTCACTGCGTTTGGCGTGGCCTGTTTCAGGAAATCGTAGCGGGACGCAGGGAAATCACGCAGTACATCCAGCTCGCCCGCGCGAAAACGTGTGACGCCGCCGTCTCCCGGGGCGGGATAGTAATCCACGCCGTCCAGAGAGACCTCTTTTGCATCATAAAAGTCAGGGTTCTTGACAGTATCCAGTTCGGTGCCCGTGATCCATTTTGTTGGTTTGAAAGCACCATTCACGACGATATGAGACACATTGCTCCACTGGTCCCCGTATTTGTCCACGACATGCGCGGGCATGGGATAAAATGGGGGGAGTACCAGCATCTTGATAAAATAGGGTGCCGGTTCATTCAAATGAATAACCAGAGTATCGTTGTTGGGAGCAGAAACGCCCAGCGTATCAGGCTTGGCCTTGCCGGTAGCGATTTTCTGCGCATTCACGATCGGATAAAGACGCTCAACCCCTGTGGCTGCATTTTTCGGTGTAACGAAGTAGCGCATCCCATAGACGAAATCATGTGCCGTTACCGGTGTGCCATCAGACCATTTGGATGGGCGCAAGTGAAAGGTATAGGTTTTTCCACCATCGGAAATGTCCCAGTGGGAGGCCACACCTGGGATCAACTTGCCATCGGCTGATACACTCACAAGTCCTGTAAACAGATCCTGAAGGATATCCTCTTCCCAAACACCCCCGGTAATTTTGGCAGGACTCAATGACGCCGGGTCACCGATGATCCCGATATTCAGCGTGGCAGCCAGGGTTACACTGGGGAGGGCGAGGGCTGCCGTTATCAAAGAGGCTTTTATAAGAGTCGGCTTCATTTATGGGTCTCTTCTTATGGGTGGCGGTGCCTGGATATCATTATGTGTGTCATTGTTCCAAGCATATCAGTGCGTTGGGATAACTTCCTGCATTATATGAAATCAGAAGGTTATCAGAAACACAGGTTCATCAGGATGCAGCATTTTGTCTAAGGATTTGCCGGCTTACACCCGTCATGGCCCGTTCATTTTAATATCTGTCTATCCAGTTTCAGTATAGACGGTACTTTAACCCAATTCCTGCCCACCTTGGCTAGACAGGATTGTTCTTTCCTTATGAGTTATCTGTAACAGACGCTTTAGAGGGCAAACTGATTCGATAATTTCGGCTCAAGAATAAATAATTGCGTCAATAGTGTTGCCTCAGGATGACGCTAGCCCCTGTGATTGGCTACAATATGTCACCTTCAGGATTTTATGAAACATATCGACCAGAATTTATGAAATATACCCACCGTATGACGCTCATGCTTGTGTCGTTGACGTGTGGGTACGACAACGGACGTTATCATGAGAGAAATCAATCCCATTCAAAACCAGCTCAAGGACCTGGCCGAACGTGCCAACGTCCTGAGGGGGTATCTTTGACTATGCCGAAAAGAAGGATCGGCTGGAAGAAGTAAACCGTGAGCTGGAAAATCCTTCCGTCTGGGAAGATCCGGACTACGCGCAGAAGCTGGGCAAGGAACGTGCCCAACTGGATCAGATCGTCAGTACCATTGACGAGCTGGAATCCGGCGTTGGCGACAACGCGGAACTGCTGGAGCTGGCCGTTGCTGAAGACGACGAAGATGCCGTCGATGAAGTAGTGAATGAGCTGGACCGGATGGAAGCGCATCTGGCCAAGCTGGAATTCCGTCGCATGTTTTCCGGTGAAATGGATGCCAGCAACGCGTATCTGGATATTCAGGCAGGCTCGGGCGGTACCGAGGCGCAGGATTGGGCCAACATGCTACTGCGCATGTATCTACGCTGGGCCGAACATCACGGCTTTAGCGCTGAGCTGGTCGAAGTCAGTGCGGGTGAAGTCGCCGGTATCAAGTCTGCAACTGTACATATCTCCGGTGAATATGCCTTTGGCTGGCTGAGAACAGAGCTGGGTGTGCATCGTCTGGTGCGTAAAAGTCCGTTCGACTCTGGTGGGCGACGGCATACCTCGTTTGCATCCGTGTTCATTTCACCTGAAGTGGATGATGATATCGAAATTGATATCAACCCGGCGGACCTGCGTGTAGATACCTATCGTTCCAGTGGCGCGGGTGGTCAGCACGTCAATACGACGGATTCAGCCGTGCGTATCACACACGAACCCACCGGTGTCGTGGTCTCGTGCCAGACTGAGCGTTCGCAACACAGCAACCGTGACCGTGCAATGAAGATGCTGAAAGCGAAATTGTACGAACGCGAAGTCCAGGAACGTAACGCCGAGAAACAGAAGCTGGAAGACAGCAAGTCAGATATCGGCTGGGGAAGCCAGATCCGCTCTTATGTACTGGATGATGCCCGCATCAAGGATTTGCGTACCGGCGTGCAGTCCAGTAACTGCGAGAAAGTGCTGGATGGTGATCTGGACGACTTCATCGAAGCCAGTTTGAAACAGGGCCTTTAGGGCTTTGGCGCGGGCCCTACACGCATGCGTTTTCAAGGCATAAGCTTCATATGACCGTGCTGTGCATGATCATGCCGGGTATGTCTTGAGCATTGCCTCAACGCCGTATATTTGGTTTGAGACGTACATTTGGCTTGAATAGCCAGCCTGCTCTGACTTGAACACTCGGGGGCAGGCTGCCAATGGCATCAACACGTCGCTTTATGATGCTTCATACGTATCGTTTCAAATATGTCGTTCTTGAATATATTGTTCTTGAATATATTGTTCTACGTGTATAGCCATACATGACATGTACTGGATGCTCTTGCTTTTTCATTACTTCATGTATCGACATGCGTTATGTAGCAAATGTTTTCATGTGCCCAACGCGTCGTGTGCCGAGCGCGCCATATGTTGATCGCCATCGTATTGAGTGCGTGCCTGCGCTGAGTCGTGTCATACCACAACGACGACGGCGTTATCTTTATAATTTTTGTCAAACATCGTATTAGGGTGTTGAAGTAAACACCCCGAACAGGAAAACCCAATGTCATCCAAGGATCATACCTCCCAACATGCCGAGCACCCCGGTCAGGATACCGAGAATCATCTGATTCAGGAGCGTCGCCAAAAGCTTGATAAATTGCGCGAAGTGGCGTCCCGGGATGGCACCGGGGCTTTTCCCAATGATTTTCGCCGCGATAGCCTGGCGGCGGACCTGCAGGCAGAGCTCTCTTCGTTTGACAAGGAAGAACTGGAAGCGAAAGATCGCCACGCCAGGGTAGCCGGGCGTGTCATGCGCAAGCGCGGGCCTTTTATCGTGATTCAGGATTCCAGCGGCCAGATTCAGCTGTACGTTGATAAAAAAGGGCTGGACGAAGAGACGCTGGCTTCGATCAAAAGCTGGGATATCGGTGATATCGTGGGCGCCGAAGGCCCCGTCCACAAGTCCGGGCGTGGTGACCTGTATGTGTATATGAGTGAAGCGCGCCTGCTGACCAAAAGCCTGCGCCCGCTACCTGATAAATTCCATGGCCTGACGGATCAGGAAGCACGTTATCGTCAGCGTTATGTGGATCTCATCATGAACCCGGAAGTGCGCGATACCTTCCGTATCCGTGCTGGTGTGATCGCGGCGATTCGCCAATTCCTTTCACAACGCGGTTTCATGGAAGTTGAAACCCCTATGTTGCATCCGATCCCCGGTGGAGCAACGGCGCGCCCCTTCACCACGCATCATAATGCGCTTGATCTGGACATGTATCTGCGTGTGGCGCCGGAACTGTACCTGAAACGTTTGGTCGTTGGTGGTTTCGAACGCGTATTCGAAATCAACCGTAACTTCCGTAACGAAGGGCTTTCCACGCGTCATAATCCTGAATTCACCATGCTTGAATTCTATTGGGGATATGCGGATTATCATGATCTGATCAATCTTACGGAAGAGATGCTGCGTGAAGTGGCACAGAAGGTTCTGGGTCGTACCACGGTTATTCTTAATGAAGGTGAAGAGCACCAGATCGAACTGGATCTGGGGCAGCCCTTTGATCGCCTGACCATGCGCGATGCCGTGCTCAAGTATGCAGAGGATATTCGTGCAGAAGAGCTGGACACCCTTGAGAGCATCAAGGCGGCGGCTCAACGTAAAGGTGTGGAAGTACAGCCGACCTGGGGGCAGGGCAAGATTCTCTCGGAGCTGTTTGAGGCGGTGGCAGAACATCAGCTGATCCATCCGACCTTTATTACCGAGTACCCGGCCGAGATCAGCCCGTTGGCGCGTCGTAATGACCAACGCCCCGAGATCACTGATCGTTTTGAATTTTTCGTCGGTGGCCGCGAGCTCGCGAATGGTTTCTCCGAGCTGAATGATGCCGAGGATCAATCCGAACGTTTCAAGGCGCAGGTTGCAGAGAAAGATGCCGGTGATCTGGAAGCCATGTACTATGACGCGGACTACATTCGTGCGCTCGAGTACGGTATGCCGCCGACAGCAGGTGAAGGGATTGGTATTGACCGTCTGGTCATGCTGTTGACCAACAGTGCCTCCATCCGTGACGTTCTGTTGTTCCCGGCGATGCGTCCAGCGGCGGACTGAAGTCTCGTCATTAAGTGGTTTGCCGGTTCGTCGGAAAGCTACGTGTTCAATCACCCGCCCGTATCATGTTAAGTGATAGTTGTCGCATGTGAGGGGTATAATGAGTGCTCGGTATAGTGGGTGATTGAACAAACATTTGTTTCGGAACGCATAGCCGTACCATTTCGTCATTTCGCTCCCCTTTGAGGAGGTATCACCATGAAGCTGGTAAATCGTTCGTCCCTGAGTATCAAACCGACTCAGGCGTTTGTGGATTGGGTGAATCTGCTGGAAGCCACGGAAGGGGAGGATGACCTGACGTTGGCTGATATCGAGCACGAAAGCACTGTTTACCTGATCCCCGAAATGGATTCTGAAGAAGCCGTTCAGGCTTATATCGATGAGCGTTACATCGATATCCTCGAGAACGAACTCAGTGCCTGGGAAGAGGATTCCCGCATGTGGCCAGATACACTGGACCGAGCGCTTTTCGACCGTTTTATCGTTGTGGATCACAGTTTTCTGGTGCTGGATATTGAGGACGAAGCTGATCTTGAGTCCAGCGAGCTGGATGAAGAAGAGCCTCTGGAAGAGTGATCCCAGAAAGAATCAGCGTTATGCAATCCGTTCAGGGTGAGCAATAACACCATGGGATTACGCATGAGCGAACAAGGTCATTGCATGATTCTCTGGAGAGAACTTTCCGGAAACCCAATGTGCCTTTCTTATGAAAACCTTCATCCATTTACATATTGGAAAACTTTCTTGTTGTGGGGCGATGCTTCACCGATATACGCGAGGTTTGCGTGACTCATGGCGCTTAAGTGGCTAACGACCGAACAACCTGGGGATGACGGCTTACCGGCCAGCAAGCGTCTCCCCGCGCTTTGTTCGGTATTGCTGGGCACACTTTTGGTTGTGCTGGACAGTTCCATCATCAATATCGCCCTGCCCGAAATGGGCCAGGCGCTGCATGTTCCTGCGTCCTCTTCAATCTGGATCAGTAATATCTATCAACTGGTGGCTGCGTCGTTAATCTTGAGCTTTGCCGCGCTGGCTGATCGAATCGGTAGCAAACGACTTTATGTGGCCGGTTTATCACTGTTTGTCCTTGCCTCTTTGGCTTGCGCGCTTTCAACGTCCTTTATCATGTTGGTGATAGCGCGTGCTATTCAGGGGGTGGGTGGGGCGGCTGTCATGAGCCTTGGCCCTTCATTGAACAGGCGCATTTTCCCCACTCGTATTCTAGGTAGTGCTATTGGTCTGGTTGCGATGACGGTGGCTGCGGCCTTGGCAGCTGGCCCGACACTGGGAGGCATGATCCTTGCCATTGCCCATTGGCCGTGGTTGTTTTTGATTAACGTCCCTGTTGGCGGTGTGGGCGTATGGATGGCCATCAAGGCACTGCCTGACGAGCGAGGTCACCAAAAAGCCTTTGATTACCTGGGAGCTGTGCTCTCGGTTATCACGTTGGCCTGCAGTGTATTTGGACTGGGGCATTTGCAACGCGGTAGTCATCATGCTCTGGCCATGGTATGTCTGATTATCGCCGTTGTGGCTGGAGGTGCCTTCCTTTATCGTCAAAAACATGTGGCGACGCCGTTATTGCCGCTGTCGATGTTTAATGAGATACGGTTTACATTGGCAGCATTAACCTCATTCTTCTCGTTTGTAGCGCAGACAATGGTGCTGTTGGCTTTGCCATTTCTTCTCCAAAGTGAACAGGGCTATTCGCCCATGATGGCGGGACTATTGTTTACCGCATGGCCGGTCGTATTGTTTTTTACCGCGCCACGGGCCGGGCGTTTGGCCGATAAAATGTCACCGACTGTGGTCTCCAGTATTGGGTTGTTCCTCTTTATGCTGGGTCTGTTGTCGGTGGCACTCTTGTCGTCCATGCATACTGTCACGCCTCTCGATGTGATTTGGCGTTCTGCCTTGTGCGGGCTGGGTTTTGGCCTGTATCAGGCACCCAATAATCGGGAGCTGATGGGGAGCCTGCCGCGTAAATTAAGCAGCCGTGCTTCTGGGGTTCAGGCCACAGTACGTACTTTTGCACAAAGTGTGGGTGCCGCGCTGGTGGCATTGGCGTTTTCTGGTATTGTAGGAACGTCTTTTGTCAAAGGAAGTGTGGATATCAAAGCAGGTTCCGGTATGTCAGGTGCTTCAGATATAACAGCAGGGGGCGCGCTACCCGTCAATGTCGCCTTGTGGTGGGCATTTGGCATGGTGTTGGTTGCGCTCTTGTTGGGTGTTGGGCGTATGACCTATTTGCACGTTTGTACGCCGTCTGCAATGAAGCGCTAACCTGGGCGTCCACTTTGTATTCAGCGGAAAAGAGTTTATGAGTATTCAGGAAAGTATTGAACAAAAGCTGAAAGTCTTGTCGCCTCGGTTTTTACAGGTAGAAAACGAGAGCCATCGGCATCATGTGCCGCCCAATTCCGAGACGCATTTCAAGATCACTTTGGTGAGCACAGCATTTGAAGGGCTGATGCCAGTCAAGCGCCATCAACGCGTTTATGCCTTGCTTGCTGAAGAGCTGGAAAGCCCCGTACATGCGTTGGCGTTGCATCTTTACACGCCTTCAGAGTGGGACAAGCGTCAGCAGGTGAGTCCGGCATCACCCAATTGCCGAGGTTAATCGACGTTTTGTCGTTATCTTCAATGTCAGTCTTGTTGCTTCGATTCGAGTGAGCCATGTCGGACCCAGTGTCACAGTATGAGCAGAGCCTGTATATGGATGCCATGGGGCTTACCCTATGGACGGCTCGCTATCGTCTGCCCAATGCGGAGCAGACACCTGCCTGTGAATGGCCCGAAGCATCGCGTCCGGCACAGGTGTCACCTTCGCAACGGCTCAAGGCATTGCGTCAGGATGCAGACTCGTCTTCTGAGACTGTAAGCGGTGAGTCACCTACACGTTCGGCAGCCGTACCGCCAGTGTCTACTGGTGGGGAAACAGTCCCTCCCGTGGAGAGGGTTTCGCCTCAACCGGATGCGTCAGACGCAAACACCATTTCAGATACGATACCTTTCACTGCGCAGGTTCATGATAGGGATGTGGTGCCGGATTCGACGTCCAATCTACAGGCAACCTCTTCTGAAACGGCTTCCCGTACCGCAGCGACTACTCCTTCGACTTTACAGGATTCTCTTGCCTTTTCGTTTCATGCCATCACGCTGGGGAATCGTTGGTGGGTACTTTCCTCACAACAGGCGTTTGATACACAGTCACTGGCATTGTTGAGTAATATCCTGATGGCCATGGAGAGCGATGACCGGAGCCCTACGCACTCTGTTGATTTCAAATGGCCAATGATTGAAGGTTTTAAAGTGGAAGACCCGCAGGCCGAGGCCGAAGATGGCGTATTGGCGTTTGTCGCTGGCCAACAGGAGCAGCAAGGGAAACCGCAAATGATTTTATTGCTTGCCGATGATGCCGACGAAAACGCACAGGTACTGTCACGCGTGCTGGGAATAGATTCGGGCACTAGCACTCTGTTGGAACTTCCTGTTATTCAGGGGGCTGCCTTGCCAACACTATTGTCCAGGCCATCTGCCAAGCGCGCTCTGTGGCACGCACTGGTATCCTATGTCTCTGCAGGGGTGAGCAAACAAAAGGATGCCTAATGTGCGTTAGACTATCGCTCCCTTCAGGAGAAAGCGAAGAATCTTTCGGAGGCAGTGAGGATTCTTCCTTTGAACACACGTCTTCTCCCGCATATCCGTACTTGGCGAAACAACTGGCCTGCTTTACGGGGGACGCGGGCTGGTCTGCCTCTGTCATCAGGGATGCCTTGCTGGATTCTCAAAGAGAAGTTTGGAGTATTCTTGATGGAAGCCAGCCACTCGCCTTCTGTGTATTGCATATTGGCCCATTTGAGCTGGAAATCGAAATGATCGCTGTGGCACCAGATCATCGTCGCCATGGTTTGGCTACGACATTGCTACGCCATGCGCAATCACGAGTGGGGGCATTGGGAAAAGAATCCCTGTTACTTGAAGTGCGGCGCTCCAATCATGCGGCACAGCGCCTGTATATGGCGCAAGGGATGCGGCAGGATGGGGTCAGAAAAGGGTATTATCCTGTTCAAGATGCTATATGCGGTGAATCTGCCCATGACGGTTTTTCACCTATTGCGGGTGAAACATCAACGTCTGATCATATTGCAGTTAAGTCTTCTACAAACACGCCCATCGCAAGAGAGGATGCGCTGTTGTTTTCATGGGCGCCATTCGAGTAGTTTTCCCTCTACCTCTACCTCTACCTCTACCTCTACCTCTACCTCTACCTCTACCTCTACCTCTACCTCTACCTCTACCTCTACCTCTACCTCTACCTCTAATGTTCCTTTACCCTCGATTGCTGGTGGCTCTCCCTACTTTATACATCGATCCGAGATAAACCGACGGGTTGAACGGAATGGCCTGACATAGTGCGTTGTAAACGATTCCAAGGTTGGCACCCATGCCTATTAATGCGTACACAAAGTGAGTCTCTGATATGCCGGACGATCGTTTGGAAGATATGCCGAGCTCTTCTCGGGCGATCAGATGGATATGAAGAAAGATGCACTGACGGCATGGTAAGCACTGACGCCAAGGAGAGAGTTATAAAGGAGAGAATTATAAAGGGGAGATTTATACAGCTTCGGGGCAGGGCCTGCATGGAGGTAAGTAGGCAGGCCCTGTGAGGAGAGGCACCCTTCGCTCAGTAATGAGTATGATGCGAGTGGGCGTGCTCTGAAGAGGTGTGTGCCTGTTCGGAAGGCTCGCTGCTGGAGATATTTGCTTCTGCTTCGCTGAAACGGGAGAGCAGGTTGCTCAAGCGTGTTTCGTTCTCCTGACGGCTGTTTTTCAGTGTCTCGTTTTCAGTACGCAGCTCTTCAACTTCCGAGCGAAGCTTGTCGATAGTCTCGAGTGCATGGGTAACTTTTTTCTCTAACTGATCGAAAAGTTCAGTGCTCATGTTTCTGTGTCTCCTGGTATCGCGACTGCAATCCTTCAAAGTATTCGTATTCAAACTTTCCATCGAATGCTTTTTGAATGATGGGTGCTTGCTTAACGTTTACTTGCCTGGCGTTTATAAATTGGCGTTTATTGGCGACGGGCTACCAATGAAATGACGGCTACCTATGAAATATAGCCTCAGTGCAATTGATGCTTTGCTTGAATTCGCATACGCAAGCATGCAGGACCAATTGTAAAGCCATCATACGTGGCTAGCCGCTTGTTGTCTCACTTGAAAGTGTTTTTTTGCGTAAAGCTTCATGCAAGGTTTGGATGATGGCAAACCGGTGTTCCCCTGTACTCACGGAGCAATCTCTAGTCAGGACCTATGTGTGCCATGAGCGCGTGGTTCTCGTAAATACAATCGGCCCAGGCTTTCGCCCGCTTTGGTTTCACGCAATAGCCGCCATGTGTCCGGAACGCTGGCGGGTTGTTCCGACTCGCTTTCTACGTATATCAGTGCATCGTCTGTGAGCCACTGATGCTCTTCCAGCAATTGAGCAGCCTTGGTGGCGAGCGACTGATGAAATGGGGGATCAAGAAATATTACATCGAAGGGTAGATCAGGCGTACGCATGAGTGCTGTCAGCGCATCCGCCTGCGTAAAACACATCTGTTGAGTGACCTTGAGTCGTTCACTGTTTTCCCGCAGTAACTGAATGGCTTTTGCATTCAGTTCCATGCTTAGGACATGTGCCGCTCCGCGGGAGACTGCTTCGAAACCAAGGGCACCACTCCCGGCAAAAGGGTCAAGGACACGGGCCTTGTATAGATCCGATGCCAGCCAATTGAATAATGTTTCCCTGACACGGTCCGGCGTTGGACGTAACCCTGGGCTATTCAGTACTTGCAACAGGCTGCGTTTCAGGCTCCCCCCAATGATACGGACTTGCCCCATGGGTGCAGAGGTAGAGGTTGAAGGCCGAGTGCTTCCGAATGATTTACGCTTGGATGATTTATGGCTGGGTGATTTATGCATAGTAGAGCTGGATTCGCGCAGTGCCTTGAAAAGTACCTTAAAGAAGTACATTAAATATGCAGGATGGGCCCCCTGAGTATACCCGTCAGGGGGCAACCAATGGTAGGATGCATGTTAAATATACGGATAGGTTAATATACGAGTAGATTAGTATACAAACAGTCTAAACTGTTGAGCGGGGATTACCATTCGCTTGCAGTTCCGTTCGATGGTAGCCTAGCTTCAGACCAGCAGACGGGATAGCGTTTTTACGTGAGCAGGACAGGCCGCTCCCGAAGGTATCTTGCTTACATGATGTTTTCCGATTGTTTGTGTTCCAGAGCCTTTGATTCGGGTTGTCGCTATTCGATAACGCAACTGATGTACCCCAACGCCATCGGCGGTCGCTGCTTATGGACAGACTCGTAAATCACTTTACAGAATCGCAGCTGGATTCAGAAGTGTAACTACATTTAGAATTGCAACTACAGGCGTAAGTTTTCACCATGTTCGGTTTTTTCAAACGAAAAAAAAATCACGATAAGAGCGTAGAAGAGAAAGACAAGTCCGTTCATCAGGAAGAACAGGGCGAGCAACAGGCATCGACTGATGCTGCCTCTACCATCGAGGAAAAGCCGGATTCATCTGCTGCATCCAGCGAGGAACAGCCGCCCCGTGTCGCTCTTGACACTGATGAAACTGCCGCTGATGAAGAAGCGCCTGCCTATGTGCCTTCGCTGAATACGACTGACCCGCATGGGGACTCGTCGGCGGAGTCAACGCATCCAACGCACGTTCCTCAGCTGAAGTCTGAATCCTCAGAAGTGCCAGAAACACCAGCGCCTGCCAAAACGTCTTCAGATACCCCGCACAATGCACATGCAGTAGAGCAGGCTCCTTCTATAACTGCGGCCGATGAGACAGCTGCAGCCGATGAGATGCCTTCAGAAAAGGATAATGCGGCTGAAACCGGTACCTCTGCGCGCCATTCTCATACTGACACGGCTGATACTCTGTCTACTGATCAATCCTCAGTGGACGCGGCGCCCATGGACGAGGCCCCGATCCAGCCTGTAGCGTCAGGGGCTGACGCTGACTCGGCCCCTGAAAAAGAGACAAAGGCTGCCCGCGGTGGCTGGTTCTCCCGCATGCGCAGCGGACTGAGCAAAACACGCAATAATTTCACCGGGGGACTGGCAACGCTTTTCCTCGGCAAGAAAGAGATTGATGATGAACTGATCGAAGATCTCGAAACCCAGTTGTTGGTTGCAGATGTAGGGGTAGAGGCGACAACACAGATCATTGATACGCTGAGCGAACGCGTTTCCCGTAAAGAACTCTCCAGTGCTGATGCGCTCTACAAGGCATTACAGCAAGAGCTGGGCAATATGCTTGCGCCCGTCGAAAAGCCATTGGTGCTTCCGCCCAAGGGGCAAGGTCCGTTCGTGATTCTTGTGATTGGCGTGAATGGTGTCGGTAAAACCACTACTATCGGTAAATTGGCGCGCCGCTACAAGAGCGAAGGGCGTTCGGTCATGTTGGCCGCGGGCGATACCTTCAGAGCCGCCGCTGTTGAGCAGCTCAAGGTTTGGGGGGATCGCAATGATGTACCCGTGGTGGCTCAGCATACCGGGGCGGACAGCGCGTCAGTCATTTATGATGCGCTCTCTTCGGCGCGTTCACGTAATGTGGATGTATTGATTGCCGATACAGCCGGCCGTTTGCATAACAAGAGCCATTTGATGGAAGAGCTGAAGAAGGTTCAACGTGTGATGGCGAAACTTGATCCCGATGCACCTCACGAGGTCATGCTGGTATTGGATGCCGGTACGGGGCAGAACGCAATCAGTCAGGCGGAAACCTTCGGTGATGCCATTCCGATCACCGGGATTGCATTGACCAAGCTGGATGGTACCGCCAAGGGTGGGGTGATTTTCGCTCTTGCCAAACAGCTGGGTATCCCTATTCGTTATATTGGTGTGGGGGAATCCCTTGAAGACCTTAGACCCTTCGAGGCAGCTCCATTCACGGAAGCCCTGTTTGACCAACGGAGCAACTAATTCATGGCCATGATCAGCTTCGAGCATGTCGGAAAGCGTTACGGTGGGCGTTTTGAGGCCATTGCAGACCTGAATTTTTCCATTGATCGCGGCGAGATGGTCTTTTTGACCGGGCATTCGGGCGCAGGTAAAAGCTCAGTGCTCAAGCTGTTGACCTGCCTTGAACGTCCCAGTAGAGGGAAGGTAGTGGTGGGTGGCAAGGATCTTGCCAGGCTTCGCCCCTCGCAGATCCCTTTCTATCGCCGTCAGATTGGTGTGGTATTTCAGGATCATCAACTGCTATTTGACCGCACTGTGTTTGACAACGTGGCCTTGCCCCTGATGATTCAGGGAACACCACCCAAAGATGCAGCGCGGCGTGTGCGTGCGGCGCTTGACAAGGTGGGGTTGTTGTACCGAGAGCGTGCATTGCCCATTGAGTTGTCAACGGGTGAGCAACAACGTATCGGGATCGCCAGAGCCGTTGTGAACAAACCTGCACTGCTGCTGGCAGATGAGCCGACGGGTAACCTTGATCCGCAGCTTTCAGCGGATATCATGCGTCTGTTCGAAGACTTCAACCGTATTGGTACCACAGTGCTGCTAGCGAGCCACGATCTAGCGCTGATTGCACGCTTGCGACATCGTATCCTGCGCTTGCGCCAGGGCCGTCTGATTGCCGACGAGGAGGGGGCGTGATGCGTCAACCACGAAATTCATCATCTCAGCCCAAGGATGTCCAGCCACCGAGCTCTGCTGCTGAGCGCCGTTCGGGTGCCAGAGCTCAACGCATTTCACGTGACCAACAATACCAGTCGTGGATGGATCACCACCGTCAAATTGCACTTGATAGTGGGCAGAGGTTGTTGCGCAGCCCTATTGCATCGCTGTTTACCATGCTGGCCATTGCTATTGCGCTGGTGTTGCCTGCGATGCTCTGGTTAGGCTTGGGAAGCGTACGCACGCTGGATTCGAATCTTGAAAGTACGACACACATTACGGTATACCTTCAGGCGGGGGAGAGCCCTGATAGCGTCAATCAGATTGCCGGTCAGATTCGTGGCAATGCTGCAGTACAAAGTATTCAGTTGATAACAGCAGATCAGGGGCTGGATGAGTTTCAGCATTCGTTGGGAATTGGTAACGTTGCCTCGTTGCTTTCGTACAACCCATTGCCAGCGACCATTCTGGTAACACCCACCTCGCATGATCCACAGGCAGTGAGTGATCTTGCCTCTCAACTACAGGGTATCAATGGGGTGGATGAATCCCGTGTGGATGTTCAGTGGTTGCAACGGTTACATGACATTGGCCGCGTTGGTCAACGCATGACCTGGGGGCTATTCGTGCTCTTTGGTTTTGGCGCGCTGTTGGTTGTCGGCAATACTATCCGCTTATCGGTCGCCAACCGTCACAAGGAAATCGAGGTTGTGACGTTACTCGGCGCAACGCGGCCTTTTGTCAGAAGGCCCTTCCTGTATATGGGGGCCTGGTTTGGTCTGGGCGGCGGCATACTGGCTATTTTGCTACTACTGTTGGGGCGTGGTTGGTTGTCTTCGCCAATCAACGATCTGGCGCAGAGCTACGGCAGTAGTTATCAGCTGCCACTTCCTGGCTTCGGAGGTTCCCTCCTGCTGATCATAGTCAGTATCCTGCTGGGATTATTGGGCGCTTGGATTGCTGTCGCACGGCACCTTTCACAAATTCGCCCCGAGTAATTTGCGACGATACTCTAGTGTTCACATATAGAGGGCTGCAACAGGCAAAAGCGTGTTGTCAGCCCTGAAAATCCCACCCTGTACAGGTGAGGGCGCCATGAAAATGACAAGTTTGCAAAGTATACTGGAGAGATATCCCGGGTAGGATAGTCTTCGAAACGTTCCGTTGAATTGCAATTCACATCCTTCAGTGATTTGACATTATTCCTAATGCGCCTTTATCAATATGCGTACACCCTCCATCACAAGCCCAATAGTATGGATTGCTTTTCAAGGGAACTTTTTTGGAAATGGGGTGTCTTAATAGATAGGAATAGAGTACTGATAGAATTACTCGTACTATATCAATACTCGAAAGCGCAAGGCACACGCGCTATACTTAACGAATTGTACAGTAAAGAGACGCCAACATTTAAAACATTAAGTCAGTCATCTCAAGTCAGAACATATCGCGGCACCTGCTGTTTATAGCCTTTACCCGCTGACAGCTTTACCAGCGCGGTTATTTAGTACATGGTGCCCCTCACGGATGTTTTCAAGCCCAGTTTATCGGGCATCCTTATAGGAGACAGTCACATATGAGTAACAGTCTTCAAGTGAAATCAAATAATGCATTGCAAGCCATGGGCCAACTCTCTCCGGGGAATGACCTCAATGGCTACATTCAGACAGTCAACAGCATTCCGGTTCTCTCGGTTGAAGAAGAACAGGAATTGGCAACACGCCTGCGCAATAATGAAGATCTGTCAGCGGCTCGCCGTCTGGTCATGTCACATCTGCGCTTTGTTGTGCATATTGCACGCAGCTACTCCGGTTATGGCCTTCCACAGTCAGATTTGATTCAGGAAGGTAACGTGGGCCTGATGAAAGCAGTCAAACGCTTCGATCCGACCCAGGGCGTTCGCCTTGTTTCCTTTGCGGTACATTGGATCAAGGCTGAAATTCATGAATATGTCCTGCGTAACTGGCGTATCGTTAAAGTGGCGACGACCAAAGCACAGCGTAAACTGTTCTTTAACCTGCGTAGTGCCAAAAAACGTTTGGCCTGGTTGAACACTGATGAAGTGGATGCCATTGCCAAGGATTTGGATGTCAAACCCCAGGTCGTTCGTGAAATGGAAGGTCGTTTGTCATCCATTGATGCAGGCTTCGATGCGTCTGCCAATGATGATGACGAACAGGCTTATCAGGCACCTGCGAATTATCTGGAAGATGATCGCTATGATCCTGCTGCCCGTATTGAAGAAAATGACTACGAAGAGGACTCCTCTCGTCGTCTCGCCAATGCGTTGGCCCAGTTGGACGACCGTTCACGTAACATCCTCCAGCAGCGGTGGTTGGCCGAACATAAATCCACTCTTCATGAGCTGGCGGATGAATATGGTGTTTCGGCAGAACGTATTCGTCAGCTGGAGAAAAGCGCAATGAAAAAATTGCGTAGTATGATGGGGGATGTTCCTCTGGATCTGGCGTCATAACGCCAGTATTACTAAAATACGTGTCTACACCTGAGGTTCACTTTTTAGGGTTTTATTCTTTGGAATCCTGATTCCTCAGGGAATAAGGATAGTGCGAAGAAAAACCGCCTTTCCAATAAAAACCGCCTCTCCAACGGGAGAAAGGCGGTTTTTTTATGCATATTTTACGTGGGCCGCTTGATGGTAGGTAATCGTTTTACATCAGTCTTTATTAAACGCTCATGTACGCTTTGTTTTATAGATGGAACTTAATCGAGCCCTGCCAAGGCACTCTATATATTCATAAGTTGATACAAACAGGAAGCCGTGGCGGGCATCCATTACTCCGTTGGAAAGGACATGGCGGATGCAAGAACGCTCCATTGATCCTGCCACATTGCTGTTGGTGTACGACGAAAACCACTGCGCGTGAATTGTGTGATCCGGCCTTCCAATACACTCAACAGTAAATTGGCATACACACTGACTGTACAACTAACGCGAAGACCCTGATGTATCTCGGCTTCCCTGAGCTGTTGTTTGAGTTGAGTCTCGATGCGATCATAAAGTTGAGCAATACGGGGTTGTAATCGCGCCAGATCACCGCTCAGAACCTCGCCACTCAAGAGGCGGCAGAGCCCTGGATTGCGTTCTGAAAACGCTAGAATAAAGGTCAGAATTAGTCTCAGTTGCTCTTCTATGGAAGCGTCTTCTTCCCGCGTGACTTCAATCAGACGATAAATCTGTGAAAAAAGCGATTGCTCAATAAAGGCAATCAAGGCTTCAAACATTTTGGCCTTGCTGGGAAAATGCCGATAGAGAGCCGCTTCAGAGACATTTACTTCGCGTGCCAGCGCGGCGGTTGTGATACGGCCACTGCTGTCTTTCTCCAGCATTTCTGCCAGGGTGAGCAGGATTTGTTCCTTCCGAGAGGGAGCTTTTTCTTGTGTCATGAGCAATAACTGAGTGGAGAAAAAATAAGCGGATGCATGCATCGGCACGGTTTATTGTGCGCATTACAAGGCATGGCCTCAGGCACTTGGGTAGAGAGTTTAATCGCCCGATGCACTGATCAATGTACCTGCGCCTGCATTGGTGAAAATTTCCAGCAATGTCGCATGAGGCACACGCCCATCAATGATGACGGCGCTATCCACACCCTCTTCAACAGCCTCCAATGCACACTGGATCTTGGGCAGCATGCCTCCGTAGATGGTACCGTCTTCAATCAAGCGATTCACGTCGCTGACACTTAATCCCGTCATCACATTTCCCTGTTTGTCCTGCAAGCCCGCTACATTGGTCAGCAGCATCAGGCGTTCCGCGTTCAATGCCTGTGCCACACGGCCGGCTACTACATCTGCATTGATGTTGTATGAGTTGCCTTCGTCGTCCACACCAATAGGCGCAATCACAGGGATATAATCGGCCTGGGTCAGCATTTCGATCAGGTCAGTTGAAATGTGTGTGACGTCGCCTACATGACCAATATTGATGGGGTTGCCATTCGTATCATGCAGAGCCAATGGTTTTGCATGAATCTGGGCGTTGTCCTTGCCCGTCAAACCGATGGCTTTACCGCCGGCCAGATTCAGGTGATTAACAATGCTTTTGTTGACCTGACCACCCAACACCATTTCGACCACTTCCATGGTGGGCGTATCGGTGACCCGCATTCCTGCCTCAAAATGAGACTCGATATTCAGTTTTTCCAACACAATCCCGATCTGAGGCCCACCGCCATGCACCACTACGGGATTCAGGCCAACCGTTTTCATCAGCACGATATCCCGTGCGAAGGAGTCCACCAACGCATCATCTGTCATGGCATTACCGCCATATTTGACGACGATGGTCTTGCCTGCATAGCGCTGAATATAAGGAAGCGCTTCGGAAAGAATTTCAACGACGGAAGCGGGGTCGCGTGATGGTTTTGTATCAGTCATGCTGGATGCATCTCAATGGAAATGGTATTTGTGAAAAGGGTGTCACAAAAAGACAAATACTGGTCAGTGTTGTCCCGAGCTGCCAAAGCCTCCGGTGCCTCGCAGCGAAGCATCGAATTCATCAACAATTTCGAGTTCGGCCTGCAGTACCGGTACCAGAACATATTGAGCAATACGCTCGAAGGGTTCGAGGGTGACAGCCTCCTGGCCCCGGTTCCATACGGAGATCATGAGTTCACCCTGGTAGTCTGAGTCGATCAACCCTACCAGATTACCCAAAACGATCCCTTTCTTGTGGCCCAGTCCTGAACGAGGCAACACGACTCCCGCATAAGCAGGATCCTTGATATAAAGGGCCAACCCGGTCTTTACCAACGTGGTTTCCCCGGGGTGTAGGGTAAGGGGCTCGTCCAGCAGGGCACGAATATCCATGCCGGCACTTCCTTCTGTTGCATAGTGCGGAAGAGGGTACTGTTTGACGCGTTCGTCCAGAATCTTGACTTGGATCTTGGGCACTGCGTATGGCTCCTTGCGCGTTATAAAATAAAAAACATTATGGCATCCGATATGCTATCAGATCGCCAGTAGTATGTGATGAAAACCCAAAAGGCTCGAGAGTCAGACATTCAACAAGAGGGCCTGGCTAATGGAGCGCTCAGCGAAGCTTGTTGGCGTTTATCGGGTTTCAGGCGGCTATTAGCCCTTGTCAGAATAGCCACTACTCTCCGCTATGATACGCGTCATCAGTGCATATGCGAGTGTTGACTTTGGCTGGAACGGAAAATCCTCATGATGCAATTCGTCATGTTCCAATTCATCATGTTCCGAGTGCGGTTGAACCGTTTCCTTATGGCTCACGCTCTCCTGGCTCCGTTGCGCCCGCTTCGAGTCTTTGTGATGACTGTACCAGTAGAGCGTCGCAGCATTATTATCCTGCCCAAAGGCAAGGCCATCGCCGACCTGATTGGCTACAATCATATCGAGCTTCTTGCGCTTGAGTTTTTCCTGTGCATGCTTGTGGAGGAATTCTGTCTCCGCTGCGAAGCCCACAGTGAAGGGGGCGGCCTCCATGGCGGCAATGGTCGCCACGATGTCGGGATTTTTAGTCAGGGTCAGCGTCATCTTGTCCTCGCGCCCCTTTTTGATTTTCTGTTCCGCTACAGTTGCAGGGCGAAAATCTGCCACGGCTGCGGTAGCAATGAAAATGTCAGCCTTTTGGCATGCTTCTTTAGCGGCTGCCAGCATCTCGTTGGCGCTCGTCACATCAATGCGGGTTACGCCTTCGGGGGTAGCCAATGTTACCGGTCCGCTGACCAGTGTTACCTTGGCACCCATCTGTTGTGCCGCCTGTGCAAGCGCATAGCCCATTTTGCCCGAACTGTAGTTGCTCAGATAGCGAACAGGATCGATGGCTTCACGAGTCGGGCCTGCGGTGATGACAATATTGAGCTGATGTGTAGGCCATGTTGCCGTTGCATTCGCAGTATCATTCGCCCTGGCGGAAGAAATGTAACCGTTTCCAGTATACGTTTGTGCAGTTTCTACAAGGGCCCGGTCTGCAAGGTATCGATGGGCGTGTCGATCATGAGATGGAGGAATGTCGGCCACCCGAGCGTCAGCACGATATTCCAGCAAGGTGTTGATGATCTCTTCCGGCTCCAGCATGCGGCCCTGACCTACATCTCCGCAGGCCTGCTCGCCCGCGGCCGGCCCTAGTAAAGTCGCCCCATCCTGCTGTAACTGTTGGACATTGCGTTGAACGGCAGGGCTTGCCCACATCTGCTGGTTCATTGCCGGCGCCAGATAACGGGGGGCGCTGCTGGCCAGATACAGCGTGCCGAGAAGATCATCGGCAAAGCCATGGGCAAGCCGAGCAATCAGATTGGCTGTCGCAGGGGCAATCAGCAGTATCTCGGCCCAGCGGGCCAGTTCAATGTGGCCCATACCGGCTTCGGCATCCTGATCCAATAGTGAGTCGTGTACCGGATTGCCTGTCAATGCCTGAAAAGTCAGTGGAGTAATAAAGGCCCTGGCACCGTCAGTAAGCACCACACGGACGTCCGCACCGGCTTTTTTAAGCAGCCGTGCGAGTGCTGCGCTTTTATACGCAGCAATACCGCCACTGACCCCCAGTAGAATACGTTTTCCCGAAAGAGAATGGGTAGATTGAGCGCGGCTCATGTGTGTTCTCCCTGACAAAAAGCGGCATTGAGTCGTGGATTGGCAGTAAAAAAGACGAGGGCACCATAATATACCTCACCCTTCCTGCATGACAGAGTCGCTGTCCAACGTTAGCAAAAGGTCATTATATGGCAATGGGAAACGTGCGTAATGGCAGTGGCAAATGTAAAAGCGGACTTTTGATACCACGTCATCGATGTGCGCCTGTATCGGCGCTCCGGGTATCAAAAAGTCCGCTTGTTAACCGATTGAAACTGCCTGTCAGTCGTTTTCGAGGTAGTACTTGTCCTTCACCTCAAGATCGTCAGAGAGGTCATAGACCAGGGGAACACCCGTGGGAATATTCAGATCCATGATTTTTTCGTCACTGATGGACTCAAGATACTTCACCAGTGCACGCAGGCTATTGCCGTGAGCTGCCACAATGACCGTTTTGCCGTCACGCAGATCCGGCGCAATACGATCCTGCCAGTAGGGGATGACGCGTTCGAGTGTCACCTTGAGATTTTCACCGCCCGGCAGGCTGCGCGGATCAAGATGCTTGTAGCGTGGATCATTGGCAGGATGATAGGGACTATCCTTGTCCAGCAGTGGGGGAAGTACATCGTAGCTACGGCGCCAGATATGGACCTGTTCGTCGCCATATTTTTCTGCCGTTTCTTTCTTGTTCAATCCTGACAATGCACCATAGTGGCGTTCATTCAAGCGCCAGGATTTATATTCGGGAAGCCATAACTGCCCAAGTTCCTCAAGCGCGTAATGGAGTGTCTTGATGGCGCGTTTAAGCACGGAAGTATGGGCAATATCAAACTGAATACCCGCATTCTTGAGACGACGACCGGCGCGTTTGGCCTCTTCAACACCCTGTTCGGAAAGATCGACATCAACCCATCCCGTAAACAGGTTGGCCTTGTTCCATTCGCTTTCACCATGGCGAACCAATACCAGTTTTGCCATCTAACCACTCCTTTCCGTTATTGACACATGAACGGTATGTAAACGTATCTGTGCGTAATGTATGAATTGCGCCTGCGCATGACTCTATCAGTATCGCCGGATGCATGAACCATCATAATGCGCTGTTTTTCATGCGTTTCAATGATTATACACCGCTTGGCTTAAGCAGATACTGACAAGACCGATATCACGCAGGGAAACGTGAGGTTGTGTCATGCATCCTTATCGTCAGCTTGCCAAGGATACCGTTCTGTAACATAACATCATCATGAACAGCGCTGGTTCTATACCAAAGTATTAATCTTCTGCCGGGTTACAATGAGTCTCTTTCCTGAAAGGCAGATGAATAAACAGAGGTTTGGGGTAAGTGCACCTGAAAGTGAGCACTGGATAACGTGAGTATTAAACATTGGCCCAAGGACGAACGTCCTCGAGAGAAAGCCCTCAAAAGAGGAGTGGCCTCTCTTTCCGATGCGGAACTACTGGCCATTTTCTATCGAGCGGGTGTGGCTGGGTCATCGGCGGTCGATATCGCACGTGAACATTTGACGCAATTCGGTAGTCTTCGTGCCATCTTGCTGGCTGATCGCGCAGAACTATGCAGTGCACGCGGCATGGGGGAGGCCACCTATATCTTTCTCAAGGCCGCCCTGGAACTGTCTCGGCGCCATTGCACATCCAACCTGGCCAAAATGAACACGCTCGAATCCCCCTTGGCGGTCAGGCAGTTTCTGAATGCGCAGTTACGTGATTTTGACCATGAAGTCTTTGCCGGTATTTTTCTGGACACGCAGCACCGTATGCTGGCCTTCGAGCAGCTGTCGCGGGGAACGCTGGATGTCGCACCGGTTTATCCGCGAGAAGTGGTGAAGAAGGCACTTTCGTTGGGGGCCGCCGCGGTGATTTTTGCCCACAATCACCCTTCAGGAGTGGCTATTCCAAGTGACGCTGACCGTCGTATTACGCAACGTTTGTGTGATGCACTGGCACTCGTCGATATCCGAGTGCTGGATCACTTTGTGATTGGTGACGATGAAATCACCTCGTTCGCTGAGCAAGGGTGGTTATAGGACGAAAGATATCAGGTACATCCATCCATTATTCATTCGCGGCTAATACTCGCCAACTGCTTCGTGGCGTTGCATACTACACGGTGCATGCGTTAATTCGTGTATCTATGTTTCTGCCGAGTATGGGTGTGCCTGGGGTGCCAGTCGTTCGGAGGCTTGCGCCCGAGTGCATGTATCCCAGAGGAGCATGGGGTCTCCGTGCATCCTTGGTTTGGTAGGAACGAGCACACGAATTATCCTGTGGTTTACCGTCGCAATACCGCGACCTCAACAAAAAGATCCCGATAATAGGAATTCAATCATGAGCTGGACGCCGAGCCGCGCCGATTTCGATACTTACATGCTTCCTGTCTATTCACCTGTCAATATGATTCCTGACAGAGGTGAAGGTAGCCGAGTATGGGACCGAGAAGGCCGAGAGTTCATTGATTTCGCCGGAGGGATCGCTGTCAGCGCATTGGGGCATGGTCATCCCAGCTTGCAGGATGCATTGAAAACACAGGCGGATAAAATCTGGCACCTGTCAAATGTATATACCAACGAGCCTGCACTCAAACTTGCCAAGTGGTTGGTGGAGCATACCTTTGCCGACAAGGTGTTCTTTTGTTCCAGTGGTGGAGAAGCCAACGAGGCTGCCTTCAAATTGGCACGCCGTTATGGTCACGACATGTTTGGTGAGCACAAGAGCAAGATCATTTCGTTCAGGAACTCTTTCCACGGGCGTACTTACTTCACGGTCAGCGTGGGAGGGCAGCCCAAGTATTCCCAAGGGTTTGGTCCGGCCATTGAGGGAATCGTGCATGCGGACTTCAATGATCTTGATAGTGTTCGTGCGCTGATCGACGACGACACCTGTGCGATTGTTGTAGAGCCGGTGCAGGGCGAGGGGGGGATTACCTCGGCCACACCTGAATTCCTTCATGGCTTGCGTGAACTGTGTGATGAATACGAAGCCTTGCTGGTTTTTGACGAAGTGCAATGTGGTGCCGGGCGCACGGGAAGCCTTTATACCTACATGCAATATGATGTGGTGCCCGATATTCTGACCACAGCCAAAGCCATTGGGGGTGGTTTTCCTCTGGCCGCCATGATTACTACAGACGACGTTGGCAAGGTATTTTCCATGGGCGCCCATGGGTCTACCTACGGCGGTAACCCTCTGGCGACTGCTGTTGGGCTGGCTGCCATGCAAACCATCGCTGAACCTGAAGTACTGGATGGCATTGCTGAGCGCCGTGCCCTGTTCGAACAGCACTTGGCTAAGCTCAATGAGCGTTTCAATCTTTTCAAGGAAGTTCGTGGAAAAGGATTGTTGGTGGGTGTTGAGTTAACGGAACCCTATCACGGCCGTGCGCGCGATATTATGGCGGCTGCCATTGATGAAGGGTTGATGATGCTGGTTGCGGGGCCGGATGTTCTCCGTTTCACACCTTCCCTTGTGATTTCACCTGAAGAAATCAATGAAGGCATGATTCGCCTGGAGCGTGCATTGAATCGTATCGCTGGCTAAAAGGGGCTCTTATGCTGGTTGTACGATTGGTGGAAGCGCGTGATATCGACGCGCTTTATACGCTCGCCAGTACGGCGAATCCTCCCCTGACAAACCTGCCTGCCTGGCGTGAGACCCTGGTGTCTCGCGTACAGGCAACACAAAAGGCCATTCAGTCTCCGGTTGAAAAACCGGGGGCAGAGGCTTATATGTTCGCGTTGGAAGATACTGATCGGCAGCGTGTGGTGGGTACGGCTACCTTGCGTGCCTGGGCCGGAATGGATCAGGCATATTACACCTACCGTCGGGAAACGCTTATCCATGCTTCACCCGGGTTGGGAATTCGTCGTGAAGTGAATACGCTTGCACTGTCACACGAAATTTCAGAGGCCTCCCAACTGTGTGCCATGGCGCTGGCACCTGAGTACCAACAGAATATGACTGCCCATATACTGTTACGCAAGGCTCGATTGGCTTTTATGCGGCTTAATCCTGAGCGTTTTTCCGATCAATGTGTGGTGGCATTTACCGGTGAAGTCAATGATTCAGGGGAGTCACCCTTCTGGAACAGCGTCGGACAGCATTTTTTTGGTCGTGACTATCACGATATTCACGCACTTGCAGGTCGTGAAAGCAAAAGTTTTATAGCCGAAATGATGCCACAGCTACCGCTTTACGAAGAGCTGCTAACCACGGGTGCCCGCGCTGTGATAGGCCACACTCACCAGCGTCATTTTGCCCATTACAATGCAATGTTGGCAGAAGGCTTCCAACCGGGGCGACACGTCGATATTTTCGATGCAGGTCCGGTGCTTCAGGCTGATACCTATCAGCTGAAAACGCTGAAGCAAGCGCGCTTTTGCCAGCTGCAACCTTCTTCTCCTGAATCATCCATTGATTCAGCTGCTTTCGAACACCATGATGCCCGTTGTGAGAAGGTTTCAGGCATCTCGTCCGAATCCATCGAACCGCCTTCAAGTGCTCTGATAGCGTCGGGAACATTGAATGATTTCCGTGCGGTGGTGAGTCCTTTTTCCGACGGGGATGCGCATGGGGTATGCCATGTTGATCAACTGACCTTCGATGTATTAGGGCAGCCCATAGGCAGTGAAGTATTGGTCAGTGGGTGTGATGCTTCTTGTTTGGCGAAAGAGTCGCGAAGCGGAGGAACCCCTTGCCCCAAAACGGGTTACCGCTCCCTGGCCCATCGCCTTTCAGAAGGGGCCTCCTCATGATTATTCGTCCGATTGAAATGCGTGATCTGGATGCGCTGATGGAGATGGCTGAGGAGACGGGTTCAGGCTTTACGTCGTTGCCGGATAATATTGATTTCCTGCGTGAAAAAATTACTCATAGCCAGCAAACCTTTGCTGATCCTGAGGGTAATGGCCCCGGACTGTACTTCTTCGTTCTTGAAGATGCTAATTCTCAAGAGGTAACGGGAACAAACTCCTCCCCTGTCATAGCCGGGTGCTGCGCTATCGAGGCGCGCGTTGGGCTTGGCTCACCGTTCTACCATTATCGTTTGGGGCGCTTGGCGCATAGTTCACCCACTCTCGGGCTGCATCGGATGCTGGAGACGCTGTTTCTCTCGTCGGATCATACAGGGGACGCCGAAGTCTGTTCTCTTTATCTACGGCCGGCCTGGCGCGGTGGCGCCGGGTTGAAGGGTCGGTTAGGGACATTGCTTTCTCGCGTGCGTTGGGTATTCATGGCGACACATCGGCGGCGTTTCCCTGCACGCGTATTGGCCGAAATGAGGGGGCAAACTGACGAAGAAGGCAATAGCGCCTTCTGGTATGGCCTTGGTCACCGTTTCCTGAAGATGGATTTCGCCGATGCTGACCGCCTGATCGGGTTGGGAGATAAAGGCTTTATTGGCGAATTGATGCCTAAATTCCCGATTTACCTTAACTTTCTGACACCCGAAGCACGCTCAGCCATTGGTCAAGTGCATCAGAATACGCGCCCGGCGATCGCTATGCTGAAACAGGAAGGGCTGCGTTGGGAAGGTTATATCGACATTTTTGATGGCGGCCCAACGATGGAAGCCTATATCGATGATGTACGCGCCATTCGTAATACGCGCTCGGTGGCGGTAGCTATCGATTCATCCGAACAACAGAATGATGACGATGAGCGTATTCGCCCCCGCTGGCTGGTTGCGAGTGGTGAAACACCGGCAGCATTTCGTGCCTGTTGGAGTCGTGTTGGCCCGCTGGAAGGGGAAATTATGCTTCACTGTGAAGAAGCAGCGAAGCTGGGTGTGAAAGCGGGGGATAGTGTCCGTATCCTTGAATGTTAAAGGGCCTGATATAGGTCCTTTGCCAATAGGAGGGGGCGTTCATCCTGAAATGCTAACAAAGCTGGAAGCACTAATAAGAGGAAACACATGGTGTTTCCTCCTCTCTCTTCTTCATAGGTAAGTGATGGTATTTGGGACGTCGTTTAACGTTTGCGTAACAGCGAGTAAAAGAACCCGTCACTCCCATTGATCTCGGGCAGGCGTTGACGCCCGTTCGGCACCTCAATTCCCCAGGGGACAGAAGGTGTAATGTTGCTGGCATCTGGCGTATTCGTAAGAAAACGTTCAATCTGCGTGCTGTTTTCAACTGGCATAATGGAACAGGTGGCATACAGTAATGTGCCGTCTTCTTTCAGCATGTCCCATACATTTCGGAGTAGCGCGCTCTGAAGGTGTGCCAGTGCGGTGATATCTTCTTTTGTACGGAGCTGCTTGATATCAGGATGTCGTCGAATAACACCGGTACCTGAACACGGGGCATCCAGTAAAATGGCATCGAATGGCGTGCCATCCCACCAGTCCTTTTGGGATGCATCTGCACACTGGAGTTCAATCTCGATCGACTCATCCGGGCGCAGGCGTTCAATTCCTTCTTCAACCCGTTCAAGGCGGTGAGCATCACTGTCCAGTGCAGTGATATGTAGCGGCTGCTTCGCCGCGAGGGCACACTCGATTAAATGCAGCGTTTTACCACCTGGCGCGCTGCATGCATCCAGAATCCTGAGTGGTGTGTGTTCATTTTTCTCAACTGAATCCATCAGCATGGGGGCGGTCAACTGTGCTGATTCATCCTGAACACTGACATCGCCTTCGGCGAAATCGGGCAGTGTGGTGACATCTGCGGGATGTTCCAACGTGATGCCATCCATTGAGTCCTTGCATTCTATAGCGGCCAACTGTGCTTCCGTCAGGCGGTGAAGGTAATCATCCCTATTCGTATAGGCACGGTTTACCCTGAGCGTCATGGGCGCGGGTGTATTGTTGGCAGCCAGTATCGCTTCCGCCTGCTCGGGCCAATCTGCCTTGATGGCCTGAACAAGCCATTTGGGGTGCAGATAACGATATTCTGCGCGTTTTCCCAGCGGCTGTGTGAGGGTTTCATGCTCACGTTGATAACGACGCAGGCAGGCATTCAACACACGTGTGGCCCAGGGTTTTCCCAATAGCTTAGCCGCACCGGCTGTTTCGCCCACGGCGGCATGACCGGGAACACGCATGTACATCAACTGATACAGGCCAATCAGCAATAATGCCTGAATATCCAGATCCTTGCGTTTGAAGCCCCTGGATACCAGCTCTGCGGCCAGTAATTCCAACTGTGGCAGGGCACGACAAACGCCAAAGCACAGCGCCCGATAAAAACTGCGGTCTCTGGGAGCAATGGCAGCATCATCCAGAGCTGAGAGCGAGCCCTTACGGTCCAGTACGGCAACAAGAGTAGCCGCTGCGGCAGCGCGGGGATCAGTGATGGCACGTGTTTTTCTGCTCATTGTGCGCTCTCCGACGAGTCAAAAAGCGCGCCTTCCTTAAGTTTTTCAGCGCGTTTAGGGCTCGAAAGCAGTTCTCGTATACTGAGCGCTTTAGTGCCGGGCATCTGAGCGCGGAACACTGCCAGTATGCCTTCGCCACAGGCGATGTGCAGGTGCTCTGCCGATACCGCCAGCAACGTACCCGGAGGTGCATCATGGCGTGCATCAAGTGCTTTTGCTTCCCATAAGCGGAGGGTGTCACCATTGAGGGAGGTCCATGCGACAGGCCATGGATTAAAGGCACGGATTTTTGCCGCCAGATGAAGAGCATCCTGCCGAAAATCCAATTGAGCTTCGGCCTTGGATAGTTTCTCTGCGTAGGTCACCCCATGTTCGGGTTGAGGAACGGGGTCGAGCGCAGACGGCGTATCAGCCAGTTGATCCAACACCGTGACGATTGCTTCTGCACCCAGTACGGATAGTGCGTCATGTAAGCTACCACCCGTGGTCGTGTCATCGATTCCCACAGAGCGTTTCAGTAACATCGCGCCGGTATCCAGCCCTTCATCCATCGCCATGATGGTTACGCCACTTTCACTGTCCATGGCTTCAATCGCACGCTGGATCGGCGCAGCCCCCCGCCAGCGAGGCAGCAGAGAAGCATGTACATTCAACGCACCAAAAGGAGGAATGGCCAGCACTTCACCGGGAAGAATCAACCCATAAGCTGCGACAACCAGCACATCGAGCTGCGCCTTTTTCATACCACTACGGCTTTCATCGCTACGCAATCGTTCCGGTTGGTAAAGCGGAAGATCATGAGTCAGTGCCAATTCTTTTACAGCACTGGGTTGTGGCTTACGACCGCGGCCAGCAGGGCGGTCGGGCTGAGTGTATACGCAGACTACCTCGTGGCGACTGTCCAGTATGGATTGAAGAATGGTGGCGGCAAATTCAGGCGTACCTGCAAAACCAACCCGTAACGATGATGCCATAACTGAGTGCTGTCCAGATAAAAGGAAAGAGGGATTAAGCGCCCTTGTGACGCTTGAGCATTTTTTTCTTCACACGATCACGTTTCAACGGTGAAAGATAATCAATGAAAAGCACACCGTTGAGGTGGTCATTTTCGTGCTGTATGCAATGTGCCAGCAGGCCATCGACCTCTTGCTCGAAAGGCTTGCCGTGGCGGTCCAGCGCTTTCACACGGATACGCAATGCACGCGATACTTCCGCATAGTATTCGGGAATGGACAAACACCCCTCCTGCAAGGGTTTGCGCTCATCATCCAATGCTTCCCATTCGGGATTGATAAACACCATGGGCTCGCTCTGATTGTCACTGACATCAAGCACAAAGAGACGTATGTGACGATCTACCTGTGTTGCTGCCAGGCCAATTCCAGGGGCGGCATACATGGTTTCGAACATGTTGTCGATCAGCGTCTGAAGCTCATCATCAAACGTTGTAATGGGTTCGGCGACCTTGCGAAGGTGGTCCGCCGGATATTCAAGAATCTCTAGAGTTGCCATAAACAGATCCGCGTTAATAAGAAAGCGACGAAGGTGTGATTAATCTTGATGATTATTCAACAGCAGGGCACCGGAGCAGAAAACATCCTCAGCAAGAGTGTTTACCCCTAAAGTTTGGGCGCGAGCTGCCGAAATAATCATGACAGGAGAAAGAGAACACTTAATACAGCAGGTGGTGATTATACCAAGCGCGTGCGTCAGGAATAACAACGTAGGGTCATCACTTTCAAGCCATAAAGAGTAATGACCCTATTATACGCTTGATTGGCGTTCTCTTCCTTCGAATATTGTGGCGTTCAAGTCCGTAAGTGATGTCTATTGTAGTGCCCAGAACGCTTCAATTAAACCGTTGACTCTCATCCTGTTCATTCAAGGAAAGCAAATGTGGCTAAACAGGTTTCCATGGGGCCCCGCGAATGGCTGGCTCTATCACTGGTTCCTCGTCTGGGAAGCAGTCGTATTCATACCCTTTATCAGCAGGGGGTTCAGTGGCCAGGCGCATGGCTTGCGCAACTGGGGTTGGCACAGCGGCAGTATCTTGTCTATCTGCTTGAGCATACGGCCGGGCAGGCGCAGGTCGATGAAATTCTTGCATGGTGTGATGAAAGCCGGCAACGCTACCTGCTTTATCCGGGGCATCCGGCATGGCCCGCGCTTCTGGAGGAAATTCCTGATCCACCGGTATTACTCTGGGCCTGGGGTAATCTTTCCCTGCTGAATCAGCGAGGCTTAGCCATGGTGGGCAGTCGGCAAGCCAGCGCACGAGGCATGCAACATGCCCACCACTTTGCGCATGTATTGGCTGAACATGGGCTGTGTATCGTCAGTGGTATGGCTTTGGGGATAGACGCAGCTGCGCATACAGGAGCACTCGAGGGTAAAGGGGCTACGTTAGCTGTGCTTGGCTGCGGAATCGATATTCTTTACCCCCGGCGTCATGCAGCGTTACGCCAGCAAATACTGGACGGTGCTGGGCTAGTGGTCTCTGAATTCCCGCCGGGGACGAAGGCCTATCCGCAGTTCTTTCCCCGTCGTAATCGCATTATCACGGGACTAAGTGAAGGCGTGCTGGTAGTAGAGGCAACGAAAAAGAGTGGGTCCTTGATCAGTGCGCGTTTGGCACTGGAACAGAATCGGGACGTCTACGCCTTGCCCGGCGCCGCTGACGACGAAGGTATGTCCGGATGCCATTGGCTTATTCAGCAGGGGGCGATGTTGGTGGCCCATCCGAGGGATATGATAGAGGCAATGGCTCTGGAGGGTAGTATCACTGACTGCAACTCACCGCCGGCTGCGCTACACTGTGCTGCTCATCGGGTATCAAGGAACGCTGTTGCGCCATTCGTTTCTCGTCGATCGGGAGAGGAATCTTCACTGGTTCCATGTATCAGTGCCATAACGGGATGTCCTGTTGGCACAGCCTCCCCAACCCCTGATATCAAGCATATTAATGGGGGCAAACATGAAAGCGGGATTGGTTTTAGTGAAATGGCTGTAGGCCTTTATCATTACTTGTCCCACACACCTGTAGGGCTGGATGCCTTGGTCACTGTGGCGAACACCTCCTGCCATGAGGGTCTTATTGCTCTGCTGGAACTCGAAATAGGGGGTGTTATTTCCCGTGTGCCGGGTGGTTGGGTGCATTCGCCTGATTAAGCTGAATCTACAGTTACGCCAATTTCCATTGAGAAGAGTCAACGTATGGCGCCATTGTTTTTAAAGTCTGTGGCCTTGATCGACACATGGCAGCCAAACGGCAGTGGGCAAGCGACGAGTTCACACCACGTAAAAATGACAACAGTGTAAAAGTGATATAGTGAAAAATCCGAGCCTTGTTGTGTATAATAACCTTGCATTTAATAGGGGTATTGTGATTCATGAGTCGCACACCTTCCATTGAGCTTGATCAGGCCGCCACCCTGTTACATCAAGGGCGTGTGCTGGCCTATCCCACAGAGGGCGTCTGGGGGTTGGGATGCGACCCTGACAATACTGAGGCACTCCAGCGTCTATTGGCATTGAAACTGCGAGCCCCAGAGAAAGGGCTCATCCTTATCGCTGCCAGCATTGAGCAATTCGAGCCGTGGCTGCGTGGCCTGGATACGGCATCACTTGAACGCCTGCGTGCTTCATGGCCCGCTGCACTGACATGGTTGGTGCCTGATAATGGTCGTACTCATCCTCTTGTTAGGGGGGAACATGATCGAGTGGCCTTGCGTGTTACGCCACATCCCTTGGTAATTGCACTTTGCGAGACCTTCGGTGGTCCGATTGTGTCCACGTCCGCTAATCGTGCCGGAGAGCCTTCTGCTACCACTGCTGAGGAAGTGTTCAGGGCTTTTCAGGGAGAATCACTTTCCCTCCTGGATGGAACGACGGGAGGAAGAACCCAACCCAGTGATATCCGTGATCTAGCGACCGGGAAATGGTTACGTCGCAGTGATATGTCGCAGTGAATAGATACAAGTGGAAGCCCGGACACTCCATGACAGGGGGGATACCATATGAAACTTGGGCATTCACGTGAACAGTTGTTAATTTCAGCCCCTGTCATTCAGTCACATGGCAAGTTGAGCCATCACACGGCAAAATAGATAGCGCTCGAAGCTTTAGTCTCTGCCAGAGTGGCGAGATACTCGATTTTCACATCATCAGGACTCATCATGGCAAGTCAGAACGAACTCTCTTCGGATCATATGCTGGAAAGTTTCAAAGCGTTCCTTATGTCGTTTCAGGACAGGCTTTGCGATGCCCTTGCAGCTGAAGAGCCTTGCGCCGAATTCTTCGAAGAAGCATGGAAACGTGAATTGGGTGGCGGTGGCCGTACCCGAGTGATTGCCGATGGCGATGTGCTGGAAAAAGGGGGAGTGAATTTCTCCCATGTGCATGGCGGGGAGTTGCCTCCGTCAGCCAGTGCTGTCAGGCCTGAGCTGGCAGGTAGAAGTTTTACAGCCATGGGGGTTTCCTGGGTCATTCATCCGCGTAATCCCTATGTGCCTACCAGCCACGGAAATGTACGGTTTTTCATCGCCAATAAAGAAGGCGAACCCCCGGTATGGTGGTTCGGCGGCGGGATTGATCTGACCCCTTATTATCCCTTCCATGAAGATGTCATTCACTGGCATGAGACGGCGCGTGATGCGTGTGATGCGTTCAATAAAGATTTCTATCCACGTTTTAAATCCTGGTGTGACGATTACTTCATGATTAAACACCGCAACGAGACCAGAGGCGTTGGTGGACTCTTTTTTGATGATCTGAACGAGCCTGATTTTGATACTTGCTTCGCCTTTATGCAGTCAGTTGCCAATGCCTACCCCGATGCTTTTCTCCCTATTCTTCGGAAACGCAAGGACACGCCTTTTGGAGAACGTGAACGTACGTTCCAGGCTCATCGTCGGGGCCGCTATGTGGAGTTCAATCTGGTTTATGACCGCGGTACGCTTTTCGGGTTGCAAAGTGGGGGCAGAACCGAATCTATCCTGATGTCCATGCCCCCCATGGCGCAATGGTCTTATCAATATCAGGTGGAAGATGGCTCCGCTGAGGCTGAGCTTTATGAGTATCTTAAGCCGCATGATTGGTTAGGCGGCAAACAACCTTTACATAACACTTGATGGGTTGATACAGGGTGATTGTGCTTATGCTGTTTGCTGATAAGCGATAAAATCGATTACCGGCTTGGGCTGGCCGAGCCAATCAATTGAATAGGCGATAGTGGCCCGTTCCTGTATACCGTAATTGATGACCTGTGTAATCAAATCACTTTTGGTGAGGGTATAACGCAGTTTGTCACAGCTCACTACGGTAACCGTCTCTTCAAGTGATTCATCGGTGATGTCAGCCACTAGTGCTTGCCATTGCCGTGATTCCTCCCGTAATGATCGAGCCAATTGATCCCGACCCCTGATAGGTGGCTCTTCATGAAGGCTGCTATCGCCAAGAAAATTCAGCCGCCACTGGCGCTCTTGTTGAAGCCCCGCGTTTAGTGCGCCGTGTATGCTGCCGCCTGTGAGTCCCAAGTCCCGATGATAATCATTTTCGTTGATATCCATACACGCTCCCAATACGGATTGTGTAGCCCAGTCATGATAATCCATGAGCGTTCGAAGATAGTCAGCGAGCATAAGTGGAATCGTTTCCTTGCGTGTCGGTGTTATGAATAGTTATGGATTTTTCGTGAGTACGAGTACACATTGTTATTCTTGAGTGAAGTATTTACTTTACTGCATACCAGCGCGCGCGGCTATATTTACCTATGAAATCCGGTGATTATCAATGTCTAAAACTATTACCGCCAGCGTCATCCCTGTTTTAGCCGACTTTATTTGATCAATAGTCCTTGCCAGGGATTATCCGGGGAGTACTGTCACATGTTGACTGATTGATATGCCTTGAGTTCTTCATGAAACAAGGTTCATGAGGCAATAGTGTGCGCCGTATCAATTATCTGTCGAAAATCCATTCGTCGGGATGACGAGTCGAATGAAAAATGGGTATGCTGCTCGTTATCCATGGGTAATATTCCCTCTACAGAAAACAGGAATAGAAGTGACTTCCCTTTATTGTGTTTTTGGTCATCCGATTGGGCATTCACGCTCACCTTTTATCCATCAGGCATTCGCAAAATCGCTGGGAATTGATCTGCGCTATGAAAAATGCGAAGTGCCCCTCGACCAGTTTGCAGATTACATTGCATCCTTCCGGGCTGAAGGGGGGAAAGGCGCCAATATTACCGTGCCTTTCAAGCAGGAAGCCCTCACCTTGGCTCAACATGTGACGCCACGTGCCCAAATGGCAGGCGCTGTGAATACACTGCTTTTCAAGGATTCAGGTGAGGTTGTAGGTGACAACACGGATGGTGCCGGCCTGCTGAATGATTTACGCCGTTTGGGTGTCAACCTTAAAGAGGCTCGGATTGCCATTTTGGGGGCCGGTGGTGCTGTGCGTGGTGTGATTGGCCCTTTGCTGGATGCCGAGCCAAACAGCATCACGATTGCGAACCGTACCCTTTCACGTGCGCAATCCCTGATCGGCGACTGGGCCGGTGAGGCAAGGCTTTCAGCGGCGTCGCCGGATCAGCTTACAGGTGAGTTTGACCTGATCATTAATGGCACCAGTGCCAGCCTGAATCATGAGCTTCCGGCGACAGGGGGTGCGAAACTGAAGGGTAATGGTTGGGCTTATGACATGGTGTATGCGGCTGAGCCCACGCCTTTCATGCAATGGGCATTATCACAAGGCGCTCATGCGGCTGATGGTCTGGGTATGCTGGTTGAGCAGGCTGCCGAGTCCTTCACGTTGTGGGAGGGGAGCAGGCCCGCAGTAGAGCCCGTACTTGAAGCACTAAGAGCGGATATTCGTGCGTCATGAGTGGCTCGTTCATGAATGGCAGTTCATGAGTACGAAAGGCGGTTCTTGTTTTCGTGTATATTGCCTGTTGTAAAAGTGAGCTCCCATTGTGAATGTCACACTCAAGGAAAATAAGTCAATTAATAGCAGATGATGGATGTCAGGAATGGATGAAGTATTAAGTGCGCGTTTACTCGGTTTACTGGAGCGTATAGAGCCGCTACTCCCTCCCAAGCCCGTTGAGATCGACTGGACCACTACAGTGGCAGCCCTTTGGGAGCGTCATCCCCTCACGGGGGGACAACTGATCCCGGTCGCGATGCGTGATGATGTACGCCTGGCTGATTTGGTGGGGATCGAGCGTCAGAAAAAGGAAATTGTAGAAAATACGCGTGCTTTCCTGAATCGTCGTCCTGCCAACCATACGTTATTGTGGGGGGCTCGTGGCACAGGCAAGTCCTCCATCATTCGCGCACTGTTGAATGAAATGAAAGATGACGGCTTGCGTCTGATCCAGGTGGACCGCTATGACCTGATTGGTTTGCCCGGTTTGGTTGCTCGTTTACGCGATTTGCCGCAACGCTTTATTGTGTATTGTGATGATCTCTCTTTTGAAGGCAGCGATGATGCATACAAGGCGTTGAAAAGCGTGTTGGATGGCACGCTCACGGGGCCACCCGAAAACGTACTGATTTACGCGACATCCAACCGACGCCACCTCTTGCCGGAGGCCTCTTCAGATAACAATGATACCCATATCGTGGATGGCGAGCTTCACCATGGTGATGCTGTAGAGGAAAAAATTTCCTTGTCAGATCGTTTCGGCTTGTGGCTTGCCTTCCATGCCTTCAATCAGGAAACCTTCATTGCAGCGTGCGAGCATTGGGTGAAGGATCTAGGCGGTGAGTGGAATGAGGAGGCGCGTGCTCAGGCGCTCCAGTATGGGCTGCTGCGCGGTGTGCGAAGTGGACGTGCGGCGTGGCAATTCGCCTGCAAGTGGGTGGGCACTGAAGCGTAGTCGACCATTATCCCGTAAGTACCCTTGAAGCATCACATCCTGACGCTGATGATATGATGCTTCAAGCTAGGCGTGCTTAACGCTTGTTACGGCGCGCTTCACGCGTTCGAGAGAGCTGGCGCGCCTTGGCTTTCTCTTTGTCCGTGGCATCGCCATGCTTGTCGTAAGGGTTATCACCGCTGCGGAATTCGAAACGAATCGGCGTGCCGCGTACTTTTAGCACCTTGCGAAACGTATTGGTCAGATAGCGTTTGTAAGCTTCAGGCAACTGATTGATCTGATTGCCATGAACAACGATGATCGGTGGATTGTTTCCGCCCTGATGCGCCATTTTCAAGCGAATACGGCGACCATTGACCATTGGGGGCTGGTGTTCGGCAGCGGCGTCCTTCAACAGATTGGTCAGGCGGTTGGTGCTCCAGCGGGCAGTTGCGCTCTCGTACGCCCGTTCGATGGATGGGTATAGATCACCCACCGCTGTACCATGGAGAGCTGAAATAAAGTGCATGTCTGCATAATCAGCAAAGCCAAGACGACGCTTGATTTCGGAACGCATCTTTTCCTTTGCTTCCGATTCCAGACCATCCCACTTATTGACCGCAATCACCAGAGCCCGCCCCGTATTCAGGACGTAGTCCAACAGATGGAGGTCCTGTTCCACTAGCCCGGTACGTGCATCCAGCACCATAATCGCGACATTACAGGATTTAATGGCATCCAGTGTCTTGATGATCGAAAACTTCTCGGCTACTTCGTGGACATTCTTTCTACGGCGAACACCCGCGGTATCTACAAGAACGTAGGGATGCCCATTACGTTCGTAAGGAATCTCGATGGCATCTCGCGTTGTACCTGCCTGATCGAATACCACGACGCGCTCTTCGCCAAGCAATCGGTTGACCAGCGTGGATTTCCCAACATTTGGACGACCCACAACACCAATACGAATACCGCGGTCATCCAGCTCCGGATGAATATCGCTTTCCTCGGGTTCAGGGAAGGGTTCCAACACCAGACTGATCAACTGCGTGACGTTTCGACCATGTGCCGCCGCAATAGGTAAGGGTTCTCCCATCCCGAGGGAGTAGAAATCAACGGTGGCTGTTTCTTCCGGCAACCCATCGGTCTTGTTGACGACCAGCCAGGTTTTTTTCTGGTTAACACGCAGATGGCGCGCAATTGCCTCATCGGTAGGTGTTAACCCTGCGCGGGCATCAACGACGAAAAAGACGATATCTGCCTCATCAATGGCAAGCAGGGACTGTTCAGCCATGGCGGCATCAATACCCAGCTCATCACCGCTGATACCGCCGGTATCGATGACGGTAAAAGGCTTTTCACCCAATGTGCCATTACCGTACTGACGGTCACGTGTCAGCCCCGGAAAGTCGGCAACAATGGCATCGCGAGAACGGGTCAGGCGATTAAAGAGGGTCGACTTGCCGACATTGGGTCGGCCAACTAGGGCTATAACGGGATTCATGTCGATGAGACTCGGGAGATGAGCATTCAGCGCAAGCTGAATGGATAAAGCTGAATGCCCAGCAGATACTATTCTGTTGAGCGGATATTATTTGGATGTGAAAGGCGCACTGGGTGACGTCGAGCATCAGGCGCGTGACCTTGAACATCACGTACAGTATAGCGAAATTTTATCGCCTCATCTACTCGAAGGGGTGCCGGACCAAATAGCATGTCTACTCGCAGGGCGGGTGTCATTAAAACAAGCTTGTCTTTCTACAAACCTTCCTACAAACCTTTTTATAAATAATTGGATATGCAGGATAGAAGAACAAGAGAAGGATCGACACGATGCCATAAGTTGAGACGGAAGCGGATACGGGAAGCTACCTGGCTATCATCGATACTGCGAGCAATGAACGTATTGCTCTTCACTCCTGTAGTCCTGCAAAAAAGGGAGGGCTGAAGACCACTGGATAGCCAAAACGCTCTGATTATCCAACTTCCCATACGAAACGCCCTGACCACCAAAGGCAATCAGGGCGTTTTTGAGTTTACCGTCCCGTTCGAGGATGAGGGCAACGTAACTCCTGTGAGATGATGTTATTCACCACTCAGGCTGTAACCGACCAGTTTGCCTGCATTGGTCAATACAAACATCTGATTGCCAGAGGCAACAATGGGGGCCTGAATGCCGGCATTCAGATCATCACGGCCATCAAGTTTGCCGGTGGTCGCATCCAATAGATGCACATAGCCCTGATAATCACCGAAGGCGAGTTGTCCATCCACGAAAGTAGGTGCAGTCAGAGCACGGCCTTCGAGCGCTGTTTGTACCCACAGTTGATTGCCTGTACTGGCATCAAAAGCATGTACGTGATTCAGAGCATCAACTGTGTACAACGTGCTTCCCTGCAACAGAGGTGTGTGATAACCCGATTCGGATTTACTCCACATTTGTTGCCCGGAGTGAACATTGACGGCCACCAGTTCGCCCTGGAATCCATTTACGAAAAGGCTGCCATCGGGCGTAATGATAGGTTGCCCAACGATGTCTCCCATTTGCTGAGTGTCGTTGGTACCCCGTGGAACTGAAACGCGCATGCTCCACAGCATATTACCCGAGCTATTGTCGAACAGCGCAATCTGACCGTCGGCAAAGCCCGCAAAGGTCACAGGATCGATGGTTCGCGGTGTCCCTGGATAGCGTAGCGTCAATGGCGGCTGATTACCTGCATAGAGCCAGTCGCGGATACCACTGACTTTATCCAGTGCCACCAGTGTGCCATCAACCGTTTGTACAATAACCTGCTGGCTGTTGGCTTGCGGTGTCGTCAAGAGTTCACTACCCACACTCGTACGCCACTCAATGCTGCCATCCGTGATACTCAGGGCCAGCACTTCACCCTTGGCAGTCCCGAGATACAGATTACCGCCGCTTTCCGTAATACCGGTTGAAGCGGGTACATGCAGGTGTTTCTGCCACTGTATCTTACCGGTTGAGGGGTCAATGGCGCGTACATGACCATGCGCATTTACGGTATAAAGTACACCGTTGGAAAGCGCGGGTGTCAGCTTGTAGTGTGCATCGTCACGCCCCATGTAGCCAATATTGTCAGCCCACATGGTATGCAATTTAACGGTTTGCTTGATGCTCGTTAGCGCTTTTGGCGCTGGATTCGGCTTTACTACATCACCACATCCTGCCAACAGGAGTGAGACGGAGAATGCACAGGCCACTGCCCGCATGGGATGACGCAATTTCATGAAGCCTCCTGTGGGGCGAGATCATCGAGCTTGAGCTGAATGCCGTAGTTGGGCAGTTTGTATTTCTGCGCATCCTGAAGCGCCTGTTCATAGGCTTTTCTGGCATCAGGGAATCGTTTCAGGCCGACCAAAGCATCCCCACGCACGCTGTTTAGCAGTACACTCAACGTGTGCGGCACCTCTTTTGGCAGGCTGGACAGTGCCTGATCATACTGTTTGTTGTTGATCTGAACACGTGCCAGGTCAATATGTGCCAACGTTGTCATGAAGCTATCATGGCTTCTGCTGATCAAATCCTGAAGACTCGCGGTCGCGGTACCGTTGTCATTCGCCTGAATGGCAACACGTGCCTCGATTAGACGGGCAAGATCGGCATAGCGGGTATTGCCATAATTATTGACCAGCTGATCCGCCAGCTGGTTGACCTGAGCACGTTGCTGGCTATTCAGAACGGTAAAGTTATTGGTCATTTCATCCAGCTGATCATACAACTGCGATGCCTGGTTGTATTCATAGGCTTTGTGGCGTTGCCATGTATTCCAGCCAAAAAAGGCAGCCATGGCCAGTAGTATGACGACACAGAGGGTCGTGCCGTAACGCTTCCACCAGTTTTTCAGCGCATCCAGCTGTTCGTCTTCGTCATTGATGTCATGCACCACGCATGTTCTCCTGTTTTAACGCTTCCGGAAAGGGGCAAGTGTCCGATATTCCGGTATCTTCGTAAACTCGTGACGTCTGCAGGCAAAATCTCGCCCATGGCACCTGTCAGCTTACCAGTGACGACAGACGTTCGGAAAGTTTGGATTGCTCAACGCTTTCCTGTTCCCTGTCTTCGCGTAGGTACTTGATGCCCACCGTTCCCTGAGCACATTCGTCTTCACCCAAGAGCAAGGCGATACTGGCACCGCTACGATCGGCTTTCTTGATCTGACTCTTGAAGCTGCCACCGCCACAATGCAACTGAATACGTAATTTGGGCAGTTCATCACGCAAGTGCTCTACTAGTTTCAGCGCCGTTTGTTCGGCGGCATCACCCAATGCAGTTACATAGACGTCGATGGTTTTATGCACCGATTCCGGAATCAGATTCAGCTCTTCCAGTAACAGTACCAGACGCTCGATGCCCAACCCGAAACCACAGGCGGGGGTCGGTTTGCCGCCCAATTGGCTAATCATTCCGTCATAGCGGCCGCCGCCACACACTGTGCCCTGACTGCCCAATGCAGTGGTTGTCCACTCGAAAACCGTACGTGAGTAATAATCCAAACCACGTACCAGACGGGTATTGATCACATACTTGATACCGAGTGTATCCAGCGTATTGGTCAGTTTATCGAAATGTTCGCGAGATTCATTATCCAAATGATCCAGCATTCGAGGGGCGCCTGCCAGCATATCGGCCATGTCCGGATTTTTCGAGTCCAGTACACGTAATGGGTTCGTGCTCAGGCGCCGAACGGAATCTTCATCCAGTATATCCTTGTGTTCAGTCAGGTACTGAACAAGGCATTCGCGATACGCTTTGCGAGATTCAGCCGTTCCCAGGGAGTTCAGTTCCAGTGTCACCTGATCATGCAGCCCCAACTCCCTTAATAGACGCGCAGAGAGTAGAATAAGTTCGATATCAATATCAGGCCCTTCCATATTGAACGTTTCGACGCTCAATTGATGAAACTGGCGATAACGTCCTTTCTGAGGGCGTTCATACCGAAACAAAGGCCCTGTTGACCACAGCCTGAGTGATTGGTTATGCGCAAGGTTATGTTCGATGACCGAACGTGCGATACCGGCGGTGAACTCGGGCCGCATGCTGATGCTTTCACCATTTCGGTCATCAAAGGTGTACATCTCTTTTTCAATAACGTCCGTTGCTTCACCGATGGAACGTTGAAAAAGGGAGGTATCTTCCAGAATAGGGGTACGAATTTCACGATACCCGTAACGGGATAGAAGTGTTCGTAATGTTGACTCAACGTACTGCCAGGCAGGGGATTGCTCCGGCAGCAAATCATTCATGCCTCGTAGGCCCTGTAACTTGCTCAATGCTGACTCCAAACCCAGGCCAGAAGGCCTGTTTTACTAATATTCTGACGGTTTATCCGATGATTTCATCATCACTGGTTTCAACGCTGTTTGCTTCTCTATCCGCTGTTCGCCTGTTACCCGATTCTCTATTGCCACGCGGGCTGTCTGATGTTGACGAAACAGGCTCCCAACATTTCGAACCTGGCAACCGCTGCGTAAATCAAGGGTGGCTATAATAGAAGCCAATTGAACGATGCGCTTTCAGGTGCTGCATTGAAACAAGAAACAGCGAAACCACTCACTACGCATGTTGCTTTCAACAATATCCACTACAAACAATATTTACCACCAACAATATTCACCACAAACAATATTCATCACAAACAATATTCATCACAAACCATATCTGCCACCCACAATATTCGGCTTGGAAAGGGATTGCCTTATTGTTGCCTGAAATGAGTATTCCTGGATACAGATGTTATAGCATGCACGAGGCCATTTCAGTTGAATACAGGCTGAACGGTCTCGTGCACGGGTAACAGGATATTATTTGCCCAGTGTCAGGCGTGCTACGTTACGTGCGCCAAGGTGTACCGGTTGTCCGTTGTAGGTAACGGACACGCCGGTTGCATTGCCAATGACCAGATGGAAGGGGGCCTGACCGGTAATGGTTCGTTGTGAGCCTGCTTGCTGAAGCCCTGACAGCAGGGTACGACCATGTGCATCGGTAATACGTGTCCAGGACTGACGATTGAACTGCAACGCAATACCATTGGAAGAGGTCGCTACCGCTCCATTGTCCGCATTCTGGCTCTGCCCTTGAGTATTGTTCTGAGGATTGCCATTCTGGTTATTGGTGTTCAGGTTATTGCCATTCTGACTTGTACCATTTTGTGCGCTATTTGACTGGTTTTGCTGAGTTTCGCTCTCGGCTTCACTTGTCGTCATGTTGGCACCGTCAACACCATTGCCTACCTGCATCTGGAGGTCGTTGGAACCATCGTTGCTGCCTGTATTACCCTGCGCACCGTTATTGGTGGTTGGCGTACTGTTTGTGGTGGTTGCAGGCGCATTGGCAGATGTGCTGTTGGAGCTCGTATTGCTGCCTTGTGCATTGGGTGCATTGCCGTCAGAGGCTGTGGTTGATGACTGAGGTGAATTGGACGTGGGCGATGGCTGATCAGGGATCTGCGCACTGGGTGTATTATTTTCCTGTGCGTTGAAATCAGTACCGTTCCGGTTTTTCCACCATTGTGTTGTCAACCCGATAATAAGCAACAGAATGATGATGGTAATGATCCAGAATGCAATCTTGCCGATGCGACTAGGGCGTTTTAGCGGCTTGATCGGGGTGGAAACCTTGATAGGTTCATCCACTTTGCCATGTTTCTCATCATGCGCCCTAAGTACCTGTTCGGGATCAATTTCCAACAGGCGCGCGTAGGCACGCAGATAGCCACGACGATAGGTCGGAATACGCAGCTGTTCGTAATGCTCGTTCTCGAGGTCTGTAACCAGCGAGGGGCGCAGATTCAGATGAGCTGCAGCCTGTTCAATGCTAAGGCCCTTGCGCTCCCTGGCGCTGCGAAGCATATCTCCGGCCGACTGTGTCGTAGATTGGTTTGCCGCAGAAGATGGCTGTTCGCTCATGCCGAAAGTCCTTTTTATTGCGCCCGGTTGGTGGATTGATTCGATGATGCCGGGGTCTCTGACATCTGTCTTGCACGACTCAGCGCCTGGCCAAGCGCGTCTGATTCATGTGTATTGCCTTTCAGATGCACATATTGCGATAGTTTTGCAGAAGATGCATCCAAATTGCCCTTGTAAAAATCCAGGTACGCTTGAGCCAGCAGGACCAGAGGTTGCTCCGGCGCAATCCGTTCTGCTTCATCCAGCGTGTTACCTGCGCCTGTCATATTGCCGGTTTTTAACTGACATTGCGACAGGTTGACCAATATTCCCGGCCTGCCGGGGTAATGTGTATCACTGGCGGCCCTGGATAATTGCTGGCAAGCCTGCTCAAACTTTCCCTCTTCAAAAAGCAGAGCTGCGTAATTATTACGCACCTGTGGCTCCTGTAGCGAGCCATTATCCGTAATTTCACGCGATTTGGACAATGTACGCAAGGTGCGATCATAGTACTCGCCTGCGCGGGCCATGTCTCCATTGTGTTGTTCTATTAATGCGAGCCCGTGCAGGGCACTGGCTTCCTGATCATTTAGCGCTAATGAACGCTGGAAAGCCTGATACGCACGGGAGGTATCCCCCCGTGAGAGGTAGGCCATGCCGAGTTCAGAATAGGCAGATGCTTTCGCCTGAGGGGAGGCGCTTTGTGCTGATGAAGCGCTGGCGTGGGTGCTTGCGCAGCCGCTCAGTCCGCCAGTCATGGACAGACACGCCATTAATGTCACTAGTGAGCCCGCCACAGATGACTTGATGCGTGAAGATGAAAACAGGGGGCGAAAATATGAATGCATGGTGAACATCACTTATCTCTCAAGGAAGTAACGGCTGTTATTATGCCTCGAAAAATAATGAATGAAGTCAACGTTGATAACCTCTGCTTCAGCTAGCGTCAATGGAGAGTGTTTGAATATAGCGTTCCTGACGGCGCGTACGGTCTTTTACGCGGCCCACCAATTGCCCACAGGCTGCATCGATATCGTCACCACGTGTCATTCTGACAGGAGCCTTGTGTCCACGTTCAAATAGCCAGTGCTGAAAACGCATGACCTGATTACGAGAAGGTTTGCTATAGCCTGAACCCGGGAAGGGGTTGAATGGAATCAGGTTGATCTTGCAAGGAATATCCTTCAGTACTTTGGCCAGTTCATCGGCATGCTCCTGTTGATCATTCACACCGGCCATCAGTGTGTATTCAACGGTGATCATGCGGGCGTCCTTGCATTTGTCCAGATATCGACGGCATGCGTCCAATAATGTCGCAATATTGTACTTGCGATTCAGAGGCACCAGCGTATTACGCAGCTCATCGTTGGGAGCATGCAGGGAAATCGCCAGACTGACATCCAGTTGGTCGCCCAATTCATCAATCTTTGGAACAAGCCCTGACGTAGACAGTGTTACACGACGCTTGGAGAGTCCATAAGCGTTGTCGTCCAGCATCAGTTTCATGGAAGCCACCACCGGCTCGAAGTTCATCAGTGGTTCACCCATCCCCATCATGACCACATTCGTGACAGGCTTGCGGCCATCATTGTAGGGCGTACCGCAATGGGTAGCGATCCACACCTGACCAATGATTTCGGCGCTATCCAGATTCCGCGCAAAGCCCTGTTTACCCGTGGAGCAAAAACTGCAATCCAGCGAGCAGCCCACCTGTGATGAAACACACAAGGTACGGCGGCCATTGTCCGCCGGAATCAACACTGTTTCGATCAGACTGCCGCCCTTGGCTTCGACTACCCATTTACGTGTGCCATCACGGGACTCACCCTGATAGGCCACACGGGGTGGAGTGACTTCCGCCACCGCCGAAAGCTTTTCTCTCAACGACTTGGAGAGGTTGGTCATCTCGGCGAAATCGGTAACTCCTTCCTGGTGAATCCACTTCATCACCTGTGCGGCACGGAAGGGTTTTTCACCCAATTCAGTAAAGAACCGACTCATTTCTTCACGAGTAAGCCCGAGCAAATTCACCCGCTCAGACGAGGTCTGCGGTTCGGAAATGTCTTTTGTCGGTATATGGTTACTCATGTTCAACGGTCGTCTTCCAGTGAGCATCGCCGTAGCAGGTGACTGCCATGGGGCGCTGCTCTGTAATAAGTTGTAGACTCGCTTATGTCATGTTATGGCTCACAGTGAACCTGACAGTAAGTATAGTCTGTAATTTCAAATATGGCGTTGCCTTTCATGCAGAACGAAAACATGAGGGGGTCGCCGTAAACGCCAGCTATAATATAGCTCAAAAGCCATGCCCAGAGATTAACCTGTTGCATGGCCATTGATACGCTTCAAATATGATCAGCCCATGAGGCAGATGCCCCACAGGGGATACTTCTTAGCGAGGATAGATTTCGTCTTCAGCAAAGAAGTAGCTGACTTCACGCTTGGCTGATTCAACAGCGTCGGAACCGTGAACCGCATTCGCATCGATAGAGCTGGCAAAATCTGCACGGATAGTGCCTTTTTCGGCTTCTTTCGGGTTGGTAGCGCCCATCAGATCACGGTTGGTCAGAACGGCATTTTCGCCTTCCAGTACCTGAATCATGACAGGGCCAGAGGTCATGAACTCAACCAGATCGTTGAAGAAAGGACGCTCTTTGTGCTCTGCATAAAACCCTTCAGCCTTTTCGCGTGAAAGGTGTTCCATTTTGGCAGCGATGATTTTCAGACCCGCCTTTTCAAAACGTGTGTAGATTTCACCAATAACGTTTTTAGCAACGGCATCAGGCTTGATGATCGATAGAGTACGTTCGACGGCCATGATGGCTCCTGTTCAGTAATAAAAGTATACCGGCACTGGCGAATCTGTCATGAAATCGCAAGTGCCTTGATGGAATGTGGGGCCTTGATCGATTGGAACAAGTATCAGAGACGTGACCACGAGGCGCCATAGTATACCCTCTCTATAGCGGTTTTGCCCAGTGGTTAGGCACGTTACTGCCCATAGTAGGCTACTGTGGGCGTTTTACCATGGTTGCTGCAGTGAAAATTGTCAGGATGCCTGTACGCTAAAACTTTCACCACAGCCGCATTCATCGGCTACATTCGGGTTGTTGAATTTGAACAAACGATTCAAACCTTCACTGATGTAGTCGACTTCTGTCCCATCGAGGACGGTAAGAGCTTCACGATCCACGATAACCTTGGCCCCCTTGGATTCGAAGACTTCATCATTCGGGCCGACTTCATCGGCAAAGTCCAGCACGTAAGCGTATCCCGAACAACCACTGGTCGTGATGCCGACACGCAATCCCAACCCGTACCCGCGCTCGTCCAGTACATGCTGGATCTGTTGGGCTGCTGCTTCGCTGATGGTAATAGTCGCCATGATGAGTACCTCCGACAGCATGCTTTGCTGTCCAAAATGAAATCGTTATGTATGCCTGCAGCATGATGAATGATCAGGCAATATCAATCAAAGAGAGTTGATATGAATTATATGCATGCATGGTTCGTCTATAAACCGCATACGGTCAATCAGGTTAGTGGAAGCCCTGCCATATGGTTGCCAGTAAATGGTGCCGAGGAATTCAAACACAGCGATTGCGTCCTTCATACAGCACTTGCCAACGGTAGGTGATAGGCAGTTAACGTGGCCCAAACCTTCACTTCGATGAGGAATTTGCTGCCAATTCTTCAGGCCTTAAACGTGTAACAACACCCTCGATTGAACGGAGAGCAAATTCCACTTCCTCTTCTGTAGTAAATCGTCCCATGCTAATGCGTAATGTAGCCAATGCGCGCTTTTCGGGCACGCCGACGCCAACCAGCACGTAGGATGGCGCCACGGTGGCTGAATTGCAGGCGGACCCATTGGATACGGCGACTTCACGCAAATTCATGAGCAAGGTCTGCCCTTCGAGATCATCAAAGCCGATGCTGACAATGTTGGGCACTTGATCCTCCGGCGGAATACTTAAATACGCCCCTTTCATTGTGCCAGCCCACTGTACAACGCGGTCATGTAACTGCTGAAGATGACGGCGATCTTCGTGCATTTGTTGCGCGGCCAGCTCATAGGCTTTGCCCATTCCGGCAATCTGATGTGTCGCCAGTGTGCCTGAGCGCATACCTCTTTCATGCCCACCTCCATGAATGATCGCTTCGATGGTGACTCCCTGCCTGACATACAATGCCCCGATTCCCTTGGGACCATAGAGTTTATGGGCAGAGAGCGACATCAGGTCTATGGGCATCTCTTCGACATTCAGCGGAATCTTGCCTGCCGCCTGAGCTGCATCGACATGAAAGAGGGCGCCTCCGTCGTGGGCAATACGCCCCAATGCATCAAGATCATTGACGCTTCCTACCTCGTTGTTGACCGCCATTAGGGAAACCAGTGCTGTTTCAGGGCGCATGGCCGCGGCCAGACTCTCCGGCGTAATCCGGCCCTCATTGTCTGGTGTGAGCCAGGTGACCTCAAATCCTTCCCGTTCCAGTGAAAGCGCTGTGTCAATGATAGCCTTGTGCTCAATTGTCGACGTGATCAAATGGCGTTTACTGCTATGAAGGCCATTTTTTCTTTGGGCACGCATCAGGCCCGTGAGTGCCAGATTGTCTGCTTCGGTGGCGCCGGACGTCCACACGATTTCTCGCGGGTCGGCATGGATCAAGTCTGCTACCTGACGCCGTGCACCCTCCACCGCCTGCTCAGCCAGCCAACCCAACATATGACTCCGGGACGCAGGGTTGGCGTAGGTGCCTTCAGTGCCCAGGTAGCGCGTCATGACGTCAATCACATGAGGGTCTATAGGTGTGGTGGCTGCGTAATCAAGATAAACAGGGGTATTGATGGAAGTAGACATGAGTGTATCCCGAGTGATCAAAGAGCATGAATCAGTCACATTCACCGGCTATATTCAGCAGATTGCAGCTGAATGGAGAAGGACTATTGTGAAGCAAACAATAAATCCTGATTGAGGACATCACTTGTGAGTTTGTCCTGCTGCCGCTGTGCCACCAATTGTACATCTCTGCGGGCGATAAGGTCGGATAACGTAATGCCATTAAGGAATGAATAAATGGCATCTGAAAGGTCGCACCACAGGTGATGGGTCAGACACTGCTGGCCATGATCACAATTCCCTTCGCCCTGACAGCGGGTGACATCAACGGATTCGCTGACAGAATCGATGATACGCGCAATGGAGATATCCGCAGGTGTATTTGCCAACAAGTAGCCGCCACCTGGCCCCCTGACGCTTTCCACCAGTTTGCCGCGGCGTAGTTTTGCAAAGAGCTGTTCAAGATAGGAAAGGGAGATTTCCTGACGTTGGGAGATTTCAGCCAGTTTGATCGGACCATGCGTAGTATGGATGGCCAGATCCAACATGGCTGTCACCGCATATCGACCCTTGGTTGTAAGACGCATGGCAAGAATTCCATATCAAATAATGGCAAAGATGTATTTGGGTTGTGCTTGGCAACCGCGGGACCTGTACCGGACTGCTATTTGTACTCCATGGCGACCGGTAGGGCGGTATGCCCCTTTTATAGACGGTTTATCTTCTACAGTATGCGTATAACCCACTAATTTAGTCAACTTTATATTTGGGGGTAAAGCAGGGTAACACGTTGGGCACTGCATGGTTGTTTTTTAACCAGAACGGCAGCGGGGCGAACATGCCGTTCAAAAAGCCACAATGAAGAGTGGCACAGATACGTTGGCTGTAAGGGCTCCCATATAGAACCTGAGCTGATATGGGAACAACAAATCCATTACATCAAAACATTTCGTTGGGATTCTTCAATACAAGTGGTGTTGGCACAAGCGGTGTTAGCGATGTAGTCGATTGCTGGCTACACCAGTGATATCAGGACCCCTCCATCGACAACGTATTGATTTCAAAATAATGGGCTTAGAGAGGATAGACAAATACCACCGAGACATCATCTGATGCTTGATGTTCAGCTACGATTAATTTTCCGCTCTATTCTTGCTGATTTTATTGCTTCTACGCCTTGCATTGTGAAATCAGGGTAAGGAGATACTCATAATCCTCCTATTTTCCCTCACCACTTTCCTCGGATGTTTTATCAGATGAACTCGCCTGAGCCCTATTTGATTGGGGTGAATGTGCAGGGTTGGACGTTGATGTTGAAGTGCTTTGGGTCAACCGATCAACGCTGGAAAGTATCCCGCGTAAAATGTTGGTTTCCATCGTATCCAACCGGGCACGTAAAAACAGGCGTCTTAAGCGAGGGATCAGCAAGCGGGGCTGCGCAGGATCATGAAAGCCTGTCGCCGTAAGTGTTCGCTCCATATGTTCAATCAAGCGCTCTACGGCGGCATGATCCGCATAAGGGTTATCCCATTCGACGTTATCCATGGATGCTTTCACTACATCCTCGTGACTGTCAGAAAGTGCGATGGGAGTGGCTTCATCATCGTTCACATCGACTAGCCATGCCTGCCGACATTCATATGCCATTACTTGTACGGCGGCACCCAGATTCAGCGAGCCAAAGTCTGCTGACGTTGGGATATGTACGTGAGCATTACAGTGTGCCAGCTCTTCATTGGTAAGCCCTGTATCCTCCCGTCCAAAAACAATAGCGACTGAGGTGCCTTCAGGGGCCTTGCTGAATTCTTCAGCCAATAAGGATGAAAAGCGGCGAGGGGAGACCATCGGCCATGGCATCGTCCGATTACGCGCACTGCAACCGACCACCCACGTGGTCCCTGCCAAGGCCTCTTTGAGTGAATCATACTGCTTTGCCTGACGAATGATGCCATCTGCGCCTGATGCACGTGACACTGCTTCCGAGGTATAGGGCTCATAGCGTGGCTGTACGAATGCCAGTTGCGCCAATCCCATGGTTTTCATGGCGCGTGCAGCAGCCCCAATATTCCCGGGGTGACTGGTGCCAACCAGAACAATACGGATTCGTTCAAGCCAGGTGTTCACAGGCGAAGGGACGGTTTCATTCGGCATAGTGTTTTTCATTCTGCATAGTGTTTTTTGTTTCACACAGGGTTTTTCATTTTACGTAGTGTGTGACTCTGCAATACATCATGGGATGTCAAAGGCCATAGGTGCCTAGTGTAACATTCCTTGAATCAAAACTCCGGGCTAATGTGGTGAATCCGTCCGGTTTTTGCTATCATTACCCCCTTGTTCCTTTTTAACGTTAGCACCCCGAGTCGTGGGGGGCTTCCTTTCATTTCGCTCTTTAACAGCCCGGCTGGTGGCGACGGTTAATCGTAGGTATACGATGCCGTTTATCCCTTTAGATTGGATGAATTTCTATGCAACCCATGGTGGAATTTGCGCTGCGCGCCTTGCGTACCGCTCAGGAAAATTTTTTCCGTATTCATGACAGAATTGATATCGCTCGTGAAGATCACCTGATCGACACACTGCTTGAAGATACCGCACGTTACTGCGAACAGGATATTGTTCGTCAGTTTGCCCGTGGTTATCCGGAACATGGTATCTCTGGTCGCTATGTGCCTTCTGTACCGGGTAAAGGTGAAGGCAAGGATTATCAGTGGCATATCGAACTTCTGCATGGGTATTCCAATCTAGCCGCCGGCTCAAATGCCTGGGCTATGTCGCTGGTATGTCTGTATCAGGGGCGTCCGGAGCATGCTGTCATGATTTCCCCTTTTGCAGAAGATGAATACGTTGCGAGTCGTGGCCGTGGGCTGCAATTCAATCAGCGTCGCGTACGTGTGCCTACTGTCACGGCAGTGAGTGGTTCACGTGTTGCGTTGGGGCTTCCCGATCGTTGGATGCGTGCCCGTCATCAGGACACTTATCTGAAGCTGGTCGAGGCACTGGCAGCAGATGTTGATGTCTTGCGTGCAAGTGGTTGTTCTTTGCTGGATTTGACCGAGCTTGCCATTGGTCAGGTGGATGTGGCTTTTGCGCTTGGCCTGGATGAGCATGATTTGAACGTGGCTTCCCTTTTCCTGAAAGAGAGTGGTGCGCTTGTAGGGCAGCCGGATGGTTCCCCCCAGGTAGGTATTGAGCAACCACTCATGGCCTGTGGTCAACGCTTGTTCAAGCCTTTATTACAACGTGTCGCGCCTGCGCTTCGTGGCTGATAAAAGTGATATCACTTTTCATATTGGCCTGATGGTTTATTTCGAGCAGTAGAACACGCTGTTGGATAACCAATAAAAAACCTGACGCTCAACTAAGCGTCAGGTTTTTTTATGCTTGCTTTTCGAAATATTCTGCTGACAAGGTCAATCGAAAGTCCTGTATTCACCTCTTCAACAAATATTTCCTGCTTCATCAGATCCCACCCCATTCATTCATGCCGCCTCGTCAAGGCATCGTTGAATGGGGTGGTGTCTGCTTGCTAGGGCATGTCATCTTCCAGTGCTTTACGGCGTGCCGGAATCAGGTCTTCACGTTTCAGGTGAAGCAGCAATAGGAGGGCCGCTGCCACATAAATGGAAGAGAAGGTTCCCAGCACAACTCCCAGCAATAGTGCCAATGCGAAGTTGTGGATCATGCTGCCGCCCATGATGTACAACGCGACCAATACCATAAGGGTGGTACCCGAGGTAGCAACGGTACGTGCCAGGGTTTGGTTGATTGCATCGTTGCACAGTCGGGCAATATCCGAGCTGCGGGATTTTCGAATGTTTTCACGAATCCTGTCATAGACCACGATCGTGTCATTCAGTGAATACCCCAGTACCGCCAACACGGCTGCCATGGTCGTCAGATCAAACTCAATACTAAAGAGTGAGAAGATACCTACCACGATCAATACGTCGTGGAGGAGGGCAACGATTGCCCCGACCGCGAACTTGATCTGGAAACGTATCGCCAGATAGATCGTGATACCGATAATGGCGATCAGCAGGCCAAGGCCACCCTGATTACTGAGCTGCTGGCCGACCTGAGCCCCTACATATTCGGAACGTACCAGCTCGGCATGCTCCCCATCCGCCGTCAGCGTAGAAAGCACTTCCTGCCCCAGGGTATTGGAGAAGTTGTGCTGAATGCGGATCAGAAGGTCGCGCTGGTCACCGAATGTCTGTACGACCACATTCCGGTAGTGCGCATCGGCAAGGGCCTGACGAATATGATCCAGGCTAGGTGCCTTGTCATAGCGAATTTCGATTTGCGTACCGCCGGTAAAGTCCAACCCCAGGTTCAGATGTTTTACGGCTAATGAGCCAATGGAAATCAACGCCAACACAATCGAGACGATATATGCGATGTGGCGTTTGCCCATGAAGTCTATAAGTTTCATCGCGTCGTCCTTAAATCCAGAGTTTCTTCAGCGAACGACCGCCGAAGAGGAGATTGGTCATGGCACGGCTCACACTGGTCGCCGTGAATACCGAGGTGACAATCCCGATGGAAAGTGTGACAGCAAAGCCCTGAATGGTCCCTGTACCGATGCAGAACAGGATAATCCCGACCAGCAGGGTAGTGAGCTGCGAATCAATAATTGACGTAAAGGCACGCTCATAACCGGCATGAATAGCCTGCTGAATGCTTAGCCCTGTGCGCATCTCTTCCCGAATACGTTCGAAAATCAATACGTTGCCATCCACGGCCATTGCCAGCGTCAGCACAATACCGGCGATACCGGGAAGTGTCAGTGTCGCGCCGAGCACTGACATCAGCGCCAGCATCAGGATCAGGTTAACAAACAGGGCAACGGTCGCAATAACACCGAACAGGCGATAGCGAATGATCATGAACGCAACCAACAGTATCAGAGCCACAATAACGGAATGAATACCGCTATCAATATTGGCCTGACCAAGGCTTGGGCCGATGGTCCGCTCTTCGGCAAAGTAGATCGGCGCTGCCAGAGACCCGGAGCGAAGCAGAAGTGCCAACTGCTGTGCTTCGTTGGCTGAAGAAAGCCCCGTGATCTGGAATTGGCTACCGAAGACACCCTGAATGGTCGCCATACTGATAATGCTACGTACCGCATGGGTTTCACGCGGTGAATCTTCGGATTGGCCCGGTTTTAACGGATCGACCTGATGCTCCACATAGACGACCGCCATGGGCTGACCAATATTGGCCTGGGTGATGCGGTTCATGATGGCACCGCCGGTACCGTCAAGATTGATATTGACATCAGGCTGGCCGTTCTGGGTAAACCCGGCACTGGCATTGGAGACGTGGTCACCCGTCAGGATAACCTCTTTCAGCACAGCACCCTGCTGGGTGGAATCGCTACGGTAGGGAATCGCTTCCTGATCATTGGCGGGGGTGCTGGGCCCAGCGCCCAAACGGAACTCAAGGTTTGCCGTAGAGCCAACGATACGTTTGGCTGCGGCCGTATCCTGAATGCCCGGTAATTCGACCACAATACTATTGGTACCCTGACGCTGAACCAATGGCTCGGAAACACCGATCTGGTTCACGCGATTCCGCAACGTGCTCATGTTCTGGTTGACGGCGTAGTCTTCCAGATCCGTGATCGCCTGTTGTGTCATCGTCATGGTCAGAATGGCTGCACGCCCCTGTTGCTGAGACGAGAAAGTGAAACCTGAGAACTGGCCCTGAATCATCTTCTGCGCGCGCTGCAGATCATCCGTGCTGGCAAATGTATAGAGGATCTGATGCCCGTCTACCTGATTGTTACGGTAGCGGATATTGGAAGAGCGCAGCGACTGGGCGATGGCACTGGAGGTACTGTTCAACCGTTGTTGAATGGCACCGTGCATGTCGACAGCCAGAAGGAAGTGAATACCCCCGCGGAGGTCAAGACCCAGCTTCATCGGGCCGGCACGAAGGGAGCGCAACCAGCCCGGGGTATTATCAGCGAGGTTGAGCGCAGTGGTATAGCCACTTCCCAGCGCACTGGCGATCGTATCACGTGCCAGTAACTGCTGATTGATGTTGGACAGGCGAACCAGTCCGGTTCCATCCTGCTCCAGTGAGCTGCGCAGCACATTGATATGTGCTTGATTGAGCGAGTCCACAGCGCGTGTCAGATCATCCTGACTCACGGTTTGCCCATGATTGCGGCTGATCTGAACAGCTGGCTGCTCGGGGTAAAGGTTGGGCAGCGCATAAATGGCGCCAACGATAATCAGCAGAAGTATCAGTAAATACTTCCATAGAGGATAGCGATTCAGCATCGAGGCGAGGTCCTGGTTGCTGATAATAATGATCAGGGCTACGACGATTTAAGCGCGAGTGCGCTTAATGGCAGTAAAACCCCGCGTCTAAAGGGAAACCGGGCAGATTACACTGCCCGTTCCACACTCATGTCAAATGGATTTGAGCGTATTCTTGGGCAGGACAGTTGCCACGGCGCTTTTCTGAACATTGACTTCAGTGCCCGGTGCAATTTCCAGCACGATGAATTCGTCACCGACCTTGGTGACTCGTCCAGCCAATCCACCACCGACCACGACTTCATCACCTTTTGACAACTCGGTGACCAATTGGCGATGAGCCTTGGCGCGTTTGGCCTGCGGGCGCCATAGCAGGAAGTAAAAAATGACGGCGAAGGCCACAATCATCAGGATCTGAGGTAGTGCGCCACTTGAAGCAATACTACCTTCGGCAGCGTATGCCGGAGAGATCAAAAGGTTGAGCATGGTGTATCCTCTAAAGAGTATGACGTATAAGTATCAATGTTTGAGTTACGGGAGACCCGGACAGTAATTCAATATTCAACCGATTCCAATGCCAGCGCAGCGCCTTGGACCTGGAACCGTAATACCCGCTATCGTGACAGGCGATGCTAAAATTTATCTTAATTTATACTCGCCCCTCATGATGATATCAGTGCGTACATCGTACATAAGGGTTAGCTAACGGGCTCGCCTTCCAGCGGAGGCACCGACATATTACGCCGTGCATAGAAATCATCAACGAAATCCGCCAATTTACCTTCTTCGATGGCCCCGCGCAAACCGCTCATCAAGCGTTGATAGTGACGCAGATTATGGATGGTGTTGAGCTCAGCGCCCAGCATTTCACCACAACGATCCAAATGATGAAGATAGCCACGGGTAAAATTGCGGCAAGTATAACAGTCGCAATCGGCTTCCAGTGGCTCGGTAGAATAGCGATGTGATGCATTCCTGATACGCACAACGCCATCCATGGTAAAAAGATGGCCGTTACGTGCATTTCGTGTGGGCATCACACAGTCGAACATATCCACACCACGGCGGACACCTTCCACCAGATCCTCGGGCTTGCCGACTCCCATGAGGTAACGTGGTTTTTCCTCCGGCATCAACGTGGGAAGATAGTCCAGTACCTTGAACATTTCCTCTTTGGGTTCACCGACCGATAGACCTCCAATCGCCAGACCGTCAAAATCGAGGGCGTTAAGCCCTTCAAGTGAGCGTTCACGCAGGTCACGGTACATGCCGCCCTGAATGATGCCGAAGAGTGCTGAAGGGGAGTCACCATGGGCGTCTTTTGAGCGTTTGGCCCAGCGCAGGGATAGTTCCATGGAACGCTCGGCTTCGTCATGTGTTGCAGGGTAAGGGGTACATTCGTCGAAGATCATGATGACATCCGAGCCCAATGAGCGCTGGACGGCCATGGACTCTTCCGGCCCCATGAAGATTTTCGATCCATCTACTGGTGAACGGAAATGGACACCCTTCTCGGTAATCTTGCGCATTTCGCCCAGTGAAAAGACCTGAAAACCACCTGAGTCTGTCAGAATAGGGTGATCCCATTGCGCAAAATCATGCAGATCACCATGCGCTTCGATAACGTCCGTCCCCGGGCGCAACCAAAGGTGAAAGGTATTGCCCAGGATGATTTGAGCTCCAATATCCTTTAGATCCCGTGGAGTCATTCCCTTAACGGTACCGTAAGTGCCCACCGGCATAAAGGCAGGTGTTTCTACTACTCCCCGTGGGAAGTGCAGGCGGCCTCGACGTGCACGACCATCTGTATTAATACGCTCGAAGCGCATGAAGCATTCGGATCTCATAGGTTACTCTGAACTTGGATTACTCTGAAGCAAAGCCCGTTTCCTGCTCGGCTTAATAGCCAATGTTGAGCCTGATAAAAGTTGTGCGGAGAGCCTCGGTGGGCATCATGCCGGAACTCGAGGCCAATCCATTGTTTGATACGTTGACGGTGGCTGGCCTAACGCAATATAAACAAGGGCCCGGCTGCTACTCACAACGCCTTCTTCACTGTAACTCGCGGCAATCGTGAGTTATTCAGCTGTATTGACCGTTTTGTTTTCCCTTGCTGTGATCGAATCAACCCAGGGATCGGGTGCGTGCCGGCGCGTCAGATACATGGCATCGCCATAACTGAAAAATGCATATCGCTCCTCGATGGCCCGTTGATAAGCCTTGAGCGTAGTATCAAATCCGGCAAATGAGCATACCAGCATCAATAATGTTGATTCAGGTAGATGAAAGTTGGTGACCAACGCATCTACGCATTTCCATTGGTAGCCCGGGCGGATAAAAATGTCGGTCTCACCGGTGAAGGGCATCAGCTTGTCGTGCTCTGTTGCCGTTTCAAGGCAACGAACGCTCGTTGTTCCCACGGCTATAACCTTTTTACCCTGTTCATGGGCACGATTCACCTTTTCGCAGGCTTCCTGTTCCACCTGAAGCCACTCTTTATGCATGTGGTGCTCTTCCACATTATCAACACGCACGGGTTGGAAAGTCCCTGCCCCCACATGCAATGTGACGAAGGCAATTTCAACACCCTTGGCGCGAATGGCCTCCATCATGGGCTCGTCGAAATGCAGGCCTGCGGTTGGTGCTGCGACCGCCCCCTTGTTGCGTGCATAAACCGTTTGGTAACGTTCGCGGTCTGCATCTTCGTCCGGCCGTTCCATATAGGGGGGGAGGGGCATATGACCATGCTGCTCGAGGATATCGAGCAGGGAAGATTCCCCATGAAAGCGGAGTACAAACAAGGCATCTTCACGTCCTTCGACCGTGACATGCGTATCACCTTCGAAGATCAGCTCGGTACCCGGCTTGGGAGCCTTGCTGGAACGTATATGTGCCAATGCCCGATGTTCGTCCAGGGGGCGTTCCAGCAGCATTTCCACACGTCCACCCGAGGCTTTGTGCCCAAACATACGGGCAGGCACAACACGTGTGTCATTGAAAACCATAACGTCGCCATTGTTCAGTTCTTCCAATAGGTTGGAAAAACGTTCGTCAACAAGGGCGCCGCTATCACCATCCACACGTAGCAGACGGCAATCTGTCCGTGACTCGGAGGGATAACGTGCAATCAGCTCGTCAGGAAGGTCGAAGGTGAAATCGGACAGTTGCATTATATAAGGCTATTCGTGAAAGGGCGCATTCAGGTCAGGGCCAACATTCTGTTTTGCTCAGGCATATATTTGTGTACATGCATTTCCGTATCTATATTTTTCATGCAGGCATTTCTCATTCATACATGTCGTTATGAGATGCATCCTGACCTGTGTTATCTGTCTACAGGTTTGGGAGAATGCGTGGAAATGCAGCCGGTACTCAATTGATAGAGCATTTCCAGCCAATCGAGAGTTACCAACAATACCTTTGCAGCACCATGTTTATAAAAAGTGGGGCATATAATAACGAATTCCTTGCAGGAAGTCATTGACGCGAAAGGGATGATCCGTATAATGGCCCTCGCTCTTGTGAGCCAGCGTGGCGAAATTGGTAGACGCAGTGGATTCAAAATCCACCGGGGTAACACCTGTGCCGGTTCGAGTCCGGCCGCTGGTACCAGTGCTTACAGAGCTTTACCCTCCTTTTTTATCTACCCTTGGTTGCTGTTTGGTTGCTGAATAGGCTTGGCAGAGCCTTTTGTACAGCGTCCAATCTCTCATCAAACAAGTGGGTATATCGACTTGTAACTGCTAAGCTCGAATGACCCAATATATCCCTCACTGTTGTTAAGCTTTCTCCAGATTGTGCTAGCATCGAAGCATATGAATGCCGCAAGTCATGAAAATGGAGGTGAGGCATGCCTGCTTTTTCCCGCGCTTTATCAAATCCCCAACGCAGCTTATCCCTTGTCGTTTGGAATGGCAGTTCCATTAGCCAAGGCATTGCGTCATCGGGAACAGGTATGGCTCTCATACGACCATTCTTCGTTTGATCTGGACGAAGCACAATTCGACCCGGTGAGATGTTGCTTTTCTCAAGTTTTAATAGCTCACCCTGGCGTAACCCTGTTATAGCAGCAAGTCCTGTTATTGTGCGTTCAATGGCGTAATAATCGTCGAAGCACTCAAGCAGTCTCGCAATTTCTGCGATTGTAAGATACACATGTCGCTCATTCTTAGGATTACGCTTCCGTATCTTTCCATCCAATGGCTTGTCTAGCCACTCCCATTCAATGTATGCCAAGCTCAATACGCGCTTTACAACTTGCAGTCTGTTATTGACAGTGGATTCAGATAAACCAGCCTTACGCATGTCTCTTGCCATTTCTCTGGCTTTATCAACACATCCTTGGTCAAGCATTACCTTGTCGCCCATATACTCGCATGCAAGGCGAATGTGCTTTATTTGGCTGGACACGTCGTATTCATCTATCCACCTCGCAACGCCATCGAAAAACGTATGCTTCTTTTTTCTTCCCATGACGTCGCCGTTGAACTTGGCATCATTGATTTCCGTTAAGCGCTTCGCCGCGTATTCCCGCGCCTGCTTCTCTCCCTCTCAATCGCCCCCAAACGATTTGCAATATCGCTTGCCGTTATATGTTTCTCTGACGACCCACTTCTTTCGGTCGCTCCTGTATGAGACTGTGACTCCCATTTTATGGTCCTTTTTTCTGGACCGCGCCTGCGTTGATCAATATATCTCTGAACATCTGATGGCTCAAAGCCAATTCGGCGCGGTGATATCTGAACAAATCCAATAAGATGACGGTTGGCATATACCCATTTGTCCGACATGCTTATTTCATCGGCAACTTCCTTTACCGTCATGAGTGCCATATTTCCTCCAGGCAATAAAAAAGACGCTCTAGGCGTCCTGTTCATCTATCCGGAATTTCCGGAAGGTTCAGCTGTCAAGGATTACTTGATAGTTCATTTATCAATCAGTTCAAGATATCTCAGCGTCTCTCTAAGCTCATTCTCGTCATCAGTGGCTCTTTCAAGAAGCCTAGCCTTTTTTTCTAGCTTATTGATGCGATCATGAAACAGATTAAGCAACATACAGCATTCATTTGCGCCCATGATGTGACCGTCTCTGTGCATGATACGTGCTGATCGTCTTCCGCAAGTTACTAAAGAATATTTATCTGGCATCACACCCTCCGATTCCATTTAACTCGAGCATCATCAATGCTCACGAATGAGCGCATTTCTGCTCGACAGTCCAGGCAGCGAATACAATAGGCAAGAGAAGTTGTGGCATTGGATATGTCTACGCTTCCGCAGTGGGCGCAGGGTTTAAGTTCTGTCATATCAAATCCTCTTCACCATTCAATTAAGAACATCCGGTCTTCCGTTTTGTTTTATGAAGTCAGCCATAATATCGAGATAATCACCGCGACCAGCAAAATAACAAAGGTCTTTTGCTGTGCTCGAAATATCTTCTACGTAGAGCCTTCCTAGTTGTAATATTGATTGTTCATTTTGATCGATAAAGCCAAAACCACCACAAGTTTCACAAGTCCGCTCGTGGCCACAACACGTGCATTCATATTCTCCAAGGCCCGCGCAGTCTTCACACTCTTGCTCTTCCTCGTCAATCAGTGATTCGGGCTGCCTATCTTTCCAATGACAAAACGTCTCGAATATCATCATCATCTCCTGTGAACGGCATCATCCAATCAATGAATGCTGAGCATGCCAGCGTGTGATTAGCGAGCCATTTAGGTATGTTTAGGGGTAAGGTGAGTTGCGAAGAAGGGGAGTGGGGGTCGATCATCCTGCATGAAAATCCGATATTATTATCCCTATATCTCCATCAACAGATAGTTCTATGCATGTAGTGGCATCTGGCTCATCCCAAACATTCCCTTCATCTGAAGATGCTCTATTAGCCAGATATCGTGCATCCCACTCGGTTTCAGCACGGACAACAAAACCAAAATTTTTGTCATGAGGATTCTTCCATTCATATCGACCCTTAATAGGGCGTAATATCCATAGTTTCATAATCTCCCCAAATTTCAGACATTAAAAAACCGCTTACGCGGCCTTGTGTTTTTCGATTTCCGTTATTGCTTTGAATAATCGTTTTCGGTGCTCATCTGCTGCTATCGAAAGTCGTGCAGATTTAGCT
>NZ_JBPCZH010000006.1:0-232504 GCF_051251085.1 Cernens ardua
AGCAAAATCAATTGATTAAATTAAACTCAACTTCATTACTTACTCAACCGCTGCCAGGCCTTGCCTCTGCAGCGGTGGCGTACTTTACTGATTAACGAGGGGGATTGCAAGCGTTTCATGTAGAGATTTCAAAACTCTTTTGAAGAACCTTTTTCTGACAGACCTCTTTATAACGCATAATCTGCGCCACAACGCTGCATAGACTTTATTCTAGAGAGGAAAATTGTGCAGAGACCGTTCATTCATTGCTTATGATTGCATGATTTGCACATGAATTTGTATGTCAGAGGTTGGATTGGTATAACTGTTGATCAAGCCAAAAAAAGAGCCTCAAAGTACTTTCTTCGCACATTCATTCAGATGAGTAGAAAAATCCTTTTTCAAAACGTGCGATTAATCCTTCATTTATTTATGCATATGAGTTTCAAACTGATAAATGGAGGGAGGCATAATCATGTAGTACTAAAATGATAACTATAATTATTAACTGAGTGAGAAGGCTGAACATGCTGAATTTTCGACTTAACGGTGCTCCCATCACACTGGATACGGATGAAGTACAGGCCTATGACAGTTCTTTGGCGTTATTAAGAGAGCATCTTCATCTATGCGGCACAAAAGAGGGTTGTGCATCGGGTGACTGTGGCGCATGCACAATCGCCGTTAGAAGTTCAGGAGAGAACACATACAAAAGTGTAAATGCCTGCATCATGCCAGCCAGTCAGCTCAATGGGCTGGATGTTGTCACCGTTGAAGGGCTACAGGGGCCACAGCTTCATCCGGTACAACAGGCAATGGTTGAGCACCATGGCAGCCAATGTGGCTTCTGCACGCCAGGCTTTGTTATGTCTCTTTTCAGTTTATATCATTCAGAAGACATACCCTTTTCAACTGAAGAAATTGATGAAGAGATAGCGACTGCGTTGGGTGGAAACCTTTGCCGTTGTACAGGCTATCGTCCCATTCGCGATGCAGCCTTGAACATGCGCAAGACATCAGGCCATGTACACGACTGGATAGAAGCACCGTGGGATTACATGCCCCCCAGCAAAAAAGAGTTCGAAGAAGTGGCGCGTCATTTTTATCGGCCTACTACGGTGGATGAGTTGAGCGATCTATGCCACCGTCTGCCCGGAAGCAAACTCGTCGCAGGTGGAACCGATCTCATGTTGGAATCCACACAGCGACTCATTGATTTCCCCTCTGTGATTGATGTGACTCAAGTACACGAGTTACAGCATATCGAGCAAAAATCTGACGGCTGGGAAATAGGCGCTGCAGTAACCTACACACAACTGCAATCCTTGTTGAATAAACACTACCCCGCTTTCGGAAAGATGCTCCACCGCCTGGGCTCTCGTCAGATTCGCAATCGAGGGACATTGGCGGGGAATATCGCCAATGCCTCCCCTATTGGTGACACACCTCCCGTACTTCTGACATTGGATGCAAAACTTCGTCTGACATCAAAAGAGGGAGAGCGCACTATTAATCTTTCGGACTTCTTCCTCGATTATAAAAAGACAGCACTCAGGCAAGGCGAGTTTATTCGTTCTGTTATCGTTCCCAAGCTGATGCCACAGCAACAACAATTTGTCTGGAAAATATCCAAACGTTTTGATGATGACATTTCAGCGGTACTAATAGCTGTACGTGTCGAAATGGAAGAAGAAACTGTTCGGGATATTCGCATTGCATTTGGTGGTATGGCTGCCATTCCCAAACGCGCATACACGGCAGAAAAAGCGCTGACTGGCTGTATTTTGGATCGCTCATCCATTCATCAGGCGCAGCAAGCACTTGCCGAAGAGTTCACACCATTGAGCGATATGCGTGCAAGCGCTGATTATCGACTCACCGTTGCAGGTAATTTACTGGAAAGGTTGCGTTTGGTTCTCACCAATAACTCTATTGAAGCGGAGCTTGTCTGATGCGCCAGTTAATTGATCTCCCTACCCCTTCATCAGATAAAGCACGAACAGACAAGGCACCAGCACATGACAGTGCCAAGGGGCATGTTAGTGGCACCGCACGATATACAGATGACGTATATCGGCATGCGGCCATGTTGCATTTGGCCGTTGGCGTAAGCACCAAGGCCCATGCACAGATAACAAAAATTGATCTGGATGCCGTGCGTTCAGCCCCCGGGGTCATTGATGTGTTCACTAGTCAGGACATACCCGGGCACAATGAAGTCGGTGCCGTATTCCCTGGCGATCCTTTGTTGGTGGAGGGTCGCGTCAGCTATGCAGGGCAGCCCATTTTTGCTGTAGTCGCCGATACACTGCGACATGCGCGACAAGCTACCAGCCTGGCACAGATAGAGTACAAGAGTGAATCACCGCTGCTTGACCCTGCCGTGGCGATCGAAGAAAACTCGGTCGTATTGCCCAAACATGTCCAGCGCCGTGAAGCCGGTCAGAACATTATTGACGAAGCACATCGTGAGGCTCCTTTACCCGCGTTGGAAAGTGCTCAACATCGAGTCTCTGGGAGGCTGGATGTTGGTGGACAAGAGCATTTTTATCTTGAAGGCCAAATTGCGATTGCAGAGCCCTGGGAAGATGATGGCTTAAGGGTGGTGACGTCAACTCAGCATCCCAGTGAAGTACAAAAACTGGTAGCAGAGGTCATTGGCATCCCCCTCCACCGCATTGTAGCGGAAGTCAGGCGTATGGGAGGTGGCTTCGGGGGCAAGGAAAGTCAGGCTGCACCGGTAGGCGTGCTGGCTGCACTGGCATGTTGGCGCACAGGGCGTAGCGTTAAATTTCGAATGCCACGTGAAATCGATATGCGCGTCACGGGTAAACGCCATCCTTTCCGCTCATCCTATGATGTCGGCTTCAATGATGAAGGCGTTATTGAGGCCGCAAAAATCGAGCTGATAGGCAATTGCGGCTATTCACCGGATCTGTCCGAGGGAGTGGTCGATCGCGCCATGTTTCATGCAGACAATGCCTATTATATAGGCGATGCATTGGTAATAGGCCACCGGGCCAAAACCAACACCGTTTCTCACACCGCTTTCCGCGGTTTTGGCGGCCCACAGGGGATGCTGCCCATCGAGACAGTCATGGACGATATTGCCCGGACGTTGGGTCTGGACCCTCTTGATGTACGTAAACGTAATCTTTACCGCACTGGCAAGGATGAAACGCATTATGGGCAAAAGGTTGAGCAACACTTGATCGGCCCGATGATGGAGACGCTGGAAGAGCGCAGTGAGTATCGCTCAAGGCGCCAAAAAATCGCTGAATTCAATAAACAGAGCCCTATTATCAAACGAGGGCTGGCACTCACCCCTGTTCAGTTCGGTATTTCTTTCACCGCCACCCATTTGAATCAGGCAGGTGCTATCGTTCGGGTATATACCGACGGCAGTGTACTCGCTAATCATGGCGGCACCGAGATGGGGCAAGGCCTGCATACCAAAGTGTGTCAGGTCGTGGCCCGTGAACTGGGATTGAGTCTTGAGAATGTGCGTATCAGCGCAACACGCACCGACAAAGTGCCCAACACCTCGCCCACTGCGGCATCTTCCGGGGCTGACCTGAATGCCATGGCCGCAAGAAAGGCAGCGCTGGAGATCAAGCAGCGTCTGTTCCAGTTTGCTCAGGACGAGTACGCGCTGGAACCTGCGTCCATGCACCTTGAAGAGAATGCCTTCCACGCGACTACATTGACCGGCGATGCTTTCACTCTATCGTGGCCCGAGTTGGTTCAGCAAGCCTATTTGCACCGCATCCCCTTGTTCTCCGAAGGGTTCTATGCCACACCGAAGATAGGCTATGACAAGAAAACCGCTCGTGGGCGACCTTTTTACTACTATGCCTACGGGGCTGCCGTCACTGAGGTTGAAATCGATACCTTAACGGGAGAAAACCGGGTACGCCGTGTTGATATCCTGCATGACGTTGGTGAATCCCTGAATCCGGCCATTGACCGCGGGCAGGTAGAAGGCGGCTATATTCAAGGTCTGGGATGGTTGACGACAGAAGAGCTGGTATGGAATGACGATGGACAGCTCATGACCGCGGGGCCTTCGACTTACAAGATTCCAGCCTATTCAGATGCACCGATCGATTTCCGAGTCAATTTGCTGGAAGGCCACCCTAACTCTGAAGCGACTATCTACCACTCCAAGGCAGTAGGTGAACCTCCTTTCATGCTCGCGATTTCTGCCTGGGCAGCGTTACGGGATGCCATTTCCAGCCTCTCGGATTATGCCCTTAACCCTGTATTGAATACGCCAGCAACACCCGAGCGTATTTTGTTCGCATGTAACAAGATTCGCGAACGACAGGAAGACAAGGTTAGCGCATGAGTATGTCCAGAGAGTGGAGTGAAGCACTTGCCCGATGCCAGCGGGAAGGCGTACCACACGTACTCCTCTCGCTAGTAAGTTGTGCCGGCTCTACTCCGCGCGAACCCGGGGCGAAGATGGTGATCACTCATACTGATCAGTTCGATACCATTGGCGGCGGCAGATTCGAATACAGGATAATTGAGCAGGCAAGAGCCATGCTTAATAGTGGAGCAAGTGATACGAAAATAGAACGTTTTTCACTCGGTGCACAAGCACAGCAATGTTGTGGGGGGCACATTGCAGTATTGTTTGAATGCTATCCCGGTGCAAAGATGAATATTGCCCTGTTTGGTGCGGGGCACGTCGGTATTGCACTGGAATCGATTCTTCGTACCCTCCCCTGGCGCCTGACATGGTTCGATTCACGAACCGATGTTCATTCCCATATGCTGGAACATCATGGGCCACGCACGCGCATCATGACGTCCTATTCCACCGAAAGTATTGACGAAGCAAGCCAATGGATCACCGCTGGTACGCATTGTATTGTCATGACGCATGATCATCTGGAAGACGAAAAACTGATATATCAGTTGGCACAGCGAGAGGATCTTGGCTCGGTGGGTCTTATTGGATCGAAAACAAAATGGCAACGCTTTCGTCATCGCCTGGCAGCTCAGGGGCTCACCGACGAACAACTGAATCGCGTACGTTGCCCTATAGGTTTAGTCAACACAGGGCTAAAACGCCCCGAAGAAATAGCACTTTCCGTCGCAGCCGAATTACTTTCAAAAGCCCCTGCTCAGAAGGAAGAAAAACAGCGTATTAGAGGGATCGAGCCCGCAATATTAAAAGAAATCGCCCAATAGAGATTTATCGGGCGTTCACTTCACTTTAGAAAACGCTCAAGAAACGCATCAATACGCCAGCGTGTGTCCGATGAAATGATTTCAGGAGAACCATAAGGACGCGTGTTATTCATGGCATCTTCGACCATTTCGTCATGGCGATCTCCCATCAAGCCATTGATAGCAGAAAGGAAGCGGGACATTTTATAGGCACTCGTATTATCGGGATCGATGGAGCGAAGCGTATCGTAATAGGATACCTGCTGCCCGATAATCTTGCGCATATCATGAAACTCATGCCCACTCACTTCAGCTTTGTCAGAGCCTTTCTTGAAAGAGCATAGTCTGTGCTGGCGGTAGTTATGAAAGCCCTCGGGGGTATCCAGACGAACGTGCCGCATGCGATGTTCGATCAAACTCCACAACGGGCGGCTCAAAAGCAGTTTCAAACGTTTACCGTATCGCTGTATGTCGTCCGTTTGTTGATGCCGGAAGGCATCCTGTAACTCGCCCAAAATATGCGTTGTGTAATTGAACAACTTGAAAGAACGATGATTGCGACTGTAAAGCCGAACAGCAAACCGCAAATGTTTATAGCATCCACGCATTTTTTTGTAGTCGCGCTTTTCGTCATCGCTCAAGGGAACACCGGCAAGCAGCTTATCTGCGTACTTCAATAGTTGGGTGCGAGATACCCCCTCTTCCCAAAATTGCAGACAAAGAGAATAACAGCTGAAAAGCACGGATTCATTCCCCTCCAGCACAACATCCCCTGGGAGCTCAACATGCTCATCGACGATGTCATCCGTTTCCACCGCTTCATAAAGTCTATCAAGCGTTTCGGACGAAAAGGTTAACCATTGCTGAGTTCTTGCAACCATTATTGACGTGTTTCCTCAGGAAGAACAAAAGGCAATTTGTGCCGATTTCGATATGCATCCATGGTAGGGAGCAATGAAAAAACAATAATCAGAAGTTCACTTCCGACGTAAGCCAGAGCTGCACCTACAATACCCAGCCACAACGATAAAGCAATCAATAATACCGCATATATCAATGTTGCCAGGCTCTGTGCACAGAGACTTTGGCGTTGACGGCTAGCCATGAAAAGCAAGGATTCCAGAGGTACCGCTGCCATGGAAAGCACTATGGCGCCCAACATGATTTCCAGCAAGGTGAACGCTGTCGAATATTGATCGCCAAATACAACATCAATCAGGGGATTTCCTAACAGAATCCCAATGATAGCCACGCATAAACCAAAACCAACCGCTGTAAATGCTGTCCGAATGCCTAGTAGCCAGGGGCGCTTTTCTCTGGGGTTAAGCCTCATGATCTCAGGGTAGAAACTTTTTTCCATAATTTGACCCGGTGTGGCCGCAGCATCATAAAAAGTAAGTGCTATTTTGAACAGACCAGCCGCATCAGCGCCCAAAAGAATCCCCACCATAAAATTGCTACCGGAATTTTTAATAGAACCCAGGGTATATGCAAGATGAGTGACCCAAACAAAATTCCAGACACCTTTGATTTGTCGAGCAGGCTTTATAAGGGAAGGCCTAAATGCGCCACGGATTTTACGCCGCCCAAGCTCCATGCCCGCAAATACCCAGCATGTTGCTCCCCCTATTAATGATCCCAGATACCAGGAGAGTACAAAACCACAGAACCCAAACTGGCCATAATAAGTAACAATGCAACCGATTACACGTATGACAGGCGATATAATTTCCTGAATGGCAAGAAGATCAAAACGATCGAGTGACCTTAAAATACCCGTGGGCGTAGCCGAGGCCAACAAGGGAATCAATGTACAAAACCCCATTGCCAACCAGAAATCTTCACCACGGATACCAATTTTATGGCTCACCCATGGCAAAACCATGATGGCAACTGAAAATGCAAGAACACTACTCACAATATCCAGTGCAAATGAGAAATTGACGACTTGCTTGAAGATAGGCAGTTCACGCCGCACCAGTGCAGGCGCACCATACCGGACGATCACTTGCCATGATTGAAACTGGAGAAGAGCACTAATGGTTCGAGTATAGGTCTGGATGATAATCAAAATACCAAACAGATCGGGCCCCAATGTTCTACTTGCCAGTGCAAGTGAAAGAAGCCCAATAAGAGCACTGCCTACATTACTGGAAAAAAGTACAAATGCATTTTTCAGAATGGAACGGAAAGCCCCATCTGTGAACCATTCTTTGATCATAGGAGAGGAAAAACTACGCGGTTCAGAGAGAGCAGATTAGTTATTATTCATCCATATTGGCTAACGTTCCCGAACTGGACTACTGGATGACACTCATTCCCGAAAGGCCCCTTATCAAAGGGGTACCTTTCGGAGATACGCTTACGCTTGAGGACGACGATACGGAGAGTCTTCAGGCAAGGCCAACCAATTGGCAAAAGTATCACAGATAGTCTGGATCTGCTCAGGGGTATGCGCAGCACTCACGCTACAACGCAGAAGAGAGTAGCTGCCCGGTGTCGCCGGAGGCACCATCAAATTGACGTAGACACCATGCTTCAACAGGTAATCCCACATATGGAGTGCATCAAGTTTATCTTCGATGATCACCGCAACAACTGCATTGGCAGGCGCACCCAATTCAAATCCGAGAGATTCAAGTCCAGAATGAAGCTGATTGGCATTGCTTGTCAGCTGCTGGCGAAGTGCCTGCCCATTCTCAAGCAATTCGAGTGCCTTACGCGTTGCTGCAATAGTCGCGGGCGGCAGTGATGCAGTAAATACATATGGACGGCTGGTGTAACGCAAGGCTTCCATTTGCTCGTTATCACTCGCGCAATAACCACCGGTATTACCCAGACTTTTACTGAAGGTCCCGACAATGAAATCGATATCTTCAACGACACCCACTTCTTCGCAAAGGCCCTGCCCTTTTTCACCCAGAACACCGATAGAGTGAGCTTCGTCGACCAGAAGCGCACATCCATACGACTTCTTGATCTCGACAAATTCACGCAGCGGAGCACGGTCACCCATCATGCTATAGATGCCTTCAACAACGACAAGTGCATCCTGCGCCGCATCGCCAAGTCGACGCAGGCGCTTGTTGAGGTCTTCAGGATCATTATGGCGGAAACGGATCACATTGGCGCCGCTCAGTGCACAGCCATCGTAAATACTGGCATGACTGTCAGCATCAATAACGACGGTGTCACCGGGGCCTACCAATGCTGAAATCATGCCCAGGTTGGCCTGGTACCCCGTTGAGAACACAATGGCATCCCGTTTGCCATAGAAACGGGCGATATCCTTCTCCAACTCATGATGAAGCGCGTAGGTACCGTTAGCCATCCGCGAACCGGTTGTACCGGTGCCTGATGCCTCAAGTGCTTCCTTGGCTGCAGCAATGCACTCGGGATTGAATGTCATACCGAGGTAATTATTTGTGCCGGCAAGAATGGTCTCACGGCCACCAATCATTCCAACGGTGGGCGTAACAATACGGTCAATTTGGACGGAAAATGGGTCTACCCCCAAACGGGAGAGTTCTTCCTTGGCGGCCTGTGTAGCACGTAATCTGGGATTGCTTTTCATACGTTTTCGGACGTCCACTTCTCAATTTGTTTGGCAAAATCACCCACAGTCCGAATTTCAGCCATCGCATTCATGGGAATGGAAATATCGTATTTATCTTCCACTGCAAGCATCATGTTCATGACTTTCAGGGAATCCAGACCCAGCTCACCAGTAAGCTCTGTATGTTCGTTGATATCCTCGTGGCCATTCGCCAGTGGAGTGATAATCTCGACCAGGTCATTCACAATATCTTGATAGCTCATAAAATCTTCCGTTAGGTATCTGATGAATGGTTCAACGTTTTAAGCAGACCATCCTTGAAAGTGGTAGTTGGCTGCCAGCCTGTCACCTGCTCAAAAATCGGGTTGTCATGACATACCCAATCAGAGTGAGTAATTTCACTCACCTTGCCGGGTGTTAGCATGGGAGAATATCCCAGTAAACGCGAGGCTGCCAAATTGGTATACCCGAAAAGGCGGAGAACCGACGCAGGAATTGATAGCCGGCGGATAGGCTTATCCTTTTTCAATGCCTCAGCCGCCTGTGTCAGCAGGATATTCCAATCATAACCTGCTTCGCGCCCATCATCTATTTCATAACGCGCATTAACACATTTCGCAGGGTCAGTTCGTAACCATTTAATGATAGCATCGACCAGATCATCCACATAGATCAGGGATAACCGCCCTTGAGCAGCTCCGGGAACAGGTACCAGCCCCTTCACCATACTGTTGAATACAGGGAGCATTTCTTTATCACCGGGGCCATACACTGCCGGTGGACGCACGATCATCCAATTGAGCGCGGCCTCACTGGTTTCAAGCAGTCTTTCCCCTGCACGTTTACTGGCAGCATAATCGGAGAGCTCAGGTTCACGGGCAGCCAATGACGATATCTGTACAAAACGTTGACAGGTAGAAGAGGTATTGGCTGCATTAATGGCAGCCCAGGTACCAACGACATTCACACGGTCGAAATCAGCACGGTTTTTTCCCCTGACGGCTCCCGCACAATGTACCAGCGCAGAAGCATCCTCAAGCAATGCAGACAACGCTGCGGCATCATTCAGCTGCCCCTTTACCCATTCAATGCCATCGCTCTGCTCCAATTTTCCAACAGGACTCGAGCGATACAGGGCTTTCACCTTAAAACCTGCATCCAACAGCTTTTCACACAGCCGACTACCGATAAAACCTGTTGCTCCAGTAACCGCAATGGTAGTGGCTTGAGTCTCCACTTGCGAGGGTGGCTCTGATCGAGCAGTATTGGATGAAAACATTGAATCACTAGAAGGCTTGTTGGTCGAAGGATCATTCACAAGGGACACCCTGGCTCAATTGCCTAACGCCGATTGACGCGAGACTCTGCGTTTACTTTGCATTGGCTGAATTTACATCCTCAAGAATTCGCATCCCACTATATGAAACAATCGGAGCCCCACAAGGGGTACTCCGATTGTATATCACAGAAAAGACGAATCCTTCACTGCTTAGACTGCCGCTTTTCTGGAAGAGCCATCGCCTTCTTTCTGGGCTAGACGCTCAAGGTATCCTATACGTGTCGCCGAACGTGACAGCTTGCCTGAAGAGGTTCTAGGCAATGTATGGCGTGGAACCAGCTCAACAAGACATACAACACCCAGTTCTTCATAAACCTGACGACGGATTTGGGCTTCCAACACCTTGTTTTCCTCGGTGTGGAGCATATTGGTTTGAACGACAACAACGGCAACTTCAGTGCCATCTTCCTGAGTCAAACCAAATGCAGACGCATCACGGGTACGAACCTTAAGCTGCTTTTCAGCAATAGCTTCAATATCCTGCGGCCATATGTTACGGCCATTAATGATGATCATATCCTTGTGACGGCCCGTGATAACCACTTCACCATCTACCAGATAGCCTACATCACCCGTATCGTACCAGTTATCTTCAAAAAGAACCTTGGCCGTTTCTTCCGGACGCTTATAGTAGCCTGTCATCAAACTGGGGCCATGTATGAGGATACGTCCCACTTCCTTTTCTGAAAGTTCGACATCATCATCATTCACGATCTTGATTTTATGATGTGGCATAGGCTTGCCACAACGAACAAAGCCACGCCCAGTCCCTTTGGCGACAGGTGTCACCTTGAGATTGTCGGTCAGGTCGTCCGGATCAATCCAGTCGACCTTTACTCCTTCACGCAGTGGCGAAAAACTGATGGCCAGCGTATTTTCAGCCATACCATATGATGGAACAAAAGAGTCCTTGCGAAAGCCTGTTGGCTCAAAGGTTTCAGCAAAGCTGTCCAGCACACTGGGGTGAATCGGTTCGGCCCCGACACCGGCTACCCGCCAATGTGAAAGATCATAATTTTCAACATCCGAGGGGCGTACACGGCGTGCACACAAATCGTAGCCAAAAGGCGGCGCATAAGCGACAGTTCCCTTGTTCTGATGCATCAGCTCAAGCCAACGACGCGGACGCATGGCAAACTCACGCGTATCAAGGTAATCAATCGAACGCTGGCTCGAAACAACCGTCAACAAACAGCCAATCAACCCCATGTCATGATAGAAGGGAAGCCATGAACTAAAACGGTCATCCTCTACCATCTGAACACCGGATTTCACAGAGCCCTGAATATTTGCCATCAACGCATGCGCCTTGATCATGGCAGACTTCGGAAAGCCAGTGCTACCTGAGGTGAACTGCATGTAGGAAATTTCGTCAGGCTGGGTTGGCGTGATCTCGGAGATATCAACAGGCGCCAACTCATCGAAAACTTCCGGCGTGCCCTGCATGACAAGATCCAGGGACTCGGAGGCTTCACCAAGAAAACCGGCAAAGGACTCTGAACAAACCGCAACACGCGCACCACAGCTCGTCAGCATGCCCTTGAGCTTTTCAACATAGGCAGCATGACCGCCCAGATTGATGCTGGCAGGCAACGCAACAGGCACAAGCCCCATATACTGACAAGCAAAGAAGAAACGCAGGAAATAGGGCGCAGTTTCACCCACAATCGCGATACATGAGCCGCGAGGCAACTTCAAGGATGCAAGCTTGCATGCCAGCGCTGTCGCCTGTTCCCGCAGCTCGGCATAGGTAAGCACAGTCGCAAGCTTCCCACCGGCGTAGAAATTGGCACCGGTAGTTCCCGTAGCTGCATAATCCAGCGCTTCGGCCAGGTTTGCAAAATCGGCGTAACGTAAAGGAATAGTATTGATGGTGGGGGTAGGCTGCCCCGAAAGCTTTATCGCCGATTCTTGTGAATTCATCGAAGTATTATTTGAAAGAGACAACTCATCACCCCACGCTTAGCGTCGGTCAATTACCTTCATGCAGGTGTAAACGTTTGGCAAAACATACATGACCAAAATTGGCACCTGACCATAACGTACCTCAGCATATCCATTCGAGAGACTGCCGATAGCAAGTCGAGCGATTTTAGGCCCGCCCCGCTGTTGATACGGGAGCGTATGGTCACCAACTCATTACGGTATCATCGCATTATATACCAAAAGAAAACAGCATGTCTTTGAATACTATTTGCGATGTTACTGTGGTAATCGAACCCTGACGAACAGGATTGAGGCAGCATTCAGCCAAGAAGACTATTGCAAACCGCTAAACAACCCAATGAAAAAGCATCACGGAACATACAATATTGTATGTATATTCCAACACGCTAACCACAGATTTGAACAGATCTCGAACGAAAAAATTCTGCCGTAAATTTATAGGGCGCATATGATAGCAGAGTTTCATCCACGATTCCTCCCCCAAAATGCGATCAATTTACATAAATTTACGAATTCCGCCCAACCAATGAGTTTGATGTGCCTATAACCGGCGAATATTCGTGATATAAAGGGTAAATCTGTTAAAGAAATGGCAGGTGAACAAAGAAAAAAACGTGTCAGACAATGCTGTCTCCCCTTCATGCCAACTAAAATGGCATAATAGAGTACGTATCGAGTGAAAACTTTCCTCTTTACTCACTCATTCATCTTTTTTGCACAATATCGGTTCAATTCAGGTTAAAGAGTGTCTGAAAATGAGGCACTCCGGTCGCGTTTTCCAGCTGGAAACGCTGCCCACCCAGAAGTATGGATGAAGGTATGTCGAACAATATGAGACGTTCGTGGTCAACGTCCAAACACAAGGCAACCATGAAAAAGGCTGCTTGAGTAGAACTCGTGTAACGCTTGTAAACAGGAACACGCATTGATCATCTTTCGCTATTTGATTCGGGAAATCCTGATCACCATGGGGGCCATTGCAGCCGTTTTGTTGCTGGTCATCATGGGGAATCAATTTATTGGGTATATCAACGATGCCGCCGATGGTGACTTCCCGATCAACCTTGTGAGCACGCTGATGCTGTATCAGGTGCCCAGCTTTCTTCAGTTGATTCTCCCCATGGCCTTCTTTCTGGGTTATCTGATGGCCTATGGTCAGTTATATCTGAATTATGAAATGATCGTGATGCAGGCTTGCGGCTTCAGTCCAATGAAGCTGCTCAGCTATGCGTTATGGCCGGGTATGATAACCGCCCTCATCGTGGCTGCCTGCTCCTTATGGTTAACACCTATTGGATTGCACAACAATGCCGTCAGTATGAATACACAAAGTTCACGACTGGATTTCAGTGTGATAACACCGGGGCGTTTTCAGGATATCGGGCATCATAGAACGGTTTATGTATCGAAAATGACCAATCATGGCACTCAAATTCAGAATATTTATGTGCTCGATACTCAGCCGGGTAAAACATCATCTGTCATCCGTGCCGAAACCGGCTCCCAATTTACTGATTCGCAGCAGGGCAATCGCTATCTCAGACTCTCCAACGGATTTGAATACAAGGTTACGCCTGGTCAGGGCAATGCGGAGGTATCCTCGTTTGATCACTACTACCGTATCATCCAGCGCAACACGGCGGTTGATAGCGATGCAGGCCCGGAACAGATGTCAACAGGCAGTCTATTAACAGAGGGTGGTAGTCAAGCCATTGGTGAAATTCAGTATCGTATCAGCCTTGTACTGATGGTACCGATTCTTGCCCTTCTGGGAATTTCTCTCTCACGTCTCAATCCCCGGCAGGGCCGCTTCGCGAAACTCTTGCCCGCCCTTCTGCTCTATATTGTGTATGTCAGCCTGATCATTGCCGCAAAGGATACTGTACAGTCCGGCAAACTCCCCGCCATGATTGGTGTATGGCCAGTACATATCCTCTTTTTATTGCTGGGATTATGGCTCGCTTATCGAACTTACGGGACAAGAGGTAAACGCTGATGTTCAACAGGTTCGATCGCTATGTCGCACGCAATGTCGTCGCTGCGACGCTGATTACTGAAATTATTCTGGTCGCTTTATACTTCGGCATTATCTTTATTAACAAGCTGGGGGGAATTCAGGGGAATTATGGCGTGGGTGCTTCTTTCATTTATCAATGTCTGCGTATTCCCTGGCGTATATATCAGTTCGCTCCCCTTTCTGTTTTGCTCGGCGCTTTAATAGGGCTGGGAAACATGGCGGCATCCAACGAGCTAACAGCCATGCGGGCGGCAGGATGTTCGATTGCCAGGCTGACTTTCTCAGCAATAAAACCCTTGTTGGTTATTAGCCTTCTCGTCATGGCGATGGGGCAGTGGGTTATTCCCTCTTCCGAGCAAGCGGCACAGGATTACCGTGCTACAAAACAACAACAGGGACAAGAAGTTGATTCGACAGACAACGGATTATGGCAGTTGGATCACGGCAACGCTTACCATTTTGATGCCATCCGATCGAATGGTACGTTATTGGGTATTGTCCGCTACGAATTTGACGGTACAAGGCTGATAGAGGCAGATACTGCTCAGTCTGGTACATATGATCATCAGCAGCGCCAATGGATTTTGCACAACGTCCAACGCACAAACTTCAACAATGACAGTGTCTCGCCAAGTCATACCGATACCATGCTCTGGCAAACAGATCTTACACCGACATTGTTGTCACGCATGCTTATTGATCCTCAAACACAATCGATCAGCAGCCTGTGGGATCTGGCACACTATCAACGTGATCAACATACAAGTAGTAGTACGACCAGCCTTTATATGTGGCAGAAAATTTTACAACCGCTCTCCTTCATCAGTCTTATGTTGATGGCGGCATCGTTTGTTTTTGGTCCGCTACGTTCCAAGTCAGCCAGTACACGTATTTTCATCGGGGTTGTGATCGGCCTGTGTATTCACTATCTACAACAGATTATGGCTCCGCTCTCGCTGCTGTATGGAATTCTTCCCGTATTGGCCGTGCTTTTGCCAATAGTGTTATGCACGTTGTTAGGGCTGTATCTATTCAGTAAAAATAAATAGCTCATCAAAGACCAACGAAGGAAGAGGGTTATCCTCTTCCTTGTTTTTTCTCCTGTATAGCCCACTGTCCTCCTTCATACTCCTTATGAATACATGTTGCTGATAATGAGCCCGCATGCAGAGCGCCAACTATCGCTTAACTGCGCAACAACGCCCTGTTATAAGAAGAGCTGGTTTCTGGTTACATGCACCTCTTTCATTGACACATACTAAAAAAGCAGCGACACGGTAAAACCATGAGCGCTGCTTTTTAATCAGGTGAATCAGCTCGAGTAGCTGTGGTGCGAGTCACTGGAGCTCAAGCAAATGTGAGTTGAGTAACCGTAGTTTTATCAGCCGTAGTTTTTACCAGCCACCGTTTTAGTAGCTATTTTGGTTATCGTGAAACGAGAGATGCTTCCCATCGTGGACTTTCACCTTCCATAGGAATAATCACTGCTTCGGCTGTGCTTTAGTGCCATCCAAATGGAAGCCCACCTCCTGCGATAGACGATAGAACTCCTCAGAGAAATTCTCCATATCACCAGAGGCGATTTTCAAGCGCCGAATAAAGTAGTTGTATATCAAAACAGCGGGGACCGCCGCTGCAATACCAACGCCAGTAGCAATCAGTGCATGACCAATTGGACCTGCAACACTCCCAAGGTCAGCCTGCCCTGTTTCACCAATGTGCACCAGAGCCTCCATAATCCCCCATACAGTCCCAAAAAGGCCTATGAACGGAGCTGTACTACCAATACTGGCCAGGATCGCAAGGCCACTTTCCAGAGAACGTTTTTGCAGCTGCATTTGACGTCGCAGACTACGCACCAAGCGTTCGCCACGATTGACCTGACCTACTAGCGCGCTATTGTGCTGAGTCAGGTCACGGCCAGTAATAACATCAAAACCAGTGCGGGCAAGGGTGACGACAGCACCAGCATTTACATCCAGCGAGCTCTCACCTTCCAGCAGGCTATCAGATGCCCAGAACTGCTTGAGGAAACGTTTGCGCTGTGCCTGGAAGCGCCCAAACTGGAGCCCTTTGATCAACAACATCGCCCAACTAATGATTACAAAGGCTACCAATACCCACAACACAGCAGGAACCACATAGTTGGCGGCAGGGCTCGCCAGCAAAGACTGCCCCATCATGTTGGGACTTGCAGGCTCGACTGTATGGGCATCATGCGCAGGTGATTGTGTTTGCACCTGCTGTTGATCAGTAGAAGGCGCCTGACTGGTAGAAGACGCGCCGTTATTGTTGTGTTCGTCCATCATTCATTCCCGGGTTTATCAAGAGAGTGACCACGTCGATATGCGTCTGGCAGAGGGCTCACTCATTGGCGCTGATGGCAATTCAGCAGTGACAACTCCTAGCTTCCAACAACGTTTATATCCAACGACTGTCTCATAACAAAGACAGGATTGTTTTAATCCTGATAACGATACTATACCTTCACCAAGGTAAATAAAAACAGTTCTCCCAAGATTAAAATACCAAATCTTCAGCTTCTCTTTACCCTTTATATTTCCATTTACCCAATGGCATGCTAAACACGGGTGCGCTACCCTCCGCGACGCAACAAATAGAGCCCAGCGACGTAGCACAGGATAATCGGCACCAAAACAGCCCACAACGGCGAAAAGCCGAAAATCAATGAAGCGGGTGAAAGCAAGTCCTGTAAATACTTGAAACAGAGCCCGACAACAATCCCCATGAAAATACGTGTACCCGCCGCTTTCGAACGCAATGGACCAAAGACAAATGATGCCGCAATTAACATCAGTCCCATGAACGCGAGGGGCTGAAGAACCTTTTGCCAGAAGGCCAGCCAGGTGGAATTACTGTTGATACCCTGGTTGTCCTGATAGCGTGCATATTCCCACAAGGACGTAATGGGTTGGGTATCTACATCCTGTGTCACCAACTTCAAAAAGGATGGATCAAAATGGGTTTCCCAATGGCTACTTTGAAGTTGGAAAGATTGCGTGTGATCATCGTTTGTAAATCGGGTACCGCGGATATTCTGCAATGTCCAGTCATGTGTTTCCGGGTTCCAGTAAGCAAAATCCGCATAACTGGCTGATACCAGGCTTTTCCCCTGATATTCATAACGAGCCACGCCCACCAGGCTGTTGTCAGACTGAACCGCCCCGATGCGATAAAAGGTATTACCATCGATCTGCCAGGTGCCATGAATCACCGAAGCATTTCGGCCCTGCTGCATTTTTTCGACCTGATAGACCTGAGCATATTGCTCTGTTCTGGGGACAACCCATTGTCCCAGCGCCATGACCAGTACAATAACAACCAGTAAAGGCTTCAGGATCGAAATCGTCAGGCGAAAGATAGAGGTACCGGCTGCGCGCATTGCAGTCAGCTCATTGCTGCTGGCCATACTGCCAATACCCAAGAGGCCGCCCAGTAGTACTGCCAAGGGTGCATATTCGTAGGTTCGCCAGGGAAGCCGCATACACTGATAAACAAAGGCCTGTAGTGTCCCGTAATCCCCTTGCAGGTGATTTAGTTCAGCCAGATAGGAAAGCGCAAAATCCAGCACCAACAGGGTAAATTCAGTTATGAACATTGCCGCCAGTACATTACGCGCAACGTAGCGATCAAAAATACTGAACATCAACGTACCCTCTGCTTACCAAACGTTTTGCGTAACAGCCACACACCCAGCGCTAGAAACACGATATGGATGGGCCAGACCCCAATCATGGGCGAGAGCTTTCCGTTATGCATCATGTTTTGTGCAGCGATCAACAAGCTAAGGTAAATAACAAAAAGAACAATCGCTGGGAGCAACTTGGCAAAACGTCCGTGCCGCGGATTCACTTTCGATAGTGACATCGCCAATACCGCTAAAATGGGGATCATCAGCGCCAGGCTGATGCGGAATTCCAACTGTCCAAGTGCATCGTCATCATGGGTAGCAAGCAACGTGGTCGTCGGAAGCATTTCCGGTGCATTCAGCTCATAGGAAGATTGCGGTGTCTGTACCAGAAATGCGTAAGAACCAAAGCTTAACTTCTGCGCCACCTCACTCCCCGGGGTAATGACGTAGCGGATGCCATTGCTTAGCTGGAGGTATCGGCTATGAGTGTGGGGGTCGGTGAACTGATAGCCTTCGTCAGCACGGGTCAGAATCTGTTCACCGTCATGATCTTCACTGATAAAAACCTGCTGTAATCGAGTGTTGTTATCCGCAAGATGAGAGGCATACACCGTGCGGTGCCCAATATTTTGAAAACGCCCCGGTGTCAGCACACTGAAATCCAAATGGGATTTTTGGTTATCAAGCGCCTTTGCACTGGCCGACAAGCCCGCCGGAGTCAACCAAAGCGAGCACATCCCCACAAGGATTGCAGCTATAATCCCCGGCCAAAGCGATATACTCAATAATTTGGAAGGACTGTAACCGCATGCCTGAAGTACGGTCATTTCACTGCTCATGTACAGTTGGCCATACGCCATCAGGAACCCGAGGAAGAAAGCCAGCGGCATGATGAGCTGCACGAAACTGGGTAAGTGAAACAACATGAGATCACCTACCAGACTCACTGGGAGTTGCCCTGCGGCCGCCTGTGCGAAATAGCGAATAAATCGGCTGCCCATGATGATAAGCAACAGCACGAATGCGACGGCCAGCATGGTAATCAGAATTTCACGAATCAAATAACGAAAAACGACCAACGTAAGGTCTCCGTCTCCGGGAGGCAAAAAAAGCATGCATCAGGTATCAATCTGCTACCTGCAAGCCTGTGATTTTTTGAATCATTATCAGGTTTGAGATCATTATGTCATATAAGTTCGCACCACAGAAAAAAGCGTGCGGAAACATGAATGTGGTGTACTACATTGCATCTCCCCCTCAAAGCCACCACCATAATGCATATTATCGTGCAACAACGCATACTTGTCTTTAAAGAGAGAAATGCTGCACGAGATTTGATTTATTGATAATAAACACAGGAGTTTCCATGCAATTTCAAGCCCGCGCCTCTGAACCCGTCTCTTTCTCTACCCCCTGTCTTCTGCTTCCTGTTTTCAAGCAGCACTCGGAAAATCCGCGCCAAACCGACAGCTTTCAAAAAATCGATTCAGCTCTGGACGGGTTATTGACACGTTTGATCGAACAGGGAGATTTCAAGGCAGAGGTGGGCCAAACGCTGCTCCTTCCCGAACCCAAAGGAATCAGTGCCGAAAGGCTGTTGTTGATAGGACTGGGGGATGTTGACTCGTTTTCCGAACCCAAATTGCGTGAAGCCTTTACCAGTGCTTTCACAGCGGCAAGCCAACTTTCCGTCAAGGAAATCGCCGCTGAGCTGACTGATCCTCTATTGGATGATCGTGAGCCAGAGTGGCAGGCACGGCTCAGCGCTGAATCAGCGTTGAAGGCCACATATCGCTATACCGCAGGAAAGAGCCAGCCTCCCGCAGCGATAGCACTTAAATCGCTGACACTGCTGATTGATAGCTCTTTGGATGAAAAACGTATAGAAGCCAGCCTGGCCTTGGGCGCCGGTGTCGGTCACGGCATCAATTACGCACGCGAGCTTGCCAACCTGCCTTCCAACATCCTGACGCCCACTTATCTGGCAAATGAAGCTGTTTCCCTCGGGCGGTCCGGTGATTTGAAAGTCACCATACTGGATGAAGAAGCTCTGGAGGAACTGGGTGCCGGCGCCCTATTGGCAGTGGGCAAAGGATCAACAGAACCCTCACGTTTGATCGTGATGGAATACAATGGCGCATCCCCGGAAGAAGCCCCTCACGTCCTGGTAGGTAAAGGTATTACCTTCGACACTGGCGGCATTTCCATCAAACCCAGTGCCAGCATGGATGAAATGCGCTATGACATGGGCGGTGCAGCGAGCGTCATGGGCACCTTCAAGACTCTATTGGAAATCAAACCACGTATTAATGTGGTAGGCATTATTGCTTCTGCCGAAAACATGCCGGATGGAAATGCTCTCAAACCGGGTGATGTTATCCGTACCCTTAAGGGGCTGACTGTGGAGGTGTTGAATACGGACGCAGAAGGTCGCTTGGTACTTAGCGATGCGCTCACCTATGCCGAGCGTTTCAAACCTGCCAGCGTGGTCGATATTGCCACACTCACGGGAGCCGTTGTCATTGCCTTGGGTAGTCAGGCATCCGGCCTCTTCAGCAATGATGATGAACTGGCGGAAGCATTGCTCGAAGCGGCCGATGAATCATGGGATCGTGCATGGCAGCTGCCCCTGTGGGATGAATATCAGTCTCTACTGGATTCCGACTTCGCCGATCTCGCCAACATCGGCGGGCGCGCTGCAGGCTCGATCACCGCAGCGTGCTTTCTCTCCCGCTTCGCAACCGAATACCCCTGGGCACACTTGGACGTGGCGGCAACCGCATGGAATGGCCGCAAGGGAGCCACAGGCCGTCCGGTAGGCCTGCTCACGCAATATCTTTTCGATCGTGAAGCTGAATCGCTGGATGAAGATCAACTCGGCCCATTGGAGGAGGTCTAATGTCTACTGTCACAGATCACCCTGTTATCCTCATCACCGGTGCCTCACGGGGCATCGGTGCAGCAACAGCGCATCTTGCTGGCATGCGCGGGTATGCAGTTGTGATTAACTACCGCTCACAGGCTGAAAAAGCACAGGCTATCGTTGAAGAAATTACTCAATCCGGAGGAATAGCATTGGCCGTACAGGCTGATGTTAGTCTGGAGGAAGATATTCTGAGACTATTCTCAACCATCGATCACCATTTTGGTCGACTGGATGTGTTGGTCAACAATGCCGGTATCGTTGATAACAAAAGCCGTGTTGATGAAATGAGTTATCAACGTATTGAACGCATGATGCGCATCAATGTTGTAGGCCCCATGGTGTGTGCACGTGAAGCCGTAAAGCGCATGTCGACGCATCATGGAGGCAACGGCGGCGCTATCGTGAATATCTCGTCGGCCGCAGCACATCGTGGTGGCTCCAATGAGTACGTCGATTATGCGGCCTCAAAAGGTGCAATCGACACCTTCAGTGAAGGGCTGGCAAAGGAAGTGGCTGCAGAGGGCATCAGGGTTAACACCCTGCGCCCCGGTGTCATTGAAACAGAGATTCATGCCTCTGGTGGCAACCCTGACAAACCCAGTCTATCAGCGCAACGCATTCCCATGGGAAGAGCGGGAAAGGCCGAGGAAATCGCCAATGGCATACTATGGTTGGCCTCTGCGGAAGCTTCATTTGCAACCGGCGCGGTACTCGATATTGATGGAGGCGTATAGCTGACATTCTATTCTGGCTGATCTGGGCAAACAGGTACTCTTTTTGATGGTTTTATAAAAGAGGCTTGTTTTGCCCCTCTGCTCTCTTCTCCGATACGCCTATTCAATAAGTCACTTCTGCCCTCTTTCGCCTCCCTCTTGAGCCTTTTCACTTCGCCTGAATCTTTTACTCCGTTCTCCATCAAACCTTTATACCGACAAGTTAAGGTTGGGAACCCGAAACGGCCATCCATTGACATCTCTGGCAAAGATACCCCTCCCCAATCCCCATTATGGCAAAAGAGTAAAAACAAACGGATCGTCTCCGATATTCGTTCGCGTGTTACCTCCAAAATCAATTGATACCCGAACCAATCCGTATTTCTTCATTCTGGAGAAAAAAATTTGGAACCCATTTGCAACAATTGGTAACTCATTCCATGTAAACAAAAAATTCTACTCGAGATCGACCCTTGAAAACCCGATCTCGAATGATTCAAGTCATGCAGCTTTGATTCTTTCAACTCTACTTAACTTGTACATTTATATTGACTGGGAGAGGCATTATGGTTGACTCGATTTCCTCCAACTATTCCGGAGTAGGATATTCATCTGCTGCTGACACAAGTGGCTCACAAGAAACAACTGAAAGTGCCAGCCGCCAACTCGAAGGCTATTTCGAAGGCAAGGGACAATCGACTTTTACTCTGAATGATTTGAAAGACCTTGCTGCCAATAAAGGTGGCAATGTCCCCAAAGACATTCAACAAGCGGCTTCATTTTTGAGCAATTCGGATAATGCCCCGGTATGGAGCGCTATTGAGCAGCATGACGTTCCCAATCAGAAGGATAATCTTTCCAGTTTATCCAATTTGGATTGGGCTGCACATGGTGGGCTAGAGGGTTCATCAGCACAGCTACAGGCACAGGAAAATGAGCAGAGTTCCCTGCTGAAAGAACTTCAAGGACTACAGACCCAACTAAATAATGTAGGCACCAATCAAAGCCCTTCCATTCAGTCTACCAGTCAAACATTGCTGTCATATCTACAGGGTAAAGGGCAAGACGTTTTTGACACCAGTGATCTACAAAACATGGCAGATAATAAAGGCGGTTCAGTGCCTAAGGATGTACAACAAGCGGCACAATACTATCTGAATCACCCTGGTGTATGGTCAGCGGTTGAGACACATGACGTTGCAGGTGCAGATGGAAAATCCGGACTTGGCAATCTGGAATTTGCCGCGGATGGAGGGTTCAACAACTCATCAGTGCAGCAATCAGCCAATCAGCAGGACAAAAATCAGATCAACGAGAAAATCTCACAGGCCAATAAGCAGCTACAACAGGTTTCTTACGATATTGCCAATGGCGGCACGACAAGCGTTGATCCTTATCTCAACAGCGATAACACATCCAATACACCTGCTAACAATACCAGCACAACAACGACTACATCGACCACAACGTCTACCGGCTCAAGTGCTGGCACACAATCCTCTCAAATAGCTTCGCTCGAGCAGGAAATGCAAAACATTATGCAGCAAATCGAGCAGCTTGAAAGCATTAGTGGCATTGGCACTTCGAATACCAGTGTATAAATATCACTAGTTCTGCGATGACTTGATAGGGGCTCTAATATATAGAGCCCCCTTCTCGTTTATTCCTATCCTTTTTTTCATCAGTAATCCTTTGTTACAAAACCTTAACCTTTGTTCAGTATCATTAATTTTAATGATGCATTACTTTTTAAAAAGCTAGCCATACTCATATTTATTCGCTATCGTTAACATTAAGATAAAATTAAAAAAGGGAATAACACCTGCATTCAACACACACTCTGGATTGACATAAGATTGAAGATAAGAGAGAGGATATGTAGATGTTGCTACAAGACTTAACTAAAAATAAGAATAAAACGCACTCCATATTATGGTTAGGAAATTACCAATTCAACTCCATTTGTCCCTCAAATAATAATTGTTCTATATATCGAACAATATCGCTATTATATATACCAAACGTTATTATATACCGACCACATAAAAATAAGACAAAGACTCAGGATCGTGGGGAAAATGCTCCCCAAGTACCAACGGATGCACACCTTGAAATTGAAAATATACAACGAAAGAATCGTCTACTACTGGATAAGTTTTTGTCCTGTGGTTGCAGTAAGCTTGAAAACACGATTCGCAGAAAAATAAACCACAATGACGATGCTGAGGATATTATCCAGCAGACTTACATGGAAGCATGGCGCTGCAAGGATCGTTTTGAAGGTAATTCAAAACCTGAGACGTGGATGTGCGGGATTGCTTGCAATATCATAAAAAAATATATAAAAGAACGTCGAAAGCATATTACTGAAAATATCGATGATATTAATGAGATCCTCTATAACTCAGACCCATGCTTGGAATTTTATAATCCTTCAGACATTGTTGAGCAAACTCAGGAATTTGAAAAAATAAGAAAGCAGCTTGAGAAAATGCCTAAAAACATGAAGGAAATAATTGAGACCCGGCTTGACAGTGATGACAATTATTATGAAACAGCAGAAAAATTAAATATTGCTGTTGGCACAGTGAGATCACGACTTTCACGAGCCCGTGAAAAGCTACGGGACCTACAACGCATCAATCCGGTGTAAAGCGGCTGATAATAACTTGTAACCATGCTGTATAAATTCATTTATACAGCCTTCTCCTTTTTTCTGCTCATGAATAACATTGTGAATCACAATGTTATTCTGATCATCCATGGTCAGTAGACAATCATGTATATCATTGGACTGTTGAAAGATCTCCTTGGCCATCTCTACTGCTAACAACGAAGGGTAGTGTCGTTGATACAGCTTCATTCTAAATTGCAAATCCCCCAAACAGGAAAGCTCTATGGCTGCCGAAGGCGACCATAGAACCCGTATACCTCGTTCTGCCTTATCAATGAATTGTGCCTGATTATCAACCCGGTACAGCATTTCTTACTGCTCCGCCACATTAATGAGGCACATAGACTCGATCCCAATCGGTGGATTGTTTGGCTTGCTGTTGGGTTGACATGGAGGGAGCCCACCAGATCACCATGGAGTTGGCTGTATTATGTGGATCATGACACTCAAGAGCAGTGCATTGAGGTGCTGAAGCACACCCATTCAAAATCATGGAAATTGTCACCAATAGGGTGGCCGCAAGACATCCCTTTATGTATCTCATGAGCCACTCCCGCCATGATTAGAAATAGTGGTATTCAGGGGAGTATTGACCTGCCCCTCATTCGTAAGCAGAGTAGGTCTGACATGCATGCCCGGAGGCAAGGGCTGATGATGGCGCAAAGCCACAAATACCTCTGTTTCTGCATGTCCATCTACCCAAATATGTGGCCATGCTGAAACTGCCAACGTCATTGGCCCAAAACAGTTCACCTCGGAGAAGCGTTGCTGATGGTCTGTTTTGTTTCTGACAGCGAATACTTCCATATCAAAATCCGGCCCCCTGTAATATTCAACACGTTGACGTTGAACATCGAACACATTGGTTGAACGACATGTGTTCTCTTCAGCTGCCGTGGGAACCCTATTACTAAAGCCTTGTGGCACCCAACCTGCTGCGAACTCAGGCATCACGGTACGCAATTTGTTACGCTGGATAACATCGCCTTGCTGACGCTGAGCGATTTCATCCATCATATGATTGACTCCCCAACGCTCGGAGGGTGGCAGATACTGGCTCGGATCAACCTGGGTGCCTACAATACTGGGAGTGAGTATAAAGAGGCGAACACGATTGTCGGCCGTACTTTCATTGGAAGAAAAAAGTAAATTACCAAGAATGGGAATATAACCCAATATCGGAACGCGTCTACGACGATGCGTATCTTCTTCAGCCTGAAACCCTCCAATCACCAGGGAGCGTTTTTCCCCTATTACCGCTTGGGTATCCACATTGGCATCACTGACTTCAGGTGTTCCGGAATTGATGGATGAGTTCTGCAAACTCCCATCCTCAACATTAACATCAAGCTGTATGGCATTTCTGTGATGATCGATCACTTGTTTCGTATTGGGCATGATGACATGAGGCACTACCTTCAACATTGTGCCCGCCGTCACAGGCAGGATATCGGCTACACGCTCACCTGTTGCCGTAATGTAATCCGTCTTGCTTAGATCAATGACAGCTGCCTGATTATCAAGCGTCATGATAGACGGATTCGCGATAATACGAGCTTCACCCTCCCCTTCCAAAGCTCTCAGCCGTGCAAAGAAGTTATCGTAATTCTGAATGAAAACCGTAGAACTGGCGCCTGCGGGAATCATGTCACTGCCAAGCGCGCTGTTACCACTACTGACTTGCCAATCAGATGACAGTGCGCCCATCTGATTTCTATCAATATCTACAATGACGGCATTGATATTGATGAGGTCACGGGGGACATCCAATTGATTGATGACCCTTTGGTAAAAGGGGCGACGTGCAGGATCGTCATAAATCAACACAGCATTATCACGGATATCAGCAGTCACAGGAATTGCGTCCATTTGCGCATTGATATTACTCAATTCCTGTTGGTCGTCAGGACTTTCCTCGTTCGCAAGCGAATTACGCATGGAATTCAGCGTTGTAGAAGAAGGGATAGTATTCATTCCTGACTTATTACCGTTGTCGGTAAGGTTACTGTACTGAATGGGCCTGTCTTCATCCGGATTGAGAAGTGCATTCAGAATACTGGCCATCCCAGGGATAGTCAGTGTCTGTTGTCGATAGCTGATAATTCTGTCACCTGCCTGCGCATAATGAAGCGGGAACACCATGATTCGCTTGTTGGCGTCATCAGACGCAGAATTATCAGTAGTGTTCCCCTCATTCGCAAAGTGCTGAATCTGGGAAATATAGCTGGGAGGCCCAGTCACCAGCACCACATTATCATCAGGAAGCTCCCCCCAACCAAAATTGTGATCGTACAAGCCAATATCGGACATGGCCTGCCGGAAGTTGGACATGGTTTGGGATGAAACCTTTATTCTTGACGAAGTGGCCGCTGATAGAGGGCTGATATAAAGAACATTATTATAGACATACCACTGCAACTGATATTGAGTCGCCAGGCGATTCAGAACATCAACGGCATTGTCGGCCTGAAAGTTTCCATTCACGCTTTCCGATAGATTGCCGCTGGCGCGTAACGTTACCCCGAATGTCTGTGCAAAATCATTCAATACATCATGCAGAGGCGTATTGGAAGCATTGTATTCATACGGCGTATCATGCCAGGCATCGGGCACATCACCATAGGAAGGCGCGGATGCAAGTACACTCCCCAATATGAAGAGGGATATAATCGCCAACCATTTGACGCGTGTGAATCTTCCCATCGAATGGTATCTGCCCACTAAATCCAGCATTCTGTTGTTGTTACCTACTTTGATCAAAACATGATTCCCGCATTATTCATTATTGGATAGCCAACGCTTGAATTCATCCCTGACATCAAGAATCCTGCCAAGAACGGAAATCAATTCTGACCGGCGTTGCGGTTCCACATACCGTAACAACCACCAACAATTATCATCCGGATTGATACAGGGAATTATTTTCAGCGGAATGACAACATGGCTGAACTGACCAAGCACTCTATCGATCCGATCGCCTTCGCTGTCTACCCCTGTTCCCGCATGCAAGACAATCCCTTTATCGGATTGACAGAAGACCACAGGTAACCCATCACACGTAAGCTCTACATCTTGCGTGCCCAGGTTCTCCAGATGATCGAGCAGTTGGCGAGAAATATCAGGAGATGGAGTCAATGACCTTGCCAGCAATGTTGTGCGATGCCTCAATCTGAGTCGTGACTGCAAACTCAGCCCCTGCACTTTTTCGAACCAATTGATCGAAAAAAAGAGCATCCTGAGGTGTGCCATTATTTGTTAGTGCAGCCTCGTCCATTTGCTCCATCATGTCATCAAGACGATTGTCCATTTTTTTTTCGATCTTGGTATCCGGAAACATTTTAACCCCCGATAATAAAGAAAAGACCTCTGCCTAAGTGATAGTGCCAATTTCTGCTATTTGGTTCCAATAAAATAATTTTTTTCAACTTACCAGTTTGTCGGACACTTCGTATATATCATCGCCCAGTGAATCTTCAAGCTCTCGAAGTATCTTGTAGAGCGTTGCCACACCACGCAATGTTTCGCGTGGGATGGTCTCTCCTACATTGGCGGGATACATAGCGCGTGCCAGTCGAATGCTTTGCAATACAGGAATATTTCTTTTTTTAGCCTCTGCGATCATTTCGAGGGCACCCGCCTCTTCCCCTTTTCCGATAATCACTGGCAGGGGTATTTCCTCAGGCTTGTAGGAAAGTGCTACAGCCACATGGGTAGGGTTAACCACAAGCATATCAGCATTTTCAACATTCTCTGTTTTCGTCGGGGGAGGCGTGTTTAATATTTCCTGCCTGAATCTACTCTGCGCATATAATGTCTCAGGATTACCATTGGTATCTTTCATTTCCCTCTTGATGTCCTGAATACTCATTTTCATTTTTTTGGCGAAGAGCGCCCGCTGAATTTTCAGATCGGCAAAAGACAGAAGAATCAGTACAGCGAACGTTGCATAAAGCACATGTCTAAAAACTGACATGGACCCTTCCCAAAAACCGTATACGTTCGTGTGGGTCAAGTTGAATAAACCGGGGATAAGTGGCACTAGCATGATATAAACAATGCAGGCAATGAACGTCACTTTTACTACATTCAGCAGCATCGTGATCAATGCTTTAGTGGAAAACTTTTCCTTAATGTTGGTAACAGGATCAAGCTTTTTGAAATTGGGTTTTAGACTTTCTGTTGAAAATAGAAAACCGAATTGGATCCACCCCCCTGCCAAGCGCAAAATAACAGCAACAGCCGCCGTGATCAGCATGAAATAAAGGACATTATGGACGAGCGTCGTTGTCACCGAATCCAATGCATGTGCAAAAGAGCCATTCATGTTTTGTATGGGATCCAACAACATGGCATTGAAATGTTTAAGGCTGGTAGCCGACATATCCAGAGCGACTTCACCCAGCCCCATGAGAATAAATAATTTGGGGATATCCTGACTCTGCGCGACTTGCCCTTTTTTGCGCTCCTCCCGAAGCTTTTTAGGCGTTGCTTTTTCTGTCTTTTCGCCTGTACCGTCATCTGCCATGTCCAGTGCCTCCGTTCATCAGAGCGATCATGGGTGAATACCAATGATATGCGACAGAAAATAGGGAAGATTCTGCATCTCACTAATACGCTGAGTGATCAAGCCAGTGAGGGTCGGAAGATATAACACCAGAATCACAAAACCAATAACGCTTTTCAAAGGGCTGGAAAGTACAAATACATTGAGTTGGGAAGCAAAGATATTCATCACACCCATGCCAAAATCGATGAATATCAGAAGAGTCACAAATGGAGCGGCATAAAGGATCATGTCATGCAAAGTTGTATTCAGCACATCCAGAAACTGATCATAGCCACCAGGCGCAATATGAGGAAACCATAACGTTGCTGGCCATAACTGATAACTATCCCATATCAGTCGGACGATGCCATAAAAACCAAGTCCAATCACCATCAAATAGACCGTCAGGTCCCTAAAGGTACGACCACTGGGAGTATCGCTGGGGCCATAATTGGGATTGATTTGCCCCCCCATCAGGGCGCCGCGCTGGCTATCAAATAATGCTCCTACCGATTCGAACAGCCAGAAAGGCATGGAAAGGAAAATACCCAGCATCGTACCCAGCAATAGTTCCTTGATAGCGAGGCCGCCCAATGAAACAAGGTCAAGATGCTGCATGATGATGTAGTGCCGAATGCCTGGCGCCGGGAGCAACGCCAGAGCGAAAATAATGCCGTAACGAGGCAATCCTTTTATATACTCGAAACTGAATGCGGGTATCAGTATGAAACAGGGGAACAGACGCGCCATGCCGATACCAATAGCCAATATAAAATTGTAATCCAGCTGCAGCATGGTAGCGATTCCCTTTAGCCTTGCAGGTAACTCATCTGATCGAATGAATTACTCGCAAATTGCATCAGCTCAATCCCCATCCATCTCGCGGTAATCGCTAACGTAATACTGACGGCCAGTAGCTTGATACAAAACGGCAGTGTCGTATCCTGAATGGACATCATGCCCTGAATGAGGGAAACCAATACGCCGCTTACTACTGCAGCAAGAAGAGGTGCTGCACACAATAGAATGACCAGTACCATGCCATGCTTGAAGATTGCTAATGGATCCATTTCCTTCTCCTAATGATAGGAATAGAACAGGCTATCCAGCAAATGTGTCCACCCACTGACCATAACAAACAAAAGAACCTTCAGCGGAAGCGAAATTGTCATTGGTGACACCATCTGCATACCCAGCGCCAATAATAAATTGGATACAATCAGGTCAATAACTGTAAACGGGATATAGACCAAAAAGCCTGCTTCGAAGCCTTTCTGTAGTTCCGATAGAACAAAGGAAGGTAAAATAATAAATACACTGTTCTGACGCATGTGTTGCGTCATTGTGGGGGGCCACATTCGCTGAGCCATGGCGTGCATATGCGCAATCATGTCTGGCGTCGTATTGCGCTGCATGAAATCAGTCAGAGGGGATAGATTATGTTCCAGCTGCTGCTCGATTTGAGCCCCTGGCTGAGTCGTATCAATAGGCGTATGCTGGAAATTATTGGATATCGCATACCCTACCGGTGCCATTACGAAAATAGTCGCCGCCAGAGCCACACTGTAGATGGCCATATTGGGCGGAACCTGCTGAACTCCCAATGCACTTCGAGCCATCATAAGCACGATGGATATCTTGAGAAACGAAGTACTAACGATCATTAGAAGAGGGATCAGTGACCCTGCTGCAAGAATGGCAAGCAGTGCAATAACATTGGTATCCTGCACACTAATCCCCTGAATCCAGCTGCCGAATCTGCAATCCAAGCCTGCCATCTACACTGACAAGTTCCCCCGAGGCCAATGGGCGTTCACCATAGTAAAGAGTGGCCTCCCCCGGTGTCACACCCTCCAACGTCAGTACATTACCTACCTGCAGATTTTTCAATTCCTCTAATGTCAGCTCAAGAGAACCACAACGGACAGTCAGCGGTAATATCAGATCATCAAAAGGTTGAGGTGCCTGTCCTGCATCGTGTTCCACGCTGTTTATTTCATTGGATAGGCCATCAGCAAACGACGATTCATCGTACGTTGTTTCCTGCCCTGTCATCCGGTCAGTATGACCTGTTTCAGGAATGTTGACTGACCCCGCTGGCTGTTGCGTATTCATGTCGTGTTCTCTCTGGTCGATAATCACTAACGACGTCCCCGTATCGCTAAAACGAACATGTAAAAATTGCCTTTCAGCGACGAGATGTCCAACGCCACTGGTATCAAAATACAATGTTTGAGGACAGATTAAATCACCTGTCTTGAGCGACTGAAGATTCTTTTCCGATAATGCAACTTTGCCAATGATAACGGGTAACCGAAGAGCAAAATCATCAGGCAGTGAAGTTGAAATCGTTTCCCAGTTTCCCTCGGATAGCAGGCTGACAAGGGTGTTGCAATCCATTTCAAGAAGTCCATCGACACTCCGCCCTTCGCGGGTAATCGTCAACGTTAACTTGATGGGAGAGGCGAAGATATCCGCCACGGACGCAGGCCTTATATCGCCAAAAAGTGATTTAACCTGCGCATCAAGAAAGGCATTGTAAACACCCCAAAACCAATCCGAGTCATCAGGCAACGAGTCCCCAAGTGTCACTGGGCACTCACTCACCATCCCTAACAAGGGACTGGCGTTACTTAATTGAATGACACCCTGGCGAATCTGCCACAGAAAAGGAACATCATGCGTAGCCTGGATCTCATTGGCAACAGGCTCCAGCAGAATGGACATCTCCCCCTGAGCGACATTGGCTTTCCTACCTTTTCCCAATAATGTTCTGGCCTGTTGTTCCAGCGTAGAAACATTCTCGAACGCAAGCGGGGTGATAGTCATGACAGGTCAAATTCACTTTTTTGTATGGTAAGAGACACGTTCTCTTCCAGATCATTACTCAATCGCTCTTTACATTCGTTTGCATATTGCTTCAACAAGAAATGAGTCGATTCCTTCTCAGCGGTCAATTGTAAATGTCTGCTCGATGCCTGTTTTCGCGACCTGACGCGCACCCGACCAAATTTGGGCAATAGGATATCAACAGAGAATTCAGCAAAATTTTCAGCCAATAACTCGGGACCAAGTACATCCGCCAAAGAGGATGCAATTTCTACCATTGGCTCGTTTTGCGCGGTGAACAAGGCAAAACTCTCGGGAGAAACATGTTCAGTCGCATGATGTGATCCAGTTTCACTTGCTTCTGACAAAATTGCATTGAAAATAAAACCATCATTGACCAGAGCATCATTGATCACATTATCAGCAGCGGTATGACATGCTTTTTCATTACTCCCGCGCACCTCAGATCCAGCAGGAAGATCAATGCGCGACCGTAAAGAACCACGACGAGAGGAAACCTCATTATACTGTGACAATCCCCTCCTTTGCGGGGCTGAAGACGGATGTTTATGGTCATGAGAGTCATGGACTACAGACTGATGAGTGGATGCCACAGGGATGGATGAATTTTTCATAATCCATCCTCGCTCATCAGCTTTTGTAATTCTGATATTTTTTCGACGCTTTTTTTCTGCTTTTTCAACAGTGCATTGGCAGATTCAAGCGCTTCGGACAACCTACCGCGATGATCTTTCAATTGATTCAAAATATCATGGGAATGATTGACGTCATTGATCAGTGACTGTTCCAACCTGTTCCATTCACGCAGGTTATCAGCGGCCATGGGCCTACCAACGAACGATTGTTCCAGGTCTTCCCGTTTGTGCATACACTGTTCGTGAGCCGCTAAAAGCTGTTGTTGAGAGTTTACTATTTTCTTTTTCAACTCATCCAAATGCATCTGTGCAAGATTACACTGACGCTGAGTCTGCCGTTCACGAAACTGGCGAATTGAATGAAGTGCGGTCAATTCATCATTGAACATTGGCGGTCAACTCCGATAGCTGGTGCAGTGTATTTTCAAGAGGGCTGGGAGCCCGAGAAGCCTGCCGCAAAAAAGCCATGACATCACTACGACTATTGACAGCAAGGTCTGTCAGGGGCTGATGACCAGGGCGGTATTCTCCCAGCTTAACCATCAATTCCACATCTTCGTAGGCCGATAGCAATTGCCGCAACCGGTACGCCACGGTCAAATGCGCGTCATCGGCGACGTTACTTTGGGTTCTCGATAGACTGCCAAGCACGTTGATAGCCGGGTAATGTCCTTGATCTGCCAATTTCCGCGAAAGAACGATATGTCCATCAATCAAGGATCTCACCTCATCGGCAACGGGATCATTCATGGAATCCTGTTCGATAAGCACTGTGTAGATCGCACTGATGGCACCGTTTGAATCCAGCCCCGCACGTTCCAACAGGCGAGGCAACATACTGTAGACCGACGGCGGGAGTCCACCTCTTCCAAGAGGCTCACCTGCAGCAAGGCCGATTTCACGTTGGGCACGGGCATAGCGTGTTAATGAATCAATCAGTAACAGGACATGCTTGCCTCTGCGGCGAAAATCTTCTGCAATGGCAGTTGCAGTGAATGCGGCGCGTGAACGTTCCATACTGGAGCGATCAGAAGTGGCACATACCACGATGGATTTAGCTCTTAATGCTTCATCCAGTTCGTAATCAAGAAACTCCCTAAGTTCTCGACCACGTTCCCCCACCATCCCGAATACAATGACATCACAATCAACGTTACGAGCTATCTCGGCAATGAGCGTCGTTTTCCCACATCCTGCGCCCGCGAAGATACCGACTCGCTGCCCTTTACCCAAGGTAAGGGGGCCATCCAAAGCCCGAATTCCTGTGAGGAGCTTTTCAGTAATACGCGGACGGCTACTGGGTACCTGAACGGCGTTGATCACATCCACTGATGATTTTGCCGCGCGTGTGGCAAAGGCACTGACACCGTTACCATCCAAAGGCCGCCCGAAACCATCCAGTACAGTTCCAAGCAATGCATCGGAGACACTCACGCGATGGGCATGCCCCAGAGGTTCTACCAGATTCCCTAGCTGCACGCCTTCTATTCCACCGAGTGCACTCAGGACGGCCTCTTGTTGATTGAATCCGATGACTTCTGCCAGCACATGCTTACCATCATGAAGCGCAATCTTGCAAAGCTCTCCAATAGTGGCACCAGGAAGACTACTCTTGACCAGAATGCCGTTAACCTCACGGACCCTTCCAAAGGTTTTCAATGGGGAAACGTTGCCTATTTGCTCAAGACATCGTTCTCTCCATGTGCGCAGGCGCTGTTGTGTTGTATTCATTTTACCAGTGCACCTCGTATTGTTGTTCTCCGCTCTGGAAGTTCACTGTACTGGCAGTGACAGAGACGAGTTTCACACCCTTGTAGGTATCGCCCTGATACATCCGATGCCCCGTATCCAACACTACTTGGGGATCTGAACCGCCTACAATCTGGCGAATACCAAATGGCAGGCGGGTGCTGATGGGTGTAGTACGATTCTCAATATGTGCGGGAGTATGATATTGCATGCTGAATGTCGTGAGCATGCGGGAAAGAATCCCCTGCTGTTCGCCGTCTACCGAGCCGGTTAGCTGAATATCATTTCCTTTTCTATTTACCTTTACAGATTGATCAATATCACGCTCGGCCAGCATATATTCCAGATGTTGAGCCGCATTTTCCGGAGAAAGTGTCAGCTTGCTCACAGGAGAGGCTGCATTCTCATAGGCATTGTTTGAAAAATCGCTTTGTCCGCGGGTAAAAAAACTCCATAGCAAAATACCGAGAATGGCAATCACAAAGAGGGATGCCACAATAGTGACCCACAATGTGCGCTCGTTCATCCTGCTCAGAAATGCGGGTTTTGACACCCCCCGCCCGCTGGACAATCGCCCTTCCATCCAGGGCAGCAATCCTTGTTTTATTGGCCCGCTTTTGCTTTTGGCCGAAGTCAGGTGTGTCATGGCCCCTTCTTCCGGCCATGCGGCATCGGCGGACATAATGCAAAGCCAGACCCCGCCGGCACATAGCGGGACACCCGTTTCTATTACACCTTCTCCGGGCAAACTGTTTTTGGCTCCATCCAGGAGAGTGGCTGAGCCCTGCATTTCATAGCACCATTGATTGGCCCAATATATAAACAGTTGGCTGGCAGCAAAGCCTGAATCAAACAGGACCAGATCAACGTCCTTGCCTGCGCCAATGGACCAGTTTTCTCCCACCAGCGGCAACATGGCCCCCTGATGAGTACCACTCAGAATTCTTAGCTCAAACATGTATAGCCAAAGACCCCACCACTGTAGTCGTTACAACCGTTGGTACGGCATTTTCAATGATGGATACCCCCGAAATACCAGAGATAACAGTGTGTGACATCATACCCATGGTATTAGCAACCACCTTACCTTCCTTATGCACTTTGAGCTTGCTCATCTTTCGTGATATCCATCCGGCCTACTACTTCAATTGGGGTCACCTTGGATATTTCAGCAAAGGAAAGGACAGCCACATGGTTAAAATCACCCGCAATCAGGTCACGCAACGGAGCCCGTATATCCTGCGCAACCATGAGGACACTTTTGGGTCTCCGTGAAGCCCCAAAGACTTTGGAAAGATGGTTTGTCAGCCTAAGTGCATGTTCATGCTCCAACTGCAGGAACGTCCCCGTTTGTGTCTGACGCAATGACTCTCTCAAAAGCTCTTCAGTTTCTGAGTTAAGAATATGAATGTTAAGAACACCGTCATGCTGAAAATAGTCGAAGATCTGGTCTCGCAGAGCAATACGTGCATAATCTGCCAGCGCTGTTACATCCTTTTCGTATTGCCCATGCTCACATAATGCTTCAGCAATCAATTGCGTTGCCCGCAAAGGGATCCGCTCATTCACCAACCGCTGGAATATGCTACACAGCCGGGCAAGTGGAATAAGACGTTGCAGCTCTTGAGCAAGCTCCGGCTTTTGCATTTCCAGCCATTTCGAAATTATCATTGTTTCCCGCATACCGAAGAAACGCGATGCATTGCTGAACATGACTTCTTCAACACGATCCACGATCATCTCTTCACTGGTAGAAACAACGACGTTTTCATGACTGACCAGTGCATCTTCCTGAGGAACCCAGATCAGGTGGCTTTCCCCCCTGTCGGCACGACCTTCGGTGAAGCTCATGGGCTGAACGGGTAGTGGTCCTCTCCTCAATGCAACCATTGTGTTGGTTAACGTAGCCTTCATCACAGGCACTTCATGGATGCAAAACCGCAGCTCATCCTCTTCCAGCGCTGTAGTACATTCCACTTTCAGGTTGGGAATAACCATCCCAATACTGGTCACCATCAAATTACGACGTTTTCGTATCGCCTGCATGATAGGGGCTGTAATTTCCTGCCCTGCATAGCTGGCAGGCAATTGCACCAACAACTCTCTGGAAAGATCGAACGTCTTGATATCCTGAAAGCCATTCTCTGCAGGCGCGATTTCCGGCGGAAGCACTTCCTGCTGATTCATTTCACGGGCCTTGTGCCGATACTGATACCAGCCTCCCACGGCGGCCAGAGCACTCATGAAAAGAAATACGATAGTAGGCATGCCAGGAATCAATGCAAATACGACCATACCAAGGGCAGCCACAAACCAGGCACGTGGTTCACGGCTCATTTGCAAAATGACATCACGCCCTACATTGGAAGCACCTTCTTCGCCATCTTCATCCTGAGCTATGCGTGTCGTGATCATACCGGCTGTCAGGGAAATAAGGAGTGCCGGAATCTGGGAAACCATGCCATCACCAATACTCAACACTGAATAAACCGCAAGCGCTTCAGTGATGGGCATTCCTTTTTGCAACATACCAATAGCAAGACCAGCAATAAGATTGATCGCCACAATGATGAGGCTAGCGATAGCATCCCCTTTGACAAACTTGAGTGCCCCATCCATGGCACCAAACATCTGGCTCTCTTTTACCAATTCTCCACGTTTGGCACGCGCCTGTTCCTGAGAGATCAGACCTGCACGCAGGTCACTTTCGATGGACATCTGTTTGCCCGGCATGCCGTCTAGCGTAAAACGCGCGGAGACCTCCGCCACACGCTCAGACCCTTTGGTGATGACGAGGAAATTGACAACAGCAATAATAAGGAAAATGACCAATCCGACGGCCAGATTCCCGCGTACAACAAAGTGACCAAAAGAACTGATAACCGCCCCACCGTCTGCATAAAGCAAAATCAATCGCGTCGCCGAAATTGAGAGTGCCAGGCGAAACATGGTGGTAAGAAGCAAAACGGAAGGAAAACTGGAAAAGGCCAGTGGCCTCGGAAGGAATAGAGAAATCGTAATCATCAGGCAAGCAATACAGATATTGATTGCAATCAGAGCATCCAGTAGCCAGGTCGGCAAGGGAATGATAATCATGAAGACCACGGCCAGAACGAATCCGGCGGCAATCAATTCGGAACGCTTTCCTACGTTTCTCAAGAGTGCATTTAGTTTCAATGATAATTCACCCATGAGTAATACCTCTTGCTACAGATTGTGACAATGTTGGCAAGGCATTACGCGGCACCTTCGACGTCAGTAACCCCATGACGGTAAGTAACATTGTCATATCATTCTGACGATCGGATTCCGTTTTCCACATCACTAGTGGCAGACGACGAAAGAGCGTAATCAGGTAATTGAATATACTCATGCGATGCCGATAGGCTCCCTGATTTCCCCCGATACTAATGTAGAGAGACTTGATGGAATCTCCACTCAATCCCTCATCGATCATCTCAAGAATACGTTGCAAGAGGGCCGAAGCAGTGGGTTTATCATTAATCTGCATGAAAGAGATTAACTCATGACAGCCACGCCATGCATTTACCAGTCGAATAGACGTACTGATGACAAGAAAATCCAGCTGCTGGCTATATAACGCTTGTCGAGCACCCAACGACTGTTCACCGAGCCTGCGGTTGAGTTCGTGTCGGAGTTCTTTAAAGCCGGTGGGCAAACCGCTATCTCCCAAAAACTTTATCATCGCCCCCAAAAGATTTTTGGAGGAGGCATCCCCCCATAGCTTGTCATGGAAAAAACCACGAAGTTCCTGCTGCGAAGATGTTTGTGCATGATTCTCTACTAGATCATTGCACGAGACCTGCGAGCCATATTGAGAGAGAAGTAGACGCGAATAAGCCTGACGCTTTTTACGATCTTCTTCATCGCCCTCTTCTTGTGCAAGCACATCCGCCAGCAATGCGGCATCGCCACCCGTCTCTTCCAAAAGCTCATCAATACTGGCACCCGCACTGATTTTTATCTTCAGCTTGTTGGACAACGTTTTCAGATTACGAGAGCCCATGCGTCCCAATTGGATCCCACTGGTAGGGCCAAGAGAAAGGGGCTGATTGGAGGGAAGTATGTTGATATCGCGCTGTGCCAGGGAAGTGCGCGGAATACGACCGGGCTCGATGGCAGATTCGGCCTCCCACGCTCCGAGCAGGGCATTGCCCACCGCTTCGTCCTCTGGTAAAGCCGCGAGGGATTCCGACTCCACAAGACTGGTGTGGAGTGTAAGTACACTACTCAATGGCATTGGAGCAGATGAGAAAGAATCCATGGCAACACCTTCGATTAAATCGATCAGGCTTAAATAGATGTTAGTGCCTCTGATCGGAAGAACGGTTCCATCCTATTAATACTTTTTGTCTTTTTTATGACGTCCTACTTAAAACCATACAGAAATCCAGCATCTTTCCAACCATATCGACTCCTCATTCACTCCTGCACATTGGCAGTCTGGATACTTGCCAAAACAGCGTCGCAGAATGCTTTCCACGAAATATCCACTTGCCCAAAATCCGTCGCCATTCTTAATGCGTCGACCGACAACGAATCATCCTCGGCAACTGAAAAAAGATGGCTGCCTATTTTCCTGACAACCTCATTGACGTCACTATAAACCGTCGGGTGGCAGTAAAGAACCAGATCGGCAGAGGGGACATGCCTGGATGACAACTCCCTGATCATGGAAAGCATACGTGTCGGCATATCAACATCACGCATAAGCTGGCTCAGAACAGTAATCACCACGTCGGTTGCATACTGTTCAACATTCGCGACAATGTTGACCTGCTGATTTTTCAGCGATTGCATGACATTGATCACCTGTCGGGAAAACACCTGCTCGAATTCCTCATGCAATCGATCACTTTCAGCCTTTGCTGTAGCGAGTATCTGCTCTGCCTCTTCTTGTGCTGACTGGCGAATATCTTCCAGAACACCGCTCTCAAGAAGATCTTCACGCCTTATATAAGCAGGAACAAGCCCGTCACCAGAAGGGGAGAGATTCAAATGTCTTTTAACAAACATATATATCCATGATCATGAATAGGCAGGCGGTCATTCTGTACCCAATACACGCCAGATCAATGATTCCCAAAAAATACGCAATTGCCTTTTGCTCGGTTCTTCTGCAGGAACGAGAGACTCCAGAGACGCAACATGCTCACGAGGAAGAACAAGCCGAACACGCTCCCAGGCAGGCTCATTCAACCATAACTTCAGCAGAAAGAAAGGATCATCCCCTTCATTCAACCAGCGCCCGGGTCTAACCCCCTTGGCAAAACGCTCACACCAGATACGTTGCCCCTCGGACAGAGGGGAGGGTTTGGAGGGAGAACATACCGCCAAACTCAGGTGGTGTAGATGTGTCCACTCTTCTGAATTCATATTGACCAAACGCAATACCAGATTATTGGGTTGGTCAGGAAAGTAGGGTGTAATGTCAAATGCGCGAAGAAAGCTGTTCGGACTCACCGTACGCAGAGTTTCCAACTGAGCCGCATCCAGAGCTTTGAGCAAGGGAGGCCACCACTCCTCCAGCGCCTTCTCCCATGGGGTCGCCCACCAATTGATCCAGTCCAGTTCACGCATTGCCTTCCATAGACCTCATTTTGCCCGGAAAATTACCCGCCTCTTTATTTCACTCATCTTTAACCTGAACAGTGTATGGCACTAGAACGTCAATACGCTCACTATGACCACAATTGCTATTACCACACCCAATCCTACCCACAACCAGATACTTCCATGACCATGAGCCGGCGGTGCATGCACAGATGCGTTACTGTTTTTTTCCTGTTGATTCAATATTGAAATCGGATCAGCCTTGACAAACACGACCGAAAGATTGCGATTTCCATCAGAAATTCCGGGAATGCTGGTAGCCACCAATTGTAAAATCTGAGGGCGGAGTACATCAGGATCCAGGGGCGAACGATACTTTATAAACACTGAAGCTGAGGCGGGTTCAATAGGTTGACCGGGAGCCGCCTGTTGAGGAAGAACAACCTGTACACGGGCCGTAACAACACCATCAATCTGATCCAGTGTTGATTCCAGCTGCTGTGAAAGTGCGTATATGTAACGCGCCTTTTCATCGAAAGGCGTCGACATGATGCCATCCTGCTGGAACATGCTACCCAGATCTACGGATTCTTTTCTGGGCAATCCATAGGCATTGAGTATTTGAACCGCCTGTTGAACACTGCCCGAAGGAATGGTTACCGCGATGCTACTTCCCTGTTGCTCACGCTCAGCATTGATGCCATGGCTTTCAAGCGCGGCAACGATGTCGTTGGCATTGTTTTCGTCCAGATGGCTATAGAGCGGATAACGTCCACTGCAAGCAGACAAGCCTGCCAGCAACAGGAATGACAGCACATACAGAAACAACTTCCTCATCCTGCACACCGCTCCATTACTGCATATTGGTCAGTTTATCGATGCCCTTCACGCCATCGCCTACCATTTTGGCCAATAACCGTGATTGCAGATCAAATGAAGAGACTTTACGCATGCTATCGACAATCTGAGCCGGGGTAGTGCCTAGTGACGCCTTTTGCAAGCTGGCTTCTGCTTCTTTGGAGGAATCATTAAAGGAGTCCAGCATGGCAGTGATCGCATTGCCTTTGCCAGTACCAGAAACAGACGGAGTGGCAGCACTCTCTTGTGGAGAAAGAGGACCGTCCAATTGTTGCTTGAAAAAATCAACATCACTGGAAGCGGGCGCCAAGGGGCGTCCATCCATCCCCTCTTCCACCACATCACTTAATTGTGACTGAGGGTTGATGCCTTGTGTCAATGCTGCATCCAATGGATTAATAGCCATAATTACTCCAGAAAGTGAAAAAGCCGCCATCGAAGAATCGATAGCGACCCAAAGCCAATTATCCGACTGACAATAGCATCGTCAGTGAATTAGTAGCTGATACTCTGGTCAGCTTTAGTGACAGCACTAAACGCCTTGTTATTATCAGTCATTTGTTCGGTCATAATGGCTTGTTCAGCCTGCTGCTTCTGTAGCTGAGCAGAATTTTGAGCCTGCTCGATCGTGGTAGCTTCGTTCTCTTGCTGAATACCCTGGAGGGCCGCTTTAAATCCAGCACCGGTTGCAGATACGTCTGACATAGTTATTACTCCTGTTTATATCAACACATTAAGAACTTGACAGGAACTGATAGCACATTAGCAAGCCTGTCCATGTAATAAAACCCAAATAAGACCAAATGCAAGTCATCAGCAAATTCGGGAAATATTAATCGTTCACTTCACCACTCATCACACACATCGCAGCATATTATTGCGAAAATACTAACGTACCGCGATTGCACTTCTATTACTCACCCTTGTGAAAAGCTGACAGCAATTGGTCCAGGTTGGCTTCACTAGAGATTTCATTAGAATGCCCTGGAGCAATATCATCACGAAAAGCTGTCAACAACTGATCCAGGTTAGCTTGACTGGAGATTTCATTAGAATGCCCTGGGGCAATATCACCACGAACAGATTCAGCAAGTGGCGCTAGTGACGGCTCCTTGAGCTCGGGAAACCTGGGAAACGGCTGTGCTGACACATCGACCGGCCCCTTCGCCTGCAAATGGGGCGGTTTCATTGTTCCAACTAAACTGGAAAGATCCGGAGATGCATGTTTATCTTTTTTATCATCGCTGGCTGAAGTTAAATATGAGATGGTATCGCCTATGATATCTGCTCGACTATCGCCTTTGTAGATTCTGTAGGCATCATTGATAACATTATACCTGTTGGCCTCATCTCCACCAGAGAACCCATAATGCTGACTGAATTTGTGGAGAAGTTCCCCCATCCCTGCAGGAATTTTCATTACATTTCACCTAAGCATTTGAAATGATTGGCACCCACTATTTCTTACCCAAAACAAACACTCAGTTAGCTGCAACCGGGTCTACAGAGGCACTTTCATTCGCAATGAATCTTAAATCAACCCACTGCGAGCACCACCCAAGTAGACCCAGGATATGTAGCGGAGCCGAGTTTAGTAACTGATGCTTTGGTCAGCTTTAGTGACAGCACTAAACGCTTTGTTGTTATCGGTCATTTGTTCAGTCATGATGGCCTGCTCAGCCTGCTGCTTCTGCAGCTGAGCAGAGTTTTGAGCCTGCTCGATTGTGGTGGCTTCGTTCTCTTGCTGAATGCCCTGAAGGGCCGCTTTAAATCCAGCACCAGTTGCAGATACGTCTGACATGATCGTTACTCCTGTTTAAGATGATATAATGGGTTTATTAACCCAGCACTCAACGAACGTTATCTTCAATTACACTTTTATACCCAATCAACTGAAAACAAATTATATTCAGACTTCAGTTGAAGTAGTGGTAGTCGTGGTGGTTGTGGTAGTCGTGGTGGTTGAACTCTGACCACCATTGGTGGCCAACAATGGCTCATGAGGCGCTCCACCAAGATTCGGCCCAATAACAGGACCGGGGCCTTGTGGACCATTCAATATTCCTGCCAGCCCACCCTCGTTATGATGCGGCTGATTCAATAATGGCAAGTTTGAATCAATATCTTTGGGGACACCAAATGAACCAGAATTCGCTGGAATATTAATTATGCCCTGCGCCTCTGGATTATTCTGGATCGGCAAAGAGGCCAGCCCGTCAGTCTGAGAGAGCTGCTGATTGGAGGAATCCGTATTTGCTGAGGCCTTGTCAGCATTATTAGAGTCACCAAAAAGTGCCTCCAAAGCAGTGATATCACTTAGAATCTTGCCAACAGTATCTTGATTATCAGCGGTTCCGCCTGCAGACTGACTGGAATTACCAGAGTTACCAGCTGCATCATTTGACGACCCATTCGAGGAAGTGCTGTCTGTAGCAGAATTACCATCGAGAAAATCACGAATTTCATTCACTGCATTGATAGCAGACCCAACCGTATCGGCAGCATCTCCTACCTCTCCCCACCCTTTTTGAAGTGATCCGAAAAGCGCTCCCAGCCCAGAAAGAGAACCAGAACTATCTGAACCACTCTCTTCAGCACTTGAAGTAGGTGCTTCACTGGATCCATGAGTTGTTGAAGGTTTGCTACCACTCACTCCAGCGCCTTCCGATTCACTTTCACTGGCAGGTGAAGCACTAACCTCAACGCCACTACCACTGGCTTTCGGCTCTTCTGCCTCTGGCTCTGCTTTCGTTTTTGGAAGCGCCTCTGGTTCATCAGCATGATGATGGTGATGAACATGAAAATGATAATGTTCAATTGTCACGATGGAGTCCTCTCCGATGTTTAGAAATTGTTTTACATCAACAATAGGATCGTCATTAAAGCCTTCACTCGTATTATGTGAGTGCCATCTATCCAGATACGGTTCCATTCTTTTTGGCGTTACAATATGAACAGCTTTAACCAGGTTCGAATCAAGGCGGTCATATCCAACAATAACCATCCTATCTTTTCCTTCACTCACACATGCTAAGTGACAGAAGAGCTCCTCACGGTTCCATTTTTTTTCGATAATTATTTTTCCTGCCTTTAATTCAATTGAATGGAACCAATCTACAGAAAAACGCCACACATAAAACATCTCTACCCTGAGAGTCATCATACAAAACGTGAATAAGTCGCCCCTGCGGATGCTTACCTATCAGATAAATGCATCTGTACTACATCGCATTCTTCGGCGTTATTCGTGATCACCGACTCTCTTATTTACAGTGATATTATGAGGAATGTGGTATGGAAAAGATTGATGGATCAGGGACTAATGTTGCCCAGGTACTCCAGCAACTGGAATCGATGTTGCAGCAAATCGAGCAGAAAATTGAAGGTACAGAACAGAGTGGTGGCATTCAGGGTGGGAGTGCATCCAGCATGTTGCCTTCTTCGCCCGACTCCATCAACTTTGATTCCCGGCCAGCCCCCGAGTCGCCCTCATTAATAAATAAAACGGTATCCCCATCACCTACCACGGCATCTGCTGCATCGGCCGCTCCTGCAACAACCGCCAGCAATCAGACATCGCAAGGCAGTATCGGCTCGGGTCCCAATGTTATTCACATCAAGAATACGCAGGACCATGACATTACCATCGGCAAATTCAAGAATGGCGAATCCACGACCGACCCTTCCGCTAAAATCACCATCAAACCTGGCCAAACTGCCAGTGTTCATTATCAAAATGGTGAAGCGGGTGTCGTCAGCCAGGCGAGTGCAAACGGTAAATTCCTGCCGACTGCTAGTCGTCTCGAGTACGAAGCCGATGCCAACGGCAAAATGAAGTTCCCTGACGTGAGCTACATTGATGGACGTAATGCCTCCATCAAAATCAGCGATGGCAAGGGACTGAACAAGGGAGATAACACCAGCATAGCGGCTCAGGCGCCTTCGAATCTGGTGAGCCATGACTCGGCAGGAAATGCCACCATCGCCGGTTGGTACGATGGTTCCACAGCGACGATGAAAGAAGCGGGTGATTTCCTTGAAAATAAATTGGGTATGAACGGTGCCTATATTCATCCCGACGATGATCGCAATAGTGCAGGCAATAATCCGATGAGCGGGACAACATCCAATGAATTATATGCTTCTTTTGGTAATGCGTAAGGCAACTGGAATTGTTTAATAGCCCTATTTCAGTGACAAGCATATTAACCACGGTTTTACAGAATAATAACCCGACGATATTTACAACACGCCCGAGGGTGGCTCACTCGAGCGTAGGTATCCAGATTTCCGGAGATTTAAAATGAGAACTGATCCTGCGGCAGCTGTGAACACGACAAGAATGACACCTACGCCGACAACTCTGCCCTCTTCCACCGGTTCTTCAGGTCATTCTGGCGGCAGTGCTGGTATGTCACCCGATGATTACTTGAACAGTGCGTTGGGGTCGGGCTCATCTGGCAATTCAGGCACTACATCAGGAAGCGCAACCACTCAGGGGCAAATGTCCTTTGCTCAAGTGCTGACAGTGCTTAATCGCCATTTGGGGTTGTTGAGCAGTCATGGTGACAATAAAAAACAACTTGAAAAGATCCTGAAAGACAAGAATACGCCCGACGATGAAAAAGCAGCACTTCGGACAGTACTGAACAATCCATCCTACTTCGCGAAACTGGATGGCGGGAACCAGAAGGGAGACCAAAGCGGTAAACATCTGGATGGCAAATTCAGCTCCAAGGATGTTCATGCCATGATGCAGAAAGATACGGCAGCGCAAAAGCTTCAGAGCAGTGAAGCTGAAAGCTATACGCATAACTATGTGCCGTCTGATGCACCTCCCGGGGCATTGCCGCGTGAAATGAGCGAAAATGATGCCATGCGAGAGCTTTTCAACTTTTCGCAAAGCTTGCCAAAAAATCTGGATCTCAGCACTTTGCAGAAAATTGCAGACGGCACTCAGAAAGGTGACAAGGCTCCCCCACAATTACAGACCGCTGCCCAGTATTTTGTTAACCATCCCGCTCAGTGGAGCGCTTTCACTCATGGCGCCAAAAACGGCAAGATCTCCACTGACCGAATGTCTGATCTGGCTGCACAACAAGTGAAATTTTCACCACAGGAGCAGCAAGCCTTACAGACATTACAAAACAATCAGGATATTTTCTTCCAGCATGGTGGCATTACCAAAAGCAAACTGGATGATATCGCCAATGACAGTAGTTATAGCCAGGATGTAAGAAATGCAGCAACGTTGTTGGCTCAACCCCACTCCATGCTCTTCGAGATGCTGGATAACGGCAAGCACGGTGCCGGAGGGAATGCATGGGATGTAGCCAACGATGGTAATATCAGCAAGGGTGACCTGGCTGCATTCATGAAACACACTCAAGACCAGACGGCTGCTCCGGATACACTGTCCATTCTGGGAGGGGGCTTTAATTCCTCCTCTGCCAGTGATATGGAAACGGGACAGGAAACTCAACCCGATGCTAAAAAAGAAAAAGGCGGTGGCTTCAAAAAATTCCTTGAAGGTTTGGGAGAAGCAGCCCTTGCTGTTGTCTCGTTCATCATCCCCGGCGGTGAAGAGCTCGGCGGATTGGCAGATGCCAGTATTGATGCTGCAACAGATGCAGCGCTAGGCGCAGGCTCGACGGCTGCCAAAGGCGCCGCTTCGATTGCCAAGGAAGGCCTCAAGCAAGGTATTGATGAGGGAGAGAACCAGGCTGAATCCGCCATTGATAATCAAATTCAGGGAGGCAGTGACGATTCTTCTTCCTATGATGATCAAGGTGTCTCTTCAGTATATGCTCAATCCTGATGCTCTGAATCGTTCTTTGACGCAAGACGTGAGAACAGTATATTGAAAAGATATAGAAACAAGGGTTAAGGAAGTAATGGCCGGGGATGTTGAATATTTGACCGGGGATAGTTTGGGACAGTATTCATCATCCTGCTGTTTTGTTATTTGATCATCGCTTGTTAGAGATAGAAAACGTAATGAAGGGAGAAAAAAGCGAGTGTATATAAGTATGTTATTCGCAGCGCTGTCAGAGCATGCATACATTGGCATCTGCCTGCTCATACTCATGATTCTCTCCCTGTGTTTCTTTGCTAGAGCCTCTTTTTATGTATTTTTGCTGAAAAAAATAGATAAGCAGTTGGGGGGGCTTTCCAGTAACACGCATGGCAGTACTTTTATCACTCCCAGTGAATATCAGGAAATATTCTCGGTCGATGCGCACTTGTCGCATCTATGGAGTGAATATCAAAAGACGCTTCATACTCAGTCCACCGATGATGTGAACGGTTCAAGAAGTGCGACTATACGCGCTACTGTCCCTGCTGAGCTTTTTTTTAGTACCCAGGCCGTTGTCGATCATCGCGTTGGGACTGAGTTCTTCAAGCATTTCCCGGGTATTTTTACCGGCATCGGTATTATTGGGACATTTACCAGCCTGATAACGGGTCTACAACACTTTACGCTAAGCAATAACACTGACGTAGTACGCCATAGCCTCGAAAACCTGATGCACCTGGTATCAAGTGCGTTCACCATATCGGCCTTTGCGATCACACTGGCAATGATCGTAACCTTCATTGAAAAGTTTCTAATGTCATCGTTGTACAAGCGAACGGAAAATATTGCTCAGCGTGTGGATCAGAACTTTATTTCCGGAGTAGGTGAAGAATACTTGTCACGACTAGTGCAAGCTTCGGACAAATCGTCGTTCCAGTTTGATATTTTCAAGGATCAGTTGATTTCCGAACTCGGAAGTACATTACGCGAACTCAAGGACACTCAGCGTGAATCCTTGAATACGGGTAATCAGGCCATTGAAGCTTCCATAAACAAAAATGTGCAGGATGCTTTACACCCTACCCTGCAACACATTGCCAATACGCTGCAATTCATGAGCAAATATCAGCGCGCAGATACCAATAATAATGAATCACTTCAGAAAGTGATGACCGATTTTATATATAAATTGGACAATGTTTTCAGTAGGCAGCTAAACAGTCTCAATGAACTAAACCAAAAAACGGTAGATAGTATTGAGCAGGTAGTGGTAACACTTAAATCTCTGGAGCAGATCGATACACGAATTAGTCACATGATGGATGGTACCTATGAATCGGAGAGTAATATTTTCCAATCTGATACGCCTATCCATAGCCGTACTCAAAACAACGATGTATGAAGCTTTATCACATACAGTGTTATGCGGACGGAATTATTATCAACCGACGGTAAATAATCATGCTGGGTAATCGTATCATCATCAAACGTGGGTCCAGGGACGAAGCGGAGAAACCTTTCTGGATATCCTATTCAGATATGATGACGGCCTTGATGGTGCTATTCCTGATACTCATGGCAATAACATTGAATGTCGTTACTAGCCATGTTTCCCATCATGAACAAATGGAACAAAAGCAGCAAAAACTGGAAGGTGAACATCAACAGGAAATAAAGACTGTTATGGAGCACATTGCAAAAGCAGCCAAACAGTATAACGGTGTTACTGTTGATCAAAATAACGGGGTCATTGATTTTGGCGACAGAGCTCGCTTTAACTTTGCCAGCTCAGCATTAACTTCAGAACAGGAAGGCCTGCTCAGGCAATTCGTGCCTGTTATTTTATCAGAAGCAAATAACAAAGCAGGCCAGGATGTAATAAAAAGAGTAGTCGTTGAAGGTTTCACTGACAGGAAAGGGACTTATCTCAGCAACCTCAATTTGAGTCTGCAACGCAGTGAACGTGTTTTATGCACGTTGATGTCAACATCCGGCCCGAATCTGCTTAATGACAATCAGAAGCTACAGGTTCGAGATCTCTTTCTAGTGGGTGGATACTCCTCAAATGATACCAAGCCAACTGCAGAGGCAAGTCGCCGCGTAGAGATGCGACTCGACTTCCTGGGTGTAGGGGAACATCGGCCTACTCCAGTACCTACATCAACACTGGCTGGAGAATGTCCACTCCCGGACGCATCATGAATTGTACCCCTTCCCGGACGATACATTTATTGTATGGAGCCACGTATACTCCCCCCAAATGTTAAAAGACAACATCGACAAATATCTGCTCACACCATGACAGCCAGGCTGCCATTTATAGCTGCTTGAGATTATTATTGCTTTAAAGAGTAATGAATAACCTGATGTCGCTCCCCTGGCTATTCTCAAAGACGAAAATGGCAGTGCAAGATATAAAAATTCTGTCTCCAGCCAATCCTGATGTTAGTCTATATACGTCGTTGCCAGGTGAGCACATCCTGGCATGTTCCATATCAGTGTAGATATCTCAGATTCGAGTAATACAGCGCCACGCGGAACCCTTCACAATGACCCAGATTGATTTCTACGTTTTGTCTCAAACGTCTGTCGAGGCTCGGCTTGAATTCGCCTGTAAGCTGGCGGAGACCATCTATCGCAAAGGCTACCAGCTTTATATCCATTGCGAAGATGAAGCCGCAGCGCGGGCACTTGATGATCAGTTATGGATATTCCGCCCTGAAAGTTTTGTCCCCCACACATTGACGGGAGGCACGCTGAAAGACACCGACAAGGAAGAGGCGAAAACGCCAGTGGCTATAGGGTGGCATGAGGCTCCCCCGATGGGCGTAGAGGTAATGCTCAACCTGCACCCTGATGTACCGGAGTGGTTTTCCCGTTTCGAACGTGTCGCCGAGATAATCAATCAGAATCAACAGGTACTGAATGACAAACGGGCATGCTGGCAGCTATATAAACAGCGCGGGTATCCAGTCAAGGCTCACCAGATAAAACCGCAATAAGCAGATACGTTATCGGTAACAAGGCCAGCAGGAATGTTTGCCGAGCCTGAGAGACAAAGGGGCAGCGCACGATTACGCTGCCCTTTTTTTATAACTACCCACTTATAACGACCCATTTATAGCGGTCGATTTATAACGCCCCGTTTATAACTTCGCTCACTTCAGTGCTTCACCCTTCATCGCCCTCGCATGGTTTTTCTGTAGTGGAGGACCAAAAGTGGAGGAGCAAATCAATAAAATACCCTGTTTTCAAATTAGCTCGTAATTGCGAAGCTCGATCTTGAGGTAGGCATAGAAAATCGGTGCGGCGATAAGTCCACCCAATCCGAATATGGACTCCATGACCAACATTGCCAGCAATAATTCCCATGCTCTCGCACTGATACGTCCACCTACTATCCTGGCGTTGAGCAAGTATTCAAGCTTGTGAATCAGCATCAGGTACACCAACAGGATGAGCCCGATCCAGATAGAGACGGAAAGGCCAACCACGCAGATAAGCGCATTCGAGATCAGGTTGCCAATCACCGGAAGCAACCCGAAAACGAACGTGAGGAGTACCAGTGTTTTGGCAAGGGGAATGTGTTCACCTGCCAGCGGCATTATCACCAAAAGCACGATACCGCTGAGGATAGTGTTTACCAGAGATATCTTGATCTGAGCAAAAACTATGCGGTGAAATGCATCGGCCAACCGCTCAACACGGGTTTGCAAAGCCCTGGCCAGTGGTTTCATCGTGCTTTTGTCAGGCGAAGGAATGACAGCAACGACTGCCCCCAACACCATACCCATCAGGATAGCGACCAGCAGGTGCAAGGTTTCCCTACCCCATAGGCGTAATTGGCCGACATGTTCACGAGCCCAATGTTGGGCCATTTGATAAAGATCAGCCGATGAACTGGGCAGGTGATTAGTGATGACGCTCGGCAACTGACTGCGTGCCTTGTCGATCACGTTCAGCAACTGTGTCAAGCGGTCACTTGGATCATTGACTTCATGCAAAATCAGATTGAAGGCACCCGTGAAGATCCCTCCCAATGCACCTAGCACAACAATCACCAGAACAGCCACGGCCAACGGGCGACCGAATCGCGACGATACGCGTGTTTCGATAAAACGAGCCAGGTTATTGATGACCTCGAAAACCAGCAGGCCCGCCAATAAAGGTGCCAGCAAGTGAAAAGGCATGATGAGTATCAGTGTGATCGCCATCAATAACAGACTGGCCAATTCAACACGCGAGACAGGCAACGGTTTCAAGGTCATGTAAGCGTCTTCGTAAAGTTAAAATTGTTCATAGAATACATGTGATCAACAACCCCAAAATCAGCAGTATATTCATGACAAGAAATATTTAGAGGCAGTATTTGACACCTTTTTAATCATCAATGCCATCGAATATCCCTCGCCAAGAGCAGAAAACAAGTCTGAAACAAGAAAAGAGGGCTGCCTACGCTATGTTGGGGCTCATCTCATCCTCATTCGATTAAAACGTTTTTACTCTTTGGGATAATCGGTAGCAATACTCACTTCACGCCAATCATCAATTTCTCTGAGCGTTTCATGTAGTCGTTTTGACACCGCATCCACACCAAAATTGCCTAATACCAAATGCAGGGGGGGATTCGGCTCATCGACCAATTTGATCATCGCACTAGCCGCTCTGACTGGATCGCCTGCCTGCTTGCCGCTGCCATCAGACGTAGCAGCAAGTCGCTTACCCACGGTGTCAGAATATTCGTGAATCGCGGTTTTGGTCTGGCGCAATGATCGGCCGGCCCAATCCGTTCTAAAAGGCCCGGGTTCTACGCATGTGACCTTGATACCCAGGTGATCCACTTCAGCAGAAAGAGCACTGGAAAAGCCTTCAACGGCATGTTTAGTGGCAGCATAATAGCCTGAACCGGCAAACCCAACGAGGCCAGCCACTGAGGTGATGTTCAGGATATGTCCACTACGCTCCTTGCGCATCGTCGGTAATACCGCACGTGTCAGCGCAAACAAACCAAAGACATTGGCATCGAACTGAGCCCGAATTTCCCGCTCATCGCCCTCTTCAATAGAGCTTTGATAGCCATAACCTGCATTATTGACCAACACATCGATACGGCCGAAACGAGATAACGTCTGGCGAACAGTATTTTCGATGGAGGACGCATCGGTCACATCCAATTCAAGCCCTAGTACATGATGCCCGTGGCCTTGAATAAGGTCGGCGATCTGATCAGGTTTACGTGCAGTAACGACCACATTTTCATTTCGCTCAATTAGCTGTTTAGCCAGCTCACGGCCAAATCCTGTAGAACATCCTGTCACTAGCCATACGCGCTTTTGTTTGTCGCTCATGAATTTCTCCAGACACTAATGTGTTGTAGGGTTCATTCCATGGGGCACTGTTGCCATTCATGAAATGTGTTGAGCATCCGTTAATACGCATACCAATGTAGTCTCTATCGGTATAGAAAGACAAAATTTCAAGGCAAAAGGGTAATAACACCTACCTCTTGGCGAGAAGAATACCCACAAGCGTGCAAGATGCGTATAATTGTAAGCATTATTAACAGGGCCCTGCTCAGATGATCTGGGCGCTTACCCTGCTCTTTTTTTATCTTTTTCGTTTTAATGGATCGTGAGTCGCCGCATGGAACCTATGGACAAAACCTATAATCCAGCGCAGTTGGAAGAGCGTTGGTATGATCGCTGGGAACAGGCAGGCCTGTTCGCCCCATCAGGCAAGGGAACGCCCTTTTCGCTGATGCTGCCTCCCCCCAACGTCACAGGCAGTCTACATATGGGTCATGGGTTTGGTGACACACTGCGCGATACATTGGTGCGTTTCAAACGTATGCAAGGCTACAACACCCTGTGGCAACCGGGTACGGATCACGCCGGTATCGCTACCCAGATGCTGGTAGAACGCAAGGTAGCCGCCGAGGAAAACAAAAGTCGCCATGACCTGGGCCGCGATGCATTCATTGAAAGGATCTGGGAATGGAAGCAGGAATCAGGTGGCAATATCACACGTCAGATGCGCCGGTTGGGAGACAGCGTCGACTGGTCACGTGAACGTTTCACCATGGATGACGGCTTGCAAAATGCTGTTCTGGAAGCCTTCGTTCGTCTGCATGAACAAGGGCTGATTTACCGTGGCAAGAAGCTGGTGAATTGGGACCCGGTGTTGAACACGGCCATTTCCGATCTCGAAGTCGAGAACAAGGAAGTGCCCGGCCACATGTGGCACTTCAAATATCCTCTGGCCAACGGTGAAAGCTACGAATACATCGAGAAAGACGCCGATGGTAACGTGGTACTGCGCGAAACACGCAACTACATCTCGATTGCGACCACTCGCCCCGAAACAATGTTGGGAGACGGTGCCATTGCCGTTCATCCTTCTGATGAACGGTATAAGGCACTGGTCGGAAAATTCGCGATTATTCCTGTAGGTCCTAAAGAGCAGCGCCGCCAGATTCCCATCATTGCCGATGAACATCCGGACCCCAATTTCGGTTCCGGTGCAGTAAAAATTACCGGAGCGCATGACTTCAACGATAATGAGGTCGCCCTGCGCCATGATTTGCCCTTGTATGAACTGATGGATCTGACCGCTCATATGCGGTCGGATGGCCTTTCCTACAACGAAAGTGTCGAACAGGCTGAAGCTATCGCGCATGGGCACCGTGAAAAAGGTGATGTCAGCGACATCAATCTGGTTCCTGATGAGTACCGTGGACTCGACCGTTATGAGGCACGCAAGCAAGTTGTTGACGCCGTCACCGCGGAAGGCTTTGCCGTTACCGATGCGGAAGGACAACCACTGGTTGAAGACAAGGTAATCATGCAGCCTTTCGGGGACCGTTCCGGTACGGTTATCGAACCAATGTTGACTGCACAATGGTTCGTCTCGATTGCCCCGCTTGCCGAACCAGCGATCAAGGCTGTTGAAGATGGTGATATCCAGTTCGTCCCGAAAAGTTATGAAAACATGTACTTCTCATGGATGCGGGACATTCAGGACTGGTGTATTTCACGCCAGTTGTGGTGGGGGCACCGCATCCCGGCCTGGTACGATAATCAAGGCAACTGTTATGTGGGTCGCAACGAAGAAGACGTGCGCCAAAAGCATGGCCTCTCTTCAGAGCTAACGCTGCGGCAGGACGAAGACGTACTCGACACCTGGTTCAGCTCGGGCTTGTGGACTTTCGCAACCCTGGGGTGGCCCGAAAATACCGAAGCATTGAAAACCTTCCATCCCACCGATGTGATGATGACCGGTTTCGATATCATCTTCTTCTGGGTTGCCCGAATGATCATGATGACCTTGCACTTCACTAATGAAGTGCCATTCAAGAAGGTCTATATCACTGGGTTGGTACGTGATGCACAAGGGCAGAAAATGTCCAAGTCGAAAGGCAATGTACTTGATCCTATCGATCTGATTGACGGTATTGATCTGGACACGCTGATTCAGAAACGTACCGGCAATATGATGCAGCCACAGTTGGCAAAAAAAATCGAGAAAGCGACTCGCAAGGAATTTCCTGAGGGAATCGAGCCTCACGGCACCGATGCCCTTCGCTATACCTATCTTTCTCTGGCCTCTACCGGGCGCGATATCAAGTTTGACCTTGGTCGTTTGGATGGTTACCGCAACTTCTGTAACAAACTGTGGAATGCGGCACGTTATGTGCTATCCAATGCTGAAGATCAGGATTGTGGAGCGAATGGTGAACAGGTTGAGCTTAGCCGTGCGGATCGCTATATCATTTCACGTCTTCAGCAGGTGGAAGCCCAGTTAACACGTCACTTTGATGAATTCCGCTTTGACCTTGCTTCGCAAACACTTTATGAATTCGTCTGGAATGAATACTGCGACTGGTATCTTGAGCTGTCCAAACCCGTATTATGGGACGATTCAGCCAGTGGCGAACTGAAACGCGGTACCCGTCGAACACTGGTACGTGTACTGGAAGCCATTTTGCGTCTGGCGCATCCGATGATGCCCTTTATTACAGAAGAGATCTGGCAACGTATCGCGCCATTGGCAGGTATTGAAGTGACAGCGAACGCCTCGATCATGGTTCAACCCTGGCCGCAAGCCGATGAGTCACGCATCGATCAAACGGCTATTGATGACATCGAATGGGTGAAGCACGTCATCGTGGCTGTCCGTAATATTCGTGCCGAGATGAATATCTCACCCGGCAAGGCCTTACCCCTCTTCTTCTGTGGGGGAGATAAAACCGATCGTCGCCGCCTCGAAGAAAACCATCGCGTGCTTACCAAACTTGCCAAGCTGGAAAGTGCCGAATTTGCCGACGCAACGGATATACCACCCTCTGCGTTGGGGTATGTAGGAAGTCTGGAAGTCCGTGTTCCCATGGCGGGTTTGATCGACAAAGAGGCTGAACTGGCACGTCTTGATAAGCAACGCGAACAGCATCAGAAGTCAATCAAGGGGATCGAAGGCAAACTGTCCAATGCCAACTTCGTGGACAAGGCCCCCGCTGCTGTTGTGGAGAAAGAGCGCGCCCGTCTTGAAGAGGCCAAACAAGCCCTGACCTTGCTTGACGATCAGTACGAAAAAATTTCTTCACTTTAGGGTATCTTTGAAATATGACGTTCCCTGCTCAACTTTCTGGTTGATAGTAAAGAGCAGGGAAACGGATACCCGATCTTAATGACTTCTGTATCAATACCCTTCACGTTTGTTTCAGAAGCCTTTCAGCCATATGCTGATGCTCGTATCCTTCAACGGTAAGGCATTGTGAATTGCCCAAGGGAGTTCACTTTTCTGTTTATACGTCATCGGTTTCATATCTGGAATAGCCCATGCGACTCCCCCGAATACTTTTGCTGAATATCCTTGGACTAGCCATCCTGTTCAGCTGGCTGCAAACGGTATTGCCGCTGTGGCCAAGATTGGATAACGCCGTCTTTTTCGGCTTCAATGCGACCTATACGCCTGCGCACCCCCTCTGGGATACTCTAATGGCAGCGCTGAACACACGGTACTACGATGTCATATCCTTTTTGTTGATGTTGCTGGTACTGTTCCTCTCCATGCGAGAAGACCCGCGTGCGGATCGAGTCGCCCACTGGTTCAGTGTGGGTGTCATGATGGTGGTAACCGCTGTCGTAGTGGCCCTTTTCAATCACAAAATCATCAACCACTTTTATGCACACCCCAGCCCCACTTATGTCTTCCGTGCAGCCGGAGTACCTTATAATCATTTGACGCAGCTGGTCAGCTTTTCAACGAAAGATATGGCGTCATCCAGTTTTCCAGGTGACCATGGAATGATGTTAATGATTTTTGCGGCCTTCATATTGCGTTTTTCAACACGACGCTGGAAAGTCACCGCATTGTTGATGGTCGTGCTGTTAAGTGCGCCCCGTATTATGGTGGGCGCACATTGGTTCATGGATGTCTGGATGGGGTCGCTATCCATCGCCCTGATACTTCTTCCCTGGTGGTTAATGACGCCCTTGGGGCCTGCGTGCGTTGAAAAGCTGGAGCAGATTCTGGTCCATTTCAGGTTATTCGCCCCGCGAGCCTCCTAAGGCCAAGCCCCTATTCATCACAAACCTAGCGTGACCATTTAAGGCCCGGGAGTCGTGCTATCCACAATTCAAGGTTCTACGATGTCTGAGAAGCTCAGCGGTTACATGAATGCCTACCATATGTAAAAGGCCTGCTGCGCTTAGATCAGTGCAGCAGACCTTTTTAGAGCGCCTATTCCTGGGCGTTTTGTCAGTTCATGTTTTTAGTCAATACTTGCATCGACAAGAGGCGTCACCCATAACGGCCGGTAATGTAATCTTCAGTACGTTTATTACCCGGCTGGGTGAAGATTTTAGCGGTGCGATCAAACTCGATAACTTCACCCAAATACATGAACGCTGTCATATCTGACACGCGCGCAGCTTGCTGCATGTTGTGCGTGACAATAACAATGGTGTATTCCTGCTTGAGTTCATTCACCAAATCTTCGATATACCCTGTCGAAATAGGGTCCAGCGCCGAGGTGGGTTCATCCAGCAAAATGACTTCCGGACGAATCGCAATGCTGCGAGCGATGCATAGTCGCTGCTGCTGACCACCTGAAAGCGCCTGCCCACTCTTGCGTAGTTTGTCTTTCACTTCATCCCACAGCGCCGCCTTGCGCAATGCCCATTCCACCCTTTCTTCCATTTCACGCCGAGGCAAACGTTCATACAGCTTCACACCGAATGCAATATTGTCAAATACTGACATTGGAAACGGTGTCGGTCGCTGAAAGACCATTCCGACACGTGCACGCAAGAGGTTGATATCAACTTTACGATCATTGATATCCTGACCATCCAGTAATAATTCACCCTCAGTGCGCACGCCCGGATAGAGATCATGAATACGGTTCAGACAACGCAATAAGGTCGATTTACCACACCCGGAGGGTCCGATAAATGCGGTCACCTGATTGGCAGGCATTTTCATACTGATATTCTTCAAGGCATGAAAATTACCGTAATAAAAATTCAGATCCTTCACTTCAAGCTTGGTTTCCGAATCTGCAGTAGATACACCGGATTCAGACACACTAAAGGGTCTGGCATCGATTCGCTGATCCTTGCCGTCAGCCATGGAAGCGCCGGTATCAAGATAGGATGAGGACATGATTACCTCTTGTTCTTGTCCCGCGCAACAACGCGAGCAATGATATTAAGGATGAGTATAGTGGCCGTCAGTATCAACGCACCGGCCCATGCAAGTTCCAGCTGACGAGGAATAAACGAGTTGATCGTCATGTTCTGATAGATCGTCATCGGCAGGTTGGGCATTTCCGTGCCAAGGTTGAGAAAATTCCACTGATTGGAGTTCAGGGAAGTAAAGATCAGCGGGGCCGTTTCACCACTGATCCGCGCACATCCCAACAACACACCAGTAATGATCCCCGCTCTGGCTCCGCTGTAACAAACACGGACAACCACCCACCAACGGTGTGCCCCCAAAGCCGTTGCAGCCTCACGTAATGAATTGGGAATCAGCCTCAACATATCTTCGGTGGAGCGGATAACGACAGGAATAACGATAATCGCCAATGCGAGAATACCGGCTATTCCTGAAAAATGTCCCATTGGCAAAACAACAATCGCATAGACAAAGAGGCCAATGATGACAGAAGGGGCAGAGAGCAGCACATCATTGATAAAGCGAACCACCGGGGCCAGCTTCGTACCGGAACCATATTCCGCCAGCCATGTTCCGGCAGCTATGCCAATAATTGTACCCAGTAGCGTTCCCCCGATTGTCAGCGTAATAGAGCCGATGATCGCGTTCCCGATCCCTCCACCAGAGATCATGGTACGCTCATAAAAGATGGAGGGCGCCAGAATGGGCACTCCTTTCCATAGCAGGGTAATCAGGATCCATACAAGCCAGACAATCCCGAAAACTGCTGCCGAGAGGCATAAACCAATCACCATACGATTGACCAGTTTACGCCTGCGATAAAGTGAAGTTGAATGCGTCATTCCAGCGATCCGTCATGAATGGTCTGTCACTTCAAGGTGTACGGCGTTCAATACGCAACAGCATATACCGCGCGATCGCCAACACAATGAAGGTAATCAGGAAAAGCACCAGTCCAAGCGCCAGGAGAGCCGAACGCTGAACACCATCTGCTTCGTTGAACTGGCTGGCAATCAATGCCGCAATGGAAGTCCCCTGCCCTGTAATCGTGAAATGGAAAAACAGGTTATTACCGATCACGAATGTGACAGCCATGGTTTCACCAAGCGCCCGTCCCAGCCCCAGAATGACGCCCCCTACCATCCCACTACGGATAGAAGGAAATACAATATTCTTGATAACTTCCCATCGCGTACACCCGATTCCGTACGCAGACTCACGTAATACTGCAGGTACGGTCGCCATGACATCGCGTGTAGTGGCGGTGATAAAGGGAATGATCATGATGGCCAGAATAATGGACGCTGTCAGTAGGCCACTCCCTGCAGGGAAAATACTCGGCCACACCGCTTGCAGAATCGGTGCCAGTACCAGCATGCCCCACATCCCGTAGATGATAGAGGGGATACCCGCCAACAACTCGATCATGACCCCCAGCGGGCGACGTAACGCAGCAGGGCATATTTCAGTCAGGAAAACGGCAATACCCAGTGACACAGGCAAGGCGATAATAATGGCAATGATCGAGGTAACCAACGTCCCGTAAATGGCAGGAAGAGCACCAAAAGCATTCATATTGGCTGCCCAGCGGTGACCAGTAATGAACGCCACCCCCTGCTGGGAAAGAACAGGCCATGCAGCGACTATCAGGGAGGCAAGAATAGCGCCCAGTAATACTAGAACAAGGATCGCTATCCCTCGAGTCCCCCGTTCGAAACAACGGTCAATCAAGCGATTGCGCGATAGCAGCTTGAGCTCCTGAGGTGTTGCCCTAAGCTGATAGGCAGAGTCGGATGGTATTGGCTCAGTGGTCATGACATTCGTTCATTATGAGTGTAGTACAGATAGTATGAGTCATTAATATGACAAAAAAACGACACCGCAAGCCATTGCTTGTCGGTATCGTTTTCAACACCTGTATAGCCTGAAACAATCAAACAAGATTCACCAGAATTTCAGGAGACAGTAGGCGTTGATGACTCTCTTGGCCTATCCGAGAATTACTGGTTCCAGACCGGTTTTCCATTGGACTTGATCTGTGACCAAACTTTGGACTTGACCAGATTTACAACACTCTGTGGCATAGGTACATAGGCCAGAGACTCCGCATCAGCCTGCCCATGTTCATAAGCCCAGTTAAAGAAGGTCAGAGCCTGTTTGGCATCCGCTGCATTGGTCACATTGGTAGGCATCAATATGTAAGAGGTCGCCGTCAATGGCCAGCTATCGGCCCCAGGCTGATTCGTCAGGATAACATGCAGGCCAGGCGCTGAAATCCAGTCGGCATGCGAGGCTGCCGCAGCAAAGCTTTTTGCATTGGGAGCAACGAAGTTACCCGCACGGTTTTTCAGCAGAATGGAATCAAGATGATTCTCTACCGCATAAGCGTATTCAACATACCCGATCGCGCCTTTGATGCGTCCAACCATTGAAGCAACACCACCGTTCGCCTGGGCTCCGACGCCGGAAGGCCAACCCACGGATTGTCCTTCACCTACGGTGTTCTTGAATTCCGAGCTTACCTGAGAAAGGTAATGCGTGAAGTTGAAGTTGGTACCGGATGCATCGGAACGATAAACCGGCGTGATGTTTTCATCCGGTAATTTTAGCCCCGGATTAAGAGCAACGATATGCGGATCATTCCACTTGGTGATCTGACCATCATAAATGGCTGCCAATGTCGGGCCATCCAAACGCAGTTTGCCTTTGGGCACATCGATATTGGCTACCGGAACGGCCCCCCCCATAATCATCGGCCACTGCACCAGACCATGGGATTTCTGATCGGATTCAGTCAGAGGAGCATCTGAAGCACCAAAGGTCACGGTACGTGCTTCGATCTGGCGAATCCCACCACCAGAACCGATCGCCTGAAAGTTCAGTCCAACACCGGTTTTATTCTGATAGGTATCGGCCCACTTTGAATAAACGGGATAAGGGAACGTGGCACCTGCGCCGGTAATAGTATCAGCGGCGTAAACTGGGGCTTGCATGGAAACACCTACAGCAAGAGTCGCTGCGATAAGTAATGAACTGCGCTTGAGCATGCTCAATCTCCGAATGATCGTGAGCCGGACAAAGAAATTTCAGTCGTTTTAATTCTGCCGAGAGGTCAGGTTAATTCCCTCTCGTTATCGAACGCATCCACACTAACAAGCTTGCGTGTAGTTTTTGTGACAATGCACTGGGAAATATAGAGTGCGTTATATTCATTTATGGAATATAGAAGCGCTGAATCCGCATTTCCCGCCCAATTCAGTGGGTTATATCCTTGTTTTTCTGTCATTGTTTTACTGTCGGAGAAGCATGAATGGCGAACATTGCAGTGCCCTCTTTTACCAGACGACTCTTTAATATTACGGCGCCCTGGCTGATTCCTGTTCTTCTGATAGTCATATGGGAAATCGCTTGTGATAAGGGGTGGCTATCCTCTCGGATCCTGCCGGCCCCTTCAGCTATCGTACTGGCTGGCTGGCATTTGGCTCAGGATGGCACACTTTTCAGCAACCTGTGGGCGAGTACACAACGCGCCCTTATAGGGTTAGTGATTGGCGGGGGCATAGGACTTGTGCTCGGGTTTCTGACAGGCTTGTCCGATATTGCAGCAAAACTGCTCGACAGCAGCCTGCAAATGATCCGTAACATCCCACATTTGGCGCTGATCCCATTGGTTATCCTGTGGTTTGGTATTGGCGAAACAGCAAAGGACTTTTTGGTCGCATTAGGCACCGTGTTCCCTATTTATCTGAACACCTACCATGGCATCCGCAATGTGGATCCGCAGTTGGTAGAGATGGCCAAAAGTTATGGTCTGAGAGGCATGCGCCTTTTCTGGCATGTCATTTTTCCCGGTGCCTTGCCGTCCATACTAGTCGGTTTACGCTTTGCACTGGGCATCATGTGGCTCACCCTGATCGTCGCAGAAACCATTTCATCTACCAATGGATTGGGTTATCTAGCGATGAATGCACGCGAATTTTTACAAACCGATATCGTACTTTTAACGATTGTGCTCTATGCCCTGCTTGGCAAAATCGCTGACCTTTTCGCGAAGGGGTTAGAGTTCTGGCTATTACGCTGGCACCCTGCTTTTCAGCGTCATCCCCGTTGAGTAGCCCCGTTATCAACCCTGTTATGTCACTGATAATCATTGCGAGCCTTTCACCATGAGCAATAAATCCCCGTTTCCAACACACCAGACTTCTTCGCTGGATCGCTCGACTTCCGATGACAGTCACGATTTTGATCAGGAAGCTGCAGAGGATCGCCTGTTGGGGGAGGAAGAAGCCCTCACCCGACAAAATCAGCCATCTCCGGTTACTTCGCCGCGGGCTTCAAGTGGCAGTCAACTGCGGACAGCTGATCAGCACTCAGCCACGCCATTTACAAAACAAAGTAATAATACAGGGCTATCACTTCAGCATGTGAGTCGTCATTTCGGTGATACACAGGTGCTGAACAATCTATCGCTGGATATTGCTGCCGGTGAAGTCGTTGCCATTATCGGGAAAAGTGGCTGCGGTAAGTCTACACTCCTTCGTTTACTGGCAGGGTTGGACGAAGCCAATAGTGGCACGTTGACTTGGAAAGAAGAGCCCATACGGCGCCAGACATCTCACATTCGTCTGATGTTTCAGGAACCGCGTTTGCTGCCATGGAAATCCGTTTTACAAAATGCCTCATTGGGCACAACAGAGGACATTGGGCGGAAGACGCTGGGCGAAGTAGGCTTGAGTGACCGTATGGACCGCTGGCCCTCACAGCTTTCAGGAGGCCAACGTTCACGTGTGGCATTGGCACGCGCATTGGCGCATAAACCCGAATTGCTCCTACTCGATGAACCATTGGGAGCTCTAGACGCACTGACGCGAAGTAGCATGCACGTGCTGATCGAGCGGTTATGGCGTGAATATGGCTTTACCCTGATATTAGTCACTCACGATGTGGCCGAAGCTGTCATGTTGGCCGACCGGGTTATCCTGCTGGATGCGGGTGAGGTAAAACTGGATTTGCACATTAATCTGCCCCGGCCTCGTTCCGCCACTGATACGCGCACTCTGGCCTATGAAGCTGAGCTATTGGAAGAGCTGACTCGTGATCCCTCTTTCAGCTAACGAATGTCACAATAAATTTGGATATTTCTCCAACTGCCCATAGATTATTCAAGAGCACCGTAAAATTCTCCACGAGTGAATCCTGCAGTGAACGGTATCCGCTACATGACAGTCAAAATTCGACTTGCCAGTAATACCAATATTCAACGAAGGGAGACACAGTATGTCAGCAACACTGGAATTCGCCGGCCACCAGTTACCCGCCATTGGGCAAGGGACCTGGCATATGGGCGATGGTATATATCCTGCGGAAGATGAAGTCAATGCTCTGCGCCTTGGACTGGATCTGGGTCTAACGCTGATTGATACCGCTGAAATGTATGGCAATGGCCGCTCTGAAGATATTGTGGGCAGGGCACTGAAAGGGCGCCGAAACGATGCCTATCTGGTCAGCAAGGTACTTCCCTCCAATGCGTCATTGAAAGATGTAAAACGTGCCTGTGAACGCAGCTTGTCATACCTGAATACCGATTATCTGGACATGTACCTGCTGCACTGGCGTGGAGGTACACCGCTGGAAGAGACCATTCAAGGCTTCGAAGAGCTCAAGCAGGAAGGCAAGATCCGTGAGTGGGGAGTCTCCAACTTCGACTCGGATGACATCAATGATCTGATCACTGCTGAAGGGGGCGATCACTGCAAAACCAATCAGGTGCTCTACAATCTGGGCTCACGCGGTATCGAGTTTGATTTACGTCCTCAATTACGCAAGCTAAACATTCCTGTCATGGCGTATTGCCCTGTCGCACAAGGAGGGAGCTACAGTCGGCACCTGCTTAACAACGAGACAGTACAGGATATCGCCAGTGAGCTGGGAATATCATCGACTCAGCTGCTCCTCGCGTGGGCAATTCGACCTGTAGAGGGAAAACGGGATGTTGTTGCGATTCCCAAGGCGGTGAATCCTTCGCATATCAGGGAAAATGCAAAAGCGCTGGAAGTTGACCTGACCTCAGAACAACTGCAGAGGCTGAACGAAGCCTTTCCTCCACCCAACCGTCGGGTCCCGCTCGATATCGTATGATACCGAACACTATAGCGACTCCAACAGATTGCTCAGGAAAAGCGGTTGCCCCCTACTTGGCGGCAACCTCGGTCGTAGCAACGTCAACAGCAACGGCTAAAAGCTAATTTTATAAGTAATGCCCAGTGGCAACGATATACGCCAAGGGCATTGCTTGTGCTGGAAACTTCATTATCAGGATAAGAAGAAGAAATGACAGGCAGAAATTTCACACTAGCCAGGGTATCAGCAGCACCCCACCTTCCTACTGAACAAAGCTAACTCAAGCACTCACAATTTCATCCAGTCGTGAACCACTCACCGCATCTGCCCCTAATCGCCACGCCAACTCCAGCGCCTTTGGCCCTTCCAGTGCCTGCAACCAGACCTTCAGTTTTTCTCCATGGGCACTTTGGATCCACTGATCCAACCGTGCCTGCAACAAACGATTGCGTAGCATCGCCTGAAGAAAATCCGGATCTGCCGCCACCCAGGATACTCCCATTTCTGCAAGCAAAGACCAATGAACGTGGTCCACCGGTAATCCTTCAACCAGCAACCGATACCCGCGCTGTTCAAAGCTCCGCACAGCGGCTCTGACGTGTTCATCCTCTATAAGCGATTGCGCCTGCATTCTGAGAATGATTTGACTGGGCTTGATGCCCAATTGCGTCAATAATTGCTCAAATACCTGACCGTGGGAGGTTTCCACTGCGCGCACATGCCACCAATGCACATCCATGATGATGGGCGCCAGTTCCTCTACCGGTACTTCCGTATGCTGCGCCAGATAGTGAAGCGTATGTAAAATGCGCAGAAAACGGTCAAGGAAGATGACCTCTTCTGACGCCCATGCCGAGTAGTACAACGCCTTTCGTTTCAGGGATTTTCCCTGATTATCACGAATATCAAGGTGGGATTCGTAAGCCACCGGTGTCGTCAGTTCACTGTTATAAAGCGCACTTTGACGTGAATGAACCGTTAATCCATTGATTTCACCACTGACCTCCCCCTTGGCCGAATCATAAAGATATCGCGCCTGATGCCGTGATTCAGCAGAACGGTTGAAATCATCAAGATGTTCATTGAAATAATTAACGACAGCGGTAAGGGGCATGGCAGCATCTCATTAGACGTAAAGTGCGGTTACTGTTCCATCTTTAATAATAGAACCATGTTCCTACAGCACAATGCTTAAGGGAAATATCTTACAGATATTCATTTATTCCCTTTAGGGCTAGCCTGGAGGTACATTGCCGGGATGCACCCTCCATACAATACCCATCACACAAAAAAAAAGCCCCACGAAGGGGCTTTGGAACATATTTGAGTACCGACGTGCCATGCGAAAACCAGAAAGGTTCATGATACCGCCATGGCCGCTATTCATGCGCGTCACTCATGTTTATACGGGCGATATCGCAGCGTCGCCCTATTGGCTAGCTGCTTGCATGACACGCTCATACATGGCTTGTGTCACAAAACCATCGGCAGCAAGACCATGCGCCTGCTGGAATTGTCGTAAGGCATTCTGTGTTGTGCGCCCAACGATGCCATCAGCGCCACCTGCATTAAAGCCCATTTGGTTGAGCGCACTCTGCATTTCTTTCTTCTGCGTACGGCTCACCAGATGCTCATAGCGCGGCCAACTTGCCTGCACCCCTGAGCCCCCGGCTACCTGCTGTGCCAACAGGCTGACGCCCAGCGCATAACTGGTCGAGTTGTTGTAACGGAGAATGGTTCGGAAGTTGTGCCCAATCAAAAAGGCCGGCCCATGGGCGCCTGCGGGAAGAAGAATGGACGCTTCATCCAACTGGGGCAAAGCACCACCATTCACTGAGCGTACGCCCATTTGTGCCCACTGTGCTACCGAGTGCTGCACGACACCATCCGCCTGCGCATAATTGAATGACGCCGGCAAGCGAACCTCTACCCCCCATGGCTGTCCACGCCGCCATCCATTGTGCTGAAGGAAATTTGCCGTTGAAGCCACCACATCAGGGATATCGCCCCAGATATCACGGCGGCCATCCCCATCGGCATCCACCGCGTAGGCCAGGAAGCTCGAAGGCATGAATTGCGTATTACCCATGGCGCCGGCCCATGAACCACGCATGCGTGAAGGTGCTATGTCCCCTTCCTGAATGATCTTGAGTGCATCCACCAGCTCGGATTTTGCCCAATTGGTTCGATGCCCTGTGTAAGCAAGCGTTGCAAGTGCATCCACGGTTGGATAATTGCCGAAGTTGGCACCATAATTACTCTCCATCCCCCAGATCGCCACGATGATAGACCCCGGCACACCATAACGAGCCTCAGACTGTGCAAGAACATCATGGTAACGTTCCATGAGTGTACGCCCGTGAGAAACACGCAGGGAAGAATCCGCAGTATCCAGATACTGCCATATGGGGCGAACAAACTCCGGTTGGGAAGAGGACAGGTGCGTAATGCTGGTTTGCAACTGTGCCGTACGGAAAGCATTGTCAAACGTGGTGGATGAAATCCCATGCGCCAGGGCATAAGCTCGGAAACCATTTATCCACTGTCTAAAGCCTGCCTGCGTATAATTCTGATCCGACTCATTGGATGCAGCATCACTCACGTTATTATTGGCAGAAGCACCGCTGGTGGTCTGCGTGGATAGCGCCCCTGTCATGCCACGAGCGCCACTGGTGGGAACAGTATTAGCCTGTGCACAACCGGCCAATGTCGCTAAAATTGAGCACCCTACCCCCAAACGGGTCAAGCGCTTGGAGAAACGTGCATTGGGAAATAACATCCCTGTCTTCATGACTGTGTTCCTTCTATCAAAAGTCTATAAACACTCATATCTAAAGTCTATAAACACTCAGCGCTTATAAACATCAACCGTTCATCAATGTGAATCACTATAAAGGGTATAAATTTTACAAGTGGATGCTCGCGCGAAATCACCACCTGAATCAGGTTGATCGGCCACACATCACATGTATCACATTGGACAAATTTTCGCGCAAATATGCTAAAAATTTTCTTCAGAATGAATACAGGCACTGAGTGATTGCATGTGATAAATAATTAAGTACTCCGATTCCTGTATACGTGAAGTACATCCTGTCGCCTTTCATGATGAACCGCCAAGGCGGATTTGCCAAACCAGCCTTGTGCCACTCTTTCAGGATATCCAACCAGAGTTTCCGCCATGCACACAAATACGCCCGCCACTGGAATCAGTGATGGGCGCAAATAAGATGACCGATGTCTGAAGGCTCGGTTACGTCACACGATTCTGTTTGATCAGTTCACCATTCGCCATACTCGCCTGGGAAACGCTACTATCGGCTGGTACGCTGCGCGTCAACCAGACATTTCCGCCAATAACGGTGCCTTTACCAATCGTGATGCGTCCAAGCAGTGTGGCGCCTGCATAGATCACCACATCATCTTCAATAATGGGATGACGCTCATGCCCTTTTTCGAGATGCCCATCTTCATGGGCAGGGAAACGTTTGGCCCCAAGCGTTACCGCCTGATAGATCCGCACGTTGTCACCAATAATCGCTGTTTCACCAATGACCACACCGGTGCCATGATCAATGAAGAAACTATTGCCAATGGTTGCCCCGGGGTGAATATCAATACCTGTCGTTGAATGTGCTTGCTCGGCAATGATACGTGCAAGCATCATCAGCCCCTGCTTATAGAAATAATGTGCCAAACGGTGGTGGATGATCGCTTCAACCCCCGGATAACATAGCAATACTTCATCGACGCTTCGTGCTGCAGGGTCGCCTCGATAGGCGGCGACAATATCGTCATCCAGCTTGGCACGAATAGCAGGCAACTCCTTTACGAACCCTTGAAGGATCTGTTCTGCACATTCACGACGCTGATGAGGACACGGATCACGCTGGCCTCTTCTGGCGGCATAATCAAGTTCCAGACGCGCTTGTTCGAAGAGCGTATTCATGGCCATATCGAGCGTGTAGCCAACATAAAAGTCTTCACTTTCTTCGCGCAGGTCCGCTGGCCCCAGCCGCATGGGGAAAAGTGCCTGAATAACAGCCGTAATTGCAGTACGAATCACATCTGGTGAGGGGAGCTCACGACCTGCCATTTCATTGGCACGTTGCTGCTCACTTCGCCATTTGGAACGACGCTGCCTCAACTCAGCGACAGTATCCTCCAAATGCCAGTTAATATGGGGAGTTGACTCCTCCAGTGAAGAAGGTCGTGGTATCGACATATTGAAACGTCTCTTGAGAAATCCTTGTGGAATAATATCACCAAGCATAGAGAATCCTCACGCTGATCTAAAGCTTATTGTTCAGGTTCACTCACTTCCACGACACTTCTTCATCATGTCAATCGCCTGTTACTACTTTGACTCAGTTGTTTGGGTGCTCAGATTCAGGAAGCAGAAAAAGCTGATTGACGTTCACGGGACGCGGAATGAGATGCTGCTTTGAAAAGGCATCTGCAACCGCCTGCTGACTTTCAATGATCTGCTTGTTCAGCGGAATAACGTCGTAATCCACCTTTTTCTGCCACTCATCGATGACCTCTACTGGAAGACCAAGCTGGTGTATCAGTATCTTGTTCACCTGCTGACGGTGCTGGTTCGCCCACTCTGAGGTCGAGTTTATCTGCCGCATAAGGGCAGCCAACACCTTGGGATGTTGTTTCACAAGATTGCCAGAAGCCTCATAAAAACTGTAAACCGGCTTCAATCCCTTATAATCCGCCAATACTCTCGCGTGTAAATCATGCTCAGCCGAAGACAGATAAGGCTCCCAGATGACCCATGCATCTACATTGTCATTGGTAAACGCAGCGCGGGCGTCGGCGGGTGCCAGATAGGCGGGTGTAATATCACTGAACGATAGTCCGGCTTTTTGCAATAGCGCAAGCAGCTGGAAATTTGAACTGGAGCCTTTCTGCAGGGCAATCCGCTTACCTTTCAACTGGCTCACCGAAGTGATGGAGGAACCTTGCGGCACGATAATGGCTTCACCATTAACCGGTACTTTGACAGCGCCCACATAGTAGAAGTTGATCCCGGCCGCCTGGGCAAAAATGGGCGGTGGTGCCCCAGTCGCTCCAAAATCAATGCTGCCTGCATTCAGAGCTTCCAGCAGTTGAGGGCCTGCAGGAAATTGATTCCATGTGACATGAATTCCCTGCGAAGCGAGTTCCTTTTGCAGCGTTCCCTGTTCACGAATAACCGAGAGAACACCACTCCCCTTCTGATATCCGATATTCAGCGTTTCGTCAGCATGTACGTAACTACCGCATAACAGTGTTGTTAACGTCGCAATACCTGTTAAAGCCAGTATTTTTGAACGAAACGAATGTAATGAAACCATTGGCAAAGTACTCCATGTCACCTCATTTCTCTCTGATATAGTTTATCCAGAGGAAATGGACGCTCTTATGTAGGGATAAAGTGTATGACTTGGCAAACGCCTCTCGAAGTGGGGTTGGTCACACTCAATGTTTCATGTAAACCAACCCTGCTTTGCACCACATGGCGTTTTGCCTGTTTCCACTTACAACTTGCATGCCAACGGTAACTTTTTGATATATAGGGATAAAATAGCCGATTGTTTTTCCCACTAGCAGAAAATCCAACAGGAAAGTGTTCGATATGTTGAATGTCTTACAGAGGAAATACCCCGGTGCCCACGTCTGGGCCTTTGGTGATTCACCCGACATGGCAAACGCATTGGCCGAGCTTGTGGCAAAAGGTATAAAAACCGCAACAAGTTGTGCCTATAGTGAATATGTACAGGAGGGCCGCCCTTTTTCGGTTGGGGACTATCACATCATCCTGGATGGCAATGACATACCTGTCTGTGTCATTAGAGTGATTCGACACACACTATTTACTTTTGACAGTGTAGGAGAGGATTTCGCTTATAAAGAGGGAGAAGGCGATCGTTCACTCGCCTATTGGCGAGAAGAGCATCAACGCTTCTTTGAGGGAATGAAGGTAATTAATGGCGCAGGCGAATCGGTGAGTGCATTCAGCCCAACCATGGAAATACTCGGTGAAGAGTTTGTAGTGATCGAGCAGTTAAGCTGACACTCATTACGATGAACGTATCCCAACGTTAAAAACAAAGACACTCATAAAAGAAACATTTCATTGAAGAGCCAATGCTTCAGTTATTAGCCGGATGAGATACGCCCAACCTACTTGCCAAGGCTAACGCCGAGGGCGGGTTCTCCCCTGCACCGCTTTAAAGCGTGGATTGCTTTTGCAAATGACATAGAGCCGACCACGACGCTTAACTACCTGGCAATCGGGGTGGCGCTTTTTTGCAGATTTGAGAGAAGACAGTTTTTGCATGATGAAATTCCGACGATTCACAGAGAGGATTAGTTCCATAATTAATATGTTATAACATAACCAATAAGAATACCAACCCGAAACTTGATTCTCCGGCCAATAGCCCCTCCCTACCCTCTCACGGAGACGCCTTTGAAAGCCAAATTATTATATCCTGGATTCACCGTTTGGCCTTCAAAGGCATATCTTCCTTCACTTTACCTTCTTTTCAGATACCCGCGATTCAGGTAACCGCAATCCACTAAAAGTACCCGTCCAAGTCTATTGGGTTACGTGCACGGGAATCACCGCGCCCTTGTAGGTTTGCTGGATATAACGTGCAACTGCCGGGGAAGATAGCTCTTCAGCAAGGCGTTTGATACGCGGATCATTCACTTCATTGGCTCTTACCACCAGCACATTGGCATAGGGGTTATCTTTTGCCTTCTCAAGGAGGAGTGAATCCCTGGCGGGATTCAGGCCAGCCTCCAGCGCAAAGTTGCCATTGATAATAGCCGCGCCAAAGTCGGGTAATGCTCTCGCCAACAAGGCAGCATCGGTGGGCACGATCTTGTAGTGATGAGGGTTACTGACAATGTCATTCTGTGTAATAGACAAATAGTTAACGCCTTTCTTGAGCTGCAGCAGCCCATTGGCTTGAAGCAAAAGCAAAGCACGTGCCAGGTTAGTCGTATTGTTGGGAACGCCTATTGTAGCGCCATCCGGAATTGTTTTTACCGAATGATAGCGGGAAGAATACAACCCCAATGGTTCAAGATGAACGGTAGCCACGACTTTCAACGGGGTAGATAGATGCTTTTGGTCTTCCTTCAGAAACGGTACATGTTCGAAATAGTTGGCATCTATATCACCCGAAGCAAGCGGTTGATTAGGGTCCATCTGCCCCGTTATCTCAATGATATCCATACGGGGGGCATCCTTGAAATGATGCTCCACAAAACGAAGAATATCGGCATGCGGATTGGGGGATGCCATTATTTTCAGCGTTGCTTCATGTGCTTCCGTGGCTTTCAGATAGAGTCCCAAACCAGCCAACACCAGCACCGCTACCCCTGCGACCTTCGCTTTATTCTTGAACATCATGCGACCCCCTACGTTATTTTCGAGGCTTAATGCCCCTTGTTCAGTGCTGCGTATTGTTGTGGATAATGACGCTCAGCAACGTCTGTATGGGAACGCAATCGCCCTTTGATGGCATTGGGTCCGATTTCTATAAACAAAGGATTTTCCGGATCACTTTCCGGCCCATTGGCTAATACCGCCAAATGTTCGGGAAGCGGCAACAGTGGGACATTACCGTCCAGTGAAGGGGACAGGAAATACCCGATCGAATAGCGGACAACCCCTTCTGGGGGTGTCACAACACGGTGATTGGTAGCGCGCAGATAGCCATTGGTGGCCAACTCCAGAATTTCACCAATATTGATGATGAACGTGCCCGGCAACGGTGGAACATCCAACCACTCATGATCGCGCTCAACCTGTAAGCCGCCATGATGATCCTGATGCAGCAACGTTAGAATACCGGCATCCTTGTGTGCACCAACGCCCTGCCTAAGCGTCGGATCATTACTGCCCGGATAACGTATCAGTTTCAGTAATTGCGCAGGAGTGCCCGAAATTAGACTATCCAACGCATCTTCCGGCTGTTCCAATGCCTCTGCAAAGGCATGCAGCAATCGAATGGCAATACTGCGCAACTGAGCCGACCAGGCTAATGTCACATCCTTCAGCTCAGGCAATTCCGCAGGCCACTGATTAGGGCCTTGCAACCGTTTCCACACAGGAAGATCGGGAGTTTCCTCAAGAGCAGGCAGCTCTACACCAATATCAATCTGCTCACGGCGATCCGGGCGCTGGCGTGTTATCTCGTGCCCTGTGGCGGTATAACCACGAAAATGGGGCGAGTTAGCCATACGAATGGCATCCTTTTGCGCTTGGGGAAGCGCAAAAAAACGTTTGGCAACCGTTTCGATTTCCTCTACCTGTTCGGTACTTACTCCATGACCTGTCAGATAAAAAAAGCCGACTTCACGCGCGACCTTCCCCAGACGCTGAATGAAAGCATCGCGTTTGGTTTCGTCATCCAGTTCGCGTAAATCCAGTACGGGCAACGCGGTATTTTCATAGTCAGTAGACATGTAAACTCCTTGTCCAATGCGTTTGCCATGCGTTACAGCACGGCAATAAGGGTCGTAGCTGTAGAGCGGCCCTGAGCTATCGTCGATACGCCGCTGCAGGATGGCGGTTCGGCAAATGATCCCCTTCCCCAAATAACCGGTCGCGCAAGCTTAAGGGCGATGAGGCTGAGGCATCCGATGCCTGCCGAGCATCGTCGGAGAGCCGCCCTCTGGACTTCAGTTCCGGTGTCACATAGCGTACAAAATCATCGTAGCATTCGGGAACCACTGTTCTAGCCAAATTGAAGCCATCCACCCCTACTTCATCAACCCAGTGTTCCAGTTGGTCGGCCACTGTTACACCACTTCCTACCATCGGTGTATAGCGCCCTCCCAGTGCATAATGTGAGAGCAACTCCCTGCGTGTAATGGGCTTACTCGCATTCTCAACATTATCTACCGCAGACTGGATCGCATTCCGGTTACCTTTACGTATCGGTTCGTCCAGTTCATAACGGGAAAAATCGATCCCCGTACTGGCTGAGAAGTGAGCTATTCCGGCTTCGGCACTGGCGTAACGCTGATACTCAAGGTAACGTTCCTCTGCTTCCTTGTCAGTGGCACCCACAATAGCCGTTGCGCCCGCCAATATCTTGATATCATCCGCTCGACGCCCGGCCGCAACGGCCTGTTCACGAATTTGTTTGACCAACGCTTTGGCTTTTTCCTCTTCCTGCATGGAGATGAAAACACATTCAGCATGCCGAGCTGCAAAGGCCTGCCCACGTGCAGAGCTTCCTGCCTGAAACAGCACTGGGGTACGCTGCCGTGAAGGTTCACTCAAGTGATACCCTTGTACGCGATAGAATTCGCCCGAATGTTCGACCGGATGAATTCGGCTGGCATCAGCGAAGGTACGATTCGCCTTGTCTCTTAATACCGCATCATCTTCCCAGCTGCCTTCCCACAGCTGATACACCACGGACATGAACTCTTCGGCTTGATCATAACGACGATCATGGTCCGCCAGGCCGCTTTCTCCCATGGCACGTGCTGCACTGTCCAGATAGCCGGTCACGATATTCCACCCAACCCGGCCTCGTGTCAGATGATCCAGCGTGGAGAAACGCCTTGCGAAGGTATAAGGCGTTTCGTAACTCAAGTTCACTGTAATGCCAAAACCCAAATGCTGCGTCACGCTAGCCATCGCCGGTACCAGCAATATGGGATCATTAACGGGCAGCTGAATTGATTCCGCCGCCGTCAGATCGATATTTCCCTGATAAACATCATAAACCCCAAGGATATCTGCCAGAAACAGGGCATCAAAACCGCCGCTTTCCAGTGTTCTAGCCAACGATTGCCAATATTCCAACGTGTTATATTCAATCGAAGTATCACGCGGATGTGCCCACAGGCCGTGATTGATATGCCCGACACAATTCATATTGAATGCGTTTAGAAGTACGGGCTTGCGATTCTTCTCTACAGAAGCCGCCATAGCAGTGTCCGATCAATTAAAAATGAATGTCGATACCTTACCTCAAGCAACAGGTATGCCACTCATAACGCATTGTTTTAAAAGGAAAGAAAGGAAACCCAGGGGCAATTGATGAAAGAAAGGCAACAACTGAAAAAAGAAGTGTCGGATTCTAAACAGACAGGAACAGACAACGTGAACCTGTAAAGATGAATCATAAAAAAACGAACCCTATGGGGGTTCGTTTTTTAGTGTCAATGTCGCTCCTGGATTCACCCGGAGCATTCATTTACGTAATCAGGCAGAAACCATCGCATGGGTGGCAACTGTCTGAATGCAGGCTTGCGCGGCTTCCTGCCCTTTCTTGATGAAATGCTGTTGGAAGAAGTTCGCATGATCCGCATGTTCATGGAAGTGATGAGGCGTCAAAACGACAGAGAACACGGGGACTTCAAACTCCAGATTAACGTCCATCAATGCCTTGATAACAGCATCTGAAACGAAATCATGACGATAAATACCACCATCCACGACAAACCCTGCAGCCACAACGGCAGAGTAGCGGCCGCTTTTTACCAGCTTCTTCGCCAGTAAGGGAATTTCAAAAACACCCGGTACTTCAAAGCGATCAATATCATCACGATTAAAGCCCTGGCGTTCGTACTCTTCAATAAAGCCCACCCGAGCATTGTCAACGATATCAGCGTGCCAACCGGCCTGAATAAAGGCCACACGCGTACCACCATTATTTGTTGATTCCGAAGACTGGGTGAAGGGGGTTTCAACAGACTGATTCATGGTTTTCTCTTCCTGTTTTCTCTTCTATTAAGAAGAATCCAGAGGGCCAGAATCAGGGCTAAAACAAATGACGAGCCATCACTTGCGTGTTGGTGTATTTCGACATTGCTTCTCTTTCATCCGGACTTTAACCGTCGGCTTCGGAATCTCACCGAATCTGCTGTCCCTGTAACGAAAATGGCTACAGGCGCTCGCGGGCTGACGTACCTCTTTACGAGTACGATTACCGCCGGTGGGGAATTTCGCCCCGCCCTGAGAACATTTGCGTAGCATCATTTCAATGATTGGCTACGTAGTTATTACTATGCTCGTACTAGACGAAAGAATCAATCCTGTGTCTATAACTGTTTACTATGAGTTATATCCCAAAAGGTATTAATGCGGCTTCGATCTTTTGCACTATCCCTCCTTTTCCTTTCTCGTTCTTTTCCTTTCTCGTTCCCCTCCCCTGCATGCTATTTCAGCGTCATATTGTTCTTTAAGAGGAAGGTACCGTCCTGCATTAACCTTGTCTCTGCAGGCTCAATCTACCACTGGAGTCGAACAATCTCTTTACACAGGACAACTTGGCCCCTCGATAAAGCGCCACCATTTTAAAAGCCACGTTATTCACCGTAGTTTCATAAATACGATCAATATGACTTGTCATACATCGAATTTTATCTGACCATTGTCAGATAAATCACATTACAAAGATGATTAGATATGACAACGGATCAACATTCATCGGTGAGCGCTTCCTCCAAATACTCAAGGAAAACCTTCGGCACCACATCTGTTTCGCCCTCGGACATTGAAAAGATCCGGCGCTTTCAACGTGCTGTCACAACGGAAGTAGGTGCACTGGATGCTTCATTCCTGGGACGGGGGCGCCCATTGGGGCCTGCACGCGTCATCAATGCCATCGGCAATGGAATCACAGAGGTCGCCAATATTCGTGACTATCTCAAGCTGGATTCAGGCTTGATGAGTAGACTGCTGCGTAGTCTGGAGGAAGAAGGCATGGTGAACGTCACGCCTTCAGAAGCAGACTCACGGCGTCGATGCGCACATTTAACCGCACTGGGTAAAGAGGAATATATTGCTTATGAGTCGCTTTCCAACCAGCGCATTCAGGCACTGCTGGAAAAGCACGCCCACCCTGAAAAACTAGTGGCTGCAATGGCGCTAATCGCCACAGCGTTAGGACGGGAGCAGTTTGAATTCAAAGCGGTAGATCCGGCGGATGTTGAGGCCCAACGCTGTATGCATGCCTACTATGATGAATTGGCGGCCTGCTTTCCCCAGGGATTCGATGTATCGCTGTCATGCGATCCTGACCAGGCCGATATGCGCCCGCCCAAAGGTAGTTTCGTACTGGGATTTTCCGATGGCTGCCCGATTGCCTGTGGTGGTTTGAAGGGAACAAACAAAGGCTATGCTGAAATCAAGCGCATATGGGTAGCGCCTGAAGCAAGGGGGCTGGGTGTTATTCATTCACTCATGAATGTTTTAGAGGAAACAGCCAAATCGCTCGGCTATTCGAAATTACGACTGGATACAAATAGTGTATTGATCAAGGCGGTTTCGTTTTATCGCAAGCATGGCTGGCATGAAATAGACCGTTTCAATGATGATCCGTATCCGGATCTGTTTTTTGAAAAAATCATTGCGCCCAGCACGGAGTAAGGAGACGAAATAATATGCGCGAAATAGTGTGCTTCTCAAGATAGCGTAAAGATATCGTCTGAATAATAGGGAAAAGGCTGCCGACACTGTTTCTCACCTTACGGAAAAAGTGCGGTCAGCCTCTCTCAATCCCTCATATCCGCCCATCTGCTTTTCTCAGGAGCGACTTTCCTCGAAATCTACCTTCCTCGAAAACTATCTTCCTCGAAATCTACGCTCTCGGCATCAACCTCTCAGACGAATATCTCAGAGAAAACGTTCACCTCTAAATCCCGAAACGAGCACACATATCGACATGCATTAACGGTTACGCAGATATGCTACCGAACGATCACCGACAATTTGAATAGCGCACACTGCCACAATCAATATAGCAATCACAATCGCCATCACTGTGGTGTCATAGCGTTGATAACCATAGCGTATGGCCAAATCTCCCAATCCACCGGCACCGATCGCACCGGCCATGGCAGAGGCACCAATCATCGCTACTATCGTAATAGTGAAACCACCGATAATCCCCGGTAATGCCTCAGGAATCATCACCCGAAAAATAATAGCCAAGGGTTTTAATCCCATCGCCTGAGCGGCTTCTACCACACCGCTATCCACCTCACGCAGACTCACTTCTACCACTCGCGCAAAGAAAGGCGTTGCACTAAAGCTGATGGGAACGATAGCGGCCCATACTCCAATGCTCGTACCCACTATCAAACGCGTTAATGGAATAAGGGCCACCAACAGAATTATGAAGGGGGTTGCACGAAAGGCATTGATCACCCAGGCCAGAGGGCGGTTCAGCCAAGTGGCCTGAAAGATACCGCCGCGCGCAGTCGTCACTAACAGGACGGCCAGCGGAATACCGATACACCAGACGATAATACCGGACACAATCACCATGGTCAGTGTGTCTTCACCTGCATTAAGGAGATCACTCCACATGCCGTCATACATAGCCCAATACCTCCGTACTGACATCCAGGTGGCTCAACGCTGTGTGAATGTGATTCATGGATACCGTTTCCGCATCAATGGCACCTTTAGGGGTGATACCAAATAACAGGCGACCTTGTGCATGCCCCTGAAGCCGATCGATGTTGCCACTCAGCAGATGCGCATGTTGCCCCAGGGCATTGGCAATGGTGAATACGTCCACATCGGCATCGCCACCGTGCTGGCGCCCCACGTCCAGTTGCAACACCAAGGTGGGATGATCCTTGTCACGCTGCGACTGTACTCTTTTCTGTAAATCAAAGGGTAAGGTAACCTGCAGCGGTGCCAGCAGTGTTTGTGTCACCGAATCCTGAGGTGTCCCGAATACACGCCAAATGGGGCCCTCTTCACGCAATTCCCCCTGATCCAGAACAGCCACACGATCACACACTGCACGGATCACAGACATCTCGTGCGTGATCAATACAATTGTTAATCCCAGCCGTTGATTGATATCACGCAAAAGATCAAGGATGCTGCGTGTGGTAATCGGATCCAGTGCAGAAGTAGCCTCATCACACAGCAGAATTTCCGGTTCCAGCATCAGCGCCCGTGCGATACCTACGCGCTGTTTCTGACCACCGGACAACCGTGCCGGGTATACATCGGCCTTTCCTTCCAGGCCAACCAGTGCCAAGAGTTCATCTACACGCTTTTTAATGGCCGATGAATCAAGACCCGCGGCACGCGCCGGAAGTGCCAGATTCTCGAAAACCGTTTTGGAGCGAAGAAGATTGAAGTGCTGAAAAATCATACCAATACGTTGACGCAACCTGATAAGTTCCGCACTTTTCAGCGTATTGATATTGGTGTTATCGATTTCAATTTCACCACTATTGATATTTTCCAGACGATTAATTGTACGGATCAGGCTGGATTTCCCGGCACCACTGCGCCCAATAATGCCGAATATTTCCCCCTGACGAATGGTCAGGTCGATGTGGCGTAATGCTTGTACCGGGCCAGACGAGGCCTCGTAATGTTTGGATACATCACGAAATACAATGTGCGGTCGCCCCACCTCCTTCTGAAGGTCAGGCCCATATCGTAGCCGAGAAGCATCGAGGGTAGGCGGCGTAGAAGCCCCGTGTGGATAGGCATCCGTAGGCGTGACCCCATCCTGCTCTTCCGCACTCAACAGATGGTCATAAGCACCACCATTCGAGCGTAATTCATAGTTGGACGCCATGCATGGCCCTCCTTGGTACAAACCTTGTAGGCGACTCAGTGGGTCACTGACCACCTCATCACTCAATATGTATGTACTTGGGCAGGGGCAACTTTTGTGCCAAGGGTAACGTTTTGATTTATATGGAAAATGGTCTGAAGGCTGGTCGACAGGTGCCGAATTATCATCAAAAAAGTGAAGCAGCTGATGTTTTTACAACAGTTTAGTCACATCTGACAGAAGAGCGGCTCACCCACCTCCCCTGATGATATCGGCCGATAGCCGGATCGATTCGCCTCATACAGCGAATCCACAACTGAGGGTATGACAATCGCTATATCTGCGCAGTTTTATCCAGGCAGGCCTATCGACAGTCAATACTGGGATTGGCACATGAGCGGCAGCCTTACGTGTCACTCACATGGGCAGGCGTGTTAGGGAAAGCCTGTTTGTCACCTTGTATGATGGTCATTCCGACAAGGACCAGCACAATGGAAACAACCGCCAGGTGCGCAATACTCAAATAGGCAATCAATTGACCGCCCACCGTTGCCCCAAGAAATATTCCCACATTACAGCAGCTATTGATGGCCGCACTGGTCACATCCGAAGATGCAATACGGGTCGACATGGCACCCGACATCGCAATAGGCACCATGGAAGAGAACCCGGCTCCCCAAACAATCGCCCCAATAGTCACCAATGAGATTGACGAGTGGGCAAAACATACCGGCAACATTCCCAAAATCATTGCGATAGCCCCCGCAAAAGCCCCACGGCGAGGGTTCCTGTCCACGACCTTGCCTGAATACCAGACGCCCAACAGGCTTGCGAAACTGATGATCAGCAATACCAGTCCGATCCATGCTTCTGCCAACCCATGTTCTACCAGTATGGGTGCCATGAAGGTATAGAGCAGGTTCCGCGCTGTAAACATCACGGTAGTGACGGAGATCGCCCAAAAGAACGTTTTGGCGGCTCCCGTGATCGGGGCCTGGGATTTACGTTGACTCTCTTCATCTTCAGCAGAAATCCGTGGTAAATAACGCATAAGAAGGAACATGCCGATCAAACCAATCAATGCGGTGATCACCAGCGTCAACCGCCACCCGATCCAGCCACCCAACGCCGCCGTCGCGGGCATGCCTACTACCGAACCGATTGATGCCCCTGAAAATACCAGTGTGATGGCTCGCCCCCTGTATTTGGCACTTACCATACGGGCGCCATAAGCAGGCGCCATTGACATTGTTATACAATGGGCCACACCACCGATCATTCGCCCCGCACACAATATCCAGAAGTTGGGCGCAACGGCGCCAATCAGGTTACACACCATATAGGCCAGTGCAGCGACGACCATCATCCTTTTGCGATCAAAAATACTGGAGAGGCGTGTCAATGGTACAGCACAGACCGCCACAATAATGGCGTAGGCACCCATGGCCAAACCTACATGGCCAACCTCCATATGAAAGGTCTTGGCGATGTCGAGAATCAGTGCAACGGGAGCCAATTCTGTGGTCAGCGCCATAAAGGTCGTGGCGCAGAGGATCATCAATCCACGTGAATGTTCTTTTGAAAGTTCTGCGGTAAACATGAAACGGCCAGTATGAAAAATGTCTGAAGTGAAGAGGTCTGGATCGGAGAAAAAGAATCACGGCGAGAGTAATTTTCAAGCCTTTGTAGAGTGCTATTTTAAGGAATTACTCACCCTATGCAACGTACCCAGGACGGCCCCGGGGGTTGCAGACTTCTAACATATTCCCTTGCAAAAGAGTGATAATAGACGGCATTTTATAGTGCGAGGTTTCAAAAAAAGCAGTTATTACTATCGGCGCGCCACTACAGGAATCTCTTAGTCTGTTACAATCGGAATGTCCATTCATGACTCACCCTGATAGATCACACTCTTTTTGACGTTTGCAGCACAGCCTCGACCGCATCAATGTTATGGACTTCGCTGCTACAGCGCCTGCTGACTAGTCAAACATGGGCTCTTTCATCTGGTGGGCGGGTATATAACGCCTCAGGAGCACGTAGCTCCTTTGTACACTTTCTGATTTACAATACTGGATCCCTTGGGGCCAATATTCATGGAGATTAGTTTGAACGTGCCACTGAGCTACCCCTTCGAAAAGAAGCTGATGCTTTTTTCCGGTAGAGCCAACCCTGCCCTCGCTGAAGCCATCGCCGATCAGCTTTCTACCCAATTATCCGATGTTTGCCTGAAAACGTTCACCAGCGGTGAAATCTATTGCCGCTATGACGAATCTATCCGCGGTGCGGACGTATTTATCATTCAACCCATGTGTGCAAATGCAGACACCGGGGTGAATCCAAATGATGCCTTTGTTGAACTCCTGCTAATGATCGATGCCGCTGTGGGCGCCAGTGCGCGGAGCATTACTGCCGTAACACCATGGTTTGGCTATTGCCGTCAGGACAAGAAATCCGATGCACGAGAACCTATCTCTGCACGTATGGTGGCACGTACGCTGGAAACGGTCGGCGTGAATCGTGTATTGACGATGGATCTTCATGCAGGTCAGCTTCAGGGATTCTTTGGTGTCCCCGTTGATCACATGACATCATTGATGATGCTGGCCGACTATTTTTCACAGGTAGAAGACAACATCGTCGTCGTCGCCCCCGATGCAGGGCGCGTAAAACTAAACAAGCAGTTTGCTACGCGCATCAAGGCAGGGCTCGCCATTCTGGACAAGGAACGCCCACGCCAGCAAGAGGCCGAAATCACGCAGATAATCGGCGATGTCCGCGGTAAAACAGCCATTATCATCGATGATATTATTGATACCGCAGGTACATTATGTGCAGCGGGTGATGCGGTCATGGCCGCAGGCGCCAATAAAGTATTGGCCGGTGCCTCTCACCCCGTTCTAAGTGGCAATGCCATTCAGCGGCTGGAAGCCTCACCTTTTGAGCGTATTGTTGTCACTGACAGTATTCCCCTTCCCGAAAATGCACCCAGTAAAATCGAAGTGCTCTCCTGCGCATCATTACTTGCCAATACAATTGGCAAGATATTTACAAATCATTCAGTGAGTGCCGTTTTTGGTGGGAAGAATCACTTGTTTTAGGCCATCACACAACAAATATTGCTTATAAATCACGTGGGGAAAATGTGATCAGTGAATAAATGAAAACACTCCATCCATAGTCCATCTTGAGAGAGGGGTTCGGGGGGAGTGTTTTTTGTTTCAAATAATAAAGGATCAATACGATGGTGCGCGCATTAATATTGATAGACTTGCAAAAAGAAATGGAGCGACGCATAACCGAAGGAGTAGATTATGTGGGCAACGATATTGCGACACATACCACGGCATTGATCAGTTCATGGAGAGAAAAAGGCTGGCCCATCCTGCATGTACAACACCATTCACATGACAAAAATTCACCATTTCACCCGGATAAAACAACAGCCGAGCTAGTCGACTGGGCAATACCTGCCTCTGGTGAGCCTGTTTTTATCAAGCATACATCATCGCCTTTTGAGTCGACCGCTATCGATGAATGGCTACAACAGCACCATATCGATGGTGTCACGCTTGCGGGTGCAGTATTAGGCTTCTGTATCAGCTCCACCACGCGTTCAGCGCATGACAAAGGCTATCAGGTCCAATTGGTCAAAGATGCTGTACTTACCTTTGGATTGGTAGATCATTCGTTAACTGCACGACAAATATTCGACGTTGAAACCGTCCTGCTCAGTGACTTTGCTGAATGGGTCAATACAAAAGAACTCATACAATAAAAGGCGTGGTATTCTCGATTCCAATAATTTTATAAGAAAGCTGTATTGGAACATAAGAATCCAACGTTATAGCGTAAAAACTCAGTCTTTTTACCACGAGTATTTTACGTTATGGTTTTTCCGCACCGGAAGATGCATCTCAACCTCTTTTTCTACCCCGGCGGCCATCATGAGGCCGCCTGGCGTTTCAAGGGCACTCCACCTGAAAGCATCAACGATATACGTTTCTACCAGCAATTGACCCAACGCGCGGAACAAGCCAAGTTCGATGCCATTTTCCTGGCGGATAGTCCGTCCCTCCCTCATGATGTCCGCTATACCAGTCGCCCCCGCATTGAACCACTCACGTGGTTGTCGGCGATCTCCTCGGTCACATCGCAGATAGGTCTGATCGGTACCGCCTCTACGACCTACTACGAACCTTTCAATCTGGCGCGCCTGTTTGCTTCGCTGGATCACTTGAGTGCCGGGCGTGCAGGCTGGAACATTGTGACCACCAGCGCACCAGCGGCGGCAGCCAACTTTGGTCTCGACGCACACCCTGCCCATGAAGAACGTTACAAGCGAGCGGAAGAATTTATCGAGGTCGTCAGTCGCCTTTGGGATTCATGGGAAGAAGATGCCATTGTGGCAGATAAGGCAGCGGGTATTTTTGCCAATACGGATAAAATCCACCCCATTGATCACTATGGCCACTATTTTGATGTGAAAGGCCCTCTCTCAACGTCGCGGACCCCACAAGGTCGGCCTGTTTATGTACAGGCCGGTTCTTCCCCCGAGGGGCGCGACTTTGCCGCACGCCATGCGGAGGCAATTTTCACAGCACACCAAACGTTGGAGAGCGCACAGGCATTTTACAAGGATATAAAAAGTCGCGCCCAGCAGGCTGGCCGACCATCAGGTATCCCTCTCGTCTTGCCCGGTGTCAGTCCTTTTATTGCAGATACGGAGGTGGCGGCGCAGCACTTGGAAGAAGAGTTCAACGAGCTCATTCAACCGGAATATTCACTGGGTATTTTGAAAGCTCAATTGGGAGTTGAATTTGGCCTTGAAGACCTCGATCGCCCTGTCGATATTACCGCCATCAATGAGGCCAGCCCCCTGGCAAAAGCCAGCCGCTTTCAGCTGATTACAGACATCGTACGCCGTGAACAACCAACGCTTAGGCAACTAACACACCGATTGGCGGGAGCGCGCGGTCACATTGTGGTTACTGGCACACCGGAACAGGTCGCCGATCATCTTGAGCAGTGGTTTGGACAAGGCGCCGCGGATGGTTTCAATGTCATGCCTCCCTGGTTCCCCGGCGGTTTCGACCGGTTTGCCGAGGAAGTGGTGCCGCTTTTACAACAGCGAGGGCTCTTTCGGACAGACTATAAGGGAAGTACGTTGCGGGAGCATTACGGTTTAGCAGATCAATAGTTAACCTATATAAAGCTGTGATGGTTTGTGTCCAAACTCATTCCTTACTCGCTTACTTAGACAACATTAACTACATTGGCCCTTGAAAACCAAGATCAGCACCGACAAATCAAAAGTCACCAAGAAACCGGAATGCCACTGAATATGATTAGTCACCTGGATCATCTCGTTTTGACAACAGCCAATGAACAAGCGTGTATACATTTCTACGTTAACCTGCTGGGTATGAAGCTTGAGGAATTCGGACCGAAACGAAAGGCCTTTCGTTTCGGGGGCCAGAAAATCAACATGCATGTCAAGGGACATGAATTTGAGCCTAAAGCTCATACCCCAGTACCAGGCGCACTCGATCTCTGCTTCATTGCTGCTATTCCATTGGATGATGTCATCGACTCTTTGAAAAGGAAAGGCGCGCAGATTATTGAAGGCCCCATAGATCGAACAGGCGCAACAGGACCTATTCGATCCATTTACTTACGTGACCCCGACCTTAACCTAGTCGAGATTTCCGAGCTTAAGGCTTAATACCTAACAACTACCGCGTTTTTGATAACGTATTGGTCACAAATATCAAACTTCTTGATAGTGGCAAGTTTTCTAGGTCATATGCTAATTGATAGGTCACTAAAAACACACCTACTACGCTTTTTTTCTAAGAATCGTGGGAAGTCGCGCTAAAATATTGCGGAGGTATATAGCCTTTGAACTCAGGATTGGCCTCTATTTTTTGCTTGAAGAATGGGGAGTGGTAAGCGTCAACGATCGCTTTCACGAACGGTTTATGCAGACTGGGCTGATTTACTGCCACAACATTGATAAACGCAGGGTCACGCTGCTCCAGTGCCAACGCGCTGCTCAGCTTGAGTCCTGCCGAAATCACGAAGTTACCTTGAATGGCCGCATAATCCACATCCGGTAATGCTCGTGGCCCCTGGCTGGCATCCAATTGCACGAATTTCAGGTGATAGGGGTTAGCGGTGACATCACGAGGTGAAATCGAATCCGGCTTCGCTTGCTTATTGTAATCAATCCATCCAATACGATGCAGAATACGCAGTGCGCGCAACAAATTGACGGCTGTATCGGGCACGGCAATCTGCGCATTTTGGGGTGGCGTCAATACCCCTTTTTTGGGTGAGCCATCAGCATTTTGTGGCCCCGGATGTTTTTGTGAGAAAAGCCCCATGGGCGGCGTTGGCACTTCAACAATAGCCTTCAAATGGGTGCCATTCTGTGCATTGGTCGAGGCCAAATACGTCGGATGCTGCATAATATTGGCATCAATCTCCCCGTGCGCCAGGGCATCATTACAGGCTATTCCATCAGCAAACTCCTGGTACCGAATAGTGTAGCCTTCCTTCTTGAGCTGTGGCGCAATACCCTCCTCAAATTCCTGACGATAGGGGCCGGGAACAAACCCCATGCGAATAAGGTGAGTGTTGTTGGAACTTGTATCGTTTGAGTGCCCCTCGTGATCGCCGGAATGACATCCTGCCAACACAAAGGCAACAGTACATACCGTTGCTATGGTTCGCCACAAGGCTGGCCGCAACAAACCTTTTTTAGCGGAAGACAATCCATCAAGATTGCTACTCTTTATTGTTGTCATTCGAATAAATACTCTCAATTAAATGAGTGAATTGACGGTTCGGGTGAGCCGCCAGCACCCTTCAGCTTCCTTTACCCACACGATAGGAAGTGGGCGGGGGTGTACCGTTCACGGCAAAGTCACCCACCTGACGCTCACGATAAATACGAGGATTATGTGAAGTGATTGTGCGTGCGTTGCGCCAATAGCGATCCAGCCCCTTATTGCGCAAGGTGGCAGATGCACCCAACGCATCAAAGAGAATGGTCGCCGCATTAAGCACCAACTCCGTCACCACCGAGACTGTTGAATCCACTTCAACATGTGCACGTGTCTGTTCCTGCAGAAATACCTCTTCAGGAGCGCGATTAACTACTGCTTCGTAACTGCTTTGAATCGCACGTGCCGCTTGTAATACAGTGGCGCGTGAAGCATAGGCAGCAGCATATAACTTCCCGATAACCTGAAGAATCTGAGGGTCTTCACTGACTTTGGCAGCGTTGCCATTGGTATAGATACGGTCACGTTTGGCCACTTTTTCAGCTACATCTACTGCTTGAGCGCGGGCGATTCCTGCCAAGGAGGCCAAGTGCACAAGCTGAAAAAACGCAACGGAATACGGAAAACGCCCTTGGCCGGGTTTGATCCATTCAGGCGCCACAGCCACATTAACAAACCGGGTGGTACCGCTAGCCGTCAAGGCTTGCCCAAATCCATCCCAGTCATCAATAACGGTGACGCCTTCCGCTTCACGAGGCACCAGAACAGAGCTAGTCTCCTCTCCGTCTTGCACACCCACTGTAATCCAATCCGCAAAAAGCGAACCTGTGGTATAAAACTTTTCACCATTCAATACCGCGCCAGAATCGGTGCGATCTATATGGGTAATGAAGGTGCCGACTTTTGCCTTGTTCGGCCCCTCGGAAAATCCGGCACCAATAGAGTCTCCCTTCGCCAGTTTATCCAGCCAATAGTCACGCCATTCGCTGTGTGGTGCAGAAAGCACATCCTCCACAAAACCAAAATGTGAGCGCACAGCATTAACCACGTTGGTATCGGCCGCGCCCAGTTCGATCAACAGCGCAAAAAATTCTGGCAGGGTAGCGTCTGAACCGTTGTACTCTTCCGGTAAACGGACACGTAAAAAGCCCGATTCTCGCAGCCACTGAATTTCCTCATGGGGCAATCGGTGGTCGTAATCCCGCTCTACCGCTTTTTCACGAATACGATCAAAAACCGGACGCCATTGATCAGCCAAAGCCTCGTAGCGATCACTTGGGTCAGCACCCCACACATAATGAGAAGCCTCTTGATAGGAAGACTGTGAAGAAAGTTTTTCCGCAATACTCATATTCAATCCTGAATCTGAAACATGTGAAAGGTGACGGAATTGAACGTATCCATCCAGCTCCGCCCTAGAATGATTAGCGAATGCCTCTGCAGGTGGAATACCTCAGTATGCATCCGAGGTCCGCGCTGGAGGAATGGGTAACCCAAGGTTGTCTCGCAACGTTGTTCCCTCGTACTCCGTTCGAAACAGTCCTCTTTTTTGAAGAATAGGCACGACCTCATCAACGAAGTCCTCCAGCCCATTTGGTGTCAGACTGGGCATCAGGTTGAAGCCATCTGCTGCCCCCGCCTTGAACCATTGTTCGATATCATCCGCAAGTTGCTCGGGCGTCCCCACGACTTCACGGTGACCTCCCCCGCCCCCGAACGTTTCCAGATACTCGCGCAGAGTGAAACCGGTTTCCTTGAAACGGGCACGAATGGCATTGAAAAACGTGTGGCCGCCTCGCCCACCGTTGGGTAAGGGAAGATCCGAGGGAAGAGGTTTGTCCAGGTCCAGAATGGAAGGATCGATACCCAGCCTTCCCGCCAGGCGGTTGAGGTTATGTTCGAGAGGAATCATGGCGACCAGCTCCCGATGGCGGCGAAAGGCCTCCTCTTCTGTACCGCCCAGAAAATACCCCAGCCCCGGTATGATTTTTATGGCGTTTTTACCACGGCCTGCTTTATAAGCACCTTCCCGCAACTCATTGGCATAGGCTGTCGCCTCGGGCAAAGAGATAGAGGCTGAAAAGACGGCCTCCGCATATCTGGCAGCCAACCGACGTCCGTCGCTGGACCCTCCTGCCTGTAGAATGACAGGGTGCCCCTGCGGTGAGCGGGGTTGGTTGAGCACTCCATCCACCTTGAAGAATTCACCTTCGTGATGAACAGGATGCAGTTTTTGGGTGTCGACAAACTCACCGGTTAGCTGATCTGCCACCAGTGCATCGTCTTCCCAACTATTCCATAGCCCTTTTACAATGCGGGTAAATTCCTCGGCACGGCGGTAACGTGTCGCATGATCCGGCGTTTCACCCAGCCCGAATTTCTCCGCTGATGAGCTGTCTGCCGTTGTGACGACGTTCCATCCCGTACGTCCCTGACTTATCAAATCCAGCGTGGCAAAACGGCGAGCGATGTTATAAGGCTCGTTATATGTGGTGGATGCTGTGGCGATAAGCCCAAGGTGAGACGTTTCCCGTGCCAATGCTGCCAGCACAATCGTAGGCTCCAGAGCGGTAACGGGGCCGGTACCTAACGAAGACGTTGCAACGGAATCAGCCAAAAACAGCGCATCCAGTTTCCCACGTTCTGCAATGCGGGCATTGGCTAGATAATGGTCGAGACCCACTGTCCCTCTTGGGTCAAGCTCCGGCGCACGCCATGCTGCCTGGGCAAACCCTTGTAGAAAAACGTTGACGTTAAGATGTAATTGGCGGGCATAGTCACACGTCATAGCGCCTCACTTAACCTGAAAAAACGAGTCCTCAACAGTCATCTCCATCAATAATCATGGCAACCGTTACAGCCATTAAAACTGTTGGGAGGATAGGTCCATACTAGAGAACGACACTTTGACTTTGGAAATACCCAGTTAATGTTTGAATATAATCGGCAGGATTATTATTAACATCCAAATCATTATAAAAATGATGCACAGGAGGTGGGGTCAGTGTGTTGGGGCTGGAAACTGCAAGGGCTGAAATATAGTAGATGATGCAGCGTATGACTAAAAAGCATAACCCAACAAACACAATCAAATAAAAAATAGCCAGCCCGTATAACAAGGGCTAGCTATTTTATATATTCACGGAAAGAATATTTATATCGGATGAGACATTATTTACTCTTTCGAAAAAGCAGCCTCTCTGGCAACGATGGGTGTTTTAATCAGGGAAGGCCCATCACCGAGCAATACAATCGCCAGCAATCCAACGATCCAGAATGCAGGGTACTCCCAACCTCCATTGGCATTGGTGAAGAAGAAACCTGCAGGGCCATGCACTGTGAAGATAGCACCCAACAAGTCTGGAATCATGATCAATGCCGCCAGGCGAGGCCAGATGCCGATGATGAGGGCCAACGCGCCGACAATTTCCCAAATGATTGTAATATAGGCAAGCCATCCGGGAAGCCCCAATGACTGGAAGAACTGAACAGTGCCCGCCGGGGTGAAAACAAAGATTTTCAGCCCTGCATGTGCCAAAAAGAGAATACCGGTTGCCCAGCGCAGGATGAGAATCCCCAGGGATGCAGTACGTAAGTCAATCATGATTTTATCCTCTAAATTAATTATACGCGTAGTTTTAGCGTGTTTATCACTTACTCTCGAGTACGGCTGTCCTTCCCCACAGAACAGCTTTTTTTCTTGCGTTCCCAGTAGAGGGGGCACTACATCCCCCTTAGGGCGCCATATCACTCATTAGCGAGTAATAGGCGAGCATTTATCCACTGAGTAATATCCCGTTGCATTTCACTATTAAATTCGTGATCACAGGGATAGGGGCGAAGTTCATGCGATACACCACATTCACCAAGTAACCGATCAGAACGCTCTGCCAACGAGTAGGGTAATTTACTGTCATATAACCCATGCGTTACCAAAGCATTCAATGGATACTGTTGAATGTTCTGGGGAATCAGTGGCTCGATTTCAGGTAGAATCCGCCCTGAAAAAATACCGATCCCCTGAACACTCTCCGGATGTGTCAAACCAACACTGGCACTAATAATCCCTCCCTGGCTAAAACCAGCGATGATGGTCTTGTCAGGTGATATTCCCTGTTTTTCCTGAATCGCGGCTACGAACTCAATGATTCTTTTCCGACTGGCATCAGCCTGTTGCGGATTGATAACAGGCCCTTGTGCCGTGAAACGAACCTGAAAAAAACCATAGGCATTGGGTCCCAATTCAATGGGAGCACGAACCAATACCACATGAAGGTGTTCAGACTGCTCCAGAGCAAAAGGTAATAGGCTTCGCTCATTGGCACCCACACCATGAAGCAGAATCAACAAACCCTGAGGCTCGCCGGAGGCAGCTGGGCGCTCTATATAATCCAAACCGAGGCGCTGCAACGAAAAGTTGTCCAATGAACGAGCACTCATACCTCGGTCTCACCTGATGACAAGGTCACTACGTCGTCGCCATTGAAACGATAAATATCCATGGCCAGTACTCCTGCATCTATCCCCGCATCAATGCGCTGAGCACCCAAGGTGTCATTACCCGCGGCCCCCATCGCAAAATAGAGTGGTAATAAATGTTCATCAGTGGGATGTGCACGTTCTGCAAAGGGTGCCTGTTGCCGATAATCCAGCAAGGCATCAATGTCATTGCGTTCCAATGAGTGTTCAATCCACTGAATAAATGGCAATACATAACCCGCATCACGCGATTCGTGGCCGCCAAACACATCCCTTAAATTATGGGTAATACTTCCCGAACCTATCAGCAATATGCCCTCTTCCCGCAAAGGGGCCAATGCGCGCCCCATTCGATAATGATGCTCCGGACTCTGATGAGGCTGAATGGAGAGCGGGATAACGGGAATATCCGCTTTCGGATAAAGCATCGTGAGCGGTTCCCAGACACCGTGATCGAACCCTTGGTCAGGATTGACATGTGCCTCTAGCCCGGCCTCATTGAGTAATGAGGTAATGTGTCGGGCAAGCTCAGGAGCTCCCGGTGCGGGGTACTGCATTTCATAGAGCGCCTGAGGGAAGCCTCCGAAATCATGGATGGTCGCCGGATGTGACGCACCACCAACGACGGGAGAGGTTGTCTCGAAATGTGCCGAAGCCACCACAATCGCGCGGGGAGGCGCTATGGAAGCGGCTAAAGCCTTGAGCCGTTCTCCGACGATACCCGGATTCAAGGCCGTCATGGGGGAACCATGAGAAATAAATAAAGAAGGAAGATTAGCCATCGTATGCTCCTGCTTTCAGGTACTTCGTTGACCTGTTTCTACCCAGAGTGTTGAGCAGATGAGGGTCAGGAAGATATGAGTCAGATCAATGAGTCAATCCTGTACGCAATAAACCAGCGACAGTGCACATTGGGTAAGGAGTATCTGTTTCCTACAACTCCTTTATCGTTGTGCCTATCATATCGCTGGATTTCTCCCAGATAATCCCCCGTGAGCCCATATCAGTTTTTCCATATTGGAAAAAATAAAGGTTGATTCCTTCAGAAAGCGTCATCACAAAGAGTGATGAGTCATCATGAGCCCCCCCTGAAAATCGATCATGGCAAACAGCCATTCAAGCAAACAATGACAAGCCCCCACCGTGCAATAATGGGACGTAAACGAAGCTAACCACAAAAGGCAATCGTGGTGGAAAGGCTGGATAAAAATAAAAGAGGTGGAGTCGAAAAAGCCTGTACGCAGGGAAATGGATGGGAAATTCGCACACTTAAGGGCATACGAGAAGTTATGAGGAAAAAGCAATGCCGTCATTTCACACGAACGTAACAGTGCCCTTCAAGTATTCTCAAATATTACGTCAGGAATGTTCCCACGCCGGTGATTCAGGAAAGAAATCGACCAGAAAATCTATCAAATGACGTATACGTGAAGGTAAAAAACGATTGGAGGGATACATGATATATATCCCATGCGTGGAAATTTCGTACGCCTGTAATAGCCTCACGACGCTGCCCTCTGCCAGCGCATCACTCGCTACGAATGCGGGGACATGTGTAATGCCAATACCTGCTTTGGCGGCACTCAAACAGGCATCCGCATTGGATAACCGCATTTTGCCTTTGACGTGGACACTAAACTCCGTATCTCCGTTGATAAAGCGCCATGTATTGGGTTCGCTAAAATTGGTATCGACAATACAGACATGCTGTTTCAAATCATTGGGCTCTTCAGGAATTGAATGACGGTTGAGATATTCAGGAGAGGCTACCGTCACGATTCGAGCAGGACATAACCGTCGAGCAATCAGGTTACTATCGGAAGGCATACCGATACGAATAGCTGCATCGAAGCCTTCCTCGACAAGGTTGACCAGGCGATCAGAAAAGTCCACTTCAAGCTGAATGTCAGGATAGGCCAAGGCAAACGCCTCCAGGGCAGGTGTTAATTGCCCAATCCCAAACGATAAGGGTGCTGTCATTCGCAAGCGACCCGATGTACTGCCGGTTGACTGTTGGATAGTGCTATCAAGCTCATCAAGTTGCTGAAGAATCGCCTGAATACGCTGGTAATAAAGCTGACCTACGTCGGTGGGCGATAATGCACGGGTCGAGCGAGTCAACAATCTGACACCCAACTGCTGTTCCAGACTCGTTACCAATTTGGATGCCTTGGCTACACTAACGCCCTGTTGTTGGGCTGCACGTGAGAAGCTGCCGCTTTCCATAACCGCAACAAACATTCGATCACATTCGATTCTTTCCATCGATTACCCTTGCACCTGAGGCGTTACAGCCACCCTTTCAGCATAAACACATTACTGGTCAGCCCACTAGCATACATCGGCGTTATCAAAAGCAATTATCTGCCTTGATGCAAGAACCTTTATATCATGGATAGATATCGGCGTACCTGAAGGCCTTACCCGGTAACATTCAAGCACTGGGAAAAGTAACTCCAACAGTAAATACAATATAGCGATCACCCATGAAAAAAGCCTGCCGAAGAGATCAGCAGGCCTTTCTATTGCTTACCTGTACCAATGATGTAAAGGCATCATGATTCTTCACATCATCCCGGAGTAGCTCTTAGAACGTGTAGGTTGCAAATAGCTCAACCAACTGGGACGTACTGCGGTGCCCTCCTGAATAGGCCTGCTGAGCCCCTTTGCCCGGAGAAGCAATGCCATACACACCTGACAGGGAGAGGTGCTGAGTGATGCTCCAGTCCGTATATAAATCAAGTTCAGAAGCAAAATTGCCTTTACGTGCACCCGCTGCAGACGGGCTCTTGTAGTCGAAGTTGTAGGCAATAACACCTGCATCCAATGACTGGGTCGGCTGCATGGAGAATTTCAACATGTTCACCTTCATATTGGTATTGAAGAACATGTACTCACCGGCAATCTCACCGAAGTACCACGTTCCCCAACCGCCGGCGAAGGAGTAGAAGAGCGGATCATAGTTCTTGCCATACTGGGCATAACGATAGGAAACCGCAGGGCTCCAGGGTGCATCGAAGGTATAGGTCGCTTGCCCGAACCAACCAGTACTGCTCACATGATGAGCTGTTTTGCCATTGTGTTCATAGACATACTGCCCCGCCAAAGAGAGCCCTGGCAATGTATCAAAGGGGCGCCCTTTTGCACGCAGGTTATAGACATTCATACCATTACGATCGCCCACGTTACTGTTGTAAACGTGCATGTAGGCCGCACCAAACTGCGCACGCTGCCCCATCGTGTAATCGAGGTTCACCCCATTGGCGGAAGTATTTTCATCCGGCACACGCTGAGTATGGCGGAAATGAGGTTCATACTGATGATCTTTTAAGTGGAAAAGATCTACATGCCAGTTGCCTGTATTCAATGTGGCAACGGCAGTGGACTGGAAGGCGACGCTGGGCCCAATGTAGAAAGCGCCGTATTTTCCTTCATCGGTAAAGCCATCACCGACAAGGAAACCATCGCCAAAGCGAAACGCCTGACGTCCGAAAGAGAAGGACAAGGCATTATGGCCCAGCGATTCATTCAGAAGATCGCCGCTTCGCCATCCTAAATAAGCGCGATCCAAACGGGCATGCTCAGGATGATCGGGAGTATCTCCGTCCGGATCACCATCCGAATTACCTCGGGTCATACTGTAGGAGCCCGCCAAACCGCCAAAGAGCTCACCTCCGTTGGGGATATCCCACTCCGCGCTCAGGGAAGGAACAACAGAGGTCTCCCACCATGCAGGGCTTTTGTGTCTATTGTAGGCACGGCTACCGAAATTGACATCATGCGTACCGGCGCCAAAGCCATAAAGTGACAATCCACCATTGATATGAAGACCAAGGGATTGATCGCTGAAAAGAGGAATATCGGTATCAGGCAACCAGATACCATCAGGTGTGCTATTTATCTGTGTAATGTCCGCTTTTGCAGCGAACGATAAGAAGAGGCCTGTAGAGCCAACTACAGCCAGTATCGGCAAGGCGAGAGAACGGCGACCGAAAGAAGTACCCATGAAAATCCCTTAATGTCTTTTTTATCCAGCTACTGCTAATGTATGGCTTGTAACTGTTATCGATGATGGTTCACTACAGATTGTCTTTTTTATAATGATGGACTAACGATAGCAGACGTTATTATTTCATAAGAATAAAATATATACATTATCGATTTATTTTCCACTTCTGATGCGTGTTGGAAATCCAACATCCTTTCCGGCTTTTCGCTGCATTCCCAACAACACTCACCACCAACGAGACATATATCCCGCGTAATCGTGGGTCTGAGGGAGTGGCACATGCTTTGCTAGCTTTATATATACCCAACAAGGCAAACAGACCGGGCACGTAAATATATCCAGTTAACAGAATTTCAAATGTGGACTGAAGCTTTGACTTTTTCGATTGTCCGTGCCGTTATTCATGGTCTTGAACGATAGCCTGAATGTAATCGCAGGATAGATACTATAGATAGGAACCACTATGCCTTCTGACAACAAGCCTCTAGATTTCCTCTGGTTTATTCCCGGATCAGGAGACGGCTTTTACCTGGGAAGCGATATACGCCAACGCCCACCGGAACCCGGATATTTCAAGGAATTGGCTCAGGCAGTAGATCGTCTGGGATATTCTGGCGTACTGATTCCCACCGGTGCTTCATGTGAAGAGTCATTCATATTGGCCGCCAATCTGGCCGCCAGCACTAGCCGACTCAAGTTCCTTGTGGCCATTCGCCCGGGGGTGGCGTCTCCAGCCTATTATGCACGCCTAAGTTCAACGCTGGATCGTGTTTCACAGGGGCGGCTACTGCTCAATATTGTGGTGGGCGGAAACTCACGTGAGCTGGCAGGAGATGGTGTCTTTTTGCCTCACGATGAACGCTACGACTTTGCCAAGGAATTTTTTGATGTATTCAATCCTCTGATTGAAACAGGAGAAGCAAATCTGGATGGTAAATACGTCAAGGCACAGAACGCCAGACTAACGTTACCACCCGTTCAGGAACCACGTCCGCCGATCTATTTCGGGGGGTCATCCGATGCTGCGATCGAGTTTTCTTCAGGTTTTGTTGATAAATATCTGACGTGGGGAGAACCGCCGGCACAAGTGAAAGAAAAAATTGATCGTGTGAAAAGCGCTGCGGAGAAAAAAGGCCATACCGTTACCTTCGGCATTCGACTCCACTTCATTGTACGTGAAACCGATGAAGAAGCATGGGCAGCAGCAGATAAACTGATTGAGCACCTTTCCGATGAAACAATTGCCAATGCACAGAAAGCATTACGCGACCAATCGGATTCTGTTGGCCAGCAGCGAATGTTCGATCTTCACAATGGACGCCGAGACGCGCTTGAGGTTTCTCCCAACCTCTGGGCAGGGATCGGGCTGGTACGCTCAGGTGCGGGAACGGCATTGGTCGGCTCTCCGGAGACAGTAGCTGAACGGCTTCGTGAATATCAAGCGTTGGGCATCGATACAGTCATCGGGTCAGGTTACCCCCATCTCGAAGAAGCCTATACGGTAGCCGAATTACTCTTCCCCGAACTGGGGATTGAATCGCCGTTGGACAGAATACGTTCGTCCTTCGGAGAAGCCAGCGTCTTTGGTGGTGGGGGGCACGCGGGAAACGTTCGAAACCAGTAATATTTGAACGCAAAGCACTAATCACACCATCGGTGGATATTATTCACCGATGGTTGTCCAGCGTTCCATCATGAGTGGTAGATGCAATTCAATCCAGTCAGTCAGTGATTTGACATGCTGAGCTGCCTCTTTCCCCAAAGGGGTCAGACTGTATTCCACTTTAGGGGGAACCACCTGATGCTCCACACGCCTTACCAACCCATCGCCTTCCAGATGTTTGAGCGTTTGGCCCAACATGCGCTCACTGATCCCTTCTATACTTCGACGTAGCTCACTGAAACGATAGGTACCAGAGGCCAGCTTCAGCATAATCAAGACACCCCACTGGCTGGTAAGATGCTTCAGGATACGCCGGCTTGGGCATGCGGAAGCCAGCACATTGCCAACAGCATCATTTTCCACCAGCGTGCCATTTCCTGTCGTTGTGCTCGCTTCTGTTATAGCCTGTGTATGGAGAGCTTCGCTCATGGTGTATACCTCATCATGAATTATCAACTTAACGTAAGCTGCCAGACATTATAGCACGAACATTTTTGTAGGTACTTACAATTAGTAAGTTTTGTGAATAGAATGAATTCACCATACATGAAGGAGCTGAACAATGATTGCAGTCACAGGTGCCAACGGCCAGCTCGGCCGCCTTGTTGTAGAATATCTACTGAATAAAACAACCAAAGAGAACCTCCTTGCGCTCGTTCGCTCACCTGAAAAGGCAGCGGATCTAGGGATTAGTACACGCAGCTTCGACTATGATCTTCCCGAAGAGCTACCCATTGCATTGGCGAATGTTGATGTACTGGTACTGATTTCATCCTCTGAGGTAGGCAAGCGTACGCAACAGCATCGCAATGTGATCGAAGCCGCCAAAAAAGCCCAGGTAAAACGTATTGTCTATACCAGCCTGCTTCATGCCGATACCTCTGTAATGCCTATACTGCCGGATGAGCACAAGGCAACCGAGACTCTGATCAAAGAGTCAGGTATCGACTACACCATTCTGCGTAATGGGTGGTATACCGAAAACTACACTGATAGTGCCCCATCAGCGGTTCAGCATGGCGCATTGCTCGGTAGTGCTGGCGACGGCAGGATTTCCTCAGCGACACGTTCCGATTATGCGGAAGCGGCTGCAGTGATCGCCACGACCGCCCATCCTGACAAAAAGATCTATGAATTGGCCGGTGACCATGCCTATACACTCAGTGATCTGGCCGAAAAAATTTCGCAGGCGTCAGGCAAGGATGTTCCTTACGTTAATCTTCCTGAAAACGAATACGCAGAAAAACTGGTAGAGGCCGGACTGCCCAAAGACCTGGCGGGTGCAATTGCTCAATTTGATATCGGTGCATCCAAGGGTGCACTCTACTCTGACGACAAGTCGCTCTCCAAACTCATTGGTCGCCCAACGACACCACTGTCGGAAAGCGTGCAAGCTGCTCTTGATAATCAATAGGACTTGAGAACCGACAGGCCTGGATGAGTAGGGCCTGGTGATAGCTGCTGGACAGAGGTTCAGATAAAATCTGAAAAATATCCTCTGCGTGGCCTACTCTGTTCCAGTCTGCATTCAGAATGCAAAAAAGGGGCGATGTCGTTTGGCATCGCCCCCTTTCATTTCAAGATGCGTATTTTTTCTACGCAGCTTCAGCTTTACAAGCCAGCAAATGTTTGATCAGTTCTTGCCTTTATCAACCATTTTGTTTGCTTCAATCCATGGCATCATCGCGCGCAGTTTACTACCCACTTTTTCGATCTGATGCTCGGCATTGATACGACGTTTGGCCTTAAGCGTCGGGAAGCCGGACTGGTTGTCCAGAATGAAGTTTTTCGCAAACTCACCATCCTGAATGTCTTTCAGAACACCACGCATGGTTTCCTTGGTTTCGTCGGTGATGATTTTCGGCCCGGTCAGATAATCACCGAATTCAGCGGTATTGGAGATAGAGTAGCGCATGTCGGCCATACCGCCTTCATACATCAGGTCAACAATCAGCTTGAGCTCATGCAGACACTCAAAGTATGCCATTTCAGGTGCGTAACCTGCTTCTACCAGGGTTTCGAAACCAGCCTGAACCAGTGCCGTCACACCACCGCAGAGAACAGCCTGTTCGCCGAAGAGGTCAGTTTCTGTCTCTTCCTGGAAGCTGGTTTTGATGATCCCTGAACGCCCTGCACCGATGGCGCTCGCGTAAGACAAGGCGATATCCTGAGCCTGACCGGATTTATCTTGGGCAATAGCGATCAGGCTCGGTGTACCCCCACCCTGTGTATACGTCTGGCGTACCGTGTGCCCGGGGGCTTTCGGTGCGATCATGATAACGTCCAGATCTTCACGTGGCTCGATCTGTTGGAAATGGATGTTGAAGCCGTGTGCGAAGGCCAGTGCTGCACCTTCTTTCAGGTTCGGCTCTACATCACGATAATAAATCTGTTTCTGTAGTTCATCAGGCGCCAGAATCATGACTACATCGGCGTCTTTCACAGCTTCAGTCACTTCCGCTACTTTCAGGCCCGCCTGCTCGGCTTTCTTCCATGAAGGAGAGCTTTTACGCAGTGCAACAGTGACGTCTACACCTGATTCCTTCAGATTGTTGGCATGCGCATGGCCCTGTGATCCGTAGCCCAGGATGGTTACTTTTTTACCCTGGATGAGAGAAAGATCACTGTCCTTATCGTAATAAACCTGCATTATCTTCACCTTTTCTTCGTCAATGCCTATGCATGTAAGCGTATTTTGCCAATAGTATGTGACTAGTCAGCGCAGCCGATTGGATTTAACCTCGGGGCATATACCGGCGTTATGTTGCACGCCGGCGTTGCTGATCAATTTTTCAAATGCGTTGCTGTTTCAGGGGGTGAGTGTACGTTCACCACGAGAAATCCCTGACACTCCGGTACGAGCTACTTCCAGAACTTCCAGAGGCTTCACCGCCTGAAGGAAACCATCAAGCTTTTCGGCATCGCCGGTAATCTGAACGGTATAAATGCTGGATGTTACATCGACAATCTGGGCGCGGAAGATGTCCACCGTGCGTTTGATTTCCTCACGATCATCACCTACCGCCCTGAGCTTTACCAGCATCAGTTCACGCTCAACGCGCCCCCCTTCCTGCAGATCAACCAGTTTGACGACATCGATCAGCTTGTTGAGATGCTTGGTGATCTGTTCAACCACTCGTTCATCCCCTGTAGTCGTGACTGTCAACCGGGATAGGGACTGGTCTTCAGTAGGCGCAACGTTAAGTGTTTCAATATTGAAATTGCGTTGAGAAAACAGTCCGACAACACGTGACAGTGCACCGGGTTCATTCTCGAGCAAAATTGAGATGATATGGCGCATCAGGTTCTCTCCGTCTTGGACAACAGCATGTCATTCATCGCCCCTTGTGGAATCTGCATGGGATATACATGTTCGTAAGGGTCTACTTTTACGTTCAGGAATACCAACTCATCACGGTTGCGGAAGGTTTCTTCCAGCGCAGCGTCCAGCTCGTCCGGATGAGTCACGGTGATCGCCTTGAATCCGTACGCCTCGAAGAGGGTGTGAAAATCTGGCAGCGACTCCATGTAGGACTGTGCGTGGCGAGCCTTGTAGTTGAGGTCTTGCCACTGCCGTACCATACCCAGCGAGTCGTTATTCAGGTTAATGATCTTGATACCGATATCAAACTGACGACAGGTGGATAGTTCCTGCATCATCATCTGAAAGCTGCCCTCACCGGTGAACAGGACCACCTCGTCTTCCGGATGATTCAGTTTGACCCCCATGGCCGCAGGCAACCCGAAGCCCATGGTGCCCAACCCGCCAGAGGTAATCAGACGATTGGGTTTATCAAACTTGTAATACTGCGCAGCAAACATCTGGTGCTGGCCCACATCCGTGGCGACATAAGCATCACCATGAGTGGCTTTCCACACGGCTTCAACAACCTGCTGTGGTTTCAGCAATGCATCGTGACCTTTGGCAGGCTCATACAAGCGACCCTTGCGACTGTCACGCCATTCATCGATGCGCGCCCACCAGGGTGCCAGCGCTTGCTTGTGCTGTTCAGTGTCGATATCACGCTCGTTCAACAATCCCAGCATTTCAGTCAATACATTCGAGGCTGCACCCACGATCGGGATATCGGCCGAAATGGTTTTGGAAATGGAACTGGGATCGATATCAATGTGAACGATCTTCGCATTCGGGCAGAACTTGGCAACGTTATTGGTGACACGATCATCAAAACGCGCCCCTACACAAAAGATCAGATCCGAATTATGCATGGCTTCATTGGCTTCATAACTACCATGCATACCGGGCCAACCAAGGCTCTGGCGGTCTGTTTGTGGATAGGCACCAATGCCCATGAGAGACGTCACTACAGGGATATCCAAACGCTGGGCCAACTCCGTGAGAGGCTCACTGGCATGCCCACCGATAACGCCACCACCCGCAAAGATAACAGGGCGACGTGCTTCCAACAGTGCATCGAGTGCCTTACGGGTTTGCCCTGCATGCCCTTTGGTTGCCGGTGAGTAGGAGCGCATCTTCACTTTCTTTGGATACACATACTCATATCGGTCATTCGGAGCAGTCATGTCCTTGGGAATATCGACGACAACGGGCCCCGGGCGACCGGAAGACGCGATATAGAAAGCCTTTTTCAGGACAGTCGGTATTTCACTTGGATGTTTGATAGTGAACGAGTGCTTCACGATGGGACGCGTCACACCGACGATATCTGTCTCCTGGAAGGCATCCTCACCAATCAGGTGGCTGGCGACCTGACCGCATAGAACCACCATGGGGATTGAATCCATGTAGGCAGTTGCAATACCGGTGACCGCATTGGTCGCCCCGGGGCCGGAAGTTACCAGCACGACACCCGGCTTACCGGTTGAACGTGCATAGCCGTCAGCCATATGTGTAGCAGCCTGTTCATGTCGTACAAGGATGTGTTTTACGTCATCCTGACGAAACAGTGCATCATAAATATGCAGGGCTGCTCCACCGGGATAACCATAAATGTATTCGACGCCTTCATCCTTGAGAAAGCGTGGGATCATTTCTGCGCCTGAAAGCATTTCCACTGAGAATTCCTCTTAGGTCTCGATAACGAAGCCCCTGCAGTACGCAAAGGTGTCCGAGGGCGAAAAGTCGCCTGTTCACTGTCCATGACAGAAAACACCTGATGCAATGAGACACGACGGCATGATGCTCATGGCGCCAATACCTCATGAAGACCTTGGCGAAGCAGTAGTGACTTCATGGCATGTGATTCACGCCAGGGGGTGAAGTCACCCTGTATCGCCCACGACCGGGTACGGCCCTGTTCATCCCATGCATGCTATACATTCCAGTGAATGACAGGCATTGCATGGATGCTGTGGCTCCTGTCAAAGTGGATATCACTTCCCGGGAGCAGGTCGATAGACGGGATAAAGGGGGTAGTATCTTGCGTAGGAGAAGCGTGGGTGAGCATGCCCTACAACGTTTTCCGTCATCAGGATGCTAGTAAGAGTCGTTCATTTCAGATTAAAAGTCAACATATGTCACAAAAAAGTTTATATGTGAATTTTAATGACTCAATTAGCCTTAATGTGAAGCATATTGCACCAACAAATAAAAACAAGGCGCCAGATATCACCATCGTAATAAACTTACAGGCCTGACCGGCAACTTTCCCATGACACCTTGTTTTCATAAAAAATAACGTGGTAGCTGAGTATGAGGTGAAGTCACTTTATGCTGAAACAATAGGCTTTCGCAGCTCATTCAGGGACTGACGCATAATCTGCCATCCACCGCTTACCCCCAAAACAGCCATCACGATAGCCACAATAACATCTGGCCAACCCGTACTCGTTCCAAACACACCGAGCGCCGCCAAAACGACAGCTATATTGCCAATGGCATCGTTTCTTGAGCAGATCCATACCGAGCGACGGTTGGCATCCCCATGCCGGTGTCGCCAAAGAAGAAAAGCACATACAAGATTAATCAATAATGCAATGACACCTATAACCCCCATGGTAACCGCTTTCGGCAGGGTATGTTCATAAATCATCCAAACGGTATCAGCAAGAATCCAAAGGCCTAGCAAAAACAGGGTAATCCCTTTGAAAAAAGCAGCTCGGGCACGCCATTGCAGCGCCATTCCTGCTACTCCAAGACTGATAACATAGTTGATGCTATCCCCCAGAAAATCCAGCGCATCCGCCTTGAGGGAGGCCGAACGGGAGGACACACCGGCCCCAATTTCAATCACAAACATAAGGGCATTCAGTATCAGTGCTATCCAGATTACCCGTACCCAGCGTTTGTCTTTCTTTGGAGGGGTATCCGTAGCGCAATGGTGACAACATCCGCCTGCCATGGTCATTTCTCCAGTCAGTCATATCGAAAACAGCTCAATGAAATCAACAATGGTTCTATCATCATGGAGAGATCAAAAACCAAGGATGAATCAGCAAACACATTGTTTACTCAAGACTAAACCCTGCAGTGATTACAAGGTCAATACTGCCCCATCACTACCACCGACTCTTCTTTATTATATTATTTGCAGACAATAAAAAACCGGAAAGGACACTGCCCTTTCCGGTTCAAGATACGCCGCTTCATCAGTGGCTATAATCAACAGCTCTTTTAGCTGAGGGTAAGCTCACTGTCTTTGGCATCCACTTTGACGGTATCGCCCGGGCCATATTTGCCTGCGAGCAATTCTTGCGCCAGCGGATTTTCAAGCCGCGTCTGAATCGCGCGTTTCAGCGGACGAGCACCATACACAGGATCGAATCCAACCACTGCCAACTGTGCCAGTGCAGCATCGGTCAATTCGAGGCCGATCTCGCGATCTGCCAAACGCGAACGCAGGCGATCCAGCTGAATAGAGGCAATGTGCTGAATCTGATCCTGACCCAGCGGATGGAAAACCACCACTTCGTCAATACGGTTAACCAGTTCAGGCCGGAAGTTGGATGCCACGACTTCCATCACTGCGCTTTTCATCTCGTCGTACTTGTCGCTCTGGCCTTCGTAGGTCTGGATGATGTCTGAACCCAGGTTGGAGGTCATGACAATCACCGTATTACGAAAGTCCACCGTACGCCCCTGACCGTCAGTCAAGCGACCATCTTCCAATACCTGAAGCAGAATATTGAAGACATCCGGATGCGCTTTTTCAACCTCATCAAGCAATACAACCGAATAGGGTTTACGACGGACTGATTCGGTCAGATAACCACCCTCTTCATAACCGACGTAGCCCGGAGGTGCACCGATCAGGCGTGCCACGGAGTGTTTCTCCATGAATTCGGACATATCGATACGTACCATGGCTTCCTCTGTATCGAACAGGAAAGAGGCCAATGCTTTACACAGCTCTGTTTTACCCACCCCGGTAGGGCCGAGGAAGAGGAATGAGCCATTGGGGCGATTAGGGTCACCGATACCCGCGCGTGAGCGACGCACAGCGTTGGATACCGCATTCACAGCTTCATCCTGCCCTACCACACGGTCATGAAGCGCATCTTCCATACGCAGCAGTTTTTCACGTTCGCCTTCCAGCATCTTGGAAACAGGAATCCCCGTCCAGCGGGAGACAACTTCAGCGATCTCCTCTTCTGTCACATTCGCACGCAACAGCGTCAACTTGCTTTGGTCAGTCTCATCCGTTTCATTGGCTTCGGCAATTTTCTGCTCCAGCGTTGGAATGACACCGTACTGCAGCTCGGACATGCGTCCAAGATCACCGGCTCGACGGGCCGCTTCCAAATCGGTACGCGCCTGATCCAGTTCCGTCTTGAATTGAGCAGCGCCTTCCAGACTGGCTTTTTCGGATTTCCAGACCTCTTCCAGATTGGCGTACTCTTCCTCCAGTGACTGGATTTGCTCTTCAAGAGATTCAAGGCGTCTTACCGTCGCCGCATCATCCTCTTTTTTAAGCGCTTCGCGTTCCATTTTCATCTGGATAATGCGACGTTCCAGTTTGTCCATGGATTCAGGTTTGGAATCCATTTCCATACGGATACGAGAGGCCGCTTCGTCGATAAGGTCAATCGCTTTATCAGGCAGCTGACGATCCGGTATGTAGCGGGTCGAGAGTTTAGCAGCCGCAATAATGGCACCATCGGTAATCTGAACACCGTGGTGAACTTCATAGCGTTCTTTCAAGCCACGAAGAATGGCAATGGTGTCTTCTTCAGAGGGTTCATCCACCAATACTTTCTGGAATCGGCGCTCCAGCGCTGCATCCTTTTCAATGTACTGACGATATTCATCCAGGGTAGTGGCCCCTACGCAGTGAAGCTCACCACGTGCCAATGCCGGTTTGAGCATATTGCCCGCATCCATGGCACCATCCGCTTTACCTGCGCCGACCATGGTATGAAGCTCATCAATAAAGAGAATAACGCGCCCTTCTTCCTTGGCGAGTTCATTCAGAACGGCTTTCAAACGTTCTTCGAAATCACCACGGAATTTGGCACCTGCCAGTAATGCACCCAGATCGAGTGCCAATACGCGTTTGTCTTTCAGTGACTCCGGCACTTCACCGTTGATGATACGCTGAGCCAAGCCTTCAACAATGGCAGTTTTACCCACGCCAGGCTCACCGATCAGTACCGGATTGTTTTTCGTACGACGTTGCAACACCTGAATGGTGCGACGGATTTCATCATCACGGCCGATAACCGGATCAAGTTTTCCGCTGGCTGCACGTTCGGTCAAATCCTGCGTATATTTTTCCAGTGCTTCACGTTTGTCTTCTGCCCCTGCATCGTCCACTGCCGAACCTCCCCGTAGGCTATCAATCGCTGTTTTGGCTGAATCGAGTGTCACACCAGCATTTTTCAATGCCTTGGCCACCGCACCACCGGCTTCGAGCGCGGCATACAATACCCATTCGGTAGCAATATACTGATCGCCGTGTTTCTGTGCTTCGCGATCCGTCAGATTCAGCAATTTGGCCAGATCCTGCCCCATGTTGACGTTGCCGTCGAATTGGCTGACTTTGGGAAGGTTATCCAGCTGTTGGGTCAGCTCCTGACGGAGCGTATCGGTGTTGCCACCGGCTTTCTGTACAAGGCCACGGAAGCCACCATCGCTGCTTTCAAGCAGCGCCAGTACCAGATGCACTGGCTGAAGTTCATTCTGGCCGAGCCCTACTGCGCGGGACTGGGCGTCGGCAAGTGCACTTTGAAACTTGGTCGTTAAACGATCCATTCTCATTCACAAGACTCCTGCAAATCTGACATTCGGTATCAACGTGCCTGGCAACACACTACGCTGCCATTATGGTCATCATGTTACCTATCTATAAAATAAAAATAAGGGCACGCAGTAACATTTCAATTGCAGCGGCGATTTATCCAATATCGTCATCCACTTGTATACGCCAGCGACGCAATCACTCGGTTATCCCCGCAACGCAAACAAAAGCGATGAAAGAATAATCCGACAGGCACACGCGGCACCGATGTCATTGTTGGTCGGGATTAATTATGCAAGTGAAGGTAGCAGGCGTGTATCGCCAGCCATGCCATGATGATGAAGCATCAGCGGGCGAACAAAGGGCCCTGATAAACACACCTTGTATGAATCCAATACAGGGTTTGGCAGTTAGGTGGCACACCCCACAAACACTCACTTGCATAAAATAAAATTATTAACTGTAAAGATATATGGGGTTTCATCTCTTTTTTTCAAGACAAAAACGCCTAAAAAATCTCTATTTTTTTATCGTATAATAAATTGTAATAGTTAGTACCCAAGCCAAATAACACTCGCCATTCGGCCAGTCTTTCCATTTTCACGTCGATATGAGTAGAAACGAGGGTCTGAAGCCGTACAGAAATTGCCACCACTAATACTCGAAACGCCTGCCCGTTCCAAACGCAATCGCGCCAGCTTGTATAGATCCCCCATGTAATGCCCAAGCCGATAGGCACTGGGTTCGAACGCAAGTTCATCATCGGCATGCTGCTCAACAAAAGCAGCGAAGACTTCACCGCCCACCTCAAACTGTTCGTTGGAGATCGCTGGGCCTAACCACACCATGACGTCTTCAGCAGGACAATCAAGCGCTGCCAGCGTGTTCTCCAGAACGCCAGCCGCCAGCCCTCGCCACCCCGCATGAGCCACCCCCGCGCGGGTACCCTGACGGTTGCAGAAGAAAACCGGCAGGCAATCAGCGGTCAATACCGCACAAGCATAACCTGCATCGAAAACGACCGAGGCATCGGCCTTGGGTAATTCATCGCCGGAAGGGAAATGATCAAGCACTTCGGTACCATGTACCTGATCCATCCACAACACGGGCCGGTCATCGCCCAATTGATGGGAGAGCCAGGTACGACAGGCATCCACCATCACTGGGTCGTCCCCTACATGCTGAGCCAGATTCAGATGATCGTACGGGGATTGGCTGGGGCCCTGAGAACGCGTGGTCACCAATGCATTTACTGACTCCGGCGCGGGCCAGTCGGGTACCAGCCAGCGTGGCATTTGTGCTCCCTCAAAGAGAGACAGTATTTCAGAATCATTGGCTGCCATGAGGCCTCCTGTTATTTATTGGGCATCCTCTCGCAATGCGGAAATCAGCATTTTCATATCCGGCGGCAAAGGGGCACTGAACGAGACTGTTTGCCCTGTTTCCGGATGCACCAGTTTCAGGTGATGGGCATGCAGTGCCTGACGGGGGAATTCGCTCAGCTCGATTTTAAGTGCTTCACTCGGCCCCGGGGGATACCTTAGGCGACCACCATACACAGGGTCACCCACGAGGGGCAGTTTTTTATGAGCCATGTGGACACGGATCTGGTGGGTTCGGCCTGTTTCCAATTGGCAACGTACCAATGTATGCGCCCGGAAGCGCTCAAGTACACGAAAATGGGTAACAGCTTCCTTGCCTCCCGGCACTACCGCCTGCCGTTTGCGATCCTTTGGATGGCGCCCAATGGGTGCATCGACTTTCCCCCCGGCGATCGGTGTACCAGTAACGACAGCATCATACTCGCGTGCCACGGTATGTTCTTTCAACTGTGCGATAAGGGATCGTTGTGCCAACGGGCTTTTCGCGACGACCATCAGCCCGCTGGTATCCTTGTCCAGTCGATGAACAATTCCTGCTCTGGGGAGCTGTATCTGTTCGGGCAAATGAAACAACAATGCATTCAACAGAGTACCGTCCGGATTTCCTGCCGCCGGATGCACAACCAGCCCCGCCGGTTTGTTGATGACGAGGAGATGCTCATCTTCAAACACGATATCAAGAGGAATGTCTTCTGCTTCCCAATCACCCGCAGGTTCGATCGTGGCTTCAAGAGCAAGCGTCTGCCCTGCCATCACTCGGGTTTTCGGTTTGACGATATTATCATCCAGGCGCAAAGCACCTTCCGAAATCCACTGTTTGAGCTTTTCACGCGAATATTCATCAAACAGATTGGCCGCGACCTGATCCAGACGTTGACCATGGAATTCATCAGGGACGCGTTGTCGCAAGCTCACCTGTTCACTCATAAAATTGAAAACTCCTGACACCCTTCAAGACAAAACCGCAGGATTTACATTAACTGGCGGTGTCATTAAAGGCTTGTGTGCTTTATAGTAAAGCGTTTAGCGTATCGGACAATTATACCGGCATTCGCGAACAGAGGGATGCCTGTTTAGTCACGTACGATATGAAATCCTATACCCCTTGTACAACATCGTTGGTTAACGGCAATATACAGGGTAAATCAAGCGGCGAATTCTAGCACACTCGCCGTGGGTTGCCCCGACATGAGGATAATGATGCGCGCTTATCAAATTTGTGCTCTCGCGCTGGTTTCAGCTGTGCTGGTCGGTTGCGGTGGTAGTGTCAAACAAGTTCCCAATTACCCTCAGCAGGTTTTGCATGACAATGCGCTGAAGGCTTTGAAATCGGGGCGTTACAGTGATGCACTGCCCTCCCTCAACGCGCTGAATTCACGTTACCCCTTTGGTCAGTATGCGACACAGACGCAGCTTGACCTCATCTATGCCCACTATCAGAACGGGGATTACAGCGCGGCCATTTCACAGGCAGCAACGTACCTGCAATTGCACCCCAATTCCCCCGATGCCGCCTATGCGTTGTATCTACGCGGATTATCCCATTGGGAAGCGGGCCGTGGAACCTTGGAAAGCCTGAGCCTGACCGATATTTCCATGCGGGATCTGGGCGATACCACCAATGCCTATCAGGATTTTTATACGCTGGTCAATCGTTATCCGCAAAGCGCCTATGCGCCCGATGCCCGCCAACGTATTATCTATTTGAGAAACGTGCTGGCACGCCATGAGCTTCAGGTAGCGGATTTTTATCTGCGCGACCGTGATTATGTGGCTGCAGTAGAACGTGGTCGTTGGGTGATCGAGCACTATCCGCAGGCGCAGGGCAGCTATGATGCGCTGGCCTACATGATCGAAGGCTATATGGGCTTGAACATGGATGACCGTGCTCGTCAGACACTTGCCATTTTGGTCCGTAATGATCCGAATTACCCGCGCTTGCACGGCACTACGTTCCATCCACGCTATCTGCACCATAGCCTCTCATTGAACGAGCAAGGCTAATCAACGACCCCATTTCGTTATAACTGGCGTATCACAAGGCAATGTGGGGAGCTCCTGCATTGCCTTTTTTGGTAACACCTTTGATATACTAGGGACATTATTCCGGGCATGCGCCGTATCCCATCCTTTCTTGAGAACACGGTACGCTCAACCGCCATTTTGGAGAATACTCCACATGTTGCAATTACTTGCCATTGGCCTGTTGGCCTACGTGATCTACCGCTTCTGGAAAGGGCTAAAACATAATCCTTTGGGGGATAATGCAGGTTCGCCCAGGTACTCGGCCAATGCGCCTAGAAGTATTGATAGCGTTAAGTGTGCTCACTGTGGTGTACATATGCCTGTTGATGAAGCAGTACGTTCCCCCCGCGGTGATAACAAGCTTTACTGCACGCCAGAGCATGCTGAAAAAGGTCCACGTTTCAGACGTAAATAGCTCTTTAAGTACTGGCCTTTCAATACTCGCCCACATATATAGCAGCCATCATGAGCATCCCTGTACGTAGACCATGGAGCTGTGATTTAGCTTAATCACCTGTCATCTTCCTTAAGTTTTATCGGTGCTGACCGTTATTTCATTTATCTTTCCAAGATTGATAATGGAGTAATCGTGGCCTTACGCACACCTTCGGGCAACCTCATCCCCTTCCGCTTTCGCATGGTACCCCCCATGATGATTTCCTGCCGGCCGAGGCTGGAGAAACACAATCAATATGGGGCGACCATGTTGGAGTTGGTGGCAGGAATACTGTGCCTGACGCTACTTTATACCTTTGCATTCCATCATGGCCGTATTTGGCTGAATGAGCGATATGCCTATCAAGGCAGGCTGGAATTGATTCAATTGATAGAACATGCGCGCCTGAAAAGCATGACAGGTGGTATTTCACTCACACTATGCGGCACACAAAATTTTTATACCTGTGCTGACAACTGGTCTCAAGGTGCCCTGCTCATAACCTTTCACCCTGGTGGCCCACGTGATGCTCCCTATACAGTACGTTTGGAAGATGCGCTACATTTGTACGGTCCAAACCATTCGCTTGAGTTTTTCCCAGACCCCTCGGCCAATGTTCTAAATGCTACTTTTGTTATTTGCACACCTCATGGCGTTGGCTTTCCTATCATTGTGAATCGTGTCGGAAGAACCAGAGTACTGTTCCCCTCCATGGATAAGCGTTGCCAATCAACTTGAGGTTATTTTATCAACACCCTTTGTCTAGAAATTATTCCGCTGTGGATAACCGCCAATAGAGCGGTATCAGTATTTTTTCAACCTTGTTGTTTGCATGTGTTCTAACCAGCTCCACTCCGCCCTGCACAATACTCACGAAGCCTGTTTTTAACTTGCGTGCGTATATCAAACGCGCCATTTGATTGCGCCAGACAGACGGCTCTTCGGAGACTGGTAGCCTATCCTTGTGACCAATATGCGCCGATATTTCAAAACGGGTACAGTGCCATTCCTTTTCATTAGCCTTTTTTTTCATCCTGCACCATGCATCGGATGGCCAATAGATGAGTTTACTGGTGGGGATATTAAAAACGCCGTCAGAATGAATATAGGGATCAGGTAAAGTCACTGTATCAAAACCGTTCAGCTCTTCCATGGCCTGACTCATTGAGGAACTGGAGGTGAGAAGAGAATCAGCGGGTAATTTTCTATCACTATGAGCCAAAGATTGACTGGTCAATATCTTCTCCATTTGGTTATCTACTGCGTGTTGCAAAAGAAAACGGGAAGGGACGCTCGTATTCATTCGTGATTGCTCGATTTTCCTGTAGAGAGGCACACCGCTTTGTTCCAATCGTTGCCAGTGTTCATCAATGACTTGTTGCATCCGTGCTTTCTGATATAACGAGAGCCATTCAGTTTGCAATAGATGCGGCTCTCGCTGGAGCAATGTCAGCATACCCTGCAGGAGTAATGTCATAAGAAGGCATACCACCAAAACAAATGGAAGAATCACTCCTCTTTCATACGCGACATTCATGGAGATGCTCCTGCCATCCATTGCTGAAAGCGCTGCTCGCCACGTATTCTGAAATCCATATTGCGAAGCGCAACACTGAACATTCGTGTACCGCTGGCCTTGTAAGGTAAGCCGGATCGCAAATAATGTGGATCGCTTTCAGCAGAAAGCTGGCACTGAACACCAACAACCCGATACCAATGGCGAATGTGGTTAGCTGACACGAAATGCTCAGATAGATGTCCTTCAGATAATCGCTCAAGAAACTCACACTTGAGCCCATTCACTCCTGTAACCATTTCCTGCCCATAACGCTGACCACTTGTGCGTTGATACAACCCATACTGCCCGCTCGGGGATTTTTCGATATAGAAACCGGTGACGTAATTAAAATGAGCTTCTGTAGTTGTTCTTTCTCCTTTTTGCTCTTCAACAAGAGGAAGATGATAGGCGTAGGCGTCCCCCCGTGTTCGCCAGTAGCGAAGGAGGATCGCATCACGATGACCTTTTATCGTGCCCCCCTGGGGGGCGGCAGTATGTGTTGATTGCCAAGGCGTGATTCCATGTACGCCCCTATCTTGCCCACTTGGCTCAAAATGGTCACCTTGCGCAGTAACACAAGGAGGGGCGGTACAATCAATACGCCCATAGCCACCTTGAATCGCTGGTAGTGCAAATGTTTCTGCCAAAGGAAACCAACCTCCGCGATAACCTGCCATTCGAAGTTCCTTTTCCATGAGCGAGGAGGCCATCGATAACCGATGATGTACTTGCCATTGGGCAAGCTCTCGTTGAATTACCGCACGGGCAACCATATAGGCTTCAAGCGCCACAAGCATCACTAATGCGGCTACCAGGGTAAGGCTTACCACTTCCAGCAAAATGAACCCAGCGGCCCCAGAGGTCTTCGACAGCATTCCCGTTCTCATAATGAAGATGTCCTCAACACAAGGCTCATGGAGTCTGGAATATTGCAATCAGCTCGCTGCCCCACCGCTGCGATGGAGAGCCACAGGTGTTGATACATACCTGATTCTTGCTGACATACACGAAACGTATTCGGTAGCAGGGGCAAAAAAGGTACGCCAAGAGATGCCATTTCATACCGGGAGCTCAAGGCTGCCACGCCTTCCCCCCTGACGCGCAATAAATACCCCTGGTGTTTCAAATGATCAGTCACAGTGATGAATGCCGCGAAGGTTAATGAAACAAGAAAAAGGGCCGTCATGATCTCCAAACTGATACTCCCCAGAGAGCCTGCGTCACTGGCTCTTTTTGTCAGACAATTTATCCACCTTCGCCTACTTCGTGTCAGTTCAAGGAATATGTAACGAATACCTTTCGGCATTTTCATTAGCAGACACAAAGGAATCACGATGACAGAGCTGGAGGCAGGAAGACTCTTCATTGACATTGACTCACCTGCTCTCTTCTTCAAACTGATTGAAGCCTGATTAATTCATCAACCCACCGATTCACTATCCTTGGGAAGAACTATCCCGACATTTTGTGATAGCGACGCATGAACATGGATTTAGACAACGATATGTTCAAAGGTATGTATCGGCCGGAAACACATTTTCTTTATAGATAACAACAAGAAATTTATTGGTAGCAACGGGATATAAGCCAGCAAAAGAAAAAAGTCAGTGATCAGGAAAGGAAAGCAAAGGAAAGGAAAGGAAAGGAAAGGAAGATTACATGTCTCTTTTTAAAAAGGCTTCTGTTGAAAAAGCAGGCGGAAGAAAAGAAAAAGGCGACGAAGGTTTGATGCCCTCACCGCCCTGAGAAACCCAGAAACCAGAAGTCAATTATCCGAATCGAGAAGCGCGATCATGAGGCGCGTTCCAATCCTCATTGGGTCCAATGGAAATAATCCCGGTCGGATTGATCGTTGGGTGGCTTCTGAAATAGTGGTTACGAATATGTGCCATGTTGACTGTTTCAGCAATACCATCGTGTTGATAAAGATCACGAAGAAAGCCGAACAGGTTGGGATAATCACTGATACGGTTACGATCGCATTTGAAATGGGTCACATACACCGGATCAAAACGCACCAGTGTCGTCCACAAACGTATATCCGCTTCTGTCAGCTCATTGCCGGTGAGGTAACGATGTTGATCAAGAATTTTTTCCAGACGATCCAGCCCTTCGAATACTTGTATCACCGCCTCGTTATAGGGTTCTTGCTCGGTAGCAAAACCGGAGCGATAGACGCCGTTGTTGACGTAAGGGTAGATCCAGCTGTTCAATTCATCGATCTGCTCATGCAACGCGTCGGGATAATAATTCCCCGGTTTGGCTCCCAGATCATCAAACGCCGTATTGAACATGCGGATGATCTCGGAAGACTCGTTGCTGACGATTGTCTCTTCCTGTTTGTCCCAGAGCACGGGAACCGTCACGCGCCCACTATAGTTGGGGTCTGCTTTCAGATAGATCTGATACATGTAATCCAGACCATACAGTGTATCGCCAGTGGCTGCTGGGAAATCCGTAGCAAACGTCCAGCCGTGTTCCAGCATGACCGGATGCACAACTGAAACGGTAATCAGGTCTTCCAACCCTTTCAGTTTGCGAACAATCAGCGTGCGATGAGCCCACGGGCAAGCGAAGGAGACATACAGGTGATACCGCCCTTTTTCAGCCTTAAAGCCAGCTTTGCCAGATGGGCCCGCTGAGCCGTCAGCCGTCAGCCAATTGCGAAACTGGGCTTTGGAACGTTCAAAACGTCCGCCAGTAGAGCTGGTATCGTACCAGCGATCGTGCCATACACCATCCACCAGCAATCCCATAAGATATCTCCCTGATAAACGTAAATTCAATCGTCGTAATAAAAAACCGGACCTGTATTAAAGTCCGGTTCTCTCACTAGCCAGAGGCATTAGGCCAATTTAGCGGCAAACCCAGCTACGTATTCACCCTGGAAGCGAGCAACACCCAACTCATCTTCACTGGGCTGGCGGCTACCGTCGCCACCGGCCAAAGTAGCTGCACCATACGGAGTCCCCCCCTTGGGGACAGAGATGTCAAACTGAGAAGGTACACCATACCCAATCGGAACAATGACCATGCCGTGGTGAGCCAATGTCGTCCAGGTAGACGTAATGGTTTGTTCCTGACCACCTCCCGTGCCGGTAGAGGTAAAGACACTCGCTACTTTGCCACGCAGTTTGCCTTCAGCCCAAAGGCCACCTGTCTGATCAAGGAAGGTACGTACCTGACCCGCCATATTACCGAAGCGAGTAGGTGTTCCCAGAATAATAGCATCGTAATCGGCCAATTCAGCAGGTGTCGCAACGGGTGCCTGTTGATCGGTTTTACCACCGGCCTGAGCAAAGGCATCGGCGTCCATTGTCTCGGGAATACGTTTGATGGTGACGTCTGTACCTGCAACAGAGCGAGCACCTTCAGCAACGGCATTCGCCATGGTTTCTACGTGTCCGTACATGGAGTAATACAATACTAATACCTTGGCCATTTTGGGCTCCTTGGTAGAGGGTTGTGTTGGCGTTTTTGAAAAAAGTGACCGCAGTGATCCTAATACGCGCTTGAAGATCATAGCCTATACCATTCTTGAATTAATTCGGCATTTGTGGAAGTTCATGCCCACGCAGGTCGAATACCAGGACTTCCGCATCTTTACCATCCGTAAACGTGAGAGTGCGCTCATCACGAACGCGAGCACCATCACCTTCATTGAACAGTTGCCCATTGACTATTACGCTCCCACGCGCAACGTGAACATAGGCATAACGGCCTTCAGCAAGATCAATACTCGCCCTTTCATCACCATCGAAAAGTCCGGCATAGACAGAAACATCCTGACGGATTTTAAGCTTGGTCGATCCATCACTATCAGAAGCAATAACTTTGCAGAATTTTCCACGTTTATCAGCTTCACTAAAATTTTCTTGCTGATAACGCGGAGAATAACCCAAGGCATCAGGAACTATCCATATCTGCAGAAAGTGAACCTCATCCGAAGATGAGTGATTGAATTCACTATGCACAACACCGGTGCCGGCACTCATTAACTGGATATCACCGGGGTAGATAACTCCACCAGAGCCCATGCTGTCCTTATGTTCCAATGCACCTTCAAGTACGTAGGAAAAGATTTCCATGTCACGGTGAGGGTGTTGACCAAAGCCCCTACCCGCCGCCACACGATCATCATTGATCACGAGCAAGTCGGAAAAACCAACTTCACTGGGATTGTAGTAATTCGCAAAAGAGAACGTATGGTTGGAGTTTAACCAGCCATGGTTGGCATGACCGCGGTCAGCCGCATATCTCATCTGAATCATGTGCCCCTCCAGAAATCAATCATAGGGTGTCTGGAACCCTGGGCTTGGCCCGCATCAACAAACACTACAAAGCAATACCTCACTGGTATTTCGTATGAGCCTTGTAAATACGTGGTTGTTATTGCAGGGAACCAAAAGCTCCGAGACATTCAACCCTTTACTGATATCTACATTAGCACCTTCATGATGATTGATATACAAACCAATAATGGACATATTGTAAAAAATATAAAGACAATTAAAGCGTTACCAACTCATACAGTACATGACAAATACGGACAGGCGTCCAATCGGATTGACAGCAAACATTCACTGACAATGAAACGGGTGAATAGAGACAGAAAGGAAATAGAAGCGAGAAGCGAGAAGCGAGAAGCGAGAAGCGAGAAGCGAGAAGCGAGAAGCGAGAAGCGAGAAGCGAGAAGCGAGAAGCGAGAAGCGAGAAGCGAGAAGCGAGAAGCGAGATAAGTATGAAACCGATGCCGTACCCAATTCCACCCATCTTGGGCGTATGGTGATAAAGGACAAAGTGAAATGCGGAGGGTGCCTAAACACCGTCCGCAACAAGGTCAGTGCATCGTGACAGGAGTGACGTCAAGAATTTCGACATCAAACATCAACGTTTTACCTGCCAATGGATGATTGAAGTCGACTTCGACACGCTCACCTTCAATCGACTTGATGACTCCGGGAAGCTCGCCACCATTGGGATCAGTGAACGCAACCACTGCACCAGGTTCGAGTTCGATCTGTTCATCAAAACTCTCTTTCTTGAGCACCTGAACGTTTTGTTCATTGTACTGCCCGAAAGCATGCTCCGGTGTGATGGTAAACGTACCGGTTTCCCCGGCCTTCATACCAACGAGTGGCTTCTCAAACCCGGGCGGCAGATTACCATCACCGTATTCGAAGTTGGCCGTACGCTTGCCGCGAGTGGAATCAATCTGCGTTCCATCTTCAAGGCTAAGCGTGAAATGAAGGTTGACTTGAGTACCCTCTCCCACGCGCACATCGTCATACTGATCCTGACCCACAGTATCCCCCTTAACGCTTCACTTTTTTTCCGGTAAAGGAATCGAGAATCAATAGCACAGCCCCGATAGTAATAGCACTATCAGCGATATTGAAGGTTGGATAGTAATAGACCTGCTGCCAGTGAAACGACAGAAAATCGACGACATAGCCATTCACCATGCGATCGAAGAGGTTACCGATAGCCCCCCCGATGATGAGAGCCAATGCAGCCGCCATACGGGCCTGCCCCGCTTTAAGGCGAGTGAGCCAAAAGCCCAGCAGTAGCGCGGCAATGATCGCGATCGCAGCCAATAACCAGCGTTGCCACCCCGAATTATCGGCCAGAAAACTAAAGGCAGCACCGTGGTTGTACATCAAGGTCAGGTTGAAAAAACCCGGTATGACCGTGACCGGCTGATCATAGTTGAGTGCAAAGAGCGCCAACCATTTGGAGCCAAGGTCAAGAATGATCACGACCACGGCCAACCACAGCCACTGTAGGGGCGCTTTCATACGTGGGGCAGTTGCCTGCCCCTGAAGGTCGCCATGTTTCTGCTGGCTGTTGCCAACGGCCTGAGCATCTCCACGACTATTGTCATTGGCATTAGGCATACCGGCGCACCTCACCGGGATGGCCTGGGAGGTTCTGAATGCAGCGTTCACATAATGTCGGATACTCTTCGTGTGTCCCTACATCAGGACGGTGCTCCCAACTACGTTCACACTTGGGCCATGGGCTGGCAATAACGTCTACCTTGAGGCCTTCAAGCTCTGTATCACGAGCGCCCTCACTGGCTTGATCCAATGGTTTCAACGTTGCTTCTGACGTAATCAGCACAAATCGTAGCTCATCACCCAGGCTGGAAAGTAATGTGTGAAGCGCCTCATTTACGTAGAGCGTGACTTCCGTATCCAGAGAGCCTTTGACCAGCCCTTCATTACGCGCGTTTTCAAGGCACTTGTTGACAGCCCCTTTTACTTCCATCACTTCCGACCAGAAATTACGCCCGTAGGCGAAATCTTCTGGCAGAAGGAAGAGGCCATCATAGAACTCTTCAAGGTGAACGCTATCAAGGTGTTCACCCGGAATGTTTTCGTAGATCTCTTCTGCCGTAAAGGCAAGGATGGGGGCTACCCAACGCGCCAATGCCTGAACAATATGGTAAAGCGCTGTCTGGCAACTGCGTCTCGCCAAGGAGTCAGGCTGCGTGGTGTACTGACGATCCTTGATAATGTCGAGGTAGAAACTACCCATATCACGTGAGCAGAACGTCAGTACCTGCTGATAAACATCAAGGAAACGGAACTCTTCATAGGCAGCAAGAACTCGCGCCTGCAACTGTGCTGCACGATCCACAATCCACCGGTCGAGGGCGATCATGTTTTCTGCAGGAACACAATCCTTCGCCGGATCGAAACCGCTCAGGTTACCCAACATGAAGCGCGAGGTATTACGAATACGACGATAAGCATCCGCCGTACGTTTCAGGATTTCATCCGAGACCGCCATTTCACCCGAGTAATCATTGGAAGCGACCCAAAGGCGAAGAATATCGGCACCCAGTCGATCCATGACCTGCTGAGGCGCAACAACATTCCCAACAGACTTGGACATCTTGCGGCCCTGTGCATCCACGGTGAAGCCATGAGTCAGCAAGGATTTATAGGGCGCTTTTTCATCGATCGCCGAACCAGTCAACAAGGAAGAGTGGAACCAGCCACGATGCTGATCAGAACCTTCGATATAAAGATCCGCGACGGTGCCATCCTTGTGCCCAAGGAAACCGTGGGAGCCGCGCAACACATGATAATGAGTGGTTCCGGAATCGAACCATACATCCAGCGTATCGGTGACTTTTTCGTACTCGGAGGCTTCATCCCCGAGCAATTCGGAGGGCTCAAGCTTGAACCAGGCTTCAATACCCTCTTTTTCTACACGGGTAGCAACTTCTTCCAGTATTTCCTGCGTACGGGGATGAAGTTCACCGCTCTCACGATGGATGAAGAATGGAATAGGCACACCCCAGTTACGTTGACGTGAGATACACCAATCAGGGCGCCCGGCAATCATGCCATGCAAACGCGCCTGCCCCCACGCAGGGTAGAAGCGGGTATCATCCACCCCTTGCAATGCCACTTCACGCAAGGTTTTTCCATCAGCCCCTTCACGATCCATCGCGATAAACCACTGCGCCGTCGCACGATAGATAAGCGGCGACTTGTGACGCCAGCAATGCATGTAGCTGTGGGTGATCTTTTTCGATGCCAACAGGCGTTCGGCATTGTCCAGTGCCTCTACGACATGCGGGTTGGCTTTCCAGATAAATTGACCGCCAAACAAAGGCAAGGACTCCAGATAGACCCCATTACTCTGCACCGGATTCAGAATGTCGTCATAGCTGAAACCATTACGAACGCAGGTATAGAAGTCATCTTCACCATAAGCGGGAGCTGAGTGTACCACCCCTGTGCCAGCACCCAGCTCAACATAATCCGCCAGGAAAACAGGTGATACACGGTCGTACCCCTTGTCAGCCTCGGCCAACGGATGATGGAACTCGATATGATCCAGCGCGCGACCTTGCGTGCGAGCCACCACCTCACCGGTCAGCCCGAAGCGCTCCAGACTGCTCTCGACCAATTCTTCAGCCAACAACAGGAAACGATCCCCGGTATCCACCAGTACGTATTCGTAATCCGGATGAACGTTCAACGCCTGGTTGGCCGGGATGGTCCAGGGTGTGGTCGTCCAGATAACCGCAAAAGTAGGCTTTGCAAGCGTATCGAGTCCAAAGGCGCTCGCCAGTTTTTCGCTATCCTTGATCGGGAAGGCGACATCGATGGCATCGGAGTCCTTGTCCTGATATTCCACTTCGGCTTCTGCCAATGCGGATTGACAATCAAAACACCAATTAACCGGTTTCAGCCCCTTGTAGACAAAACCACGTTCATGGATTTTTCCCAGCGCACGAATTTCGTTCGCCTCATTGGCGAAATTCATCGTCAGGTACGGGTTGTACCAATCACCCAACACCCCCAGACGAATGAAGTCAGCACGCTGGCCATCCACCTGCTCAGCTGCATAGGTACGGCAAAGCTCACGGGCTTTATCGGCAGGCAAATGTTTGCCATGGGTGATCTCAACCTTGTGTTCAATCGGGAGACCATGGCAATCCCAACCGGGAACATAGGGAGAATCATACCCCGCCATGGTTTTCGAACGGGTAATAATGTCCTTCAGAATCTTGTTGACTGCGTGACCAATGTGAATACTGCCATTGGCGTAGGGAGGGCCGTCATGAAGGAGAAATTTCTCACGGCCGGCACGCGCCTTGCGCACCTGGGCGTAGAGATCCATATCGATCCACTTTTCCAGACGACGAGGCTCCTGGCTCGGTAGATTCCCACGCATGGGGAAATCCGTATGAGGCAGATTCAATGTATGCTTGTATTCTTGCGGTTTATCGCTCATGGCCTGCTCACGAAAGTCAGTCAAATCAAAAGGTCAGACGGAGAATGCCCTCCGTACTCATTACTATATTTCTGTACTGCACAATTTCTGTATCACACAGCGGTCATCGCTATGCGATTAAAATCATTTGGATACGTATATTGACGTCATCCATAGTCAACTTACTACCTCATTCATTACGCATGAGATCAGCCAGCTGTTGTTGGCTGGGAGGCGTTAACGGTGCTGTTGCCAAAGGGAGATCATGTGCATTGAAAAAGCGGTGGGGCGCCCCACCATGGCGTTTGCCTTTACCATCTTCCTGACGCATTGTTTCCCTATCCCCATGAGACGCAAAGGAATTATCGGCAGCAGCCAGGCTTTCTTTAGCCCCACGCATATATATCCGAGAGAAATTCACGTCAAATTCCAACTGGCGCTTCAATGCCTCTATTCCATCAAAGGAGATCTCGCTACGTAAACGCAAACAGGGAATGACCGTAATACGCTTCCCATAGAGATCTCCCTTGAAATCAATCAAATGCACTTCAAGCACCGGGCGCTTACTTCCTACCGTAGGACGCCACCCTACATTCAATGCACCCGCATAGTAGGCACCATTTTCCAGAAAAACGGCAGCGGCATACACACCACTGAGTACCAACGGAGCATCCGGCAAGGGAATATTAGCCGTTGGAATACCAATGGTGCGCCCCAGTTGACGATCTGCAATCACTCTTCCGCTATAGCCATAGGGTCGGCCCAACAAGCGGGCGGCTGAATCAAAATTCCCCGATGCCAACAGAGTACGAACACGACTGCTGGACACTCGGCCACCTTCGGCATCAAAGGTCTGTGTATGTTCTACACGAAAACCGGCATGCGCTCCTGCCTCCAGGAGCAAATGAAAATCTCCATCGCGGTCACAACCAAAACGGAAATCATCACCCACGACGAGATCACTGATTTTAAGCCCATCCACCAGTACTTTCTGAATGAACGCTTGTGCCGATAATTCCCGAAGGTGCCGATTGAACGGCAGACACAACACCTGATCCACACCATGCTCGGCAAGCAGCTTGAGCTTGTCACGTAATCGCGTCAGACGAGGCGGTGCCTGCTTCCCCGCAAAGTACTCACGTGGTTGCGGCTCGAATAGTACGACGGTCAACGGCACCTGTGCTTCACGTGCACGGTTATGCAACTGTTCGAGCAAGGCAACGTGCCCCTGATGCACACCGTCGAAATTGCCGATCGTGGCAACGCCGCCCTGGTGCTCGGCACGAATATTATGCAGTCCTCTAATCAGTTTCATAAAACCCCTTCCAGCGAACCATCATCGCCCAGGGAAGCTGCAACGCCGATACCTGCGTGCGCACCCTTTTTACACCACATTCATTTTGAAGTGAGAAAGGCGAACTCCTGTTATCCACAACCAGCCGAAGTAGCCAACAATAGAGATGCCAATAGTCAATAACATGACCAACACACGGTGAATGGCATGCCACTGTGTCCACACCTGCCACGAGGGTACGAAGAGGTAAAGGCCGACTACCAGCAACACACAGCCGCTGCCTACTTGCAGCAGAAATTTAAGCATATCTTTATCCAACGTCAGGATACGACGCTTGATCAAACCACGCCCCAGTAGCCCCGCGTTTACAAAGGATGCCAATACTGTCGCCAATGCCAACCCTACGTGCGCCATGGGCCACACTAGAATCAGGTTAAAAATGATGTTCGACGCCATGGCCACAATACCAATACGAACCGGTGTCCGTGTATCCTGCCGCGCATAATAACCGGGTGCCAATACCTTTATTAACATGTAGCCGATCATGCCAAAACTCAAGGCACGCAGACTTTTTGCCGTCATCACCACATCGTAATTGTTCATGGCGCCATAGTGGAAAAGCGTGATCAACAAAGGCTCGGCCAAAATAAAAATGGCCAACGAGGCAGGCAAACTAACGATGATGACCGATCGCAGCCCCCACTCAATCATTCTTGAAAAACGTACTGGATCCTTGGACGCATGCCCGCGTGAAAGCGCCGGCAAAATAACGGTGCCAATAGCCACACCGACGATGCCGGTGGGGAGATCCACCAAACGATCAGAGTAGTACAGCCATGACACACTGCCCGTTACCAGAAAAGAGGCCAGCATGGTATTCAATAGCATGTTGATCTGCGCCACAGACACACCGAAAAGCGCAGGCAGCATCAGCTTGAGAATACGCCGTACGCCGGGGTGCTTGAAATCCGGCCAGGGTCGCGGCAATAACTTGAGTTTAGCGAGAAATGGAAGCTGAAAGAACAGCTGGATCAACCCTGCGATCAAGACTGCCCATGCCAACCCCATGGCAGGGACGGAGAGGTGCGGCGCCACCCAAAGCAATGACACAATCATCGACAGATTGAGGAACACCGGTGTCAATGCCGGTACTGCGAAACGTCCCCAACTATTAAGCACCGAGCTACAAAAAGCGGTAAGAGAGATCAATAGTAGGTAAGGGAAGGTGATACGCAGCATTTCCGCCGTCAATGACAAACGGCCCGGGTCCTTGGCAAACCCGGGGGCAAACACCCATACCAGCCAGGGCGTTGCGGCAATGGCCACCACGGTCAGTATCGAAAGTACCAACGCAAGACTACCTGCCGTGGCATCCAGCAGGCGTTTTGTTTCTGCTTTGTCACCTTCTGTCGCATATTCGGAAAGCACCGGTACAAAGGCCTGATTGAATGAGCCTTCGGCAAACAAGCGACGAAACAGGTTGGGAATCCTGAAGGCTACAAAAAAGGCGTCCGCGCCACCACCGGCACCCAACAGTGCGGCGATCAAAATATCGCGAACCAATCCTAACCCTCGAGAGATCAGCGTCATACTACCGACAACAGCGCCGGATCTGAGCAGTCCTGCCACTCCAAGCTCCTTGCATAAAGCGGGGATAATTCCCCCGTTCATCAATATTCAGTCGCGTCTATTGTGCTGAAATTGGCGGAGAGACGCTAGCACTCGATATTTTTTATGGGAAAGCACATGGTAACCAATGAATCGCATGCACAAAAAAACCGGCCAAAGCCGGTTTTTTTACAGCACAAGACCGGCTCAGGCAGCCAGCTTTTTAATTCGTGCGTTCAAACGGCTCTTGATACGAGCCGCTTTTTTCTTGGCAATTACGTCCTTGTCAGCGATGCGGTCGATGACCGGCTGTGCTGCCTTGAACTCAGCAGTAGCTGCAGCGTGGTCGCCATTGGCAACCGCTTTCAGTACGCGTTTGATGTAAGTACGCACCATTGCGCGCTGGCTGGATTTCAGGACACGACGCTTTTCAGACTGACGTGCACGTTTACGGGCTTGTTTAGTATTCGCCACCGTCTACTCCCTAAGGTTATCGACAGTAAAATTTAAGGATTCGTTTTAACTCTTTCCTGTTTCCCTGATGCCCATCTGCCTGATCGAATGAAGCGATCCTTCAGGAAAGCTATCCGTGGCGTTTTCACACGTCATCAGGTACTGGCTTCAGGAAAACAGATGTGGTCACTTTTGCCCTGCAGAGTGCATGTTTGGATACACCTTTTACGCACACGTGCATATAGCCGGTGCATACTCTACAGCGTGCCTTTCGCACATGGCAGCGTGTTCCCTGACTGATAACAGCAGTAACAACGGCGGCCCTGTAGTGACAGGCAGCTCTCAGGGACAAAGCCGTGACCACACGGGCCATGTCTGAGAGGATGCAACATTCTAGCAGCGTCTTACGCCGCATTCCAGTCGAAAATGGTATCTGATGGCGTTTTAGGCAGACAAAGGGATTCGAACTCTCGACATCCATTCAGCCATAAGCTTATCTTTCAACTCTTTCAACAAAATGCATAGAGCGGTTCTTCATTCAGCCAAAACCAGATTTGCTACCATTTTGTCAAAACCGTGAAGATAAGCGGCCATGATCACAAGACCACTAAATTATCGCGATGCACAAGATCCGGTGATTCGACAAATCCCAGTAATGATTCAATCTCTGCACTGGGGTGCCCCATAATGCGGGAGGCCTCATCAGCTTCGTAGTTTACCAACCCTTTGGCGATCACATGACCGTCCGGATCAAGACAGTGCACCAAATCACCACGCTTGAACGTTCCTGCCACATGCGTTACCCCGACAGACAACAGGCTGGAGCCGTGTTTTACAAGACGTTCAACCGCGCCCCAATCCAGCGTCAACTCCCCACGGGCTTGGAGATGCCCAGCAATCCACTGCTTCCGCGCTGTCATGGGTGCATGTTCTGGCTTGAGGAGGGTACCCAATACCTCACCCTTCACCAAGCGCGAAATCACCTGTGGCTGACGACCACTGGCAATAAATGTCACTGCACCGGAGCGCGCCGCTAAGCGGGAAGCACGTAGTTTGGTCGCCATACCCCCTCGCCCAAGCTTTCCGCCACCGCCTGCAATAGCATCAAGAGACGGATCTTCGGCATCTGCCTCTTCAATCAGGGTTGCTTCAGGATTGGAACGTGGGTCTGCCGTAAAGAGCCCTTCCTGATCGGTTAACAAAATAACCGCTTCTGCCTCGATCAGATTGGCCACCAATGCTGCCAGCGTATCATTATCCCCAAAACGGATCTCGTCATTGACTACGCTGTCGTTCTCATTGATGATCGGTACAACATCCAGATCAACCAGACTATTCAACGTGGAACGCGCATTAAGATAGCGCTTGCGGTTTGACAGATCATCATGCGTCAACAATATCTGCGCACTCATGACAGAGTGCGCAGCAAACTGATCTTCCCAGCAGCGCACCAATGCTGATTGACCAATAGCGGCAGCGGCTTGCAGCTCGCTCAGTTCCGTGGGGCGTTGGGACCATCCCAGGCGTGCCATTCCCGCAGCAACGGCGCCCGAAGATACAATGATCGGATGAATGCCGCTTTGCCTCAACGCAATGAACTGATCCACCCAGGACGCAACACGATCAGTATCCAGCCCCTGACCGTCATTAGTCAGCAGTGCACTGCCAATCTTGATGACAATGGCACGTGCCTGCCCCAATGTTTTACGATTCAGAACCTGACTAACCATGGCCTTGTTTCCTAACTCAGGTTTTACCGATTAGCGAACATATTCGACTTCAACATCAGTATCATCGTCATCCCAATCATCATCGTCGTTCACTTCCTCATGACGACGCTTGCGAGACATACGCTCTTCCGTGCGCCGAATAGCTTCCTGTTCAAGCCGTTCGATACGTTCCTGTTCACGTTGGGCAGATTGTTCATTATCCCGAATTTCAATACGCTGCTCATCCAACCAGCGATGAGCAGACTGTACGAGTTCAGCACACCCTTCTCCACTCGCGGCAGAGATACGAAATACCGGACCTTCCCACCCCAGACGCTTAACCAGATCAGCCACTTTGGCATCCCGCTCTTCCGGGGCAATCAGATCGAGCTTATTGATAACCAGCCAGCGGGGTAAGGAAGCAAGCGTTGGGGAGAAATTTTCAAGCTCAGCACTGATCATATTGATGGCATCAACCGGATCACTTCCATCAATCGGGTCGATATCCACCACATGGAACAGCAAACGCGTACGCGACAAATGCTTGAGGAAACGTAACCCCAGCCCCGCCCCTTCCGAGGCCCCTTCAATCAAACCGGGAACATCTGCAATCACGAAATGCTCATGGGAACCGATTTTCACGACGCCCAGATTCGGCACCAGCGTGGTAAAAGGATAGTCAGCCACTTTGGGGCGAGCCGCAGACACAGAACGAATCAGTGTGGACTTGCCCGCATTGGGCATGCCCAACAAACCGACATCCGCCATCAACTTCAACTCAAGACGCAGCTCACGGCGTTCGCCTTCCGTTCCCGGCGTCGTCCGCCTTGGAGCACGATTGGTGGAGGACTTGAAATGAATATTCCCCAACCCTCGATAACCACCCTGCGCGACTTGCAGCTCCTGTCCAGCTTCAGTGACATCACCAATGACTTCAAGCGTCTCAACATCAATCACCGTAGTCCCTACCGGCACCTTGATGAAAAGGTCTTCTCCCTTGCGGCCACTCATCTGGCTCCCCTGTCCGGGACGACCATTTTCAGCCTTGTAGAAACGCTGAAACTTGAAATCGATCAATGTGTTGAGGGATTCATCCCCCACAAGATACACACTGCCACCGTGCCCACCATCACCGCCGTCCGGCCCGCCCTTGGGAACGAACTTCTCTCGGCGAAAGCTCATGCACCCCTTACCCCCTTTACCCGCTTCAACGGTAATGGCTGCTTCATCCACGAATTGCATGACGTCTCCTGGCCCTGTCAGGGCATTCACTTTGGTCGGACGACGAAGCACTCAACAACCCGTGAAGAGCAGTTTGGCATGGCCTTGACACAACTGCCTCAAGCGTATCGACGTCTTTCTCGCAAAGGGATTAGGCCCTTGCGACAACAAACCGGTTTATAACGTTTTCGGAACTTTCGAAACTTTTAGAGATTTCGAAATCTCCAGAGCTTCATTATAGGCCACACCACAGCGGATTGAAGCACGTGGTATGGCAAGATAAAGACTTGGGACATGAATACCCAAGACAAAAGAACCCCGCAACAGGGCGGGGCTCTCTTGGTTCAGACCCGATGAGAACATCAGAGCCTGTGTAGCGCTTAAGAAAAATCCCCTAAAGGACTTCCGAATTGCGCGAAAACATACTATTACGCAGGAACAACACTAACGAATTTGCGTTGTTTAGGGCCTTTGGTCTCGAATTTAACGTGACCATCAGTCAGTGCGAACAGAGTGTAATCCTTGCCAACACCTACGTTAGTGCCCGCATGGAATTTGGTTCCACGCTGACGAACGATGATGTTACCTGCGATAGCCGCCTGACCACCGAACAGTTTAACACCCAGGCGTTTGGATTCTGAATCGCGTCCGTTACGCGTACTACCCGCTGCCTTCTTGTGAGCCATTGCACATTACCTCGCTTTGGGGAAGTTCTGAATTACGCAGAAATTCCAGTGATCTTGACTTCAGTAAACCACTGACGGTGGCCCTGACGTTTCATGTGGTGCTTACGGCGACGGAACTTGATGATGTTCACTTTATCACCGCGACCATGAGTGACGACTTCAGCAGTCACCTTGGCGCCTTCGACCAGCGGAGCACCAATCTTGACTTCGTCACCACCGATCAGCAACACCTGATCGAAATCAACAGTTTCGCCAGTCGCAACTTCAAGCTTTTCCAGCTTGATACGCTGACCTTCTTCAACACGGTACTGTTTGCCACCGCTTTTAATTACTGCATACATTGGGATATCTCCAGAGGACTCATCTCGAAGTGGTGACAGCCACGCGGGCATTTCAACACTTCACATATCGCTGCTTGGTTTACCTGATTCGATTGGCACCCCTCTTGGTACCATCTAACAGGGAGCACGACGAGTTTTAGGGTCGCGTAGTATAACCTCCATCCGTACGTTTCACAACTCCCCACCTACTATTTTTCCCTTGCTCTAGAGTATAACAAATCCGCCAGCCACCGCTTGCAGCTTGACGCCCCCGCTACACCCCCCTAGCATACCGGCAAGACAAAACTGAATTGGTCAGATTTACGCCCTGTGAATCGGCTATCCACCCTTTGCGAACTTCGGTCTGACGCTTAAGCAAAACTTCAAGGAAAACGACAGTAAAGTCGTCGATAATAGTCGCTGAAACCGAATTCGTATCAAGAAGACAACATCATGGCATTACGAGATCTACCGACCCACGCCCCAGTGGCCGACGACTTTCTGGCTGTCAACCGCACTATTCAGGAACGCCTTGCTTCCGACGTCCCCCTGGTGGAAACCATCGGACATTATATTGTCGAGAGCGGCGGTAAACGCGTGCGCCCTCTTCTTGTATTGCTGGCTGCACGTGCACTGGGATACGAAGGCGACAAACATGTTTTGCTGGCGGCGCTGATTGAGTTCATGCATACCTCTACCCTGCTGCACGATGACGTCGTTGATGAATCTCATATGCGCCGTGGCAAGACCACCGCAAACGACGAATGGGGCAATGCCCCCTCCGTGCTAGTGGGGGATTTCCTTTATTCCCGCTCATTCCAGATGATGGTTGATGTCGGCTCGATGGACATCATGGCAGTACTTTCCGGCGCCACGGCCACCATTGCCGAGGGCGAAGTTCTCCAGCTAACCAATATCGGTAATGCCTCTATCGATGAAGCTGATTACTTCCGCACCATTCAAGGCAAAACAGCCATGTTGTTCGAAGCAGCCTCACATACCGGCGCCATGCTGACACAAAGCAGTGCCGAACAGATCGAGGCGCTACAACTGTATGGCCGCCACCTGGGCCTGGCGTTCCAACTGGTGGACGACCTGCTTGATTATCAGGGTGACGCTGATGCCATGGGCAAAAACGTCGGGGATGATTTGGCCGAAGGCAAACCGACCCTGCCGCTGATCCATGCAATGAAGCACGGAAATGAAGAAGATGCTGCACTTATCCGCAAGGTCATCGAACAAGGCGGCGGTCTGGATCACCTTGAGGAAGTACTGGCTATCATCGCACGGACAGGTTCGCTGGAATACACGCGCGAAAAAGCGCTGGACATGCGTGATCGGGCGTTGAAAAACCTCGAACACCTTCCTGAAAGCTCTTACAAGGAAGCCTTGACCATTCTTGCTCATCAGGCTGTCGAACGTACCGCCTAGGAGGAATGGCGCATCTTCACTTGCAAATATGGAGTGAAGGATTATAATGCGCACCACTCTTTACGTGCCTTGACCTACCGCTAAAAGCCATGTAGATCAGGGTGTTGGGAGATATTGAAATCGGAAGCATAATTTTAATATCGCAAGAGTAAAAGTGTCGGAGTGTAGCTCAGCTTGGTAGAGCACTGTCTTCGGGAGGCAGGGGTCGAAGGTTCAAATCCTTTCACTCCGACCAGAAATATATAAAAAACCGCCAGTTAGCCGAAAGGTAGCTGGCGGTTTTTTTGTTATACCTGAAAACGTGACCAAAACGTGCCACTCTGCCTCTCAAAGTAAAATCACTCCCCAAACACATGAAACATTCATAAATCCTGTATGCAACATGGCTAGGAACACACCCATCTGGAGTGATAACCTGTCTCCAGATTGATATCATGCCAACATAGGTCAATAGAAAAGAATCAAAATAAAAAACGGCAGGATTATAAAATAATGAAATATATAACGTTCCTCTTTTTAACCCTATTTTCATGCATCTTATTGACTAACGTAGCATTCGCACGATGTGGTGCACTGGGTTGCATGGGCACAGGCAGTAACCCCCACAGCCATTATGTAAGAGGCTATTACACCAGTGGATACCGCTACAATAGTTATCGCATGAGTCGTCTACGTAATATTTATGGCTATCACCGCTCTATGACGTCTCATTATGTCCGTGGTCACTATCAAACGAACCCTAACCAGACTCAGTATGATAATTATGGTACTCGAGGAAACTATAATTATCACAATCACAGGTTCGGCACCCGTATACCGCATTATTAAAATCCGATCGTCACGTCACCCTACATACAATAAAAACCGAAAATGGATGAATATAAAACCTTGATATAAATACATTGCGGCCATGTTTAAAGCGTTGAGGCCCTACCCTCCCAGGAATTTACCGTGACCTTACTACCGGATGCTCAACCGCGCAGCAAATCCTCTGTGAACATGGATTCATCCAATTTCCATTGGCTGTGGTTCGCGCGCGCTTCCTCCATGGCAACTTCCGCCATTTCCATGGGGGCTTTTAGCCTTATAGCAGTGAGAGAACTTCATGCCACCCCCTTTATGCTGTCTCTCATTACCGCAATTTCAGGTATATTCGGAGCTCTCCTTGCCTTCCTGCTCAGTGCCTATATAGACAGACGAGACAAACGGCCGACCATGTTATGCGCAGATATTGTGAGATCTCTTCTCTATCTATCAATACCCTTGGCCGCCATGTTTGGAATACTCACTTTTACACAACTCCTGATGGTGAGTGCTGTATCCACTTTCTTCGGCATCGTATTCGGCGGCGTTTCCACTGCTTATATTAAAGACCTGATCCCTCCTGACGGAAGAACACGAGCAATTGCCAGGCTAAGCTCAACGGCGTGGCTGTTTAATACAATAGGGCCAGCACTTGGAGGGAGCATTATCCAATGGGTGGGCGCTACAGCCACGCTAACAGTGACCAGTGTGGGGCTGATTATATCGGCTCTGGGAGTTACACGTATTTCACACGTCGAAGCACCTCCTCTTCCTGCACAAAAAAGGCATTTCCTGAAAGAGTCTCTAGCAGGCTTTAACAAGATTCATCACACGCCCATGCTGCGCCCTCTCTTCGTCAATTCGGTACTCTTTGGCGGAATTATTGCCTGGATCAGTCCACTGGAATCAATGCTACTGTTGAAAGACCTGCAATTACCTGCCTGGCAGTATGGCCTGACGCTCGGACTACCCTGCGCTGGAGGAATCGTGGGGGCGTGGCTAGCCCCTAAGCTAGGCAAGCGTTTTGGCGAACGATATATGATGAATATATGTTCTGTACTACGTGGACTGCCAGTGATAGCGATTCCATTTATTCCAACAGGGCCATGGAGCTTTCTAGAAATCGCCGCCGCCAATTTCTTTTTGCTGTTAGCTGCAGGTGGTTTTGGAGTGCTCTATATCCCTATTAGAATGCAGGCCATGAATGACGCCTATATCACACGCATCGTGACGGCATTCACACTATCCTCAAGACTCATTGCTCCTATGCTGGCATTGGCAGGTGGCATAATAGGTACATATCTTGGTATACGTATGGGGATCTTTGTTGGCGCACTCCTGTTGATCTTTGCCAGCGTTATTCTTCCTTATAGAAATAGCCATGGAATAGGCAAGGCCCACCATATTTGAGCATCATGGGCCTGCTCTCTTCTATCTCACTAATCAACCCAGCGAATAAACTCATTAATCACTGATGTGACAATCAGTTGATCATAACGTAAGTTATCCAGTTCATTTCAGCGTGAGTGACTTCATAAATAAAAATTCTTTAAATTATTTTACAAGAACATTTCGAGCGCCATTTAATCCCCAGATAAAACAATATCACTATTTCCGCGCGCTCATCATGGCATCTGCCATTTTATAAGCCATGGTCGCAACATTACGTAGATGTTCACGCTGTTGGTAAGGTATTCCCTTGATTTTATCAACTTCAAAACCGGTAATTGCCTGCCCAGCAAACCAATCTCTTAGCTCAATATCTGAATCAGTCATTTTCGGTTTATCAATACTACTCAAATTCAATGATGGAAAAGCCATCGAATCACTCATAAATTCTTCTCTAAATAATTTTTACTCTATTGCATGCGTCGTCCGATGCTTCAGGTACTCTTACTCATTCCCACCAGGTTTTAATTCCACCAGATAGGTAATAAGCAGAACATGACCAGAAGGATACGCATGGGTGAACCCCCTGATACTGGCAGGACAATCACCGATACGTGTCGGTCATATGAAAGCACTCAGTATGGACAGGATAAGTATCCAAGACTTTTCCCATTAATTACGCGGACACCGGCATACTGCGGGAACAGGACAAATCCACAGGCCAATATACCTGTATGATCAGAAGGGAGGGATTACATGGTGGTGAAGGCAATATTCAAAAGGGTAAATAATCCTGATTGAAGGAATAAACAAGAAGAAAGTTGTGCCCCCTATAAAGTTGTTCCCCCTTATAGAGCACACGCCCTCTTCATCCAAAAATGGACATATACTTTGGCGACACACAATATGAACCAAAAGTACACATACAGTCAAGTACTTTTGGTTCATATTATTATAGTAATCAACTCTTGCCGCTAGAAGAGCTAGCCGCGGAATAAGAGCGCCTTCTCACAGGCTAATCAAAAACTTCCCACCAAAAAATTCGGCCCAGGATTGTCAGCCCTTCCTCATTGTCCAGGCTCACCACTTCTTCCGGATATTCATCCGCATTATCACTGACTAAACGTAGTTTATTCAAAGGCAATTTATATAGGCGTTTGATACGTAACATGCCACCATGATCCAGCGCATAGATTTTGCCATCAAAGATGGTATTGCATTTTCTATCAATCGCAACAGATGAACCATCCGTTAGCGTAGGCACCATGGCATTGCCGTGAACTGTGGCAAGTGCCACCTGCTCAGGAAGGATACCTGCTCTATCCAATTTGGCACGGCTGAATGTCAGTGATGTATCAGAAGACTCAACAACCTGACTAGCGCTTTTGTTCTGAGTATTGCTGCTCGAACACGCCACCTCACAGATCACCGGCAAATCGACATAAACAGGCGGCTGGGCAAGGCCAGACACCTCGGGCTGGGAGGGATTGGGCTGATCCACCTTCAGGACATCGGGGACTTCGCCCACACCATATCGCAGCCACTCAATGGGAACCCTGAGCACCTGCGCAATGTTGGCGATCTTGTCATCACCGGGTACCGACTCACCGTTGAGCCATTTACTTGCGGCTTTGCCCGATACGCCAGTCAAGCGCCTCAGGTAAGCACCGGAGCCATGTTCTGGCACAGCATTCTGTTTCAGGGCTGCCCGTAGTCGAGCGGCAAACTCGTCTCGCCATTTCTGCCTGTCATTTGAAACCATAGGTTCAATTATGAACCTGATGGCGTTAAATTTCAGTTTATTTAAGTGGGTATCCCAACCACTCAATTAGCTAAGCCAGATTAATATTTAAGCAAAATCTTCCAATATCACTGAAAATAGGCAACCTTATCTCACAATTACAATGCAAAGTGTCCAGCACCTGCCGCTGCCAATGCGAGCATCCCACCCGCCATATTGACGTTTTTATAGAAATGCAAGAAGAGATCACCTCTCGCCTGTTCAGGTGCTTTCCAGTATGCATGCCCCAGAAACGCGGTCACCAATGTATGAAGAGCAAGAATGATGGCGGCGAAAGGAACGAAAATACCTAACAGGATACATGTCCCAAGAATAACCTCTACACCCATGGCACCCGCAGCTGACATGGGTGGGAAAGGAATCCCCAGACTCGCAACGTATTCTACCGTTTCGGGGTAACGGATGAGCTGCCTGATCCCAATGATCAGGAAGTAAACGGAAATAAGTATGCGGGCTAGTAAAAGCAAAAGATCAATATTCATAGGGTCTCTTTTCGAGTCACTGGGTAATACCAAGACAGCCGCGAAGCCGTGCATTGCTCATACATGAAAGGAATCGATCCCATTGTCTGGGAATCAGATACCTCGGTGAGTCAAATCTACAGTTTCAACCATCGGCAAAAGTCAAAATGTGTGGTTTACCAAGAACGAATACTAGAACAGTTTTATCAATGTTGCATAATTTATGCACAAAGATGAAACTAAGAGGCAATTTAACATCTACGAATACAAGCGCTTCTACTTTCGAGGTTAGAACCAAATGACATTATTTTGGGATATCATCTGTTGCAGTAAGGATGAAATTCGTAGCGGGAATATATGAAGTAATAACAAATTATCGACTATAAATACCAAATCATTTTTCCAACGCAGTACAATGAAACCTTCTCCTCTTCTCTTCTACTCACCACGATACTACTGAGTGAGGCGCTATTCATGCTTTTCACTTGCTACCTGAATAGGCCCCACTCAAATATCACCGCCGATTAACGTGGGCGTCTGGCGAAAGAGCACCCCAGCAGAATGATCAACAGAAGTGTCCCTATCAGCAGCACAGGAATGGGATGCCGATAACCCAGAAACACATACCCCAACCAGGTGGCCAACAGGGCAGCGAGCCCGGAGAGGGAGTGGCTCAAGCCAACCAGATCCCCATAATAGGACAAGGTAGCAAAGCGATTTTGTCGCTCAGCCACATGGGCCAGTGCCACGCAGGTCTGAGCGATCACCGAGAGGCAATAAACCGCAAGCAGTAATACCATAAAGGGGAAGGAGATAGCCCCGCCATCCATGAGGATTGCGATAAAAATCACTACATTGGCCGCAATAATTGCCAATAGGTTAACATGCACCTGTGCGTGATTGCTCCAGTATTTCCTCAATTGATAGGAAATATGCGGCGCCACAGTCCCCGCCAGGCCCACGATCAGCATAATGGTTGCCATGAGTCGGGTCTTGTGACCTGAATAATTCAGTACCGACCACAGAAAGAGGTAACCACTACTGAGCTGGATGGCAAAGGACACGCAGGGATAAAAGGCGGGAGAGCCTATTTTCAATGACATGACGATGCGATGGTACCGCTTGATGGCTGTCAGTCTGGAAAAAAAGCTATCAGGCAGTTCATCGTCTTCATCCTGTTCCGCCGTTTCATTTCCACCTGAATAACGCTCGATAGCATCTGCTTCGGACGAGGTATGACTCGTACCGTCATTCATAGTCGATGATGGCACGGCTGAAGTCACCGATCGTTTCTCTCGCTGTACCACCCATTGCCGACATAGGATGGCAGCCAACGTAAGCACTACATTGGCGCCCAGTAGGCTCATGACGGAAACACCTGCCAGCAGATTACCTATGGGGGAAGCGATAACACTTCCCGTAAAAGCCAGTGCGCTATAGAAGAACGTATTGAAGCGTGCAGCATCGTCCTTATTGATCGTTGAAAGTTCGCCCGCATACCGTTCATCTGCAATATCAATGAACACCGGTATAGGACATATCAACACCATATAAGTGATGAGCACCGCATCCAACTGCCCGGGAAAGAAAAATAAGACGCCAATGGCTACAGCCGTAAGCGTCAAATCGTAGAGGTCACACCACAACATCATCGACACGGGTGAGAGTCGATGAGTCAAGGTGGATGCAAGGAAAGCAAAGGCATCGGTCAGATCTTCCAGCGTATAAATAACCGGCCGGAAAACCATCGGCAAAATGCCCAATACAATCAGCGCAGGAACTGCGCTTTCAATCAGACGGGAACCAATGTCGGAAACAACAAAGGCCAGTCCCATAATGACATAGGCACGCTTGAACAGCGCGCAGAAACGCCGAACGCTCATGAAGAGATCCTCAAAAAAGTAAATAAGGGAGATCTAAACTTCAAAAGCGGTCTTAAATCATCGGGGCATCTCTATATTGGCATTATTATGGGGCGGTGGTACAAGGGGTTTGCTACCCCAAAACTACCTTCATAAATAAAGCGTCTTTTTCATTGGTTGTCAATGTGAATGCCGTAATAGTCAACACGGATATACCCTGACGCTGAACATAATCAATTTCACCACTGGCTTCATGCTATATCAAAAGGTTTCCCTGCTGGGAAAGGACGCTTCCACTACGACTTACCGAAGTGAATCGTTTTTTATCGCAATGATCTTTCGAATAAATGCGTTCCCCGATGCCTGAAAATATTGTCAGTCATCGAATATAAGGCCCGTAGATCTGTCATTGAGCATCGTCATTCGCTAAAGTCATTGAATTGAATACAGTCCTTGTCCATTTCATCAGTGGCGCTATTCCTTTAGGGAGTTTTTGTGGAAAAAGAGATTACCGATGCGTTGAAACAGCGGTCTGCGCTTTTCGTGCTTTTCTTCGTCACAGGCATTGCGCTCTCCTCTTGGGTGACGCGCACCCCCGATATCCGCGGCCTTTTGGGCGCCAGTATTGGAGAAATGGGCACATTGATGCTCGGGCTTTCCTGCGGCGCAATGGCTGGGCTGCTTGGCGCCAATACACTCATACGATATAGCTCAACGCGTTGGGTTGCTTCAGGAGGGGTGATACTTCTTCCGATCGGGCTGGTGCTAATTGCGATCAGTTGCCTGACAACCTCTTGGAGTATCATGGTGATCGGGCTATTCATTTTCGGATTCGGTATGGGGAGTTCTGAAATCCCCATCAATCTGGAGGGGAGCCGGCTTGAAACCACGCTCAATAGAACATTTCTACCCAAATTACATGGCTTTTTCAGCAGTGGTGTTACTGTCGGTGCGCTGATTGGCATTTTGCTGACACATCTTGATTTCCCGGTCTATTGGCATCTGGGCTGTGTGGCATTACTCATGTTAGCGCCCATTTTACGCACCTTTGCGGTATTACCTGACCACGGACTGGATAAAACCGATAATTCCGCCACCGCCAGAGCCTCTGGCACACTTATGGCATTATTGAAAGATAAACGACTATGGGGTATTGCCATCATCTGTATGGCCATGGCACTGGCCGAGGGTTCCGCAAACGATTGGTTGCCCTTGCTGATGGTGACAGGACATGGTTTTGACCCATCCACGAGCGCCTTCATATACACGCTGTTCGCGCTGGGAATGGCAATTGGCCGTTTTTTTGGCAACCCTTTCGTTCAACGGTATGGCCGCCCTGTCATCATTTGTATCAGCGCTCTTTCCTGTGCAATCGGGCTAGCGCTCGCCATCTTTACCGAGAGCACTCTGTGCGCCATCCTTTCAGTTCTTTTCTGGGGTATTGGGGCTTCTCTCGGCTTTCCGGTGGCGATCTCTGCAGCCAGTGCCTCCGGCAACAACCCCAGTAAACGCGTCAGTATTGTCGCAGTAGGCGGCTATTGCGCTTTTTTGGTAGGGCCGCCCCTGTTGGGCTTTATCGGCCAACACTATGGATTGAGAGCCTCAATGGTCGTCGTGCTTGCCATGGTGATTATCGCGGCCGTGCTCTCACCGGGAACACGTGCGCGTCTCTCTTCTCATTAACGTCACGCGCCGATAGAAAATAGTAGCTGTTCACCTTTTTCCGGATGAGGTGGACAGCCTGAAACTACAATCTGAATCTATACCTAAAACTACAGCCGGAAGAAAGGGGGTTAGCCTCCGGGGCGGCGATAACGGAAGCCGTCAACGATTCGTAGGCTTTCCTCTTCCGCCATCTGTCCAATCGATTCATGATAGGGGGATTTGATACATACTGGATCCGTTTCGGAGGCATCGCCCGCCAATGCCAGGGCCTGACAACGACACCCTCCCCAATCGATTTCACGGCGGTCACATTCATGGCAGCGTTCAGGCATCCAGGAGGTGCCACGGTATGCCACAAACGCGGGGGACTTGAACCAGATCTCAGCCAGCGTGTGATCTTCAACATTCCAGAACTCAAGGCCGGGAATGGTCTCCGCTGCATGACACGGCAGTACTTTCCCTGAAGGCGTCACGTTCAGGGCCTGACGCCCCCAGCCACTCATACAGGCTTTGGGGTAGCGGGCATGATAGTCAGGAATGACAGAGTCAATCGCCAAGCGCCCTTTCAACCTGATTCTTGCCTCATCCACAACGCGAATAGCACGTTCGGTTTGTTCACGCGAAGGCATCAATGCCGCGCGGTTGGCAAGGGCCCAACCATAGTACTGCGCATGAGCAATTTCGATACGCTGTGCGCCCAGCTGTAAAGCCAGCTCGATAAAATCCTCAACCTGATCAATATTGGCGCGATGAATGACAGCATTGATCGTCAAGGGTAAGCCCAGCGCATTCACATCCTCCGCAAAGGCTCGCTTGCGCGCGTAGGCATCCTTCATATTGGACACTAGCGCCGTGGTCTGCTCATTGGCCCCCTGAAAAGAGAGTTGGACATGATCAATACCCGCTTTTTCCAAACGCTCCAAACGCGTACGATCAATGTTAACACCTGCCGTGATCAGGTTGGCATACAGGCCTGCATCACGACAAGCCTCGGTAATTTGCTCAAGATCCTTGCGCGCCGCCGGTTCTCCGCCGGAAAGATGAACCTGAAGAATTCCCAGTGCCGCTGCCTGTTTGAAGACACGGGCCCAGCTATCAACATCCAGTTCGACATTTTTACGATCCAGCTCAAGCGGATTCGAACAGTACGGGCACTGCAAGGGGCAACGGTGTGTTAATTCACATAGCATCCCAATAGGCACCGGTTTACCTGCTTCAATAAACGCCTGCCGAGCATCTGTTTGAATACCCATCAGCTAAACTCTATTACCTGCCGTACAGACAAACCACTAAAGTACTGGGCTACATCCGTAGCGATGACCGCCCGATCCGCATCAAAACGTTCGACCAGCGTATCGATAATCTCCGCCACACTACGCTCGCCATTCACCAGCGACATGATTTCCCTACCACTCTGATCCAGCTTGAAAACCTTTTCAGGCGCAAGCAACACCCAGCCACCACGCACGGCATCTTCACGCATGCGTACCCCTCGGACCAACCGGGGAATACGATGCTCGTCGGCTGCATCAGGAAAGGTTGAATCAAGAGGGGTTGAATCAAGAGGGGTTGCATCGTGAAGCGGCGTCTCTGTCGGCATTATCATGACTCCCATAAATTGATCAATTCGGTACTGGCCCGCACGTACTCACGACACCGAGTGCACCTGATCCAACACATGGCGCTCAGGATCAAAAGCACCGGGAGGAATATTACCCGGGCTCACATAGGCATAATCCACTGCATCCAGCAAAGTCCACAGCACGCCACATTTGAAAATCAGTGCATTCAGGACATCCTGCTGTTGGTCAGAACGCACCGCATGCTCTTTCACATACTCCAATGCGAAGTTGGCATCTCGTGGCGCCTGCGTCATACGCGGCTTGAAATACGCCAGCGTTTCCGGTGTCACGAAGTCATAATGGCTCAGCATGCCTTCAACGCGGGTATGGATCACACTGGGAGAAAACAACTCTGTCAGTGAAGACGCCACGGCCTCCAATAGGGTACGCTCACGCACAAAGTGCACATAGGCTTCCACCGCATGGCGAGTCGCCGGCAAAATCCGCTCGGTGGATTCCACCATGGTGCGGTCCAGCCCCAAACCATCGGTCAAGGCGAGCCAACGCTGAATCCCGCCTTCTCCGGGATGATCGCCATCGTGATCAATAATGCGCTGACGCCATTCACGGCGTAACGCAGCATCTTCGCAACGTGCCATCAGGCTGGCGTCCTTGATGGGGATCATGGACTGATAGTAGTACCGATTCAGCGCCCATGCCTGCACTTGCGCTTTATTCAGCTTCCCTTGCTGCAAGGCAATCTGAAAAGGGTGATTCGAATGATAACGTTCCGCGCCGATGGTTCTGAGTCGCTCTTCCAGCGCCTCAGGCGACAGAATAGTCCCTTCCTGCAAGTATTCTGCGGAAAGATTCATGATTAAACCTCGTGATTCATCCACATCCATGCCATCAAACGGATCTGACACTGGCCGAACAAGGACGATTAAAATTAAATCCATTCATCACGGATGACGTCTATTCACAACATCGCATTGATTTGATGTCGAAACCGTTACCAATCCGGCTATGCATCGAGTGTTAGCTTCCAGCCATCGTAGGCCACTTCCCAGCCAGCCTTTTCTGCCAGCCGACGTGGCTCACTCTTTTCCATCAGGATGGGATTACTATTGTTGATATGTACGAAGACTTTACGTTTGATATCCAGTGTGCTCAATGCTGCAATGGATCCGTCCTCCCCTGACATGGAAAGATGTCCCATGCGTGAGCCGGTCTTGTGGCCCAGCCCCGCATCAATCAGCTCATCATTGCTCCATAATGTGCCATCGAAAAAGATCAGGTCAGCTCCTCGAATACGTTCAGCCAACGCCGAGGTAACACGGGCGCATCCCGGGATGTAGAAAATACGCTTGCCCTGGAATTCGAAAGCAACACCGATGGTATCTTCATCTTCCTGCCCAATATTATCGCCCTCACCCGGCTGATAAAGCGCTGCCTTGCCTGGCACAGTAAATATCGAAGCATCTAACCCGCCGGGAAGTTCCAACCGTTGTTCAGGAGAGATAACTTCTCGCGTAACCACGCTCTCAGCCAAAACATTGAAGACACCATTCTCTTTGAGGGTCTGGTGCAGCGGCTGAGTAGCCATCAGGGTATAGGGCGTGCCTTCCCTCAAGCTCAATAAACCAGCAATGTGATCGATATCACCGCCCGTCAGCACAACGGTACTTATGGGAGAGTCACGCAGATTTCGCGGATGCAGCTCAGGCGTATGCTGAAGCTGGGCCAGAATCTCGGGAGCACAGTCGATCAATGTCCAGTGTTCATCATCAACCGAAACGGCCAAAGAGGCCTGAGTACGCGGCCTAACCTTGTCGGGTTGGGTGCGCGCGAGCTGACAAAGCCTGCAACCGCAGTTCCATTGCGGAACTCCACCCCCAGCACCAGCGCCAAGGACTATCAAACGTAAAGCGGACGGGGCATGCCCGTCCGCTTTATGATTACCTGATAACACTGATCCTAGAACTCAGCCGGCATGTACTCGGTAATTTCGAGTGCAACGCTGACTTCTTCAATTTTAGGTGCTTCCCATTTCATTTTTAGATGCTCCGCAATAAAAAATGTATAATTTTCGTGAAAAAAATATAGCTTGCCCAAGAAAACTCAAGCTCATTGAGACGGACCACACAAGTGCTGAATGACCATAAGAAACCCCAATGAGGCTGAGCTACCTTGGCGTGGAGTAACATAACATACCGCGCGGATTGAGGGTATATAGCACACTGCACAATTATTACAATATTGCCGATTTAGAAAATAAATCATGCTTTTTTAACAGTGATATGGATATTCTTTCCCATGTTGGGGCTATTCCATGCTCACTCCTCGCGTTTTGATTCCTCATAAGCGTATAACAGTGCGTATAACCACCACGAGGCATACTTCTATTGCAACAAGTGCACGAATGCCTCGGTTGACTGCAATTGCTTAAATAAATATTAAAATTTAAGCGTTACACCCTTATATTCACTCGCTATACTGAAGAAACAATTGGCAATGACTCATTCCGAGCTTTCAGGCCCATGAAACGATATCTCTTCTATAGTGCAGCGCTCATTCTGATTGGTGTCGGCGCAGGTGTAGGCGGTATTGTACTCTCCTTATTGCTGCATGAAACTCAACATCTGGTTTTCGACTACAGCCTGGATTCGGTTTTGCACGGCGAGTCCTTCCTGCATGGTCTCATGAGCATCAACCCTGAACACAGATTCTGGGGAATACTGATGGCCGGACTCGTGGCCACCAGCGGGGGGATATATCTGTACCACAAGCGGAACACATTGGTCAGTGTGCCCACGGCGGTCAAACACCCCTTGAAGAGGATGGCAATAGGTACCAGCCTGTTTCAGGTGATCCTGCAAATAATCACCGTCGCCATGGGGTCTCCACTGGGAAGGGAAACAGCACCACGTCAGCTGGGTGCGTTGTTCGCCAGTGTCTGTGTGCAACACATGGCAAGCAGGAAGAGCGCCTCTTCAATGCCCCTCTTTACCAAAGAAGAGATGGGCATACTCATTGCCTGTGGGGCTGGAGCCGGATTGGCTGCCGTCTACAATGTCCCCTTGGCCGGGGCGCTATTTACCCTTGAAGTGTTACTTCGTCGGCTCACGCTACGCACCGTGCTCTCTTCCTTGTTGACTTCCTTTATTGCGGCCTGGATAGGCTCGCTCGCACTGGGGACAGGTGGGCAATATACCTTTCACGATGCGCCATTACCCGGCATGTTCACCCTCACCCTTTTGGCCCTTCTCACCAGCCCGCTGATTGGAAGCGTTGCCTATTTTTTCAGGCATCTATGTAATCAGGCCAAACATTTGGCGGCTAGCGGGCATCGATTGGCTATCATCTGCATGATCGGCTTCTTACTGGTCGCGATTATATCCATCTGGTTTCCCGAAATACCCGGTAATGGTAAAGGCATGCTTCAAACCGGTCTGGATAATCAATTGCCGCTGACGCTCGCATGTGCCCTGCTCTTTTTCAAGAGTCTGAGCGTTATTGTTGTACTAAGAGGAGGGGTAGAAGGTGGCGTAATGACGCCTAGCCTCGCTATTGGTGGATGTGTGGGTGCCATCATTTTCATGGTGGTGGGATGGGTTCTCCCCTTGGAGGGCTTCCCTGCCTACATCATGGCGGCGGCGGCAGGCTTTTTGTCAGTCTCCATGGCAATGCCAATAACCACCATCGTTCTGGTTATGGAACTGGCACATCTTCCGTTGCCTCTCGTTTTTCCGATTACCACCTGTGTAGCAGGTGCCTGTCTATCAGCGCGATGGCTAACGCAATACGGCTCCCAAATGGCTACCCACAGAATACTGGATCATTAATCGGGGGTGATCCTGTACAGATATACTAAAAGCACCACCTTTGATTAGGCGGCGCAACTAGCCTGCCTATTGATGAGAGCCGCTGCATTGCAGCGGCCCCCCTCAGCTAGATTCCCCAACATTTTTTCTACTTCTTCAGGTATCTCTTTCATCCATGCCATTCTGGGAAATATTTTAATTCATTGTTTCCAAAAGAATTATATCCCTACCCTCATATTTCACTCTCCATGCGACAGCGCCCCCCGGAGTGATATTCACTATGATTTCACACTGATTTAACCTGCAATATGGCACTCTATTTTCGGTCGACGTCTCTCTCTCAATACGGAATCCCTCTGGGAGAGGCGGGGGCTGCTGAGCCAAGCGTCTTCTGGTAAACCAGAATCTGTTTACGCTATATATTCTAGCCTAGTGATAATGAGTATGGATCTCCCATGACACGTTCACTTACCCCCTGGTGTCCGTTCTACATGTCCAGGCGAATACGCCTCTGTTGGGCCATTACTCTATTGGCGGGAGCGGTTGCTGTCTGGAGTTATTTTCAATATTTCGAACTGCCGAAGATTACTACCGGGAAGATCGAGGCACGAGAACTTTCGCACATTGTCATTCTTTATCGGCATGCCGAACGTTGCGATCGGTCGCAAGGTCAATGTTTGAAAGATCCGGCAGGTATTACGGTGAGGGGAAATAGAAAAGCCGCACACCTGGGTGAAAAAATGAGGCAGCTATTTTCGTCCAATTACAGCCTGATGAGCAGTAATACCCTGCGTACGCAACAAAGTGCCAGCTCATTTGCCGGAGTCATGCCAGTCGTTGTCAATAACGAGCTGGATAGCAATGAGTGTACACGCCGGACATTTCCTGCATTCATCAATGCCGTAACACAAAACCCCATGCATAAAATGCAAATCGTATTTACGCACAGTGAATGCCTGGAATTTTTCGCCGCTCATTTCGGCCATAAGGCAATGACAGCCAAATATCTGAGCAATCTGGTACTGGATATTGACCGCCATCACCACGTCAAAGTGTTAGGAACGCTAGCCCTTAACCACTGACGAATTTACTGGCCAGCAGGACCACCCTCGATACCGGAAGGTGTACCACCGCTACCCGGCGCTGCGTGGGGAATGTCACCACCATTCTGCCCACCATTGGGGCCATGTGACCACCAGGGACCACAGCCGGAGAGAGCCACTACCGACAGTGCGCAACATACCAGCATGATTATATTCTTCATTCGAGCCGCCTTGTTGTAAAAACTTTATATGGATAAATAATCAAACGTCTTAATAGATACTTGTACAGCCTGTTAGATTCCCAATCTTTTATTAAAACGTATGGAATATCAGCGTGCTTGATGATAATTACCCTCGAACATACCAATATTCAAGCATAATGTAGGACAAAATGAACGGATAAGTGAAACTCTATACACTGAACTTCTGTCTTAAAGATCATGTTTGTACAGTAAACATCGCACTTTTTTCTTATAGCCACTTTTTGTTATAAGAACTTTGTCTTATCGAAAGTCATGACCGACTTCATTTCCCGAGTGAAGGTTATAACATCCATATGGTTCAGCCATCGCACCCTATACCCCTGATTCTCGCCAGTAGCTCACCCTACCGACGTACACTGCTGGAACGTTTGAAGCTACCGTTTCAGGCCATTGCGCCTGATGTAGATGAAACCCCAACACCGGAAGAGGGGGCGCCATCGCTAGCACGCAGGCTAGCCCTGACCAAGGCAAAAGCAATCCACAAACAATATCCGAATGCCTGCGTTATCGGGTCGGATCAGGTCTGTGCACATGCCGGTCGTTTATTGGGCAAAGCAGGAAGCGCCGAGAAAGCCCATGCACAATTGGCTTCTTTCAGCGGGGATCGCGTCACCTTTTATACAGGATTAGCACTTATCGACGGTAAAAGCGGGCATATTCAAGAATCAGTGGAAAGCTACAATGTCGATTTTAGACAGCTGTCCGACAGGGAAATAAATCATTATCTTGAACGGGAACATCCTTTTGATAGCGCCGGTTCCTTTTATATGGAAGGGCTGGGTGTGGCGCTTTTCACCCGAATGGAAGGCGATGATCCAACCACGTTGATGGGGCTACCGCTCATCCGGTTATGTGAATTTCTGAGAAAAGCAGGTATAGATCCATTGATGTAACGCCAGCGACAAGGTATCAGCTGCACTAAGTTGAACGATGTTAATACGGTTGATTTGACACTTTTTTTACATTCCACAGCGTTTAATACTTCTATTAACACTTCTTGCGAACATATACGTTACGCTTTACAACGCTTCCAGGGTGATGAGCTGACTCACTGGAAAGTTTTGTGTTCACCTTCACGTGATAAAGAAGTGTTCTCACCCTGTTAATGAAATTGAGCGTAGGCCCATGAAAGTTCTGATTATTGAAGATAATATCGATATTCTTTCCAATCTGGTCGATTTCCTCGACATTCAGGGCTATATCGTTGACAACGCTACCGATGGTAACAGTGGTTACCGCCTTGCCTGTGAGCAATCATTTGATCTGATTATTCTGGATATCATGCTACCCGGTCTGGATGGCTATACCATCGCCCATAAGCTGCGTACCGAACAGCGATGCATGACCCCCATCATCATGCTGACAGCCAAGGACACATTAGAGGATCGCCTGACAGGATTTGACGCAGGGGCAGATGATTATCTGGTCAAACCATTTTCACTTTATGAGCTACGCGCACGCGTGGAAGCAGTGCTACGCCGAACACAAGGCAACGCAGCACGTTGCCTGCAAGTGGGTGATTTGACGTATGATCTGGATACACAGAAAGTGACCCGCGCCGGTGAAGCAATCCGCATCAATCAAACCACCGGCAGGATTCTGGAATTGCTGATGCGCAATAGTCCGTCTATCGTTTCTCGTCAGCGTTTGGAAGAGCACTTGTGGGGTGATGATATACCGGACAGTGACAGCTTACGTACGCATATCCACTATCTGCGGCGTGTTGTCGACAAACCTTTCGGGACACCACTGTTACACACGCTTAGAGGGATCGGATATCGACTAACGGATGCTCCCTGATGAAACAGTACCGCCAGAACCTTTCACGCCGAATAACGGTGACGTTTCTCTTCCTCAGCTTTGTGATTGCAACGGTCTTTTCCCTGGGGGTCACCTTTACCATTACCTATACCGAAAGGCATCTGGTGCTACTGGATCTTGGCCGTGATCTGACACGTATTATTCAAAGTCACCATAGCGATCATTATCCAGTGATGGATCAGGAACGATTTTTCTACCAGAGCAGTTCAGACGGCAATCAGTTGCCCAAATGGTTGAGAAAAGCACCTGAAGGTTTCTCGGAACACAAGTTTCGCCACAATTGGTACCACATTGTTCGTAGGGACGTGAACGGTAAAAGCTACATCATTATTCAGCGTCAAAACGATTTTGAACGCCGTGAACGCCGTATTCACCGGATCGTATTTGTCTGTTGGTTATTGAGTATGTTATTGGCTTTCATCAGTGCCCGACTCATGGTACGACGCGCCATTCTTCCGGTCAGGCGGCTGGCTCAGCAGGTCAATGACATTCAGGGAGGTACCGATTATCAACCATTGGCCACAAGCTATCCAAGGGATGAAGTCGGCTCTTTGGCGGGCGCATTCGATACAGCCTTTACACAGGCAAACCGGCTACTTCAACGTGAACGTGAATTTACCGGTGCTGTCAGTCATGAGCTACGAAGTCCTTTAATGGCGCAACAGGGGGCATTGGAGCTATTGGGGATGACTGCTCTCTCTTCCAGACAACAGGACCTACTGGATCGAATGGAAAGAGCCCACCAGCAAATGGGAGAGCTGGTCAGTGCTTTTCTTTTACTGGCACGTGAACGAAAGGATGAATTGAATAACGTTCCCACTGCTTATTTGAAAGACGTTATTCAACAACAGGCAGACTATTGGCAGGAAACCGCTCAGCATCGGCATATCAGGGTATTGATACGAATCGTTGATGACGATCCAACCCCCTATCCGGCACCTCTATTGCATAGCGTCGTCGGTAATTTGTTGCGTAATGCCGTCCACTATAGTCAACCCGGTGAAATCCTGTTTACGTTGGGAAACGGATATTTCCACATTACAGATCAGGCCCCCAGCATCCCCAAGGAGTCGTTGGAGCAACTGTTCACGCCTTTGGTGAGGGGAACCTCAGAAGGAGACGGACTTGGGTTGGGACTCGCCATTGTAAGGAGGATTTGCCTGTTTCTTGATTGGCAAATTCAACATGACATCATTGCCCCCAAAAACCTCGACCACCAAAGCATCAGCGGTGTAAACCGGTTCAGTATCCTATTGTACCCATCGAACGAAGAGGCTGACCAGGACTTCCGCCTGACACAGTTGTGATTTACCGTCTCTTTATTATGACGTACCAGGCATTAACGATAAAAGCCGCCACGCGTTCCCCATCTGGTACATTGGCATGACCAACCAATGCGATGAAGTGGACTCTAACCAATGTCGCACTGAAGGTAAGCACCCTATCCATTAAAGTAGATAAAGCGTCCTTCCCAGTTTTATCTTTATCAAGAGTCGTTTTCACCCATAAGCATGAGGTTTCCCATGCATCCAGACGATTTATCTGATACCCACCCTAATGCTCCTTCGAAAGCAGCAACGGCCCACGTTACGGATGGTTGCGACTGCCATGTTCATGTCATTGGCTCACCCGAAGATTATCCATTTTCTGCCGAACGCGCATATACGTCTCCACCCGCTTCCGTCGAACAATTACAGATGCATTTGGATAAAGAAGGCTTATCGCGTGTGGTACTGATTCAGCCCAGTTTTTATGGCATTGATAACCGGTGCATGATGGATGCACTCAAGGTACTGGGTAACAGCGCCAGGGGTGTCGCGGTGATTGACGATAATACCCCGAAGGCAGAACTGAATGCTCTGCATCAGGGGGGCGTCAAGGGGGTACGCATCAATCTGGCCAGCTTTGGCGAAGGTAATCCAGACATCATCAAGAAAGCGCTGGAGAAGATCGAATCACGCGTAACGCCCTTTGGCTGGCATATCCAATTATATGCGTCTGCCCATATGCTGGGCCAAACCGCCAAAATGCTTGCCTCACTCAACACACAAGTGGTGCTCGATCATTTTGCCATGGTCAAACCGGGGCAACAGGTATCTGCAGAAGACCAGGAGGCCATTTTATCGCTGATCCGCTCAGGTAAAGCCTATGTCAAACTGTCAGCCCCTTATCGTCTATCCCCCCCACCTTCATCACACCATATACCCGACTACCACGATCTGGCGTCCGCGGCGAAGGCTTTCATAAAAGCAAACCCGGAACGCATAGTATGGGGAAGTGACTGGCCACATACTGATCGGGATGCGGGTAAGGGCGCGATGGAGATCAGCCCATTTCGACAGGTCGATGATCTACACAATCTGGCGCTTCTGAAAGAGTGGGCAGGATCGGAGGAACAGGTGCATAAAATACTGGTTGAGAATCCTGCTCGCCTATACGGCTTCGCTTAACCTCAGAGCAGGTGCTCAATGCCCAATACACGGGAAAGCCAGCCCTGAAAACGGCGCCATGGGTTGCCTCGCTCAAAGGTATACTCCCTCAGTTTTTGGGTATGTGAAATGGAAAACCAACGCAAAACGCCATTAATCAAACGTAACCGGTAACTGTATTCGGGAAGCATACCGATCGCATTGATCAAACTAAGCTCTCGGTTCAGCTTTGCACTGTGAATGACAACCCCTATCTCGGAATTCCACCATACTGAGCGGGGGTCGAAATTGAAGGAAGCGATCATGATACGATCACGATCGAACACGAATGTTTTTGCATGGAGCGAGCTGGTACGCGTGCGCGATAATTTCAGGCGTGTACGCGTTCTGATACGAGCAATAAGCCGTTGTCGACTACGAACGTGGTAGCGGGTTTCAAACAGCTTTGCCCCCGCCTTTAGCAATGGACGGCGCCATCGTGCGTAGGCCCCATGAACCAGAGGAACATCCGTAGATTCAAGGGAATTTGTCATGATGGCGACTTTAACGCCCCGATTCAGAAGCGCAAATATATCGATTCCATTCAGATCATGGGGAATGAAGTACCCAGCCACAATCTGTAGACTCTCTTTTACGCTCTCCAGCTCTTTTTTAATCGCATTATTCATGCGCAGGGGATTGGGCGACTTTTCCGTAAAGGTCATGCTTTCAGGATCATCATAATGGACAACGGCCTTCGCCCATTCCAATTGTTCCAGCAGTACCTCACGAGGGTCATCCCGCAGATCTGCAAGGGCATCATCATATACCTGCCCGATTTCAGACTGCTCATGACAGCGTAGGCGCAGTTCGACATCCAACCTCTGCCATTCACCCGCTTTCGCACGAATAAAAGAAGAAAGAGGCTCCGCCAATGGATGTTTCCAATAACAGTCGAACGATGCCTGAAGATCGGAAACAGTTTCCCCCCCTACCGCCAGCGCATCCATATCGAAAAAGGAAAATGCGTCGGAGTAAAAGTAACGATCGCTTAGATTACGGCCTCCCCAGATCGCATAGGCGCCATCGGTAATCCACAGCTTGTTGTGCATCCTGCGGTTGAGTCGGCGGGCATCCAGCATCAGGCTGAAGATACGAGTGATCGCGAACCGACGCCCTGACCGAATGGGATTGAAAACCCGGATACTGATATTAGGGTGGGATTCAAGGCGTGATAGTCGCCCCTGCTGATGCCCTACGGTGAGATCATCAATCAGCAGGCGTATTTTTACACCACGTTCGGCTGCGGCAATCAAATGGCGCAGCAAACGGCGAATGCTGTGGCTGTCTTCAAGGATATAGGTCTGAATATCCAGCGTGTGCTCTGCCCGCTCCGCCAATAGCATTCTGCGCGCATACGCTTCCATGCCATGGGGTAACAACTGGAAACCACTCAGGCCCCCATGTTGTGCTGATTGCTGGCGAGCCCATTCACTCTCACTCACGACTGTTTGCTGCACTATTACCCTGCTCCATTTTGCAGCGTAGAGACCACCACCTGCTATCTTGTTTACTTACCTACCCACCTTCCAACCACCGAAGATGTAATAGTATTAATGGCCTCGGCTACATTCATCCTTGATTACGGTATTCGTCAAGACTCATAACTGAGTACATGTTTCACGCCCGGCACCACCTGCGGGGTGATATTCCACCAACGCCCCTCATCCGCTATCACTTTTATATTTTCATCCTCAATTCTTTTATCCAACATGCATGAGATGGCGCCTTCCTGTACTAAAAAGTGCCTATCAAACCATGCAGCATGACATGAGGACGAATAAATAAAAGAAGCAAGACCTAAAGATTCTTCGCCATTTGCCGATAATACCAATCAACCGTTTCATCATGGTCTAAAGGAACTGCATAAGATACCGGTTTTACTGGATCCAGCCCCTCGGTTGGAAAAATACCGCTTCACGAATGCCATTATTTCTAACGGCCAGTGCCTCCATAAGCCTTGACTCAAGCATGGCAAAAGATAGCGCATTGTGCCTGCCATTTTCTCAGCTCAAACGCACACGGAATATTTCAGCTCTCTTATGGATCAGGTCATTTCTTTTTCTCCCGTCCCATCCGTCCTTGTGTGGGCAAACAGGATACTGCCCACGCCTGTACTCTATACCACACTGGTATGGAGCGTGCTGTTGCTTTTTACGCCACAATCACAGCGTAAGGCCATGTTCCTGTTTCTATTAGGGACAGCAGTACTGATAGGCCCCCTGCTGTATAGCTGGCAGACAATCGCTGATTTATTCATGATGAACGCCAGAAGCGGTGTAACGAATCTGACCGAAAGGCTCCCCGATGGTTCGCTTGCTTCTTCATGGTATAGAACACTAATAGTACAAAGTGTGCTGTTGATGACCGTAAGAGTCTGGATGAAATATAGAACCCGATGGCCTTCCCGACAGCTTGCCAATGACAGAATGCCCTATGGAGTAGGACTGGGTTTACTCATGGCCACTGTAGCCTATGTCTTCGACCCTTTCGCAACACGTTTACCCAGAGAAGTCGTGGAAAAAGGTATTTCACTCAACGAGCTATTCCTGGCGCGACCAGATGGCTCACGTATATCGATATCGACACTGGCCTCCTTGTCCGAATATTTTTTATTCGAACCTACTTTATCTGAACGGCCAGTGTCACTTCCCGCAAAGAGAAGTGATAACAAGGAAGTAAGCCCGAATACGCGTGCTTTACCGCCGGTTGTTCAGGCAGTACACGGGCCACCTGTCACCCAGCCCCGGAATACACTAGGCGAAGTCCACGCCAAGGCACCCAATATCCATCATACGCGCAGACTCAAGGCCTCGATTGCCACGCAGGTATGGGTATTATGGCGGGCGGATAGTAGGGATTGCATAAAGCTGCTGGAGCAGATGGCGCAGCATCAGAAGCATTTTCCCGAAGCGTGGCGACATACGCGTTTGATCATCATCAATGAAGGCGATGATATCCTGACGTTGACGAGAGCCCTCGTACACGTGCAGTCACTGACGGGAGAAATCGTGTGGGATAAACGGCAGCAGCTTTTAGCCTCATTAAAACTACAGGTCCTGCCCATCACATTATTGCTGGACGCCAAGGGGCTTTTGAAGGGCATTGCACGTGTGCAGGATTACAAAATTGGACGTACGCGTTTCTGAATACGAGAAATTAGATACGGCTTCATCAAGAATCCGGGTGATACTCTGCCGTTGACAAGGTAGAATACGCGCCCTGATTTTAGTACAAGGTAGCTCTCTTCTTATGAACGACTTCATTCCCGGGCAGCGTTGGATTAGTGATGGCGAAGCCGATTTGGGGTTGGGGACCATCCTCAAGACGGATTTTCGTACCGTCATGGTACTTTTCAATGCACGTGAAGAAACCCGTACCTACAATCTTCGCGATGCTCCGTTGACGCGTGTCACCTTTTCCGAGGGAGATTACATTGAATCGGACCAAAATGACCGGTTGCGCGTTATTGATGTTGTAGAGAATAAAGGGCTACTGACCTATCACTGTGTCCCTGCCGAACATGAGGAGAACACAGAACAACAGGATGTAATCACGCTCCCAGAGTCACGCTTGAATGATGCCATGCAGTTCCACCAGGCAAGGGAGCGTTTACTTACCGGCCAGATCGACCGTAATGACTGGTTTAATTTGCGCTATCGTACCCGCCAGCATATTCAGCGGCTTGAACGTGAAGAAGCCTTCGGTTTTTCCGGGCCACGGGTAGATCTGATTGATCACCAGCTGATGATTGCCGAGGATGTGAGCAGCCGCCATACCCCCCGGGTTCTTCTGGCGGATGAAGTCGGGCTGGGGAAAACCATCGAAGCAGGCCTGATTCTACACCGCCTGTTATTGACCGAGCGAATCTGGCGCGTGCTGATCCTCGTACCCAACAGCCTGTCTCATCAGTGGCTGATCGAGTTACGTCGCCGCTTCGGGCTCCCTTTCACCCTATTGGATGAACATCAAAGCGAAGTGCTCTCACAAGAGGGTAACCCTTTTGAAACCACGCAATGGGTGATCGCCAGTCAACAATGGCTATTTGCCAACCCCAAACGTCAACGTGAAGCAGAAGCGGCTGGGTGGGATCTGGTCATCGTGGATGAAGCCCATCACTTGAATGCCAAAAATGAAGAAAGCGGCTACCACTGTGTGGAACGTCTGGCCCAAAAGGATACCGGTTTACTACTGTTGACCGCGACGCCTGAACAAATGGGTGTCGAACGCCATTTCGACCACTTGCATCTGCTGGACCCTGAACGCTACCACTCACTGGAACAGTTTCGCGCAGAAGAAGAGGGGTTTGTCGCATTGGCCGATGAACTTGATGCGCTCGAAGCTGCCATCGGGAATTCTACTACAGTTCCCGAAAACTCACTCAATGCGTTGAAACAGCGTGTATCCGATGATGTGGACGCACAATCACAATTGGCGGCATTACTGGATAAAAGCACTGAGGACAAACCTTCGGTCTTGATGCGTTTGAAACGCCTATTGATTGACCGTTTCGGCATTGGCCGGGTGATGTTCCACAATAGCCGACGCCATGTTGCCGGTTTTCCCGAACGTCAATTCACGCTGGATGCACTTGAGCCTCCGCAGGCCTATCGACGCTTGTTGAATCGTCTAAAACGAGACGACGAGTATCTGGATACACTGATGGTTGAGCACTCCCTCGCTTATCCGGATGTGCTGCTTTATCCGGAATTGGCCTACACCGCGTTGGCCTCTGACAGTGCCGAGCCCTGGTGGCGTATTGATCCACGCGTAGAGTGGCTCCGTGAGTGGATCAAGGCGCATCCGGGTGAAAAAGCGCTGGTCATTTGCCATGGTAACGAGACAGCTCGTGAACTTGCCACGGGGATACAGATCCTCAATGGTCATCAGGTTCCCGTATTCGATGAAGAAACCTCTTTGGTTGAGCGCGACCGAGCGGCAGCTGATTTTGCTGACCGGGAAGATGGCAGCCCGATTCTGGTCTGCTCTGAAATTGGTTCTGAAGGCCGAAATTTCCAGTTCTGCCACCATCTGATCATGTTCGATCTTCCTCCTAATCCTGATCTACTGGAACAACGTATCGGGCGACTTGATCGTATCGGTCAGAAGCATCCTATTGATATTCAGGTGCTGTGTTTCGAAGGGGGCGCCGATCACTCGCTGGCACGGTGGTATAACGAAGGCCTGGCAGCCTTTGGGGCTCCCACCGGGCTGGGAGGAGAATTATTCGAGCAAAGTGAAGCGGAGCTGGATGAAGCCTATCTGGATGAAGATACCCTCACCACATTGATCGAAGACACCGCTGAAAAACGCCGTACACGTTTGGAAGAACGTGCCGCAGGCCGGTATCGTTTATTATCCCAGGGCCAAACCGACCATCAGCGTCTGGACAAGCTTCGTCAAAGTATCGAAATACTGGATCAGGACACCCGATTCTCCCGCTATCTGGATCAGGCATTTGATGTCTTTGGCGTCGATAGCCAGGACTTGGGTGATGAGTTACAACACCTGACCGCAGGGCCACAGATGATGGATGGCCTACCAGACCTGCAAAAAGGTGAGGAAGGCTATACAGCGACATTGTCCCGTGAACGGGCGCTTGAGCGAGACGATGTACAGCGCTTGAGTTGGGAACATCCGCTTGTTCGTGAAATGCTCGACAGAACGGTCGAGAGCAGCATGGGCAATACCGCCGTTGCACTACTCAAGCATCCGGGTATTGCCGGTGGCCGTTTATTGACCGAGATTGTGTTCGTCACTCAAACCGTTGCCCCCAAACGTCTACAGTCCGGGCGTTTCCTTCCCCCTACTACGGTACGGCTTTTGCTGGATGATAAAGGCACTGATCTGAGTGATAAAGTTACTTTTGGTGGGCTAGCCAACAACCTGAAGAATGTGAAAAAAGCGACGGCACGTGAGCTCATTAAACAGTGTTTGCCACAGCTACGTGAACTCTTCGATCAGGCAGAAAAGGCGTCATCCCGAAAATTGCCTGCATTGATACAGGAAGGGCTGGAACGGTTGAATGGAGGGCTATTGCCGGAAATCGAGCGGATGAAAGCATTGAGGCAGCGTAATCCCGCCGTCCGTGACAATGAGATTCAGGCATTGGAAGAAGAGTACGATGCTCTTAAACGGGCTATCTCCCAGACACGCCTACGATTCGATGCAGTCCGCGTTATTGCTACAGTGGGTGTAGAGGACTAACCCATGACAGGCGCATGTCACCAGATGTGACATGTCTGTCTGTTACTCTACATGTCGCTCTTCCCTGCCGCGTGGCGACTGACATTTCAGGTAAAAGCAAAAAGGTGAAAGGCAGTAAATACAGCCTTTCACCTTTATATATTTTATATCTTTATCTTTTGTATCTTCACCTTTTGAGGGCCTCATCTCATACCATCACCCCATTTTCACTCTTTAGTAGTGGCTCGTTCATGGAACGGGGATCGCTCTGATAACGTGACCATTCATATTATGAAATACAGTGAGTCGGCGTGCATTTTTCAACAGAAGATTGGTTGTTTTTTCCACGTATTTAGGAGGATCTAAAGTGATATCCACCTTGTCCGGTTTTTTTTGTGCATTGATAGATGCCCAGATAATCACGATCGAGGCATTCATGAGAACGATGCATAAATAAAAGATAAAAAGCGATATATTGGAATCGATTGAATAAATTTCTTCCGCGGGTTCATAAAACCATGGACCCACTACCAGAAAGAGAAAACCCAGCCAACCCAGTAACAAAACGCCTGTATCAAAAATATAGGTCAGGGGGCGTTTTTCCGTGAGGATGATAGCGTCATTCATTACGAAGTTCTCCCGTCGCATTACGTAAGGCAGCATTACCTGACCCCGTATTCCCTACCCCTCTATCCAGAGTTTGCCACCTTGCCCGTCCTTTTTTTACCTTGATCATGACACGCGTGAAGCTCACCAGACTGGTGAGGAAACTGATCATCCAGAAGGCCAATGGGTACCATACAATCGCGAGCATGGAACGTACGAAATGAGACTCGTAGCGGCGGTCAATCAGAAGACTAATAGCAAACTGTAAAAGGCATGTAATACATAGCACCATCCCTGAGAAACCAGGTGGGAACGGATTTTCCACATATAGATTTCTGGGCAACTCGATATCCATGCCCACAAGCATAAGAACCAGACTTAACGCCAGAGCAAATACCCACAGGATGGAAATAATATATTCACTCAGCAACGGCCACATGGCACGATATTGCCACTTGAATACCGCCGGTATGTTTTTAAGAAATACCTCCGCTCCACCCTGCGCCCAACGTAGTCGTTGCTTCCACAACCCTTTTAATGTTTCTGGCATCAGAATCCAGCACAGGCCTCTGGGCTCATAACGGATACCCCAGCCACGCAGCTGAAGCTTCCAACTGATATCGATATCTTCCGTCATCATTTCAGGACTCCAGTAATCGACACTGGCTAGCGCACTTTTTCTGAACGCAGCCACAACACCCGACACCGTAAAAAGCCTGCCCTGAAGACTTTGCGTTCTTTTTATCAATCCAATGATCGACGAAAATTCACCTACCTGAACGCGCCCGATGATCGTGGTGCGTGTTCGTATCCGTGGATTTCCTGTCACGGCTCCCAAATTCGGGTTACTGACCAGCGGCTCACACAGATACGTTACGGCCTCGGGTTCAAGTAAAGCATCCCCATCGATACAAACGACGTAATCACCCTTCGCCGCCAGAATACCGGTATTAAGTGCTACTGCTTTGCCCTGATTGGCATCCAGCTTGATAACACGCAGCTTTTCGTATTGATGCGAAAGCTCAAGCAATACTTCAAAGGTGTTATCAGATGAGCCGTCATCAATGGCGATGATTTCGATATTGGAATAGCACTGTCGGGCGGCCGCCGAGATCGTCTCCCTTGCATTTTTTCCCTCGTTATAGCAGGGAATGAGGATCGAAATTAATGGCTCACCGGGAATTTCCGGTAATTCTCCCTCACGTTTCCATGACATGTGTCTTTCATAGCGCCACCAAAAATAAATGCCGCCTGTCATCCATATACAAGACATGAACAAGGGCCAATAAAACACAAAATTCAGAATAAATTTAAGTGTGAGATAGAGCGCCATACCGAGGGGAGCACCCACCACTACACATAAAATGACGATTGAAAAAAGTCGATCTTTCATAACAGCGGGTACCAGGCAGAGGAGAGGATGGTTCTTACTTTTCTTAAATTGGGCTGGTTATGGATAGGGTCATCCGGGTAATAACCGAAATTCTCAGCCCCATTCAACTCCAGTGTTTTCATCCATTGGATGATTTGTTTGGTCGGGATGGGTTTTCCAGTGTTCCAGTCACGTGTCTGAAGCTCGAAAATGGTTTTATCAAGCCCACGCGGATATTTGGCAACGTCGTTGACTACTCGAGCAATCCACTGGTCCGACTGGCTTTTATCGACCCCTTCCATATAGGGCATTGCCATTGGAACAACCCAGTCATAATTGTCCAAAAAGTCTTTCAGGTTTTGCCCAAACCAGGTTTCACTTTGAGGATTCAAAACAGGAAGCGCATAAATATTGCGCGCGGTGGTGACCTGGTCGCCTTCTATTTGGCGGACGTGTTGAGTAATCAGCCTGGTAAAATGGGTCAGCGCCTGCGTTTTATAGTGTGTCCATTTTTCAAACAACTCAGGGTTTGCCCGAATCGCTTGTATCGATGCGGGAAAACCTGCTTTCTCATAGGCTTTCATCGCATCAGGGCTGGCATCTTCATAATCAGACAAGAGCGCATCATCACTGAATAGCAGCCCATTGAAATGCGTATAGGTGGCCAGGTCTTCATAAAGCCCAATGATTTTGCGCCGGTTTTCGGGGTTCCATAGAGACAAACGCTGGTACTGTTTGGGGTCAATATCAACCTTGCCGGTATGCGGGTCCAACTGCGTCACCCGAGGATCACTCTTGTTGAAATCGAATGAGAGCACAGGCATCCACGCATAGACCTGAACCCGTGCCCGAGTCATCAACTGCCAGGCAATACGGTTGAACAGATCAGCACGCATGGGGAGCCAGCGATTGGGGAAATAAACCGATCGGACAACGCCGTCCCCTTTGGGATCAGCAAAAGCCTGCAAAAACACCGTGCTGACGCGCATATCGGCCAGCCGCTGTATTAACACATTGATATTGTGCTGTTCCTGCACTGGATTGGGATCGTAGACATAGTCTAAATCCACCTGAATGACTCGCTTCAACTGGCGCTGTTCGATGGTGTTGATCATCTGTGCAAAATCATTGAGCTTGGGATTGTTCCCAATCAGCAAACGCGTGGCGTTATAAGGGCTATTAATGGAAGCCAGACCATTGCCCAGGGTAAATGCAAACTGATATCCGAAGCGTTTAACAATGCTGAGTGTTTCACCGTTGGCGGCCCCATATGGCCATACCCAAACACGCGGATGCTTTCCAGTGACTTCCTCGATACGTTGCGTTTCCTTCGCAACATCCTGAGTCATGCGGTGTTCGAATTCAGCCTTGGTTTCATAACGCCTCAATTTGGTAAAGTACTGCCGACTCGTGGCAGCAGGCTCCAGATTTCCCTGTGGATTCGCCACGATACCGTCATGTGAGGCATAGGTATGTGCGCCAATTTCGACAATGCCTGATTGAGACATTTCCTTCACTTCTGACCAGGTCAATATTTCCTTGCGATTCAGAGGTACACCACTGAAATTGACTTTCTTATTGAGCGGTGTATCCAGCCAACTGCCGACTGGGGCAAGCACTGCATGCCACCCGTAGGTTTTCAGCAAGGGAAATACGCGGGTATAAAAGCTGCGATAGCCGTCATCAAAGGTTAAAAGGAAAGCCTTGGGAGGCAGCGGCTTTTCATGGCGTTGCGCACGAAGGATGTCATCAACCGTAATATTGTGAAATCCGTGTTCCCGCAACCAGGTCCACTGATCGATAAGCGCACTGGTACGTACAGAGACGAAACGTTGGTCAGCCGCACCATCTGCCACATTGTGATAATTGATAACAAGGTAACTTCCCTTCGGCCAAGGTGATTGGTCAATAGGAAGAGGACGCTGAGACGGCGGTATATACGTAGGAATTTCTGCATATACCGTATGTGCCAGAAATAGTATAAATCCGGCTAAAAGTGACCTTAATAAACAATATTTAGACATTTTCGAGATCTCAGAACCGGTAACTCATATCGAAAGAAAGCGTCAGATCTTTCTCGCGCGTGCCGTCATAGGGTTGATTGCTCCACGTCAACATGGCGCCAACATCCAGTACGTCGTTGAAAAGAAGACGCTGACCGTAACCCAACGTAGCGGCCAACCCACTTCCGTGATGTTTCTGCCAATAGGTCCCGGCACCCGCGACAAATTCCTGATGCCATTCGGTTTGATAACGGCGGTACAAAATATGATCCGCAGTCAACATGGGAATAACCGAGAGATCGCGTTTGGGACTGTAGTAATAGGTCCCTGTATGGGTATTACTGCTGAAGGATAATTGGGGAGTAAAATCAACGGTCAGGTAGGGCCTGGTATACACCCTTTGCTGTCCTGAAAGATCGTATTCCTGATGATGATTGCCATCAGAGAAATAGGCACGACTGGTACTCAGGTTCCAACTCTGCCGTTCATTACCGGTCCATTGGAGAAACAGGTTGCCCCCATTGGAGGTGATACCATGATGCAGGGCTCTTAGGGGCGTACTTGTCATCAAGTGTTCAGCATCTGCGCCCACACGCCAGTGATCACCAAACTGATGCCATCCCGTGAGCCCCCATCCCACTCGACTGTTTTTTCTATAGTGAACGTGGGTCGTCTGGGCCTGTACCCAGTTGTCCCTATTGGTGAATTCGACCCCAAACTTTTGATTGTTTTGTATTCCTTTACCTTCCTCGAATTCGCCTCTTCCAAAAGTGTAGCCAGTGAAAAGGCGCCAGTTCTCGTCGATAGGAGGCGTATAAAGAGTGGCATCCAATGAAAGGTCATGCTTACCCGCCTTGGGGCCATTTGAATTGTCACTGGAGTTCAAACCATAACCACTATCAATTTGAAGTTCCCACATATGGTGGACATCACGGATTCGATCCAGACGCTCTACCGACGAGTTTTCGGGCATTCGCGCAACGACATCATCCGTAAGCTCATCCGCCTGTTTCCACTCCTGAAGCGCCAATGCGGTATAGGCCTGCTGTATTTCAAGGCCGACATTCCTCGGTTCTAACCCTTCAATGCGCTTTAACAACAATTCAGAGCGATGCGGCCACATTCTCTCCTGATAAATGGAAGCAAGTGATATACCCAATCCCTGATTTCCCGGCGCAGTATTGAATAGGTGCTCCTGCAAATGTTGAGCTTCAGGCAGTTTATTTCTTGCATCCATATCTGACACGGTCAGTTGTTGAGCAGCCAACCAGTCATTATTGTCCTGAGGGACAGGGGTACCGGGTAAATAAAGATAATAAGGTTGACTCGCCTTGAATTTATCGACCAACTGCGTGGCTTGTTTCAAGTGCTCACTTTCTGAAAGGCTGTAATATAAATCGCTGGTGCGATCACCATCCTTGATCGGGTTTGAGGCATATGCCGATTTATAAAGCGCCTGAGCCTTAGTGGGATGATGTAAATAAAGGTATGCTGCAGCGACCCATTGCTTCGCGTAATCAGGTATCGTTTGACCATGTTCGGTCAGTTGTTGATATTCGCTCACTACCTCTTTCATTCTGACACGAGCCACCAATGCACCTAATCGGTCTATCCGTGCATCGCGGTAAACGCCCTGTGCAGTGGGATCGTTCTTCCATCGAACAAGTAACGCGTGATACACACTGAGAGCATGATCCGCTGTCTCGAAACGGGTCGTATCATTGGTTGGGGACGCTAACGATTGCCTGACCAGCTCCGCTGCCGCGGCCAATTCTCTTCTACGGATAACGGCCTCAGGCGCACCGCATTGGCGCGCAGCTTCAAGGGAAGGTTTTCCGATACGATTATTATCCAGAATCGCGCTGTAATCACAGCCAATATCGCGGTCCCCCGGTGCAATTTCATGCGCGTAACTAATGGCATCCAGAGCGGCTGCATTATGTCCGGCCTGTGTTTGTACCCATGCCAATTCACGCCAGTGCTGTGCAGAAGGAGATTTCCGAATTCTTTCTTCTGCCAATGAAACGGCCTGACCATATTGTTTGGCATCTGCCAATGTGAAAATCAGTGCACTTTCAACACTATCATTACCGGGATCTGACCGGAGAATCATCTGCCATAATCGGATTGCCGTCGGGTAATGGCCAAGGTTCCGGTAAGCACGTGCCGCAGCGATTTCACCGCGTTCAGGAATTACCACCTTTTGTGCGTACTGCTGCCATAGGACGGTGGCTTCTCTGTTGTGGTTGGCCCATAACGATATTTCCAACCAATCGGCTATTTCATTGCCTGTCAGAGCACGTTGGGTCGACACATGATCAAACCAAGAAAATATATTCGTATATTCGCCATGACGTGCCTGTTTAATAAACTTGTCGTAAACATTGTCTACCGCTAATACATTCTCGGAAATTAATAAGAGACAAGACGTTGCCGTTGCAAGAATAATTTTTTTTCGCATATGTATCACACGCTTATAATCTTTAATAGTTGCATGCTATCAGCAGTATGGATATTTATTTTTACACTGGCATTGATTATTTTATATACCTTAAAGGCGGCATTTTAATAAGTGATACTTTATAACCTGTACGCGACATAATAATATGAATGGTAAAATAAGTTATCTGGACAGTATCTTTATACATGCTATTAAGTAAATTGAATGATACGAAATGTAACCACAAAATTGATATATAGTTTCATTACTAGAAAGTAATTGATTGAAGAGCAAATGTAGAAATTCGACGATAATGCTGACAAAACATCGTATTTATCTTATCTAAAACTTATTTTCTACTTTGATATGAATATATACCCCTCACACAAAGCAATGTTATAAAATAATAGTTATACGGTACAACTAATGAACTCAACACCCCTGACAAATCATATTTAGAAATGTCCAGTTGATATAAAAAGAAATGTTTTCAATATCCTTGAAGACAAAATGCCTTTATTTTTCTAGTCCCTCCTAATTACAACTCTGTCCAATTTATTTTACTCCTACCTACTAGCATAGTCCCCATTCTATCAACCCTGATCTTCAAAGAGAGACTCGCACCGCTAGTCAAATATCACTCCACTTCTTTCCTGTTCTCTTTTCCATACCTTCTTTACCCAATGATCACACATTACTTAAAATAATTATTCATTAAGAATACGTGCGGTCATATCCGTGTGAGTTATGTAATCAGAATGTAATCACAACGTTATTCTCATGGAATGTAGGTGTGATTGTTAAATTCATTTAATTTACATTTCCTTATTCTCTACCCAATAGAGATATTCAAAGATTATAGACTTGCCATACCTCATTTTAGGTATTTTTTATTTTCCTATGTATGTGATACTACTTTAAGGTTTATTAAGTTGGATGTGAGGGAATGTTATGCACAAGGAGGTTGTGGCGGCTTCGATGCCAAACCCTATTTGGGTAGTGGCTGGAAGGCGACATATACAACTGCGGATGGAAGCCATTCTATGTGCAATGGGATACGATATTGATAATGATTTACTTATAAAACCCTCCGTATCAGAAGTACGCGAAAGTTGGCAGGAATATTCTATTGGATTGGTTATTCTGGATGTAGATACTGACAGCAGAGAAGCCTTGCTACTGATTGAGGACTTTAATCAAAATAATGTGTCATTTCCTGTCGTCATTATCACCTCTGCCATTGATGAAGATATTGCTCTAAAAGCATTACAGTTGGGTGTTGTGGGTTACCTGTCAGAGGAGCGACACGATATTGAACTTATAATGTCGTTTCGTAATGTTTTCAAAGGAGGGATATCAATTGATCCATTTGCACTGCATTATCTTTTAAAAAAATTAAATGAAATAACATTACAGGACAATGATGCGGACGAACAAAACAATCTCCAGGTAATGCCGCTTACTCGAAGAGAAAGCGAAATTCTAACGCTCGTATCCGAGGGATTAAGTAATCGTCAGATTGCAGAATTCCTGAATATATCCAAGTACACGATAGGATCTCATATCAAGCACATTTATAAAAAACTGATAGCGACTTCCAGAACACAAGCGGTCCACATTGCCCGTGAGAATGGTTGGCTTCCCTTCAGTTCATCTTATCCCAACAAAAAGAGCAAATAGAGGACACCAGGAAGATTATTAGCCCGTGCCAGCGCGAGAATGCAGCACGGATACTACGCACATCTACCACTTAGGTAGCAGGCAGTGTTACCTGCTACCTTTGGCTTTGTTCTTTTTGTAACCTGTCACAGGCCATATTCTGTAACGAGTTGAGTAAAAGCCCAATCCAGCCAAGCCAGTGGTTATCCTCACTGTTGTTTTCAGCCTCCACACGAGGAAGCACCCACCTCGGCCTTTTCTCCTTGGTCCTCTATAAGTTCAGGACATAGGGAAGACGTTATATGAATCCGCTTTAACACCTTTTTAAAGTCGCTTCATACATTCCTACGGTGAGCAACGGGTTATCGTGCGGGAAACATGGCCTGAAATGCCGATTGCAACGTTGGGTATTGGAATTGAAAGCCCTGATCCATCAAACAGGCTGGTTGCATATTAGCCCCTGTCAAAAGCATATGCGCTCGTTCACCTAACAAGAGCTTAAGCACAATAGCAGGAATACGCAGATGTGGCCGATGATTAAAGACGTGGGCAAGAGTATCGGTAAACATGGCATTGGAAACCGGCAAGGGAGCACTAAGATTGTAGATACCCTCTGCGGACGTATTTTTTATTAGCCATAGTAACGCAGCAATAACATCATTCAACGCCACCCAAGGCATATACTGACGACCATTCCCCAATTGGGATGCCAATCCCAAGCGTGCCATGGGCAACATGGGTCTAAGCATTCCACCGGAAGGGTCCAACACCAAGCCCAGACGAACAATCGCCAATCGCGTTTGAGGCGACGCCACCCTCTTTGCCGCTTCTTCCCACTGGGCACATAGGGTATGTGCAAATTCACTTGTGGGAGGGGTCGATTCCACCACCCGATTATCCCCTTGATCACCGTAATATCCCATGGCCGATCCTGAGATCATCAGCTGAGGAGGTGTCTGCATTTGAGTGCACAACGCTACCAGTGACTCAGTAGTTTTTACACGACTATCAATCAGTACCTGTTTTCGCGTATCTGTCCAGGCTTTACTGAAAATAGGCGCGCCTGCCAGGTTCACGATAACTTCGAGAGGGACATCACTGAATGCATCGACTTCAGCTTTGGCATTAACATCAATACCAATGCGCCGACTGGCATGCTGTGGATCACGCGTTAGCACATGAATATCATGATCATTCCTGTGTAGCGCGCGACACAGCGCACTGCCTACAAAACCTGTTGCTCCTGTTACCAGAATATTCACGGAAATACCTCCATGGTGGGAAACAGTTACCCGTGATCAATAAAGTCTGATGGAAACATGCTGGCACGAGACTCGGAAGATACTGACGGTCCGATCATTCATTTCCACAGGCACATTCACGAAAGCACCCTTATGTTAAGTGTCGTCCTCACACCCATTAATCGTTACAATTTCCTTATGGATTTCAATACCCTTAAAACGCACAGGAAAGATTCATGAAAAATACTCTTGTCATGTTAGCCCATGGCTCGACAGACCGCGCGTGGCAGGCACCATTTCAGATACTGGAAACCCGACTTCAGGAGCGCTTGGGGGATCACGTACGCCTTGCTTATATGGAGTTGTGCTCTCCACTGCTGGAAGAAGTGATCGAAGACGTGGCTCATCAGGCACAAAATGAACCTCATCGGGTCGATGTTCTCCCCTTGTTCTTTGCCGCCGGACGCCATTTGCGTCAGGACGTACCGGCACAGTTGGAAGCATTGAAAGCCGAGTTCCCGCACATGGCTATAGAACTCCTCCCCCCGGTTGGCCAGCATCCGGCATTCGTCGATGTCGTCACGGAGATCGTGGCAGAACGTGATGATATGTCAGCCTAGAGTGCTTTTAGCCAGGCGTCTACCGCATTCATTCTCAGGTTCTATCGAAGCATGGCCCTGAGATGCATAGCCCTGAACAGAGGAGGTTGCCCATTTGATACAAGCACGTTCGGTATAAGCAAAGCGCCCCTTATCCAGCGGGAACAAAGCCAGGAAAAATGTGCTTTCATCAGCTACGATTTCCTGAAGAACGTTCATTTGAGCAAAGAAAGGCAAATACGGGCTGTATCGGATGTGACTGCATAAACATATCGTTGATTCCGATCAGAGTTTCAGAACATCATTTTCGTACCCACACGCCATTTACTGATCCACCTGCATCGGGGAAACCACACATGGAGAAACAACGTCATCTGGTCTGGTTTCGCAATGACCTCAGAGTTGAAGACAACCGCGCGTTGAAGGCGGCGGCTGCCGAAAGTGGCAAAGACGATGGTGAGATAGTCGCAGTATTTACCCCTCCTTATGAACAATGGAGGCATTATGGGCATGGCCCAAGCAAACTTCACTTCTGGTATGCCTGTGCAGAAAAGCTCAAGACACAGTTGGAAAAACTGAATATCCCTGTGCTGGTGATCGATACAAAACGATACCGCGACATTCCTGATGCATTGCTGAAACAGGCCCAAGGTGCAGGTATCACGCATTTGTATTTCAACGATGAATATGCCGTTGATGAAAGGACGCGAGACGTACGAGTGACCAAAGCATTTAGAGACGCATCCATCACCGTCACCCGCTATACCGACATGATTCAGTTCACGCCCGGCGATTTACGCACAGGGAAAGGCGATTTTTACGGAGTATTCACTCCGTTTTCCAAAAACTGGCACCGTTCCCTCAGTAGCGAGCAACTTAGCCCTTCTTCTCCGCCTTCCAAACAATCCGCTCCCAGGGGGATTAGTAGCGATACGCTAAATGCGCCCGGAATTTCTCCACACATTGACATGAAAAAGTGGCCGGCAGGTGAAGATGCCGCACAAGAGCGACTCGCCCGCTTCATTCAAAAGCGCGTGGCCCGATATGGCGAAAATCGTGATTTCCCCCACCTCTCCGGAACAAGCGAGCTCTCTGCCTACCTTGCAGTGGGAGCCATCTCGTCGCGCCAGTGCCTGAATGCGATGATGCACCAAAACCATGGACATTTGGCCGATGGTGACAAGGGAACGGCCACGTGGGTCAACGAAATCATCTGGCGAGAGTTTTACCAGCATTTAATGGTGGGTTACCCACGCGTTTGCAAACATCAGCCTTTTCGTGAAGAAGGGAAGGATATTGCCTGGCGTAACGATGAAAATGAACTTAAGGCATGGAAAGAAGGTCGAACAGGATACCCATTGATAGACGCTGCAATGCAACAACTGGTGACTACAGGCTGGATGCATAACCGCCTGCGTATGGTTGTTGCCATGTTTTTAAGTAAACATCTGCTGATTGACTGGCGTTGGGGGGAGTCATTCTTCCTTGAACACTTGATAGACGGTGAATTGGGTGCCAATAACGGTGGGTGGCAATGGGCGTCTTCGACAGGTACGGATGCCTCACCCTATTTCCGATTATTCAATCCAACAACACAGTCACAACGCTTTGATCCACAGGGTGAATTCATTGCGACCTGGCTGAAAGGCTTTGAACAACTGGAACCCAAAAACCGACATGCACCTACAGCAGAACAGCGCAAACAATTAGGCTATCCAGCCCCCATTGTGGATCATAAAGCGGCACGTGAACGCGCCTTGAAAGTTTTTGCCGATGCCTTCAAACGTGAAAGTTGAGCCGATGCGCGACTTCCATTAGGCTAAGACACCACTGCTAGTTGAGCGCTAGGATTCAATTTTTTGGCTCAAACATTCAACTGGCTTAGTCATGCCATGGTTAGATGTGGCATACTATGCAAACGAATACGCATGCATCAGCCCCATCGATTGCACTGCAAAAGAGTGAAGGGGAAACGGGACAAGTGCTGTATGATCCGGTTGCCTGAGTAAACGTCATGTTTTGGCCTTGAACACGGACATTTGTCACAGTGGGCAAGCCTCTCGGCGTCCATGTCATCCCTTGCAAAAGGGATAATATGTTGATGATTACGTACATTTTATTTTTCGATCTGCGGAACGTTTTTTGTGACCAAGCAAGATTCCTACAGCTATGAAGAGCTGCTAAAGTGCAGCCAAGGCGAACTTTTCGGCCCAGGTAATGCACAACTCCCAGCCCCCAATATGCTTATGCTGGATCGCATCACGCATATTGGAGAAACCGGCGGCCACTATGGCAAGGGTGAGATCATCGCTGAGCTCGATATCAAGCCTGACCTATGGTTCTTTGACTGCCATTTCCCCGGTGACCCTGTCATGCCCGGTTGTCTGGGTCTGGATGCCATGTGGCAGCTGGTTGGCTTCCATCTGGCATGGCTGGGCAACCCAGGCCGTGGCCGTGCATTGGGCTGTGGAGAAGTCAAATTCTCTGATCAGGTTATGCCGAGTGCCCACGTCGTCACTTATCATATTCATATTAAACGTGTGATTACGCGTCGGTTGATTCTTGGAATTGCCGATGGCGAACTTCTCGTGGATGGAGAGCGCATTTATCAGGCCAACGATCTTCGCGTGGGCCTGTTCGGCTCCTCCGCGAGCGTCTAATTGGGAGGATCCTCATGAGACGCGTTGTAGTTACTGGTCTTGGCATTGTTTCCTGCCTCGGTAATGACAAGCATGCCGTGCTGGAGTCATTGCGTGAAGGCCGCTCTGGTATTCGCTTCAAGGAAGAATATGCACAAATGGGCATGCGAAGCCATGTCGCAGGCTCCATTGATATTGACGCTGAATCCCTGATTGATCGTAAGCAATTACGGTTTATGGGAGACGCAGCCACCTACGCTTACATCTCCATGCAACAGGCCATTGAAGATTCAGGCCTCTCGCCCGAAGAAGTCTCCAATGTACGTACGGGATTGATTGCAGGTTCTGGTGGGGCCTCTGCCAGCAATCAGGTGGAAGCTGCAGATACCCTGCGCCACAAAAGCTTGCGTCGTGTAGGCCCTTACCGCGTTACGCGTGTGATGGGAAGTACCGTATCAGCCTGTCTGGCGACACCTTTTAAAATCAAGGGTGTCAACTACTCTATCTCCTCTGCCTGTGCTACTTCGGCGCATTGTATCGGCGCTGCAATGGAACAAATCCAGTTTGGTAAACAGGATATTGTCTTCGCTGGCGGTGGTGAAGAAGAACACTGGACGATGTCCTGCCTGTTCGATGCGATGGGTGCGCTTTCTACCAATTTCAATGATGATCCTACCAAAGCATCGCGTCCATACGATGCTGATCGAGATGGTTTCGTCATTGCCGGTGGCGGTGGGATGGTCGTACTTGAGGAATATGAACACGCCAAGGCTCGTGGTGCCCACATCTATGCTGAGCTGGTAGGTTTTTCTGCCAACTCGGATGGCTACGATATGGTTGCGCCCTCCGGTGAAGGCGGTATGCGTTGCATGCAGCAGGCCCTGGCTACCACACAGGGTCCTATTGATTACATCAATACGCATGGAACCTCAACTTCAGTTGGCGATATTTCCGAACTCAAGGCTCTGCGCAGTGTTTTTGGCGACAATTCCCCTGCGATTTCCTCCACCAAATCCCTCACCGGACACTCACTGGGGGCAACAGGTGTTCAGGAAGCTATCTATTCCCTGCTCATGATGCAACATGACTTCATCTGTGCTTCTGCCAACATTGATTCACTGGATGAAAATGCAGAGGGGTTTGATATTGTTCGTAAGCGTCGTGATGGCGTCACCCTGAACCGTATCATGTCGAATAGCTTTGGTTTTGGTGGCACGAATGCCTGCCTGATCTTCGAGCGTTTGAAAGAGAAATAATCTGCTTCCCTTCAAAGGGTAATGAACTGTTTAGTTCAAACAAAACAGACCATGAAGGCTTCACGCCCATGGTCTGTTTTTTTATGAGGACTTTATGATGACAGATGACATGATCGTACTTTCACGAACGACGTCTGAAAAGTGACTCGTCCGTACTGCCGAGAACTATTCGTACTCGGCACTTTACAAGAAGATATTTAGACGCCCTATAATCGAACTCTGGTTTTGAGCCCTCGTATCCCCCCAAAAAATTCAGTAGAAAAAGCAACGGTGAGCTATTCAGAGTCGCCTTCAGCTTGTTGGGGAGATATTTGAGGGCGTGGCACGCTGATAATCTCGTCCAGCTGAGCATCTATCCAATTCACCACTTCATCCTGCACGTCGTTCACCGGGCGTCCGACGGTATCAATCGCCTCGCCGACCACGACATCAATCACGCCCGGTTTTTTGATCCATGAACCCGTCAGCCAGTGCTCTCCCCCATTGTGGGCCACTGGAATAATCTGTGCCCCTGCTTTCTGCGCCATCATAACGCCGCTTTTACTGAAAGGTTTGCGGTCACCAGGGGGGACGCGCGTGCCTTCAGGAAACATCAGCACCGAAAAACCTTCCTTCACACGTTCCTGCCCGCCTTTCATCATGGCCTTGAAGGCTTTGGAGGGATGAGAGCGATCAATGGCGATGGGATTAATCAAACGCAGAAGCCATCCAAATACAGGAATCTTCAACAGCTCCTTCTTGAGAACAGTACAGGTCGGTGGCTTCAATAGCTGAAGATAAAGGGTTTCCCACTCACTTTGGTGGTTGGATATAATAATACAGGGCACTTTGGGAAGATCACGGTTACCATGCACCTTGATTCGAATCCCACAGGTAATCCGTAACCACAACATGATTCCGTAATTATAGAAATTCAGGATACGGAAACGGCGGTGCTTGGAGGTTAGCAAGGCGATAGGTGCAACGATCAATCCTGTGATCAGCATTATGACGCCATAACCGAGGTAGAAGAGAATACTGCGTATTGCGTTCATTGAAAGATTCCGACTTGATCATGCGAATGTGATTACTATATCAAAAACATCCAGACAACGTATCGGAACAGACATCAAGATCGTCAATCAAAGCAGTAACAAACATGACATGACATGACATGACATGACATGACATGACGATGTTTCCATCCGATTAGGCAATGTAGTGTCATATTCTGGAAATGCGCTGTGGTCACATCAGGTCATTCGATAGGCAACACAGAATTACGGTAGTTCTGAGCCCAATGCCAAACGAGCTTCCAGCCAACGATGTGTCAAACGCTCCACTTCAATGCGCCAGGGCTTCTGGTGTACGCCGAAAGTACCCAACATATGACGACAATTTAACACCCGACGAACATTCCCCAGCCGATGCTCTACGGGCTCGACATGCCCCACGTGGTCAATCGATTGATCCAGGGCTTTCATCTGTTTGTCGAGTTGTTGGTGTACATACTGTACAAAATTGTAGACGCTGACAGGTTCGATCCCGGACATATGGTACGCACCCCAGCTGTCAGCGCCGTTATAGAGTTGCAAGAGCATGCCACAAATACCTCGGGCCAAGGCATCCACCGGGGTTGGTCCGATGTAGAGATCTTCCTCGGCAGGAACGATATGTCCACTGTACAGGCCTTCGAGTAATGAAGGTAGCCAGGCATCCTTTCCCTTTAAGCCGAACAGGGGGCCAAGACGAATCATGAGGAAATAACGAAGCTCTGTTCGCATACGATTGCCAACTGCCACCAGACGGCGACGTGAAGGAGAAACAGGCTCAGGAATCAGGGACTCTTCAATGGCACCATCATCGTAACCATATTCGTAGATTTCATCACTGACACACCATACCAGCGCGATCAATGACTGGCGGCAGAAATCAATCAATTGTTCGACAGCCTCAGCATGGGCCTCGATCGCCTCTTGGGAGATACTGTCCAAATGCGCCAGCGGCGGTACGATAATAGCGTAGACATCACCGACATCAAGGGAGAATACACTCGTCCAATCGTGCAGCTCAAGATCAACATCCAGACGCTCTTGTGTTTCGGCAACAAGCGCCAGACTCAAACAATGAGCAGGATCAACGACCAGAATCTTCACAAAAATGCCTCTCCAGATACCTTTACCAGCTGCAATTACAGCTCACGACGGTTTGGTTTGATGAACGATGGTTTGAGGAATGTCATGTTCACACATAGTGTTTTGCAGCGCTGAACAGGATAGCCCCACTGCTGATTCTACGATAATACAGGCAAGAAAATACAGGAGGCCATGGGAAGAGATAAAAGATGCGGGGTTGGGAAAATAAAAAAGTGGCTCCCGAATGGAAGCCACTATAGTTTTACTGTCATCAAGTGATCACTGATGCAAGCTGATCCCACAATACAGCGTACTGATTTATATCAGCATTAGGCATGAGCCGTTTTTTCTTCCCGACCGATACTGTCCAGATCCACGCCGGTGGTTTCAATCCGATATTTCCAGGTCACAATGGCACCGACAAGGGAAGCAACGACCAGCCCCCACAACACCGCAGTAGTACCTACACCGGCGAGTAACAGGGGGAATCCGAACGTAGTGGCAACAGCACCAATTTTCGCGAACATGGCGGCAAAGCCAGCACCCATACCACGTACTCGTGTAGGGAATACTTCCCCTGCCAACAGGTAAGTTTGAGAGTTAGGCCCTAAATTGGTCATGAAGTTGAACAGCATGAAGCCTGAGAATATCAATACCAGCTGTGAAGCCCCCGAGGTGAACATGGAGAGGGACGCCACTGCAAGCCCGATAGCGCAGCCAATAAAGCCGAATACCTGTAGTTTGATACGACCAATAAACTCCACCAGTGCAATCGCGACAAGAATACCGACAATCAACAGCGAGGTCGTCAATGCCGAGCCTTCGGCAGAGCGAATACTATTGGCAATCATGTCTTGCAGGCTATGCACTTCATGGCCATGCCCAAAGGCCGTCACCAGAATGGTTGGGGTAAATACACCGATACCGTAGGTGCCCAGATCCTGCAGGAACCAGGGCACAGCGGCCAGAACAGTGGCACGACGGTACGGTTTTTTGAAGAGACTACTGAAACTGACTTTATGGGCCTGTTGTGTACGTGTCTGGGAAGCAATCAGATTGATCTGCCCTACTGTCAACTGACGATTATTCAACAGGCGCGACAGTGAATTTTCCGCGGCACTCAATGCTCCACGCGAAATCAGCCAGTTCGCACTTTCAGGGATAAAGAAACGGGCAACCGTAATGACAATCGCCGGGGCTAACGCCGTGGCATACATCCAACGCCAGGCATTCAGTGCCGGATGCATGATCAGCACGATGGCACCGATTCCAATTCCGCACATGGCCCCGATGGCCTGGAAGGCAAATGCCCCTAGCACCATTCGTCCACGGGACTGACTGGGAAGGTTTTCAGAAAGAATCATGTGCGCCGTAGGATAATCACATCCCAATGCCATGCCCAACCCGAAGAGGCATACCACCAACATGGTATAGCTGGTACAGCAGATAAGCAGGACAAGAAAAGCAAGGAAGATGATCATTTCCGCAATAAACATTCGCTTGCGGCCAAAGTGATCCGACATTCCCCCAAGAAGAAAAGAGCCCACCAGAATACCGGCCAGAGTAGCAGAGGTGATCAACCCTTTTTCCGTGGCACCAATATGGAACTGGGCGGCAATAAGGGGAAGGGATACGCCTCCCATGAAGACAACGAACCCTTCAAAGAACTTGCCAGCGGCAGCCAGCGCCCAGATAGCCCACTGCATGGAAGACATGGGTGTAGAACGGGAAGGAGAACCATCCGGCCATGACGGGACTTCGTCAATATACTCCTGGACTGTTTTACCCCGGAATGAAGTAGAGGACTCTACAGCAATATTCATCGACTCTCACTCGGACAATTGAAAAATGGGGAGCACGCAGCAGTGTGCTCATCATCGTTTCTTTATGTACAGTATGAAAGCCTCAAATGACGGTAATGTTACAGTCGTCTCAAAATGACATGGCGAATGGTGAAAACAGAATCCAATTAGAGCACCATCTGCCCAGCGCTGTAGGTTCGCTGTAATTCAAGGTGTTCATCCAGCACAACCATGTCAGCACGATATCCCTCCCTTAATTGCCCTCTATCCTCCAGACCAAGATACTGCGCGGGTATCGTCGCCACACGTGCACTGGCATCGGCAAGGGAACGACCAATACTGACGAGATTCCGTACGGCCTGATCCAGCGTCAACGTACTGCCTGCCAAGGCCCCATTTGCCAATCGAACACACCGGCCATGCTTGAAAACCTGCTGAGTCCCAAGTCGATATTCCCCATCGGGCATACCGCAGGCAGCCGTCCCGTCGGTGATGGCATACAGATTAGGAATGGCTCTGAAGGCCACATTCAACGCACCTTGATGCACATGTTCAAGGTCTGGGATCACTTCGGCATACTCGGCGTTTGCCAATGCGAAGCCCAAAATACCCGGTGCCCGATGGGAAAAGGGCGTCATCGCGTTATAGAGGTGGGTAAAGCCTGCCACTCCTGCATGATAATAGTGTGCTGCCGTATCATAGTCGGCCAGCGTATGACCGGCCTGCACACGGACTTCCTGTGCCAACAGCCACTCCAATGCGCCGTTATTCTGTAAGCATTCAGGCGCCAACGTAATGACCTTGAGAGGCACAAGGTGCTGATACTGCTGCAGTTCCTCAATCGTACAGACACGCGTCGCATCCGGTTGAGCCCCCAGTTTCTTCGGGTTGATATAGGGCCCTTCCAAATGAACACCAATGACATCTGCGGTACTGATAGTTCCTGATGAAGATGATTCAGACTGCCGCCTCCTAAAGGCTGCAATACCCTCCAACGCATTAAGAATATCGGCATGGCTGGCGGTCATCGTCGTCGCCAACAATGTGGTCGTTCCATGTTGTGCATGGGTCTTTGCAATAGTCTCAAGGGCGTCCCCGCCTTCCATCACATCACGCCCACCGCCACCATGGACATGGAGATCAATAAACCCGGGGAGAATGTAGGGCGGCTGTATGGCGTGTTCTTCTACCGTATTCCCCTCAATGCGGACTAGTGTTTCGCCTTCCCAATAAAGCGTCCCTTGAATCCAGCCCCGAGGTGTCAAAATAGCGCCGGTTAATGTGTTCATTGTTCTACCTGATTATCCCGTTGTTACCTGTTCTTTCATCCTGCACGAACATTATCAGCCTACTGATCTGCCAGTTGCCGACCAAACATGGCGGCGCCACGAACGCCACTGGAATCCCCTTGCGTCGCTCGGCGTACCAGGGGAAGCGGTGTATCCGGGAAATAGTGTTTACGAATACCGGCCGGTATACCCGCGACCACTTCGTCAATGAGCGAAATGCCGCCACCCAATACGATAACCTGAGGGTTGATCAGTTTGACCAGATTAGCCAATGCGCTCCCCAGGATATCCTGATGAATATCAAAGACCCGCCGCGCCTCGGCTTTTCCATTTCTGAGATCAGCCACCCATCGTTGTGTGGTTGCGCCCGTTACACCCTGCCGTTCATATAGCCCTGCCAACCCGGGGCCGGCAATGTACTTTTCGAGGCATCCCGTTAGGCCACAACCACACGTGAGTAATGGCAATGTATAAAGCGACTGCAATTGCGCAGGCAACGGCAAATGCCCCCACTCACCCATAAGCTCATTCACTACAACACCGCGGATCGCAATACCCGCACCTGCCCCTGTACCCAGTATTGCCCCGACTACCTGTTGGTAACCTTCAGCAGCACCACCGGCATGCATTTCGGAATGAGTGAAACAGACACTGTCTTTGTCTATCGAGAGCGAACGCCCGATTCTGTCTGCTAAAAGCGCTTGGCCGTCAGGTTGATTCAGACACGGAATATTGGCCGAAAGGATAGAACCATCCTGCTTGACAACACCGGGAACTCCCATACCCACACTTCCCCTGACCTCAAAGCGTTGATCGGCTTCCGAGACCATCCTGTTCAATACAGAAGCAAAGGCATCGAAGTCATCGACGGGAGTAGGTTCACGCCACCGGTCCAGTAACTGCCACTGTTCATCGAAGACGGCCATTTCCATCTTCGTGCCTCCGACATCAATTCCGTAACTGAGCTGGCTCATAAAGGCCCTTTGGTATGTGGTTCCTGTTTCAGTATTCATGGCAGCATACCACTTTTTTGACGGCTGCCGTTTTAGCACTTGTTGCTCTGATGGGGCTCACGCCCAGGGAAGGTTTACTCTTCCGCACATAAAAAAGCCACGTTAAAGCAAAATCTGCTGACAACGTGGCTTTTTCTACAAGTGCCTTTTTAACAAGGCACTTCTCAGTGATGGCTTACCGCTTTTTAAACTAGCTCTTCGTCCACCTTACCTTCCTTGACAGCCATACGGGCTTCTTTCTTGACGTCAAGATTCAGGCATACCAGCCAGTACACGATGGCGGCCACCGGAAGCCCAATGAACATCGAAATATCGATACCGTGAGTATATTTGACAGCAAAACCAGTGAAGGGCTCGGTCACCATGAAGGGTACCATCGCCAACAATCCCACCAGATACGCAAAGATACCACGGAACCCCCAGCGTCCGTAGATGCCTTTCGGGTTAAATATCTCACTGATGACATAGCGCCCGCGTCTGACCAGAAAGTAATCTGCCAGGTTAACGGCTGTCCATGGCGTGAAAACATAAGCCATAAAGATCATCACGTTGGCGTAGAAAGTATTAAAGCCACTGGGACCAATCATTTGCGCAATGACGGAGATACCGGCAAAAAGGACCAGCACGGAAACGACACGAAGTGTGCGCGTAGGTTTGACCGGAATGAACGAATCCAGAATCGAGATCAGCGTCAAACTACCGCCATACTGGTTCAGCGACATGATGGAGACGAGGCCGATCACCATGGTGAGCAATGCAATCGTGCCACCCCCATGAACAAATTCATTACATGCGATGGCAACCGCAGTGCTGGGGTCCATTCCAGGTGCCTTGCTGCCCGCCAGAATACCAATAATGAAGACCCAAACACCTGCCAGCACACTGGGGAAATAGGTCCAGAAAAAGATGCTTTTTACGGGCGTGTTGGCAGGCAGGTAACGTGAGTAGTCAGAGACATACGGTGCCCAGCCCAGCTGGAATCCACTCACCACTACAAATATGGAAAAGAAATCAACCGCATTGAATTGGTTGAATGAGAGCATCGACCAGCTCAGATCCACATGATAGAACGCTGCAATGGTAATAAAGACGGTCACCAGCATCAGCGGAATGGCCATGATGCGGTTGATCAAATGGATCATCTTGTAGCCCATGATAGCGATGATCGTTCCTATTCCGCCAAAGAGCAGATACGCGACCCAAGGGGGCGTTCCAAACAGATACTCCCCTGCCGAGCCCGAAATAATGGCATCCGAAATATTGTAGGCACCGTAGTTGATCAGTGCGAATATCCATACAGATATGGCTGCACCTACATAACCGAACTGAGGACGTGACTGCACCAATTGTGGCAAACCAAGATGAGGCCCTTGCGAAGCATGGAAAGCCATGAAAATGGTACCGAACAAAGCCCCCACGACCGTCGCAACAATCGTCCACATCAGGCTTTGATGAGCCCCCATGGAGACAGCTGCAACACCAGTCGCCATGGGCGTAATGTTCATGTTGGAGACGAACCAGACAGCGCCCACATGCCAGGGTTTGCCATGACGGTCGGAGATGGGAATCCAGTCGACCGAGTGTACCTCGACCTGACTGTCGTTATTGCCGCCATCTGCTGCTGGTGAAGCCTGACCACCCGGCGTATTGATGTTCTCGTTGCCGCTTGATGCCATATATTTCTCCAGAAAAAGATGTGAATACTTTATATCGTTTTTAAATAATCATTTTGTGAGGGTAGTAGTTCCCTCAGAGAAGTTCTCTTAGAGAAGATACTTTAAAGAGAATGGGACATCGTTGTGCAGTACACACCATGAACCATAAATACTTCTTATGAATCATGCAATTATATCATTAATTTTGGTTATATTTTAGAGCGTAAAGTGAATCTTTACCGTGAAGAGCAGTAATTCAGTTTGAAATAAGCGCTTCTGCCAGTAGGCCAGCTCTTTGTTAAGATAGCGTGAGTCAGCGCTGAACGTTAGTGATTATTCTTGCCATGTCGCATTTAGACACTTCTGCTGACTGGCACTATGGTTAACCCCTGATTGCGCTTCCTCAGACAACCAACAGGCTTTCCCCTAGGATGATACAACAAGGAATGAGTCCGAAATGAACAAGTGGTCCATCGGCTTGATGACAGGCACAGTGCTGGATGGCTTCATCGATATTGCAGCGATTCGTAGTAACGGCGTAACCATTGATGAATTTGGTCCTTATGAGCTGGTCGCGTATCCCGACGATATACGCCCGCTTCTTGTTGAGGCGATGGATGCAGCGCGGGCATGGAATTTCGAAGGGCCTGAGCCCGCCATCTTCCGCGAAGCTGAAACACGCTTGAGCAAGGCTCAGGCAGAGGCTGTTGCTCACTTTCTTGAGCAACAGGGGATCAGCCCTTCCGAGGTGGAGGTCATCGGCTTTCATGGTCAAACGGTACTTCATGCCGCCCCGACCCCCGAACGTAAGGGGGCAACCCGTCAGCTGGGCGATGGACAGTTAATGGCAGACCATCTAGGGATTGATGTTGTCTATGACTTTCGTTCTGCCGATGTGGAAAATGGTGGTCAGGGGGCGCCTTTGGCAGCGGTCTATCATCAGGCTCTGTTACGTTCACTTCCCCGGAAAGCGCACTGGGCGATACTGAATTTGGGGGGAGTGGGCAATATTTCCGCCGTGGAAGGGGATACCCTGATTGCATTTGATACGGGGCCAGCCAATGCGCCGATCAATGACTGGATCTACCAACACTCAGGTAAAATCATGGATAAAGACGGTGTGCTTGCGGCAAATGGACAGGTAGATGAACCCCGCCTAGAGCGCCTCCTGAGGCATCCCTACTTTACCGCGCCCTATCCCAAATCGCTTGACCGCTTCGATTTTATGGCGTCCATGGCAGATGGGCTGAACGAAGCCGATGGTGCCGCCACATTAACCGCCTTCACAGCAGGTGCGGTCGCTAAAGGGATCGCTTTGTTATCTGAACGGCCCGAGGGGTTGATCGTCTGCGGTGGCGGGCGTCGCAATCCAACCCTGATGAAGGAAATTGCCCAGCGTTGCCAACTGGACGTCATCCCTGCCGAAGAGGTTGGCCTGAGAGGGGATGCTGTAGAAGCAGAATGCTTTGCTTTTCTGGCAGAACGCACACTGCATGACTTGCCCTTGAGCTTCCCCGGCACCACGGGAGTCGCAGCACCGCAGCGCGGGGGAAGGATAGCGAGAGCCAGGAAACTGTAATAGCAGGAAACAACTACATCAGGAAGCAATAGCAGCATGCCTTACAGGGATGGGCCCCTGGTAAAGACAGCTTATGGCAACAAGGGCTGAAGGTTACTGAATGGCAGATCGCTGACAAGCCACTGATGGAGCGCCCACATGACTACGTTACGAACAGCCTGTGCCTGCTGGGGAGGCGTTAATTCCTGTTGAAGCTGGTGTTCATTCTGGATCAGGCTATCGTCATAATCCTCATTATCTACAGACTGATCCACCAAGGAAGCGTCCTGACTGCCAAAGTAAGCTAATCCATAGGTCCATAATGTGTTTGAAAGGGGATATCGACCCGGTGCGTAGGGCATGGAAAGCGCATTGAGCGCGCGTGCGTCCCCCTGCCACGCGGATTGGGTCATTAACGTAAAACCTTGCCGATAATCATGATGAACACCTTTGCCGTCATACAATAGTAAGGCCAACTCATACTCCGCCGCTGCATTATTCTGTGCTGCTGCCTTTCGATACCAACAGGCAGCACGCTTCACATTCTTGCGTACCCCCACGCCTTGCATGTACATATTTCCCAGTGTAACTTCGGCAGCAGCATCATCCCCCCACTGCACACTTTTGCGTAACCAACGATAGGCCAGCGTATTATTTTGCGGCACACCCAACCCGTATAGATACTGGAATCCAAGCTCCGTCATACCAGCGGGGTCTCCCACTGCAGCGGTGTGCCTATACCACGTTGCGGCTCGCTCAAAACCACCATTCACGGTAGCAGGCTGCATGGTTTCGAATGTTGTTTCAGGGTTGGACAACTCATGTTCAGCCGATGCACGCAGCAATATCAGTTCTTGCGTCATGGCGGCTGAAAGCCCTATCCCCTGATCATACCGTTGTAGTGTGTAATCCTTTATTGCATATGCCTTTTGGCGTGAAGGCAACGTATTCCAGGACACGGCATCGTCACAATTCGACGGATAGTACAGTGTCCTACCGGAAAGGATAGCCAGATTGGCGAGTGCATTTTCATAAGCACCACTTCCCAAATGACCATTCAGCAAGACTTTATGGAACCAACATGCCCCTTCAGCGTAGTTGTAGGGTACCCCCTCACCCAATACGAAATATTGACCGAGTGCATCCGCTGCCTGAACATTGCCTTGATCTGCGGCCTTACGCGCCCAATAAAGGGATTGAGCACTATTTCGGGGGACCCCAATACCGTAGGCATATAATCTACTAAGCCCATTTTGAGCCTGGCTATTCCCCTTCACGGCGGCTTGGTGATAAGCATCGAAGGTCTGCTTCAATGCATCCTCCAATCCCGGGGTATACCCGATGGTTCCACTCAGGAAAGGAACATATTGGGAAGCAGGCAAGTCTGAAAGAGCAGGATCATCGACATTTTTAGTCTTATTGATCAATATCGCGGCGTGCGCAGGGATAATTATCGAAAAGGCAAAAAAAACAATAAGAAAGATTACAATCCATCGTGCTTGAGGAGTGCATATAACACGCTGTATACGGGCTATATTGAAACGATCCCTGAATGATAAAGAGTAGCGCATACCATACCCCGAATTTTAATCATTATTTTGATTCCCGAGATAACTATAGGGATGGAAAAGGGGGTAATCGTTCAAGGAGAAAGGAAAAATCAAGTACATTTCGCCGTTATTATTACGGTGTTTATGGTACTCCTGTATATCAGTAGTACCCTGTGTACTGCTGCTCCATTTGCGCTCACCAGGCATCCTCCCAAATGGTCACTACATGTTGGTGCGCTATGCCCCTTTCTCGCCCTGATTTTATTGAATCCTTTTACGCGCGATCCAACAGCAACATCAGTGCCCATCATCGTTATGTTGGCCATCGGCATTTTTTCATTTTCACGCGCTGAAAAGCGCTTGGCGAAAGAGGATTGGGTAATCGAGAATGATTAGGAAAGGATAATGCCTATTCCTTGCCATAATGTTCAAACCACCCTTCACGGGTGATTGCCCAAATGTCGGCGGGCTGTAGTCCTACAGATGCTCACCCATTCACATCCACGACCACCCTACCCCTCACGTTGCCCTCTAACAGCAAATGCGCATGGGAGATGGCATCCTCTAACGGAATGGTACGACTGATATTATCCAACAGTGTGTTATCCAATGTGTTTTCGAGCAGGCCCCATGCTTCAATGCGCCGCTCATAAGGTTGGGTCACGCTATTAATACCCAGCAGGCTAATGCCTCGGAGAATAAAGGGGGCAACCGTAGCAGGGAAATCCATCCCCTGTGCCAAACCGCAACTTGCAACAGCACCCTCTGGCTGGGTCGCTGCACAGGCATTGACGAGGGTATGACTTCCCACAGAATCTATGGCCGCTGCCCAGCGTACTTTACCCAGTGGACGCCCCGGTTCAGAGAGTGCCTGTCGGGGAATAATCTCACTCGCTCCCAGTGTTTTCAGAAACGATTCCTCTTCAGGACGCCCGGTGGAAGCGATCACGGAGTAACCACGCTTTGCCAATAATGCAATCGCATAACTCCCCACCCCGCCGTTGGCACCTGTCACGAGCACAGGGCCATTACTCGGCGTTAGGCCATGCCGCTCAAGTGCCATGACAGAAAGGGCTGCGGTATAGCCCGCCGTACCGATCGCCATGGCCTGATACTCGCTTAGCGTTTTAGGCAGTGGAATGAGCCAGTCACCATTCACAACGGCTTTCTGTGACAGGCCTCCCCAATGGGATTCACCGATGCCCCATCCATTCAATACGACGTTGTCTCCTGCCTGGTAACGTGGATGTTGGCTGGCAGTGACCGTTCCCGCCAAATCAATACCCGGCACCATGGGAAAGCGACGGACTACTGGCCCTTTGCCCGTAATGGCCAGAGCATCCTTATAGTTCAGCGTGGAGTAGGCCACATCAATGCAAACATTCCCCTCCATCAATTCGTGATCACCGATATCACGTAAGCGGGCGTGACTCTTTCCATCAGCCTGTGAAATCACAATTCCTTTGAACATGGCGGCCTTATTCAAGTGGTAGCGATGTTTATCAAATACATCGAAGTATAACGGTCCGAACACGGCTATAGATCAAGCACCGACTAATGTCGAAGGCCGAGAGGGATGAGCAAGTGAATTGGGTGACGGGCGGTCAATGACATTGGCATGTCAGGGGCATTAGCGGCGAACGATCCCCCTCCGCAATGATAATCTTGTGATACAAGAACGGCCTGCTTCATGACGGAAGCAAGCCGTTTTTTCCTGCCATTCCCTTACGTTTTCGTATAGGGCATATGATGATTCGTCCGGGTAAAAACCTGATGCTTACAGAACGCAAATATCAGGCACTGACCACCACTGATGGACATGTGTATAACGTTTCCCCAACGGACGTTTACAGTTTCCCCGTGAGGAATTGTGCTTCGCCATTACCGAAGGACCAGTCTTCGTCCGAGTTGGTCACATAATTGATCATGATATCCTGCGGAGAAATACCGCAGTGTTCATGCAGCCGTTCGGTCAGCACCTTGTTGAAGGTCACTTTCTCTTCACGTGTACGGGGCCGTGTGGTGATCGAGATAATAATGACGTCTTTCGTTCTTTGAATCCCAAGCCCTGTATCCTCAATACGCGTCATCGCCGGTTTGTGCTGGTACACCAGTTGATAACGATCGCCTTCAGGGGCCTTGAAGACTTCCAGCATGGTCTCATGTGCGACATCAAGCAGTTTGCCGATTTGTTCATCGGTACGACCTTCGAGCATATCAAAACGAATAAGTGGCATGGTTCTCTCCTTTTTATAAATACTGACTGTCGTCATCATAGTGCCAGTCAAATGGCACGGTAGTGGGTAGTGGCTATTACGCTACTGCTGCCGGGATAGAGGCAACTGAGGTTTCAGGAATAGTGGTGGATTGAGGCACTTGCTCCGTTTCCAGATCCGCCAGTATCATTGCCGCCCCTTTTTCACCAATCATGATACTGGGTGCATTCGTATTGCCCGATGTGATGGTGGGCATCACTGAGGCATCGGCAACGCGTAGATGGCGAATGCCGTGAACGCGTAATCGTGCATCTACCACTGCATCGGGGCCGGTGCCCATGGCGGCAGTACCTGCCGGGTGGAAAATGGTGGTGGCTATTTTGCCAATCGCGGCCAGTATCTCTTCATCCGTTTGGGCATCCGGACCCGGTCTGAGTTCGGTTGGGTTGAATTTGGCAAACCCGGATTGTGAAACAATGCGGCGTGTCAGTTTTACCGAATCAATGGCAACACGGCGATCGTGTTCGGTCGATAAATAGTTCGGATGAATATGAGGTGCCTGTTCTGGATCTTTCGAATCGATATGCACATACCCACGGCTTTCAGGGTTGACATTACAAGCCGCTGCGGTAATGGCATTGAAGGGGTCCAGTGCACCGCCAAAGGCGAGGAGGCTCAGGGGTTGGACGTGAAATTCAATATTACTGGTCGGCTGGTCTTCGGAAGATTTCGTAAAGATACCCAATTGGCTTGGCGCCATTGCCATGGGCCCGGAGCGATGCAACAGGTATTCGGTTCCTATTTTGGCTTTATCGAGCATTGAGCTGGAGCAGGTATTCAGCGTTTTCGCATTGTCTACCTTATAAACGCAGCGGATTTGCAGGTGATCCTGCAGGTTCTCCCCAACGCCGGGCAGATTCATGACAGTCTCGATGCCCAGTTTCTCCAGACGTTCCTGTTGCCCGATGCCTGAACGTTCGAGGATCGCTGGTGTTCCAATCGCACCACTGGACAGCACCACCTCACGACGTGCATAAGCGACGTGTTTGTGTCCATCAACGTGGTAGGCAACGCCTTTGGCTTCTCCTGATTCAATCAGCACTTTATCAGTACGGGCATGCAACGCAATATCCAGATTGGAGCGATGCAAGGCAGCATGCAGGAAGGCTCTGGAGGCACTGCAGCGCCATCCATTATGTTGGGTCACCTGAAAGTAGGACGAACCGGTATTGTCACCAGTATTGAAATCGTCAACTTTTTTGATACCGGCCTCTTCCGAAGCGTCTCTAAAGGCATCCAGAATTTTCCATGAGGTGCGCTGCTTTTCGACGTACAACTCCCCTTTGTCGTTATGATACGGGGAGACACCGCCGAAGTGGTGTTCGGATTTTAGGAAATAGGGAAAAACGTCTTTCCATCCCCACCCCTGATTGCCGAGTTCAGCCCAATGGTCGTAGTCAGTAGCCTGCCCGCGCATGTAAATCATGCCATTGATGGAGGAACAGCCACCCAATGTTTTGCCTCGGGGATAGTTCATGACTCTTCCCCCCAGGTTCTCTTCGATATCTGTCTTGAAGCACCAGTCCGTACGGGGGTTCCCCATGCAATACAGGTAACCGACCGGGATATGAATCCACAGGTAGTTGTCCTTGCCACCGGCTTCGAGTAACAGTACGCGATGCTCTCCTGACGCGCTCAAACGATTGGCGAGCACGCAGCCTGCACTGCCAGCCCCCACCACGATGTAGTCATATTCCTCCACCTCTTCCAGTTCTGATGCTTTTAGAATGCTCATGTTGGCTCTCTCTCGTTGGTTCTCTCTTATTTGCTCTCGTTATGTTTTTTGCTCTCTCGGTTTGATTATCGGGTAGCTGACTTTTTATTAGACTGATCAGTCTAAATTTGGCCTAAAAAAATCAGGACGTCACCATGGATAAAAAATCCTCTACAAAGATGTGAACGGGGGTAACGTCCTTGTTATTTCTGGCGCGTTGCAGGGCACCGTGATAACTGGTCCAGATCAAACTTGATAACCGCTCGGGATCAATCGTTGGAGAGACCTCCCCTACATCGATCGCTTCGCGCACACAGAGGGCCGTTTGCTGCTGCCATGAGGTGAGCGTACTTTCGACCAATTCTTTCATGTCATCGGAAAGAAAGTAGTACTCCTGAGAGAGTTTGTTGACGAGGCAACCCGACTGATAATGACAGGCAATCATGTGCTCAAGATCATCCATGATGAATGTCTTCAGGCGCATGAGAGGCGATGTGTCGGGGAGCATAAGAAAGCGGCTCAGGCGCTCACTGTAGGCTCGTGCATAACGCTCCAGTACGATTTTTCCGAGTGCATCCTTACTGGCAAAATAATGGTAGAAAGACCCTTTCGTAACCTGACCTTCTGTCAGGATGCGGTCCAGGCTGGTCAGCATAAAGCCGTCACATGAAAACAAACGCATACCGACCTGAATGATCGTTTCACGCGTTTCCAGATTATCTGCCTGCACTTTGGGGGGACGCCCCCGTGTTCGTCTTTTCAATTCAGCCATGAATGTATTAATAAACCTATCGGTCTAAAATATCAACAGGAACGCAATACGAGAGGATTAGACGTTAGATGGAGAGAAGGCAAACACGCGAGGGGGCAAGCCACAGAAAGGCCATGCCAGAAGGATAAAAAGAGAGAGCAGTAATGTGGGCAAAAAGAAAAGCCCCTGAAAGAGGGGCTTTGAAGGTAGTGCTACTTTGATAAATCGCCCGTTAAAACGGAATCTCGTCATCAAAATCATCAAAGCTGGACGGATTCGGTGCACCGGTATTCTGCTGCGGCGCATTGTTGGGTGACGATTGAGGCGCGCTCTGGCCGCCCTGATTGCCGCCGCTCTGGTTACCATAGCTGCTGCCACCCTGCTGACCATACCCCTGATTATTGGAAGGCTGGTTGCCGTAGCTCTGGTTACCCTGATTCTGGTTACCGTAGCTTTGATTACCACCGCCCTGCTGAGGTTGATAACCGCCCTGACCGCCCCCATTATTAGGAGTATCACCGTTACCACGGGTATCCAGCATCTGCATGTCGTTGGCAACGATTTCGGTTGAATAGCGGTTCTGGCCATCCTGCCCCTGCCACTGGCGAGTTTGCAGGCGCCCTTCAATATAAAGGCGAGATCCTTTACGCACGTACTGCTGGGCGATTTCTGCCAGTTTGTTGAACATGACAACCGAGTGCCACTCCGTGCGCTCCTGACGCTGGCCTGACTGACGGTCATTCCAGCTGTCTGTGGTCGCCAAACGCAAGTTACAGACAGGCGCACCCGAAGGCATAAAACGCACTTCCGGATCCTGACCAACATTGCCGATCAAAATCACCTTGTTCACACCGCGGGCCATATCGGCTCTCCTTGAATACTGTTAAGGGACCTGTGACTGCTGCACCAGGTCAATGGTCTAACGCCGAGTGCATCATGCTGATGACCCATGGCATACGAAATACTAAGTGCATTTTAACTCAAAATGCACGCTATACGTAGGGGACGAATGTAACAGGATAGCCTATTATTGAGGGTAAATCTGATAGATAGCCTGCCCTTCCCCATGAGTTAACGGCACGTGCAGCAAAAAATGTATGAATTCAAGCTTAAGCTGAAGAATCCACCGTTTAATTAGAGGCCTCTATGGATCATATTCAGGTACGCGGCGCTCGTACGCACAACCTTAAAGACATTGATATCGAGCTGCCTCGCGACAAGTTGATCGTGATCACAGGGCTCTCGGGCTCAGGTAAATCGTCCCTCGCCTTTGATACGTTGTATGCCGAGGGGCAACGCCGTTATGTAGAGTCGCTTTCCACTTATGCCCGGCAGTTTCTGTCCATGATGGAAAAACCCGATGTTGATCACATCGAAGGGTTGTCCCCTGCCATTTCAATCGAGCAAAAATCCACCTCGCATAACCCACGCTCAACCGTCGGCACCATCACTGAAATCTATGACTATTTGCGCCTGCTGTATGCACGCGCCGGCACGCCCCGCTGCCCTGAGCACGGGTTGGATCTGGAAGCGCAGACCGTTTCACAGATGGTAGATCAGACGCTCGCGCTGCCGGAAGGCTCGAAGATCATGCTGTTGGCGCCTGTCATCAAAGGGCGCAAGGGTGAACATTTACAGCTCTTCAAGGAGCTACGTACCTCCGGTTATGTGCGTGCCATGGTCGATGGTGAGGTCTACGAGCTGGATGACGTGCCATCGCTGGAGAAAAACAAAAAGCATGACATCAATGTGGTGGTGGATCGTGTCAAGGTACGTGAGGGGCTGGAGCAGCGATTGGCTGAGTCCTTTGAAACGGCACTGGAGCTGGCCGATGGTTCTGCACTGATTCACTTTATTGATGGGGAACGCGAGCCGATGATCTTTTCATCACGGTTTGCCTGCCCAATCTGTGGCTATTCGCTGCCTGAGCTGGAGCCACGGTTATTCTCCTTCAACAATCCGGCGGGCGCCTGCCCCAGCTGCGATGGATTGGGGGTGCATCAGTATTTCGATCCTCACAAGCTGATTCGTCAGCACGAGTTATCACTGGCGGAGGGTGTCATCAAAGGGTGGGACCGCCGCAGTGTGTTCTATTTCGGGCTTCTGGAATCGGTCGCTGCTCACTATGGATTCTCGCTTGAAACACCGTGGGAATCACTGACAGAAGAAGCACGCAATGTCGTTCTGCACGGCAGCGGTAAAGAGGATATCGAATTCAGTTATGTGAATGACCGCGGCAAGGTCGTCAAGCGCCACTATCCATTTGAGGGAGTCATCCCCAATATTGAGCGGCGCTATCATGACACCGATTCCAACCATGTCCGCGAAGAGCTGTCGAAGTATATGGCGATCCGCCCTTGCGCGAGTTGTGGCGGTTCCCGTTTGCGGCTTGAGGCGCGCAATGTGTTCGTGGATGGCCGTGCGCTACCCAGTATTACGCAGATGCCGATTGGTGATGCTCAATCACTTTTCAGCACGCTATCACTACCGGGACGCAAAGGTGAAATAGCCGTCAAGATTCTGCATGAGATCAGCACGCGGCTGGAATTTCTGGTCAACGTGGGGCTGGACTACCTGAACCTTGAGCGAAGTGCTGATACGCTCTCGGGCGGAGAGGCACAGCGTATTCGCCTCGCCAGCCAGATCGGGGCTGGGCTGGTCGGCGTCATGTATATCCTCGATGAGCCCTCTATCGGCCTGCACCAGCGCGATAATGACCGCCTGTTAGCGACGTTGGAGCACCTGCGCGATCTGGGGAATACGGTGATCGTGGTCGAGCATGATGAAGATGCGATCCGAGCCGCTGATCACGTGGTGGATATCGGGCCCGGCGCCGGTGTGCATGGCGGTAAGGTCGTGGCACAGGGAACCCCCAAAGAAGTCGAGAAAAACAAGGCCTCGCTGACAGGTCAGTACCTGAGTGGGAAGAAACGCATTGAGGTACCGCACCAGCGCTTTCCAGTGAATGACAAGAAGATGATTCACTTGAAAGGTGCGTCTGGCAACAATTTGCAGAAGGTCAATCTGGATCTTCCGCTGGGGCGATTTGTCTGTATTACGGGGGTGTCCGGCTCGGGGAAATCAACGCTGATCAACGGAACGTTAATGCCTATTGCCGCGCGTGATCTGAACCGTGCGAGCACGTTGACGCCCGCGCCCTTCAAGTCGATCAAGGGGCTCGATCAGCTCGACAAGATGATTGATATTGACCAAAGCCCGATCGGGCGTACACCGCGTTCCAACCCGGCCACCTATACGGGTATTTTCACTGCCATTCGTGAACTGTTTTCAGGCACGCAAGAGGCTCGCGCACGAGGGTATAAACCCGGCCGCTTCAGTTTTAACGTGAAGGGTGGCCGCTGTGAGGCGTGTCAGGGAGATGGCCTGATCAAGGTCGAAATGCACTTCCTGCCGGATATCTATGTACCTTGTGATGTGTGTCATGGTGCGCGTTATAACCGTGAAACGCTGGAGGTCCTCTACAAGGGCAAGAATATTCATGAAGTGCTGGAAATGACGGTCGAGGATGCGCTGGAATTTTTCTCCCCTGTACCGGCGATTGCGCGTCGTTTGCAGACGCTGATTGATGTTGGGCTCTCCTATGTTCGCCTGGGACAGAGTGCCACGACGCTTTCGGGCGGTGAGGCGCAGCGTATCAAGCTGGCGCGCGAACTGGCGAAACGTGACACGGGGAAAACGCTGTATATTCTGGATGAACCGACGACAGGGCTGCACTTTGAAGATATCCGTCAGCTGTTGACGGTGTTGCATCGTTTACGTGATCAGGGCAATTCGATTGTCGTCATCGAGCACAATCTGGATGTGATCAAAACGGCTGACTGGCTGATTGATCTGGGGCCGGAAGGCGGTTCGAAAGGCGGTCAGATTATCGCGACGGGGACACCGGAAGAGATTGCAGAGAATCCTGTGTCTCATACCGGGCGTTTCCTCAAACCGTTACTGGAGACGGCTGCCAAGTGGCGAGAATCTGCCAAGGCATAAAGACTGCGGCCAAAGCGTGAGGACACAGCTGTTCATATAAAGCGCTTGGTAATGAAAAGGCGAGGCCCGCGGGCTTCGCCTTTTTTCGCTTCAGAGAGGGAAGGATTCATTGCCGGTGATGAAAGATACCGCCGCCCTTCCCGCTCATGATCAGTGGTTTGGACAGCCCAGCCGCAGCGCCGTGAAGCCAGCCCGATGACCGCGCGGCAGAGGGGCGACATGGCGTTGACGTCAATGTTTCCTCAATCGAGTTCGGTGAACGTGGAGACATCGAGCGCGCTTACAAGCACTCAGACTTCGCGCGCCTTCGACACACTTTCTTCACTTTCTTCATTCTCAACACCCTTTCTTCATCCATTGAAGCGATCCTGGAACGTCTAAACGTATTTCTTTAGCCACTCTTCCTGTTCATACAACATGTGAAGGATGGATTCCCGCGCTCGGTAAGCATGGGATTCGTAGGGCAACATCACCAGACGTGCCTCCCCCCCCAAACCTTTGATGGCAGAGAACATGCGTTCGCTCTGCATGGGAAAGGTGCCTGCGTTGTTGTCATCTGCACCATGGATCAGCAGCAGCGGTGTTTTGATCTTGTCAGCATGATCAAAAGGCGACATGGCCTGGTAAACCTTGGGCGCTTGCCAATAATTACGCTCTTCAGCCTGAAAACCAAAAGGCGTTAGTGTGCGGTTGTAGGCACCACTCCGTGCGATACCGGCCTTGAAAAGAGACGTATGGGCCAGCAGGTTGGCGGTCATGAAGGCACCATAGGAGTGGCCGCCCACAGCACAGCGCTCAGGGTCGCCTACGCCACGCCGTGCCAGCTCATCAATCGCGGCTTTAGCACTGGCAGTCAGCTGTTCGATATAGGTGTCGTTGGGCTCTTCGTCGTCTGCCCCGATGATCGGCATACTGGGACCTTCAAGTACCGCAAACCCGTTGAGCACATGCGGTAGCGCCCCCCAATAGCCAATGGAGGTGAACTTGTAAGGCGAGCCCTTGGTTTGCCCAGCGGCCGCAGCTGATTTGAATTCACGCGGATACGCCCACATCAGTACTGGCAAGGGGCCGTCACGCTCTTGATCATAATCGGGAGGAAGATAGAGCTCTCCGTTAAGTTCGACGCCATCTTCACGCTGATAGTGGATAGTTTCGCGCGTGACCTGCTTCCATTTGGGCATCGGGTGTTGATAATCCGTGAGCGCGCGATCAGGGGTGTCTCCTGCCACGTCAATCACAAAAAGATTGGGCGGCTCGCTAACAGATTCACGGGACAATATGAAAGACGTCGCTTCGTCGTTCAGAGGCGTTACGGGCATTTCGAAATAAGGCGCTTTGGAGTGGAAAAGGCGCTCTTTCTTCCCAGATACAATATTCCACCGATCCAGAAACGGGCGATCACCTTCGGGACTGGCTCCGGCACCAATCATCAGCAATGTATGACCATCTGTGCCAATCCACAAGCGGGTACTCCCCTTTTCATCCATCACCATAACGGGCTGGCCGGGTGAGTTATAGCGATCTTCGGAAGAACGTTCATTCAGCAATACAGGCGCTTTTTCAGGCTGATCAGGAAATAGACGCCACTGTTTGACCGAGCGATCCTCCCACCAGCTCTCTTCCAGCAATGCCAAGGACCCATTGCCCCATTGTAGCGAACGTAAGCGCATCGACAGTGTGGCCAGTTTGCGAGGTGCCTGGTCGAAAGGCGCCGCCTGCAGATAAACGGCATCGCGTTCTTCTGTCTCGACCGAAGGATTCCCCCCATCAAGTGCTTCTACCCAACAGAGGGACGCAGGTACATCCTGACGCCAATCGATTGCACGACGCCCTGGAAGCACAGAATCGAATCCGGGTGGCAGGGTTTCCTGCAAGGGCTGGCGATCAATTTCATAGAGCGTGCCATCGTTAAGGCAGCGTACTTCCGTGATGCGAGGGAAGAACACCAGTGGCACCTGATAGGAGAAAGGGCGTGTAATACGCTCAATCAGAACATATTCACCATCAGGAGACGGCTCGAGGTCAAGATAAAGATCCGGCTCCCCAACGGGCGCCTGTTCGCCCTCTACATTAATCAGCACAGGCTGACTACGAAGGTAATATTCAAGTTCACGTGCATCACTTTCGTTTTTCAGAAGGTCCTGAAACGTACGTACGGAAGTGACTTGATCAGATTTATCTGCATCCTGAATAGTGGGACTGATAATTGTTTGGCGAAGCTCTACGCTGTTTTCACCTGACGGCGGTGCTTGAAGTGTCACCAGCAGACGTTGGCTATCAGGCAGCCAAGTGAAGCCTTGGGAAATGAGTGTATTGAGTTTTTCAATCAGTCGTGTGGCTTTTCTGGCCGCAATATCAATTAACCAAAGCTCATTGGTAGCATTGGCAGTGTCCAGCTGGCTAAAGGCGATATAGGACTGATCAGGAGACCATGAGAGTGCACTAACAAAGAGGGGGTCCGGCAATCCATTGATATCAATGCGCTGCCCGTTCTCTACGTTAAGAAGCCATAACCCTTTACCTTGCCAGAAGCTGCTGCGGGAGTGTGTCTCGGCATGAAAGCGCAACCCGGCCAAGCGTTTTTCAGGTTGAGAAACGCGTGCGATGTCCGGCAATTCAGGGTATTGCAGTTGAACCAGCCAGTTACGCTTGGGAGAAAGATAACTGCGAGGGGGGCGAGGTGCATCCACCAGCGCTTGAAGATCTGCGCTTGGCGCATGATAGCCACGGGTGATAGAGCATTCGGTCTCGTGATGAGTAGATTCGCTCATGGTTCTCCACTTGTTCAGGAACAATAATGATTCGAAAGGACACAACGTCCAAATGTCATTATTAAATGATAAGGGAGGAAGGGCAAAAAGTATGCTGGAAAAGTATTTATCGAAAGAACCTGTAAAAATCGTATGGAAAACCATCCTTTGAAAAACAATTGCGTAAAAAAACGCGTAAAAAACAAAAAGCTGGCCCGATTTCTCGGGCCAGCTTTCATTTCCCTTTAACACGCTCAATAAGGAAAAGAGCGGTCATTGGGTGCTTGATTACTCGTCGCCTGCGGCTTCTTCAACCTGAGGACGATCAACCAGTTCAACGTAAGCCATCGGTGCGTTGTCTCCGGGACGGAAACCGCACTTCAGAATGCGTACATAACCACCCGGACGGGTAGCATAACGCGGACCTAATTCGCTGAACAATTTACCAACTGCTGCATTAGAACTGGTGCGGCTAAACGCCAAACGACGGTTAGCAACGCTGTCATTCTTGGCCAGGGTAATCAGCGGCTCGACATGACGACGCAATTCCTTGGCTTTTGGCAGAGTGGTTTTGATCAATTCGTGCTCAACCAACGATACACACATGTTCTTGAACATGGCGGAACGATGTGAAGAGTTACGGTTGAGTTGGCGACCACTTTTACGATGACGCATGGGTGTGATTCCTTACCAATCTTGACTCAAGTCACCAGTTCAGGCGGAAGCCTTGTCGTCTTTCAAGCTAGCCGGCGGCCAGTTTTCGAGACGCATGCCGAGAGAAAGACCACGACCTTCCAGAACATCCTTGATTTCATTCAGGGATTTCTTGCCAAGGTTAGGCGTTTTCAACAATTCAACTTCAGTACGTTGAATGAGGTCGCCAATGTAGTAAATATTCTCGGCCTTCAGGCAGTTAGCACTGCGTACGGTCAACTCGAGATCGTCTACGGGACGGAGAAGAATAGGATCGATCTGATCTTCTTCTTCCTCAACTTCCTGCTCCTTGTCGGCTTCCAGATCGACGAAGGCAGCCAATTGTTCCTGGAGGATGGTCGCAGAACGACGGATAGCCTCTTCAGGATCCAGGGTGCCATCGGTTTCCAGATCGATCACCAGCTTGTCGAGGTCAGTGCGTTGTTCAACACGCGCTGATTCAACAGCATAGGAGACGCGACGAACCGGGCTATAAGTAGCATCAAGCTGAAGACGGCCGATAGTACGGCTTTCGTCGTCATCCTGAATACGTACGTCAGCTGGTTCGTAACCACGGCCACGCAGAACGCGAAGCTTCATGTTGAGCTCGCTACCATCATTCAGGTGAGCGATAACATGATCCGGGTTGACGATCTCGACATCATGACCAACGGCAATATCACCGGCAGTCACGACACCTGGGCCTTTTTTATCCAACACGAGTTCAGCATCATCGCGACCATGCATTTTGATGGACACGTCCTTGAGGTTCAGGAGGATCTCGATGACATCTTCCTGAATACCTTCAATGGCGCTGTACTCGTGCTCTACACCTTTGATCTCTACTTCAACGATGGCACAGCCAGGCATTGAAGAGAGGAGAATACGGCGTAAAGCATTCCCCAAGGTATGACCGAAGCCGCGCTCGAACGGTTCAAGCACGATCTTCGCGTGATTCACATTGATTTCTTCGACCTTGATGTCACGAGGACGGAGAAACTCTGTCACTGAACGCTGCATATGAACACCTTTAAGCTGCCGAACGGGGTACTCTAAGTCTTTTACGAAGTTAATCAGTCGATGGATTACTTGGAGTAAAGCTCGACGATCAGGTTTTCGTTGATGTCGGCAGACAGGTCTCCACGTTCAGGGATGGATTTGAAAGTACCTTCCATCTTTTTCGTGTCGACATCAATCCAAGCGATATCACCGCGGTTGCCTGCAATTTCTATCGCGGACTGGATGCGGCTCTGGTTTTTCGCTTTTTCACGAACAGAGATCACATCACCAGCAACCACACGATAGGAAGCAACGTTTACGGTGCGACCATTAACCTGGATTGCTTTGTGGCTTACCAGCTGACGTGCTTCTGCACGTGTGGAGCCGAAGCCCATGCGATAGACGACGTTGTCCAGACGGGCTTCGAGCAACTGGAGAAGAACCTCACCGGTTGCACCCTTCTGGGATGCTGCTTTTTTATAGTAGTTACGGAATTGCTTTTCCAGAACGCCGTACATGCGACGAACTTTCTGCTTTTCACGTAACTGGGTGCCGTAGTCGGAGGGACGCTGACGGCGCTGACCATGCTGTCCAGGTGCGCTTTCGGTTTTGGCCTTTTTCTCGTAAGCGGTAACACCGCTCTTGAGGAAAAGGTCCGTACCTTCGCGACGAGACAGTTTACATTTGGGTCCGGTATAACGTGCCATGAATCTGTCTCCTTATACGCGGCGTTTTTTCGGCGGACGGCAGCCATTGTGAGGAACAGGCGTCGCGTCGGTAATGCTTTGTACGCGGAAGCCGGCTGCATTCAATGCACGCACGGCTGATTCACGGCCGGGTCCGGGACCCTTGACCAGTACGTCTACGTTCTTCACTCCATACTCGGCTGCAGCGTTCGCTGCACGTTCGCTTGCTACTTGAGCGGCGAACGGGGTGCTCTTACGAGAACCACGAAAACCCGAACCGCCGGCAGTCGCCCATGAAAGAGCGTTACCCTGGCGGTCAGTGATCGTTACGATCGTATTGTTAAAAGAGGCATGGATATGTGCAACGGCATCCACAACCTGCTTTTTAACCTTCTTGCGGTTACTGCGCGGGTTAGCCATGTTGGAAGTATCCTGATATTAACGCTAAGCGTTATTTACGAATAGGTTTTTTCGGTCCCTTACGGGTACGAGCATTGGTCTTGGTGCGTTGACCACGCAACGGAAGACCACGGCGATGGCGCAGACCACGATAAGTGCCCAGGTCCATGAGACGCTTGATGTTAAGCGTAACTTCACGACGAAGGTCACCTTCTACGACATATTTACCCACTTCAGCACGCACAACATCGAGTTGCTCAGGAGAAAGTTCTCCCATTTTAATGCTGGGACTAATGCCAGCAGCAACACAGATGTCTTGCGCACGAGTGCGGCCAATGCCGAAGATATAGGTCAGCGAGATCGCCGCATGCTTGTTGTCCGGGATATTGACGCCTGCAATACGGGCCATCAGCTTTCTCCGAATAATTTGAGCGGCTTTGCTCGGTTGATTACATCTACAAAAGGCGCAATAGAATACCTCTCACTTCAACAAGAAGCAAGAGGCATTTTTGCACCACTTACTCGTCTAGCGTTGGGAATTAACCCTGACGCTGTTTATGACGCGGCTCAGTGCAGATAACACGCACTGCGCCACGACGACGAATGATCTTGCAGTTACGGCAAATCTTTTTAACGGATGCTCGAACTTTCATCGTTCACTCCACTAAGTTTACTGTAGCGGTATTAGTGTAGGAAACCGCTACCGCCAACCCCTTTAAGGTTAGCTTTTTTCATCACGGATTCATACTGACTGGACATCAGGTGAGACTGAACCTGCGCCATGAAGTCCATCACAACAACCACGATGATTAGAATGGAAGTACCGCCAAAATAGAACGGAACATCCCAGGCCACCATCAGGAATTGCGGTATCAATGATACAAACGTGATGTAAATTGCCCCAAACAGCGTCAAGCGCGTCATTACCTTGTCAATGTAGCGTGCAGTCTGTTCGCCTGGGCGAATACCCGGTAAAAATGCACCGGATTTCTTCAGATTATCAGCAACGTCCTTGGGATTAAAAACGAGCGCTGTATAAAAGAAGCAGAAGAATACTACTGCTGCAGCAAAAATCAAGATATAGAGAGGCTGACCGGGTGCGAGAGCCTGAGAAATGGTTGAAAGCCAACCTAACCCATGACTACGACCAAACCACTGTCCCAATGATGCAGGAAAGAGCAGAATACTGGACGCGAAAATAGGTGGGATAACACCCGCCATGTTAATTTTCAGCGGCAGATAGCTGCTTTGACCGGCATACATCTTGTTACCGACCTGACGCCTGGGATAGTTGACTTTGATACGGCGTTGACCGCGTTCAACAAAGACGACCAATGCTACAGTTGCAATACCCAATACACCCAGGGCAAGCAACGGCAACACATTCAGGCTGCCACCATTACGTGCAAGCTCAAAGGCCTGAGCAATGGCGTGAGGCATTCCAGCGACGATACCAGAGAAAATGATCAGGGAAATACCATTCCCGATTCCTTTCTCGGTGATCTGTTCACCTAGCCACATCAGGAAGACCGCACCAGCGACGAAGGTCACGATGGCGGTGAAATAGAAGCCAATACCAGGATGCAAAGCTGCACCCGCACTGACCAGTCCCACTGCCATGCCGAACGCCTGAATCAACGCCAATACAACGGTCCCATAGCGGGTGTACTGGGTGATCTTGCGTCGACCTGCCTCCCCTTCCTTCTTCAACTGCTCGAGCTGAGGAGAGACGACCGTCAACAGCTGCATGATAATCGATGCCGAAATATACGGCATAATGCCGAGAGCAAAGATACTCATGCGCTGCAGCGCACCACCTGAGAACATGTTGAACAAGCTCAGAATGGTGCCCTGATTTTGGTTGAAGAGGGCAGCGAGCTGATCAGGATTGATACCAGGAACCGGAATGTGTGATCCAATGCGGTAAACCACAATGGCAATGAATACAAAGCGGAGACGAGCCCAAAGCTCACTCAGCCCACCGGTATTTCCTGATACGTTTCCTGATTTAGCCATTAGTCCTCTACCTTACCGCCGGCTTTTTCAATCGCCGCACGCGCGCCTTTGGTGACTTTAAGACCACGTACAGTGACTGCACGATCCAACTCGCCAGACAGTACCACTTTTGCGAAGCGAGTTGCGTCTTTCAGTACGTTCGCCTGTTTCAAGGAAGCGAGGTCAACTACTTCACCTTCAACCTTGGCCAGTTCGAACAAACGGACTTCTTCAGACACCAGCGATTTTGCGGAAGTAAAACCAAACTTCGGCAAACGACGCTGCAAAGGCATCTGACCGCCTTCAAAACCTGGTTTAACGCTACCACCGGAACGAGACTTAAGACCTTTATGGCCACGTCCGCCAGTTTTACCCAAACCAGAGCCGATACCGCGACCTACGCGTTTCTCGGCATGCTTAGCGCCAATAGCTGGACGCAGAGTATTGAGTTTCATGGATTACTCCCCTTCGACTCTTACAAGGTAATTAACCTTGTTGATCATGCCACGAACGGCAGGAGTGTCTTCCAGTTCAACAGTGTGTCCAATACGGCGGAGACCCAGACCACGAACTGTGGCCTGATGTTTCTTACCGGTACCGATAACGCTGCGAACCTGAGTTACTTTAAGCTTGCCAGACATGAGACTTACCCCGTGATTTCAGCGACGGAGAGGCCACGTTTGGCTGCAACGTCTTCAGGTGAACGCATGGAAGCGAGACCTTTAACAGTTGCACGCACAACGTTGACCGGATTAGTCGAGCCATAGCACTTCGCAAGTACGTCCTGTACACCTGCCAGCTCGAGAACGGCGCGCATGGCACCACCGGCGATAATACCGGTACCCTCGGAGGCGGGCTGCATGAATACTTTGGAAGCACCGTGGTTGGCGCGCACTGGATACTGCAGTGTGTGCCCACGGAGCTCAACCTTGATCATGTTGCGATGAGCATGATCCATGGCTTTCTGAATCGCGATAGACACTTCACGTGCCTTACCGCGACCAAAGCCAACACGACCTTTGCCATCACCAACGACAGTCAGAGCGGTGAAGCCGAAGATTCGACCACCCTTAACAACTTTGGCGACACGGTTGATGCCTACAAGCTTCTCTTGTAGATCACCGTTGCCTTTCTGTTCGTTATTAGCCATCGTCAAACCTTTTAGAATTGCAGGCCGGCTTCACGCGCGGCATCAGCCAAGGCCTTGATACGACCATGGAACTTGAAACCTGAGCGATCGAAGGCCACTTCAGTGATACCCGCGTCTTTCGCACGCTCGGCGATCAGAGCGCCGACTTTTGCGGCTGCGTCTGAGTTACCAGTCGCCGCTTCACGCAGCGATTTGTCGAGTGTGGAAGCACTGACCAACACCTTGCCACCATCCGCAGAAATGATCTGCGCATAGATGTGACGAGGAGTACGGTTGACGCACAGACGTACTGCACCCAGCTCGCGGATTTTGGCGCGCGCGCGGCGGGCACGACGGAGGCGAGATTCTTTCTTCGCGTTCATAACCCTGCCTTATTTCTTCTTGGCTTCTTTACGGCGAATATTCTCGTCGCTATAACGAATACCCTTGCCTTTATAAGGCTCAGGCGGACGGAATGCGCGAATATCCGCTGCAACCTGGCCGAGTTTCTGCTTATCAGTACTTTTCAGTACGATCGTGGTGTTTTTAGGCGTTTCCGCGCTAACACCAGCAGGCAGTGTGTACTCAACCGGGTGAGAGAAACCCAATGTAAGATTAATGGTTTGGCCACTGGCCTGTGCACGGTAACCAACGCCGTTAATTTCCAGCGTGCGGGTGAAGCCTTCGCTCACACCTTTTACCATGTTGCTAACCAGCGCGCGAGTTGTACCCGCCATAGCCCAATCTTTGGACTCCTTACTGGGAGCAAAAGTCAATTGACCTTCTTCCTGACTAACAACGACGCCAGCATTGATTGCCAGCTCAAGCTGACCCTGGCTACCTTTGATAGTAAGGTGCTGGTCATTCAACTTGGCTTCGACGCCGCTCGGTAGTGTTACCGGATTCTTGGCTATTCTGGACATTTCACACTCCTAGAATACGGTGCAGATAACTTCGCCACCCACACCCGCTTGGCGAGCTGCGCGATCCGTCATCACACCTTTAGAGGTGGAAATGATGGCAACACCAAGACCGTCTGCAACCTTGGGCAGTTCATTCTTGCCCTTGTAGATTCGCAGCGAAGGTTTGGAAACACGCTGCAGGTGCTCGATGACTGGTTTGCCTTCGAAGTACTTAAGGGTGACATTCAGCTGTGGCTGAGTGTCTTCACTCACTGCATAATCAGTGATGTAACCCTCTTCTTTTAATACACGCGCAACTTCAACCTTTACTTTGGATGAAGGAATATCAACAGTCGCCTTAGTGGCCTGCTGCGCGTTACGGATACGGGTCAGCATATCCGCCAGAGTGTCTTGCATGCTCATTCGAAGCGCTCCTCGCTTACCAGCTGGACTTGGTCAAGCCAGGAACTCTGCCGCTCATGGCAGCTTCGCGCAGCTTGTTACGACCAAGGCCGAACTTGTTGTAATAGCCGTGTGGACGACCAGTGATTCGGCAGCGATTACGCTGACGTACCGGGCTTGAGTCACGCGGCAGACTTTGCAGCTTGAGCTGAGCTTCGAACTTCTCCTCGTCGGAGGCAGACGTGCTCTGGATGATTGCTTTGAGCTCCGCACGACGAGCGGCGTACTTTTCGACCAGCTTCGTGCGTTTGAGCTCACGCTCAACCATACTTTTTTTAGCCATTATTTAGCCTTATTTACGAAAGGGAAAGTTCAATGCACTCAGGAGTGCACGACCTTCTTCGTCACTGTTGGCGGTGGTGGTTACCGTGATGTCGAGACCACGAATCCGGTCAATCTTATCATACTCGATCTCCGGAAAGATAATCTGTTCACGTACACCCATCGAATAGTTGCCACGACCGTCGAAAGATTTCGGGTTCAGACCGCGGAAGTCACGTACGCGAGGAATCGCGATATTGACCAGACGATCCAGGAAATCCCACATACGATCGCTACGCAATGTGACCTTGACACCGATCGGCCAACCTTCACGTACCTTGAAGCCTGCAACAGATTTGCGTGCTTTGGTAACGATCGGCTTTTGACCGGAAAGTTTTTCAAGATCCGCAGTTGCGAAATCAATCAGCTTTTTATCGCTGGTTGCTTCACCCACACCCATGTTCAGGGTGATTTTGGTGACTCTCGGCACCTGCATTACATTGGCGTAACCAAACTGCTCAGTGAGCTTGGCCACCACCTCGTCTTTGTACTGCTGTTTTAAATTCGCCATTATCCCACCCGACTCACGTTAGGCGTCGATCTGCTTCTGAGTCGACTTGAAGATACGGACCTTGGTACCGTCATCTTTCAACTCAAAACCGACACGATCTGCCTTACCGGTTTCTGTGTTGAAGATAGCAACGTTTGACTCGTGAATTGGAGCTTCACGTTCAACGATACCCCCCTGCTGACCAAGCATCGGGTTGGGCTTGGTATGACGTTTGATAACATTCACACCAGCGATTACAAACTTACCGTCTTTCAAAACACGTTTGACGGTTCCACGCTTGCCCTTGTCCTTGCCGGCGATGACGATAACTTCGTCGTCACGTTTGATCTTGCGCATAATCCGCTCCGCTCCTTACAGCACTTCAGGTGCTAAGGAAATGATCTTCATGAACTTCTCAGAACGAAGTTCACGAGTGACCGGCCCAAAGATACGGGTACCGACTGGCTGTTCGTTGGTGTTATTCAACAAAACTGCCGCATTTCCATCGAAACGGATCAACGAGCCGTCCGAGCGACGAACGCCACTCGCGGTACGCACGACCACTGCCTTGAGCACTTGGCCCTTCTTAACACGGCCACGAGGAATCGCTTCCTTGACCGTAACCTTGATGATATCGCCGATGCGCGCGTAGCGGCGGTGTGAACCACCAAGCACCTTGATGCACTGCACCCGGCGCGCTCCGCTGTTGTCGGCGACATCCAGCATAGTTTGCGTCTGAATCATCGGTATTCTCCGAACCTAAACTGATTGCTAGGCGAAGGGATTAACCCTTGGCCTGCTCGATTACTTCAACCAGTGACCAGGACTTAGTCTTGGAAATCGGACGACCTTCACGAATGGAAACGCGATCGCCAATATTGGCCTGGTTGTTTTCGTCGTGGGCATGCAGCTTGGTGGAGCGCTTAACATACTTGCCGTAGATCGGGTGACGCTCGGAGCGCTCGATCATCACGACGATGGATTTATCCATCTTGTTGCTTACAACTTTACCTGTAAGCGTGCGTGCTTGAGATTCCTGGGCCATCTTATTCACCTGCCTTCTGCTGGATAACAGTTTTGACGCGAGCAATGTCACGACGTGTCTGGTTCAACAGATGGGTCTGATTCAGCTGCCCAGTCGCCTTCTGCATGCGCAGGTTGAATTGCTCACGGAGAAGTTCAAACAACTGCTCCTGGAGCGCTTCAGTTGACTTTTCACGCAGTTCTTGAGCTTTCATTACATCACCGTCCGTTTAACGAAGGTTGTCGCAATGGGCATCTTCTGAGCTGCAAGGGAGAAAGCCTCACGCGCCAGCTCTTCTGATACGCCTTCGATTTCATAAAGGACACGGCCTGGCTGAATCTGGGCAACCCAATATTCAACAGAACCTTTACCTTTACCCATACGAACCTCGAGAGGTTTTTCTGAGATCGGCTTATCAGGGAAGACGCGAATCCAAATTTTACCACCACGCTTCACGTGACGAGTGATTGCACGACGACCGGCTTCAATCTGACGGGCCGTTAGACGACCACGACCAATTGCTTTAAGGCCATATTCGCCGAAACTTACACTACTGCCGCGCTCTGCAAGACCACGGTTGCGGCCCTTAAACTGCTTGCGAAATTTTGTACGCTTTGGCTGTAACATCGACTATTCCCCTTACTTAGAGCCTTTCTTCTTGGGAGCAGCCGGTTGAGCCTGAGACTGCTTGGCTTTCGCCCGCACTTCCTCAATCCCACCAAGAACTTCCCCTTTGAAGATCCACACTTTGACGCCAATCACGCCGTAGGTGGTATGCGCCTCGTAGGTAGCGTAATCGATATCGGCACGCAGGGTATGAAGAGGTACACGACCCTCATGATACCGTTCAGTACGAGCGATTTCAGCACCGTTAAGACGACCTGACAGCTGAACCTTGATACCTTCGGCACCAAGACGCATGGCATTCTGAATCGCGCGCTTCATAGCACGACGATACATTACACGGCGTTCCAGCTGACCAGCGATGTTCTGCGCTACCAGCTGAGCGTCGAGCTCAGGCTTGCGAACTTCCTCAATGTTGACGTGAACGGGCACGCCCATCATTGCAGTCAGATCACGACGCAGGCGATCAACGTCTTCACCTTTTTTACCAATCACGATACCCGGACGGGCAGTGTGAATGGTGATACGTGCATTGTTGGCCGGACGTTCGATAACAACCTGGCTAACAGATGCATTTTTCAAACGATCTTCAATGAATTTGCGAACTTGAAGGTCGTTGTTCAACTTGTCGGCATAAGCGCCGCGCTCAGCGTACCAGACCGAGGAGTGGTCTTTGACGATACCGAGGCGAATACCAACTGGATTTACTTTCTGACCCATCGGTCGACTCCTACTTCTCGGCTACCTTGACGGTGATATGGCAAGTGCGCTTCAGAATACGATCTGCACGGCCTTTAGCACGCGGCTGGATACGCTTGAGCGTAGTGCCTTCATCAACATGGATGGTCGACACATGAAGCTCATCGATATCCATACCATTGTTTTCTTCCGCATTGGCGATCGCAGACTGAAGTACTTTACGTACCAGCACTGCCGCTTTTTTTGGCGAGAAGCTCAGAATGTCCAACGCTTCGGCCACCGGCTTGCCGCGAACCTGATCAGCGACGAGACGAGCCTTCTGAGCGGACAGGCGAGCGCCGCGCAATTTTGCAGCTACTTCTTCCATTTTCGAGTCCTCTCTTACCGCTTGGCTTTCTTGTCAGCCGCATGACCGCGATAAGTGCGGGTGGCAGCAAACTCGCCTAACTTGTGTCCGACCATTTCTTCAGAAACATAGACCGGAACATGTTGGCGACCGTTATGGACAGCAATGGTGAGTCCTACCATGTTAGGCAGGATCATGGAGCGACGAGACCAGGTCTTGATCGGTTTACGATCGCTCTTCTCCACAGCCGCCTCAACCTTCTTCAAAAGATGAAGGTCAATAAAAGGACCTTTCTTAAGTGAACGTGGCACAGCCGTTACCCCTTTAGTTCAGTTACTTAGCCTTACGGCGACGTACTATAAGTTTATTGGTGCGCTTGTTCTTACGCGTTTTATGACCCTTGGTCGGCATACCCCAGGGTGATACTGGGTGACGGCCACCACTACTACGACCTTCACCACCACCATGTGGGTGATCAACCGGGTTCATCGCAACACCACGAACCGTCGGACGTACGCCTCTCCAGCGCTTGGCACCTGCTTTACCAAGTTGGCGCAGGCTGTGCTCGGAATTACCCACTTCACCCAAGGTTGCACGGCATTCGGAAAGAACGCGACGCATTTCACCAGAACGAAGACGGATAGTCGCATAGTTGCCTTCACGGGCAACCAACTGGGCACTTGCACCAGCACTGCGGACCATCTGAGCGCCCTTACCAGGCTTGAGCTCGATGCAATGGATTGTAGAACCCATTGGAATGTTACGTAGCGGCAAGGTGTTACCCGCGCGGATCGGTGCATTAACACCGGATTCCAGACGGTCACCTGCTTGAACATTGCGCGGTGCAATGATGTAGCGACGCTCACCATCTACATATTTCAACAATGCCAGGTGGGCACTGCGGTTAGGATCGTATTCCAGGCGTTCTACAACTGCCTGTACACCATCCTTGTTACGCTTGAAATCGATCAAGCGATAATGCTGACGCTGGCCACCACCAACGTGGCGAGTGGTAATGCGGCCATTATTGTTACGACCACCAGAGCGCTTCTGAGATTCGACCAGTGAGTCAACCGGACGACCTTTATAAAGATCGCTGTTGACGACCTTCACCAGATGGCGACGACCGGCGGACGTTGGTTTAGTCTTAACTACTGCCATGATCCGTTCTCCTGCCTCACTCGTTACCGGTGAAGTCTTCGAGGGTCTCACCTGCAGCCAGGGTAACATACGCCTTGCGGTAACCGGCACGACGGCCTTCACCACGCTGGGTACGTTTTACCTTGCCCTTAATGTTGAGCACCTGGACAGCTGATACTTTCTTGTCGAAGAGCGCTTCAACCGCTTTCTTGATTTCCGGCTTGGTAGCATCTGGTGCGACCTTGAATACATACTGATTATTCTCAGCAGCAATCGCAGCCTTCTCAGTCATATGCGGGCCAAGCAACACTTTGAATACGCGTTCCTGGTTCATCCCAGCTTCTCCTCAAACTTGCGCAGAGCAGGCACAGTTACCAGAACTTTATCAAAAGCTACAAGGCTAACCGGATCTACTGCAGCGACATCCACAACAGCAACGTTAGGAATGTTGCGAGCTGCCAGATACAGGTTCTCATCTACTTCTTCAGAAACGATAAGAACTTTTTCGAGACCAAGTTCTTTCAGCTTGGAAGCGAGCTGTTTGGTTTTCGGGGAATCAACACCGAATTCATTAACAGCAACGAGACGCTCTTGACGAACAAGCTCGGACAGGATGGAACGCATAGCCGCACGATACATCTTGCGGTTAACTTTCTGCGCATGGTCCTGAGGACGCGCTGCGAACGTAACACCACCGCTACGCCACAAAGGCGAACGGATGGTTCCTGCGCGCGCACGACCAGAACCTTTCTGACGCCATGGTTTTTTACCACCACCGCTTACATCAGAACGATTTTTCTGCGCACGAGTTCCCTGGCGAGCACCTGCCAAATAAGCAGTAACAACCTGGTGCACGAGGGCCTCGTTGAAATCCTTGCCAAATGTAGCATCAGACAGTTCGACTGCTTCTGCATTGGCACCTACGAGATTAAGATTCATTGGTACTTACCTCTCAGCGGGCTTTAACAGCGCTGCGTACGATCACTTGGCTACCGGTAGAACCCGGGATAGCGCCTTTGACCAACAGCAGGTTGCGTTCAGCATCAACACGTACCACTTCAAGGCTTTGAACGGTGGTGCGCACGTTACCGAGCTGACCAGCCATTTTTTTACCTTTAAATACGCGACCTGGTGTTTGGCACATACCAATTGAACCAGGAGCTCGATGCGAGAGGGAGTTGCCGTGAGTAGCATCCTGAGTACGGAAGTTCCAGCGTTTAACACCACCCTGGAAGCCCTTACCCTTGGATACGCCGGTCACATCAATTTTCTGACCAGCTTCAAAGAGGGATACAGTGAACTCGCCGCCTACCTGTGGATCTTCTTCGCCTTCAACAAGACGGAATTCCGCAAGCGTACGACCAGCTTCAACACCCGCCTTCGCAAACTGACCTGCAGCTGCTTTAGACAGATGTTTGGCCTTGCGCGAACCTGTAGTCACCTGAACTGCACGGTAGCCGTCAGTTTCAAGTGTTTTAACGCTGGTTACGCGGTTAGGCTCAACTTCAATGACGGTTACTGGTACAGATGTACCTTCTGCGGTAAAAATACGCGTCATTCCGCTCTTTTTACCGACCAAACCGATCGCCATGTTCAGTCTCCTTTAGTGTACGGGGCTATCACCCGCTATGGCTGCCCTTTTCAGAGCATTCCACTAGCACATTGTGTGGCGTCTCTCGACGCGGCGGCACTAGACAAGCCGCTCGTGACTAGTGTGGGTTATTAATCAACCTTAATCTGCACGTCTACGCCGGCAGCAAGATCAAGTTTCATCAGCGCATCAACTGTTTTTTCAGTCGGCTCAACGATGTCGAGCACACGCTTATGGGTACGAATCTCGTACTGATCACGCGCATCTTTGTTGACGTGCGGAGAAATCAGAACGGTGTAACGTTCCCGATTAGTCGGCAAAGGAATTGGTCCGCGAACCTGAGCACCGGTACGTTTAGCTGTATCGACGATCTCTTGCGCAGACTGATCGATCAAACGATGATCGAAAGCCTTAAGCCGAATGCGAATTTTCTGGTTCTGCATTTGCCTTGACTCCAATGGGCCAACCCAATTATTTGGGACGCCTGTGAACGGACGGCGCGAGCCACCCACTCACGCTTGAAAGGATGCGCATTATAGATGGCCTAAATCGGATAGTCAAATCCTGACCATCAAGAAATATGCATTCCACATGATAAAGGGGCCCGAAGGCCCCTTATTTTCACCCTCTTGCGAGGGAATCGAGAAAAATGATCACTCGATAATTTTGGCAACAACACCTGCGCCAACAGTACGGCCACCTTCACGAATAGCGAAACGCAGACCGTCTTCCATTGCGATAGGTGCGATCAGAGTGATAACCATTTTAACGTTATCACCTGGCATTACCATTTCTACGCCTTCTGGCAGTTCACAAGTACCCGTTACGTCAGTGGTACGGAAGTAGAACTGAGGACGATATCCTTTGAAGAAAGGAGTGTGACGACCACCCTCTTCCTTGGACAGGATGTAAACCTCACTTTCGAACTTGGTGTGAGGAGTGATAGAACCGGGCTTGGCCAAAACCTGACCACGCTCAACTTCATCACGTTTTGTACCACGCAGAAGTGCACCGATGTTCTCACCCGCACGACCTTCGTCGAGCAGTTTACGGAACATCTCAACACCAGTAACGGTAGTTTTCTGAGTGTCCTGCAGACCAACGATTTCAACTTCGTCGCCAGTGCGAACAATACCGCGCTCAACACGACCAGTTACAACGGTACCACGACCAGAGATTGAGAATACGTCCTCAATAGGCATCAGGAAGGGCAGGTCGATTGCACGCTCAGGCTCAGGGATGTAGGCATCCAGAGCTTTGATCAGGTTGGCAACAGCGGTAGTACCCATGCCGTTGTCGTCCTTGCCTTCCAGAGCCATCAGAGCTGAACCGATGATGATAGGAGTATCATCACCCGGGAAGTCGTATTCGCTCAGAAGTTCGCGAACTTCCATTTCGACCAGCTCGAGGAGCTCTTCGTCGTCAACCATGTCTGCTTTGTTCAGGAATACAACGATGTAAGGTACACCAACCTGACGAGAAAGCAGGATGTGCTCACGAGTCTGTGGCATGGGGCCATCGGCTGCAGATACAACCAGGATAGCACCGTCCATCTGAGCAGCACCGGTGATCATGTTTTTAACATAGTCAGCGTGTCCGGGGCAGTCTACGTGAGCGTAGTGACGCTCTTCAGACTGGTACTCAACGTGTGCAGACGCAATAGTGATACCACGTTCACGCTCTTCAGGAGCGTTATCGATAGTATCGAACTGACGCCATTCACCGCCGAAAACTTCTGCGGATACGCGAGTCAGGGCCGCTGTTAGGGTAGTTTTACCGTGGTCAACGTGACCGATTGTGCCAACGTTAACGTGCGGTTTGGAACGTTCGTATTTTTCCTTAGCCACTGCTATAACCTCGTTTTAGCTATGGGTTATTTTTGATTGATGACGGCTTCGACGACGCTGGACGGTGCCTCATCATATTTTGCAAACTCCATGGAGTAGCTTGCGCGGCCCTGGGTTTGCGAGCGCAGATCGGTCGCATAACCGAACATCTCACCCAGCGGCACCAATGCACGAATAATTTTTCCGGCGGAAGAATCATCCATGCCCTGCACCAGGCCACGGCGGCGGTTCAAATCGCCCATCACGTCGCCCATGAACTCTTCAGGTGTTTCCACCTCTACACGCATAACCGGCTCAAGCAGGACTGCACCAGCTTTACGCGCGCCTTCTTTGATCGCCATGGATGATGCGATCTTAAAGGCATTTTCGTTAGAGTCAACATCATGATAGGAACCGTCGTAGAGGGTTACCTTGACGTCGATCATCGGATAGCCAGCGATAACACCGTTTTGAAGCTGCTCGTAAGCACCTTTTTCAACAGCCGGCACATATTCCTTGGGTACCACACCACCCACGATTTCAGAGTCGAACTTGAAGGTCATCTCTTCGTCGTCGCCCTTGTCTTCTGCGGTGAGAGGCGCAATGCGCAACCAAACGTGACCGAACTGACCACGACCACCAGACTGGCGTACAAACTTACCTTCCTGCTCAACTTCGGAGCGGATTGTTTCGCGATAGGCTACCTGAGGCTTACCAATGTTGGCTTCAACATTGAATTCGCGACGCATACGGTCAACGATGATGTCCAGGTGAAGCTCACCCATACCAGAAATGATGGTCTGGCCGGTTTCTTCATCAGTCTGCACACGGAAAGAGGGATCTTCCTGTGCCAACTTGCCAAGCGCGATACCCATTTTTTCCTGGTCAGCCTTGGATTTGGGCTCGACCGCTACGGAAATAACGGGATCAGGGAACTCCATGCGTTCCAGAATGATCTTGCTATTCAGGTCGCAAAGTGTATCACCTGTAGTAACGTCTTTCAGACCTACACATGCAGCAATGTCACCCGCCAGAATCTCTTTGATTTCTTCACGAGTATTTGAGTGCATCTGTACGATACGACCCACACGCTCGCGTTTACCCTTGACGGAGTTGAACACGGTATCACCAGAGCTCAATACACCAGAGTATACACGGACGAAGGTCAAAGTACCTACAAAGGGATCGGTCGCGATCTTGAATGCCAGAGATGCAAACGGTGCATTGTCATCCGCTTCACGGGTAACAATTTCGCCATTGTCTTCCAGCTCACCTTCAATAGGCTTAACTTCAAGCGGAGAAGGCAGATAATCAACAACTGCATCCAATACAGCCTGAACACCCTTGTTTTTGAAAGCTGAACCACAAGTAATCAAAACGATTTCGTTATCGAGTGTACGACGACGCAAACCAGCCTTGATCTCTTCCTTGGTCAACTCACCTTCTTCAAGGTATTTTTCCATCAGCTCTTCAGAAGCTTCCGCCGCTGCTTCTACCATTTGCTCATGGTAGGTCTCAGCCGTTTCCTGAAGCTCTTCAGGAATATCGACCAGCTGATAGGTCAGGCCCATATCATCTTCGTTCCAAAGGATTGCCTTCATCTCGATGAGATCGACAACACCCTTGAATTCGTCTTCCGCACCCCAGTTGATCTGAATCGGAACTGTGTTGCAGTTCAAACGATCCTTCAACTGATCGACAACACGGAAGAAGTCAGCGCCGGCACGGTCCATCTTGTTGACGAACACCATGCGGGGAACTTCATATTTGTTGGCCTGGCGCCATACGGTTTCAGTCTGGGGCTGAACACCGGAAGAACCACACAGAACAACGACAGCACCATCAAGTACACGCAAGGAACGTTCTACTTCGATAGTGAAGTCAACGTGTCCAGGAGTATCGATGATGTTGATACGGTGTTCATCGAATTGCTGGTTCATACCTTTCCAGAAGGTCGTTACAGCAGCAGAGGTAATGGTAATACCACGCTCCTGCTCCTGAGCCATCCAGTCAGTTGTTGCAGCACCGTCATGCACCTCACCGATCTTGTGTGAAAGACCAGTGTAAAACAGTATGCGTTCCGTTGTCGTGGTTTTGCCCGCATCTACGTGCGCGACAATCCCGATATTGCGGTAACGCTTAAGGGGAGTCTTACGTGCCACGATATAATATCCTGTTGGTTGGGAGTCACGTTTCAGTTTTTAGCACAGGGGAATAACAGTAATGCTACACCCCTGAAAACATTAGAAACGATAGTGCGAGAACGCTTTGTTGGCTTCTGCCATACGATGAACGTCTTCGCGTTTCTTGACTGCCGCACCCTTGCCTTCAGAGGCATCAAGAATTTCACCCGCCAAGCGTTGTTCCATGGTTTTCTCACCGCGGGAACGAGCGGCATCAACCATCCAACGCATTGCAAGCGCCTGGCGACGAGAAGGACGAACTTCTACTGGCACTTGGTAGGTCGCACCGCCGACGCGGCGAGACTTAACTTCCACCATCGGCTGGATAGTTTCCAGCGCTTTATCGAAGACATCCAGCGGCTCAGCATCGTTGGAGCGAGTGGCAACCCGATCAAGTGCACCGTAAACGATGCGCTCGGCGACGGATTTTTTGCCGCTGATCATCAGATGGTTCATAAACTTCGCCAAGCGCTCACTTCCAAACTTAGGATCTGGAAGAATCTCGCGCTTGGCTGCAACACGACGTCTAGGCATGATAAGCCCTCAATTGAAGGGTCCTTCAGGTAAACCTGGCATCCAAGCCGCCAGCCTTACTCTTATCAGACCAGAATGATTAGGATTTAGGACGCTTGGTACCGTATTTGGAACGGCCCTGCTTACGATTCTGAACACCAGAGGTATCCAGTGCGCCACGTACGGTGTGATAACGCACACCTGGCAAGTCTTTTACACGACCGCCGCGAATCAACACGACTGAGTGCTCTTGCAGGTTGTGGCCTTCACCACCGATGTATGAAGTTACTTCGTACCCGTTAGTCAAACGAACACGGCAAACCTTACGAAGGGCCGAGTTAGGTTTTTTCGGGGTAGTCGTATAAACGCGAGTACAAACGCCGCGTTTTTGTGGACAAGCCTGAAGCGCAGGCACGTCACTTTTAGTGACCGGGCGCTTACGCGGCTTGCGCACCAACTGGTTTACGGTTGCCATTAATTTCTCACTCCAAAATGACGATGCATAAATGTCGCGTTAAATAGTCGGTAACTATCCTGAACGACTATCACCGAGAATACAGATACACTACTCCCGGCAATAAAGGCTGCAAATTTTACGGTGTTCTTCCTATAAACGTCAAGCCCGACCGTAGATTTCCTCATCCACGATCGGGCCGACGACTACCTTTACATCAATAACATGACGACTAACTGCCATGCAGATCAACAGGTTATAGCCCACCCGCCACCATAGGCGAGTGGTATTCACCTTTACTCGTCGTCTGCATCCAGTGCTGTCAGTTGCTCACCCAATTGATGTTCGATATCCAGCGCGCTGGGGCGTTCTGAACGATCATCCTCTTCACGCTTGCGACGGCGCTCTGAGTGATAAGCCAGCCCCGTACCCGCCGGAATCAGGCGACCTACAACCACGTTTTCTTTCAGGCCGCGCAGGTGATCGCTCTTGCCGGTAACAGAGGCTTCCGTCAGTACGCGCGTCGTTTCCTGGAAGGACGCCGCTGAGATGAAGGACTCTGTCGCCAACGAGGCTTTCGTGATACCTAGCAATACGCGCTCATACTTGGCCGGGAAACGGTCTGCCGCAATGGCACGCTCGTTTTCTGCCAGAACACGGACCAGCTCAACCTGATCACCCGGGATCAGTGTTGTATCACCCGCATCGGTCACTTCTACCTTGCGGAGCATCTGACGAACGATAACTTCAATGTGCTTATCGTTGATCGGAACACCCTGCAAGCGGTAAACGTCCTGAATTTCTGACGTAATGTACTTGGCCAGTTCCGCTACGCCCAGAAGACGCAGGATATCGTGAGGGTTGCTCGGACCATCGGAGATAGTCTCACCCTTCTCGACGTTCTCACCTTCGAAGACGCTGATCTGACGCCATTTCGGAATCAGCATTTCAAAGCTGTCACCCTCTTCAGGTGTGATGGTGAGACGACGTTTGCCCTTGGTTTCCTTACCGAAGGTGACCGTTCCTGAAATTTCAGCCAGGATGGAAGGCTCTTTCGGCTTACGTGCTTCGAACAGATCGGCAACACGGGGCAGACCACCAGTGATGTCCTTGTTACCGGACGATTCAACCGGAATACGGGCAATAACTTCACCCACATCGATCTGATCGTTGCTGTCGACAGAAACGATCGCATTCCCCGGCAGCATGTACTGGAACGGCGTATTGGAACCCGGCAGGGTCACGTGTTCGCCATTTTCGTCCAGCAGCATGATCATCGGGCGCTTGTCACGACCAGAGCTTGGGCGGTTACCCGGTTCAATAATCTCGATGGAACCCAGGCCTGTCATTTCATCCACCGTACGGTGCATGGTGACGCCCTCTTCCATTTCGGAGAACTGAACACGACCTGCCACTTCTGCAACGATCGGGTGCGTATGTGGATCCCAGCGGGCCACAACCTCACCAGCATCTACCTTGGCGCCGTCACGCACGGAAAGCTCAGCCCCGTATGGCAGTTTGTAGTACTCACGCTCACGGCCGGTGTCGTCTGCCACGGCCAGGGCACTGGAACGTGATACCACGACCAGCTTGCCATCCGCACGTTCAACAGACTTCATGTTGTGCAGGCGAATAGTACCGCCGTGCTTGACCTGTACGCTATCCGCCGCAGAGGAACGGGAAGCCGCACCCCCGATGTGGAACGTACGCATGGTCAGCTGTGTACCCGGCTCACCGATGGACTGCGCAGCGATAACACCGACAGACTCACCCACGTTAACCAGATGCCCACGCGCCAGATCACGGCCATAACACATGGAGCAAATACCATGCTCGCTGCCACAGGTGATGGTACTGCGTACCACGATCTCATCGATACCCATGCTGTCCAGACGTGCACACCATGCTTCATCCAGCAGCGTACCGCGCGGGATCAATACGTTATCGTCAGAATCGACTACATCCTTGGCGACAACACGACCCAGCACACGCGCTGCCAGTGACACCATGACGTCACCACCTTCGATGATCGGCGTCAACGTCAGGCCTTCTTCGCTGCCACAATCATTTTCAGTAACAACAACGTCCTGTGCGACGTCTACCAGACGACGAGTCAGGTAACCGGAGTTCGCTGTTTTCAGAGCGGTATCGGCCAGACCTTTACGAGCACCGTGTGTAGAGATGAAGTACTGGAGTACGTTCAACCCCTCACGGAAGTTGGCGACGATAGGCGTCTCGATGATTGAGCCATCCGGTTTGGTCATCAGACCACGCATACCGGCCAACTGACGGATCTGGGTTTCGTTACCACGGGCACCGGAGTCAGCCATGATGTAAACGCTGTTGAACGAGGCCTGCTCAACTTCGTTACCTTCACGGTCAACCACAGTCTCAGTGGAGATACCCTTCATCATCGCCTTGGTGACTTTATCGTTGGCCTTGGACCAGATATCGATCACCTTGTTGTACTTCTCGCCTGCCGTTACAAGACCGGAAGAGAACTGATCTTCGATCTCTTTGACTTCTTTTTCGGCACCTTCGATGATCGCCGTTTTTTCCTTCGGAATAACGAAGTCATTCACACCAACAGACGCACCCGACCATGCCGCCATGCGGAAACCGGTGTACATCAGCTGGTCAGCAAGAATAACGGCATCTTTCAAGCCAACGGTACGATAAGCAACGTTGATCAGCTGAGAGATCGCCTTTTTCTTCATCGGCTTGTCGATGTTGTCGAAGCTCAACCCTTTCGGCAGGATCGAGAACAGCATCGCACGACCTACAGTCGTATCACGCAACGTGGTTTGCGGCGTCAGTTCACCACTTTCGTCGTCACGCAACCATTCAGTCAGACGCACTTTGACACGCGCATGAACAGAAACGCTCTGCGTACCGAATGCACGCTCAACCTCAGCGATATTGGAGAAAGCCATGCCTTCACCCTTCGCATTGATCTTTTCGCGTGTCATGTAGTAAAGACCCAATACAACGTCCTGAGAAGGCACGATGATAGGCTCACCACTGGCGGGAGACAGTACGTTGTTGGTGGACATCATCAACGCACGCGCTTCAAGCTGCGCTTCCAGTGTCAGCGGTACGTGTACCGCCATCTGGTCACCGTCAAAGTCAGCGTTGTACGCCGCACATACCAGCGGGTGCAGGCGGATGGCCTTACCTTCGATCAGTAGCGGCTCGAACGCCTGAATACCCAAACGGTGAAGGGTCGGTGCACGGTTCAGCAGTACCGGATGCTCACGAATAACGTCCGCAAGGATATCCCATACTTCAGGCACTTCACGCTCAACCATTTTCTTGGCGGCCTTGATAGTCGAGGCCAGCCCATTCAGTTGCAGTTTCGAATAGATGAACGGCTTGAACAGCTCAAGCGCCATTTTCTTCGGCAAACCACACTGATGCAGACGCAGGTAAGGTCCAACGGTAATAACCGAACGGCCGGAGTAGTCAACACGTTTACCCAACAGGTTCTGACGGAAACGGCCCTGTTTACCCTTGATCATGTCAGCCAGGGATTTCAGAGGACGCTTGTTGGAACCGGTAATCGCACGACCGCGACGACCGTTGTCGAGCAGCGCATCGACAGATTCCTGCAGCATGCGTTTCTCGTTACGCACGATGATATCGGGCGCGTTAAGATCCAGCAGGCGTTTCAGACGGTTGTTACGGTTGATGACACGACGATAAAGGTCATTCAGATCAGACGTCGCGAAACGGCCACCATCCAGAGGCACCAGCGGACGAAGGTCAGGCGGCAGTACCGGCAGTACTTCCATGACCATCCACTCGGGATTGTTTCCGGACTGGTAGAACGACTCCAGCAATTTCAAACGTTTGGAGAGCTTCTTGACCTTGGTTTCAGAGTTGGTCTGCGGAATTTCCTCACGCAGGCGCTCGATCTCTTCACCCAAATCAATTTCAGACAGCAATGCCTGAACAGCTTCAGCTCCCATGCGGGCATCGAAATCATCGCCGAATTCTTCCAGCGCATCGAAATACTGCTCGTCATTCAGCAGCTGCCCTTTTTCCAACGTCGTCATACCCGGATCGATAACAACGAAGGATTCAAAATAGAGCACACGCTCGATATCACGCAGAGTCATATCCAGCAGCATGCCAATACGGCTTGGCAAGGATTTCAGGAACCAGATGTGCGCTACGGGAGAAGCCAGCTCAATGTGCCCCATACGCTCACGACGTACAGAGGCCTTGGTCACTTCAACGCCACATTTTTCACAAATGATGCCGCGATGCTTCATGCGCTTGTATTTGCCACACAAGCACTCGTAATCCTTGACCGGACCAAAGATCTTGGCACAGAACAAGCCGTCACGCTCAGGCTTGAACGTACGGTAGTTGATGGTTTCGGGCTTTTTGACTTCGCCGTATGACCATGAACGGATCATATCCGGTGAGGCGAGAGAAATCTTGATCGAGTCAAACTCTTCAGACTGCCCCTGTGATTTGAGTACTTTCACCAAATCTTTCATTAGGTCGGCTCCACCGCGGAGTTTTATGGGCGGGCCAGTGAGGCATTATTCCCCACTGACCCGGTACCACAGATAAAAGGTCGTCGGATAAACCCAGCGCCAGGCTTAGGATTCCAGTTCGATGTCGATACCGAGCGAACGGATTTCCTTAACCAGTACGTTGAAGGACTCTGGCATACCCGCTTGCATGGTGTGGTCGCCGTCCACGATGCTCTTGTACATTTTCGTACGACCTTCCACATCATCAGACTTGACGGTAAGCATTTCCTGCAGAGTATAGGCCGCACCGTATGCTTCCAGTGCCCATACCTCCATCTCACCAAAGCGCTGACCACCAAATTGCGCCTTACCACCCAGCGGCTGCTGAGTAACGAGTGAGTAGGAACCTGTGGAACGTGCGTGCATCTTGTCATCAACCAGGTGGTTGAGCTTCAGCATGTACATATAACCCACAGTAACAGGACGATCGAATGCTTCACCTGTGCAACCATCGAAGAGCTGTACCTGACCGGATTCCGGCAGATCTGCCAGTTTCAACAGTCCTTTGATTTCAGACTCCTCAGCGCCGTCAAAGACAGGCGTTGCGAGCGGTACACCTTTCGACAGGTTTTTCGCCAGAGCAATCAGCTCTTCATCAGTAAGCTCATTGAGCTCTTCCTTGCGGCCACCGGACTGGTTATACACCTGCTCCAGGAAGTCGCGGATTTCACTGATCTGCTGATCGCGTGCGTCCTTCAGCATACGATCGATTTTCACGCCCAGACCAAACGCGGCCATACCCAGGTGCGTTTCAAGAATCTGACCAACGTTCATGCGCGAAGGTACACCCAGCGGGTTCAGAACGAAGTCGACGGGCACACCCTCGGCATCGAAAGGCATGTCTTCCACCGGTTTGATGGCAGAGATAACACCCTTGTTACCGTGACGACCAGCCATTTTGTCACCCGGCTGGATACGACGTTTGACTGCCAGATAGACCTTCACAATCTTGAGCTGGCCTGGCGCAAGGTCATCACCCTGAGTCAGTTTGCGTTTTTTGTCTTCAAAACGCTCATCCATCTCTTTGCGACGGTTTTCCAGCTGTTCATTGGAGCTGGCCAACAGTTCGTTCAGCGCCTCATCCTGCATGCGCAGGTTGTACCACTGATCGCGCGGCAACTCATTCAGGTAGTCGTCTGTCAGCACATCGCCTTTCTTCAGCTGAGGGCCGCCGTTGACCGCCTGACCTACCAATGCGGTATGCATACGTTCGAACGTCGCATTTTCAGCAATACGGAAGGTTTCCTGAAGATCCTTACGGACTTCGTCGAGCTGTGATTTCTCGATGGAAAGCGCACGCTCGTCTTTCTCGACACCATCACGGGTAAAGACCTGAACGTCGATAACCGTCCCGCGCATACCGGTTGAGGCACGCAGGGAAGTATCTTTGACGTCAGACGCTTTCTCACCGAAGATGGCACGCAGCAGTTTCTCTTCAGGCGTCAGCTGGGTTTCACCCTTGGGCGTTACCTTACCAACAAGGATATCGCCGGGGTTGATTTCAGCACCGATATAAACAATACCGGACTCGTCCAGTTTGCTCAGCGCAGCTTCACCCACGTTCGGAATATCCGATGTGATCTCTTCGGCACCCAACTTGGTGTCACGAGAAACACAGGTCAGTTCCTGAATGTGAATGGTGGTGAAGCGGTCATCCTCAACCACACGCTCGGAGATTAGGATAGAGTCTTCGTAGTTGTAACCATTCCATGGCATGAACGCGATACGCATGTTCTGACCCAGTGCCAGATCACCCGTATCAACAGAAGTACCATCAGCCAGAATATCACCACGCGCCACCTGATCACCGGGGCGAACCACAGGACGCTGGTTCTGGCAAGTATTCTGGTTGGAACGGACATATTTGGTCAGGTTGTAGATATCAACGCCCGCTTCACCGCCTGTCAGTTCGTCGTCATTGACGCGAATAACAATGCGTTTGGCATCGACTGAATCCACCTTACCACCACGACGTGCGATTGCGCAGACACCAGAGTCACGAGCAACGAATTTCTCCATGCCCGTACCTACCAGCGGTTTTTCTGCACGCAGGGTCGGCACAGCCTGACGCTGCATGTTTGATCCCATCAATGCGCGGTTGGCGTCATCGTGTTCAAGGAACGGAATCAACGCAGCTGCAACAGACACCACCTGACGGGGAGACACATCCATCAGGGTCACTTTATCGGGTGACATGAAAGTCGTCTCACCACGGTGACGTACCTGAACCAGGTCGTCTACCAGGTTGTTGCCCTGATCGATGGAAGCAGATGCCTGCGCGATAACATAATCGCCCTCTTCGATCGCTGAAAGATGAACGACTTCATCAGTCACCTTACGATCCACAACCTTGCGATAAGGTGTTTCGAGGAAACCATAGCTGTTGGTACGCGAATAGGTTGCCAACGAGTTGATCAAACCAATGTTCGGACCTTCAGGCGTTTCGATCGGGCACAAACGGCCATAGTGAGTCGCGTGTACGTCGCGCACCTCAAAGCCGGCACGCTCACGCGTCAGACCGCCCGGGCCCAAGGCAGAAACACGACGTTTGTGTGTTACCTCGGAAAGCGGGTTGTTCTGGTCCATGAACTGGGACAGCTGGCTGGAACCAAAGAATTCCTTGATAGCCGCCGCTACAGGCTTGGCGTTGATCAGATCCTGCGGCATGAGGCCTTCACTTTCCGCCATGGACAAGCGTTCGCGAACGGCACGTTCAACACGTACCAAACCAACACGGAACTGGTTCTCGGCCATTTCACCGACACTACGGATACGACGGTTACCCAAGTGGTCGATATCGTCAACATCACCGAAGCCGTTACGGATATTGATCAGCTCTTTCAGTACATCAAGGATGTCCTGATTATCCAGTACGCCGGAGCCGGTATCGCTATCACGATGCAAGCGGCGGTTGAACTTCATGCGGCCCACAGCGGAAAGATCGTAGCGATCAGCCGAGAAGAACAGGTTATTGAAGAGCGACTCCGCAGCTTCCTTGGTCGGCGGCTCACCAGGACGCATCATGCGGTAGATTTCAACCAGCGCTTCCAATTGGGAGTTGGTCGGATCTACACGAAGCGTGTCGGAAATGAATGCACCTGCATCCAGATCATTGGTGTACAGCGTTTCAAAAGAAGTGATACCTGCAGCGCCGATGGTCTCGATCAGCTCAGGCGTCAATTCGGTATTGCATTCGCAGATCAGCTCGCCGGTTTTGGGATCAACCTGATCCTTGGCCAGTGTCTTGCCAACCACATATTCAAGCGGCACAGCCAGGCGTTCGATACCTGCCTTTTCCAACTGACGAATATGTTTCTGCGTAATGCGACGTCCTTCTTCCACGATGACATTGCCGTCCTTGTCTTTAATTTCGAAGGAAGCTGTTTCACCGCGCAGGCGTGAAGGAACGAGATCAATACTGAAACCGGTTTTTTCGATATGAAAAGTACTGGTTTCGAAGAATGTGTCCAGAATTTCTTCTGCAGACATTCCCAGCGCACGCAGCAGAACAGTCGCAGGCAGTTTGCGGCGACGATCGATACGCACAAACACGTTGTCACGTGGGTCAAACTCGAAATCGAGCCATGATCCACGGTAGGGGATAATACGGGCAGAGTACAGCAACTTGCCTGAAGAGTGCCCTTTACCCTTATCGTGATCAAAGAAAACCCCAGGACTACGATGCAGCTGGGAAACGATGACTCGCTCAGTACCATTGATAACAAAGGTACCGTTTTCGGTCATCAGGGGGATTTCCCCCATGTAAACTTCCTGTTCCTTGATATCCTTGACCGCTTTGTTGGAAGACTCACGATCATAGATAATCAGGCGCACCTTGACTCGCAAGGGTGCGGCGTAGGTAGCACCACGCAACTGGCACTCTTTGACATCAAATGCTGGAATGCCAAAGCGATAACTGACATATTCAAGCGCAGCATTGCCTGAAAAACTCTCGATCGGGAAGACGGAGTTAAAGGCTGCATGCAAGCCTGTATCAAGACGCCCATCAGCGGATTTGTCTTGTTGGAGGAAGTCGTGATAGGAATCAAGCTGAATGGCCAGCAGGTAGGGCACATCCATCACTTGGGGCAACTTGCCGAAATCCTTGCGGATGCGTTTTTTCTCAGTGTATGAGTAAGCCATCTGTATTCCCCAGCTTGTTCACCGAAAGTGACCGGCATGGTCGGCACGCGCTGGCGGGATTTCCCGTCAGGCGCCAACGGCAAGTCACCAAAATGGAGACTCGCCGTTGAAAATTCGTTTGCACAGAATGTAGTTTTGTCATATCGATATCAGTAAGAACCGATGGGGTACGATAAGCCAGCACTTGAAACGCACGCCAAATGAAGACGCCGAAACCCGCTCGATTACCAGATACCAACCATTGAGAGTGCAAAACTGACAGGATATAACTTCATCAATCCACTTATACCAACTCTATAGTATAAATACATGATGACAGGAATGCCACTATTGTTCCGGTGGCAACGGAAAAAGGCCGGCGACGATAGAACCGCCACCAGCCATGCATAGAATATATTATACCCTATGCGATACAGAACTGCTTACATTACTTGAGTTCAGCGGAAGCGCCTGCTTCTTCAAGTTTTGCTTTTGCAGCTTCAGCGTCTTCTTTGGACATGCCTTCTTTCAGAGTAGCCGGAGCACCGTCAACAGCACCTTTGGCTTCTTTCAGGCCAAGACCAGTGATTTCACGAACTACTTTGATGACGTTAACTTTCTTGTCACCAGCAGCTGTCAGAACCAGGTCAAATTCAGTCTGTTCTTCAGCAGCAGCTTCGCCTGCGCCAGCAGGACCAGCAACAACCGCTGCAGCGGCAGAAACGCCGAATTTTTCTTCCATCGCTTCGACCAGTTCGGCCACTTCCATTACGGACATTTCAGCGACGGCGTTGATGATATCGTCTTTGCTAAGTGCCATGATTAGATTCCTAAACTTTGCGGAGCACCAGGTGCTCAAACATAAAATTGATCAGTTGCGCCCGTGGGCAGCGTAACCAGAAAAGAATTCAGCAGATCAAGCCGCTTCTTCTTCCTGTTTTTTGTCACGCAGCGCAGCGAGAGTACGGGCCAGCTTGCCTGCAGAAGCTTCTTTCATGACCGACAACAGTTTTGCCAGTGCTTCGTCGAGGGTCGGCAGAGTTGCCAGACGATCGATCTGTTCTGCGGGGATCAGCTCACCTTCGTAAGCAAGCGCTTTAACCTCGAAGTTATCCTGCCCCTTGGCAAATTCTTTCAGCAAACGAGCGCCAGCACCCGGATGCTCCATAGAAAACGCCAACAGAGTAGGACCAACAAACGACTCGTTCAGCACATCGTAAGATGTACCTTCGAGTGCACGGCGTGCCAGCGTGTTACGAACAACACGAAGCTCAACACCGTTCTCACGTGCCTGTTTACGCAGATCAGTCATTGCGCTAACAGTTACACCGCGAGAGTCTGCAACTACGACGGAGAGCGCAGCTTTGGCAGATTCGTTGACTTCTGCAACGATCGCCTTCTTGCCATCAAGACGTAATGCCACTGTCTTCACTCCTTCCATCCGAAAATCAGTACCACGACCGATTCCCAGAGTTGCTATTACCCAGAGCCAGCCAAGGCGTGACATCTGGAGTGAGGGATGGCTGGCATCGGAAAACCGACGGGCCAATACCATCTGCGCAGGCAAGTTGAACTCATTAAGCAGCACTGAATGCCACACCTGCGGTCTTTGACGATCCCCCACCCCACTCTTGCGAATGAAAGGTAAAGGCACCGCAAAGTATTGCTTCTGTATGGAAGCAGGCTTTAAAAACCCGCTTCCGAAATTCGGACAGGCTACTCACAGAGTGAGCAGCCTGACTCTCCTTACGCCAGGAATGAGTGGTCGATAACGAGACCGGGACCCATTGTACTGGAAAGAGAGATTTTCTTCAGGTAAACACCTTTGGAAGTGCTGGGTTTCAGACGTTTGATATCTGCAACCAGCGCCGTTAGGTTACCTTTGATTGCTTCCTGACTGAAATCCACTTTACCCAGGGTAACGTGGATAATGCCGTTCTTGTCAGTACGGAAACGTACCTGACCAGCCTTGGCATTCTTGACAGCAGTCGCAACATCAGGTGTTACCGTGCCCACTTTAGGGTTAGGCATCAGGCCACGCGGACCCAGAATCTGACCCAGCTGACCAACAACGCGCATTGCATCAGGCGCAGCGATAACAACGTCGAAGTCCATACGGCCGCCTTTAACTTCGGCTGCCAGTTCATCCATACCAACAATTTCAGCACCCGCTTCACGTGCTGCATCGGCAGCAGCACCCTGAGCGAATACAGCAACACGTACATCGTTACCAGTACCGTGAGGCATAACAGTCGCGCCACGTACTACCTGGTCAGATTTACGTGCATCAACACCCAGGTTGATGGCAACGTCGATGGATTCCTTGAACTTGACAGTAGAAAGCTCTGCCAGAAGCGCGGTAGCTTCATCGATATTGTAGACCTTGCCTGCTTCTACTTTTTCACGAATCTGCTTGGCTCGTTTAGTTAGCTTCGCCATCTTACAAACCCTCCACGTTAAGGCCCATGCTACGCGCACTGCCTGCGATGGTACGAACAGCAGCATCAAGATCAGCAGCTGTCATGTCGGGTTCTTTAGTACGAGCGATCTCTTCAAGCTGCTCGCGAGTCACTGTACCCACTTTTTTCTTGTTCGGCTCACCAGAACCGGACTGAATACCAGCCGCTTTCTTCAAAAGAACAGCAGCGGGCGGAGTTTTCGTGATGAACGTGAAGCTGCGGTCAGCGTAAACAGTAATAACGACAGGCGTCGGAAGACCCGGCTCAAGACTCTGGGTTTCTGCATTAAACGCCTTACAGAATTCCATGATGTTTACGCCGTGCTGACCCAACGCAGGACCAACGGGCGGACTTGGATTCGCTTTACCAGCTGCAACCTGCAGCTTGATGTAAGCCTGTACTTTCTTGGCCATTTTAGACTCCAGTGGGTAATTGCGCCTTTCGGCTCCCCGAATTTATGAGAGACACGTTTAAAAATGCCTCTCCTGAAAAGCGTCAAACCATGCCGTACTGCGTACTCTGACCAGCACCGCATACTCTGACACTTGAACCGCTGACATCCGACCATGGATACGATTTGACAAAAAGCCATACCGTGCCCGGAAAGCAGCGGCTGTAAAGATTTACTCTTTAACCACCTGAGAAAACTCAAGCTCAACAGGCGTTGCACGACCAAAGATCAGAACACTTACCTGCAAACGGTTTTTCTCATAATTAACTTCTTCCACCACACCGTTAAAGTCAGCAAAGGGACCATCAATAACACGCACGGTCTCACCTGCCTCAAATACGGTTTTGGGACGAGGCTTGTCACTTCCGTCTTTCACGCGACGCAAGATAGCATCCGCTTCAGCCTGGGTAATAGGTGCCGGCTTTTCAGGCGTGCCACCTATAAAGCCCATCACTCGTGGCGTTTCGTTTACCAAGTGCCAAGTGGTATCGTTCATTTCCATCTCGACCAACACATAGCCGGGATAAAATTTGCGTTCACTCTTGCGACGTTTGCCATCGCGCATCTCGACGACTTCTTCAACAGGTACCAACACTTCACCAAAGAGATCTTCCACCTCATGAAGCTTGATACGTTCAATAAGGGAACGCATCACCTGCTTTTCGAAGCCGGAGTAGGCGTGAACAACATACCAACGCTTAGCCATGCTTTACTCCTAACCGATAAGACTGGACACAAGCCAGGCGAGCGCAGTATCAATCAACCACAGCACCAGCCCCACAATCGCCACTGCGACCAATACGATTGCAGTCGTTTGAATGGTTTCCTGCTTGGTCGGCCAAACAACACGAAGAATCTCTTTCTTGGCATTGCGACCCAGATCAATGAGCTCTCGACCTTTCGAAGTCTTGAAACCAATAAAAACACCAAGCCCTCCCACTATCACCACACCTAAAAGGCGATAGAACAAAGGCTGAGTGTCAAAATAAATATTTCCCACCACCGCAACGGCGACGAGTACAAATGCAATCGCCCACTTGATAGCATCGTGATTCGAAGACGCCTGCACCTCGGCGTTATTTTTCATGCATTAACTCCTGGAGCGACGACAGCTTAAACTGGAAATCAACACCGACAAGACTATCATCGGCGCTATACCAACTTGAGGAAAGTTGGCAGGTCAGGAGGGAATCGAACCCCCAACCTGCGGTTTTGGAGACCGCTGCTCTGCCAATTGAGCTACTGACCTAGGACTCTTCTTCCTTGACTACCGAGATAGAGCGGACAACATCCTATCCGATACAACCAAGACTATCAACCTTCGATAGCACAACTCCGAATATCGCCACCTTCGGAAACCGGCAGTCAATACCTAGCCGGAAGAAGAAAAAGGATGACACGGAGCCATCCTTTAATCTGGAGCTCATGGACGGAATTGAACCGTCGACCTCTCCCTTACCAAGGGAGTGCTCTACCCCTGAGCTACATGAGCTTACCACTTGGAGCGGGCGGCGGGAATCGAACCCGCATCATCAGCTTGGAAGGCTGAGGTTCTACCACTAAACTACGCCCGCTTAACCTTACAAAGCTCATCCAACACAGGACAAGCCTTTAAAAAAACTGGTGGAGAGGGAAGGATTCGAACCTTCGAAGCTTTCGCGGCAGATTTACAGTCTGCTCCCTTTGGCCACTCGGGAACCTCTCCAAGTTGTGGCGGCGAATTATACTCTATTCAGCCACTTTGTCAACCCTTAAACAACCTGAACTTTCACTTGACCAAATCATAAAAATGAAATTACAGATTAACAGGAAGCGGATAGCCTAAAAAAGCCATGTGATGCAACACCATGTGCGTTTATTAATCAATAAACCGTGTCAATCAACACACCCGTTCGCCTCCCTTGGGAACGGCACGTATTCTGGCAAAACACGGCCGCCTCTGCAACCCTAAGCACGTGAAAATACGAACTTTTTTTACAAACGATTTTCCGGATGGTTTTCACCCTCACTGTTTATCGGGCGTAATGTGACTTCTCCGCCTGTCAAACGCTCTCTTTCTCCACGGTAATTGACGATCAAACTTCCCTGCTCGTCCACACCTTCAACGGTCGCAATATATACCTGCCCGGCCTGATGAACATTGACAGACTGGCCTGACATCGCGTTCAAGCACTCCCACTCCTCCCGTAGAGGCGAAAATCCCTCTTCGACATAACTATCAAGCAAACTACCTACGTGAGATACCAGCGCGGCCGCCAGCGTATTGCGAGATACCTGCGAGGCAGATACCTGCTCCAGATACCCCCCCGGTAGACCTTGCCCTTCCGGCACCTCGGGCGCAGCACTTACATTCAAGCCGATACCAACGACAACATCACAGGGTCCCTCGGCATCCCCTTGCAACTCAACCAATACCCCACCCAACTTGTTCAACCGACCTTCGGCATCTCGAATCAGCAGGTCATTAGGCCACTTGAGTTCAATATCAATATCAAATTCACGCAATGCACGGGCAATGGCAACCCCCACCGCCAAACTCAACCCCTGAAGCTGAGCGGCCTGCACCTGGAAACGCCAGCCCAGACTAAACGTTAACCCAGTGCCCAGGGTGGCCTGCCAGGCGCGCCCCCTGCGCCCACGCCCCGCCTCCTGCAATTCAGCGAAGCATACTTCACCGTGGCCGGCCCCCTGCTTGAAGCGCTCCAGCACAAAACTATTAGTGGAATCGATCTGCATTTCGATAAACAATCTGGCAAGCCGGCGCCGCGCCTCAAGCCCCAATGCACCAACAATTCGACTACCATCAAGAAGTTCTACAGGCGCCGACAGGCAATACCCCAATCCGCGCACTGCATCCAATTTCAGTCCGATGCCTTCAAGCTTTTTCAGTTGTTTCCAAATGGCCGTTCGAGATACGTGAAAACGCTCACCCAGCTCTTCGCCTGAATGATAATGGCCATCTCCCAATACCCTGATTAAATCGCGCAACTCCATTCTCGACTTCCCTCATGAAAGGCACTCCCGAACCTCAGTGCTCTTTCGGTCACTGTATATAAAGAGTGTACCTAATAATCCTGACTACGACACACTGTCTTATAGACTCAGCCAGTACCCGGTACCGCTGTGCCCGGCACCGCCCTGTTTTGAAATGGCAGAGTTTCAAATGACAGAGTTTGAAATACCAGGTTTTGGAACACATTACAGGTCAACGCCCGGCAAGCCTCACGTACAATGTTTCAATACCTGTCACTGACGCTCCACAGACACGCTACAAGCACCAAAGTACCCGACATCAGGGCCACACCCCTGGCTATCCATATTTCATGCAGCTACCCCTATGCTGCATGCCATGCCATTCATTCAACAAGATTTATTTAAAAACGGTTGGCTATCATCGGCATCACATTAAAAAACCCCGTCACGTGTATGACGGGGTTTTCATGCTTCTTGACACAGTATCAATGAAATTGCTGATACTGATACTTGCGCCTAGTAGTGATGGATATTTTCCAACCGCACCTTGCCACGGAATACGTAATAACTGTAAGCCGTGTAGATCAAAACGATCGGCAGAATAATCGCATACCCTACAATCAGGAAGCGCTGGCTTGCCGGGCTGGAAGCGGCTTCCCACAACGTGACGGAAGGTGGCACGATGTATGGGAAGAAACTGATGATCAGCCCTACAAAACCAAGAATGAACAGAAAAATGATCTTCAGGAAGATACGTTTTTCTGCGCTAGCCGCTGTTGCATTCATGAAGATGCTAATGGCTGTTAGCGCTACCAGAATCGGCACAATGCAGAGATAGTAGATATTCGGCGTAGAGAACCAACGCGCCGCAATTGCACTATTATGCATCGGTGTCCAGATACTAACGACGGCCATGGCAATCAGCAGAATTACAGTCAGCGGACGCACTGCCTTGTATGCCTGATTCTGCACATCACCTTCCGTTTTAACCACCAGCCAACCTGCACCAAGAAGTGCATAACCGAAGACCAGCGCAATACCGGTGAAGATCGGTAACGGAGCGAACCAGGTAAAGGAACCTCCAACGAACTGACCATTCACCAAATTGATACCATCGATAATACCGCCCAGGGTCACACCCTGACAGAACGTACCGATGATTGCACCCAACGAAAATGCCAGGTCAAACATATGGCGATAACGCGTTGATTTGTGGCGGAACTCGAATGCAATCCCACGGAAAATCAATGCAAGCAGCATAATAACCAAGGGCAGATACATGGCCGGCAGAACCGTGCCATAAACTTCAGGGAATGCACCCCACAGCCCGGCACCTGCCAGAACTGACCAGGTCTGGTTACCATCCCATACGGGAAGTACCGTCCCCATCATCAGATCACGTCTATCGTCTCCCTTGAAGAAGGGATAAAGGATACCCATCCCGAGGCTGAAACCATCGAGGATGACGTACATTGCAACAGCGAAGCCAATCACAGCAAACCAGATGACCGGCAGTATAGGCATGTTCGCAAACATAAAACTTATCTCCCGGATTAATCTAGGCTTTCAATGGTGGATGTAATGGGACGCTGACCGGACGCAGTTTTACCCGGTCCACCCGCAGGCATTGCATCCATCGGTTTGGAACGAAGCAGCTTCAGAATGTAATAAATACCAATGCAGAAGATGATCGCATATACCACGAGGAAGCAGATCAGACTGGTCAGCATTTCACCGAACGAGTGATGCGCATGAGCTTCTGACGTTCTCAATACGCCATAGACCACCCAGGGCTGACGACCCGCTTCAGTGGTAATCCAGCCTGCCACCAGCGCAATAAAGCCTGCTGGAGAAATAATGGTCGCCAAACGAAGGAAAAGCGGCGTCGTATAAAGCTTGCCTCTCCAGCGCAGGTAGTTACCGACCAGCCCCGTCAACAGCATCAACATACCCATACCGACCATGATACGGAACGTCCAGAACACCAGAGGCACATCAGGACGATCGTCTTTGGGGAAATCCTTCAGACCACGGATTTCGCCAGACCATGTATGCGTCAGATATAAGCTCGCAACGTGAGGAATTTCAATCGCAAAGTCATTACGTTCCTGTTGCATGTTCGGCCAGCCCACCAGCGTCAAAGGAAGTCCCTGACCAGGTACGCTCTGCCAGTCACCTTCCATCGCCGCCAGTTTGGCCGGCTGATAGCGAAGGGTATTCAGACCATGCATGTCACCGGCAACGATCTGCATCGGTACCGCGACAAGTGCCATCCACATGGCCATGGAGACCATGGTACGAGCGGCTTCATCCTTGCTGTTGCGCAGAAGGTGATATGCACCTGTACCTGCCACCAGGAAGCTTACGGAAATGAAGGCAGCCATAACCATATGGACGAAACGATACGGGAAGGATGGATTGAAGATAATCTCCAACCAGTCACCCGGCATAAAGTGGCCATTGGCGATGTAGTAACCGGCAGGCGTTTGCATCCAGCTATTGGAAATCAAAATCCAGGTCGCTGAAATCAGCGTACCAATTGCCACCATGGAGGTTGCCAGGAAGTGTGTGGTTTTGCTGACACGGTTTTCACCGAACAGCATGACACCCAAAAATCCTGCTTCAAGGAAGAAGGCAGTCAGCACTTCGTAGGTAAGCAACACCCCGGTAATATTCCCACCCTTCTGGGCGAAAACACTCCAGTTAGTACCAAACTCATAGGCCATAACGACACCGGATACGACACCAAGACCAAAGCCTACGGCGAATACACGCACCCAGAAACGATACAACCCGTGGTACACCTCTTTACCTGTTTTGAGCCACAAGGCTTCCAACGCCATCAAGAAGCTAGCCAAGCCAATTGACAACGCAGGGAAGACAATGTGATACGAAACGGTAAAGGCAAACTGAAACCTTGCCAGGTCGACAGCGTCGAGCCCAAACATAAGCAGTCTCCTCAGCGTTCACGTTATTAATGTATAAAAGACACGCTAATCTTAATACTTTGAGCAGAAAGCTCACGCTATTGCGTCAATATGACGCATATCTCTTTCCCCTGACTTCACCCGATAAATACCCTTGCTACAACCAACACGCAGGTAGAAAAGGCACTTCATTCAAAGAGTAATTTCAGGGGAAAACAGGCATGCATTCGAGAGCCAGACGCTACCAACGCACCTCTTCCCCCAAGACAACATAACGTGGGTCTTGTCCTCAAAATCCCTTAGCGGGTCATATTCTAGCGCCTCAATGCAAGTGACACGAGACCAAAGGCTAAATTTTCCCAATTGAAACGTTATTTTCGGACGCTATTAAGCCAGTAAAAAGAAACAAGAGTGGAACATGATATCGCGAAAAAAATCATTCAATTTCCATAACTTCTTCGAATTTCAATCTATCTCGCTAAATGCCCACCTTTTTAATGTAGCGCATATGGCGAATAAACACAGGAAATCAGGGAAAAACAAAAAAGGCCCCACCACCGTAAAGGATGATAGGGCCTCGATAAATTCATCTCCGTGTCTCCAGAGAATGAGACTCGTGATAACGCAGGCAGGAAAAGCTAATAATGCCGATAAGTCGTCGGTCAATATTGACGTACAGAAATTAATCCTTGTTTAAAATATGCACGCCTCAAATCAATGCAATGGCACTGCAGCGACGGCTGGAGGCACAACCAATTGAAAATCGATCGACATCATGACACTCATCGCGGTAATGATCAGAATTGAAAAACCGAACAGGTGTCGGGCCCACACCGTATCATCTGCCGTCATATAACCGCGTAATGCCATGAACAACCAGTAGACACTCATCCCTACGGTGACGACAAAATACCCATAACCCGCATACCCGCTAATCGTCAACATCAACGCTGCAACCGCAAAGGCCAGGATATACAACACAATATGCGTTTTGGCAGCATTGATCCCTCGAATGACGGGTAACACTGGAATATTGGCTGCCTGATAATCCTTGAAGCGAAAAATCGCGATGGCGTAGGAGTGCGGCATTTGCCACAGGCTGAACATGATCAGCAACAACAGCGCACCCATATCAAATTGATGACTTACCGCACAATAACCAATGACCGGGGGCGCAGCTCCGGACAAGCTCCCCACCAGCGTGCCATAGACAGAATGCCGCTTCAGATATAACGAATACAGCCCTACATAGACCAGAAAGCCGAACAGGCCAAACAATGCCGCTACAGGATTAGCAAACCAATACAAACACGCAAATCCCAAAAGCCCAAGAAATGTCGCATATACCAGAGAGAATCGTGGAGAGATCAATCCGCGCACCATCACCCTTTCACGCGTGCGTTCCATCAGACGATCAATATCCCGGTCTATATAGTTGTTGAATACGCAACCCGAAGCGATCACCAGAGAAACACCAAGCATTGTCGCTATCAGTAACAGGAAATCGATATGACCACGGGAGGCCAGAAAGAAGCCTCCCGCGACCGAAATCAAATTACCGAAAATAATGCCTGGCTTGGTAACAAGCAGGTATTTTTTCAACATGGCATCAACTGTGATTCATTGGCATGGACATGGTATTCATGTTCAGGTGCGTCATGATCCACAAAGAACCTACCACAATGATCCCGACCACCATGATCGTGAACCACAATGACAACAGGTTCCAACCACCTTCACTATAGCGATCAAGGTGAAGAAAGAAGCGCGCCTGAATGGCAATCTGAATGACGGCCAGAATCCAGACAACCGCCATCAGATAACCGACAGACAATGAGTGGTTCATCACCATGTAAAAAGGAATAATGGTTAGAATGATCGATAACACCACACCAACCACATACGTAGTCAATGAGCCTTTATGGCCCTGATGCTTAGCGCTCATTTATAGGACCCCTGTCAGATAAACAATTGAGAACACACAAATCCATACAATATGCAGGAAGTGCCAGAACAGGCTTAGACTTGATAAGCGCGATACCATGTGGTCATTGAAGCCCGAGTGCCGCAACTGGAAAAACAGCACGATCGCCCAGATAACCCCGGTCGTCACATGCAAACCGTGAGTGCACACCAATGTGAAGTATGCAGAAAGGAAGCCGCTGCGCTGCGGACCGTCACCTTCAGCAATAAGGTGTCCAAACTCATTGACTTCCAATCCTACAAAGACAGCACCCAAAATCAGGGTCACTGCCAACCAGATCAAGGTATGCGTCTTGTCACGCTTCGATACTGCCAGCATCGTCAGGCCGATCGTGAAACTGCTCACCAGCAGCACGAAGGTCTCGATCAACACATAGGACAGATCAAAAATGTCCCGCTGAGCAGGCCCACCGGCGTAGTTATGCCCAAGCACCGCATAAGTGGCGAACAGTGTGCCGAACAGCACACAGTCCGTCATGATATAGATCCAAAAACCAAACAACCTCAAGGCGATTGAATCATGATGTTCATGCTCTCCGGCATGAGGATCTGTATGAGCAACATGAGTAGTAGTCATGAATCAGGCCCGTCCTTCCAGATACTTGAAACGCTCGTTTTCCGTTCTTTCGACTTCTTCACTGGGAATGTAATAGTCGATGTCGGTATTGCATGAACGAACGATAAAGGTAATCACCACAGCCGCTAGCCCTACTGCAGCCAACCACCAGATATGCCAGACAATTGCGAAGCTCATCACGAATCCAAATACCCCCATCAGGAAACCGGCACTGGTATTTTTCGGCATATGAATTGCGCTGTAATGAGCAGGACGTTGGTAGGCAATGCCTTTTTCTTTCTCGTCCCAGAACGCATCCAGATCATGTACATGAGGGATAGAGGCAAAATTGTATACCGGCGGCGGTGAGGAAATAGACCACTCGAGCGTACGTCCACCCCATGGGTCTCCGGTGAGATCACGATGTTTCGCACTTGTTACAAAGCCAATCACCAGCTGAAGGATAAAGGTCAGAATACCTACCAGTATGATGGCCGCCCCAATAGCTGCAATAACAAAAAGCAAATGGAGTTGGGGCGTCGGATCAACAAAGTTATCCTGACGACGAGTGATCCCCATGAAACCTAGTGCATACAGAGGCATGAAGGCCACCCAGAAGCCGATGATCCAGCAGAGTGCCGAGATCTTGCCAAGCCTGTCTGACAAATGGAATCCATAGACTTTCGGGAACCAGTAGGCCAGCCCCGCCAGATAGCCCAGCACGACACCACCAATGATGGTGTTATGGAAGTGTGCGATCAGGAACAGGCTGTTATGCAGTAGATAGTCCGCTGCTGGAATAGACATCATTACACCTGTCATCCCGCCGACGGAGAACGTCACCAAAAAGCCCACGGTGTAAATCATGGGCGTCGTAAACTCAATACGCCCGCGATACATGGTAAACAGCCAGTTGAATATCTTGACCCCTGTCGGAATCGCAATAATCATCGTTGCGATGCCAAAGAACGCGTTCACGTTGGCACCAGACCCCATCGTAAAGAAGTGGTGCAGCCACACAATGAACGAAAGGAACGTAATCGCAATGGTTGCCCACACCATCGTAGAGTAACCAAACAGCCGTTTTTTCGAGAACGTCGATGTTACTTCCGAGAACACACCAAAGGCTGGCAGAATCAGGATATATACCTCCGGATGCCCCCACGCCCAGATGAGGTTCACATACATCATCTGGTTACCGCCCATCGTATTGGTAAAGAAGTGCGTACCAATTGTACGATCCAGCGCCAACAAGGTAATTGTCACTGTCAGGACAGGGAACGAGGCAATAATCAGCACGCTCGCACACAATGTCGTCCACGTGAATACCGGCATACGGAACAACTTCATGCCCGGCGCACGCATCTTCAGAATCGTCACGAAGAAGTTGACACCTGTCAACAGTGTTCCTATCCCGGAAAGCTGTACTGACCATATCCAGTAATCCACACCCGTTCCCGGACTATACTGGAGCTCGGAAAGTGGCGGATAGGCAAGCCATCCTGTCTGAGAGAAATCACCCACAAACAGTGAAATATTGATCAGAATTGCAGACACCGCCGTAAACCAGAAGCTCATTGAGTTCAGGAACGGAAAGGCCACATCCCGCGCACCGATTTGCAGCGGCACAACAATGTTGAACAATCCGATCATGAACGGCATCGCCATGAAGAAGATCATGATTGTGCCATGAGCAGAAAACACCTGATCAAAGTGTTCAGGCGGCAAGTAACCGGGGCCACCGGCAGAGGCCATCGCTTGCTGCAACCGCATCATGATGGCATCGGCAAAACCGCGTATCAGCATCACGATAGCAACCACAATGTACATGACGCCAATCCGCTTGTGATCCACAGAGGTAATCCAGTCCGACCACAACACACCCCATTTGCGGAAATAGGTAATAGCCGCCAGAAGCGCTATTCCCAACACAACAATGACGGAAAAGGTACCAACCAAAATGGGCTCGTGGTACGGAATCGCGTCGAGAGAAAGTCTTCCAAACATAATTACTCTCCAACACCTGGCGCTTTCTGGCCATCTTGATTGCCGTTGAATGAACGAACAATTGACTGAAATAGATTTGGCTCAACCGAAGAGAAGAATTCCGGAGGATTCTTCATCGAAGGATAGGTCAACCCCTGATAGGCATTCTGATCCAGCGAGCGGCCAGACTGACGCACTCGGTTCACCCAGGATTGGAAATCCTGATCGGATTGAGCAACCGTTTGGAAATGCATACCGTAGAAGCCATTCCCACTGAAGTTGGCCGAAATACCTGTATACGTGCCCGGTTCATTAGCAATCAAGTTCAAGTGGCTTGTCATACCGGCCATGGCATAGATCTGACTCCCCAGCTGAGGAATAAAGAAGGAGTTCATGACCGTGTCGGACGTAATGGAAAAGCGAATGGGTGTATCAACAGGCACTGCCAGCTCGTTGATGGTCGCAATACCGTACTGAGGATAGATAAACAGCCACTTCCAATCGAGCGCCACTACTTCGACATCGATAGGTTTCTGTTTGGAAGCAATCGGTTTTTGCGGACTGAGAGAGTGTGAACTCTGCCAGGTGATCACCGCCAAAGCGATAATAATGATGATGGGAATACCCCATATAACCGCCTCCAATTTATTGGAGTGCGCCCAATTGGGTTCGTACCTGGCCTTTGTATTCGATTCCCGGTATTTCCAGGCAAAAACAAAGGTCATGATGATGACGGGAATAACCACTAACATCATCAGGATAAAGGCGGTAATGATCAGGTTTCGCTGATCCATACCTATCATTCCCTTGGGTTCCAGCAACGCCGCATTACAACCACCGAGCATTAACACCCCTGCAGCTGCCAACGGCTTATAAATACCTTGCCATTTTTTTATCGTCATCGTTTGCTCTCTTGAAGCCTGACTGCCATTCAGAGTTACCCCCTATGGCTTACTCTTTACTACAAACCGAACGCCCATTAACAAGATTCGGTCGCCGGAGCCAACCATCGATTACGAAAGACCAACTACCACACTCCAGCAGCAGCGTATCCAGTGGGGCCATCATGTATCGATATGACTCGTGCACAAAACGCAACCGCCCCGCTGTGACAACCAGCGAACTAACGCAGAGGTTGCAACAGAGAGGCATTCGCCGACTTTTTCATCACCACTCAATCGGTTACCGTCATTTTTAGACGGTTATGATGAAAACGACAACCCCACATATTTCGTATGGTTTTTCTCAAAACACCTACCTGATTGCGGCAACTCATTGTTTACAAAAGTAATTTTGTTTTTCATTTCAACCTTGGAATAAGGAAATTTTGTTGAAATAAATAGCTATCACGAAATAGAACATGATGCCAATAAACTATTGATACATGATCATAGACTCGAATAAGTCTTCATTAAGGGGCATAATATTTTCCCCGAAACCCAACAGATCTATATAAAGACCGTCACTTATGAAATCGTCATCCTTTCTACCTTCAGAAATGAGGGCTTTAAGCGGCCTTTCCATACTGTACGCCCTGCGCATGCTGGGGCTTTTTATGGTACTCCCCATTCTCGCGCTCTATTCCGCCTCCCTTAGCCATGCCACACCCACGTTGATAGGTATTGCACTTGGCATTTACGGGCTCACACAGGCAGTACTGCAAATTCCCTTTGGCATGCTGTCAGACCGGCTAGGCAGAAAACCCATTATTATTGTGGGCCTACTGATTTTATTGCTGGGAAGTGTGATCGCAGCCGAATCCACGTCTCTCTACGGCATCATATTGGGTAGAGCGCTTCAGGGAGCCGGTGCTATTTCAGGGGTGATCATGGCATTGCTGGCGGATCAAACGCGCGAGGAAGTACGTACAAAAGCCATGGCAACTGTCGGCATGAGCATTGGTATTGCCATTGGAGCCTCCATGGTTATTGGCCCCATCATCGCACACCACTTCGGTCTTTCCGGGGTATTCTTTACAACGGCATTGATGGCAGTTCTGGGCTTGTTTGTTATTGTTTTTCTGGTACCTTCCAACCCAGTGCGCTCGCATAAGGATGTCGGTATGGACCTTCGTCAATTGGCCGGCATACTCAAACGCATTGACCTCGGCAGACTGGATCTCTCTATTTTTGCTCTTCACTGCATCCTAACGGCACTATTCGTTGTACTTCCCTTGAAACTGAGCGCTCTCGGGTTCAGTAGCGAACAGGCTGGCTGGGTATATCTACCCATTATGGCAACCTCGTTCATTGCCATGACCCCTCTGGTGATCATTGCTGAAAAACGCCGCAAGATGAAACCAGTGTTCGTAGGTACAGTCGTGTTGATTATTCTGACTTTGCTGAGCATGTTCATACTGCCACGTAAAAGCATGTCACTGATTGCCTGTTTGTGGTTCTTCTTTTTGGCCTTCAACCTCATGGAAGCCGTCTTACCTTCCATGATCAGTAAAGTCGCCCCTGCAGGTGGCAAGGGGACTGCTTTAGGCGTTTACTCCACGAGCCAATTTCTCGGTACCACCCTCGGCGGCACCCTGGGTGGCATTGTGGCCACTTACTTCGGAAGTAATGCTGTTTTTATCATGACTGCTCTCATTGGGCTGGTGTGGTTGCTGGGGATATGGCGAATGACACCTCCCAGGCATCTTTCCAGTCTTATCGTTGTCGTAGGGGATCTTGCGCATCACCCGCAACAATTACTGAATCAGCTCATGAAGATTCCCGGTGTGGATGATGCCATGGTGGTCAAGAACGAAGGTGTTGCCTATTTGAAAGTCGACAAGTCAGATTACGACGAGCAGGCACTGGCATCACTTCTTGACAAGAAACACTGAATAAAATCGTACGTCTCGCTACAGCTATCCTGCAAAACGGCCGTTGCTACATGCAATGGCCTTCTCTTTTTAAAACACTTCTACTTTCATTATCCCCATAGTTGATGGCCTATAAGTAATAGCGCGATAACGCTCATCATAATCCCGGATGCACGACTTACCCACAACGTTGTAGCGGGTCTGGAGGCCAGAAGTAAATGAGCACTAAACCCAACAAAGCTATAGACCACGGCGCAACTGACGACATGTATCATCCCCAATAAAAGAATCTGTAATCCGACGGGAAGAAAAGCATGTTCGTTGATGAACTGAGGCATGAGAGCAAGAAAAAGAAGCAATACCTTGGGATTTATCCCGCTCATGCAGACCCCCTTCCAAAACCAGCTCCTCTTGCTCACCACACCCTCTTTTGCCAATTTAGGCGGCTGTCTCAACATATTGAGACCCAACCACAATAAATAGAGTGCACCCAGAAGGGTAAGTAGCATTAGTGCGTCTGGATGGCTTGCAACGATCTTCCCCACCCCGATAGCGACAATGGTGACGACAAAAAAATGGCCACATACCATACCCAGCACTGCAAGCGCTACATTACGCTTTCGCGCACTAACACCAGCAGATATGGCATATGCCCAGTCAAGGCCTGGAGTAATAACAAATAGGATGGAAACGAACCAAAAGGCCGTGATGATTGTTGAATTCATGGTACAGAACACATCCTCGAGCAATAAACACGAGAAATAATATTGCCCGGCACACGGGATGTGTTACTTTTTACACGTAAAATAAACCATAGTGTGGAAGGATTTTTAGATTGAATGCTTACGACCGGAAAATTCTTTCAGCTATACAGAAAGAGGGGCGCCAATCCTTGACTGAGCTGGCCGAAAAGGTAGGAATTAGCCTGTCGGCGTGTCATCGACGAATGAAAGCACTGGAACAATCCGGCGTTATTAGGGGATATCACGCTGACATTGATGCGGCAGCATTGGGGCTAGAATTTTCCGCATTGGTATTTGTAACGTTAGCGAAAGGGGATCAGGCATCCATCCATGCATTCGAAGATGCCCTGAAACAGATAGTAGAAGTAGTAGATGCACAACGATTATTCGGAGAGCCGGATTATTTATTAAAAGTGGTGGCAGTGAATCTTGCCGACTTTCAGTCGCTTTATGACAAACAAATATCGGGATTACCCAATGTGCAACGGCTGACTACAACACTCGTCATGAAAAACATTATCGACAACAAGGTACTTCCCATACGGTAATTATCAGGGATAAACCACAGACACATTTTCTCATCATTCAGATTTCTTTTTAGTCTGCTTTCCAACCTGTCATATTTCCTACAGACAAAAAGAAAACCCGCTGTGCCTTCCGACACAACGGGTTCTCTGGGATAGATGCCTGACGATGACCTACTCTCACATGGGGAAGCCCCACACTACCATCG
>NZ_JBPCZH010000007.1:0-122388 GCF_051251085.1 Cernens ardua
GCGCCGATGGTAGTGTGGGGCTTCCCCATGTGAGAGTAGGTCATCGTCAGGCATCTATCCCAGAGAACCCGTTGTGTCGGAAGGCACAGCGGGTTTTCTTTTTGTCTGTAGAAAAATTGCCCGGTACCTCTCATTTTGGGTGTTCTCCCACCTTTTTATTTCTTTTCTTTCCCTGGGTATCAATGACAGCGTGGAAAGCACGGCAGATCGGTAAAGCAGATTGGTAAAAAGGACGCTAAAGACATAGCGCCAAGCGGTAACTGTGTAAAGCTACAAGTGGGTAAAGCTATAAGAAAGATGTGGTTGAAGAGTCCAAATTACTTATTATTTGTGTAATATATCTTTCAGCCCGATGATAACTATATCGTCTATTAGCTTATTAAAATGCGACTTTTGGCATTGTGGTATTAATAATATACGCTATAAGCAGTATAGTAATTTAATACACTAATAGTATTAGTTATTTGAATATTTCAGAAAATAGTATTATTCATTCTATAGTTGGAATTAAAGGAAAAGAATACATAATATGGATACTATCCGGCAATAAAAATATCATGTAAAACCAATATTTATATCGGGATGATATACACGTGGTGGAGAGTCTATTTGGGGCTGTAAGAAGAGCGTAAGATAGTGATTTGTTTGTGCTGCTTGAAACTTGCTGTAAAATTAATTTTTCAGAGAAGGGAATGGCGTCTCTTTTTTGTAGTCTAACAGTTAATCCATGATGTACCATCATGAGACTGCATTCAATCAAGGAGTAAATAGTATGCGTCTAGATTCATCGTCTGTTGAGCAGCGCGATCAATCCGGTGTGTTACAGGGATTTATGGCTCAGGTATATGGCTGGATGGCCAGTGGACTTATTCTGACCGCATTTGTTGCCTGGTATGTGGCGCACTCACCTGCCGTTATGCATGCCATCTTTTCCAATCAAATCCTCTTTTTTGGATTGATTATTGTACAGTTTGGTGTCGTTTGGTTTTTATCGGCATCCATAGGGAAACTATCCCCGGGAGTGGCTACGACTCTATTCATGGGCTATGCCGCATTAACTGGTCTAACAGTATCGAGTATTTTTGTCGTTTTTACCTACTCATCCATTGCCAGCACCTTTGTTGCAGCCGCTGGGATGTTTGCTGTCATGAGCGTTTATGGTTATACAACCAAGCGTGATCTTAGTGGTTTCGGAACCATGTTTTTCATGGCTCTGATCGGTATCGTCATCGCATCTCTGGTTAATCTATGGTTAAAAAGTGGCACTCTTTCATTAATTATCAGCTATATCGGTGTCGTTCTTTTTGTCGGTCTGACGGCATATGATACTCAGCGAATCAAGTCGCTGGGTGGGCAAGTTGCCGGTATGGAGCATGGTGAGGTGAGGAAAGTATCCATTATCGGTGCATTGGCATTGTATTTGGATTTTATAAACCTATTCATGATGCTCTTGAATATCATGGGTAATAGAAATAATCAGTAATCTACCAAGGGGGGCAATGCCCCCTTTTTTAGTTTATTACCTTAATAATTCCCTTATTTTTGAACATTTGCATTTGGATTTACACTGGGTAACGAACATGCATTATTCTTGCTGTATAGACGATTTATTTTGTTAGTGTTATACCGTACTATCTTCTCCACGTACTCACCTGAGTACTCATCAATAAGGAGTAAGAACATGAAAAAGACACTCGCACTCTCTGCTGCACTTCTGATGGCTCTTCCTTTCGTTGCTGAAGCTCAGACCACAGCTGCATCTACTACTGCACAACATGCAACACATGCAGTTAAATCTCACGCTCATACAGCAAAACACAAGGCCAAGCGCCACCATCGTCATCATGCAGCGCACAAGCATGTAGCTCATAAAAAAGCTGCAGCTACTACCGCTGCTAAAAAAGCCAAATAAGATTACGATCTTGTTTGAAGAGAACCGCATTTATATAATGCGGTTTTTTTATGTCTGTTAAACAGAAGCCGGGATCAAACCATGGGTGATGACCCATCGTGGCATGTCACAATAATGGATATTGCAGCGATATCCGGTAACGAATTCGTGATTGAGATGAATCAATAGCGTAAGTGTCAGCACGTTACGTTGAGAATTGAATTCAGTAACTTCAGCATCATGAAAGTAAAAAGACTGGCCGACGAGAGGATTAAGGAGTTTAAATAAAGTTTCCTTAGCTGAGAAAATGCGCGTGAGCCAGTTGGATTTCATTGCGACTGAAAGACTATTCCAATATGCCAATTCATTTTTGGTGAGAATTGCAGGTGCTAATCTTTCTACCTTATTTACGTCAATCCACTTTTCTATATCAAGTCCCATACTTCTCACATAGCTGGATGCAGTGGCATAACTGGCAGCTATCCCATCACTATGTGTAATTGATCCAACACTGGCATTAGGCCAATGAGGGCGCCTTTCTCCCTGAATACTCTGTGGCAAGGCATCTATTCCTACCCGTTGCAAGGCAAAACGAGCACAAACTCGCGCAGCCAGGTATTCTGCCCGACGCTTTTTAACGGCTCGTTCTATATAAGTGGGGAGATTAATTCCATAGCGATCATAATCTGCATCACTGTATTGCGATAGATCGAAACACGTAATACTCAGCATAACTGAATACTGTGTGTCCAGTGTATCATATATAGCTGAAATAGCTGTTTCAGGAAGGGGGGTCAGGAATAAATCGCCCTCCTGTATGAAGGGCGAAAATACAGAGGATTGCACGTTATATTAGCCAGATAATAAAAAGAATAATGGCGATCGGGATGAAAAAAATGATCCATTTAACGAGTTGATACAATGGCTTGTTGAACTTCTTAAGCCGCTTACCTTTATCTCTTAACGCATAGAGATATTTAAAGATTTTATTGATACCACCTGTTTCATCCGATTCATCATTGGGAGAAGCAGCTGCACGCATGACTGTTCGGCTGAACCATTGATTGAACGCTGCTGCCCATTTGAATTTCATTGGACGTTCAATATCACAAAAAAGGATTAATCGATTTTCCTCTGTGCCATTTTGTGCCCAATGAATATAGGTTTCATCGAAAAAAACAGCTTCGCCATCGCGCCAACTATAGGGCATGCCATCTACATCTATAAAGCATCGATCATCGTTGGGTGTACGCAAGCCCAAATGATAGCGAATAGAGCCAGCATAAGGGTCACGATGTTTCATTAATTTACTGCCGGCGGGGAGTTCTGCAAACATGGCAGCTTTTATAGAGGGAATTCGTGAAAGGATTTCTGTCGTTACAGGGCATAAATCGACAGCAGATTGATGGCTTTCTCCATACCATTTGAGATAAAAACGTTTCCAACCTCTGCGAAAGAATGAATTGAAGCCAGCATCATCCTTCTTGTCTGAACCCTTGATGTGATTTTCAAGGGCTTCCGCTTCGGCACGAATCTCTTTCCAGCGTTCTGTTACTTCCCTCATCTCAGGAAATTCATTGGAAGAGTGGTAAGGCCGATCTGCTTCCCTGGAGAACAGATACATGAATACATTGATCGGTGCCAGAAAGCTTGAATGATCAGAAAGTTGGCGAGTGAAACGATGCCGAATACGGCCCCTGCAATGGACGTAAGCAATACTGAATAAGACGTAGGCCACCACCAGGGCGACAATAAACCATTTTATCATTGTGAAGCATCTCACCGTGTCAGACGTGAGCCTGGCGATAGGCACATGTCATTTTTTGATGTAAATAATTCCCATCTATTTTGACACGGTGAGAAAGGTGGTGTCGATCTAATCACCATTTAAAACTTAAGATTTACTGAGTGTGGATGATTTGTGCATCCAATGCGATGGGAACGTTCTCAGCCAAATTCTGGTAACCCAACGTGGAAAGAATGATGTGAGAATAGCTTTCTTTCATGAGTTCATTGGCATGTAAAGACATCGGCCTGGCGGTTGTTACCTGATAATTACCGTTTGCCATGCGTGTCATCTTAAGATCGACAGACTGAGTTCTGGAATGATGATGAGATGTAAACGTTAGGGGGACAGGGCGCGTAATGGATTGTCCTTCTGGCAGGTTGAACCAGGACGGATCAATAGTACCCGTGATATCGGCCGTTTGAGAACCAATCATTGCAGTGACCCAATCAGGCAATCCGTTCATTAAATCGAGTTGGGACAATTGCAATGGAATATTCAAGTGCCCTTGTGCATCGATAGTGCCTTGCAGATTTTGGACGTGATAAACATGATTAACATTACCCGTTGTCCGCTGATCCGTGAAAGTGGCGCTCAGGTCACTCTTGGCAGGATCGAATTTCCAATCGGCGAAAGCATGCAAACTGCACGCAAGGCCAATGGGAATGACTAAAAATCGTCCGATAGAATGTAAAGAGTGCATTCTGTACCTCTAAGGTGAAAAAATTGCTAGATCATTGAAAAAGCTTTAGTTATCATACACACCAACTTCTTTGGGGCCTATAGCTCAGTTGGTTAGAGCAGAGGACTCATAATCCTTTGGTCCTAGGTTCAAGTCCTAGTGGGCCCACCAATCGAATCAATGACTTAGAGTATATTTGCTCAACATAGTTCAGTGTTTGGTTCCGATTTGGTTTTTTCTGAAGAAGTTCTTTCCAGCCATATGGCAACTATTTTCCGTGTTGCACCCCGTACAATTCTCTTCCTGAATACTGACCAGCCTTCTCATTCATGCATGTTTGTCGTGTGCCCTCCATATCTGTCATATAGGACATAGGTTGATCATGACTTATTACAGGTCATTCTGCTGTAATAAATAGTTCGCGTATTTTTTGCTGAGGATGACGTAATTCTTTATTAAATTTTGCATAATAAGCAGCGCGTGATTCCTTGGTAATATTCTCAATGCGTCCATATACAGCTTTCCAGCCTTCTATATCGGTGTTATACATTACATAACTACCATAGCCAGTCATTAACTCAGTCTGGGAGTGTTCTGACAAGTAATGAAATAACCAGCTGGATGTTTTTTTAATTTGCGATTTTCCATTTTTATAAATGGCTTGAAGGACCTTTTGATAAGCTTCACTGTATTTTTTCCAGGCTAATTTATTTGATTGCCTATTGTTTTCCAATAACGCTTTTGCTTCATCCAATAATTCATTAATTTCAATGGCTTCTTTCTCAAGGAATGAAGATAGAAAAGCATGTGAGGCTTGTTCATTTTGACACTTACTTTGCCGATACGAAATTAAAACGTTGCCTACGCTTACTGTAAATGAAAAAAGTGAAATAATATTTGAAGAAGTTACCCAATTCATACCTTTTCCTAATGTCTAAATTTAGCGATAATTAAATTATTATTGTTAAAGCGAATTTGTTATGGCTTTCAATGATAAAAAACAATACTAATGTATTAGTACACGCAGAATAATGTGGATATGACCGTTAAAACTTGACGATGCCGAGCGTTAGTGTATATCTTCTAAAAGTAAGTGGATACTCATGGAAGGTATGAAGTCCATTTGGTTTAAGTAACATGATAATCAGCCAAGGGATTTAAGAGACTCACATCTTTCAATCTGGGGGTGTGGGCTAATATCTCATTAACGTCCTTGTTTGAACAAAGTGGCTTAATGGACTACGTTTAATACGTCCAGTTTCAAGGAGAAATCGACAATGAAATTCAAGCTTTTGGCAGGTGCTGGTGTTCTGGCTGCTGTTACTGCATTGGCAGGGTGTGCAAGTGGCCCACAAACTCCCTACAGCCGTGTCGCTGGTGATTATCAAGGGCTTCTGCCTTGTGCTGATTGCTCTGGTATCCAGACCAACCTGCATTTGGTCAACAATGACAACATTTCGGGCTCATTTGTCCTGAAGAGTGTCCGTAATGGCCAAAGCAATAAAGTGCTTGAGACAAAAGGTAATTTCCTTGTGTTGACCAACGCTGGTCCACAGAAACTTCCGATCGTTTATCAGCTGAAAGGTTCTCAGGGTAATACCATCTATAACCTGCGTCCGCTTGATTCAGGTGACCTGGAAGTGCTGACCAATCAGTTGACAACTCCAGACAGCAGCGCAGATGTAACTCTAAAACGCCAATGATTCAGGGTGTTTTAGCTTGATCTTTTTGTAAAATTTTAATTGGGCAGATGGTGAGTGATGCCGCTCTACCGCCTCGATTATGTGCAAGAAAGATCAAGTGGCAATATGAAGAAGCCGACCCTTTGGGTCGGCTTTTTTATATGCAGTTATTAAATGTTATGTAAGAGTCTTGTTGTATAACGTATATACAGTCATTTATGACGTTTTTTGCTTTTCGGATGAATGATCTTTTGATGAAGTCTCTTTATCATTGGCCTTCAATCCCATCCTTTCCAAAAGCGGGTAGTAAAATTGCTCGAATTTTTTGAGTGAATCGCCTGTTAATACAGGGTGATGGGGCAATGGAACTGTCATTGGATCTTGTGGCTGGTTATCTACCCACACTTCGTAATGCAGGTGAGGTCCTGTCACTCTGCCTGTATCCCCGGAAAGGGCGACAGGGGTACCCATCTTCACTTGTTGTCCTTGCTTTACCAGCGCCTTGGACAAGTGCAGATATTTGGTTGTGATATTGTCTTCATGAGTTATGACCAAAAATTGGCCTGAATTAGGAGCATTGGTAACGCTTTTGACTATGCCATCAGACGGGGCCTTGATGACTGTACCCACAGGCATAGCGAAATCCGTACCGTTATGGGGGGCGACCACATGGGTAACGGGATTCAATCGTTGGGGTGAGAAAGGGGAGCTAACGGGGTAATTTCCCTCAAACGGGTAGCGTTTGAAATCGGATTCGAGTGCTTCTCCGTTCGGTGAGTAATAGTCATCATCATAATCAAACAGAAGAACATTTGCTCTTTTGCCTTGATAGGATATTCCCAGCAAACGTGAGTCGATTTTTTTCCCGTTATAAGCACGTGTTTCTACCAATACCCGTAGCTTGTCGCCACGCATCACTTGCTTGTTCAGCTGCATTTTCTCAGACAGCAAGGTTTGCAATTGACGCGTCAGATCAGCGCTTAGCCCGGCATAGGCTGAGGCATGTGACAATGTCGTACCGATGGTCGTGCTATATAAATGTAAATGTGTTTCGGGTTTGACAGTGACCAGTCGGACATCATAGCCATTCGGACCATAGCGGCGGGTAACTTCAACACCATGAAGGACGTCTGTCATGATCTTCAGTGTGAGCAAATTTCCATGTGAATCCATGTCGTAGGAAAATGTCGAACCGGATTTGAATTGAGTGAGTGCACGACGAATTTCATCTTTGGGAGACGCATTCAGTATCCCCATGATTTGAGTGAAATCAAGATGGAGAAGCCTGTTAGCCAGCGCCGTGAATGAGTCATTGGGCTGTATTGCGTATGTGGCCTTGCCTGTTTTTACATTGATGGCATTGGCGTGGGGATTCAGCAGGGCGATGGTGCCCAGGCCAAAATGTACTGTCGTTGTTGGAGGAATACCATGAGTATGCAGTTTCCAGGGAATCCCAAACGAGTAGGGGGAGGGAGCGTTTTTGGTTTGGAGCTGTGGTGCTCCTGATGCTGTTTGAGCGCCTAGCGTAAGTACAAACGCGCCGAGTGAGACCAACGCCGATTGATACACTTTCCTTGAGCAGAATACTCGATACATTCGAAAAACCATCACATAAATCATTACGGGGCGTTGTCTTGCGACGTTGCCTGGTCGATAACTTGAATTTCCGTTGAGGGAGAATTCAATTTGAGGCTATGACTGCGTGTGACATCCGTAGGTTCCCTACCCATCCATTTTAACGCGTTTGCAATACGCGCATGCGCGTTACTATCCGATCAAAAGCATTGGCGAAGGTTCTGACATCTCGTTCATTGAGTGTTTTTTGTCCGCGTGAATGCTCTCCACTGGCTCGCATGGTATCCATGAAGTCGCGCATGTTCAGGCGCGCACGAATATTGTCCAGTGTGAGGGATTCTCCACGTGGTGTCAGCACCTGTGTTCCCTTTTTTAACACTGCATCGGCCAGAGGTAGGTCGGCAGTAATTACCAGATGGCCGGCTTCTGCACGATCAATGATGAGTTGGTCCGCAGCATCGGCACCGCTGGGAACACTCAGCATGGAGACATGCGTTGTCCGATTCACCGGCAATGCATGATTCGCAACAAGAAATGTACTGATGGCGGTGCGTTCAGCTGCACGTAGAATGACTTCCCTAATGGCTTTCGGGCAAGCATCTGCGTCCACCCATATTTTTGACATGATATTTCTCCGCCGCAATCGTTTGATAATTTACATATTCGGATAACTTACATTTAAAGTGCATGTTAACGCATAGTCTGTTAGTATAACTGCTCCTCGCATGTGAATGGCCTTACCATCTCAACTGATTGGCCCCAGGGTGATTATCCCGGATGTATGTCCGGTGACTAATTTAACGGCATTGGCCGGTTTTGGGCTTCAGACTTCTGGCAGATTGATCGCATTGCCTTCCCGTCGGAAGGGTGTATCCAACGATGCCTAAAAGGATGGGTGTGTGTCCGATGCATTTTGAATGTATCAGACCGCTTGATGGTCGCCACACGTGTTGTGTGTTTTCTGATCAACGTGGCGATAATTACGTCTGTGGTAATCGCCTTTTGATGCGGCAATCCCTTCCGTTGATATTGAAAGCACCAGGTGCGACCCGTCATGGATGCCTTGAGCTGGCATCATGACCTCTCTCTCCCGCTGTGAAAGCTGCGTTTATCTATTGCTCTGCCACCCTAATCCGGTGCGCGCAGATCGCACAGCCAAATCAAGGTGTGAAATGACTTCGAACTCCGACGTCTCCTCAAATGTTCAGGTTGAAAGCTTTAGCGACCTTCAGCTTCTTCCTACCCTACTCAAAACGCTTGACTCCCTGGGCTATGAAAAGCCTTCTCCCATTCAGGCACAAACCATTCCTTCTCTATTGGAAGGGCGTGATCTATTGGGTCAGGCGCAAACCGGTACAGGTAAAACGGCAGCATTTGCACTGCCCTTGCTCACCCGTCTGGATGTCAATAAGCATCAGACTCAGGTATTGGTTCTGGCCCCAACGCGTGAACTTGCTCAGCAGGTTGCGGTTAATTTCGAGCGTTATGGTAAAACACTGGGTGGCTTGCAAGTTCTTACTGTCACCGGTGGTCAGGAATATCGTGATCAGTTGCGTGGCCTGCGTGGTGGCGCCCAGGTTGTGGTGGGCACCCCCGGCCGCGTTATCGATCATCTTGAGCGCGGTTCGCTGAAGCTCGACAATTTACAGGCGCTGGTACTTGATGAAGCCGACGAAATGCTGCGTATGGGCTTCATTGATGATGTGGAACGTGTGCTCCGTGATACGCCTGAAGGTACGCAGCGTGTATTTTTCTCTGCGACCTTGCCTCGTGAAATCGAAAAAATCGTCAATCGCTATCTGATCGATCCTGTCAAAGTGCAGATCGAAACCAAGGCTGTTACGACGACCATTACCCAGCGTATGTGCCGTGTCGAAGGGGGCTCCAAACTTGAGGCGCTGTCACGCATTCTTGAGGTTGAAGATGTAGATGCGGCTATTGTCTTTGTTCGTACACGTGCTGCCTGTACTACACTGGTTGAGCAGTTGACAGCACGTGGTGTCTCTGCGGCGGCGCTGTCCGGTGATCTTGATCAAAGCCTGCGTGAACGTACTGTTGCCCGTTTGAAACGGGGCAAAGTAGATGTTGTTATCGCAACGGATGTTGCAGCACGTGGTCTTGATGTTCCACGGATTACGCATGTCATCAACTATGATTTGCCTCATGACACTGAAGCCTATGTTCACCGCATCGGTCGTACAGGTCGTGCTGGACGCGAAGGAACAGCGATTACGTTCGTGGGTGGCCGTGAAATGCGCAAGGTTCAGTGGCTGGAACGGGCAACAGGACAACGCATCGAAATGATGGAATTGCCTGACGAGAAAGCCGTTCGAGCACACCGTGATGCGCGTTTCAAAGCCCGTGCTGAAGCAGCATTGGCATCACCTGACGAACGTCAGCGCAACATGGTTGAAGCCTTGGTAGCTGAAGGGCATGACCCATTGGAGCTGGCCATGGTGTTTGCTCAATTGGCCCGTGCTGATGAAGCCCCGGTTCTGCCCATTCGTAATGGTGGCTCACGTGATCGTGACCGCGGCCAGCAACGCGATAATGGTCGTGGCAACAATCGCCGTAATGGACGTGAAGGAAGTGGACGTCCAAGCGCTCCTCGCGAAGGCATGACCCGTTACCGTGTAGCGGTAGGGCATCGTGATGGTGTCAAACCCGGTCAGTTGGTCGGTGCGTTGGCGAATGAAGGTGGTATCGAAGGTGCTCGCATTGGGCGGATCGATATTCGTCAATCACACAGCACCGTTGAGCTACCCAATAGCCTCCCTTCCAGTATTCTTGGGAAAATGGCACGTGCTCGCGTAGCGGGTCGTCCTCTCGAGATCAGTGAAGACAAACAGCGTCCTGAACGTCGTCGCGAACGTAACGGTGATGACCGTCGTTTTGGATGATGATAAATGCCTGAATTATCAGGTCTTGAAATGGCTCCTCCGGGAGCCATTTTTTTTGTACTTTTTGCATCAAGGCAAAAAAAGACCATTCCTGTTCTTGCCAATGCCTTGATGCTTTGATGTTTAAACGGCGCTCAGCGTATACGTCTTGCAGTCAGAACGTTACACTCATAGGATCACTGATTATGGGATACATCATGAGCGAAGAATCCTCTTGGTCTTTATCACCCAGGGAAGCGATTGCACAGCAACGTGAATGGGCAAAGCAAATTGATCTCGTTGATCATATTGAGCAACCAGTGACCCATATTGCAGGTGTTGATGTTGGCTTTGAACGTGACGAAGCTCAACCATTGGGTACAGTGACAAGAGCAGCAGTCGTGGTAGTGAGCTATCCGGCATTGGAAGTAGTCGAAAGTATTGTCGAACGCGTGCCTACTCGAATGCCTTATATCCCCGGTTTGTTATCCTTCCGAGAATTGCCCGCTGTTATTCAGGCATATCGCCAATTGTCTGTGGACCCTCAATTGCTTATGGTGGATGGACATGGAATAGCGCATCCACGGTCGTTGGGAATTGCAGCTCATCTAGGGCTCTACCTTGATAAACCGGCGATCGGAATTGCTAAAAAGAAATTATTCGGCCACTACGAAGCCCCGGGCGAGAACAGGGGAGACTACACGCTTTTATGCGATGGCGATAAAGTGTTGGGTAATGTATTAAGAACCCGCGTTGGTGTTAAACCCGTATTTGTTTCCCCCGGCTATCACATTTCTGTAGCCACTGCCAGAGACTGGGTCGTTCGTTGTCTGACCGGCTATAAGTTGCCTGAGCCGACTCGGCAGGCTGATCGTTTGGCTTCGCGTCGTCTTAAGCATCTACGTTAATCGAATTCATCTTGGTGAAGACCCTGTGTGGTTTATCATCGAAAGACACATCTGAGGAGTTTTTAATGCATCAGTTATTCGTGGGTGCATACACTGGCGGAAGTAGTGAAGGCATCCATATCTTTCAATGGGATGAGTCAAACGACAGATATCAGCCAAAACAGGTCATCAAAAGTGAACATCCTTCCTATCTGGCGTTTAATAAAAACGGCAATGTTTTTTATGCCGCCAATGAAATTGGTGCTGATCGTCCCGGACGTGTCTCTGCCTTTCATTTGGAGAATGGGCAATGGCAATTGATTAATGATAGCTCTAGCGAAGGGGCCGATCCTTGTCATTTGTTACTAACACCCAATGAACGTTATCTGATCGTCAGTAATTATTCCGGTGGTAGCCTGGCTGTTTATGAGTTGGGGCTTGATCACGGTTTACGTGCCGCTGTTCAGGTATTGGCTTTCAGTGGTGGTAGTCAAGTGCGGCCGGAACAGGAAGCAGCGCATATTCACTCCACACTGGTTTCACCTGATGGGCAATATGTTTTTGCGTTCGATCTCGGGAATGATTGTCTTTATCGCTTTCCCCTTGATGAGGTTGTTGCGCCAGGCGCCAATAGTCCACTGGATTTCAGTCAGCAAACGACTATCGAGCTGACACCTGGGAGTGGTCCCCGTATGGGGCGGTTTAGCCCGAATGGCCGCTTTCTTTATGTATTGAGCGAGCTGGATGGCAGTATTGAAGTATTTTCCTACCGTCAGGGAAAGTTGGAATCCATTCAGCGTGTTGCTCTTGTTGATCCTGCTCGCGATATTGAATCAGCTGAAAACAGTGGTGCAGAGCTGGTATTTACTCAGGACGGCAATATATTATTGGCCTCCAACCGCGGTAACCTGAATGAAATTGTCAGTTTCCACGTGAATCACGAGACTGGCCATCTCGATTATGCCAGTGCTGAATCTACAGGTGGCACTATACCCCGTCATTTCACTCCGATTGACGACAAGGGGATTTTGGTGGCCAATCAGGGGAGTGGCTCGCTGGTACTGATTGATCATGAAGCAGGAGAGTCGTTACGCCGTCATGGTGTTGTGGCAGAAATTGACCAGCCTGCGTTTGTCTTTGTCGATAATCGGTCGCATTAACATATTGTGTTGATCGTCGTGGCAGGTCACTCCGACGGGTGGCCTGCTTTTTATTGTGTCTGATTGATATGTCATCGCACTACTCTTGGTAGACGCTTTCATTTTATGCGTAAGAAAATGGTCACTCATGGATCTTGCTGATAGGCATTTGAAATGATGACTTACTATGCCCCATATGACTGATAAAATTTCTCTTGAAGAAAAGAACGTGTTCAATGATCGTGGTTTTCTTTACTTTCTGATTGCGCGCTTGGGTGCGGTGTTTGCCATGCAAATACAAGCGATTGTCGTCGCATGGCAACTTTACGACCTGACTCATCAGGCGATGGCGTTGGCTTATGCAGGGCTTTCCCAATTTTTACCGATGGTGCTTCTGCTGATGCCCGCCGGCGACCTTCTTGATCGTTTTCCGCGTAAACTCATCCTGCTCTTCAGTTGGATTCTGCAATGTATCTGTAGTGCGGGGCTTTTATTCATCGCTTTATCGGCGCATCCTTCAGTTGTTGCCATTTATGCTACTCTGATTGTATTCGGATGTTCCCGTGCTTTTTCCGCCCCCAGTCTGCAAAGCCTACTCCCTCAAATTGTGTCCCGTGACCGGTTGCCACAAGCGGTAGTCGTCAATTCCTCGATCATGAAGATCGCTGTCATCTCGGGCCCCTTATTGGGAGGTGTGCTGTATATCTATGGGGCGGCCAGTGCCTATGCTGTCTGTTTCGCTGGCACACTAATCGCGATATTTGCCATGAGTCGTGTACGGGTAGCACAAGAGTCGCCAGAAATGTTGTCTCCAACAGAGATACGTAAAGGTAGCCGCTCGTGGCAACGTTTCATCGCTGGACTACACTATATTTGGCATCGGCCGATTATTCTGGGCGCAATTTCACTGGATCTGTTCGCCGTGTTACTGGGTGATGTGGTGGCGTTGCTGCCCATTTACGCGAATTCAATTTTATCGGTGGGTCCACTTGGCCTGGGGGCATTACGGGCTTCGTCAGCTGTTGGGGCACTTATTGTGGGCGTTTTTCTGAGTGCGCATCCGTTGAGAAAGCATGTCGGCATCACAATGTACCTTGCTGTTGTGATGTTTGGATTGGGTAACCTTGTTTTTTCGCTCTCAGGTCATTTCTGGCTATCGTTGGTGGCGTTGACTATAGCGGGCGGTGCAGACATGGTGAGTGTCTATGTTCGTTCAACGCTGATTCAGTTAGCGACACCAGATGATATGAGAGGCCGTGTTAACGCTGTTAACATGCTGTTTCTTGGCTCAAGTAATCAGCTCGGTGAGTTCAGGGCAGGAAGTGTCGCTGCATGGATTGGTGCTGAAAAAGCAGGTGTTGTGGGCGCATTCACTACTCTTTTTGTGGTATTGGCCTGGGTGAAATTATTTCCCTCCCTCGTCAAGGAAGATTCATTTGATTCTATTGAAGCAAAGTGACTCAGGATAACCCTGTGAATCAAGAGGGCACAGGTGAAATAAAAGCACAAGAACGGTTCAGTATCGATAGAATATTATAGAGACGAAAAGAGCGCACATTGGTGCTAGATGTTATCCTTGACATATCCATGACAGAAATATTTTTTAGGGATAACGGTAGCCATGTATAAAGTGGCTAGTAAATGATAATCAGGAGAATAAACATGGCAGGTCAGGATGCACCTTTCACAGTCAATGAAGGGACTCCCAATCAGGGGCGTCGGGTAGGTGAATTTTTCTTCGCGCTTGTTCTTTGGGCCTTGATAGGTGTACTCGTTCAGTGGTTAATGCCATTGAGCACTAATGACACCATTAATCTTACATCTCTGTCTCATGGGAACTCGCATAGCACGACGACGTTCTGGAATGCGCTGGAAGTAGTCGCGTTGTTTTTCACAGTACTTGCTTTTCTGTTGCGCGATTTTGCTACCTACAATCCTATTGCCAAAGGGTTGAGTATTGTCGCCATTCGCGTGTTGGCAACAACATTTGACTTGGGGATGTTCGCGTTCGGGGGCTATCTTTTCCTGAAACTGACAGGGGATGCTTCGATCGCAGCTACTGAGCATGCGACTCTATGGCAACAATTGCTGTTTGTTAATTTTGGTATTTTTATTGTTAGCCTGGTGGTGCTGGGTGTGTTGCTGTTTCTTCTACGTTGCACACGCGTCACACTGCTGTCTTTGCCTTTCCTTGAGTACAAACCTTTCCTACGTCTGGTCATCTATATCATCTTGCTGATCGTGCTTGCATCGGTAGGTTTTTTTGCTCTGTAAGCCAAGTAAGCCTCTCTTGTTGAAGATGTTTTAGTCGCTAAATAAACAGTGCAAGATAAAAAGTCCGCGTCGGTATCATTAACCGGCGCGGACTTTTATTTTTAACTCACATTATATTCAGCGGCTTTTAACGCTTCATGTCAGTACAGGTTTTATATCTGTAATCCCTGATACAAGTACGCCAGTTTACTTTGATCATTCATTGTTGAGCGCTGGGGAGAGCCAGTTTCAATGACGCTTCCTTTTTCGATCAGGGCATAACGATCCATATACGCAAGATCTCCAAGCCTGTGAGTGATCATCATCAACGAACGGTCTTTGCAACAGGCTTTGATATGTGCCATGACGAGTTGTTGGGTTTCCCGGTCCAGGCCTTCCGTGGGTTCATCCAGAAGCACGACGGGCGCAGGACTCAACAGGGCTCTCGCCAATCCAAAACGGCGTAGTTGTCCGCCGGAAAGGGAGGCCCCCCCTTCGTCAGGCCATGTATCCAGACCTTCTGGCTGATGCTCCAGCCAATCGCCCAAATCAAGGGCCTTCAGCATATCAATGATTTGCTGATCACTAATTTTGTTTCGCCCCATGCGTAAATTGTCACGAAAATCGGCACTGAAAATCTGAACATCCTGAGTAGCAACGGCAAAGATCCTGCGTAAATGCGCTTCGGATAGTTGTTTGGTCTCGACACCACCGAACCTGATCGTACCTGTTGTTGGCTCGATAAATCGGACCAATAGATTGAGCAGGCTGGTTTTTCCTCCGCCCGAGTGTCCAATGAGTGCCAGATGCTCACCCGAAGCAAGGGACAGGCTCATCGAATTCAATACCTGTTCCTGATCATAACGAAGAGAGACATCCTGTATCTCTATATCGTTGCTATGGGGCTCTGCCTGATCCTGCTCGGGAAAAGTGATCGTTGGCACAGCTTCCTGGAGCTCGTTCAAGCGCGTGGCTGCCTGGCGTACTTTACCCAATTGCTGCCATGCTTCAGGCAGCATCATGACGGCCTCAAACGCAGATAGCAGCCCCAAGGCAATCGTAGCGACCATAGTGTCGCTCAGGCCATAATGTCTTGCCCACCAGGCAGCCAATATCAATGCCCCTGACATGCTCAGGCCCAATAAAAACATGGACAGTAGTTGAGAGTCACCCCATTGGCTGGAAAGCGTCATTTGTGCGCGATCACGCTCTTTCTGCTTTTCAAGTAACTTCTCTTTCTCTTTATCCCACTGACCATACAGACTTAATTCAGCAAAGCTATCCAGTCTCTCCACTAACTCGGCCCGAAGTTCGCCATCCAGTACCTGCCAGCGGGTTGACGTTACATGCCCCCGTTTCCATGCAAGCAAGGGACCCAGTACACCGGAAATCAGCAGGCATAATGCGCAGAAAAGGCCAATAAAAGGAGAAAACAGGCCAATGATAACGCCATAGCCAATAATGGTGAGCAATGCCACGATGGATGGCACCAACACTCTGACATACAACGCATCCAAGGCATCGACATCTGCTGTCAGGCGTGTGCTGAGTTCACTGCTGCCGATCTGCTGCAGTGTAGAAGGCGATAGAGGCTCGATTGCCCTATAGATTTGTGTTCTCAGGCGGGAGAGTATTTTAAAGGTTCCCTCGTGCGTGAGGGTACGTTCCCCATAACGGGTAATTGTGCGTGCGGTGGCAAAGAGCCTGACACCTGCAGAGGGCAGGGCATAGTTAAAGGCAAAGGCTGTTGTTATAGAGACACCTGCCAATGCGGATGCATTCAAAAACCAGCTGGAGAGAGTAACCAGCCCAACGCTGGATGCCATCGCCATTAAGTTAAGGATAAGTCCAATCAGAAGAAGGAACCAGAAAGGGCGCATTGCTCCCAAATAGGGTTTTATCTCGCTGAAAGTACCACGCTTGGGATGTATCGCCCGTCCATTATCAGACATTCAAACCTCCTTCAGCATGGGCCAGATAGGCGAGGGGACCGCCAGGTTGACTCAGCTTGTCGAAATTCCCATAGGCCACCTGTTTGCCTTTTTTCAAGACAAGAATATGATCTGCCAGCCGCAACAGCTCCAGTCGGTGTGTCAGCATGATCATGCTTCGACCTTGACCCAGTGTCTCCAACCCATCAATGATTTTGCGTTCACTTTCAACATCCAGACTGGCAGTCGGTTCATCCAGAAGTGTCAGTGGCGCGTTACGCAGGAAGGCCCGTGCCAGAGAGATGCGCCTTGCCTGACCACCCGATACAGGTTGCCCACCTTCACCAATGAGTGTGGACAAGCCATTGGGTAGCGATTTTGCCCATGAATATAGCTCTGCCTTTTTCAATGCCGTCCACAGGTCTTCCTCTGTCGTGGATTCTGTCGCAGCCATATTGAGGTTATCAGCCAATGTTCCCTTGATAAGTGCTGCGTGCTGACCTACCCAGGCGAGGGATTTGTGCCAGTCGTTGTTGGGGATTTTGGCTATCGGTGTTTGATTACAGCTTACCTCGCCGGAAGTGGGTTGCATAAAACCAAGCAGTATATTCAGCAATGTACTTTTACCTGCACCGCTTTGACCGATAACAGCAAGCGTTTCACCTTCGGCCAACGTAAAGTTGATATCTTCCAAAGCGTTGAAATGCGTACCGCTATAACGAGCGGTCAAGTGATCCACCTTGAGCTCAATCTGTTTGGGTACCGCCCAGCTATCTACATGTTGAGCGGCTTTCTTGCTAGCGACGTCATCCAACATCGGAATCAGGTTTTCAGCTGCTGCTTCTGCAGCCGCCTTGTCATGATAGAAAGTGCCAAGATCTCTTAACGGTTGATAAAATTCGGGTGCCAGAATCAGCATGAAAAGCCCTGAAAACAGGGATAGGCCATGATCCCACGTACCGAAGTGAAAGTGCCCCAAATAGGTAAAGCCAATATAGATTGCTAAAATCGCAATAGAGACAGAAGAGAAAAATTCCAGGGCAGTAGATGACAAAAAGGCCAGCTTCAGCACTTTCATTGTGCGAATACGAAAGTCTTCTGACACTCTTTCCACCGCGCGTGCCTGTATACGTCCCAACCCAAACAGCTTCAGGGTAGGCAAGCCACGGATGGTATCAAGGAAGTGGCGGTTTAAACGCCCCATTTCACGAAATTGTGCATCCTGCAGATTTTTGGCGCCCATTCCCACCATCGCCATGTTGAGGGGAATCATTGGACCCGTGATCAGAAAAACAAGACCTGCCGCCCAGTTGATGGGGAAGACAATCACCAGAATAATGAGTGGAATCAGACCACATAATGTCATCTGTGGCAGGAAATTGGCATAGAAACCATCCAGTGCGTCTACTTCTTCCCATACACGGGTATTCAGAGTAGCGCTATGTTGATGCCTTACCCAGAGAGGGCCTTTTGTGTTCAATTGGCTCAGTAGGGCATCCCGCACGGACTGACGCACCAGTATACTGGCTTTTGCCCCCGCGATGGTTTTGAAACGACTACATAGCCCTCGGGCGATGAATGCAAACGGCAATACAATAACCGGTACGGTGATACTGCTAAAAGCCGCATGCTCAATGACCATTCGTTGTGCAATGATGGCAATCGCCCATGCCTGTATGAGCAGGAAGAGGGTAGACACTCCGCCCATAATCACTGAAATACGTGGCCACTTTCCTGCACGTTTGGCATTTTGACGTAGCCATTTGGCGGGTGTCATGGAAAAGGACTCAGCCGGTGCATCAGTAGCGGACGGTGAGTTACTTTGGATTTGGTCACTATCAGTCATAAGCTCTCCAGATCAAGGCCATGATTTTAAGCCATTTTGAGTCACGATGTGCAGAGACCAACTGTCGCATAGCACTTTTTCTCCAAATCTGCTTTTTCCGGGACGCTCGTGCATCAGGCTTTTATTCACCGATTTGTCCATTCACGCGAGTCGTCTTCCTTCCGTGCGCGGGAATATGCATGTGAAGACATGTCCATAGAGCCTTGGCCTTTATATAAGGGAGATATCCCTATACCCAAATGTTTTGGATACAGGATGTAAGGTGTGCCTGGATGTCGTAAAGGACCATTCTTGATACTCAAATGGGGTGAGGCACATGTTTGTCCACACTTTCTGTGGATAACCTTGTGAAAAAGCCCTTTTTATAGGCTCAAAGTCTAGGTCTCATAAGGGATGAGTACAAATTGTTCGTTTTTTGTACAGTTATAACTCTATGATTTTAAAAGAAATGTTCCGATATCATTGGCCTGCAACGGGAATATGCATGTATGATGACGAGTTTGTTATGGATTTGTTTATTCAGTGGAAAAGTCAAGCCTACCTTTCATGAATTACTTAAAAAAATTACTTGAAAATCGTGTTTTTTTCCCTCCAAAACCAATGAAGGATTAAAACGTCCTGATCTTCGCCAAACATGTCACTTTGAAGACAAATTTCGAGGGTTAACAAACCCATGGTATTCGATCACGGTACACATGTAGCATGCCAAATTTCACTCAAGAGATCGGAATGCCGTAGCCAGCCGAATGAGGAGGGCCTTAATCAGGAATGCGCTAAATCATGCCCGAAATAAGTAATGAATGCCGTAAGTTTTGGTTTGAAAATGATTGAATACAGATAAAATCAAGATAACAAAATGGCTTGCCTACATCTGTAAGCAAGCCTTATGAGTTGATTGGGAATGTCGTCAGACATTACGCACGTATCAATCCATGTCTGTAAAGGAGATAGCCCGGAAGCTTTTTTCCAGAGATTTTGCTTTTTTCTTCGAAACTCCACCGAGTACTTCGATAGCGTTTCGCAAACGGGCTCGTGTGATATCTGATCCGACGATAGTCATGATATCCAGAACAGAAGTAGAGCTCAGGCTGCCTGTCATCGCCATGAAGACCGGTGCCAATAAAACTTTCAGCTTGATCTGATAATGTTCTGACAGTTGTTTTGCTTCATGCATCAAATGAGCCTTGTCCCATGTGCGTAAAGCTTCAAAGCGCCACACAAGGAATTGGAGTAGTTCTTTCTGTTGTTCAAGCGGCAGTGCAATGGGCTCGAAATCGTCCTGTTCCAGTTTGGGGATGCCTGAGAAGAAGGGCTCCGCCAGTGGGATGACGTCTGAGAGCGTATGAATACGTGGACGAATTTCCGGCAGGATACTGTCAAGATAAGCGCGATTGAATGCCCACTTCTGTAACGCTTCCAGCAGCTGGGTATTATCCAGATCTTCCCGAATATAAACACTATTCAACCAGCCGAGTTTATCAGGGTCAAAGATAGGGCCACCCAACGAAATTCTGTGAATATCGAAGTTTGCTTCCATCTCGGACAACGTGAATTTTTCACTTCCATCCGGCATCGACCACCCCATGCGCCCCAGGTAGTTAAGGAGCGCTTGAGGCAAATACCCCATACGACGGTAATAATTGATGGAGGTTGGGTTCTTGCGTTTTGATAGTTTCGTTTTATCGGGATTGCGTAAAAGGGGTAGATGACATAGTACCGGCATATCCCAACCGAAGTATTCATAGAGCAGCTTGTGTTTGGATGCAGAGTTGATCCATTCCTCACCGCGCAGTACGTGAGTGATCTCCATCAGGTGGTCATCCACGACATTGGCCAGGTGATAGGTGGGCATCCCGTCGGATTTCATCAGGATCTGAGCATCTACCTGTGCCCAGTCTAGCTCAATAGGCCCACGCAAGAGGTCATCGACGACGCAAATACCCTCTGTCGGTACTTTCATCCTGACAACATATGGGGCACCTGCGGCTTCACGGCGTTTGGTTTCTTCTTCCGGCAGAATCAGGTCATCCTGTTTCAATGCCGTAAAGTTGCCGGATGCCTTTCGGGTCTCGCGTAATTCATTGAGCTCTTCAGCAGTCAGGTACGATTTGAAGGCATGTCCGGCATCCAATAATTGCTGAACATGTTTTTTGTAGATATCCCCGCGCTCACTTTGGCGGTAAGGGGCGAAAGGGCCCCCAATGTCCGGGCCTTCGCTCCATTCGATCCCCATCCAATGCAATGAGTCGAAGATCATTTGTTCCGATTCCGATGTGGAACGGGTCAGATCAGTATCTTCAATGCGGAGGATAAACTCGCCACCATACTGTTTTGCGAAACAAAGGTTGAACAGTGCCACATAGGCAGTCCCTACGTGGGGATCACCTGTGGGGGAAGGAGCAATGCGTGTGCGAACGGTCATGGGATAAGCCTTGTGATGCTAGCGCTATATTCTGAAAAGTGGTGCTATTTTCGCATGAATGCTTAAGGTCGCAAACTACTCATTGCCTGAAATTTTTCATTTCTCATACATTTTCGGGGGAAAAATCATTCGAGGTAGATACTTTTAGACAGATGGCTAACCTTTATAAGGAACAGGAACAGGAACAGGAACAGGAACAGGAACAGGAACAGGAACAGATGAGAGTGCCAGGAACCGTTATCGCCTCGCGTCTTCTTGTCAATTCTGGAACTTCTCACGATAAAAGAATACGGACGAATCTAGAACATCTGACTATTGGACAGGATTCAATTAATGAAAAGGCCTCTCATGGAGAGGCCTTTGACATAGATGCTTAACCAAAAGCATGAAGAAGATCAATTGTCGTTTGTATGATCCGCTGGATAGTGGCGTTCTCCTACACCAGTATAGAGCTGACGCGGGCGGCCAATCCGAGTGCCTTTGCTGATCATTTCATTCCAGTGTGAAATCCATCCCACCGTGCGTGCTACTGCAAAGATTACAGTAAACATGTTCGTGGGAATTTTCATTGCCTTGAGAATGATGCCTGAGTAGAAATCAACGTTTGGGTAAAGTTTGCGTTCAATGAAGTATTCATCTTCGAGGGCAATCTGCTCAAGTCGCATAGCGATTTTGAGTTGAGGATCGTTCCCATGCCCTAGCTCGTTCAATACCTCGGCACATGTCTCCTTCATGACCTTCGCGCGTGGGTCGAAGTTACGGTAGACACGATGACCGAATCCCATCAGCCGGAAGCTATCATTCTTATCTTTGGCTCTGTCCACGAAGCGTTGGATATTTTCTTCCGAATCCTCACCGATCTCATTCAACATGTTAAGGACAGCCTCGTTGGCACCGCCATGCGCTGGTCCCCATAGCGCAGCAATGCCAGAGCTGATGCAGGCATAGGGATTGGCTCCCGTAGAACCTACCAAACGTACGGTAGAGGTCGAGGCATTTTGTTCATGGTCAGCATGCAACATGAATATCCTGTCCATCGCACGAGCCAGCACGGGATTCACCTTGTATTCCTCACACGGGGTACTGAACATCATGTGCAGGAAGTTTTCTGCATAGCCGAGGTTGTTCCGTGGATAGGTAAAAGGTTGCCCGATACTGTACTTGTAGCACATGGCCGCCAGGGTTGGCATTTTCGCAATCAAACGATGGGCGGCAGATATGCGATCGTTTTCATGACTAATTTCCAAACTATCATGATAGAAGCCCGCCAATGCCCCTACCGTGCCACACATGATAGCCATTGGATGCGCATCACGTCTGAATCCGCGGAAGAAGTGGTGTACCTGTTCATGAATCATCGTGTGATAACGGATGTCATGAGTGAACTGTTCATATTCTTCCGGAGTAGGCAGTTCGCCATTCAATAAAAGATAGCTCAACTCCAGATAATTGGAGTATTTCGCCAGCTCATCAATAGGATAACCGCGATGTAAAAGAAGCCCTTTTTGACCATCGATGTAAGTAATGGCTGATTCACAGGCAGCAGTAGATACAAAACCCGGGTCATAGGTGAAATAACCCGACCCCCCCAGTTTTCTGACGTCAACCACATCGGGCCCCAGTGTGCCGGAGTATACAGGTAGAGTGACATCTACCCGGTTGCTATCAATATCCAGTTCTGCTGTTTTGTTGGCCATGCTCTCCGACTCCTCATGCTAATACTGCGCTCTTTATTTCTTTATCAGGGAAGTGAATTCAGGAGAATTTGCCCTTGATTTGCAGGGCTCATTACCCAAACAGCTTCCATTTCTACGGGTGAACCTGGCGCTATTGACTCGTAGAGTGTAGGGATGAAACAGTAAGCATTTTTCTGCCTTGCTCAAGTACCTCGCGTTCATCCCTTGTCGTTATATAACTGTAGTTATACCTGTAGTTATTGCCTGTAGTTATTGCCTGTAGGTGTACCTATAGCTGTGCCTGTAGTTGATATTGAATGAGTTGATATTGAATCTAAGTTGATATTGAACCTGAGTTAATACTGAACATATGTTGATACTGAACCTGAGTTATATCTGAATTCGAGACGGATCTGTTCCGCTAGTCTGTAGAGTAGTGAATATACTCTCTGACGACTGATCCATTGCGACTTCACCGGGCAATTCCCCGATTACCTCTTGCTCACTACCGGTTTAACCAACCCTTCGTCGCCTATTCGATTCTTACTTGAAACATGCACAGACACATAGTGTATCCCTTTGGGAGGAGTAGAGGGTTTAGCCGATCGTCTAATATAAGGTGTGTTTTGCTATGACATGGCCGCTTATCCCATAGAGAGATTCCAAAAAAGGGCGCGTAATGAGAGGTTGGGAATAACAAAGCAATATTCCAGTGGAGGCACAGGTACATTCCACAGTCTGCTTAATAAACCAAGGAGAGATGCGTAAAGCCTATACTTTAAGCTAAGTTTGTTCGCCCGTACTTCGATTGTACAAACGTTAAGGAGGTCTTATACTACTAATCCGTCATAGCAAGTATCGAGATCCGATCTGATCTTCCGATTCCGTGGGAATATGCTGCTTTGTGGGCGGTGATTCGAGTGAACTGGGAGTTTTTGACGGCATCCTGATATGGCGTCCAAAAAAACCAAACAGAAATCCGTGTGAAAGTCAGCCGGATGAGAGAATTTCACCGTGACCAACAAACAGCCTATAAAGGCTGCCGATAGACCAGTCAATCTGGATATCAGTACGATACGGCAGCCACTACCCGCCATTATTTCCATAACCCATCGTGTTACCGGGGTTTTCCTTTTTATCGGCCTCATCTTCGCCCTTTGGGCATTCGATAAATCGCTTTCTTCTCCTCAGGGCTTTGCAGCTGTTCATCATGCATTCGCACACAACTTTCTGGCAAAACTGATCGCCTGGGGGCTTCTATCCTCATTGGGTTGGCATTTTGTTGCCGGTATCCGTCATTTGGCAATGGACATGCACTATGCCGATGACAAGGAAGGCGGCATGCGTACTTCCAAACTGGTATTGATTGCCGGTTTTGTCCTGATTGTGCTCGCGGGGGTATGGGTATGGTAACTGTTATTACAAATCTAACGCGCAACGGTTTGTCCGACTGGCTTGTACAGCGGGTGTCCGCCGTTATCCTTGCCCTATATACCCTGTTCATGGTGCTTTATCTTCTGTTTCACCCTCACTTGAATTATGCCGAGTGGTCCGGGTTGTTCGAAAATAATGCCATGCGAGTATTTACCCTGGCAGCTGCGCTTTCCATTGCTGCCCATGCATGGATTGGGGTATGGACCATTCTGACTGATTACGTCAAATGTGCTTTTGCACGGTTGATCATACAGGTTGTTGTGATCCTCGCGCTTTTCGCTTTTGTTGTCTGGTCAGTGCTAGTGATGTGGGGAGCCTGATTTATTATGTCACATATTCATGAAATGACGTTTGATGCCATCGTTATCGGTGGTGGTGGTGCGGGTATGCGTGCGGGCCTGGAGCTTTCCAAGTCCGGCAAGAAAACTGCAGTTCTGACCAAGGTATTCCCTACGCGTTCCCATACTGTTTCGGCACAGGGAGGAATCACCAGTGCCATTGCCAGTGCCGACCCGAATGATGACTGGCGTTGGCATATGTATGACACCGTAAAAGGTTCTGATTACATTGGTGATCAGGATGCGATTGAGTATATGTGTGCTGAGGGGCCAAGTGCGGTCTTTGAGCTTGAGCATATGGGCCTTCCTTTTTCCCGATTCGATAACGGTCGTATTTATCAGCGACCTTTTGGTGGGCAGTCCAAGGATTATGGTCATGGTGGGCAGGCGGCGCGTACCTGTGCCGCGGCGGACCGTACCGGGCACGCATTGTTGCATACGCTTTATCAGAATAACCTGCGTAGCGGTACCGAGTTTCTGGAAGAGTGGTATGCCGTTGATCTGGTCAAGAATGCAGCCAATGCTGTCGTTGGTGTCATTGCCATCAATATAGAGACCGGCGAAGAGGTATTGATCAAGGCCAAAGCCACTGTATTGGCAACCGGGGGCGCTGGTCGTATTTTTGCATCCACCACCAATGCATTGATCAACACGGGTGATGGTGTTGGCATGGCACTCCGTGCCGGCTTCACTGTACAGGATATGGAAATGTGGCAGTTCCATCCCACCGGTATTTATGAAGCAGGGGTGCTGGTAACAGAGGGTTGCCGTGGTGAGGGAGGTTATCTCATCAATAAGGACGGCGAACGCTTCATGGAACGCTATGCCCCCAATGCCAAGGATTTGGCTAGCCGTGATGTCGTGGCACGTTCCATGGTGCTGGAAATGAAGGATGGTCGTGGTTGTGGTGAGAAAGGAGACCACGTGCTGCTGAAGCTGGACCATCTGGGTGAAGAGGTTCTCAAGAAACGCCTGCCCGGTATCATCGAACTGTCCAAAACATTTGCGCATGTCGATCCGGTCAAGGAGCCAATCCCGGTAACACCCACGTGCCACTATATGATGGGGGGAATTCCCACCAATGTGCATGGTCAGGCCCTGCAAATTGATGATAAGGGGAATGCCAAACCCATCGATGGTTTGTACGCCTGTGGTGAGGTCGCCTGTGTTTCTGTTCACGGCGGCAATCGTCTGGGGGGTAATTCACTGCTTGATCTGGTGGTGTTTGGCCGTGCAGCGGGGCGTTATATTGAAAGTGTCCTGAATGATGGTGTCGATGGGCTTGAGCCTACAGATGATGAGGTCAATCATGCACTCGCGCGTCTGAGACGCTGGGATGATTCCACTGAGGGTGAGTCTGTGCCTGAGCTAAAAGCAGAGCTTCAGGATATTATGCAAATGCACTTTGGTGTATTCCGTACTGAAAAACCAATGCTGGAAGGTGTTGAAAAACTCAAGGATCTGCGTACACGTATTGACAACGCTCACTTGAAAGACAAATCAAAAACCTTCAACACGGCACGTATCGAAGCATTGGAACTGGATAATCTTTTCGAGGTGGCTGAGGCAACCGCTATATCAGCGCTCAACCGTAAAGAGAGTCGTGGCGCTCATTCCCGCGAAGACTATCCTGATCGTGATGACGAAAACTGGCTGAAACATTCGGTTTACTATCCGACTGAAAAGCGTCTTGGCAAGCGTGATGTCAATATGAAACCGAAAACAGTTCCACCGTTTGAGCCAAAAATTCGTACTTATTGATGGGGAAGGTTAGCTCATGACGACGTTAACAGTATCGATATACCGTTATAATCCGGATACGGATAAAAAACCCTACATGAAGGATTATCAGGTCGATACGGGAGACCGTGACCTGATGGTACTTAATGTGATTACCATGATTCAGGATCAGGATCCGACCATTGCCTTCCGTCGTAGTTGTCGCGAGGGTGTGTGTGGCTCGGATGGTGTGAACATGAACGGACGCAATGGCCTGACGTGTATTACACCGCTTTCCGAAGTGGTCAAAAACAACCGTCTTGTACTCAGGCCGCTGCCGGGGTTGCCGGTTATTCGTGATCTGGTGGTTGATATGCAGATGTTCTATCAGCAGTATCGCAAGATCGAACCCTATTTGCAGAACGACACCCCGCCGCCCGCTATCGAGCGTCTTCAGTCCCCGGAAGACCGTGACAAACTGGACGGCCTATACGAATGCATCTTGTGCGCCTGTTGTTCGACTTCCTGCCCTTCGTTTTGGTGGAATCCCGACAAGTTCATTGGACCGGCAGGGCTGTTACAGGCCTATCGCTTCCTGAATGACAGCCGTGACACTGCAACGCGCGAGCGACTGGCAGAACTGGACGACCCTTTCAGCGTCTTCCGTTGCCGAGGCATCATGAATTGCGTTAGCGTATGCCCTAAAGGCCTGAATCCGACACATGCGATCGGCAAGATTCGTGAGCTTCTGATGACACAGGCCACATGACAGGAATTACCCTTTGACAACATTGCCCATTAGCGCAAAGCATTAGATAAGCGTTAATGGGTCATTTGTTATTATGCATCAGTAATATTGTAATCAACCTTGGAAAATGGGTTTCCTGGCCTTAAGCGGGTAGGCCGGGAAAGGTGAATTACGATAAGCGTTAAAAAGACCAGAGATGACGCGCCAATGTGTCATCCCCGAACCCCACCCGTTACGAATAAGCAGGGTGCACTACAATGCAAGAAGGCACTATGGATTCTCTTCGACGCACTTCTCACATGAGTGGGTCCAACACGCACTACGTTGAAGAGTTATACGAGCACTACCTCGAAGATCCAGCCTCAGTACCAGATGAGTGGCGTCAGTATTTCGATACGTTGGCTGCACAGGGTGATTCTTCCCGGAAAGATCAACCATTGGCGCCTGTCCGAGCGGCCTTCGAACAATTGGGTCGACAAGGGCAACATGTTCAGGTTTCTTCCCACACTTCCTCTGATGATCTTCGTCGCCAAATTGGTGTTTTGCGCCTGATAGATGCCTACCGTCTGCGCGGACATCAGCGCGCTCAACTCGATCCACTTGGATTGCGTAAACGCCAGCCGGTTCCTGATCTGGACCTTTCCTACCACCATTTGACCGAGCAGGATCTTACCGTCGAGTTTCCCACGGATACGCTCTATTTTGGCAAGTCGCAAGCAACACTGGGTGAAATTATTGAGCGCCTGCAGCAGACGTATTGCCGTACCATTGGTTGTGAGTTCATGCACATCGTTGATACGGGCGAGCAACACTGGCTGGAACAGCGTGTAGAATCCATCCACGGGCAACCTGATTTCAGTGCTGATGAAAAGCGTCGTATTCTTGAACGACTGACGGCGGCAGAAGGGCTGGAAAGTTATCTGGCGAGCCGTTATCCGGGAACCAAGCGCTTTGGTCTGGAAGGAGGAGAATCCTTCATTCCTTTGGTTGACGAGCTCATCCAGCGTTCAGGTCAGGAAGGGGTGAAAGAGGTCGTCATTGGTATGGCGCACCGCGGCCGTCTCAATTTGATGGTTAATATTCTTGGTAAAAGTCCGGCGGATCTGATTGATGAATTCGACGGCAAACACCCGGTGGTAGAGGGCGCGGGAGACGTTAAATACCATAAAGGGTACAGCTCGAATATCATGACGCCCGGCGGTGAAACGCATTTGGCGCTGGCCTTTAACCCCTCGCATCTTGAGATAGTGGGCCCCGTCATCGAAGGATCAGTGAGAGCACGTCAGGATCGTCGTCAGGATGATCAGGGTGATCAAGTGCTTCCTATCTCTGTTCATGGCGATGCTGCTTTCGCCGCTCAGGGCGTGGTCATGGAAACCTTCCAGATGTCTCAGACCCGTGGCTTCAAAACGGGGGGAACCGTCCATGTGGTTATTAATAACCAGGTGGGCTTCACCACATCGGACCGTGCGGATGCACGCTCAACCGAATACTGCACTGATGTTGCCAAAATGGTTCAGGCACCCATATTCCATGTAAATGGAGATGACCCTGAAGCTGTCATCGAAGTGGCAAGAATTGCACTCGACTATCGCCAGAAATTCCACAAGGATGTCGTTATTGATCTGGTGTGCTACCGCCGTCGTGGTCACAACGAAGCCGACGAGCCATCGGGCACTCAGCCGTTGATGTATGCCACGATCAAGCAGCATCCGACTACGCGTAAACTGTATGCAGACCAGTTGATCAGCCAGCAGGTCATTACCCCTGATCAAGTACAACACCTTGTTGATGAATATCGCCACCATTTGGATGAACGAAGTCAGGTGGTTAATGAATTGGTCAAGGAACCGAATCGTCAGCTTTTTGTTGATTGGACACCTTACCTCGGCCAAAGCTGGTTCGGTGATTACGATACGCCTTTCAACAAGGCCCGTTTGATCGAGTTGGCGAATGCCCTTGGGCGTATTCCCGAAGGGGTGGATGTGCAGCGTCAGGTGGCGAAAGTTTACAGTGACCGGCAGAAAATGATTGAAGGAGCGCTGCCGATCAATTGGGGGTTTGCGGAAACATTGGCGTATGCAACTCTGCTTGATGAAGGACATCCCATTCGCATCAGTGGTGAAGACAGCGGTCGAGGTACTTTCTCGCACCGTCATGCGGTGATTCATAACCAGAAAGATGACTCGACCTGGGTACCGCTTCAGCATATCAAGCCAGAGCAACCTCCGTTTAATATTTATGACTCGTTGCTGTCGGAAGAAGCGGTGTTGGCATTTGAGTATGGCTATGCGACAACGTCGCCCAAAGGGCTGGTTGCATGGGAAGCGCAGTTTGGTGATTTTGCCAACGGCGCTCAGGTCGTTATTGACCAGTTCATCAGCTCGGGTGAAACCAAATGGCAGCGCCTGTGTGGGCTGGTTCTGTTGCTGCCTCACGGTTACGAAGGGCAGGGCGCTGAACACTCTTCAGCACGTCTTGAGCGTTTTCTACAACTGTCTTCCGAAAGCAATATGCAGGTAGTCGTTCCTACCACGCCGGCGCAAATGTTCCATTTATTGAGGCGTCAGGTTGTGCGTCCCTTGCGCAAGCCGCTGATTGTCATGCAGCCCAAAAGTCTGTTGCGTCACAAGGAGGCTGTTTCGACCCTGGATGATCTGGCAGAGGGCCGTTTCCAGTTGGTGATCAGTGATCATGGCGAGGTGGCGGCGGATACCATTCGGCACGCGATTATCTGTTCGGGTAAAGTCTATTATGATCTGTTGAATTATCGTCGTGAACATGAGCGCAACGATGTTGCGATTATCCGTGTTGAGCAGTTGTATCCCTTCCCGAGTGAAACGTTGCCGAAACGCCTGCGTGAATTCACTTCGCTGGAGAGCGTATGCTGGTGCCAGGATGAACCGCGCAATCAGGGGGGGTGGCTTATCCTCAAGGATGAACTGACGGCGGCTATCAAGGTAGCTCATCCTGGTGTTGAAAATACGCTGTATTACGCGGGGCGTGATTCTTCAGCAGCGCCAGCAGTCGGATACATCGCAAACCATACGCTTCAACAGGAAGCATTGGTCAATGCGGCTTTTAATGGTGACGTTGAATCCGGGCATACGTTATAAACCACGCGCTCAAAACGTCGGGTATTTACCACTTTTATATTAACGGGCTTCAGGGGTGAAGTCCTGCAGCTCTCAAGTGAAGCAGGTAGATGCAACACTTGATAGGGTAACGCAAAAAGGAACGTACATGGCAACCGATATCAAGTCCCCCAGTTTTCCAGAGTCTGTCGCGGAAGGTACCGTAGCAGCCTGGCATAAGAAAACGGGTGATTCCGTTGAACGTGATGAGCTCATTGTTGAAATCGAAACCGACAAAGTGGTGCTCGAAGTGGTCGCCCCTGTTGCCGGTATTTTGCAAGAGATCAAGGTTCAGGAAGGCGAGGTATGTGATTCTGAACAAGTGCTTGGGGTATTGGGAGATCCCAAACCCGAAGCCTCTCTCGCGAGCGCGAGCGAATCCCCCGATGCTGTCGCGAAAGCCGTTACAAATGAAAGTTCCACGTCAGCTTCATCTGATAATGCTAACCCTCAAGCGTCTGATCATGAAGTGAAGGCACCTTCGTTTCCTGAATCCGTCGCAGAAGGGACAGTGGCGACCTGGCACAAACAGCCGGGTGAACCTGTCAAACGTGACGAATTGCTGGTTGATATTGAAACCGACAAGGTCGTGTTGGAGGTCGTTGCACCTGCCGATGGCACATTGAAAGAGATCATGGCGCCTGAAGGCACTCAGGTGGCTTCTGAACAGGTATTGGCTACCTTTTCGGAAGGGGGGGCTCCTTCATCGGCAGCTGCTTCGTCAACGGCACAAACAAACGACGAAGAAGCAGGCGCAGAACAAGTCGGTTCAGTCTGGTTGGCACCGGCGGCCCGCCCGCTTGTGGCAGAGCACGGGCTTGATCCCGAAAAGATCAAAGGCACAGGCAAGCATGGCGTAATCCTTAAGCAGGATGTGGTTGAGGCGATCAACAATGGACAGGCCCCGAATGCTGTGCAATCACGTCAGGCTGCATCTGCTCCTGCGGCTAAATCTGCAGGATCAACGTCTGCTGTAGCGCAATCCAGTGTGAGTACGCCCAGCGGTGAGCGCCCTGAGGAACGTGTGCCCATGAGTCGCCTCCGCCAGACCATTGCCAAGCGTCTGGTACAGGCTCAGCAAAACGCCGCCATGTTGACGACTTACAACGAAGTCGACATGAGCAGTGTTATGGCGCTGCGCTCACAATATCGCGATCTGTTCCAGAAAACCCACGACATCAAACTAGGATTCATGGGCTTTTTCGTCAAGGCGTGTACAGAGGCGCTCAAGCGGTTCCCCGATGTGAATGCTTCTATAGACGGTTCGGATATTGTGTATCACGGATATCAGGATATTGGTGTCGCCGTTTCAACACCGCGTGGTTTGGTAGTACCGGTACTTCGTAATACCGATACCATGAAATTGGCCGATGTCGAAAGCCAGATTGCGGATTTCGGTAAACGTGGTCGTGATGGAAAGCTCGGTATTGATGATATGACTGGCGGTACCTTCACTATTACCAATGGGGGTATTTTCGGGTCTCTGCTCTCGACGCCGATTATCAATCCACCCCAAACCGCTATTTTGGGAATGCACGCGATTCAGGAGCGTCCTATAGCGGTTGATGGTGAAGTGGTTATTCGCCCGATGATGTATGTTGCACTCTCGTATGACCACCGTATGATCGACGGTAAGGATGCTGTACAGTTCCTCGTCACTGTGAAGAATCTGCTTGAAGATCCTGCTCGTTTCCTACTGAATGTTTGAGTATTTTGTGGTTGGGTTGGAAACGGTCAGGTTTTATCAATTTATTAACAGCGCGCATCTTGAGTGAGTAAAGGTGCGTCTACATTTATACCATCGGGAAGTTTTATTCTATGGCCGAAAAATTCGATGTTATCGTCATTGGTGCTGGCCCTGGCGGTTACGTTGCTGCCATTCGTGCAGCTCAACTTGGATTGAAAACGGCATGTGTCGAGAAATGGGTCAACAATGAGGGTAAGACCGTCTTCGGTGGAACCTGTCTGAATGTTGGCTGTATCCCTTCGAAAGCGTTGTTGGAGAGCTCCCACAAATTTATTGAGGCTCGTGACCATTTCGCTGAAATCGGTATCGAAGTAGGCGATATTTCGACAAATATCGATAAAATGCAGTCTTTCAAGCAATCTGTCATCAACAAGAATGTGGGCGGTATTGGCATGCTGTTCAAGGCCAATGGTGTTACACCGTTGGAGGGGAGCGGTAAGGTGTTGGCTGACAAACAGGTTGAAGTGACGGCCCATGACGGGAGTACTGCTACCTATTCAGCCGACAATATCATCATTGCGTCTGGCTCTGTGCCGGTCAATATTCCTCCTGCGCCGCTGACAGGTGATGTCATAGTGGATTCTACCGGTGCGTTGGAGTTTACCGAGGCACCCAAACGTCTGGGGGTCATTGGTGCAGGTGTGATCGGTTTGGAACTGGGCTCTGTCTGGAACCGTTTGGGCAGTGAAGTGACGGTGATTGAAGCTCTTGATAGCTTCCTGCCTTCAGTGGATGAGCAGATTGCCAAGGAAACCAAAAAGCTTCTGAGCAAGCAGGGAATGGATATCAAACTGGGCGCCAAGGTCACAGGCTCAGAAGTCAAGGGTAACGAAGTCGAGATTCGTTATAGTGACAAGGATGGCGAAAAGTCACAGACCTTTGACAAAGTAGTGGTCGCTGTTGGGCGTAAACCCTACACGGCGAATCTACTGGCCGAGAATACTGGCATTGAACAGGACCAGCGTGGGTTTATCACGGTCAATGATCATTGTCAGACCAGCGTTCCCGGTGTGTATGCCATAGGCGATGTTGTACGTGGCCCCATGCTTGCGCATAAAGCCTCTGAAGAAGGCGTGATGGTTGCGGATATCATTGCAGGCCACAAAGCCGAAATGAATTATGAGGCAATCCCGAGTGTCATTTATACAGCACCGGAAGTCGCACAGGTAGGTAAAACCGAGCAGCAATTGCGAGAGGAAGGCGTGGAATATAAAACCGGTACCTTCCCGTTTGCCGCCAATGGCCGTGCATTGGCCAATAATGCGCCGGAAGGGTTGGCCAAAGTGATCTCCTGTGCCAAAACAGACCGTATTCTGGGCGTTCATATTCTGTCACAGCATGCCGGTGAGCTAATTGCTCAGGCAGTCACAGCGATTGAATTTGGTGCAACGGCTGAGGATATTGGGCTGATTTGTTTTGCACACCCAACAACTTCCGAAGCCATTCATGAAGCCGCGTTGGCTGTTGATGGTCATGCTATTCATCAGGCCAATCGTAAACGCAAAAAATAATTCATTTCGTTAAAACAACGAATAGGATTATACCGCACCCTCTCCATCGTGATTCATTTTTATGAGTTCATGCATGGTGGGGGTGTTTGTTTATGATTTGAAAAATTTGTTTATGAGCCCACGGGTACGTGATTGAAGATGCCTGGTTAAAAAGGTGTCGTTAAAAAAGCCTTGGCCATGTGATTTACTCTTACTACTGAATGCTGCTTATGAGATTTTCGAAAACGGTTTTGAAAACTGTCGTTTGACGATAAGCCGGTGTCGCCCTTTTTGTGAATACGCCTCTGCAATTTTCTTTACACTGAAGATCACGCCATCCGAAATTAAAAGACGGTTATCTGAAAAATAACCTTAACTATTCCATTAGAACGATAGTGAATTGTGGTCATCGACCGATTAAAATCAACAAATGATCCATTAAAACATGGCCTTACACCTAATGACTGATTGGAGAGCTTGATGAAATCACGTGCAGCTGTCGCATGGGAAGCGGGTAAACCCCTGACTATTGAAGAGATCGATGTCGCAGGGCCTCGTGCAGGAGAAGTTCTTGTTCGAATTGTTGCCACGGGGGTTTGCCACACGGATGCCTTTACGCTCTCGGGCCGTGATCCAGAGGGTATTTTCCCCGCCGTCCTTGGGCACGAAGGTGCAGGTATTGTCGAAGAGGTGGGGCCGGGCGTGACATCCGTCAAACCAGGGGATCATGTGATTCCGCTTTACACTGCAGAGTGTGGTAAATGTAAATTCTGCCTGTCCGGTAAAACCAACCTTTGTAGCGCTGTACGTGCGACGCAGGGTAAAGGGTTGATGCCCGATGGCACTACACGATTCTCCAAAAACGGTATCCCCATTTATCATTACATGGGCACTTCGACCTTTTCCGAATATACCGTTGTTTCAGAATACTCGGTGGCAAAGGTTAGCCCTGAAGCGCCACTGGACAAAGTCTGTTTGCTCGGGTGTGGGATTACGACGGGTATCGGTGCCGTATTCAACACTGCCAAAGTAGAGGAAGGCGCTACAGTGGCTGTCTTTGGGCTCGGCGCCATCGGGCTGTCGGTTATTCAGGGGGCAAAACTGGCCAATGCGGGGCGTATCATCGCTATTGACCTGAACCCGGATAAATTCGAATTTGCCCGCCAGCTGGGTGCGACTGATTGTGTGAATCCGGCGGATTACAATGCGCCCACACAGGAGGTGATCGTTGATATGACAGACGGTGGGGTGGACTATTCATTCGAATGTATTGGTAACGTCAATGTCATGCGTCAGGCACTGGAATGCTGTCATAAAGGATGGGGTGAATCCGTCATTATCGGTGTTGCAGGGGCCGGTGAAGAGATTTCAACTCGTCCGTTCCAGCTTGTAACAGGCCGTGTTTGGAAAGGTAGTGCTTTTGGTGGTGTTAAAGGTCGTACACAATTGCCAGGTTATGTCGAGCGCTATATGGCAGGCAAAATCAATATTGATGATTTTGTGACCTATGACCTGAAGCTGGATCAGATCAACGAAGCTTTCGAACTGATGCATGACGGTAAGGCGATTCGTAGCGTTATTCATTTCTAACGTGGATGAACGATAGTATCGTCTAACAACATCAAAGGGCGCTGCAGGCATGTAGCGCCTTTTTTCAAGGAACAGGTAATGACTGACGTTAATGAAAAATCCACTGTACTTGAAGCGCTGTCTTCCACTCGCAGTTTTGGCGGTATTTACCAGCGATTTCAACACTACTCGGAAGTATTGAATTGCACGATGGTGTTTGGCATTTTTCTGCCGGATGCGGAGCGTTTTCCAACCCCTTCACTTGTCTGGTGGCTGTCCGGCCTGACCTGTACAGATGAGAACTTCATGCAAAAAGCAGGGGCGCACCGGATTGCAAATGAGCTGGGGCTTGCGATTATTTGCCCGGATACCAGCCCGCGAGGGACGGATCTCCCGGGTGAACACGATACCTATGATTTTGGCTCAGGTGCAGGTTTTTATCTGAATGCTACGCAGTCGCCCTGGGATCAGCACTATCGTATGTATGACTATGTGCTGAATGAATTGCCGGCTGTGGTGGAAGCGAATTTTTCGCTCAGCGGTCAGCACTCCATTATGGGACATTCCATGGGGGGTCATGGTGCGCTGGTGTTGGGGTTGCGTAACCCCGATCGATACAAGGCTGTTTCTGCTTTCGCACCCATTACCCATCCCAGTGTTGTCCCGTGGGGGGAGAAAGCCTTTACCGGTTACCTTGGTGAAGATACCTCGGCGTGGAAAGCCTATGACGCGTGTGAGTTGATTCGCAATGCGAAAGAGGCCACGGCACTTCCCGAATTATGGGTGGATCAGGGGACTTCAGATAATTTCCTTGAGACACAGTTGAGGCCTGAAAATCTCGAGGTAGTCTGTAAAGAGAAGGGTGTACCACTGATATTGCGTATGCAGCCTGGCTATGACCATAGTTATTACTTTATTGCCAGCTTTATCGAAGATCATTTGCGCTATCATGCGAACAAGCTGGCTTGACTCACAGGCTGAATGAGGCTCCTGTGATGAGGAGCCCTGGATATTTTCTATTTAATCATTTACCAACCCCTGGCCTTCTTCATGTCGGGATGTCCCCCTTTGTATCCCGTGATGCGGTTCCCACCCTGCCGGATTGGTCATATTGTTGCCAAAGCCGCTATACTGACCCCATATACAGGTTGCGAATAAACAAAAAAGATCATGTCTATATCCCTTTCTGGCAAAGATATGTTGCGTTGTGCTCTTAAAGGGCTCGTTATATGTCTGGCATTCTTCATTGTACTGTCCGTTTTGAGTGTACTGGTTTTTCGTTGGATACCCGTGCCGGTTTCTTCCGTGATGGTGCAGCGGGAGGTCGAAGCTCTGGTATCAGGCAAAGCCCTGTCTTACCACTATGATTGGGTGAGTTATGAGGAGATTTCGCCACAACTGAAGATGGCAGTCATCACCAGTGAAGATCAGCTGTTTCCTTTTCATCATGGGTTTGATCAACATCAAATCGAGATGGCCTTGCGTAGTTGGAGGGCCGGGGATGCTCTACGGGGTGCCAGTACGTTGAGTCAGCAAACATCAAAGAATATCTGGCTCTGGACTGACTCTGACTGGGTACGAAAAGGGATAGAAGCATGGTTCACCGTTTTGATCGAGGCGATGTGGCCCAAGCATCGGATTCTGGAAATGTATCTTAATCTCGCTGAATGGGGGCCAGGCATTTATGGGGCTCAGGCTGCTGCAGAACACTATTTCGGTACCAGCGCTGCACATTTGACAGAGCGTCAGGCTGAACTGCTGGCATCTGTATTGCCTGCACCCTCGATGTGGAGCCCTGTGCATCCGGATCAACATATCCTTGAACACGTTGGGTGGATCAGCCGTCAGGAAGCCCAGTTGGGAGGATTGCGTTATCTGGATAATGTTCATTAAGATCACTTTATGTGGGTATATCGTATAAAGTAAATAGACCATCTGCCGATATATTCTCATCAGTCAAGAGGATCTCCTGCTTAGCGGGAAGGCTTGGATGTGCTTTATGTCGGCTTGAAACCTGCTGATATTTAGAGAAAATGTTCGAATTGGCGTAGAATTGTGCCTGGCATGCTGCAGATTATGTTGTAAGCTGGGTTGTAAACTTTACAGAGCCTTCAGGTAGCTACTTATGTCCGAAACTCTTTCCACTAAAGATTCCAAGGTTTCCGTCTTCCGGGCCTGGGGAATCCACGCATTTACCGCCAGCGGTGTTATTCTCGGGATGATGGCCCTGTTGTCTCTTGTCAATGGTGACGCTGTCTCTTGCCTGTTATGGTTAGGGGTAGCCATGATGGTAGATGGCGTTGATGGGAACCTTGCCCGAAAATACGAAATCAAACGTATCCTGCCCAACTTTGATGGTGTCATACTGGATATGGTGATTGACTACCTGACATGGTCATTTGTCCCCGCCATTTTTATCTACGAATTTATTCCTTTGCCTCATTTTCTGGGATTGCCGGCAATATTCGTTATTTTGCTCTCTTCCATGTTCTGTTACTGCAATGTCAATGCGAAGAGCGAAGACTCCTACTTTGTAGGTTTTCCTGCCGCATGGAATATCGTTGCGGCCTATTTTTATATTTTTCCGCAGCAGCCCTGGGTTACCTTTGCCATTATCGTAGTCCTGGCTGCGTTGACTGTGAGCTCCATCAAATTTCTTCACCCCTTCAGGGTTAAGCAATTGATGCCACTTAATATTGCAGTCACTGTCCTGTGGTGTGTTTGCATGACGGTATTGATCATCAATCAGCAACACCCGGTATGGGCGGTTTATAGCCTGATTGCAACGTCCATCTATTTCGCAGGTATGTGCATCCTGAGGACCGCGCGTGAATGGTTATAACGGGATGGATCACCGGATTTTACCGCGTGCTATGAAAGAGTGAATGGCTATTGTTGCTATTGAATATTCAAATAAAAAAGGAGGCTTTGAGCCTCCTTTTTTTATGTTCAAAATAGTGAAAATACCCTTCGCATTGGCATTCTCTTCTAAACATTAACCCAAAGATATCGCCCGAGCATGCACAGACACATAATGACGATGAGCGGCCGAATAAAAGCTGCCCCCCCACCAATGACAGTTAATGATCCGAGATAAGCGCCGATCAGTTGGCCCATCAGCATTGCCAAACCTATTATCCAAATGACTTTGCCACTTACAATAAAAATCAATAAGGACGCGATATTACTGGCGAGGTTGAAGGCTTTGGCGTTCGCAGTTGCCCTGACTAATTGCCTCCCCCGACAGGCGACTTCAGCAAGAGAAAAGAAAGAACCTGTTCCCGGACCAAAAAAGCCATCGTAAAATCCGATGAGAGGAATAATGGTACGGTCGTAGAGCGCTTCACTCATACGAGGGGTGCTTTCTATTTTTCCTGCCGTCGGTGCGAAGAGGAAGTACAAGGCGATAATCGTCAGGACGATTGGCACCACGATCATTAAAAAATGAGGCGTAATCCTCTGGATCAAAAGCGTTCCCACGACAGAGCCGAGGAATGCCATACAGAAGGGAACCTTGAGTGATCTCAGGTGCAGTTGCTTTTTTCGCCATAGGGTGAGGGTAGAGGTAAATGTACCGGCGCTGGCTTGTAACTTGTTGGTAGCCAACAAAACGATGGGAGGAAGCTGGTACAACATCAGAACCGGCACCGTGATGAGTCCTCCACCTCCGGCAATGGTATCGATGAATCCGGCCACACATGCAATACCGGCAAGTGGAAGAAGCAGAGTGATTATTGTGTGCGGATCCATACTTGTTGGCAGCTCCCCAATTGAAGATTCCCGTGGTTATGATGTTTGCCGACACATCAGGCCACGGGTAAGGAGTAAAGAATACTTATTGGTATTTCATCCTTGAAGTTGCTCATTTACTCCAATTTGAGCTGGTGTCTTCCAGGTAACATCTGTGAGGTGTTTATCGAACGTGTCTTCAATTCCCATTAGGCGTGCAAAAATAGCCATACGTACAGGGATACCATTATCTGTTTGTCGGAAAATGGCGAGGCGTGGATCATCATTCAGGTCATTGCTTAGATCGTTGGCACCCGGGCGGCTGTCACGAGGGAGAGGGTGCATGACGATTGTATTCTGGTTGCCACGGCTATCCAGAAAAGCCTTGTTGACCCTGAACTCGTCACTGATGCCATTGAAGCTTTCGACCATTTCCTGAGTAAAGCGCTCTTTTTGGATACGTGTCGCATAGACAACATCAATATCGGCGAAGTGTTCATTCAGGCTCTCACGAATTTCCACTTTGTGTCCGCGGTTAACGACCAGATCGATCAGGTAATCGGGCATTTCCAGTCCAACTGGCGCAACAAGTGTGAAATGCAGCGAGTGATAAAGAGAGAGGAGTTTGATCAGGGAATGAACTGTGCGACCGTATTTGAGGTCACCTGTCATTAGAATATGCGCACCATCCAGCGGTCGACCAATGCGGTTGAATTCCTTTTGGATTGTGTAGAGGTCAAGGAGCGCCTGGCTGGGGTGTTCTCCGGGACCATCGCCACCATTAATAACAGGTATATTGATGGATTCGGCAAACTCAGCCACAGAACCAAGGTCCGGATGCCGCATAACGATGGCATCACAATATCCGCCAAGTACACGCGCAGTGTCTGTGAGTGTTTCACCTTTTGCCATGGAAGAGAAGGTAAAACCGGTAGTATCACATACCGAGCCACCCAGGCGGGAGAAAGCGGTATGAAAACTGATACGAGTACGGGTACTGGCTTCAAAGAACAGGTTACCCAAAATGGCGCCTTCAAGAATTCGGCATACCTTCTTGCGATGGGCGATAGGTTCCATTCGTTGGGCAATGCTGAAAATACGGGCAATCTCGGTGCGATCAAGTTGATCGACAGAGAGAAGGTGAGAGAGCATGCAAAATCTCCTGAAAAGTGGCAATGCATACTAAAGTGTACCACTGCTTGGCCTATGAATGAGACTGTTCGCCAATAAAATAAAAAGTAATTTAATGTAAATTATGCGGCATTAATGTTACTAAAACCCATGTTGTTTCATGATGTTACAAAAACATGAATTTTTTTGCGTGGTCAGGGTTGAATTAGTGGGGATTAAGCAGCAGTTTAGGGTAGACACAATTGTTGGACCCATTCGGATTGGTGGCCGCAAATTTATAGAAAGGCTCCGGTTCCAAAAAAAATGGATGACTGATTGAACTCAATTCGTTCCCAGCCGTCCTAATTGTGTAAATTCAAAGATTCTATCGGAGAGATTATGAAACGCACTAATGCTATCATCTCAGCTGCACTCCTTTCTGTAAGCGCTGTCGCTGCACCTGCCGTTTACGCACAGGCTGCATCTTCTGCAACTTCTTCCGCTGCATCTGCCGCTTCACAGAATTTCAGCGATGCTCAGCTGAAAAGCTTCGCTAATGCCACTCAACGTGTTGTATCTCTCTCCCAGGATTACACCAAACAGCTTCAGGCTGCTGGCAAGGATACGACCAAGGTTGCTCAGATTCGTCGTGAAGCCAATACCAAAATGGTTGATGCCGTGAAGAAAAGCGGTCTTTCCGTATCAAAATTCAACCAGATTGGTCAATCCATCGAGCAGAACCCTCAGCTTCTGAAACGTGTTCAGGGCATGGTTCATCAAGCCAAGTAATAGTCTGTTAGAGGTCAATTGATGTTTTGAATCAGATTTTCCATGACCGAGTACAGGTTTACCCGGTTATCTTCAGCATCAATAACCGCACAGTCAAAGCCCTGTTTCTCCTGAAGCAGGGCTTTTTTGTGTGCTTAACCATAGGCGCGTATGATTGGGCACACGTTGCCACTTTAGGGTACACTGGTGCCCTGTTTTGAATGCGCACTATCGCGCTTTTTTCCCTTCTGTTTATATCTGAATAATGTCTGATACTTCTTCCAATATGCTTACCGTATGTCCCAGTGAATGGCTGCTTTATTGTCGCCCCGGTCTGGAAGCTGATCTTGTTGCTGAATTGAGTGACCACTTGGCTGATGAAGCTGTTGAGCTGGAGCATGAGCTGTATGCAGGGTATGTTCGTGTCATTTCCATCGACAATAAGCCGTTGAATGAACTACAGCGCCATGTTCCGCTGGAAGCTCTGGTGTTTGCGAGGCAGTCATTAATTGCCTTGCCGCCAATGAAGGGGCTGGACAAGGGCGAGCGCATGAAAGCGATTGTTTCCCAGTTGAAAGAAGTGGGCTGGAGCGTTGACTCCATTCTCGTCGAGACACCGGATACCAATGAAGGGAAAGCTCTTGCCGGTTTGGCAAAGTCGCTCATGCGCCCATTGGAGAGCCACCTTGGCAAGAAGAACATTCTTCGCCGTCGGGCAGGGAAACGCAGGCTGCATGTTTTTCTCACTGATGAAAAAGAAATACAGTTGGGTTTAAGTTTTCCCGGCAATCGGAGCGAACATCCCAATGGTATTCTGCGATTGAAATTTCCTCCGACGGCGCCCAGCCGTTCCACCCTGAAACTGGAAGAGGCATGGCATCAGTTTATTCCTCATGACCGCTGGGAAGATATCCTTGCTGCCGGCAGCACAGCGGCGGATTTGGGAGCGGCTCCCGGTGGCTGGACCTGGCAGTTGGTGCATCGAGGCATGCAAGTGTTTGCCATTGATAATGGCCCGATGGATAAGCGTCTAATGAGTACAGGCATGGTAGAGCATCTCAAGGAAGATGGTCTTAAATGGTTGCCTGAAACGCCTATCGACTGGTTAGTATGCGATATGGTAGAGCGGCCTATTCGAGTGATAGAAGTCATGAGCGAATGGTTGATGGGTGGCCATTGTCGCTATGCTATCTTCAATTTGAAACTTCCCATGAAAAAGCGTTGGGAAGCAGTAAGAGAGTGTCTTGAATATCTGGATGAAGCCTTGGATCAGGCACACGTTAAGGTGTACCGTCGGGCACGTCAGCTCTTCCATGACCGAGAAGAAGTCACTGTATTTGTGGAGGTCTTGAAATAATGGATGCCGAAATTCCTGAATCAATTGGCCGGTCGGATGCTGAGTTGGACACGCGTGGGCTGTATTGCCCCGAACCCATCATGATGATGCACAATAAAGTCAGGGATATGGCTTCCGATCAACTTTTATTGGTTAAGGCGACAGACCCTGCCACGGAACGTGATATACCCCAATTCTGTAGTTTTCTTGGTCATGAGCTACTTCAACAGGAAGAGGTCACTTCAGATGATGGCGAACGTGTGTATTACTACCTTGTAAAACTGGGATGATGGTATTTTATCGCTGCAAGCTTTTGAGAACGTGCTTCCCCCGGTTTCAACCCATTAATGTCGCATTTTGCTATCCCTCTTTCTCTACATCCGTGCCCATATTCAGATCAAATGTTAAAAGCTTGAGGTCGGTGTAAAGGTTTTAACTACACCCCGAAAGTTGGACACCTATCCAACCCTCGGGCGTTTTGTACAAATATGAAGTGGAATTATCTGTGGTGATGGGTGTTAAAGGCCCCCGGGTTGGGTTTAGGGCGCATCATTCACCATCATGGCGAGGGCTTCCAATGTCTCCGCATCCTGTTGCTTGATCCTATTGGCAATATTGCGTTGAAAATAGTAGAGCGCACCATGCCGTGCATTGGCCGAATAAATACAGTTGTCGTTCAGCAGGATAGGCGTGTCCTCGACGAGGTCTTCATCGACAAGCAATGCATCAATCGAACCATCGCTGAAGAGGCGCCAGCCATGTACCTGTTTGAGCAGCCATGGAGCGCCTTCCTCATCCATACACAGGGCGTGCGTGCCTTGAGAATCAGGAATCTGCTGGATCTGGGTTACTTCGTCACAGGCTTCATAATCATAGTAGAGTGATGCCTGTTGCAATTCCTGAATCTTGTAGTCGGGGGGAGTATCGAAGAGCTCATTGGTTTCCGGGTCACGATAACCGACAAAGCTACCATATTCGGGATCATCCAGCTGTTGGCAAGGGGTTAGCTTGTCCATCCAGGGCACCATGCCCATCGGTTCACCATTTTCCTTCAAGGCCCAGGCAAGTACAGGCATCCCGTAGAGGGCTTCATCATCAGAAGCAAGGCGGTAAATCATTTCAAGGCCATCCAGCTCGGGGGCCAGTCGGATGACACGCTGTTTGGCGCGGAAGTGGTTACGGCGACTAACAAAGTCAATCACGTTGGCAGGTTGGCGAAGCGGTGTGCCCATGAGACTCTCCTCAATGAGTGTGTCCGATAGTCTAGCCAGGCTTCAGATATACAGGCTTCAGTAAAGCACTGTGTTCTCTGGCTCCTGTTTCATATAGGGATAATGCTTCCCATAAGATTGGAGCAGGCTTTCCAAGGGAGGTAGTGCCCCCAACACATCTGCACACGTCCGCACAGGGCTTGCGCCACACCAGTAACGTTTGCCGCGGTTCATGGCGATCGTTGGAGAATCGATTCCTCGAATCCTTGCACGTTTGCCACGAATTCATCCGGTAAGGATCTCGAATATTCCTCAACCGGATGTTTTACTAATACCATAGGTCCCTTACCAATTACTACAGGCGAATCGTCAAATATCGTTCTCTCATTCAGCGTCGTGTCTATTTCATGCGCTTCAGGCGCTTGCCTAATGACTTGGCAATGCAGACAATCGGCGTTTTGCCGTTCTTCTAGAGCGGATATAAAGCAGAAGGGCGGAGACGGTTAGGCTGATGATCATGCCACACCAAAAACCGTAAATACCCAATCCATGCCATAGTCCCGGCACCCCGTATCCCAGTGGGATACCTGCGCCGAAACCAACAATCCAATAAGCGAAAAGGGTGATGATCATGGCCGCGCGCGTGTCCTTGTATCCCCGTAAAATGCCGCCAAGAGTGGATTGCAAGGCATCTGAAAGCTGGAACACCAAAGCAAAGTGCAACAACGTGACAGAGAGAGCGATCACATTTGCCTGATCACTGTAAAGCGTAGCCAGCCAGTGTCCGAACATAAACACAATGACATCATTAAAGAGCGCAAACAGCACCGCCAGGCGTAAGCCATTGAGTGCTTCCTTGCGTGCAAGGAAGGATGAGCCTTCTCCCATGCGTGTTCCCACACGGATTGTAAGTGCCATACCTAATGAAAGAGGCCCCATATAAAGAATACCGGAAATATTGACGGCTACTTCGTGAGCGGCAATGGCGACGGTGCCAAAAGTCGCGATTAGCAGAGCCATGGTGGCGAACATCATGACTTCCGAAAAAATCGAAATACCGATAGGTAGCCCCAATCCCAGAAGATTTTTGATGATTGGCCAATTGGGGCGCTGAATACCGTGTTTCCACAAATGAAGTGCACGAAAAGTGGGTGAGCAGTGGAAGTAGAACAGGATCAGCAATAAATCTGCCCACATGGCAAAGGCTGTTGTGATCCCGCATCCTTTTGCACCCATGGCGGGCAATCCAAAGTAGCCGAATACGAGACATACTCCCAATGGAATACTCAGTAACAGGCTCAGGATAGTGCAGAAAAGGGCGACACGGGTATTATTCATGCCTTCCGCGCATGAGCGTAGTGTCTGGAATAGCGCCAATGCTGGAATACCACATGCTGCGATACATAGATATGTGTGGGCCGAGTGTTGAACATTGGGAGCCACATGCATGGCGGCCAATACAAATGGCGTCAGAAATACAAGAATAAGGCTTGTGACTATCCCTAATAGAAGGGCAATCCAGATCGATTGATGGATTTGCTCACGAAATTCGTTTACACGACCAGCACCTTTCAAATGGGCAATCACAGGGGTGAGCCCCATAAGTGTGCCATTCAACAGAATGAAGATGGGTAGCCACAGGTTGCCGCTCAAGGAAACCGCGGCAAGATCCACGGTACCTGAACGCCCCGCCAGAATAATGGCACACGTGCTGATGCCCATTTGGGCCAATTGTGTTCCATAAAGTGGCAATGCCAATTTCACAAGTCGGATGGTCGCCGAACGGCGATCAAATGTTTGAGGTAAAGTGGAAGAGGACACAAAGGCTCCGTCAGCAGAATCCAGGATCAGGAAGTTTAGCAGAGCCTGCTCAGTCGGGGGTGGATATGTATAATATACTTGCAAATAAAAGGGGCTGGCTGTTCTCATGCTTAACGTACTTATGCATTGTAAGCGAAGGCTTCATGCCCTTTTTGTGTTTGCATTGAAAATAAATCCTTATCCACTCGATAATAGGTTCTTTGCGGCCCTGGATTTCAAGCGTCATTAATTTCAAGTGCATTAATTCCAAATGCCAGGGATTTCAAGGGCGACAGTTTAGTTAAGTATGAGCATCAAATGAGTCATTCGAATAGCCGTCCATCAAGTTCGCTCTCAGAGGACGTACTTGACCGGTCTCATATGCCGTTGGACGATGAAAAAGACGAGACAGTGCAGACAGACGCATTGATTGCACTCTTCAATGCACTGTACTCGGTGCGATACAACACACGTCTGGTTCGAGGAGATGACGAGCCCATTTATCTGCCTGCTGACGATATTACGCCGTACCACCGTATCGTATTTGCCCATGGCTTTTTTGCCAGTGCCCTGCATGAGATCAGTCATTGGTGCATCGCTGGGCCAAAACGACGTTTGTTGGAGGATTTTGGCTATTGGTATCTTCCGGATGGACGTAATCAAAGTGAACAAGAGGCATTCGAAAAAGCCGAAATCGCACCACAAGCCATTGAGCTGATTCTGACCCGGGCATGCGGAAGACGCTTCAATGTGAGTGTGGATAATCTTTCGCCGGATATCGAAGTGGACCGCGACGCCTTTCGTGCCAGGGTGGAACAGAAAGCGGATGAACGACGGCAACAAGGGTTGCCTCCCCGGATAGAGGCATTGCGTCGTGCATTGAAGGCATATTTCAGAGAAGGTGAATCTAACGCTGTTGCCTGTCAAAAAGCGGATGAAGTCTTTACTGAATGTGGCATTCCTGCCTAATCGTTCTTCACTGACTGTATGTCGCAAAGAAGGTGATATTTGTCGGAAAATTGAGGCGCTATGAAGGCAGTGAAGATACTCGACTGCTGAAAGTCGCCGTATTCAATCAAACGTTTGAATATTGGTATGCATCTTCCGTGTTGATGGGAAACGCGATGTTGATGTGGGAGTGCAAGCCGGCAGCGATAGGGGGTGGCTAGAAACGGGTAAAGAAGATGTCGTCAGGTGTCTGGATTCGGAGACTTACCCCCGATCAACCCGGCAGGCTCACTATTACCTTTTTTGCAAATGTTTCAGTGAACGAGGGAGTACGTATATGAACGTGGGCTTTGTAGGATTGGGCGTGATGGGAGCCGCCATGGCAATGCGGTTGGTAGAGGCGGGGTACCCTGTCACCGTCTATAACCGTAGTGTCGAAAAAACCGAGCCATTGATAGCAAAAGGTGCTTCTTTGGCCAAAACACCGGCGGCGGCCGCACACGGGGCTGATGTCGTATTTTCGATGTTATTTGATGATGCAGCTGTAGAGTCCGCGACCTTTGGTGAAGACGGTATTGCATCTACCCTGAAAAAAGGGGCTATTCATGTCTGCTCTTCTACGCTTTCGCTTGGGCAAGCAGCACGCCTTAAGCACCAACACGACATACGTGGTCAACACTACCTCTCTGTTCCCGTATTAGGGCGCCCACCTGCTGCAGAGGCCGGCGAATTGTTTGTGATTGCCGCAGGCCAAAAAGCGCAAAAAGAAAAGCTCCAGCCTCTGTTTGATGTTATCGGCCAACGCACGTTCGATGTGGGAGAAGATCCCGTTCAGGCCAATGTGGTGAAAGTGGGGCTGAATTTCATGATTTTCTCTACCATCGAACAAATGGCTGAAGTCTTTACTCTTTGCGAGAAGGGCGGTGTTGACCCGAAAGCCATGTTCGAGATCATGACCAACAGCTTTTGTACCGCACCTGTGCACAAGAACTATGGTTCGATTATGGTGGATAAGGCATATTCACCTGCAGGCGCCCCGATGGGGATCGGTGTAAAGGACAATGACTTGTTTCTGGATGCCGGACAGCATCTTGAGGTGCCGTTGCCCTATGCCTCGGTACTGCATGATCGCTTCTTGTCAGCCTATGCCGCAGGTGACGGCGAGCTTGATTTTACTGCGATTTTCGAACAAGTCAGGCGTAATGCGGGACTGAAAGACTAAACGCTTTGCGCATGTGCCTGATGCTTTGACAAGAGCCCATTGTTTTTCGTGTTCACTCAGGTATTTTGTCCGCTCTGGCATCTTTTACAGCGGTGTATACGTTTGACCTGTAGATAGCCGTGTATTGCTGCATGATTGAATACCGCCTGATTGGATAATCACTCGCATGTCTACAGAGGCCCTGATGGCGAGGCATCGTGTGATGGTTTTGGCGCCAATCCTGCCAGTAGTGTTTGGCGTAGTGTTGCCAACGCAGCGTCAAAAAACTCGCGATCATTCAGGTCTTTGCCGGAAAGTGCCAACATCTGGGGCGTATAGTCCGCGTACTGCTGTGTGGCGGCCCATAGTAGGTAAAAGAGCTGATATGGGTCGACCGGTGCCAATTGACCTTGTGCAATCCATGCGACGACGACGTTTTTTTTAGCCTCCACCACCTGCTTTAACTCTGTTTCCATGAAGTGTTTTATGGTCGGCCCACCGTGCAGCATCTCCATGCAAAATAACCGCGCAGCATCGGGGTTATCCCGCGATGACACCAGTTTCTCGGTCAAATAATGATCAAGAACTTCCATGGCATTTTGTGATTCATCAAATTTCTTCAAGGGCGCGAGCCAATCATCCAATGTTCGCGTTAGTACTGCTGTATACAATTTGCCTTTGGAGGGGAAGTAATAAAGCAGATTTGTTTTGGAAAGGCCTGCTTCTTCGGCGATGGTCTCCAGGCGTGCACCATGCAAACCATGGGATGCGAAGGCCTTAAGCGCAGCAGCCAGAATGGCTTCGCAACGTTTAAGGCTAATGCGTGAATGTTTTTGTTGAGTCGAGCATTTTCTTCGTGCTCGGGGTATTTGTGCTAGCGTCATACTCATACCTCTGTCTTTATATCGTATTGCAGCTTTTTAAAATTTAATGTTTCCTGATAACGTTACCTCTCTAGGCGCACCGATCGCTACGCGTTGGCTTCCACCACTGGACGCATAATAGGTCTTGTTGAACATGTTATTAAAGTTCAATTGTACATGGGTTTGTTTTCCCCCAATGCGTGGATTCCATGCAATGAACATGTCGGCCACCACATAGGCATTCATCTTGAAGGTGTTTTTCGCATCTCCTTGACGGGCACCGATATATCTTACGCCACCACCGAGCCGCCAATTTCCCATCCCCGGCGTAAGATCAAGACTTTTTGCCATGAGCAACCGTACTGAACCGTGCGGTGAGTTGGGGAGTTGATTGCCCACTGTGTCAGGTGTATCGGAAATAACCCTGGTTGAGGTATAAGCATACGACGTGAGTAAGGAGAGAGTGGGCGTTATTTGCCCTGCGAGATTAAACTCGAATCCTTGAGAACCTGCCTTTCCAACTGTGCGCATTATTCCATTATCTGTCACGGCCACATTGTTCTTTCTTATTCGGTAGATGTCGGCACTGGCTGTTAATCTATCAGACCATTGGTGCTTGAGTCCGATTTCATATCCCTTTCCAAGCTCAGGCGCCAAGGCCCCAACCGACTCGGAATTGCCTGCATTGGGAATGAACGACTCACTGTAGCTTACATAGGCAGAGGTACTCGGCGTAATCTTGTAAAGTAGATTGAGGGCAGGTAAAAGCTTTTTGCCCAACGTATCATTGGTCGTTCTGAAAGGGCGTCCCTGACCATCATACTGCTTGAACCATGTATAGCGGGCACCCATGCCCAGAATCCAGTGCGGAGTTAACTGAATACTGTCGCTGGCGTAAAGGCCATAGGTCTTGATCTCATCCAGTCGGTTGCTTTTGGCGTTGTTGAGGGAAGCGGGATCAAATTCCAGTTCACCTTCCTGATCACTGTAAAGATTGGCATCGATTACAGCCGTGCCTACGTATTTATTTAACAGGTAGTCACGCTGGAACTCATGATCCACCCCTACGACCACATCGTGGCGCATCCCCATAAGAAGGGTATGGCCAATGAAGTCAAAGGAAGCATATTGCTCACGACGATCGAAGCCATGATTGGCATCAGCGCGTCTTTTTATATTGCCATTGAGAGGGTTGACGGAGATGACACGGGGCTGACCATCACTATACTGCCGACGAATAAAGGCATACGTCGTTCTCGAGTACCAATGATGACTGAGGCTATGTTGCCACCATCCGGTGACGTTATTGTCATGTCCGAATACATGGCTCCACGGCTCATCGAAACGATGCCTTCTACCGACATGGACGGGCTGGCCTTTTACAAAAAGGGTTCCGCGGTCCATGTCCAGATTATAATGGCTATAGGTATAGGCAAGATTAACGGTATCGTGTTCACCCTCCCATCGTAGACTGGGCGCTATAATCGTACGCCGGTTTTTACCAAATTCTCTCCACGACTTTGTTGCCGTACGATCTGCAATCAATCGATACGCCAGTCCTGTTTGCCCTAGGGGGCCGGTGATATCAACGGTTCCATTGCCTCCACCAAAAGAGCTGGCATTTCCGCTTATTAAAGTACGTGCATGGTACTCGGGTTTTTTGGTTACCAGATTAATGACGCCTCCAGGGTCCTGCTGCCCGCGGAACATGGACGCTGGTCCCATAAGAGATTCGACATGATCTATCGTCGCCAGCGATAGTGTACCCCGCGGTTGGCGTATCCCATCCACCAGAATGGAACCATCCTGATTACTGCCAAAACCACGCTTGACAAAGCCATCCTCAGTACCGCCCATCGAATTCCCCAATGTGATCCCCGCCTGAGAAGCCAAAGCGTCATCGAGCGTATGGCTATTCTGATCTTCAATCACTTGTGACGTAACGACATTAACGGTATGAGGATCATCCAGAAAGGAGACCGGCCGTTTCCCGGCAATACTACTTTGTGTGACCGTATATCCATGCAAAGGAATATACCCCGGCTGTTTACCTTCCACCGTCATGGTATTCAAGTAAGTGGTTTTTTGACTTGAGGCCGCTGTATCCGTTATGGCTTCGGCAAAGCACAGGTTTGCATAAAAGAGTGTTGCGCCAACAAATGTCGCGATGAGAATGACGCGGCGATCACGCTTTTGTGGTGTGATCAGGCGAAAAAAACCATCTTTCATTAGGGGGAACTCTATACATTGATGACGAAGGAGGACAAGACGCCATGATTACTGGTTTATCGAGTGATCACTTTCATGGGGGGATCCCAGGCTCCCCCAATAGATACCGGCGCCAAGTACGGGGGCTGCCGGACCCAACAACGCCCTGAAGGTTTTCATCGGGGATATATCCGAAAAAGTAGAGGGATACAGCCATTTGGCTACCTGCATGAGGTCAACGACTGCATAGGGGCCTTGATGAAGACCGTGCCAAATGACATAAAAACGTTTGTCTTTCACGGCACGTAGCGTTGTCCATCCGGACATGTCATGTGTCAGATCAACCAGTTTTTGCTGTATGTCACTCTCGCTTGCCCCCGGACCGAGACGAATCCCGCGTTGAGCAACGTTCATTCGGGCTGTATTGATCACAACATCGGTAGGATGCCCCAATATCCACTCATTGCTTAAAAGGGTCGCCTTGTCAGAGGGAATGTTATGGGCAATGTTCTTTCCACCAGCGGCGGTCACAATATTATCCATCCCTGTGCGTATATTGGTGCGACAACACTGTGTTTTTATTCCCGGTGTGATGTTAATGAGGACACTGGGATGATGCTTCATGAGAGCAACTCGAGTGGCAATCAAGTGCTGTTGATGTGTAATGATCTGTGTCATCCGGGTTGCCCTTTTTTCATGTCCCAATACACGTCCCAAAAGCGAGATGCTTTTCGCGGGATCTACTAGAGGATATTGGTCAAAATCCACATATATCCAGGGAATCTGCATCGATTGCATGACCTTTGCCAGCGTGGATCCTTCGATGGCACTTTCCTGATTGAGAGGAAGCACCACCAGGTCGGGCTTCATGGCGATAAGTCCCTCACCACTGATATGGGGACTGGGCGCAGGAGAAAGTGCAGGTAGATGTGCCAGGGCGGGCCACGCCTTATTCAGGACAGGCGCAATTTCAGGATCGATTCGAGAGAGAGGGTAATTCCATCCTGCCAATTGATCGGTTGGCCTCGGGGTCAAGGACATGATGGCATAGAAAAAACGGGGCTGGCCCAAAAAGACTCTTGACGGGCGATGATTGAGGGTGACGTGGCGGCCTGCCAGGTCAGTGACCGTCATCGGGTACTGTAGTGTTCCAGCCACTCCCTTGTTCGGTAGTAAATAACATGATACCGATAACAAGCAGAGCATGAGGATGGATAATGCAGTTTTCATACGTCTCCCCGTCATCCTGACAGCCAGCCATTGGAATGGTTTTTTGTTAAAACAGAGGCTTGGTTGCTCACACCCAGCGTGAAAAGTCCAATACATGGAATAGATGATACACTATCACAAACAATAATGATTATCATTTATTTTGTGGTTTGTTTTTTTATTTGATATCACTCTAAAAATTCTGAATCAGGGCGCAGAATTACGTCAGCAATTACATTTTATTTTTGTTGCGTCGGGAAACTAGTTAGCCACATTTCGATGAAGATCCCTCTTTTCGTGCATGAGATGAGCCATTTTGGCGCAAAATTTGACCATCCGGTCTGTTTTTTTTATGCGTATTGGTAAGCATGTTTTCCTATGTGACTGTTTTATCTGAACGAATCCTCGTATGGCATAAAGCTTGAAGTGTTCAAGTGTCGATAGATGATCACCGGTTTATGGACCTCGACTTCTTTCATGCAGAAGACATCAAAGAGGCAGAAAGAATCCTTGAGGTAATCGCCAATTCGAATACCAGGAGCGTCATCATGAAAACAGGGCTTTTCCTTCCCATCGCCAATAACGGGTGGTTGATTTCCAAAAATGCACCCCAGTACAAACCTTCGTTTGATTTATTGAAAAAGATTACCCTCAAGGCAGAGGATAACCATTTCGATTTCGCTGTTGCCATGACCAAATTCAAAGGGTTTGGTGGGGAAACCGAGTTTTGGGATCACGCGCTTGAAACGTTCACCCTTGTGGCAGGCCTGGCCGCCGTGACTTCAAAAATAAAACTCTTTCCGACGGCTGCTACCCTGGTCATGCCGCCTGCCATTGTGGCGCGCATGGCTGCCACTATTGATTCGGCCAGTCATGGGCGCCTGGGACTGAATATCGTGACGGGTTGGCAACGGCCTGAATATTCGCAGATGGGGCTTTGGCCCGGTGATGATTATTTCGCCAAGCGTTACGACTATCTGGATGAATATATTCGTGTGTTGAAAGAGTTGTGCCAGACCGGAAAGAGTGATCTGAAGGGAGACTTCTTCCAGATGGATGAATGTACGGTGAGCCCTCAACCGCAATCAGATATGCCTATCATTTGTGCTGGGCAAAGCGATACAGGGATGGCGTTCTCGGCCCGGCACGCAGACTACAATTTTGTCTTTGGCAAAGGCGTCAATACGCCAACCGCCTTTTCACCGGCAGTCGAACGGATGCGGCGCTTTTCCCAGGAAGCAGGGCGAGATGTCGGGAGTATCGGGCTTTTCATGATTATTGCTGCAGAAACAGAACAGGAAGCCCGCCAACGGTGGGAGCATTACAAGGCGGGTGCTGATGAAGGGGCTCTGAGCTGGTTAACGGATCAGGCTGCCAGGGATACGCGCTCCGGCAAGGATACCAACGTGCGCCAAATGAGTGATCCCACTTCGGCGGTCAATATCAATATGGGCACGTTGATCGGTTCCTTCGAACAAGTGGCGGCCATGCTGGATGAAATTGATGCCATGGACGGTGTAGCTGGAGTGCTGCTCACCTTTGATGATTTTGTAGAAGGTGTTGAAAACTATGGGCAACGTATTTATCCAAAAATGAAGTCTGGTTCTCTGAATTCCCTTGAGACTGAAATGGAGAAAGCTGTATGAGTGATGTCATCCAGAAAGATGCCGTGGAGAAAAAAGTTGTTGAAAATGGCCGTGAAGAAGAGGTCGTTCGGCCCTCATTTACTCCTGAAGGAAAAGGGATTACGTTAACAGCTCGCCCTGAATCATTGGTGATTGACCCTGCATCCACCGCACTGATTGTGGTCGACATGCAGAATGGCTATGCCAGTAAAGGAGGCTATTTCGATCTCGTCGGCTTTGATTTGAGTCATATCGAGTCAGTGGTATCACAAGTCCAGCGCTCGATTACTACCGCCCGTAGTGTTGGCATGCCAGTTGTTTTTTTCAAGAATGGATGGGACGCCGATTATCATGAGGCTGGTGGTGAGGGTTCACCCAACTGGCACAAATCCAATGCACTTAAATATTTGCGTGCTCACCCTGAAACACCGCAAAAGTTTCTCGCCCGTGGTGATTGGGATTTCGAACTGATCGATGCTTTGGTGCCTGAAGAGAACGATATTGTAATCAATAAACCTCGTTATAGCGGTTTTTATAACACGGCATTGGATAGCATGCTGCGCTCACGTGGTATTCGTACATTGATCTTCACTGGGGTGGCGACCAACGTCTGTGTTGAATCGACGATTCGTGACGGCTATTTCCTTGAGTACTTCTGCGTACTTCTTGAAGATGCCGCACATCAGGCCGGTCCGCGTGAAGCGCATGATGCTGCTGTCTTCAACGTTGAAAAATTCTTTGGCTGGGTCAGTGATGTAGATCACTTCTGTGAAGAAGTGAAGAAGTGAAGAAGTGATGAAGTGATGAAGTGATGAAGTGCTACTCATCCTTTCACTGGAGTGATCGGCATTTGGTTCCTTTAAAGCGGATCATTCAAACGCTGTAACATTGTCATTACGTTTTCAGGGAGTCGTGTTATGCCTAAACAGATTGTAGTTCCACAAGGAACATCCGCCCCTTTGGCCCCTTATTCGCCGGGCACTCAGGCTGATGGCATTGTTTACGTTTCAGGGACTTTGCCGTTCGATGAAAATAATGACGTTGTTCATGTCGGCGACCCGGCTGCTCAAACACGTCATGTACTTGAGATTATTAAATCAGTCATAGAGGAAGCGGGTGGCACCATGGATGATGTGACGTTCAATTCAATTTTCGTCAGTGATTTTGCTCATTATGGTGCTATTAATGAGGTCTATGCCGAATATTTCCCTGGTGATAAACCGGCGCGTTTCTGCATACAGGTTGGCCTTGTCAAGCGCGATGCTCTGGTTGAAATTGCGACGGTTGCACACGTTGGAAAATAGCTCGCATGTCGAAAATAGGGTATATGAAGAAAAAAGAGTAAGTACGGAAAACAGAGAGAGCTGTCTGTATGCGCCATGGTGAGTCAGCGTCGGTTTATTCGAGCACATAATCTTCATATGCTGAAATCAGGAGGAACAATATCGGTCATCGATGAAAAGAAAAAGATAAAAAGGATATCGATCCGGTAATGCTTAGGACTTTGGTATACTCGCGCGCCAGGATCAATAGTGTATTGATGGCTCTTTCATGGCGCGCTGCTTCTCTTGTATCCCCTTCTTTAGATGTATTCCCTATAGAAGAGGGCTTTCATTTCAGGTAACCCATGAAGGATTGTTTTATAACAAACTATTGAGTGCATGGCGGTTTTTGACATGGATGCCAACAGATAATAATGGCAGCCATTGGCCATCATGCCTCTCTATAATGGATATTGATGACTCGTGCGGCAGGAGACTCCATGAATGAAACAATAAAGAAGTCCCGTTTGATCGAGCGTGGTGGGCAAGTCGAAATGGTCGTTGGTGATGACGTTAAAAAAAGTCGTTTCTTCAATCCTGACTTGGCACCGACGCGGCTTTCCGAACGTACATGGAATACCTGGCATGTGGCGGCGCTTTGGGTCAGCCTGTCAATCTGCGTGCCCACTTATACCCTTGGGGGAGTTCTTACCACTTATTTTGGCCTGAGCATGATGCAGGCGGTAGCGGCCATCGTGGTTGCCAATCTGATCATACTGATTCCCTTGACATTGAATGCGGTGGCAGGTACGCGCTACGGCATTCCCTTTCCCATTTTTCTGCGTAGCTCGTTCGGGCTTACCGGGTCGAATATTCCTGCCCTGATTCGTGCGTTAACAGCCTGCGGCTGGTTTGGCATCCAAACCATGTTTGGTGGAATGGCACTCAGTCGTTTGGTTGGTGTCATTGTTCCCTCATGGCATCTATTGGGCGCCAGTGGCGATGTGATTGGTTTTTTCGTTTTCGGCGCGATGAATCTTTATGTGGTCATCAAAGGTTCGGAATCGATTAAATTACTGGAAACACTTGCTGCGCCCATACTGGCTGTCGTTTGCCTGGCACTTTTGTGGTGGGGGCTAAGCGAGGTACCGCTCAGCCATCTTTTGCACCAGACCTCACTTGGGAATGAACACACGACTCCGCATTTTTTCGCGGGTGTCACGGCCATGGTCGGGTATTGGGCTACATTGTCTCTGAATATTCCTGATTTCAGCCGTTTCGTAAAAAATCAGCAGGCCCAGATCTGGGGGCAGATAATCGGCTTACCTACCACCATGTTCATGATGGCCATGCTGGGCGTGGTGATGACAGAAGCATCCGCACAATTGATTGGTCATACCGTTGCAGACCCTGTCAGTTTGATCGGTGCTATTGGTAACCCGCTGTTCGTTGCGATTGCCATGGTGCTTATCGTATTGGCAACGCTCTCCACCAACGCGGCAGCCAACGTAGTGTCGCCCACCAATGATTTGCAGAATATGGCGCCGCGGTGGATTACGCGCACCCGTGCCGTGCTTATTACCGGGTTGGTAGGGTTGTTGTTAATGGCACATGAGCTATTGAAGCAGTTGGGCTGGATACACTCTGATTTGAGCATTGAATCATTATTGTCCAACTGGTTGCTTTCCTATTCGAGCTTGCTGGGGCCTATTGCCGGGATTATGGTCGCGGACTATTTTATCATCGAACAACAGCAACTGGATCTTATTGGCCTATATCGGGAAGATGTGTATCCACGCTGGAATATATGCGGGATTATTGCTTTCATTTTGCCTATTATTGCGACTGGATTTTCCATGTTTTCGCCTACGGTTCACTGGTTTTACGATTATGGCTGGTTTACCGGGTCCATTTCAGGCGGAATCATCTATGTTATTGCGTGGAAGATAAAAGCGGCGTTGCAACCCGGTAGGCAAGTTGTTGGATAATCAGAGGGGGCGTGCAATGAGGAGGTGTTTCCGCGGGTGAAACAGGGGGTTGAAATCAAGCCCCGGACAAGCGCTTGTGAGGAGGATACCCGCTTTGCCCATTCATTTGGAAAAACCTTCCCTGACTCTATTACCTGCTTATCAAAGGGCATTGGAAAGAGGGTTTTCCCCTAATAACCTCGTGTCTGAAGAGACACGTGTCCGCGAGCTGGAGCAGCTGAGAGCTCAGCCTGAACGTTTCATCGCCAGCATTGATGGTGCACGGAATCTGCAGGAAGCTCGATTATATCAGCGTCTTGGTACAGGGCGTATTCCCGGTTTTCGCCGATGGCTAATGGAAGGGAACGAGTTTATTGGCTCTTTCGGCTTTCGTTGGGTACCAGGCAGTGAAGCACTTCCGCCTACTGTTCCGGGGCATTTGGGATATGCCATTGCGGAATGGAAACGACGCCGTGGTTATGCAACTGCTGGCGTCCGTCTTCTGCTGGAGGAAATACGCACCTCGGGCCTGCGTTATATTGAGGTCTCGATTGCTGCGGGTAATCATGCTTCCATTGGCGTTACCACTGCCTGTGGCGGGGTGTATCATCGATGCATTAAGCCTTCGCGTTTTTATCCTGAAGGAGAGGAGCACATTTATCGTATTCCTCTTTTTTAAGAGATATCATGTTCACTGACGACAATGGTGGACGTCTCGTAATAGCCTGTTTGCCGGACTCTTTATGGGAGTCCCTTAGGGGGCACGTTGAATGCTTCCTGTGAGTTGCTCTGATGCTCGCTCCCAGGTGTCGCCTAGCGGTCTCGCCTGATGGAAGTACGGCTAGTTGCGAGGAATATGCTCTGGCCACTCTTCGGCCAACCGGGCATGCAGAAATAGCATGGCGGCGACTTCATGTTCTGGATTGAAGGCATCCAGCCCACGTTCTTCCATGATCTGACGGCGTTCTTCTTCCCACTCATCAAATGACATGCCCGGGTAAAGTGTATAGGCCGGTGCCAATTCGACCACCGGGTTCAGCCCATACTCTTCGTACATGCGTTCTAGCGCTTCTTCCTCTTCCCCAAACCCACTGATGAATAGTGTCTCGCTATCGTGATCGGTTTCCAATTCACGAATGACATCCAGAGGGCGGACCCCCATGGCATGCAGGGTAGTTTCATCATACCCATCGAGTGCAATACTGTCATTTTCGAGCCAACTTTCGAGTGGCTGAATGAGCGTGTGCTTCAGACGACCATCATCCAGTGTCCATGCCACCGCTACCGGTAGCGCATTATCGCCCGTAATGATGCGCAGGAATCCCGGTAGTTTGGACGTATTGCGTTGTGATGTAGCCATAATGGATTCCAGTAAAGTGGTCGTATATTGAGAAATGTACTTAAAAAAATCGTATGCAGGAAATAGTACGTTGTAAATTGAGCCTGCGAGATCAAGCGCTGAATATCAAAGTGAAAAGAAGCGCCTTGCTGATTCAGTTGTCGTTTTTGCCAACGTTTGTACATTTACTCCTCTAAGCGCTGCCAGTGTTTCACAGATCCAGGGTAGAAATGAAGGTTCATTCCTGCGGCCCGGTGCTTTGGCGGGGAGGTCTCGGGGCAACAGATAAGGGCAGTCAGTTTCAATCATGAGCCTGTTGTCGGGAATATCCACAACGGCTTCCCGTAACGTTTGGCCGCGTCGTTCATCACACAACCAACCTGTTACTCCGATATAGAGATCCAGATCCAGGTAGCGATGAAGGGTTGGTTTGTCGCCAGTGAAACAGTGGATAACGGCATTGGTGATATCATCGCGCCAGCTATGGAGCATGTCCAACATCAGAGGTGCGGCATCCCGTTCATGCAGGAATAGTGGCATATGGTTTTCTGCGGCGAGCTCAAGTTGGGCTTCAAAGACCTTTTTCTGAATATCCCGCGGGGTATAATTACGATTGAAATCCAGCCCGCATTCTCCCAAAGCAACCACGTCAGATTCCTGTATCGCATGCCTGACGCATTGTTCTGCCTCAGCTGTCCATTCACTGGCGCTGTGAGGGTGTATACCCGCCGTCGCATAAAGACGAGGCAGATGATCTTTCCCTTTATAGCGTTGCAGCAATTCAATGGAGGCTTCGATACTGGCCTGATCTGTCCCTGTCAAAATCAATGAGGTCACACCGGCGTTGTAACTGCGTTCCAGCAAGGCATCCATATCTTTTTGAAAGCTGGAGTGGGTCAGATTGGCTCCTATATCCACCAAGGGAGAGGGGGAGTGAAACCGCAATTTTTCAGGAAACTCAGACATGACAACCTCAATAGGACAAAGCTGGCGTGCAGCCTACATTAACGCAGAGGGTAAACATACCCCTTGAGTGACTTCCGTGAAACCGTAGAGCCCAAGGCATGCATGGCGTATTTGAAATGCATTGCCATCTTGTTCTTGTACAAAGCGCCTTCACTCTTGATGAAGACTGATATTTATTGATGTTTCTGTTCATCTTGCTCGGGTGAAGAGCCGATATCAGGTACAATTGTATTATCCCCCACGGACGAAAGCCGTTCGGAAAGACAGATTAAGGAACAGCACGAATGAGTTTGCTAAAGCTCGAGAGCGTACAACTTTTTTATGGGCCTGATGTCCTGCTGGATCATGCTGAACTCAGCATTGAGCGGGGTGAGCGTCTGGCACTGATTGGCCGTAACGGTGCCGGTAAATCGACACTGATGTCCGTGATCGATGGCACTACACCGCCCGATGACGGGCAGGTTCGTCGTTCTCCCGATTTACGTATTGGTGTGCTTGAGCAGGACCTTCCTGCCGCCGAGGGGCGCCGTATCTTCGATATTGTAGCTGAAGGTTTGCCTGAAATAGGTCGTTTGCTCAGCGAGTACGATACCCTTGTAGCTTCTGCCGATCCTGACATGAACCGCCTCGCGCAGTTGCAGGAACGTTTGGAAGCTCTGGATGGCTGGTCGTTCCATCAGCGTATCGATAATGTGCTTGAGCGTCTTGGTTTGCCCGGCGATACACTCATGGAAGGCCTTTCCGGTGGCTGGCGGCGTAGGGTGGCATTGGCTCGCGCGTTGGTATCTGAGCCTGACCTCCTACTGCTTGACGAGCCTACCAACCATTTGGATCTGGATACCATTAGCTGGCTTGAAGAACAACTGCTGGCCTATCGGGGTGCTGTTCTTTTTGTCACCCACGACCGCGCCTTCCTCAGCCGGATCGCGACCGATATTCTTGAACTGGATCGTGGGCATTTACGCCGTTATCCGGGCAATTACGGGACGTATCAGGCTACCAAGGCCCATGAGCTGGAAGTGGAAGCGCGTGAACAGGCTCAGTTCGACAAGAAACTGGCACAGGAAGAGGCCTGGATTCGTCAGGGAATCAAGGCTCGTCGTACCCGTAATGAAGGGCGCGTTCGTGCATTGAAAAAACTGCGTGAAGAACGTTCGCAGCGGCGTGAACGTGTTGGCACGGCGAAGATTACTGTGGATGGTGGTGAGCGTAGCGGGAAGACCGTCGCCGAGCTGCGGAATGTCTCCTTCCGTGTTCCTGGTCGTAGTGAAGGCGAATACGTCATTCGGGATCTTGATCTTGACGTGCAACGTGGTGATCGCATTGGATTGATCGGGCGCAATGGTGCCGGTAAAACAACGCTTTTAAAGATTATTCTTGGTGAACTTGCGCCGACAGAAGGAAGCGTCAAACTGGGAACGAAGCTTTCGGTTGCCTACTTTGACCAGCTGCGTGAAGGGCTCGACATGAATGCCACGGTTTACGATAACCTGGCGCAGGGGCGTGACCATGTGACTGTTGCGGGGCGCGATCGCCACGTGATGAGCTACTTGCAGGATTTCCTCTTCAGCCCTGAACGTGCGCGTCAGCCTATTAGTGAGTTGTCGGGCGGAGAATCCAATCGCCTGTTATTGGCGAAACTTTTTACCCAACCGGCCAATGTTCTCGTGTTGGACGAACCCACCAATGATCTGGACGTAGAAACACTCGAATTACTTGAAGAGCTGTTGCTGACCTTTGACGGCACTTTGTTACTAGTGAGCCACGACCGTGAGTTCATGGATAACGTGGTCACCAGTGTATTGGCCTTTGAAGGTGATGGCCAGGTGAATGACTACGTGGGTGGCTATACAGACTGGGTACGTCAGGGAGGGAAACTACCTCCTGCACCGGGTGATCTGGATTCGATCTCGGCCAAACCGGGGGCTGCGAACGTAGGGGCGAGCAGTCAGGGAATCCGTTCTTCTGATAAATCCAACGGTGATGATGCTAACACCGGCAACGCTCATTCAGGTAAAAATCAGTCCAGTAACAGTAATACGAGTGCGTCTTCAACCAAACCACGTCAGAAACTCTCTTATAAATTGCAACGTGAATTGGAATCCTTGCCTGAAGAGCTCGATACGCTTGAACAGCAAGTGGCCTCATTGGAAGAACGTATTAGCCAGCCGGACTTTTACCAGCAGGATCAGGCCACTATTGATGATACGTTGAAAGCGCTCAATACCGCTCAGGACACACTGGAAGCGCGCATGGAACGTTGGGTTGAACTTGAGCAACTGAGCGAAGGTTAGCGGTAGTACGATGAAACAGCCGAGCCCTTGCAAGTATCAATCCCTGAGGTTTGGTTGTTTCATCTTCTGACTGTTTCTTGAGGCCTACACTCCACACCACGCGACTTCACAACGCTGATTTACGGACGTGTGCAATAGGCAAATAGATGCTCAAGGGGTATTGCCGATGATCAAAGAGGTATTCCCACCCGATCAATCTACGGGTTCTTCCTCTTGAGGCGAAACACGTACGGCGAGAACATCGCAGGTTACATTTTTCATCAGCGTGGAAGAGGTAGAGCCCAACAATACGGCAAGACCAGTCCGACCATGAGACCCCACCACAATAAGGTCTGCGTGCTCGCTCCTGGCAAATTTGGCGATACTGGTATCAGCCTCACCGACCAATATATGTTGGTGTTCTTCAGGAATTGAAAATTGAGCGGCAACTGCCTCCAGACGGGTCTTGGCGTGTTTTTCAAGTTCTTCCTGAAGTGTATCGACTTCGACCGGCAAGTCACCTCCATAGGTATAGCTGATAGGCTCCAGGTTGTGCACGACGGATAATGTAGCGCCTGTGCGTTTAGCAATGGGGACAGCTTGTTCGATCACATGATTGGACTGCTCGGTAAGATCAATAGCGACCACAATATGGGAATATTCACAGCTCATCAGGTGCCTCCGGGCATACGGTCAAATCCGACACTGTTGGTACTTCGTATGGATAATATTTTGTATGGATAGTACTTCGAATAGTTAATACTTTGAAGAGATAGTACTTTGAAGAGACAGTACTTTGAATGAAGAGTATGTTGGATAAATGGCTATTTGAGTCTAACAATTATTGGGACTGATACTTGGGCATTTAAAATATCAAGGATGTTGGGCCAATGATAACAGAAAATAGCGCTCTTCAAGGGGAGTTATGAAGGTGTGGTTATAGAGGAGCGGTTTTAGAGATAAAGTTTTAAGGATGAAGTTATTGAGATGTGGATATAGAGGTATGATAAAAGAACATACCTATTTCTCTTACACGTTTAAATTTAGTGAAAATACTGTTGGAACATGGTGACAGGAATATCGTTGTCGTACGAGTATTGCCATGCTTTCGGAAAGAGGTCTTTTCAACAGATGGGGCTTGGATTGAAGAGCATGGGGTAGATTATCCCTGCAGAAAGGACTTATATCTGCATTTAAAAAGCAGAATTAATGGTAAATGTCACATACAGCATCAAAATAGATACAGAGAGCACGCAGGGTCCATGTCCTGCCCACCCTCATACATCACATCATGAATGCTCGAGCAAACGCTGGCAGTTATGCTCCATTTTGTTGAAAATCCCTAACATTTTGGATATTTCTTCTGCTTCGATTCCTTCCATCAACTCGATGCGAGCAGTGCTGACGACTTCACTGATTTTTGTCAGAAGAGGAGCTGCCGCAGGCGTCAGAAAAATTCGTTTCGAACGGCGGTCATCTTTACAACAACGGCGCTCTATTAAGCCTTGTTTTGCTAATTGATCAAGGGTGCGTACAAGCGAAGGCGCCTCGACACCAATAATTTCGGCCAATTCCCGTTGCATTAATCCGGGCCCCGCATGTTCCAGGCCGTAGAGTGTCATCCAGCGTGTTTGTGTTAGCCCAAGTGGGGCCAAACGCTGATCCAGTAAGGTGCGCCAGTTTCTTGGCAAACGATAAAAGAACTTCCCTAATTCTTCTATCGAAGCGGTGTAGTCATCTTTATTTGTCATCATGGTTTAGCGACTTTGGGAGCCATTCTCCGACATTAGGCACTGTCTTGAATCAGACAGAATGTCTAACATGAGAGCACCTGCTGACGTGCAACAGCTCTGGATTGTTGTAGTTTGTATAGTGTAAACATACTTCCCACTGATAGCGAATTATTATCCCATCAAGCAGTGCTGCTTCTGTATGCCTGTGGCCATTCATACAATGGGCCCTTACCGCCAGCCAGTGTCAATACCAGATCGGTGATTGCAGGCCATACAGGAAGCTCTGCTGCACCCTTGATAGAGAGATCTATACGCTGGGCAAACATTAGCATTCGATAAAGACGTGACTTTGGTAGTCGACGACATGCACTTTGGTAAGCTCGGCGTTTACGTTCGATAATGGCTGGTTTTTGCGCTTTGCAGGCATGATCAAACTGTTGCCCCTGATCCAAATGCTGACGTAATGAGAGCAGGGTACGGAGCTCACGTGTAAGTGCCCACAGCAGGATGGGGGCTTCGGTACCCTCTGCTTTCAATCCGTCAAGAATACCCAGCGCACGGTTTTTATCGCCCTGTATGCAGGCATCAGAGAGTGCAAAGACATCATAGCGTGCACCATCTCCAGCCCCTTCTTCGATCAGCTCGATAGAGAGTGACGTGGCATCAGGATAAAGGAGACGCATCTTTTCCAGTGTCTGATCCAACGCCAAAAGATTCCCCTCATAGCGTTGAGCCAATGCGGCCGCTGCCTCGGAGGTACAATTGAAATCATACCGTTTGGCGCGGTCGGAGACCCAATAGGGAAGCCGTTTTATATCAATCGGCCATACAGGAACATGAATGCCTGCGGAGTCCAGGGATTTGAACCATTTGCTTTGTTGTGTGCGGTAATCAAGACGGCCAGTAGTCACTAACAGGATGTCATCAGAGGGTGGGGCACTTGCATAGCGTTCCAGTGCCTTGCCTCCTTCCTGACCGGGGGACTGAGTCCCCAAACGTACCTCGATCAAACGTTTGGAGGCAAAGAGAGAGAGCGTATTGGCAGTATCGTTTAATTGTGACCAATTGAAACCAGACTCCACTTCCAATACTTCACGCTCATCAGCGCCGTTGCCATAGGCCGCCTTGCGTATGGCATCGCAGGCTTCCATATGCAGCAATGGTTCATCCCCTGATACGATGTAAACTGGGGCGAGCGATTTACTGAGTTGAGCCGGTAGCTTATCGGGCATTACCTTCATGTCCGCAGACTACCTTATGGCTGACGCGTATGTTCAGTTGTGGCAGGTACGTCAGGTTGAGTGCTGTGTCCCTTCACGGATTGCCCCTGTGGATGCGTTGCCAGTGCTTCGACACGAGCAACCAATTGAATGGCAGCCTGTTGCGCCAGTTGCTTGTGAAGCTGTGCGCGTACATCACCACGCTGCAGTAACTGATTGGTGCTAGTGGTGTAATTGCCGGATACTTCAATATTTTGTTGATCGGCCAGGTACGCATTGTCACTGGTTCGTTGAATCGAGTAGGGCACATCCAGCACGACCAAACGCTGCTGGGTACCACCATCGCCCGTGTAATTCAGGTTGGTTTCATTAAAGGTGGCATCACCCACATTCAATTGCACGGGAGCATTGGCCACGATACGGGTGCCCGCCTGCTGGAAGTATGAATGGATCTGCTGCGCAACCACATTCTGCGGGGTGTCATTGGTAATATTGAATTCCAGTTCAGGCACCGTAGGCGCTGAATTGGACCCTAGACCTTGCAGCTGAAAGCCACAACCGGCAAGGGATAGCGACGTCGCAGAGAGTATGGCTACCGACAGCGCTTTCAGTTTTGCAGCATGAGGTACGGAGACTTTCAAGAGGATGCTCCCAAGGTCAGTATTATCATGTTCTTTTTAGCATGAAGTTACATATCAGCACTACTGTACGCCATGGACAAGAGTGTTCTTCGACATCAGCGTCATGCCGGGTGCTGGTCTACATGCTTCGTTGAGGAAAAACAGGGGCCCATAATGGCTGCCCCTGCAAATTTCAATTGAATGATATACGCACGCCTGGCGTACAAGCGTATGATGCAATATCAATTGGCAACGATATTAACCAGTTTCCCGGGGACCACGACCACTTTCTGAATACTTTTGCCCTCTACATGCCTTTGGACATTTTCGTTGGAAAGTGCTTCACATTCGATCTTGACACGATCTGCATCCGCAGGAAGCTCCAACTGGGCGCGTAGCTTGCCGTTTACCTGAACAACCATGGTAATCGAATCACGTTTCAGTGCCTTTTCATTTACTTCTGGCCACGCGGCATCAATGACCGGTTCTTCGTGACCCAGCGCTTCCCATAATGTATGACAGACGTGAGGAATAATTGGGGAAAGCAGAAGGACGCATGCCTCAACGGCCTCACGTTCTACCGCCAGCCCTTGCAGGGACGTGTCGTCAAATTTGCCCAGTACATTGGTCAACTCCATTACCGCCGCTATCGCAGTATTGAAGACATAACGACGACCCAGATCATCGGTACATTTCTGAATGGTTTCGTGTGTCTTCCTGTGGAGATCGCGCTGATTTTCATTCAGCTCTGACTCAACGATGTGACCCGGTTCACCATGTTCAAGATGTTCGTAGGTGAGTTTCCATAAACGCTTGATGAAACGGTGAGCGCCTTCAACACCACTGTCTGACCATTCAAGAGACTGTTCTGGAGGGGCAGCAAACATGATGAACAAACGAACGGTATCGGCACCGAATTGTTCAATCATTGGTTGCGGGTCGACGCCATTGTTCTTGGACTTGGACATTTTTTCAATGCCGCCCATCACAACGGGTTCTCCATCACGAGTCAATACGGCACTGACAGGGCGCCCCTTTTCATCACGGTTTACCGTAACTTCAAGTGGATTGAACCAGGTGCGGCTGCCGTCTTCCTCTTCACGGTAGAAGGTTTCTGCCGTAACCATCCCTTGGGTAATCAGCTTTTTGAAAGGCTCGTTGCTGTCAATCAGGCCAAAATCACGCATTAACTTGTGGAAGAAACGGGCATAAAGCAAATGCAAAATAGCATGCTCAATGCCTCCGATATAGGTGTCTACCGGCAACCAGTAATTGGCACGTTCATCCAGCATGGCGGAATGGTTATCAGAGCAGCAAAAACGCGCGTAATACCAGGAGGATTCCATAAAGGTATCAAACGTATCCGTTTCACGTGTCCAGCCATCACCCAAATCATAAAAGGAGCGCATTTTCTTTAGCGGGGAGCCACCTGTCGGGTCGATTTCCACTTCCTTGGGAAGCGCAACAGGCAGTTCGTCATCTGTCAAGGCGACGGTTTCACCTTCCGGACCGTACTTGATCGGGATAGGCGCCCCCCAATAACGTTGGCGGGAAACACCCCAATCGCGCAGACGGAAATTGATTTTGACGCGGCCCTTACCCTCTTTTTCGAGCAACTTGGCAATGGCATCGAAGGCTTCGTCAAACAATAGCTCGTCAAAATCACCGGAGTTGATTAGCTGACCATAATCCGTGTAAGCCTCTTCACTAACATCGGGTTCCAGGCCATCCAGGTCAGAGACGACCGGTTTGATGGGCAACCCGTATTTGGTGGCAAATTCCCAATCCCGTTGATCATGAGCAGGAACCGCCATGACAGCGCCTGTCCCATATTCCATCAGTACGAAGTTGGCGACATAGATGGGGAGAAGCTCACCGGTAATGGGATGCTCGGCACGATAGCCGGTATCCATGCCTTTTTTATCCATGGTTGCCAGATCGGCTTCCGATGCACCGCCTGCGCGGCACTCTTCGCGGAAGGCGAGGAGCTCAGGATTCAGTTCTGATGCCAGACGTGCCAGAGGATGATCGGCGGCAATGGCCACATAACTCACCCCCATGAGCGTATCCGGACGCGTAGTGAAGACTGTCAGCTTACTATTGGCTTCGCCCACTTCGGGAACGTGAAAGTCGAGTTCCAGTCCTTTCGATTTGCCAATCCAGTTACGCTGCATGGTCTTGACCTGCTCCGGCCATTCCAGATTTTCCAGATCGGCCAACAGTTCTTCAGCGTAGTCAGTGATTTTCAGGAACCACGAGGGAATTTCGCGCCGCTCAATAAGGGCGCCTGAGCGCCAGCCGCGGCCATCAATGACCTGTTCATTGGCGAGAACGGTTTGATCGACCGGGTCCCAGTTAACGGTGGAGTTTTTCTTGTAAACCAGTCCTTTTTCAACCAGCTTCGAGAAGAACCACTGCTCCCAGCGATAGTAATCTTTGTCGCAGGTGGCAAACTCACGATCCCAATCATACGCAAACCCTAGCGATTTAAGCTGTTTACGCATGTTATTGATGTTGGAATAAGTCCACTCTGCTGGCGGAACCTTGTTCTTGATCGCCGCATTTTCAGCAGGCATACCAAAGGCATCCCAACCCATGGGTTGTAAAACGCTTTTGCCATTCATGCGCTGAAAGCGTGAGATGACATCCCCTAGAGTGTAGTTGCGCACATGCCCTGAGTGGAGGTTGCCACTTGGGTAGGGGAACATGCAGAGGCAGTAGAATTTCTCACGATCGGGATCTTCCACTGCCTTGAAACAACTGTTCGTTTCCCAGAACTGTTGCGCTTTGCGTTCGACATCTGAGGGAGAATACTGTGCATCCATTGCTTGATCTTGACACCTTGAAATGAATAGCCAGCCTTTAGCAGCGTGTGAATGAGCTACCGGGCTACCTTTTAACTGTTAATGTTCAGCGATATTCTTCTGACCATGATAGCACGCCTTGGACGGTGGCTGTCAGTATTTGAAGTTACCGTCCTACCCACCATCCAACATATTCCTGTAATGCACGCTGGCTTTGTGCGAGCCCCAGTGCAGAGGGGAACCACCCCATGATTCCGGGGGGGCTTGTCGAAAAGCCTGAAGGGGCGGCTAAAACCCTGAATCCGCAGCGTTCGAAATTTCGCTTTGCGCGTGCCATATGGAATGCAGTTGTTACCACCACAATGGTATGGATGTGGTTGGCACGTAACAATGGCAAGCTCAGTTGAGCATTTTCTCGGGTATTACGGCTGTTGTTTTCCAGCCAACTTGCATGTATTCCGAAGTTTTCCTGCAGGCTGTTTTTCATCAATTCGGCCTCGGAACGGAGTTCACCTCCTGGTCGCCCTCCTGTTAGCAGAATGGGGAGGTGGGTTTTACGTTCCAGTTCTGCGGCTTTGGCAACTCTCGCGAACGTATCCAGATTGATGCGTTCAGGCGCTTGTCCGGGAATAGGTGCGGAGCGCCCACCGCCCAATACGACAATGGCTTGCGCTTCGTGCCATTGTTCTGTGGTGATGGGGGAGAATTGCTCATTCGGATGGCTCAGCCACACGCTGACTCTTGGCATGGAAAGTACAATAAACATGATGACGGAAACTACACCGAGCCAAAAGCCGGTTCTGGGGGCCCAACGACTGATAAATATTGAAACAAGCAGTGCTGTTGCAACACCTCCCGGGGGGAAGAGGCATGCTTTCAATAAAGATAAAAATGTCGTCGACGTCATCATGAGCATATTTACTGTTGTTGCCGGCGTGATTTCACTGCGCCTGCTGCTACCAATACGACACTGACAAGAATGATCGGCCAGCTACCGGTTCGGGTGAAGAGTGTTTCGCCATACACAGGATGTACCACTGTATTCAGTGCGCCTGATACAAAGCGGGGCATACTGGCAATAATTCGGCCATCAGGAGCGGCTACTGCGGTAACGCCATCGCTTGTGTCCTGCATCAGGTAGCGATTGTTCTCCAATGCTCGCATTTGAGCCATTTGCATTTGTTGAACTGGTCCGATGGAGTGCCCGAACCAGCTATCATTGGAGATAGTGACTAGCATGTTGGCGTGTTTGGCCTGTTCCCTGACCAGATCCGGATACACCACTTCGTAACAGATAGACATTCCCACCTTCAGCCCATTGGCTGTAAGCGGAGGCTGATTGGCTGCGCCCTGTGACATATGTGAAGTCGGTAAATTGAAAAAGCCGAGCATGGGGCGAAGAAGCCCTTCCAGTGGGACATATTCGCCAAATGGCACCAAACGGTATTTACGATAAAGCGTGGTTGTCATTCCGCCCTGCGGGTGTTGATCAAACGCCACGGCACTATTGAAGAAATTCTTTCCTTGAGTCGTGATAATGCCACTGATCAGTGAGCTTCCCACTTTCATACTGGATTGCGCTGACGCAAATACCGGCATGGCATCCTGCAAGGTCATGGGCAACGCCGCTTCAGGCCATATGACCAGATCAGATTGGCTACCATGCTGGCGAGTCAGATCCAGGTACGTGTTAACGGCATCCTCTTCCCCTTGAAATGACCACTTTTCCGATTCGGGCAAATTGCCCTGGATGAGCGATACGGAAATACTTTTAGCATCAGGCGTTAACCATTGAGTGGGTAGGAGGGCTCCAACAATCCATATCAATGCCAAAGGCAAAATGGCACACAGACGTCGTCCGATAACAAGGTGCCACAACAAGGCACCGGAAAGCGCAACAAAAAATGAAATCAGATAGACGCCGCCGATCGGTGCATAACTGGCCAGTGGGCTCGTGAGGTGAGCCGAACCCAAAAACAACCACGGGAATCCTGTCAGAAACCAGCCTCGGAATACCTCGGCGAGTGTCCATGCTGCGGCGAAGGTTAAAGGCTCTATACAAGATACCTTGGGTGCCAGGACACGATAGAAAGCAGCGGCAATCAGATAGAAGAGGGAAAGGCCGAGGACGAAGACCAGTGTAAGCAGTGTCGCCTCTATGGCGTTGGCATTACCAAAGACATTGATGGAGACGTATACCCAGGATGCACCTGAACCGAACAGGCCAACTCCATAGAAAAAGCCTATCAGCATGCCCTTGCGTACACGCGTGCCTCGAAGCAATGCATAGAGTGGGGCGCATATCATTGGGCCCAACCACCAGAAGTTGAATGGAGCAAAGGTCAACGTGGTCAAGGCGCCTAGAAGGAGGGCAACCAGCACAGCAAAGCAGGGTTTGTGAAATAGTGGGCGCATGGCCTGTCCTATCGTTTGTCTACAACAGCAACGTGCCAGGCGTATGTGCTGCTGGAAATCCACGGGTAAACAATTCGGGCGAGTATACGGTTAACTGGACGCATACTGCCATTCAATTATCGGCAATTCAGCGTGGCGTAAGTTGTTGATCCGGCCACATCACTCGGTTGTGAGTGATAACGGGATGTTAACAGAATTGAGAATGTTAACCGAGCAGAGTGTTTAAATAGAGTACTCCGTTTAGTCAGCACTAGGAGCGTAATCGAAAAGGGCATTTTCATTTATGCCACGATGATACCTATAAAAAAGCCCAGCCTTGCCAATGACAGCAGGGCAGGGCCTTTGATATCAAGATCCCTTGTGAGGGGATGAATACTATTCAGCCGCGTGTGGTGCCGGCCGCTCCACTTTTAGCCAATGTAGGCGCCTGTTATCGGCATTGGTAACGGTAAACTTCCAGCCATCCAACAGGGTTTCTTCACCTCGTTCGGGGAGATGCCCAAAGCTTTGCATGACAATGCCACCAATGGTGTCGAACTCTTCATCGGGGAAATCTGTACCGAACTCTTCATTGAAGTCTTCGATGGGCAGGATTGCTTTGACGGCGTACGTATTGTCATCAAGCTTGCGAACTTCATCCTCTTCGTCAATATCGTGTTCATCTTCGATATCACCGACGATTTGCTCCAGAATATCCTCGATGGTAATGATGCCCGCCGTTCCGCCATACTCATCGACCACAATCGCCATATGACTATGAGTATCGCGGAAATCCTTGAGCAAACTGTTCAACCGTTTGGATTCAGGTACAAACGTAGCGGGCCGCAGTACACTGTGCAGATCGAAGGTGTCACGTTCGCTCTCAGGTTGCCCGATCAGTGGAAGAAGATCCTTTACCAGCAGGATGCCGATCACATCATCCAGCTCTTCATTGATCACCGGATAGCGTGAATGACCGGATTCATTAATAAAAGGGAGATATTCGGCCGGGCGCTGATCCGATTTGATCGCCTGTATCTGGGACCGCTGTATCATGACCTCACGCACTTGCTGGTCACTGATCTCGAAGGCACCCTCAATGATAGAGAGGCCTTCCGCATCAAGGTCGAAGCGGGGACCTGTTTCACGAAGAAACTCCAAAAGCTCGGCACGGCTCGTGGGCTCATCATTGTCATTTGAAAAAGTCTGTAGGAGTCTTTCCAACCAGTTTTTACTATGTTCAGCCGATCGGTCTTCGCTCATGGCGGCGGTCTCTTATCCTCTTTTTATCGTCGTGATGATCAGGCACTAAAGCCTGTTCAATCAAAAATAAACGTTACAGTGTCATTGTTCCTGATAGGGATCTGAAATCCCCAGACGGGCGAGCAATCCACGCTCCAGTTGCTCCATTTCTTCCGCCTCGTCATCATCAATATGATCATAACCCATCAAATGCAACGTGCCATGAATGATCATGTGCGCAAAATGATCTTCAAGCGCTTTGTGCTGTTCGTTTGCTTCTTGCTGCACTACATGTGGGCTGATGACCAAATCACCCAGCAGGGGGATATCCATGCCGGGGGGGGCTTCGAAGGGAAATGACAGTACGTTGGTTGATGAATCCTTGCCACGATACTGGTGGTTTAGTTCGCGGCTCTCTTCTTCATCCACAAAACGGACTGTTATTTCATTGCGGTCATCATCGGGATGAGCGTCCAACACGATGGTTAACCATTGCAAAATATCTGCTTCCGAGGGCAATGGTGTAAAATCGACTGCCACTTGAAGATCCACCACCGGCTCTGAGGAATCTTCTTCAAATGCCGGTTTCTGCCCGCTTTCGTGATCACTGTCTGCGTCAATCGGTTTTGCGGTAGACTCACTTTGCGTTGGATGGTCTGATCCCATCTGATTTGTCATGAAGTAGAACCTTCTTCACTTTCATATTCATCATAGGCATCAATAATGCGCTGGACCAAGGGATGACGTACCACATCCTTGGACAAAAATCGTGTAATACTGATGCCTTTTACATTCTCCAGAACACCCAGCACGTGTGTGAGTCCGGATTTCGATCCCCTTGGCAAATCGATCTGGGTCACATCACCGGTGATAACGGCAGTGGAGCCAAACCCGATACGGGTCAGGAACATCTTCATTTGTTCCCGTGTCGTGTTCTGGCTTTCATCAAGAATGATGAAGGCATTATTCAGCGTACGTCCACGCATGTAGGCCAGCGGTGCTATTTCGATCACCTGACGTTCGATCAGTTTGTTCACTTGTTCAAAACCGATCATTTCGTAAAGCGCATCGTAAAGAGGGCGTAGGTAGGGATCGATTTTCTGCGCCAGATCTCCGGGAAGAAAGCCCAGTTTTTCACCGGCTTCAACGGCAGGGCGAACCAGCAGAATACGCTGAACCTGTTGCTGGTTCAGTGCTTCTACGGCAGCAGCGACAGCCAAATAGGTTTTACCTGTACCGGCAGGACCGACACCAAAATTGATATCATGTTGGCGAACCGCCTCAACGTACCCCTGTTGGTTAATACCACGAGGTTTGATCATCATTTTGGGGGTACGGATAACGACTTGCCCATGCCCGGCAGCGTCACCTGTCTCATCGTCCTTTTTTTCCATCCTGGTTTCACGAACGAACAGATGTACAGTATCAGGTGTCAGCTCGTCACCTTCTGTTTCACGATATAACTGCTCCAGCACATTGGCGGCGGTTTTTACCTGTTTCTGGGAACCTGCCAGCTGGAACGTATTGCCCCGATTTCGAATCGTCACATCGAGCCCCTGTTCCACCAGCTTCAGGTTTTCGTCCTGCTGGCCACAAAGACTGGCAAGACGCATGGGCTCGTTGGGTTCCAGGGTGATTTGAAGTATACGATGACTTGTCGCGGTATCTTGGCTCAAGAAATATGTCCTGAATAAGTGAGTGTTACATTCGCTTCAAACAAGGGTATAGGGCCTATTATCCCTTCTAGTACATGGGCCCATTTGATTCTAATACATAGGCCCATTTGATGTTTTTTCAAGGGTAGGCATTTAGTATATAGGTGTTTTTAGTATATAGGTGTTCTGGTCGAAGAGTACGTTTTAGTTAATGAGTACGTTTTCGTCAAAGGCGTACTTCGAAAGCATTTGTGGCCAATACCTACTGTGGCTAATACCTACGCCAACAGGTGATGGCACGTTTCTTTTAAAAACAGCTCAGTATTCTATCAACCTTGTGTTATATCGGCCAAAACACGGAACACTTTAGTACAGAATACGGCGGCTATTAATAAATAGACAACGCCGCCACCTCTTTTCGCATGACTTCAATGGGCAATATCGATATTAAAAAGCTGCCTGCCATTTGTATCAGTGAGCCACTTGATTCGATATCTGCCCGGCGGTATGAGTCTCGATTCATTGCATTGCTATCGTAGACTCTTGTTATCCAAGGGCCCTGTTATCCAAGACCATTGGCTTTCAAACAGCCGTTAAAAAATACCCGAAGGAAGCCCGGTTCCTGTGAATACAGCCCTTGAAAATTTACCCTTTAAAAATACAGTCTTTAGAAACGCTCGTTTGAGACCAGTTCTCCCCGCAGAGAGTTGGCATACGCTTCCGTGATTTCAACGTCAACAAAATAGCCGATCAATTCAATAGGGTTAGCTGCCTTGAAGTTGACGACGCGGTTGTTTTCGGTGCGTCCCGAGAGCTCACCCGGATCCTTGGGAGAAAAACCAGTAACGAGAATGCGTTCGGTATTGCCGACCATACGTCTTGAAATCATTTGGGAGCTTTCGTTGATGGTTTTCTGCAACCGTGCCAAACGCTCTTTTTTGACCTCTTCAGGAGTATCATCCGGTAAGGAAGAGGCAGGGGTCCCCGGGCGTTTTGAGTAAATGAAGCTGAAGGATTGGTCAAAACCGATACGGTTGATCAGATCCATGGTCTGTTCGAAATCTTCCTCTGTTTCACCCGGGAAACCGATAATAAAATCCGAAGAAAAGCTGATATCAGGGCGCAATGCACGGATTCGTTCCAGCTTGTCGATGTACATGTCACGTTCATGACCACGTTTCATGGCCGACAAGATACGATTGGAACCTGATTGCACAGGCAAGTGTAGGTGGCTCACAAGCTCAGGTACTTCAGCGTAGGCCTGAATCAGACTTTCACTGAATTCCACCGGATGTGACGTTGTAAAGCGAATGCGGTCGATACCCTCGATACCGGCAATGGTGGCGATCAACTCAGCCAAATCCACTTCATCACCGAATTCATCCAATCCTCGGTAGGCATTTACGTTTTGCCCGAGGAGATTTATTTCACGCACACCCTGTTCAGCCAGCTGGGTGACTTCATCCAGCACGCTGTCGAATGGGCGTGAAATTTCCTCCCCGCGTGTGTAGGGGACAACGCAGAAAGAACAATACTTGGAACAGCCTTCCATGACCGAAACAAAGGCACTGGCACCCTCGCTCTTCGGCGCTGGCAACCGATCAAACTTTTCGATTTCGGGGAAAGTGACATCCACCACCGAAATCTGGCTTTTGGTACGCTCATTCAGCATGTCAGGTACACGATGCAATGTTTGCGGGCCAAAGATCATATCCACATGAGGTGCACGCTTGCGGATGTTGTCACCTTCCTGACTGGCAACACAGCCCCCTACACCAATCATCAGGTCAGGGTTGGCCTGCTTGAGTTTTTTCCAACGCCCAAGCTGATGGAATACTTTTTCCTGCGCTTTTTCCCGGATAGAGCAGGTATTCAGCAAAATGACATCTGCTTCCGTTTCGTCATGGGTGATTTCCATCTTGTGGGACTCACCCAATAAATCTGCCATACGGGCCGAGTCGTACTCGTTCATCTGGCAGCCATGAGTCTTGATGAAGAGTTTTTTTGCCATGGGAATACTCGCCTACCTTAATAATTCCTGCTTTCAAGATGTGCCAAGAAAGAGTTTATTCATTTTGTACGGTTTCGAATCGAATAGCCGAACAGACAGGACGCACAAAAACATGACCGAGGCCTTCTATACCGTGTTGCGCTTGGGCTTTTTTACATGCACCCGACGGTTTTCATGATCCCCATTGCCACCTTTTTCAGTCTGGTCGCATTGCGCATAAATAGCCCCAAAAGCGGTGGTGATACTGTAATCTTGCCTGATAGGACGCTTCGCCTGCTTTCTGTTCACTGGGTAGACGTGGAAAGGTCCCGCCCGGTAACGCTGGTCGTTCATCCTGATATAGGGTGCGGCTTCGGATTCGATTCGATATGTCGGATTTTTTCAGAAGGGGTGCCTATCGTCACCCTCTGGATACAAGAATGCCACATTATACGTGTTTATCAGCATTACGGCCAAACATTCAATCATGTTAAAATCAGTTATTACTCAGCATTTAATATTCATACCGCAGAATTGAAGAGATAGTATGGCAGCAAAGCCTATTTACCGCGTGACAGTTCACCAGCAGGGTGAAGTTTGGGAATTATATGCCCGTGAAATTTACCAGAGCGAGTTATGGGGATTTCTTGAGGTAGAAGAATTCGTTTTCAGTGATTCCAGCAAAGTGGTTGTTGATCCCTCGGCCGACAAATTGCGTAGAACATTTGAGGGCGTTACTCGTAGCTACTTACCCGTCAATATGGTGCTTCGCATTGATGAAGTTGAACGTGAGGGGGAAGCGAAAAGTGTGAAGAGTGATGGCAAGATCGCAATGTTTCCCCAGCAGCCGATGCAATGGTCTCCGAAGCGTGATGACTAAGTCATTACCTTTGTGGGTCTTGTTGTTTTTTTGTTGATACTCATCATGTGTTGCTGAGCAGGAAGGGCGTTTTGTCCGTAATTTGCTGTTTGAATTGCTTTTTGTTAATTGTTGCAATCTGTTCCCCAGGGGGACTGGGGGCCTGAGAAATGTTGAAGCATTCTCAGGCGTTCTACTCAACTGATCCCAGTCGTGAGTGAATATTTTTTGATCAGTTCGTGTGTTGGCTAGCGGTTGATATGCTCACAGAGTTCCACTCAAGGGTTGTTCAGTGAGTTATCCACAGGATTTGTGGAGAAGATGAAATATCCGGAAATTGCAGTATCAAGAGATTGAACCATTGTTTCAGATTGACTCAAAACGGGATGAATGCAGCTGTTTAGTTATAGTGTTTCGTAGGTATTGATAGCACATTACCTTTGATAATCTCATCAATGGTTGTAATCGCAGGATGTGCTTCATTCATTTTATTTTTCTTTTCATGTTGCGTGAATGAATGCATGTTTACAGTTTTTCAATATTTTTTATTTTCAGGTTAAATCATGTCGTTATTTTCAGTGAAAGGTTTTCGTACATTGCATGCCCGCCGCATCGCGGCCGTTATGTCTGCCCTGGGTGTAGGGGTAATGCTGGTACCTCACGTGGAGGCGGCCAGTCAGCAGCAATGGGTGAGTGATCATTTGTCTGCCTATGTCCGTAGTGGTCCTACAAATGGTTATCGCATTGTGGGCGCGCTGGATTCAGGGACACCAGTGCAGGTGATTTCCACCCAGAATGATTATTCTCAGGTTCGTACCTCCAAAGGGGATACCGTTTGGATTCCCAGCAACCAATTACAGGATCAGGAAGGGGCAGCCGCTCTGGTACCGGCGCTTCAACAGCAGGTAGCCAATCTGAAAGCAGAGCTTAACAGCAGCTCCGATACTATCCGGCAGCATGCACAATCACTGCAGCAGATCGCCGACGACCAGAAAAAATATATTGGGCAACTGGAATCCACACGTACATCGTTAAATCAGCAACTCAATGACAGCCAGTCACAGGTACGTCGTCTGCAAGCTCAATTAGGGAGCGAACATCAGGATGAGCTTTTACGCTATCTTGCATATGGCGGTGGAATCGCGGGTATAGGTTTGCTCGTGGGACTGGTGCTTCCCAATATGATCCCGAAACGCAAGAAGAGAAACGACCGCTTTTTCTAAACCTTCCGAATACCGGTTTTGTCCCTGCAGCTATCAGGCTGCAGGGAATCATTATGTCGACAGCCAAAGTGCATGTGTTGGATGAGAAGAGATGAATCAGGTTGCAGGAGGTGAGTAGCCCACCTCAAATGGCAACAGGCGGCGGTCTTGGATTCGGTTGGTTTTTCTTTAATTGGCTTATCTTGCGTTGTTTCGGGCACCACCGTTTATCTGTCAAGTAAGCCATGCAAGTATTAGCTAAAGATTCTTTCGCACAATACAGCAATATTGCTCATAAAAGTAGAAAAAAGCGCAATATACTTTTTGGGCGCTATTTTGTGCCTTTGAGGGAGGGTTGTTCTTTTTGTATTTTGTTGTTATTTAAGTTTTTTTGAATTTTACTGTTGATTTTTTGCTTTTAATGAGCAACAATCTGCTCAACTTAAGGTGAGCGACGCAACGGCTCAGCATTATTCAGTAAGGACATCCAATGGCACCAGTAAGAGTTGAATGGAATAAAGGCTTACAACCGGAAGCAGTCGATATTCTGAAAAATGAAGGCGGTATGATCGTTTGCCCGACCAAGGTCGGCTATATCATCGTTACATCCGACCATGCCGGCCTGGAGCGCAAGTTCGAAGCCAAGCAGCGTAAGCGCAACAAGCCCGGTGTAGTCCTTTGTGGGTCCATGGATCAACTGCGGGCACTTGCAGAGCTGAACCCTGAAATCGAAGCGCTTTATCAAAAGCATTGGGATCAGGATATTCTGCTGGGTTGCATCCTTCCCTGGCGTGAAGATGCCAAGTCACATATTCCGGATGACAATTCTTCTGAATTGATGATGGATCAGCGTGGGACAAGTTGCTTCGTCATCAAATTCGGTAAACCCGGCGAAATTCTGGCCAAGGATTTGTGGGAAAATCATGGCAAATTCTGCTTTGCCAGTTCAGCCAACCCGTCCGGTAAAGGTAATCGCGGGCTGGTTGAAGGTATTGGTGAGCGTATTGAAGAGCGTGCTGACCTGATTATTGGTGCCAATGATTATGTACGCTCCATTCAACCGAATGAAACAGCTGACACCCGTTATGAACAAGGGGTGATGGTATCCATGGTGGATGATGATGGTAAGCTGGTGCCTGAGCAGAAAGGGCAGCGTGATGTTACCCCTTGCCCGGTGTTGATTCGTAAGGGACTTGATGTCAACAAGATCATGGCATTGTTGGCTGATACCTTTACGACCTGGGATTATCGTCACGGCAACTACTATTAATCAATATCAACTGTTAATCAATATCAACGTTTTTTGATATTTGCGCGTTGGTTTGTATTCGTACCACAGGTTAAATCAAGAATGATTCGGTAAGTGTGTGGTTGCAATAAAGTACAAAAACAAAATTACAGTAACCGTTGCAGGTTGACGGGTGCCTTCGAACAAGATGGCCTAAAAGGGCATCGTCACAATCGAATGATTTGTTTCTACATACTACCTTGATTGATCCGGTTGCATCGATGATGCAGCCGGTTTTTTATGCTTTAGATAACTGTGGGAGAAAGCGATTGTCAGTGTAGCTCTTGAATGAGTGTTATCAGGCGTTTCTATTTTCTGATATTAAGCGCCTGGTTGGCTGATCTGTCAGTTTTTATCTTGTGTCGATGCATCCGTCACCCTGTCCATGAGGTGCCGTCCATTCGAGCTTTCGAGCCTCTATGACAAAGCATCATTTTCTGCTGGCATAACAGGTATTTGCTGAATAATACGCTTTATCTCAGGCATGCAGGAGCCGCATTGAGTGCCGCATTTCAGTGTCTTGCCCAGTGCTTCAACGGTCGTGTGGCCCTCTGCAATGGCGCGTTGAATTTGATGTTCACCAATCTGATAACAGCTACACACGATAGTACCCTGACTCTCACCCCCCAGTGGTTTACCCGCAAGGAGCTGCCTGCGATCTTCCAATGAAAGTTGATCTTCAGCAAAGCAGTTATCCAGCCAATCATCCTCGAGTGCTATGTTGACAGGAGATGAACGGAACCAACCTGTCAGTTTGCCTTTATGTATCCAGGCCGCACGTAGATAGGTGGCATCCTGTTTATCGCTGGTGTTCCCCTGAAGAGTTGGTGCACCACTGAAGAGTTTGTTCAGTACTCTGTGAACGTCTGGAATTCGTGTAGATGCCAGCTGAATACGAAAACACTCTTTTAGTTTGATGATTGCCCAATATTCAAACGCTAACGAATCAAGTAGTGCCACTTCGGGTGCTGTTGGCATCAATACCACGGCATGCCATGCAAGAGGGATTTCAGATAATTGAACGTGGGCAAACTTGCTGGCCGGTTGCCCTGACAGTGGATCGCGACGTGGTGCAATCAATGCGCTGGCAAGAGAGGCGTGGCTGAAATGATTGTTCCAGTGGATCGGAATAAACACTTCTCCGGGGCGCATGCGGGTTGATACCTGTGCACGTCCCGTGTAACTCCCTTGCTGATTGCCAAGGTGCAAAAGAGAGTCCGAGGTAATGCCCAGCCTATCTGCATCCTTGACGTTGATTTCGACAAAAGGCTCTGAGCGATGTCGATTCAACCGCGCTGAGCGTGAGGTACGTGTCATAGTATGCCACTGGTCACGTATTCGCCCGGTATTCAGGATAAAATGATGACGAGGTGGCATATCAAGTACTTCATTTTGCACTGCAATCAAGCGCGCACGCCCTGACGGCGTCGTAAAATAAGCGTCTTCGTAGAGGCGGGCCGTCCCCTCAGGTGCCAGCGCGTTCACCGGCCATTGAACAGGGGCCAGGTTATCGTAGGCACGTTGGTCCAGTGTACCGAGCCCGGACAAATCGAAAAGTCTGAAGCCTTGTTCGCGGTTATTTTCGAACCCGGACAACGCGACATGTTCATTGAAAATATCGGCAGGTCCCTGATAGCCAAAGGCTTCGCCAAAACCCATTGCATGAGCGACTTCAGTGAGAGCCTGCCAGTCATGATGAGCATCACCGGGTGGTGGGAAAATGCCTCGCTGGCGTGATATCCGACGTTCCGAATTGGTGACGGTGCCATTTTTCTCACTCCAGCTGGAGGCCGGGAGCACGATATCTGCAAAGTCGAGGGTATCTGATGTCGCCATGGCTTCACTGACGATCACCAACGGGCATTTTTTTAATGCGCGTCGGACCCGTTGGCTGTCTGGCAAACTCACGACCGGATTGGTCGCCATGATCCACAATGCTTTTATGTCGCCTCGTTCGATAGCCTCGATTAAATCCAGTGCTTTATAGCCGGGACCTTCAGGAACATTAGTCTTTAATGAGGGCGTACTCCAAAAGCGTGTCAGGCGATCACGTGCACCTGGGCTATCGTAATCCATATGTGCAGCCAGTTGGTTAGCCAGCCCCCCGACTTCACGTCCGCCCATCGCATTGGGTTGACCTGTAATTGAAAACGGGCCGGCGCCTGCATACCCAATGCGGCCACTGGCCAAATGGCAATTGATAATCGCATTGACACGGTCCGCACCATGGTCGGACTGATTGGTCCCTTGTGAGAATAACGTGACTACTCGTGGTTCATGACTGAACCAGTGATAAAAGGTAGTCAGGCGTTCAACATCAATATCGCACTCGTTGGCGAGGGCTTCTAGCGCGCAGGTTTGTTGTTGGGCTTTTTCCAGCGCGGCATCAAAACCTTCGGTATGTTCATCAATAAAGGTTTGATGAAGCATGCCCTGTTCGGCTATATAGCTCAATAGCCCGTTAAAGAGGGTAATATCGGCCCTGGGACGAATACCCAGAAAGAGATCCGCAATCTCACAGGTATCCGTGACGCGGGGGTCTATGACAACGACTTTCATGGTGCTATTGCGCTCTTTCGCCGCTTTGACCCGTTGAAAGAGTACGGGGTGATTCCACGCAAGATTACTGCCAACAATCACCAACAGACGCGCCTGTTCCAGGTCTTCATAACAACAGGGGACCGCATCCGCCCCGAAAGCTCGCTTGTGGCCGACCACTGCAGCCGCCATACATAGGCGAGAGTTGGTATCCAAATGGGGGGTGCCAACAAATCCTTTAAAGAATTTGTTGGCCACGTAGTAATCTTCTGTCAACAATTGTCCCGAGAGATACGCGCCGATGGCTTTAGGTCCAAATTCTTCGCGGATAGAAGTCAAGCGATGGGCAATCGATTGGATAGCTTTTCCCCATGCCACTTGTTGACCATCCACGTACGATTGAGTGACACGCCCTTGCTTGCCCAATGTTTCATGCAAGGCGCTGCCTTTGACACATAATCGCCCCTGATTGGCGGGGTGGTGAGTATCTCCCTGGACATTCACCTCACGTCCATGATTTACGATCACGCCACATCCTACGCCACAGTAGGGGCAGGTCGTCGCCGTCTGGTTTGTCGGTCTTCGGGTAGCGTTTGTCATTTACTTTCCCCGCCTTTTTGGTCCGCTGTGCCCAACATCGTTATACATGCTGTTATTTCTGGAGCCATCATTTTCAAGCAAAAGGGGCCCACTCCACGCGTTGTGAAGTGAGCCCCTTTGCTCATCAAGGTCGTTATCAAGAAATTGCTCTCTGAATAACGTCATTGGTCAATGTTTCTGACATCAAGTCAGTTGCCTTTAGACAGGCAATAACTGGGCCAGTTTTCTTCTTTTAACCTGCCTCTGGGGCATTACGCTGCAGAAATTTGCATTAAGATATTTTTAGAGAAAGAAAATGGTGATTGATGGTGCAAAATTGAAGAGAGTGATCATTCATGGTGCGTAAAATGGTTTGTTGAATAAACTTACAGCGGTGTTTATAGCCTGAATTTTATTTAACTTGCTGATAAATAGGGTGTTTGTTGTTTTTAGGCATGAATCATGATTGTTTCTATTCGATTATGTTTTGATAAAGTACCTTGATGAAACAAGTCGTTATCGATGGATGAAGTGGTTACCCATAAATGGTGTTAGCCCGTTCTAAAAGATGAGTAGTACATCCCTCGAGCCTGACGACCGGTAAGTCTTGATAGTAAGTATTGATAGGTTTTTTCAACGGCGAACAAGTCTATCAGTAGGATGATCGGATAATCGTCAAGACAAGCAAACGTATTGGCATTTGCTGTGAAAAGAATGGAAGAATGTTAAAGCATGAAAGAAGAATGTGGCACTTTTTGAAGCCATGAGTTTATTGCGGTGCCAATTGAATTTCCAGGGTATCTCTGCTCCAGTATGACGCAATTGTATAACAGTAGCAGAGTCTAAAATCTGTATATGAGAGCAAAGACGCTCGAACCTTTCCAACGGAAGGCTCGGGCGTTTTTTATTTGTGGGTTCTTCATGATGATGAAGGGCAGGACGCATTAAAGGATTCAGCCATGCAAGAGACATCCTCCATACTGGCCATCATTGGCGGCGGCATGGCAGCGCAGCGTCTGGTTGCACGTTTGCTGTCCAGTCACTTTTCACATACCTGTGGTATGCGTATTGCTGTTTTCAGTGCTGAGCCCGATTTCGGTTATAACCGAGTCCTGCTTTCCCAGCTGCTGTCCGGGGAAATAGAGCGTCACGAACTATTGTCGCCGTCACTTGAGGAAGAAGAAGCGGTTGACCTTTATCTGGCTGATCCTGTAATCGATATCGATCGGGAAAATCACGTTATCAGGACCGTGTCTGGCCAGACTGTTCACTATACGCGTGCGGTGATTGCCACAGGGTCGAAAACACATCGAGTTCCGTTTGAAGGTGATTGTATCGACGGAATCGGTGAATTCAGAACATTGGCAGATGCCGATGGATTGTTGGCAGAGACCATGCCGGGCATGCCTGTATGTGTTATCGGGGGCGGATTTTTAGGGCTTGAAGTTGCCGAAGGTCTCCGTCTGCAAGGCGCCGATGTCACCGTGATTCATCGGGGGAAGTGGCCGCTTAATCGACAACTCGATGAAGAGGGTGGGCGGCAATTGGCCGATTTGCTTTCCGAGCGTGGATTACGTTTCAAATTTCAACACACGGTGAGCGCCATTGCATCGGATGGTGAAGGTAAGCTGACTTCTATCACTCTGAATGATGGCGAGCAACTCCCTGCACAGCGTCTTATCCATGCTACGGGTATTCGGCCCAATATCGAGCTGGCGCGGATAGCCGGGCTTATGTGTGGGCGTGGCATACAGGTTAACGATCAGCTGCTCACCAGTGATCCGCACATATACGCACTGGGCGAGTGCATCGAACATCGAGGGGAAACCTTTGGGCTGGTCGATCCCATTTGGCGTCAGGTGGATGTCCTGCTCTCGCAATTGATGGGCGAAGATGAACTCTTCGATGCTTATCCTTCTGCATCTCGGCTGAAGATCAGCGGGATCGATCTTTATGCTTTTGGTGATCCCTTCGGTCAAGAAGGGGACATCTGGTATCGCTATAGGGACACCGAATTGGGTGATTATCGCGCGATATGCCTGAATGATGGTCAAATTCGTGCAGGTTGCCTGATAAATGATACGCGGCTGGGCCCTCTTTGGTATGCACATGCATTGGCCGAAACAAAAGTTGATGAGGGTGATCACTGGCTTTATGAAGCAGACACACCTTCTGATACACAACATGCCCCGACTACACAACAAAACACCTGCAGGAGTCAGACCATGAACATGGCAGAGGATTCATCTATGGCTGAAGAAAAACAGCGTCCCACCATTATCGTGGTGGGTAATGGCATGGTCGGTCACCACTGTGTAGAGCGGTTGATTGAATTGAACGTTCAGCAGTCACACCGGATTATTGTTTTCGGTGATGAACGTCATCCCGCTTATGACCGTGTACATCTTTCAGAGTACTTCAGTGGTCGCGATGCGGTATCTTTGGCTCTTTGTGAAGCCGATTTTTATGCCCTCAACAATGTCGAGCTTCACTTGGGGGAGCGTATTGATCATATTGAGCGCTTAGAAAAGTATGTGGTGACGGCCAGCGGGTCTTATCACTATGACGAGCTGGTGCTGGCGACGGGTTCTTATCCGTTCGTTCCTCCGATCGACGGCAGTGAAGGCAATGCACGCCTGGTATACCGAACACTTGACGATCTGGATCAGATTCGCGCAGCAAGTGAGGGTGCGAAACGTGGTGTTGTTGTCGGCGGCGGATTATTAGGGCTCGAAGCAGCCAATGCGCTCAAGAGTTTGGGCCTTGAAGCGCACGTAGTGGAGTTCGCTCCTCGATTAATGCCGGTTCAGCTGGACGAGCAGGGCGGTGCTGCGCTGATTTCGCAAATTGAAGCACTCGGCGTTGGTGTGCATGTTTCCAAAATGACACAGGCTATTGTCCCCGGCGAAGAGGGTTATCGGTTCCGTATGAAGTTTGCCGATGGCGAGTCACTGGATACGGATCTTGTCGTGTTCTCTGCGGGTATTCGTCCGCAGGATACACTGGCTCGCGCGTGTGATTTGAAGATTGCTGAACGTGGTGGGGTCATTGTCAATGACCGTTGTCAAACCAGCGATCCTGACATCTATGCCATTGGTGAGTGCGCCAGTTGGAAAGGCAGCGTGTTCGGATTGGTCGCTCCCGGTTACCGCATGGCGCAATTGGTGGCAGACCAATTGGCTGGTCTACCATGCGAACTGTTTTCCGGGGCAGATATGTCGACAAAACTCAAATTGCTGGGGGTCGATGTTGGCTCCATTGGCGATGCCCATGCGATGACATCGGGCGCGCGCAGTGTTCATTTCATGGACGAAAGTAGCGCTACATATCGTCGGCTGATCTTGAGTGAAGATGGCAAATTTGTGTTGGGTGCCGTTTTGGTGGGGGATAACAGCTACTACGACACGCTGTTACAGTATGTGGCAAACCGCATTGAGGCACCGGAAAACCCGGCCTCGCTGATTTTACCCACGACGGGTGATACCCCGCTTTTAGGCGCTGACGCCCTGCCGGATTCAGCGGTGATTTGCTCGTGCAATAATGTAAGCAAAGGCGCCATACGGCAAGCTATTGATGATGGCTGCCTCGATTTTGGTGCGTTAAAGGCCAGTACGAAAGCATCGACTACTTGCGGTGGCTGTGCCGCGTTGGTGAAACAGGTATTCGAAGCCGAGTTGTCTGCCCTGGGGGTCGAGGTCGATCACAGCCTGTGTGAACATTTTTCGTTTACTCGCCAACAGCTGTTCGACATGGTCATGATCGAGAAAATTCAGGATTTCGATACGTTGATGGCACGTCATGGTAATGGTGGGCTGGGCTGTGATATCTGCAAGCCAACCGTAGCTTCCATTCTCGCCAGCAACTGGAATCGCTCGATTACCGATTCGGATCTGCAACCCTTGCAGGATACCAACGATGCCTTCATGGCAAACATGCAGAAAGACGGCACCTATTCTGTAGTTCCACGTATAGCGGGTGGCGAGATTACACCCGAAAAACTGATAGCTATGGGGGAGGTCGCTCAAAAATATGACCTCTATACCAAAATCACGGGTGGTCAACGTATTGACATGTTTGGTGCTCGCCTCGATCAGTTGCCCGATATCTGGGAAGAACTGATTGCTGCAGGCTTCGAGACCGGGCACGCCTATGGCAAGTCTACCCGTACAGTGAAATCGTGTGTGGGCAACAGCTGGTGCCGTTATGGTGTACAGGACAGTGTGTCCATGGCGTTGCAGCTTGAACATCGCTACAAGGGGCTACGCTCACCTCACAAACTCAAGTTTGGTGTGTCCGGCTGTACCCGTGAGTGTGCCGAGGCGCAAGGTAAGGATATTGGTGTTATCGCCACTGAACATGGCTGGAATTTGTACGTGTGTGGCAATGGCGGGATGCGGCCGCGCCATGCAGAGCTCTTCGCGACGGACCTTGATGATGAAACACTGATCCGTTACATCGATCGTTTGCTGATGTTCTACATTCGTACTGCCGATAAACTTCAGCGGACGTCAGTATGGCGTGAAAATATCGAGGGCGGTCTGGAATATATACAGGAGGTCGTTATTAATGACAGCCTTGGCCTAGGGGCTGAACTTGAGCGCCAAATGGAACGTGTTGTTGAAAGTTACGAAGATGAGTGGGCCGCTGCGTTGTCCAACCCCGAAAAACTCAAACGCTTCCGTACCTTTGTGAATACGGAAATGAGTGATCCGGATCTGCAGTATGTTCGTGAGCGTGGGCAGCGACGTCCTGCCCGTGTGGATGAGATCCCTGTCATAGAGGAGAGCCTGTGATGAGTCCTGTTGAATCGACGTTCGGGGAAAAAAGGGCAGAGCCTTCGGGAGAGTGGACACCTCTCTGCCATTATGAGGACCTTGCCTCCAATGCGGGGGTAACGGTTTATCATGGCCAGACACAAATTGCGCTTTTCCTGTTGAAAAATCGGGCAGATACTACCGAGCGTATTTATGCCGTTTCCAACAAGGACCCTTTTTCCGGCGCCAATGTAATTGGGCGTGGTATTGTCGGTGATGTCGATGGCATCCCGGCGGTGGCGTCTCCGTTGTACAAGCAGCATTTCAACCTGTCCACGGGGGAATGCCTAGAGTCACCCGAAGTGACGTTAACCACCTGGCCTGTTCGTGTGAGCGAGGGAATAATTGAAATCGGTGGATAACCTCTAGTGCCTTTCAGCACCATGTTAACGGGGCACGGGATACGCCTACACGCGGCGAGTGAAAGCAACCATCCTGCCACCCCGTTAACGTTTTAGCCACTATTATGACTTTTATGGCCTCCACCCAGCTTCAAGTGGGATCGGCAAAAGGTGCGCTCGGATCAAACCGTTGGCCGGCCACCTCGAATGTGGCGTGATCTGAATAATTGGCACCATCATTTAGGGTCTCAGTCGTTGTATCTTTCCCCTCGATAGGCGCATTCACTTGCGAATGGATATCGGCACGAATAATGCGGTCGATTGTCTCACGCAACTGCGCTTCATCCGTATAATGGCCCCAGCGTTTCAGTTGCGCTGCATACCACAGTAGCTGGGCCTTGCTGGGATGTTGGGCGCTATGCTGATAGAATTCGATACCGACATTGTCATCAGCGCTTCTGTGTCTGAAACGCTCATACAGTTCCGGCTTGATACTTTCAACGTCAAGATCGAAGTAGTGACCTTCCGCGAGCATATGGCTGGCTGCCAGGCGATGTTCAGCGTTGCTGTCCAGCCACCTGCCGGCCTTGATAATGGCTCGTAACAGTGCCTGGTGGGTGTGAGGGTGAGTCTCCATCCATGCCTGTCTTACCCCCAGAAGTTTCTCTTGAGCATTAGGCCAGAGTTCTTCACATCGCACGAAAAGATGCGAGACTTGTTGCCCAGCAGCAGCATCACTCCATGGCGCACCGACACAAAATCCATCAATCATTCCCTCCGTCATGTAATCTGCCATGAGTGATGGAGGAACAACTCGCAGCTCAACATCGTTATCCGGATCTATACCCGCATCAGACAACCAGGCTCTTAATAAATAGTGATGCGATGAAAAAGGGTGGACATGGGCCAGTCGTAACCTTGGCAATCCTTCCTGTTGCCGCTGCCGAACCACTTTCGCCAATGCCTTGCCTCGTTGCGAATGATCGTGCTCCGCTTCTGGCAGGGCAGTGATAGCACGTTGATACAGGGGGGAAGAAAGGCTGATCGCATTGCCATTACGATTCAGTGTAAGTGCCGTGATGATCGGTGTTTTTATGCCGTCCAGCCCCAATGAGGCAGCCAACGGCATCAGCGGTAACAGCTGGGCGGCTTCTACCTCTTCCAGCTGAATGGCATCTCTGACCTGTGCCCAGGACTGCAGGATAACCAGATCGACATCCAGTTCCTCTTCAGCGAAAAAGCCTTGCATTTGGGCCACGACCAGCGGTGCAGCATCCGTCAACGGTAACATCGCAATACGCAGCTGGTGTGTTTCAAGCGTATTCATTTGGGTTCTCCGCTGAAAACGAGTGAGTCGTGAGCGATATCATGCGTCGTCACCTTCGTGTTTGTCATCGTGGTCACTGACAGGAGGATTCGAGGGCGTATCCTTCAGACGCTCAAGTAGCTGTTGTGCAATATCTGCAACGCTGGACCGCCGGTCCATGGCCAGTTTACGCATTTGCGAGTATGCGGTCTGTTCATCGATGCCATAGCGCTCCATCAGAGAGGTTTTGGCTCGATCAATGGTTCGGCGTTGAGCAAGACTTTCACGTGTCCTGGTGAGTTCCTGACGCAATTGATGATGTGCATCGAAATTTTCGATTGCCACTTCGACAAGGGAACGTACCAGAGAGGGTACCACCCCCTCAACCACATAAGCACTGACACCCGCACGTAATGCATCACGGGTAAGTTGTGTATCCGAGTCCTGCGAAAACATGATCATCGGACGAGGGTAGCGACGATTGATCTGACTTAAATGCTCGAGGATGTCGCGGCTCGGCAATCCTGTATCAATTAACACCGCATCAGGTTCCAAACGTTTGATAAGTACATGCAAATCAGCACTTTCATCAGCCACCATCAGGACCTCGAATCCCGACTCTTCCAATGCACTCTTCAATGCATGAGAACGTTTGGAACGTGCATCCACGATGAGTACGCGCACGCTCATTTCGTCTCCTCAACACCCTTGCCAGGGGCTTTCGCTTATATCAACGGACATTCGATAAAGGGAATCCAATAGAGGGAATTTCGACATGGGTAGAAGATACGGATACCCAATCACTGAATTACATCAGGCGTTGCGATTCCTACGACGAATAACCCTCCGCAAAGGAGGAGTACGCATCGTGGTGCACAAGCACTTGAATGGATTCTTTCGGCACGTAAATCGTGCAAAACGTTACCCTGACACCCTCAACAGTATTACTCTAACGGTTCACGCATAAAATAAAAATATAAAATTGGTACGTTTTTTGCTTTTGTAACATTCAAGAAGCCGTTGAGCCTGGCCTTCTCTTCGACGTGGACCAGATCCAGAAAAGATACGAGTGCGTCGATTCTCATGTTACCCCATTTTATCCGAATGCTCGGAGCATTGGTCATGGAATCGAATAACACAAAAAAAGCGGTCAACGATCTATCTCGTCGCTCCTCTATAGTGAATGATTATCACACGCCTTCCCTTTCTGGAGATAAACGGTGGATAGATCATTTCGATCCTGAAAACAAAGCATTTTGGCAAACAAAAGGGCGCGCCATTGCCAAGCGTAACCTGTGGATCTCAATTTATACTGAATTCATCGGCTTTGCCGTGTGGCAACTTTGGGCGGTCGTGGCTCCATTACTCAACAAAGTGGGATACAGCCTGAGCGCAGACCAGATCTTTTGGCTGATTGCCATCCCCAACCTGATAGGGGCAACCCTACGCTTTCCCTATACTTTTGCGGTTCCGCGCTTTGGTGGACGCAATTGGACGATCATTTCTGCCTTACTGCTCATTCTACCTTGCTCCGGAATTGTATACGCGGTCAATCATCCGGGGTTACCATTTCCCGTATTGGCAGGTTTGGCGGCACTTGGGGGTTTTGGGGGCGGAAACTTCGCGAGTTCAATGGCCAATATTTCATTTTTCTATCCGGAAAGTGAAAAGGGCAAAGCATTGGGCGTGAATGCAGCTGGTGGCAATATTGGTGTTGCGGTAGCGCTATTGATTATTCCCCCCTTAGTGTTTACAGGCACTGGCGTACATTTGGCACGTGCGGGCGCTCTATGGATACCATTGGCTATCATCGCAGCCATACTGGCTTTTTTCCGCATGAATAATCTCAAGGCAGCGAAGGCAGATTTTGCCAGTTATAAAGGCGCGTTCTACCATTCCCACACTTGGATAATTTCTATTGTCTATATTGCCACTTTTGGTTCCTTCATTGGTTTTTCGGGTGCTTTTCCTACCTTGATGACCATGGCTTTTCCGGGCGTCAGTTTGAGCCTTGCCTTTATGGGGCCATTGATCGGCTCATTGACGCGCCCATTGGGAGGCTCACTGGCAGATCGCTTCGGAGGCGCGCACGTGACGGTGATTTCGCTTTTGATGATGATTGTGGGTGGTTTCTGTGTCGTTCATGCACTTGAAGTGAAAAGCTTTATCCTATTTTTTCTTGGCTTCATGCTGTTATTTGTCTTTACCGGAACGGGTAATGGTTCTACGTATCGTATGATCCCGGCGATTTTTAGAGCAGGGGCCGACAATCAGGATTATGCCGCAATGGCTGTTATTAAACGGCATGCCGCGGCTGCCATTGGTGTGATTGCTGCGCTGGGTGCCTATGGCGGTTTCTTCATACCGCGCTGTTTCGCTATTGCCAAGCAAACAAGTGGCTCGCTGATCCCGGCTGTCTACATTTTTATGCTTTTTTATTTACTCTGTATTGCGATTGTGTGGTGGTGCTATATGCGTTCTGGAAACCGATTTACGAAAGAGGGTATCTCTATCTGATATGAGTGACCGATCATAAGGAAGAGTAATCAGGGTGTGTAGGGTGTGTGGAAACATCCTCTTAAGCGAAACATGTTTACTTATGAGTGATGATGCCTGTTGTGCATTACTCACACCTATCTGGCATTAGATATGCGTTTGGGAACACGGTAGCCTTGTAAACATAATACGTGTCGCGAGCGGCGATGTTTATTCAGCGTTTTCGCTCACATTCAGGCTTCTTCTCTCACATGCAGGCATTCGTCACACATGGCAAATACAAGCGATCAATCCCTTCAGGAACGTCAGCGCCCCGGGGCCGAACTTCTATCGGAAGAGACAAAACAGCAGGTTCCTCCACAGGCCTATCGACGGGAACATGATTTGTTGGGTGAGTTAGATGTGCCTGACAACGTCTATTACGGTATTCAGACGCTTCGCGCTGTCGAGAATTTTCAACTCTCCGGTGTAACGCTATCCCACTATCCGAGATTCATCATTGCGTTGGCCATGGTGAAGTTGGCGGCCGCAGAGGCCAATCATGCTATTGGTGAACTGGATACTCCGCGTTTTGAGGCTATCAGGTTTGCCTGCACACAGCTGATGGAAGGCCATTATCAGGATCAGTTTGTGGTTGACATGATTCAGGGCGGGGCAGGTACCTCGACCAACATGAATGCCAACGAGGTCATAGCCAACCTTGCCCTTGAGCATATGGGGCATGCGCGTGGCGACTATCAGTACCTGCATCCGAACAACCACGTCAACATGGCACAATCCACCAATGATGCTTACCCGACAGCTATTCGACTGGGTATGCTACTCACGCACCATGACCTTCTCGCCAGCCTGAAATCACTGTGCCAGGCCTTTTCGGACAAAGGTGACGAGTTTGCAGATGTCATTAAAATGGGCCGTACACAGTTGCAGGATGCTGTGCCCATGACATTGGGCCAGGAGTTTCATGCCTTCTCTACAACCCTTGGGGAAGACCTGGAACGCTTGAGAAAACAAGTACCCGACCTGTTCGTTGAAATCAACCTTGGGGGGACCGCGATTGGCACGGGGATTAATGCCCAGCCCGGATATCAGGAAAAAGCGGTAGAGGCTTTGGCTCGCATATCTCAACAACCGCTGGTGCCTGCCGCTGACTTGATTGAGGCCACCTCCGACATGGGCGCATTTGTGCTTTTCTCAGGTATGCTTAAACGTCTAGCTGTTAAATTGTCCAAAATCTGTAATGACCTGCGATTGCTTTCCAGCGGGCCTCGTACCGGTTTGAATGAAATCAATTTACCGCCGCGGCAGCCGGGCAGTTCGATCATGCCCGGTAAAGTCAACCCGGTTATTCCTGAAGCGGTTAATCAGGTGGCGTTTGAGGTCATTGGCAATGATACTGCTATTACCATGGCCGCAGAGGCGGGGCAGCTCCAGCTCAATGTGATGGAGCCGCTCATTGCCTACAAGCTTTTCGATTCGATTCGTTCACTTGCCAGGGCGATCAACATGCTGCGTACCCATTGTGTTGAAGGTATCACGGCCAATAAGGAGCATTGCCATTATTTGGTTGAGAACTCGATTGGTTTGATTACCGCACTGAATCCCTACATTGGTTACGAAAACGCGACCCGAATTGCCAAACGCGCATTGGTTGAAAACAAAAGCGTGTTGTCGTTGGTTAAGGAAGAAAAACTGATCGGCGACGAACAATTGCGCGACATTCTAACGCCGGAAAACATGGTAGGGCCGCATAGCCTTCACCATTGATGAATCTTTTTCGCTTTGCCCCGTTTATTTAATGAAGTGGCGGTAAAGCGGAGTTTATCTTCTTATCAGTGATTTATCTCGTTGGAAGAAAAGGGCATCATATACCTGCCATTCCATTGCCCCTGCCGCTGGTCATGGCCTTGTTTTTCCATTGATTTCATTGCCCTTTATCATGTTTAGGAGCTCCTTCCTTGAGTCACTCTGACACCTCCCACACTTCCTTTATTCAGGTCCTGTATACAGGTGGCACCATTGGAATGCAGCCCTCTGCCGCTGGATTGGCACCCGCTTCCGGTTTCGAGACGCTAGCACGTGAAGCGCAGTCATTTGCAGAACGCTCCTTCCCTGATTGGAAACTCAAGGAACTGGATCCTTTGATTGACAGTGCCAATCTTGAACCCGCCTTATGGACGCGGTTAGTTGATGAGTGCGTTGAAGCAAAGCACCAGGGTGCAACGGGTATTCTTGTTCTTCATGGTACGGATACCCTTGCATATACTGCAGCAGCCCTGTCCTTTCGTCTGGCTGATTTTCCTCTACCTGTCGTTATCACAGGTTCCATGTTGCCTGCCGGTGTGTCCGGGAGTGATGCGTGGGAGAACTATTTCGATAGCCTTGGCGCCTTCGACCATCTGAATGAAGCGGGAGTGCATGTCCAGTTTCATGGGCAGCTAATGAGCGGGGTCGCCTGTCGGAAGTTGTCAAGCTCAGGCTATCATGCCTTTGGCCCAGTAGAAGGTTTACCCGCGGAAGGGATGAAAACCCTCTCGACATTACCGCCTTCTCTCCAGGTGGCAGCGGATCATATAGCGGTTAATATTGCGGTCGTGCCCCTTTTCCCCGGTATCTTGGCCGAGCAGCTAAAAGCACTTCTTACAAATGTCAAAGGTCTGGTGCTTGAATGTTATGGGAGCGGGACTGCACCCAGTGACAATGAGCCTCTGTTTGCGGTGCTGGAAGACGCTATAAAAGGAGGTGTCGTCGTCGTGGCGATTTCACAGTGTTTGTGCGGTGGTGTGACGCTGGGCCATTATGCGGCAGGTTCCCGTTTGAGCGATATCGGTGTTATCAGTGGAGGGGGCATGACTCGAGAAGCTGCCTTTGGCAAACTCCATTGGCTTCTTGGAAGTGGGCTCTCCGAGGTGGAAAAGCGGCAATGGATGTCACACAATGTGCTCGGAGAACTCGGCGAAAACGCCTGAACGCTGTTAAACTGTTGTTATCCTAATTATCCCTTGTGGAGGGCTTCATGGCTGTACCGATTGAATATCGAATTGCTCCGTCCGTTCTATCTTCTGATTTTGCACGTTTGGGTGAAGAAGTAGAGGCGGTGATCAAGAGTGGGGCTGATATTGTTCATTACGATGTTATGGATAACCACTATGTCCCCAACCTGACGATTGGTCCATCTGTCTGTGAAGCGCTTTACAAGCATATGAAAAAGACGGGCACCGAAGCGCCCATCGATGTTCACCTGATGGTCAAGCCAGTGGACCGTATGATTGAAGAGTTCATCAAGGCAGGGGCCAGTCATATTTCCTTCCACCCTGAAGCCAGTGAACACATCGATCGTTCCCTGTCATTAATCAAGGAGGCAGGAGTGGGTGCAGGCCTTGTGTTCAACCCTGCAACCCCGTTGAGCTATCTGGACTATGTCCTCGACAAGATTGACATGGTACTCATCATGAGTGTAAACCCCGGCTTCGGCGGGCAGAAATTCATTCCCGGCATGTTGGACAAGGTACGTGAGACACGTCGTTTCCTGGATGAACGGGGTCATCAGGATATCCGCATTGAGATCGATGGTGGCGTTAAGCCCAATAATATTGCTGAAATTGCCGAGGCGGGCGTGGATACCTTCGTAGCAGGTTCTGCCATCTTTGGTGCTCACTCCGAGAGCGATCCCAATGGCTATGACACGGTTATTGGTGAAATGAAAAAGGCATTGGATTCGGTTACCAACTGAGCCTGTTTTACGTTCATGATCCATTCAGAGTCTTCGTCAGCCGAATGCCCGTCCGTGGAGCGCTTTTCAGGCGAAGAACATCCTGTAGCAACTGACAACATGGCATCTCAGGTTAATGTCTCTTCTCAAGCACACATACAGAGTGCAGGGTTGTCTGCTCAACCGGAAGACGCTCCGTGGTTTGTCTATATGATCGAGACGGCGGCGGGGCGTCTTTACACCGGTATTACCAAGAATGTAGCGCGCCGATTCAATGAACATGTTGGGGGCAAGCGTGGTGCCCGCGCCTTGCGTGGCAAGGGCCCGCTGACATTACGCTTTTACGAAGAGGTGGGCAGCCATTCCCGCGCTTTAAAGCTCGAATATGCGGTGAAACAGCTTTCTCGTAGGGAGAAACTCGCGATTATTGCGGGGGATAAGCGTTTGGACAGTTGTTGAGCATTTCCTCATCATCAAGCGGAGAGCAGTGTACGCCACCTGCACGGCTCTTTCGCAATTATTAATGCCAGTTTTTCTTTGCGCTTGTCATTTTCTTTTCACTTAAATGCTAGCCAATCCGGATTTTTACCCACGATGGCATCTTCAGACTTTCAATCGGTAGGCCGAAATGAGCGTAGGTGTGCGCTTTGTTTTCCCGCCATATTCATTTTTTCAATTCAGATTTAAAGTTCCTCCCGTAGTTCTATATCAAAATACTTGTCCATTTTTCGGTTGTACGCTGAACCTGCCTCGCTCTAAGTCTCCCTGATGGTTTTTCTTCTTTTGAAGCATCATGGTGTTGGCGGATAGTCGGTGTTGAATGTGAATGACCATGCATTGTGTGACCGCTGGTATCAGGCATTGCTGGAACGAGATTCCGAATACACGGGTGTCTTTTTTGTCGGGGTAAAGACGACCGGCATTTTCTGTATAGCCGATTGTCGGGCACGTAAACCCAAACGTGAAAATGTCGAGTTCTATCGTGATGCCAAATCTGCGTTGGCGGCCGGGTTTCGTCCCTGCAAGATTTGCCGCCCTATTGCACATGCTCAGGAAGCACCGGCCTTTATCGAGCAAGCGCTGGCTCTGGTGAAGGCATCTCCGAAAACACGAATCAAGGATTCAGAGTTACGGCTGCAGCATATCAGTCCCGAACGGGTACGACGCTGGTTCCTGAAATATCATGGTATTACCTTCCAGGCCTATCAACGCATGCACAGAATCAATACGGCTGTACAAGAGTTGAAGGAAGGGCGTTCAATGACTGATGCGGCCTTTTGATAGTGGATACGAGTCTCTCAGCGGTTTCGCCTATACCTATAACAAACATTTTAAAGCAGGTGCGGAGCATGGAGATACGATTATTCATCTCCATCGTTTTACCACACCGTTGGGGCCGATGTTCGTCGGCGCAACAGAAAGGGGCATCTGCCTGATGGAGTTCACTGATCGACGTATGCTTGAAACCGAGTTTCGTGATCTAAAGCGGCGTTTAAAGGCAACCATTCTCTATGGCGAGAACCACCATACACGACAGGCCGAGCAGGAGATGACAGAGTACTTCGGTGGCCAGCGTCAGACATTCAGTTTATCTCTGGACCTACCCGGTAGTGATTTTCAGCGTGAGGTCTGGAAAGCACTGGATAAAATTCCCTACGGTAATACGGTGTCCTATCAAGCCTTGGCACAGCAACTTCAACGGCCTAATGGGGTTCGTGCAGTTGCCAATGCCGTGGGCGCCAATCGAGTGGCCATCGTGATCCCCTGCCACCGAGTCATTGGCAAGAATGGGCAGTTGACCGGCTATTCAGGGGGATTACCACGTAAGCGGTGGTTGCTGGAGCATGAATCACACAGTCACCCCAAAAGTAATTGAGTTTATTTGTATTCCTGACTGATTCATGTCACTTTCATCGACCACCATTCATGGTGATCAATCTCTACCGTGGTGAAAATGATTCTATGGTTCAGTCTCTATCAATCGGGATTGTTGGTGATTACTCAGACACCATCATCGCGCACAAGGCCATTCCGCTGGCCTTGACCAAAGCCGCTGCAGCACTCGGTCTTACCATTAAGCTAGTGTGGTTGGAGACCGCTTCTCTCTCGTCAGACCGAATTGACTGTGATGCGATATGGCTCGCGCCTGGAAGCCCTTATGTGGATGCTGACCGTGTTCTGGAAGTGATTCGTACAGCACGTGAGCAGCAGCTTCCTCTGATGGGCACATGTGGTGGCTGTCAACATATGCTTCTTGAGTGGGCACGCAATGTGCTGGGGTGGAAGGATGCTACTCATGCAGAATTTGAAACAGGTGGCCGGCAGGTGATCAGATCGCTTGTCTGTTCACTTATCAACGTGAAGCAGGAAATAAGACTTAAACCGATGACTCATCTGTATAGTGCATACGCCGGACAAAATGCTATTCAGGCTACATATCAATGTAGTTTTGGCATTAATCCTGAGTACAGCGAGGTATTGTTTATGACTGGAGAACTGGTGGTCAATGCCGAAAATGCGGAGGGGGAACCACGTGGTTTTGAATTAACAACACATCCTTTTTACGTAGCTACCATGTTTCAACCCGAACGCGATGCACTCGAAGGTAGCCCCGTGCCTCTGGCCGACGCACTTCTTGCAGCAGCGGCAGCCAGAAAACCACGTTACAGTTAAGTGGTTAATCAAGAGTCGGATTCTACTTCTTCTCTGATGGCGGCTTCCTCATCTTTCTTGCGTGCCTTGAATATTCGTTGTGCCAGTGCGCTTCCTGCCAAATACATAAAGACCGGGGCGCCTGCAATCAGGTAGAAATAATAAGTCACCGCGCGCCAAATCAGAATGGCTGCAGCAGCCACATGTTCACCGACCAATGGCGAAAGCATGGCCATTGAGCTCAATTCGGCTCCTCCGGCTCCTCCCGGCAATAACGTCAGCTGACCCGCGGCCATGGAGAGCATTTGCACCAGGAATGTCCAGCCCCAATCGAGGTGTTTTCCAAGTCCATAAAGTGCCAGATACAGTACGCTATAACGCACAATCCAGTGAAGAACTCCAAACATGAAGGCTGCCAACAAAAGATGCCGAGGCATTTTCAGTGTTTCACGCAATGAATCTCTAAACACCAGCAGGCGGCGTATCATTCGATAACGACGATGTGCCTTGAGCTTCAGAAGATTCAATAATCCCGCGACTGCCCGAATCGCTTGGGTCTGATATTTTGCGATCAGAAAAATCAGGATAAAACCGGTGGCCATTAATAACATGGGCATGCCCAGTATCCAGCCGAAATGCATATTGACGGCCTTGATGGCAATGTAAATGACCATTGCTGCCATTGAAGTAAAAAAGAACAGCATGTCGATCATCTGGTCGACGGCAAAGACGGCTGTTGTTTGGGCGGGTTTCATCCCCCGTTGTTTCATCAATGCGATCAACGTGATGGGGCCTCCTGCGCCGCCCGGTGTCGCGCAAATGGCAAACTCGGTCGCCATGATGACGCCCATCGCTTCAAAATGGCTGAGGTAGCCTGAGCGCCCCGCAAGAAGTACCTTCAGTTTTGCCGCATTGAGAAACCAGCATACGAAGATCATGCCTATCATGACCAACAGCAGGTGAGTAGGGAAATGAAGTAGCTCACGCCACAACTCATGTCCCCCGAGGAAAAGGGGAATGCTTATCACCAGCACGAGGCCGGCCAATAGGAGCAATAATGTTCGGAACATGCCCATCCTGTATCGGAGAAGGATCGAAAATCCTGTTGAATTATGTACGGCGCTATACTAACTCGACCGCTATTGGCAGGGAGAAAATACCGCTGCGTACAAAGCCGGTTTATTATATTCAGGCGTGCATCCATGTTCAGCCATACATCCCATGATGCAACATGATAAGTGCAGTGCGCGTGGTGAATGTTGAATACGACTCAGATCATGTGCATTCACCTCATTATGAGCATGTACGTAAAGTTCAATACCGCTCAGGCTTACCAAGGTGACTGACTGTACTGAGAAGCTGAATCAAGTCACCCTTCATGTTTCAACACCAGTGAGTGTCATTAGGTGGTCGTCGTTATACGATGCAGCCAGTCGATCTTGGTCTCAGAACGCTGCCCTTCATTCAGCAAGCGTTCTATACACTTGATCCAGTAATTTCTGGCAGCATCATACTGCATATCAATAGGGTGTAGCCCCATTCGAATGGTGGGGAGATGACGATACTGCAGTCTTGATGCCTCATTCACGACATAGGACATGGCTCTACGCCAACGGGCGCGGCAGCTCCACACCAGTGTAGGCACACGATGTGAAGTAAAGTCGGGCAGTTCATAAAAATGCCCCGGATCACTCGTGTATCGGAAGGGGAGCTCTTTCAATGCTTGGCGTGCACCATCACCCATTAACCACGCAGGCGCAACAAATCCATGCAAGGGCCAGTTCTGTTGTGAAAAAAGTTCGATGCCACGTTCAAGACGAGATCGTGCGTCGTCCTCTGCCAATGGGTAAAACTCTCCCTCAACCGTATAGAAACGGCGCATGAAGTAGTCTTTTATATTGGTGGGCGCAGGTGCCTCATCGCAATGATAGAAACCATGCAAGACCAGCTCGTCTCCTTTTTCCAAACGTTTTTCAAGCAGGTTTAGAAAAGCAGGGTCCTTGAATGAAGCACTTTTATGGTGAAAGTCGGGGACGACCAGCCAGGTTAGTTTGACATTACCCATTGCATCCATGCGCTCAACAAAGGGACGATAATAGGGCCAGTTATTGGGCGAAATATCGTGCAATGCGACAATGAAGGTTTGTTGCCCTGATGAAGCTTCTGAGTGATGCCTTGAGGACTCACGGGTGTTTGGCGCTATTGTCTGGCTCATGGAACTTGAATACTCACATCATCGGGTTTCTGCGGAAGGGTGATACCAAGCGCCTGCTCATAATGGCCAAGGACGCCAGTGACAACGGCAGACCAGTCAAAACGCTGTTCTACTTCCTGCCGTGCGCGTTTACCCAACGCTATGGTATCACGCTCGAACAGTGCTTTAACCGAGTGTGCCATACTCACGGGATCATGGGGATCAGACAGCATGCCGAAGGATTCGTTGACGTTTTCCTTCAATGCCCCTGCTCGTGATACGACAACAGGTAAACCGCTGGCCATCCCTTCCAGTACTACCAGCCCGAATGTTTCATTTGTGCCGGCATGCACAAGTGCATCGGCGCTCGCTAGATATCTTGCAAGCTCGCTTTGGGGGACAAAGTGATCAATGGTTGTTACGTTGTGGGGTAGGTGGGTTGGCATGTTGGACCCAATCATCAAAAGATGATAATCCGAACCCAGTAACCGCATGGTACTTAGAAGTTCAGGCAGATTTTTTTCGTGAGAGCCGCGGCCTGCGAAGATCAGCAAGCGCGTTTCATCGGCGAGTCCCAGTTTTTGTCTGATAGCGGGATCGCGCTTGTCCGGATTATACAGATGGGAGTCTACTCCCAGAGGTTGAACATGGACATTTTTCACTCCCATGTCGACCAGCTTGTTGGCCATTTCATGGCTCGGAGCCAATACACGTTCATAATGCTGATACAGTCTGTGAACGTACTGTTGTAAATATTCCCTTACTGATGAGCCAAAGCGGCTCCCCAGCATTTCGGGAAGATCCGAATGATAGAATCCGATAACGGGAATATCGAGTGCTTTACCTGCATCAATAGAGGCCCATCCGGTGACATAGGGATCTGCCGCCTCAATAATGGAGGGCTTTATCTCTTTCAGACGATCTACCCAGGGTTTACGGCGAAGCGGAAAACGATACCCATTGCTGAATGGTAACGGTGGGGAAGGAATACGAATAATGCCCGCAGCATCCTGCGCACCTTTGGTGAGTGGTACCATGAGGGTATGGTTTATATCCGGTAACTGCCTATAGCGTTGGCGCTTGGCTTCCAGATACGTTCGTACACCTCCACTGGATGGGGCATAAAACATTGTGACGTCGGCAATATGCACGCTGCCGCTTCCTCCTGTCAAAGTGGCATTTTCTCCACTTTTACCAAAAACCATGTTGCGCTTGGCCCAATGACAAGCATTGAGCCAACATGAGCAAAACCCCCAGAACAGCTACATTCTGGGGGTTCGGTCATCATTGATGGGATAACCTTTCGATAATTGAGCGTTAGTATACCGTAATCTTTCTTTTAGGTATAAAAAGTCGCCGTATAAAAAGATGAGTCGCCTTATGTGTGATGTAACTCCTGGCGCCACAAACGGCTTCTTGACTCAAGCAATTTACGCAACGACACGCCCGATAAGTGAACGTGTTTCTTCACGGGCTTCATGGACGGTTACATCAATGATGTCACCCAGTTTGAACGTTGGCTCACCATGTATGGCAATCGTTCCTTCCTTGTCATCTATCGCCAATGCATCTCTGTCTGCAACCATTGTTGATGCAGGAATGAACAAAGTGGCGCCATTATCAGCCAGGCGTACTCTCATCCCACCGCGGCGGATATCAACAATTTCCGCCTTGAAGGTGGTTTCGGTATCGACCGCCGGGGTCAGATAACGGACATAGAGCCAATCCTTGACGTCACGCTCGGCCATGCGATTCAGGCGGCGACGCTCCGACAGGTGAGCGGTGAGGGACTCTGCATCATGAAGAGCATTATGCTGTTCTTGTTTCAAGACAGACTTTATCAACCGGTGGTTGATGATATCACCATATTTGCGAATCGGAGATGTCCAGGTTGCGTAGGACTCAAGCCCCATTCCAAAGTGGGGTTGGGGTTCCGTGCTCATGAAGGTGTAGCCCTGGAAACGGCGCAAGCGTGCTTCAAACCATGGGTCATCTTCACGTGCATCCAACTGGTGACGCAGCTCGCGCCAGCTTGCAAGTTCGGAAAGTGCTTCACGCGTGGTCTCGACAGACTGACCTTCGAGGAATTTCAGTGCATGATCCACTTTCTCGGCCGCAATACCCAGATGAACATTGAAAATCCCTGTCCCGGTATGGGCCTTGAGGAATTCTGCGCAACTGATGTTAGCAATGATCATGGATTCTTCGACCATGCGATTTGCGATACGGCGTGGCTCAATTCGGACTTCGACCAGATTGCCCGCATCGTCCAGTTCGAAAGCGTAGTCAGGGAAGTCCTTGAACACGATCGCATTTTTCTGGCGCCACTCAAAACGAGCAAGGGTGAAATCCCTCAATAGCTTGAGTTGTTCTTCTCCCTGTTCGAACGTGGGTGCCCAGTCGCATTGCCCTTCAATCCAATCGGACACATCGTCATAAGCCAATTGGGCATGAGAACGCACGTTTGCAGCAAAGAAATCATGGTTCAAGAGCTGACCATCTGCCGCAATCTCCATGGTACAGGCGAGTGCAGCCCGATCTTCTCCTTCACGCAAAGAGCATAGATCATCTGCCAGCCGCTCAGGCAGCATGGTGATGTTCTGACCCGGCAAATAGACCGTGAAGGCACGACGACGCGCCTCTTCGTCAATGGGATCGCCCTGTTTGACGTAAGCGGTAGGGTCTGCGATGGCCACAGTGAGCTTCCAGCCACCTTCTTCGCGGGCTTCGATATGCAGCGCATCATCCATATCGCGTGTAGAACGACTGTCGATGGTGAAGAAGGGCTGTTGAGTCAGATCACGACGTTCAAGTCCGTCATCGTCCTGACGCTCTGTGGGTTCGTTTTCAACAGGAGAAGCATACTCCAGAGCATGCCGTGCGAGTGTCACGCGCCATGGCGCACGGGGGTCATCGGCATGACTGATAATCTCTTCGATCTGCACTTGAAATGAGCGATCATCCGGGCGCAATGGATGGCGCACAAGGCGGGCCACGACCCAATCGCCTTCATTGATAGACGACTCGTCCAGACTTTTTTTAACGCGCGCATTCAACGTCAATTTGATGGACGGATGATCCGGCAGTACGCCTAGGCGTCCATCCCGCTTTTGTACGCGGCCAATGAAACGCTCAAGCGATGCTTCAAGCAGGGTTTCCGGCTCAACCCGTTGCTTTTCACCCTCGGTATGCAGAGTGGCCTCCACACGGTCACCATGAATGACGCGTTTCATCATCGGGGGCGGTACAAAATAGGACTGACCATCGTCGGTGTCGAGAAAGCCGAAACTTTTATCCGTGCCCTTGATGACGCCAGTGACGCGCGGAGTTTCGTCATGCAACTGCTGCTTCAGTTGTGCGAGAAGAGGGTTATCTGAAAACATTGAATTCGATCGTTTGGAAAGACTGGGGGGACTATCATAAAGGAGACTACAGCGGTCGTTAAAGAGCTTCGATGAAAAAGTCTTGGAGATTTGTATATGCTCAGGCCATGTTCATGTGCTTACGCTTAAGGGAAGAACACGACTAAACTGTCATATACGCTTGATAATATACCGGCGTATAAAGTGATATCCATACAATGAGGTATGCATGTCGGAGCGGTCACGGTCACTCGTTTAGAGACTCTTTCTGCCCAGATGCGTATCAATGAATCCATATGATTCAGCTTGTTTTCCTGTGGGAAAGTCCCCATATCAAAGGCGTGGGAAGTAACGTAATTTGTGCCTATTCTCACAGAAAAAGAGCAGTTGTATTCATAATGATTGTGAGGCGCTATGTTGACCGATTCACTTGTGGTGAGTGACCTTGATGGCACTTTATTAAACAATGCTCACTCGCTGGATCCTTTAACGATCCAGACATTTCAGGAATTACAGCAGCGTGGTGTCCCTTTGGCGATTGCGTCGGGCCGGCATGTCGTTGATATCCGTGTAGTACGTTCACTGTTGGGTGTATCCACCTACATCATCAGTTCCAACGGTGCTCATTTGTATGACCCTGATGACAACCTGCTTTTTGAAGAGCTTTTGTCGCCTGAGCTGGTCAAAGCGCTGACCTCAGTTGAGCGCCCCGATTCTGTACGACTTAATCTTTACACGGCAGATGCTTGGTATATCGATCGTGCTGATAAAGCGATCCGTGATTTTCATGCCAGTACCGGGTTTGAATATGAAGTCGACCCGTCTATTGTCAATTCGGCGCATAAAGGGGTGGGCAAAGTACTCTATATCGGTGCCCCTGAACTGCTTGCAAAAATCGAAGCTGACCTTCGTGAATCACTTGGTGATTCGGTGTATATCACTTATGCCTTACCCAACTCGCTGGAAGTCATGGCCGCAGGTGTCAATAAGGCTCATGCGATCAGGGATCTGCTGGGGCGTATTCGTTTGTCTGCCGAGAACTGCATTGCGTTTGGGGATAATCTGAATGATATTCAAATGCTTGAGTATGTAGGGCACGGCAATATCATGGCGAATGCCAACCCGTTATTATTTGAAGTATTGCCGGGTGTGAATGTGATTGGTAGCAATGACGAGGCTGGTGTTGCGCATGAGCTTCGCAAACGTTTCGGGTTGAAGGACTGATCTACCGAAATTATGGGCTTCCCGGGGAGTGAGCGACTGAAAATACGCTTCCTTGGGCTTTCCAAAATGACCCGTGCGAAGAGGCACCTGCGTACTCCACTCAGCCCGTGAGGGGGTATGAAAGGGCCACTCCTGAAAGAGCAATCGTGGATAAGGCTATGGTAGATAGGCCCAGGTGGCTAGGGCAATGGCGGATAGGGCAATGGCGGAAAGGGCGGATGGGAAACCATTCGTTCCTACTTGCTTTCCTCCTCTTTCATACTTTTTCCGGCCGTATTCCTCTACCTTGATTGCACTCATGGCCTTGACGGCTTATGGCTTGCCAGTACTATGGGCGTATTTCATCTTGAGATATGGTGATATATAGCGGTGCCATTTGATGTATGCCGATAGATGAAAACTGCAGAAATCAAATAGCCCACAAAAGTAAGGGCCATTTTGATTTACGTCATTTTCTTAACAGTACTTCCTCCACACCGTGTTCATCCCCCTTGGTCAGAATCAGGCTGGCGCGGTCACGCGTGGGCAAAATGTTTTCGATCAGATTGCGCTCATTGATGTTGTGCCAGATCCCCTTTGCCGTGTCGATGGCTTCCTGATCTTCCATATGAGCATACTTGTGGAAATAGGAGTCGGGGTCGGAAAATACGCTGTGGCGTAGTTTCATGAAGCGTTTGACATACCACTGCTCTAAATGGGGCAACGAGGCATCTACGTAAATGGAGAAATCCACGTAGTCCGATACAAAGGAATGGCGCTCCAGATCGGGATAATCCTTCGGGGTTTGAAGTACATTCAACCCTTCCAGAATCACGATATCGGGCTGTTCAACGACCTGCACATCGTCCTTGAGGATGTTATAGATCAAATGGGAGTAGAGCGGGGCCTCAATGCGGGGTTTACCGGCTTTTAGATCCGCAACAAACTCGACGAGATGGCGCGTATTATAGGACTCGGGAAAGCCCTTTTTCTGCATCAAGCCTCTTTCCTGAAGCTCTTCGTTTGAACGCAGAAAACCGTCCGTTGTCACCAGTGCCACCTTGCGGTGTTCCGGCCAACGACTAAGGAGTGCCTGTAACACACGAGCCGTGGTGCTTTTTCCGACGGCGACGCTTCCAGCGATGCCGATGACGTAGGGAGGGCGACGCTCATGGGTCCCTAGAAAGCGGCTTAACACGTTGCCTCGGCGAATATGGGTACTGTAGTAAAAGTTTAGAAGCCTCGCCAGGGGTAGGTAAATGGCAATCACTTCATCGATCGAAAGATCTTCGTTAATACCTTTCAATGCCTCTACCTCAATCGCTGTTAGCGTCATTGGTACGGCATTACGCAAAGAAGCCCATTGTTCGCGGGTAAAGCGCATGAATGGGCTATTCACTGATGTATCCTGCATTCGCCTTCGGCTCGTTCCATCAATTTATAAAAGAGAGCACCCTTTGCCAAATGGCTTCCGGGCGCCTGGACTGTATTCCGTTACCTGTACAACTGAAAATGTGAGCGGGTGTTATCGGGATGAACTCAGGCTATGACTGTAATCTGATATCCGGTTGGATTTCTCCAGCCATGGGGCCCATAACGCAGACCAACAAGTCATATAGGATTTTGGCCACATTTTTATTCCTGACATGCTCTTTTTCGTGAACATACTTTGTCATAACGGGAAGGTAAAACAAAATAACAATAAAGGCTAATGGCGAAAGCAATTTTCTTTGTGTCATTGGGAGTTAAATCACCTACGACCCTTGTAAGTGAGGGGTGATGCCTATATGTCAGAGGAATACCGAAATACGTATGGAACATGCGAGTACGTATGCCAATTAACATGGCGTTCGTATCGCTTGTATATCAGAGATTATCGCTAGTCGAGGACGTGAAGATGAACTTGATTTTGTGGCTCATTGTGGGCGGATTGGCAGGTTGGATTGCTGGATCGATCTTTCGCCGGACCCAGTTTGGTGTGGTTGGTAATACCGTGATCGGGCTGGTCGGTGGCGTAATTGGTGGCCCTGTTATTGGTATTTTTGGATTACACAATAACGGTGGATTTATAGGGTCCCTTGTCACCTCCATTATCGGTGCACTTTTGTTGTTATGGATTATCGCCAAAGTAAGAGAACGCTAATACCACGGTTAGCCTCCTTTTATATCCAACGTGGCATCTGCTTGACCTTCCCAATTTGGCAAGGTTGACAATAGCTTCACTTCTGAGCAGTGAGGTTCCTCATCATGTCTGATCAAGAAAGCGTCGAGCGCCCTGAAAGGGCTAGCCGGCAACCATCCAAACGTTCCTCTTCTTCAAGTCATCCCCCTGTTCAGAGCGTGACCTTGGCCTTGGAGGGGATGAGCTGTGCTTCTTGTGTCAGACGTGTCGAAAAAGGATTGCTCAAGCTGGATCCTATTCAAGAGGCTCAAGCCAATTTCGCCAATGGTACCGTTCGTATTGTAACGACCGGCAAAGTGGATACTAAGTCCATCAAGTCAACTCTGGATCGGCTGGGTTATCCATTGGTTGAACATTCTGTGGATCTCAACGTTGAAGACATGACCTGTGCCTCCTGTGTTCGACGCGTGGAAAAAGCGTTGATGAAAGTCCCCGGAGTGATGGAGTGTCAGGTTAATCTAGTCAATGGAAAGGCCCATGTGATTAGTGCACAGGCGCAGGATAATACGGCAGCCATGATCAGTGCGTTGGAGCGGATGGGATATCCGGCGCAACTGGCCGATAAAAAGGGATCCGAGTCCCCTGATGCCCGGCAAAAATCGGCGCAACAAAAGCGTTTTCGTCAGTTGATGATTGCTATTTCATTGACTGTTCCACTGGTCATCATAGGCATGGGTATGGATTTCATGCCGTCACTCACCCACAAGGCCTCCATGACCTCAGGAATGGGTGGGCTGGCGTGGATCGAAATGGTGCTGACCACATTGGTACTGTGGCTACCTGGGCGTAGCCTCCTGCTGACAGGTTTCAAGGCGTTACTCCATCGTGCGCCTGAAATGAATACATTGGTGGGATTGGGGGCCGGAACCGCCTGGCTCTACTCTTTGGTGGTTCTATGCTTTCCGTTTGTTTTTCCTGAAGAAAGTCGTCATCTCTATTTCGAACCTGCCGGCGTTGTTGTTACATTGATTCTGTTAGGACGTTTTCTGGAAGCGCGTGCCAAAGGCAAAAGTAATGATGCTATTCGAGCGCTGATGGGGATGCAGGTCAAACAGGCAACTATACTGCGTGACGGACAGCCAGTCAGTATGGATGTTGATCACATTCATGTCGGAGATACGCTGATAGTGCGAACGGGCGAGCGTGTAGCCGTGGATGGTGAAGTTGTAGATGGACATGGGAGTGTTGATGAATCCATGCTGACGGGAGAGCCCGCAGCAGTGCCAAAGTCAGCGGGTGACCCAGTGTTTGCTGCCACCATTAATCAATCCGGAAGTTTGACTTATCGTGCCACTCGAGTGGGTCAGGATACGACACTGGCGCACATCGTCCAAGTAGTGGAAGAGGCCCAATCCAGCAAGTTACCAATTCAATCATTGGTCGATAAAGTCAGTTCGGTTTTTGTGCCTGTCATTATGGCATTGGCTTTACTTACCTTTGTTGTCTGGTGGCTATGTGGTGCTCCCATCGCGCTATCCATCAGTGTTGCTGTCAGCGTTCTGGTGATTGCCTGCCCCTGTGCCATGGGGCTCGCCACACCGGTGTCATTAATGGTGGCGAGTGGTAGAGCGGCTCAACTGGGTATTCTTTTGAATCAGAGTGCGGCATTGCAAACCTTGCGCAATATCAAGGCGATTGCATTTGATAAAACGGGTACTTTGACACAGGGACAACCGTCAGTGACGGGTATCACTCGATTGAACGAATCTGTTTCTGATATGAGTGAAGCGGATATTGTTCGCCTGGCTGCAAGCCTGGAGTCTCGCTCAGAACATCCATTGGCTCGCGCGATCAATGCGTATGCCGAAAAAAGGTCACTTTCACTGCTGCCAGTGGAAAATGTCGATGTGTATACGGGGCAGGGTATCGTTGGCGAAGTGGCGGGTAGCCGAGTGGCGATTGGCAATGAACAGTTACTTAAGAAAGTAGTTGCCTCCTCTGGTTTACAGATTAATGGCGGTACTGAAAGTACTGCAGGGATTTTATCAAGTGAAAATCATTCGACCTCGGCAAGTGTATTCTATATGGCTATTGATGGAACGCCGGTGGCAATATGGAAAGTCGAGGATCCCTTGAAGAGCGAATCGGCAGCCGTTGTTCATTGGTTCCACCAAGAGGGGATACACGTAGCACTCTTGAGTGGTGACGAGCGAGCTACTGCCGATTCAGTAGCGGATTGTGCAGGTATCACTCAAGTCTTGGCACCGCTCATGCCTGAAGAAAAATTGACAGCCATTAAAACATTGCAGCAAACGTATGGGGCAGTGGCCTTTGTAGGAGATGGTATCAATGATGCACCCGCCCTTGCACAGTCCGACGTGGGCATAGCCATGGGGCAGGGGACGGATATCGCCATTGAAAGCGGTGATATTGTCCTGATGTCTGATTCGCTATGGGCCATTGCAGATGCCGTTCGCTTAAGTCGTGCCACCTTGCGTAATATCGAACAGAATCTAGGCTGGGCATTTGGCTATAATGTACTATTGATACCTCTTGCTGCCGGAGTGTTGTATCCCTCGTTTCATATTCTCCTATCGCCTATGTTGGCTGCTTTGGCGATGGCATTTTCAAGCGTATTGGTCGTCACCAATGCGCTGAGATTGAGAAAATTCAGGCAGATGGATCGTTATTCCATGTGACACTTCAACAACCTCGGGGTGTGTCGCAGGAATACTTGAAGACTAGTTCATGTATAGGGCTGCCCCGGACCAGGTTTTAGGCAAGAGGGTGTTTGTCATGAATATTGGTGAGATTGCAGAACAATCGGGTATTACTGCGAAAATGATTCGCTACTATGAATCAGTAGGACTGATACCACCAGCGCATAGAACAGCAGCCGGTTATCGGACTTATGGCCAGGAAGACCTCAAAGTCCTCTTGTTTATAAAAAGATTGAGAGCGCTGGATTTCTCGGTGAAACAGATGGATGCCATGTTGGCGTTGTGGCGTAATCCGTCACGAAGTAGCGCGGACGTCAAAGCATTGGCGTTATCACACAGCGAGGCATTGGAAAAAAAAGCAGAGCAGCTGCTTTCAATGAGTAAAGCTTTGCTCAAATTGGCTGGTGAATGTCATGGCAACGAGCAACCGGAATGTGCCATTCTGAACGGCCTTACTGGCACCCCGGTTGTTTAATGAATTAATGAATGGCTTTGGCATCATCGAAGCCAGCATCATCAATTGCTTCGAGTATTTCGCTTGATGTTGCCGTGGTTTCAACATTTACGCGTTTGGTCTTGAGGTCTATATCTACTTTGGCTTGCGCGTCGATATCCTGAATTGAGTTGGTGATCGCCTTCACACAGTGACCACAGCTCATGGAGGGCACTTCATAGGATTGCATTTGAATCTCCTTACTGATATCAGATAATTTGTAGCCTGTATTTAGAATGCTCCTTGCCAAGGTGGCAAGGTCAAGCCTTGTCTATATAAATTCGTGAGCAGAAATCGTTAGACTATCGTTTAACATGGAAGCACTAAATGTCACAAAATTGAGTACGAATTGCTAATTGATGCCGAAATCGCAACTTAATCGTAGATAAATATGTACAAATGATGGAAATTGTTTAATATCATTAATGTCTACTTTGTTGCTTGACAAAGTAGTTGTAATCTACCAGCTGTATTTACTTATCACGCGCGGTCAGTTATCCATCTTCATCAAGGATGCTGGCAGATTTTGTACAAATAACAACGACGGAATGTAGCCCTCATGCGTCAATTGACAGGTCGTTGTTGTCTGGCTCTCCTTCTCGCCGGGTTTGCCACACAACAAGCAAATGCACATGAAGCCGTATCTACCCGCCATCACGTTTACCATCATCCAGCTTCATCGCGGGCGGTCGCTTCACATAGAGCACATCACCCAGTAATCCATCACTCTAGATCGCATACAGTACGTCATGCGTATGCATCACGTTCCCGCATTCATCACGTCGTACATCGCAAAGCCCCGATTCATGAACGCAGAGTCGCATACCATGCCCGTTCATTACCTCATGCACAACGCTTGGCGACTTATCATGTAACACCTACGCATTACAATAATATCCGGCAGGTGAGTCCCTCACTGGTGAGAGCTGCGCTGTTAAAACAGTATGCTGCCTGGGCCGGTACCCGTTATCTCTATGGTGGAACCACGCATCGTGGTATTGATTGTTCAGCCTTGATGCAACATGTTTTCCGTACCAGCTTCGATTATGAACTTCCCAGAACGACGTTAGGTCAGGTCATTCAGGGGGCTCGTGTGCCCAAGGCTGATCTTCGTCCAGGAGATCTTGTCTTTTTCCGCCCTCATCGGGGAGATAGACACGTGGGAGTTTACGTAGGTAATGGTTATTTCATGCATGCGTCTACGTCTCAAGGGGTTAAGTTGTCCCGTTTGAGCAATCCCTACTGGGAAGAGCACTACTGGACAGCACGTCGTACCATGGATAATTCAGAACTGGCGGCGCGTCTCGAACCATCTCGCATTTCTGATTCCATCTGATTTTATTATAAAGGCCTTTCGTGTTTTGGAAGGCCCACATGCAAGTCTACAGAACTACACCCCGAATGTTGGATATCTTCCAGCCTTCGGGTTTTTTTGTAGAGATGACCCTATGTACGTTTTTTTCGGTTGGAATATATGTACATAAAAAAACAGGAAACGAGGCTTTTGCTCCTCTGTTTCCTGCTTTATTCTTTTCCACTTATTCTGTAAGAGTTTGAGATTCTTACAGAGCGGTGTTGATTAATCACCTTGCATTGCAATATGCGAAATAATCGTTGACCGCTACGCTCCTCAGAGCTCGTGCTTAGTGCTCGTGACCTTCTGGGCCATGTACATGACCATGTTCCAGCTCTTCTTCGCTGGCGTCACGAACAGAGTCGATAGCGACGTCGAAGTTCAAGGGCTGACCCGCGAGAGGGTGGTTGCCATCGACTGTGACAGTGTCGCCTTCAACTTTAGTAACGGTGACGAGGAGGGGGCCGCCTTCCGTCTGTGCCTGGAACTGCATACCGGGCTCAACGTTTTCAACGCCTTGGAAGGATGAACGTGGAACTTCCTGCACCAATTGAGGCTGTACTTCTCCATAACCTTCTGCAGGTTCAACACGAACCTTTACTTTGTCACCCGCTTTGTGACCTTCGAGCTGGCGCTCCAGACCCGGGATGATGTTACCTTTACCCTGCAGGTAGGAAAGTGGCTCCCGGCCTTCAGAGCTATCAAGAACTTCGCCCTGATCGTTGGTTAAAGTGTAATGAAACGCTACAACAGAATTGGGTGCGATCTGCATAATAAAAAACCTTTTTGGCTGTGTGTTTATTCATCAAGCCGACGGATCGCCAACCAGATGAGCGTTACGCAATTCCGCGCATCTGATGTATTAGGTGGGCACGACCGAAATACTTTTCAAGGGCTAAAAACAACTTTTCTGACTTTTTTGTGTTTGGGGTAGGGTCCAAAGCGATAATTCCGCTTTCTTCACGTATCCGTTAGGATAATGATCAAGCAAGGAATTACCATGCACGATGCAGATTCAAAGAGGAAGCAGAAATGGAGTTTCGTACGACGGCGGTCACACCCTTCGTCCAGAATTGTACATTGTTGATTTGCCCGGAGACAAAAGAGGCCGCTTTGGTAGACCCCGGCGGCGACATCGACAAAATCAGAGCCATGATCAATGCTGCCGATGTGACAGTTAAAGCCATTCTTCTGACGCATGGGCATGTTGATCATGTTGCCGCTGTCGCGGATTTGAAAGAGGAATTGAATGTACCTGTTATTGGCCCGCACAAGGACGATCATTACCTGATACAGAATGTGAGTGAATACGCTGCCAATTTTGGCTTTCCTCCAGCACGACCTTTTGTACCTGATCGTTGGTTGAACCATGGCGAACACATCGAGTTTGGCGAGCAAATACTGGATGTCTACCATTGTCCCGGACATTCACCTGGACATGTGATCTTTGTTGATCAGAAGGGTAAATTGATTGTAATGGGTGACGTTCTTTTCAGAGGATCTATAGGTCGGACAGATCTGCCCAATGGCAGTATGGAAGCATTGCTTAACAGTATTAAAGAACATGTATTACCTTTGGGGGATGATATGCAATTTATCCCTGGGCATGGGCGTTTTTCAACAGTCGGTGAAGAGCGAAAAAACAATCCATTCCTTCAGCACTTTTAGTATTTGCGAGAGCTGGCAATGGGGTTAGTACGCATTGCCTTGCAAACAGTGGTAATATTTCTAAAAAAGTAACTATATTCACTCAATCAAAACTGTTTTGAGGAGAGAGATTCCAATGTCATCGCTAGTGTGGATTGTTGTTTTTCTGGTTGTCGCCATTGGTGGCTATGTTATGTGGGATGGCTTTTTCGGCAATCTCATTAAAAGTTATGTTCCCGAACCGCTTAAACCTGAGGAAGCCAGTGAAAAAAGTGATCGTATTATCTGGCCAGTCGTCACGGGTATCTTGATCGCGACTTTGATCGTTCATCCTCTCTCCATGATTATTACGCTCGTACTGATGGCAATCATTGCATTTGTTGCCCTGAAAGTGGTGCGCTTTGCGCTCAGTAAAATTCATTCCTGAGCCTGCTTTTGAGTTGGAAAAGCGTTCATTGGGGGCTCATTGGGGATTAGTGTTCATTGAGCATCAGGATGTTGGTTGGAAAATAGTTCAAGCATGAAAAATTGCACTGAATAATAAAAAGGCGCCGCTGACTCATCAAATCAGCGGCGCCTTTTTATTTGATCATGCCCCCATATATTGGTTTTTCAGATACTGATATGGGAATCTCAAGCATCCGCATATTTTTTAAGAAGCGCTGTAAAATCCTTACCCAACGTGGGATGACGTTTACCATAAGAGAGAGTCGCTTCGAGATAACCTAGCGCAAAACCACAATCATAGGTGTCACCTGTCATGCGATAGGCATCCACATGGCCGTCCTTGCGAAGTTCGTCAATGGCATCCGTTAGCTGAATTTCACCACCTGCGCCGGGTTTAGTATCGGCCAGAAGCGGGAAAATATTGCCTGGCAGCAAATAGCGGCCGATAACGGCGAGAGTAGAGGGCTCAGTACCGGTTTTTGGTTTTTCGACCATTCCTTTGATTTTGGCATGCTGGCCGGGTTCTGGATCATTACCCTGGATATCGACAATCCCGTATTTGTAGGCTACTTCCGGCGCTACGTTTTCAACCATGATCTGGGCATCGCCTGATTCGTCATAAGCTTCGATCATGCGTGCCAAATCGTTCGGTGTTTTACCCTTTGCATCTACCAATACGTCAGGCAGCATAACCACAAAGGGTTCATTGTCACCGATAACCGGGCGTGCACAGAGAATGGCATGTCCCAATCCCAAGGCTTCTTCCTGACGCACTGAAACGATGGTGACATCATCCGGGATGATGTTTTTCAATTGCTCCAGAAGGTCAAGTTTTCCTTTTTCCTTGAGCTGATGCTCAAGCTCGAAATGTTTATCAAAATGATTCTCTATCGCCGCCTTGGCAGAGTGCGTGACAAGTACGATTTCCTTGATACCTGCAGCTACCGCTTCTTCAACAACATATTGAATAACCGGCTTGTCAACAATCGTAATCATTTCCTTGGGGATAGCCTTGGAAGCGGGCAAACAACGTGTCCCGAATCCTGCTACCGGGAGGACAGCTTTACGAATCATTTATAATCTCTCATTTGATGTTTGGATGCGCAGGTTGGAGAAACTTAACAAGCAAGTAATACGTACTCATCGCTTCAACCTATCCTGTTATGATAAGAGGAACATGTGGTCAGGGCAATTTTGTTCGGTTGTGTTCCAGTGATAATTTTTTGCCTTTTGTATTTTATGACACTGTTTCTATTATCCGAAGACGAATACGTATATGCCGTAAACGAAATGTTACGTGAAAGAGGGGGGACTTTTTCCAAGTTTGGCGTTTTGTGGTTCGAAGTCCCAATTTCAGCAGCAAGAAAAAATTTCTCCATGCCATATATGCGGGTGTTAACAAACAGTGAATGGAGAATAGTCAATTGAAAACCGATGTTACAGGCAACCAATCCGTCTTGTTGTGCAAGATTCAAAGCTGGGTTGATTGCCTGTTGTCGCCCGGTTTATCGAATGGACGTCATCGATCCTTCCTGTTCAAGCGCTACGTGCCATGAAAGCGCTTTTTCAAGGCAGTGAGGTGTATGCCCGCCCCGTTTCTCGGCTTCTTCTATATACCGGTTAAGTGCAGGCTGGTAGAGTGGATCGGCACAGTTTTCGATAATCAGTCGTGAACGCTCTCTGGGCGAGCGACCACGCAAGTCAGCCAGGCCATGCTCTGTAACAATAATATCGACATCGTGCTCACAATGATCCACGTGGCTGACGAAAGGCACGATACTCGATATATCGCCATGCTTCGCCAGTGATTTCGTAATAAATATCGAAAGATTACCGTTACGCGCAAAGTCACCTGAACCACCGATACCGTTCATCATACGGGTGCCGGCAACATGGGTAGAATTTACATTGCCGTAGATGTCGATTTCCAGTGCTGTATTGATAGCGATGATACCCAGACGACGAACGATCTCTGGGAGGTTGGATATTTCCTGAGGCCTGAGAATCAACCGGTCTTTATAGGACTCGATATTAGGCCAGACTCGATCACCACATGCTTTAGTGAGGGTGATGGAACTTGCAGAGGCAAAGCGAAGCGTTCCTTTGTCCAGCAAATCGAAGGCGCTGTCTTGCAGTACCTCGGAATACATTGTCAGCCCTTTGAAAGAAGAATCTGCCAGCCCTTCCAACACTGCATTGGCCATGGTACCGATTCCTGCCTGGATCGGAAACAACTCAGGGGGTAAACGATTCTGCCGTACTTCTTCACTCAGGAAGTTGACCAGATGTGAGGCGATCTGACGGGTTTCATCATCAGCGGGGGTATTGTTCGACGGGGAATCCGGACGACTGGTGCGTACAATGGCCACTATTTTTTCAGGGGGCACCTGAATATAGGGCGTACCAATTCGGGTATCAGGGGCGACAACATCTACCGGTGTACGATTCGGGCGCATTTCAGGCAAATAGATATCATGGAGTCCCTCAAGGGCTGATGGCCAGCTTTCATTCAGCTCCACAATCACTTTGTCAGCCAGTTGTGCAAAGGTGGCTGAATTGCCTACAGAAGCAGAGGGTACAATACCTCCTTCTTCAGTGATGGCGACGGCTTCAATGATGGCGATGTCTACAGCAGGAAGTTGCCGGTTACGTAATTGTTCTACAACCTCTGATAAATGAATATCAGTGAAAAGGACCCGGCCTTCATTGATTGCCTTTCTCATTACCCTGTCTACCTGAAAGGGGAGGCGCCGAGATACAGCATTGGATTCAACCAGATTGGCATCAATATCATTCCCTAATGAAGCACCTGTCATCAGGGTTATTTGCAAGGGTTCCGTCCGGGTACGTCTGGCCAATGCGAGGGGGACTTCCTTGGCCTCTCCCGCGCGGGTGAAACCGCTTGTTCCGACAACCATGCCATCCTGGATTAATGAGGCAGCCTGCTCAGCTGTCATCTCCCTGGACTCCCAATCGGGCAGTCGGCAGCGAGTGTTCATTTCTACTTTCTCCTTCAACTACGCTAGTCATATATAGCGTGTTTTCCTGAAAGCATATTCCGGGCTTGTGGCGCCTGATGCCTTCAGGAGAGCACATCCATTCAGGGTAAGAATATACCTTTTGAGCGGGAACTTGCATTGGGCATTGTGATTATATCGGCATTGCCAAATCCAACGCGATATTCCATGTAATCAACGTGTTTTGGAACTATTGATTTCACCTATCAGGTTCAGCAGTGCAATAACACGCTCATCCCCGGTTCGTTTGTCGAGGACGGCGAGATACTCTTTTTTATCCGTCGGGCTCACACTTTTCAACGAGGGTTTGAGCCGGATGTAATGATTGACGGGGTCTGCCTCTGTCTGAAAAGCAAACTCCTTCAACGTGACGATAAAGTCATCGGGAACAGGTGTGGGCTGTGGTCCAAAACGCACGACCTTAAGAACGCCACGGGTAGAACGGATAGGACGCCAGTTGCTATCGATCAGATTCAGTCGAATAAATAGATAATAGGGGAATAGTGGAGTGTGGCGGCCCTCTGTATTGGCTACGAGGGGATGAAAGATTTCATACCCCTGCCGATGCAGGTTTTCGGCCGCTCGTACAGACTCCCGCCCCTTGCATTGGATGGTATACCATCGGTAATTTTCAGACATACAATCCTTCCTGACGTGCTAGCGCTGATTAAACGCCAGCAAAGCCCTATTCTCCATGATGTTCTTCACGTGTCATACGTACACGCTTAATGCGGTGGCGCTCGATTTCGGACACCTCCAGCTTCCAACCCTCGACTTCCAGTGATACGCCTACATAGGGAAGTGATTCCAATCGATCCAACACCAGTCCGGCCAATGTTGTGTAATCCTTGCTGTTGGGCAGAGGGTAAGGTAATTGGTTATTCAAGTCATGGACATCCTCACTGGCATCAACATCATAACCATGTGCTGAAACCTGAGTGACTACCGGGACTTCGGTTTCACCCGGATCAGGCAGTTTGCCTGCAATCTCTTCAAGGATGTCGGTTGTCGTGGCAATACCGTTCAATGTGCCAAATTCATCAACAACAAAGGCCAGGTTCTTGCCTGAATTACGGAAGTGTTCGACAGCATTGACGACGGAGACATTCTCCAGCAATACCAGTGGCTGTTCTATCCACGAGCGTAGATTGGAAGGGCGTTGTCCCTTCAGTAATGGATCGAGCAAGCGCTTCTTGTTGATAACGCCAAGCGGTTCATCACTGTGACCATCCTCTATGACGACCAGCCATGAATGTTGGCTGTTTACTACGGCATCCAGCTGAACTTCAATCGGGTCTGTGACATCAATGGTTTCCAGTTCACGACGTAGGGTAATAATAGCCTCTATAGGTTTATCGGCCAAAGAGAGCACGCCTTGAACCATTCGACGCTCATTTTCCTGAAATATTTGTTCATCCGAGGGGGAGGAATCACCTGTTCGGTCTTTCCCTTTATTCTCTTGCCCATCGGGTGACTGGAATTCCAGGGTACCCCCGCCGATCATGCGCATTACCGCAGCGGTAGTACGCGCCCGACGGCTACCGTACGCCGATAGGTTTTTTTGACCGCGTCTGCGCAATTCCTGTAGTAACTCGATCAGAATGGAAAAGACGATGGCGCCATAAAGGTAGCCTTTTGGAATCTCGAATTTCAAACCTTCACATACCAGACTGAAACCAATCATCAACAGGAAGCCAAGACACAACATTACAATGGTCGGATTTCTATTGATAAACAGCGTCAGCGGTTTACTGGCGATCAGCATGAGCAGTACGGCAATGATAACTGCAGCCACCATCACACCCATGTGGTTGACCATACCTACTGCGGTAATGACCGAATCGATTGAAAAGACGGCATCCAATACAACGATCTGGGTGATGACAACCCAAAGCGCAGAGTGCGAGCTGGCGCTGGTCGAGTTATGACTCGCCGGCGATATATGCTCATGAAGCTCACTGGTTGCCTTGTAGATGAGGAAAAATCCACCGGCCAACAGTACGAGATTTCTAATACTGAAACCCATGCTAAATAGGGTGAAAAGTGGCTGGGATAGCCCCATTAACCAGCTTAGACATCCAAGTAATGCAATGCGCATGACCAGCGCCAGCAGAATACCGATGATGCGGGCACGGTCTCTTTTTTGCGGTTCGACTTTATCGACCAGGATGGCGACAAACACCAGATTGTCGATACCCAGTACCAGTTCTAGCAGGATGAGCGTTATCAATCCCGCCCATAGTGTCGGGTCTGTAATCCATTCAAGCATGGTGATGATCTCCCGGGAAACGGGCATGAGAGGGAGCCACAAGGAGGCTGATAGCCACTTTATGCGAGTGCCACAAATGCTGTTTTACAGGAAAGAAACAAGTGGAAGATTGGGCTAAAGGTCGACAGGGACCATCATCAGAGGAGGTGTTCAAGAGGGTGTCCATATTGATAGAGAACGTTAATTTTAAAAGGTAGAAGCCGTCTTGACTAGGTGCTGCCTACAAACTTTTGCGTAATTACAAAAGTAAACGATAATAGCCAGGTGAAATTGCAGTTTTTGAGTGTCAGTGCGTTGTAATGAGTGCGTCTGCCAGGCTGCTTAATTAATTGTTGGAACGAAGAGGCAACCAGCATGGAAGAGTTTATTAAAGGGCTACCGAAAGTAGAGCTTCATCTGCATATTGAAGGTTCAATGGAGCCCGAAATGATCTTCAGGCTCGCACAGCGTAATGGAATAGCACTAGCGCATGACAGTATCGAGTCCCTGAAGAAAGCATACGCTTTTCGTGATTTGCAGTCGTTTTTGAACCTTTATTACGACAATATGCAGGTACTGGTGAATGAAGAAGATTTCCTGGATGTCACTTATGCTTATTTTGAGCGTATTGCGGCGGACAATGTTATACATACAGAGATTTTCTTCGATCCACAGGCCCATTTGGCACGGGGTGTTGCCATTGAAACACAATTGGCCGGTATTGCGCAGGGTTGCCAAAAAGCGCGTGAAACATTGGGCATCAGCAGTGAAATCATCCTGAGCTTTTTGCGTGATATGAGCGAAGAGTCTGCGTTGGCTACCCTGGAGGCTGCCTTGCCTTACCGTGACCATTTCATCGGCGTGGGGCTTGATTCGGCAGAAGTGGGGAATCCTCCCGAAAAGTTCGAAAGGGTATTTGCCAAAGCTGCGGAATTGGGACTTTATCGCGTTGCTCATGCGGGGGAAGAGGGTTCTCATGAGTATATCACTGGTGCGCTGGATAGTTTGCACGTTCAGCGTATTGACCATGGTGTACGTAGTTTGGAGTCAGATGCGTTGGTTGATCGGTTGGTTGAATTGAATATGCCGCTAACGGTGTGCCCACTTTCGAATATCTACTTGAAGGTGTTTGATGATATGGCACAACATACGTTGCGTAAGATGTTCGACAAGGGCCTCAATGTTACTTTGAATTCCGATGATCCCGCCTATTTTGGTGGATACATGAATGACAACTTCCTGGCTGTTCAACAAGCGTTCGATTTTGACAGGGAAACGTGGGCGCGACTGACTCGCAATGCCATTGATGCCAGTTTTGCCTCAAACGAGCGCAAGGCCCAGATGCATGATGCCCTGGCCAGGTATCTCACTTACAACAAATAGCCTCTCTTTCAATGAGAGGTCAGGCTGAGGGGGCACTGGCCCCCTGAGTGCCACCTGGTAGAGCTGTTATCCAGCAACGCTCTATTCCCTGACTACCATTCTCTATTCTACTCATCTTCGCCATTTTATCCGGCGCTCGTGTCAAACTCTCCAGCATTACTCACTGGGTTACTTACCTACCTCAAGTTTGAACTGACGTTCGAATTCTTCCAAAGAAATTCCTCGCGTTTCAGGAATAAGATAGGCCGAAAACAGAATAGCGATAACGGCAAAGCCCGCAAAGATAAAAAAGGTTAATGCAATCCCGATACTGGCTACGAGCGGGGGGAAAAGAAATGCCACTAATGCATTGCTGATCCAAAGCGTAAATACACTGATCCCCATGCCCAGGCTGCGTATACGCAAGGGGAATATTTCCGATAACAGTAGCCAGGCCAGTGGCGAAACCGTGCCTTGTACCGTAAATACAAAACAGGCGACCAGGCCCAGTATCAACCATGCCTTGAGCGGATCACTGTCAGGCACCATCAATGCGCAGGAACCTATCATTAAATGTATAAAGGCAATGATCACAAACCCAACAATCTGAATCATCCTTCGATCCACCCTGTTGATGATCAGTATCCCCATGGTGATACCACTGATACCTGCGACACCGTTGAGTATATTGGCGATAACCGCTGACGTGCTACTGAAGCCGGCACCTTGCAAGAGTTGCGTTCCGTAATACATCACGGCATTGACACCGCTTAGCTGACAGAAAATACCAATACCGATTCCGATAATGACAAGACGCCGGACCCATTTCAGGCTGAAGTCAGAAAAGAAGCCATCCTCCTGTTCCAATTGGCGTTTTTTCGCTTCACTAATGGCTTTGTCTACTTCACGCATTTCTTTCCGCGCATGTCTTACCGACCGTATCTCACGTAGTACCTCGAATGCCTCTTTCTTCTGCCCTTGCATAGAGAGCCAACGAGGACTTTCGGGGAGCTTTAGCATGCCGAAGAAAAGTGCGATAGCAGGTGCAAGAGCCACCAGTAGCATGAAACGCCAGATATGTTCGTTGTGCCCAAAAAAGTAAAAGATCAATGCGTTAATGACGAAAGCGGAAAACTGACCGAATACGATCATGTATTCGTTTTTGGTGACCATGCTGCCACGTTTTTCGGCAGGCGATAACTCTGCCAGATAAATGGGCACAGTGGCTGAGGCGCCTCCAACCGCAAGTCCCAAAACAAAACGAAAGATCACCAGCACTTGCCAATTGGGCGAGAGTACACATCCCAGCGTTCCAATCGCAAAAACGATGGAGAGAAGAAGAATGTTGGTACGACGGCCGAGGCGGTCTGAGAGAAAACCGCCTGTCATCCCCCCAATGGATGCACCGAAAATCAGGATACTGACCACCAACCCTTCGATAAAGGAAGTCATGTGAAGGCTGTGTTTCATGGGCTCAAGCGCGCCATTGATGACACCGGTATCGTATCCGAAGAGTAGTCCACCCAGACACGCGACCAAAGTAATGATCGAAAGCCTTCGTTTTATCTGTTCATCTGTCCGATGGGGTGAAGAAGAGTGTTGTGGTGCGGGATTGGCCGGCGTGGTCATGCTATTACCTATGTTTTTATAGTCATTTTTATAAACGTAAAGCAACGTGGATATATAACGATTTATTTAATTTATTACTCGAATTGCAAATTTTTTACAATTTTTATCGAAGAAAAGAGACTAAAGGATAAGCGCCAGGAATGAGGAAGGATAAAATCGAATTAGAAAACAACAGAGAGCTACTGTGTTGGTATGGAGCAAACGGTTGATGACGAATGAGCAGCTGTCACACTCATCATGAATAACTTGATCAGGGAGAATAAGGTGCCCGTGTGACCGGGCATCTGGATTATGCTCTGTTTACGCCATGTACCTTGAATTCCAGTATGGCCGTCAAGAGGATATAGAAATACACCTGATACGAAGCGCTGTCGATTGTTATATGAATGGTTGCATGAACGTGTCCAATGTTCATGATAGGCAGAGCTTGGCCAGGAATGCATCCCAATGGTGGAAATATTGGAGCAATAAAAAAGAAGTGGAGCGGACAAAGGGGATTAAACCTTTCTTATAAAACAGTATGTTATCAATAAATTTAACGACTGGCATACATCCTGGCATACAAGGAGATTGCTGGTAGGCTTATTATCCAGCCGCTTTAGCGCGCTTAATTAGCACGTCGACATAATCAAATATATCCTGTTGACGAAATTTAACAAGTGATTGCTGACTCTTACCTTCTTTGAAGCCCTTTGGGCATTCTGGATCATTCTTCCTTCTTCTATCCAGTTCTCGTGTACTGATACCACAAATTCTGGCTGCTTCAGTCTTGCTGATGATAGTGAAACGTGGATCGGGTGTTATGTATTCCATTCTCTTTCTCCAGTCGTAAAAAAACGCTTCATTAAGCGGCATCAATTCGATCAATTGCTTTACTAATGAATGACTTGGCCTTTTCGAGATTTGTCTTTAAATCCTCGCTTGGAGAGAAATCCTCTTTTTCGTAAGGAAAATCACTCGGTACTATCTCTTTAGTGAATTTCCATCCATTTCCCTGCATGTTGATTTGACAACGTGCATATTCTTGATATGCCTCCGCAGCAAATACATAATCTGCGACATCGGTCATAATGCTAGCTATTTTCTCTTTGTGGGAGGTGCAATTATTACTGTTGATCATTGAGGCTTCTCCCAATAAAAAAGACGCTCTAGGCGTCCTGTAGTTATTACTTATTGGCTTTTACTAATTAAGATTCTAGTTCGCTAACTTTTATTAACGATGATAGATAAGTTTAAGCTCAAAATCCTTCAGATTCTCGTCTGCTACAAGCGGATACCCAAATAGATATTCTTTAACTGATTTATCTGTTACTAATGAGTACATATGATTTCTTCTAGCATTCACTCTTACATACATGTACAGCTTCATAGATGCATGTAGCTCTGAAACATCAAAATTTTCTATTTTAGCATGCATTATTTTTTCTAATATTTCGTTTTGCCAACAACCATGGCAACTGATTTTATATACCGATGACTCTCTCATTATTAACCCTTCCGCCAGTCTTTATGATCATAGGTTCTTTCTCAATCATACAATCTTTTGAGTAAGACAGAAATGAATGATAAGAATTTCCAGAAGGTTCAGCTGTCAAAGATTACTTGATAATTCATTTATCAATCAGTTCAAGATATCTCAGCGTCTCTCTAAGCTCATGCTCGTCATCATCCCTGTCAATTTGCCTAATCTCTTCTTCCATCTTATTGATGCGATCATGAAACAGATTAAGCAACATACAGCATTCACTTGCGCCCATGATGCGACCGTCTCTGTGCATGATTCTTGTTGAGTGCAGGCCACCGCTGACTAGAGAGTATTTATCCATTTTCCACCTTATCGAAATCGCTACATCTGACGGCTATCGTCTTATCCGGATAGTGCTTGATTGGCTGCATACTCTCGAAGCGTAGGTGACTACAATCACGTTTTTGGTGCCGGCAACCCATGCACATGCTGCCTTTGGGCTGATAATGCATCATGCATCATACCCTCCGATTCCACTTATTCACTGCATCATCAATGCTCACAAATGAGCGCATTTCTGCTCGACAGTCCAGGCAGCGAAGACAGTAGGCAAGAGAGGTTGTGGCATTGGATATGTCTACGCTTCCGCAATGCGGGCATGGTTTAAGTTCTGTCATATCAAACCTCTCCATCAGAACAAGAACGACAATACGCGTACCGACCAGAATGAGTGAGGACATAGCCTTCGATGATGACGGGCATAGATCCGCCCAATGTTGTTGTTACTCTCTCAAGATATCCATCTTCGCATAGTTGCTCTGCCATCTTTCCTTTCAGTTGAGTCGGATACTTTGAACAATTTATTTCATCAGTGAAGACTTGCTCTAAAATTTCGAGCTTCTTAGCATTCATCATCATCTCCTGCTAACGGCATCATCCAATCAATGAATGCTGAGCATGCCAGCGTGTGATTAGCGAGCCATTTAGGTATGTTTAGGGGTAAGGTGAGTTGCGAAGAAGGGGAGTGGGGGTCGATC
>NZ_JBPCZH010000008.1:0-113712 GCF_051251085.1 Cernens ardua
CCAAACAGCGAACCGCCAACCGTAAAAAACAAAGCAAAATCAATTGATTAAATTAAACTCAACTTCGTTACTTACTCAACCGCTGCCAGGCCTTGCCTCTGCAGCGGTGGCGTATAGTATAGAGTACAGCTTCCGTATGCAAGTGTTTTTTCAACCTAATACAAACGACATCATAACCAGGCAGGATAAACACAGATGGCACCAAGCTTTACGATTCGCCCATTTAATCACGACGATACTGAAAAGGTAGTTTCATTGTGGAAACATTCCGGGCTCACACGCCCCTGGAATGATCCATACAAGGATATCCAACGAAAAATGGAGGAAGAGCCCGAGCTCTTTCTGATAGGTGAATTGGGCGATCACGTCATCGGAAGCGCCATGGTAGGTTATGATGGGCACAGGGGGTGGCTTTACTATCTTGCTATCGAAGAGCAGCACCGCCAGAAAGGTTATGCTCGGGCGCTGATTGATGCAGCAGAATACTTATTGCGGGATAGAGGGTGCCCCAAAATCCACCTGATGGTGCGTCGTGACAATACGCAGGTTATCGGCTTATATGAAAGCCTGGACTATTCGGAAGTGGATACAGTAGTGCTCGGCAAGCGATTGATAAGTGACGAAGTTTCATCGCAATAAGCGATAAGACAAAAGCCCCCAACCAAACATGTTCATTTGTCAGCACGCAATAAAAAACGCCTGAAACATTTAACGACTTCAGGCGTTGTTCACGAATTGCCATTTCTGACGTACGAGTTGGCAGTGTGCTTCATGCTTCCCTAACGAGCCGTCGAAGAAAATCTTACAGCCCAAGGGAGCATTCCCCTTTACTCTGCTTTGACGGTGACCTTGGCAAAGTTACGCTTACCGGCCTGAATCACATATTCCCTATCGAATTCGAGCACGGCATCCTTCGCAATAACTTCGCTATCCACTTTGACGCGACCATTTTTCAATAAGTCCTTGGCCTGCGCACTGTTCTTGACCAATCCGGCACGATTCAATACATAACCAATAGGTGCGCCGGAATCCCCCGAAAACGTTACTTCAACTTCCTCAATATCTTCCGGAAGCTCACCATCGCCAAGCACATTACCGCTGGCCTTATGCGCATTCGCCGCTGCGTCTTCCCCGTGATAACGCGCAATAATCTCGCGCGCAAATTCCATTTTGATATCGCGAGGGTTGGCACCATTCTCAACTTGCTGACGCAAGGCTTTCAACTCGTCATTACTTTTTAGAGAGAGCAGATCCAGGTATTTCCAGATGAGTGAATCCGGCATGGACACCAGTTTGTTGAACATCACGCCGGGGGAGTCTTCAAGACCGACATAATTATTGAGGGACTTGGACATCTTTTGCACACCATCCAGACCTTCCAGCAAGGGCATGGTGATAACGACCTGTGGCGTCTGCCCCTCATGTTTCTGAAGTTCACGCCCCATCAACAGATTGAACTTCTGATCCGTCCCACCAAGCTCAATATCTGCTTCCAGCGCGACAGAGTCATATCCCTGCACCAGTGGATAAAGAAACTCATGAATGGCAATGGACTGGTTGGCATTATAGCGTTTCTCGAAATCATCACGCTCCAACATGCGCGCCACCGTGCTCTGCGCAGCCAGCTTGATCATGTCAGAGGCCGTCATGTTACCGAACCATTCAGAGTTGAAGCGTACTTCGGTTTTCTCAGGGTCAAGGATCTTGAACACCTGTTCACGATATGTATCGGCGTTGGCTTTCACCGCCTCAGGCGTCAGCGGCTTGCGCGTCGCGCTTTTACCAGTGGGATCACCGATCATTCCAGTAAAATCACCAATCAGAAAAATGACCGTATGCCCAAGATCCTGAAACTGGCGCAGCTTGGTCAACAGTACACTGTGACCGAGGTGCAGGTCAGGTGCAGTCGGATCGAAGCCGGCCTTGACGCGAAGTTTCTTGCCGGAGCGCAGTTTATCCATCAATGCGTCTTCCAGCAGAATTTCATCTGTACCACGCTTGATTAGCTCAAACGCATCAACAACATCACTCATTTTTATCTCTCAAGAGGTACAAGTGGCCCAAGGATTAGGAAGAAATCTGTATTCATCCTTAGCCGCTTTTGATTAAGACTATCTACCGATTATAACATGATGAAACAAGACTGTTGCCGTTTGCTGATACAGCTTACAATCAGAAGCCATTTGGCCGGTATACCTTGGTCATACATTTAGCAGGAAACGTTTCTATGTGTCACCCCAATACCGCAGAAGACCGTCTGAAAGGCGTGCGCCACCGATTACATCAAGCATTGATGAATGCCAATAGGGCCGAGGGTTCCGTTCATCTGCTGGCTGTCAGTAAAATGAAGAGCGCCGAAGAGGTACGCGAGCTGTTTGTTCTGGGCCAACATGCCTTTGGTGAAAATTATCTTCAGCAGGCATTGGAAAAGCAGGCGTTATTAAAGGATCTGGATATCGAATGGCACTTTATTGGCCCCATTCAATCCAACAAAACCCGAGAAATCGCCAGCCATTTTGATTGGGTTCACAGCATGGATCGTGAAAAAATAGCCCAACGGCTGAATGATCAACGTCCGGAAGACAAACCACCGCTAAATGTCTGCCTACAAGTGAATGTAAGCGGGGAAGCAAGCAAATCGGGCGTTGCCCTGTCTGACCTCCCTTCACTTGCGGAGTTCGTCAGTCGGTTGCCCAATTTGAGACTAAGAGGATTAATGGCCATTCCTGCACCGGCTGAAACACAGGAAGCTCAACGCAGACCATTCGCCCAGTTAAGACTCGCACTGGAAAAACTGCAGCAAGTACTGCCCGATGCGCCTCTGGATACACTCTCAATGGGGATGAGTGGAGATCTGGAAGCCGCGATCATGGAGGGCGCCACAATGGTACGTGTGGGAACGGCCCTCTTTGGGCCTCGGCCGCCTTTCAAGTCAACGTAACTGAGAGGCACACCGATACTATTGCAATAGTGAGAAAAAGAACTACTCACGACTCGTCATTTCAAATGGCACGATTACTCGACCATATATGTAAAGATAAAGTATAGATACACCCTCATTTGAAACGTTCCAGGCTTTGAAAAGTTTCAGACAAACAGCCTCGGTATTATTCGTGCAATCACATCATCAAGAATCAGTTTTACAGGGAAAGCACATGCCTCAGCAGATCAGTTTTATCGGCGCCGGTCATATGGCCGCCGCAATTATCAAAGGGTTGATTGCCAATGGGCATCCCGCTTCCAGTATTACTGCCACTGCAACGCGTGAAAGCACACTGGCCCCATTGAAAAGTGATTTGTCGATAAACACCACGACAGATAACAACGCGGCCGTTGCCTCCGCCGATGTTGTCATACTTGCGGTGAAGCCTCAGATTTTATCTGACGTCTGCCAGTCGCTAAAAGAGGTCGTACAGAAGCACAAACCATTAATACTTTCTGTGGCAGCCGGTGTTCGCTGTGAAGCCATTGAACGCTGGCTTGGCGGCAATATCAGCGTCATTAGAACGATGCCCAATACGCCATCACTGGTCGGTAGAGGCGCGTGCGGCATGTATGCCAATGAAAACGTGAATCAAAGCCAGCGGGATGAAGCTGACAAGCTGATGCAGTCTGTGGGTATCACTGCCTGGGTAGAAAAAGAGACGCTACTGAGTGCCGTCACTGCTATTGCCGGTAGTGCTCCCGCTTATTTTTACTATATGATCGAAGCGCTTGAAAAAGCGGGGGTCAAACAGGGGCTTGAATTGAAAGAGGCACGCCGCCTGGCAATCCAGACCGCGTTGGGCGCCGCTGAAATGTGCGTACAGAGCGATGAAACACCTGAAACATTGAAAAAGCAGGTAATGTCACCCAATGGTACGACAGAACGGGCGGTATGGGCGCTTAGTGATGGTGGTTTTGAATCGTTGGTTCAGTCGGCCTGTGATGCATGCCATGATCGTGCAGAAGAACTGGCCGACCAGCTCGATCATCCTTAGGGCATCGATTTTTCACGCATACGATTTTTCATACATACGATTTTTCATACATACAAAGATACTGAACATCGCAGCATTAATGCATGTGCACCTTGCTGTTATAGAGTTTGACGTATTTATTAGAAGCACTGTTTTGCGTCGTATGGAGGCGCCATGAGTTTTCAATTGGGCAATTTTGCCCTCACGCTGATCAACACCATTTTCAATCTGTTTACGTTTCTGCTAATGCTTCGTTTTGCATTACAGGCAGCGCGTGCAGATACCATGAACCCCATTAATCAGGGTATCCTCGGGGCTACAGATTGGTTGATCGCACCTATTCAGCGTTCCCTGCATCCAATATCAGGGCGTTACGAATACGTCACTGTTATCGCAGCGGTGCTCGTCAAAATCATTGGCATCACTCTGATCTTCAAGCTGTTTGAAGGAGTTTATCTCCCCTTCTATAACTTGTTCATTGCCGGTATAGCCGGTGCGCTGAATGCCATTGTTTCGATCTATTATTTCGCGCTGATTATTATGGTCGCAATCAGCTGGATAGCACCAAGTGCCAATCATCCGGGCGCCATACTGATCTATCAACTGACACAACCAATTCTGCAGCCATTGCAGAGAGTCCTGCCGTCATTTGGTGGACTCGATTTCAGCCCGATTGTCGCGTTCCTCCTGATCACATTCGCCGATAATCTGATTGTGAATCGACTGGTCATCATGTCAATGATCCCTGCAAGGGTAGTAATTGGATATTAATGGATACTGAAATCCCCCAGAACTCTATTGGAATGGTTGAACCACAGGTGGCGCATTTTGATACGCCCCTCGATCTCGTCTGCGGAAAATCGCTCGGTGCCTATGACCTCATGTATGAGACCTATGGGACGCTAAATGCCGAGCGCAGCAACGCCATTCTGATCTGCCATGCACTGACCGGCGATCACCATGCTGCCGGCTATTATCCCGATGATAAAAAACCGGGATGGTGGAATGCCTATATTGGCCCGGGTAAAAGTATCGACACCAACAAGTACTACGTTATTGCGCTGAATAATCTGGGTGGATGCAACGGTAGTACGGGGCCGATGTCAATCAATCCCGAGACTGGGCGTATCTGGGGGCCAGACTTTCCACTCATGACTGTCAGGGACTGGGTTAATAGCCAATCGCGGCTGGCCGATTATCTAGGCATCGATCGCTTTGCGGCGGTCGTCGGAGGTAGCCTTGGTGGTATGCAAGTGCTCCAGTGGTCACTGGATTATCCGGAACGGCTAGCGAACGCGGTTATCATTGCCTCGACCCCCAAGCTAACGGCACAGAATATCGCCTTTAATGAAGTGGCGCGTCAGGCCATTCGTTCTGATCCCGAATTCCATCAGGGCTGGTATGCCGAACAGGATACGTTGCCCCGGCGCGGGCTGCGTCTTGCCCGCATGGTAGGGCATATTACCTATCTGTCAGAACTGGCCATGGGAACAAAATTCGGGCGTGATATCCGCAATACGCTGAACTTTGGTTATGGCATTGAGTTCGAAGTCGAATCCTATTTGCGCTATCAGGGGGAATCGTTTTCAGGACGCTTTGATGCCAATACGTATCTGCTAATGACCAAGGCACTGGATTATTTTGATCCCGCCGGTGAATTTGAGGGGGATCTTGCCGCAGCCCTGGCTCCTGCTCAATGCCGTTTTCTGGTCATCAGCTTTGCCACGGATTGGCGTTTCGCCCCGAGCCGTTCCAAGGAGTTGGTAGATGCCTTGGTATTAGCCGGCAAGCGGGTCAGTTATGCCAACGTGGATTCTCCTTATGGGCATGATGCCTTTCTGATTCCTCATCCCCGTTATGAAGCTGTATTGGGGGGATATCTGAATCATGCTAGCGACGCCCTTTCTCTCACACACGCTCAATATTCCGTACAGCAAGCGAACGGCACCACACAACAGGGAGGCGCTGACCATGGCTGAATTACGCGCTGATCTGGAGCTCATTCAAGAGTGGGTAGCGCCCGGCGCACGAGTGCTCGATCTGGCATGTGGTGACGGTACACTATTGAAATACCTGGCGGATAACAAGCACGTTTCCGGCTATGGGTTGGAAATCAATCCTGACGAAATCAATCAGTGTATTGCCAAGGGTGTGGATGTTATCGAGCAAAACATTGACGATGGGCTCTCCAACTTTCCTGACACCTCATTCGACGTCGTTATCATGAGTCAGGCCCTGCAGGCACTCCATCGGCCGGATAAAGCATTACAGGAGATGCTCCGTGTTGCGGATGAGTGCATCATCACCTTCCCCAACTTCGCCTATTGGAAACATCGTTTACATCTAGGGCTGAAAGGTGAAATGCCACTGTCTCAGGCACTTCCCCACGAGTGGTATGACACGCCCAACATTCACTTGTCCACCTTCCGGGATTTTGCACGGCTCTGCGAAAAATTCGGCTATCAAATTACGGACAGCGTGGTAGGACGAGGGGATGCCTGGCGTATTGTGCGGCATTGGAAAAACCTATTGGGTGAAACAGCCATTTTCCGCGTGAAGCGCTAAAGAACCGCCGAGGGCGAATGCCCGATGTGCTTCAGGGCTCCAAACCCGTATAGGCAGACAAGCACTTGCTTAAAGCAATACCGGCAGAGGTCGCGTCAAACGGATCTCTGCCTCCTGTGCTCCAAGCTGGATATCGCATCCATACGCAATAACTTCCACCCCTTCTCTCACGGCCTGACGTAGCGCTGTCGCATAGGCACGATCGATTTTTTCTGCCGGTGCCACACTAGTGATCCCTGTATGTGGCACACAAAACAGCAATACGGCTCTAGTGCCTTCGTTGGCCTGCTGCATCAACAGTTCCAGATGTTTGAGTCCACGTTTACTTACCGCATCCGGAAAAAGGCCTGCGCCGCCTGATTCCAGCGTGTCTTCAAGCAACGTGACCTGTTTGACCTCGACCAGACACGGGCCTTTCTCGAAATCAAGACGGAAGTCCAGACGTCCTTCGCCTACTTTGTACTCGGGCTGGATATGTAGCGGATGCTCAAGGGGGGCAATAGCACCAGAGATGATGCCCTCCTTCACCAATGCATTGGCTTTTGACGTATTTACGGATGCATAGGCAGGGCCGCGAATCGTTTCGACTTCGGTAAATTCCCAACTCCAGGCCAGTTTCCGTGCCGGGTTATCATGATGGGATAACCAGACCTTACTGCCCGCTTCCTTCAGGCCCGTCATCGCACCTGTATTGGCACAATGCGCAACCACTGTTTCCCCCGAATCCAGTTCAACGTCAGCTAAAAATCGCTTGTAGCGGCGAATCAATTTTCCTGTCTGAAGAGCGTCGTATCTCAATGAAATTTCCTGAAAACATTCTGAAATGAACAATATTCTATAATTTTATTTAGCAAATAAACTTGCATTAAGGTGTTTTTTTCTATAAAAGACACAATCCTTCGGTAACCGAACACCACCTGAAGAGGTGAAATCGCGGTGCCCTTTGGGCCCTGGATACACTGTGTTACGAGGCATCCAACATGGCAGTAGCTGAAAAGCAACCTGAAGCACCAGAACAGTTCGTCCCCTACCAGCCGGCAGCGGGCGAAGAATATATGAACGAGAAGCAACTCCAGCATTTTCGTAACATTCTGCTGGAGTGGAAGCATGATTTGATGCAGGAAGTTGATCGCACTGTGCGCCATCTCCAGGAAGACGGCAGCAACAACTTTGCCGATCCTTCTGACCGTGCGACGCAGGAAGAAGGGTTCAGCCTTGAGCTGAGAACCCGCGATCGCGAACGCAAGCTGCTCAGAAAGATCAATCAAACGATCGAACGTATCGATGAAGACGATTACGGCTTCTGCGAAGCATGCGGCGTGGAAATCGGTATTCGTCGCCTTGAAGCGCGTCCTACGGCAACACTCTGTGTTGACTGCAAGACATTGGCAGAACTCAAGGAAAAACAACTGAACGGCTGATTCAACCAAATTCATGATATCCGGCACTTAACTGCAAAAAGCAGCATTACCCGCCAAAAAATATTCATGAATTTAAATTTATCAGCGTTGTTTCATGTTCGCAGTAGTAGATAAAAGTAGTGTGCAAAAAGAGGGGTGAGGTCGCCATTACCGAAGGCGCGGGCTTCATCCCTGCTTTTGCTGCTATAGCTTTTGCTGCTATAGCGAACTCTTTCGTCTACTCAATAGTTTTCTATCCCGTAGTCTTCTATCAATCGTCTCTCAACACTGGTACGCCCTTTTCTTCTTACGCCCTTCTCTTCTATTAGGTACGTTCTATTCTTCTATTTCCTGACTTGTCTTTCCTTGGCTACTTTTGTGTAAATACCACACGCCCCGCTCTACCCCAGTTATTATTTGCCGTACTCTCCATATTCATTCCGTCCTCACCATCCGTTTGTCCCTACCTTGCATTCCGTCCCTAACATGGTGAACACGAGTGTGGCGCCTCTCATAGCATTTCTACTGCGAAGATAAATGCAGTCAATCAACATGGTGTTGTATGCACTAAATCCCGGTTTTCAGCACATATTCAAACAATTACGGTTTGATAAATAACTTGCCTGCAAATTTACGTCGGCTATTGTTATTCTTAAAGGTATTCTCTTATCCCTCAATGCTTTGTGTGAACGGTCGATTCAGCCCCACATAAGCATTTGATCTCTTACTCTTCAGGCCTTCACATCAGGAATAAAAATGAATAAAACGTCCTCGGAGTCGCTCCCTACCGAATACAACGTTTATTTCCATGCTACTCCAGAGGGGGCGCCTGATTGCCCGGCAGGCTACTATCGTGCGCAACTGCATGATAACAGCGTGTTGGACCTCCCTATTCAGCCTTTTCCCAATAAACGCTCGGCTATTGCCCTACTGATGTCCAATGAGACGTCATTCGATGTGGAGCAAGCCATCATTGAACGCATGTTTCAGCAAATCGAAGCCATTCAGCCTGAAGTCATTGTGGGCGTGCCTACGCTTGGGCTGGGTTATGCACGCGAGCTCGCCAAGCGATTGGGCCACAAGCACTATGTATCTCTCGGACAATCACGCAAGTTCTGGTACAAGGAAGAATTCAGTCAGCCGGCCAGTTCCATTACGTCTCTGGGAACCAATCGTTATCTTTATATCGACCCGGGGCTTGTCGCCCGTATCGTCGGGAAAAAGGTACTGCTGATTGATGATGTGATTACAACGGCAGGGACTGCTAAAGCGGCCCTGCAACTGGTCACACGATTAGGCGCCCATCCGGTGGGTATTGCAGTAGCGCTAACGGAAGGGGATCAATGGGTTGCAACATTGGAAAATTTCGAGAAAGGTTGGTCAGATAAAGTGACCTCACTAGGGCATATTCCTCATTTCAAGCGTGCGGGGAATACATGGAAAGCGCAGCCTGATCGTTTTTATACGCCCTGATGATGCGCTAACCCAATACTTTTTATTCCTGAAAACCATCGACCTCTCATGTTACCTACTTACCGCGGTCGTTTCGCGCCCACGCCCTCTGGCCCTCTGCATTTGGGCTCGCTCACCACCGCTGTCGCGAGCTGGCTGGACGCGCGCGCGCATCATGGGCAATGGCTAGTGCGGATTGAAGATGTTGACCTCCCTCGCTGCCCTCCCGGCACCAGTGATCTGATTCTCCAACAATTGGTTGCATACGGATTGGAATGGGATGGCAATGTCAGCTTTCAGCATGATCATGACCAACGCTATCAGGAGGCATTGAATTCTCTTGTCAAACAACATCAAGCCTATGACTGTAGTTGCTCACGCAAGGAGTGGCAGTCATATCCACATTACCCGGGTTGGTGCCGGCAGGGGAATCGTCACCCGGAACGCCCGGCTGCCTGGCGACTCAATACGGGCAGGCAAGAGCCCTCACCAAACGATAACATTGAGTGGGAAGACCTGTGGCTAGGATATCAACGTTGGTCACTCGCCGAGTTGGGTGACGTCGTGTTGAAGCGCAAGGATGGCCTGTGGGCATACCAGCTTGCGGTGGTGGTTGATGATGCAGCCGAGGGAATCACCCATGTTATTCGAGGGGAGGATTTACTCGATAACACGCCCTGGCAAATCAGGTTGCAGGAAAATCTTGGTTTTCCAATACCACGATACGCACATATGCCGCTCGTTAAGGCAGAGAATGGGCAAAAACTCTCCAAACAGAACCTTGCACCTGCTCTGCCAAATCAACCGCAGGCTATCCGTCATACCTTGCACCACGCATTACAGCTACTGGGATTGGCCCCGCCTGATGCACTACAACACGAGCGTATAGAAGCACAACTGACCTGGGCGTTGGCACATTGGACGCTTACGCAGGCAGAATCAACCCTTCCAGACAAAACGCAGGCATCGCCCTGACAATCGTGCACCAAAAGCGACACCACCATGTCCAAAAGTGAACAGAATATGCCTTGATGAGACAAAGGTGCGCTTACCCAATATTCATGAAAAAATTATAAAACCAATAACCCAATGTTTTTAAACCATTTTTTATAAGTTGGCACAAATACCGCTTATTAATAGGCAAGAAAAACAAAAACGATTACAAGCGAAGAACAAAAACAATTCACTTCGCGGTTGGGTGAGCATAACAACAACAAGAAATGTGAGCCGTAATCGTAGACACGCACCAAAAAACAAAAGGTGTTGGGTAACATTGTAGGTGGGAATTCGCTGAGAATGTGTGTTTTCCATGTGATCCAATAAAAATAACGTCACAGGTTAACCCGCTGACAACAAAAACAAGATAGCAGGCACATTCTCTATTCATTCTTTCCTGACATGTCTTTTGAGAAGGTTTGCTTTGATCTTCTCGAATGCTTTCGCCTTCCGGCCAGCGTTTTAAGCTTATATCCCTGACACAATCCTCTCGAACAACGTTGCCTTTCTTTCCCCCCCCAGAAAAGATACATGACCAGCACCTCGATGGCGTTCTTTCTTCCCGCATCATTCGGATTCACAGGTGAAATACGATTATTTTCCTGAAATCAACCGTATTTTTTCTCTAACGCTCCCCGGCTCACTTTGCAAGCCTGCAATGCTTGGTTAAACTGACAGCATATGCGCGCTGGTTATACCAGTTCTAGCTTAATTTATTCATATCGGGTATCGGTAAGGTTTGAAAACCTCAATCAATGATCTTATGGCAAGTCCTTCCCCTCATATTATTCCCCGCGAGGAGCATCAGCTTTCACGCAATATGCTGAGCGAAAATGCGCTCAAGGTTCTCCAACGGTTGAACAAGGCCGGCTACTCTGCGTATCTGGTCGGTGGTTGCGTGCGCGATGGACTATTGGGGATGACACCCAAGGATTTCGACGTTGCAACCAATGCCACGCCGGACCAGGTAAAGGCACTTTTCCGTAATGCCATGATCATTGGCCGCCGATTCCGGATTGTGCATGTTCGTTTTGGTCGTGAAGTAATAGAGGTCACCACGTTCCGTGGCACTCACGAAGAGAACAATGATGGTAATCGATCCCAACGTTCTGAAGCAGGCATGTTACTGCGTGACAACGTATGGGGCAGTGTCGATGAAGACGCTATGCGTCGTGACTTCACCATCAATGCGCTCTACTACGATGCTCAGGATCGCTCGATTCATGATTGGGCAAACGGTGCCGAGGATCTAAAAGAGGGTCAAGTACGCCTGATTGGAGATCCGGAAACCCGTTATCGTGAAGATCCCGTACGTATGCTGCGTGCCGTTCGCTTTGCAGCCAAGCTGGATTTCGAGATTGAATCGCATACGGCCGAGCCCTTGCACGAATTGGCCCCCCTACTTCTTTCTATCTCCCCTGCTCGTATGTTTGACGAAGTCCTCAAACTGTTCCTGAGCGGCGCGGCACTGAAAACGTATCATCGCCTGCGTGAACAGGGGCTCTTCGCCATGCTGTTCCCCGCCACTTTCGACGCGCTGAGTGTCGTACCCTGGGCAGAAAAACTGATTGAGCAATCGTTGATCAATACGGATGAACGGGTACGTCTGGACAAGCCTGTCACACCGGCATTCCTGTATGGCGCCCTATTATGGCCCGCGGTGGTAATGGACACGCAAGCCTTCATGATAGAGGGCGTCCCTTTGGTACCTGCGCAACAGCAGGCTGCCCAGCAGGTACTTGGCCGTCAACTCCAACACACTGCCATTCCCAAGCGCTTCAGCATGCCCATGCGTGATATTTGGGATCTTCAGTTACGCCTGCCTCGCCGCAAGGGAAAGCGCGCTGAACAGATTCTCAACCAACAGCGCTTCCGTGCAGGCTTCGACTTCCTGCTATTGCGTGAACAGGCGGGGGAAATTCCTCCGGGTTTGGGTGAATGGTGGCAGCAATACCAGGATGCCGGTGAAGCCGAGCGCCAAGCCATGGCCAGTAACGTGCCGTCCAAACCGACGGATAATGAAGACTTGCCCCCCATGTCGAGCGAAAATACCCCACCGCCACGCAAACGCAGGCGGCCGCGGCGGCGTACTCCGCGTAAAAACCAGTAATCACGGTTATCGTGATCATGTACGCTCATTATCCTCACCGTGCTTTTATCGGTATTGGCAGCAACCTGAATAACCCACTTGAGCAGGTACAGCGGGCCATTACTGCACTTGCAAGGCTACCGCTGTGCGAGATGGTAGCTGTATCCCCCCTCTATCGCACACAACCTGTGGGGCCGCAGGATCAGGATGACTTCATCAATGGTGCAGTAGAGCTGCTGACCGCCTATAGTCCGCTGGCTCTGCTTGACCAGCTTCAGCGTCTTGAGCAACAACAGCGCCGTATCAGAGTCCGCCATTGGGGGCCAAGGACGCTGGATCTTGACCTCTTGTTATACGATGAACAGATAATGGATCATGCACGCCTGCAAGTACCTCACAAGGAATTTCTAAAGCGTCCATTTGCCTGGAAACCGGTGATCGATATAGCCCCTGATGTACGGCTTCCGGATGGTTCATATCTGCATGAATACATACAAATGGGCGACGCCAACGATATGGTACAGATCGGTACACTATCTTCGACCTGATATCGCGATACCATAGAAGCGATGCCACGGAAAGCTTGTTTACCTGCTTTACTGCCTTCCTCATGTAAAAGTACTCTGGAGCTCATCTCTTCAGGCAGCTGCGTCTCTATACCCTACTCAACTGATTCATCAACACCTATACTGATGCAGTGTTACCCATACAGCTTCATCAATGCCTATACTGCCGATACCTGATACTCAATTTTAAACCAGAACAAGGCAGCGGCATGAGCTACATGCCATCCATATCAATATTATCCACAGCCATCACCATTTTTAGTGGGAGTTTCTCATGGCGATTACCCTCTCAACCTTGAATGGACACCGTGAATCCAATACACCATTCAGCTGTTTGACAGCCTATGATGCCACGCTTGCCCGTTTGGCAAGTGATGCGGGAGTTGAAGTATTACTGGTGGGTGATTCCCTCGGTATGGTCGTACAGGGGCATACAAGCACGGTCCCTGTGACTATCGATCAGATGGTGTACCACACTGAATGTATTGCGCGAGCGGGTGTGGATAGTTTGATTATGGCGGACTTACCCTTCATGTCCGCACCTTCGACCGAAACTCTTCTGGATAATGCCGCGCGGTTAATGCGTGCCGGCGCGCACATGGTGAAGATTGAAGGTGCTGGTTGGCTACAAGCAGGCATTCAGGCACTTGCCCAGCAAGGGATACCTGTCTGCGTACATTTGGGACTCACGCCACAGCACGTCAATGCCCTGGGAGGCTATCGAGTTCAGGGAATGGACCCGGATGAAGCGCAGGCTATCATCGATGATGCACTGGCGCTGGAGCAAGCGGGGGCAGCTGCTATTTTGCTGGAATGCGTGCCTCGGGATCTGGCACTGGATGTGCGTGATGCACTGACCGTGCCCGTCATTGGAATCGGGGCAGGCCCGGATGTGGATGGGCAAATACTGGTCATGCACGATATGCTGGGTGCCACGACGGGGCATGTGCCTCGTTTTGTAAAAAACTTCCTGCTGGATGAAGTGTCTATACAGGATGCCTTTCTTTCTTATCATGAGGCCGTGGTCCACCGTGAATTTCCGGCACCTGAGCACTGCTATTAGCCACTCTGATATACAAGTACCATGAAAACCTTTACTACAATTGAAGAAGTGCGCACGTTTGTTCGCACTGCAAGACACGCATCGCAACGTATTGCCTTTGTTCCCACTATGGGAAATCTGCATGATGGCCACATGGCACTGGTGAAAGCAGCTAAAAAACACGCAGATGTGGTCATCACTTCCATTTTCGTCAACCCAATCCAGTTTGGCCCAAACGAAGACCTTGAGAGTTACCCTCGCACATTAACGGCAGACCGTCAGGCGTTGGAAACCGTAAAGTGCGATGGGCTGTTTCTACCTACGGTTGATACGTTATCCCCCAATGGTATGGATACATTGACGAAGGTCCATGTCCCCGGCCCCTCCGAGGGATTATGTGCTACCTCACGACCCAATCATTTCGACGGCGTCTCGACCGTTGTCTCAATTCTATTCAATATTGTTCAGCCGGACATTGCCTGCTTCGGCAAGAAGGATTATCAACAGCTTGCCATCATTCGCAAAATGGTAGATGACCTGCATTTGCCGATTGAAATCATCGGTGTTGATACGGTGCGAGAATCCTCTGGGCTTGCCCTCTCTTCCCGTAATGGTTATCTGGATGATGAACAGCACCAACAGGCAGCAAATCTACAGCGGGTCTTGAAAATGGCAGAGAGCGCGCTATTGGAGGGAACACCACGAGATACCGTATTAATCTATGCGCGCACAGAGCTTGAGACTCAGGGATTCGAAGTGGATTATCTTGAGTTACGCCGAAAGGATCTTTCCCCACTCGGGGTAAACGACCTTATCGAAGGAAATGCCATTTTGCTGGCTGCGGCTTATTTGGGAAGTACGCGTTTGCTGGATAATCGAGAGATTAAAAAAGAACACCCTAACGAGTAAACGACTCCGTTAGGGTGTTGCGTCTTCCTACCGTTTTATTTCCCTATATCACTGTGGGCGTCGCACTCTCATGTATGCATTCAGCCAACGGGACCCTCACAGTGAATCAGATACGTCAGGTAGATTCTGAAACGGCCGCTGATTTCCTCGCACGGTACTTCATCTTTATTCTATAGAAAATGTAGCACCAGATAATAAAGGGAATACTGAAGTAGATCGAAATCCGCTGCCCCGGGTCGCAAGCCATACCGACACAAGCGATAAGGCAGAACAGGATAGCGCCAATGGGTACCCATGGATAAAAGCGAACACGGTAATGGAGATCCTTCACATCCCCTCCCCGCTTCACATACTGCCGTCGGAAAGCCATCTGCGCCGCAGCAATCACCATCCAGACCACCACTGAGGCAAATCCCGAGATCGAGATCAGTGCCAGATACACCGTCCCCGGTGCATAAATGCTACTGGCGAGTGATGCCAAAGCCCCCAGCAAACTCAGCAATACGGCATTGACCGGCGCACCAAAGCGGGAGACACGTGTATAACGTTTGGAAATAAAGCCCTGATTCCCCAGGGTCCACAACATGCGAGCGGATGCGTACAAGCCTGAATTGGCAGCAGAGAGCATAGCCGTCAGAATCACCAGATTCATGATATCGCCGACGTAAGGCAAACCCACATGGCTAAAAACGGTCACGAAAGGGCTTTGCTCAACATTGGCGTCTTCGCGGGGGATGAGGGCTGCCAATACAATAATGGTGCCGATGAAGAAGATAGCCAGCCGGGCGATCGTCACGCGAATTGCTTTACGAAGACTATTTTGCGGATCCTCGGCCTCGCCGGACGCAATCCCTACCAGCTCCGAGCCCGAGAACGCGAAGAGCACCACAACCAACGTCATGAAGACTGACCAGATTCCTGTTGGGAAGAGGCCTTCGCGGGTGAAGTTGTCAAGATAATGGGTGTGTATGTCTCCCCTGTGCGGGAAGCCTAGAATCAGCCAGATACCCACCGCTAGAAATACTATGACTGTGGCTACCTTGATCAACGATAACCAGAACTCTGTTTCGGCAAAGATCTTGACTGAAAACAAATTCAACGCAAGTATCACGACGCCAAACAGTAGGCTCCAGCTCCATACCGGCACATTGGGGTACCAATGCTGCATCAGCATGCCGGCACCGGTAAATTCAGACCCTATCGCAACGGTCCAGTTCAGCCAATAAAGCCAGGCAATAGTATAACCTGTGCCTGGCCCCAGATAACGTGTTGCATACACACTAAAAGAACCGGAATTCGGTGTATATACCGCCAGTTCCCCCAGACATACCATCACCATGTACATGACCAACGCGCCGATCGCGTAAGCCAGTACCGCACCCAATGGGCCTGCCTGATTGATCGAGTAACCGGAACTCAGGAACAATCCGGTACCGATAACCCCGCCCAACGCCAGCATTACCATGTGGCGTGTCTGCATCCCTGTTTTTAATTCCTGATCAGAATCCTGCTGTGCCATATGACTCTTCCAAACATTCTTTCTAAAATCTTCTTCCAAAAACGCCTTATGAACGTTTTTGATGCTTCAGGGATACGTGCCGATTCTCTACCAATTAATCACTAATGTACGTAATACAATGTGGACGGTGACAATTTTACATAGGGAGAGCCTAACCCTACATTACAACGGAAGGCGAAATACCCTCGATCACCCTTCTACTCTTATGATAGCACCGTACTGATATTTTTTTGTCCGGCGCCTCTTCACACATTCCTGGCAGTCCATTGATGTATAAAACGAGCCAACATTCTCAAGTCACAGAATATTTGTATATCAATTTCACGCAAAAGCCCCAACAGAATGAGAGGAACGAGCCGACTTGCACATCGCGAACCACTCAATCCCATCGGGGCTTTATTCATCAGGCATTACCTTTTTAACTCATTTTAGTTAGCTTCAAATAGCATCGGCTAACTTCAAGTATGTTAAAGAAATGCCTAAACGATCACTCACCATCGGCAAGAGACGCTTCGAAAGCTTCTTTCTCTTCCGGAGTGACTTCTTTGATAGACAGCTTCACACGGCCACGATTGTCAATATCGAGTACCTTGACGGTCACCATGTCGCCTTCATTCAAATAGTCCTTCACGTCATTAACACGCTCGGGCACGATTTGAGAAATGTGAACCAGACCGTCTGTTCCCGGCATGAAATTCACGAAAGCACCAAAGTCGGCAATACGAACGACTTTACCACGGTACAGTGCATTGATTTCGGGCTCAGCCACAATCGCCTGCACGGTATCGACCGCTTTTTTGGAGCCGGCCTTGGTATCCGCATAAATACGAACTGTACCATCATCCTGAATGTCGATGGATGCCCCAGTGTCTTCGCAGATCTGGCGAATGGTTGCGCCACCTTTACCGATGACATCACGAATCTTGTCGCTGTCGATCTTGAAGGTCACCATGGAAGGTGCGTGGTCAGCCACTTCTTCACGACCAGAGCTGATCACTTCGTTCATCTGCTTGAGGATATGCAAACGTGCTTCATAAGCCTGCTCCAGAGCACGCTCCATGATCGCTTCATTGATACCTTCAATCTTGATGTCCATCTGCAGTGCAGTGACGCCATTCTCTGAACCGGCAACCTTGAAGTCCATATCGCCAAGGTGATCTTCATCACCCAGAATATCGGTCAGTACGGCAAAACGTTCACCATCCTTCACCAGCCCCATCGCGATACCGGCAACAGGCGCCTTCAGCGGAACACCGGCGTCCATCAGTGCCAATGACGCACCACAGACAGATGCCATGGAGCTGGAACCGTTGGATTCAGTAATCTCGGACACAACACGTACGGTATAGGGGAAGGTGTCATCGCCAGGAACCATCGCCTGTACACCGCGCTTCGCCAGACGGCCATGGCCGATCTCACGACGCTTCGGAGAACCAAAGAAGCCGGCTTCGCCTACGCTGTAGGGAGGGAAGTTATAGTGGAACAGGAAACGTTCCTGACGCTCACCTTCCAGCCCTTCGATTGTCTGGGATTCACGCATAGTGCCCAGAGTCGCACTTACGATAGCCTGTGTTTCACCACGAGTGAAAAGAGCCGAACCGTGAGTACGCGGCAAAACACCCACTTCGATCGCCAGCGGGCGAACGGTACGCTGATCGCGCCCGTCAATACGCGGCTCACCATTCAGGACACGCTCACGTACGACGCGTTTTTCCAATGAAGCAAAGGCACCGGCCACATCAGACTCATCAAACTGACTGGATTCATTACCCAACAGTTCGATCGCCTGCTGACGCAGTTCAGACAATGCATCCTGACGCTGAAGTTTGTCTGTAATGCGATAAGCCTCACCGACCTTGCTTTCAAAGCCAGCGGCCAGTGACTGCTTGAGTTCCGTATTTTCAGGGGCAGGTTGCCAATCCCACTTGGGTTTGCCCGCTTCTTCGGCAAACTCACGGATAGCCTGAATGGACTGTTGCATTTCCTGATGGGCAAACAGCACTGCACCCAGCATTTCGTCTTCGGTCAGCTCTTTGGCTTCAGACTCAACCATCAGTACCGCTTTATCGGTACCAGCAACCACCATGTCGAGCTCGGAGGTGGCCAGCTCTTCATTGGTCGGGTTGATGAAATAACCGCGCTCTTCAGTAAATGCAACACGCGCCGCACCCAGAGGGCCATGGAATGGCACACCGCTGATGGAAAGCGCCGCAGAGGTACCCAACATGGCGGCAATATCAGGATCATTCTGTTTGTCGGCTGACATCACCGTACAGATCACCTGAACTTCATTCATGAAGCCTTTGGGGAAAAGCGGGCGGATAGGACGGTCGATCAAGCGAGACGTTAGTGTCTCTTTCTCGGTCGGGCGGCCTTCACGCTTGAAGAAACCACCGGGAATTTTACCTACGGCGTAGGTCTTTTCCTGATAGTGAACGGACAGGGGAAAGAAGTCCTGATCCGGTTTTACATCCTTGCGAGCCACCACTGTACAGAGGACGGAGGTGTTCTCGATGGTAATCAATACGCTACCGGTTGCCTGACGTGCAATGCGTCCGGTCTCCAGCGTGACGGTCTTGCCACCGTACTGGAAAGTCTTTTTGACAGGATTCACTCTGAATTCCTTTGATATATGTATACGATCGTGTTCGCGTTTTATGCGCTCAAGCAGCAATATTAGAGACTTGCGGGGCCGCTGTCACGACCCGAGATGACATTAGTGCCTGCCATGAACAAAAACAGGCAGCCACAAAGGGCTGCCCGCTTGATACGCATAAGCAACTATCGCAATTAGCGACGGAGGCCGAGACGCTTGATCAGGTCCTGATAACGTTCAAAGCTTTTGCCTTTGAGGTAGTCCAGCAGTTTACGACGCTGGTTAACCATGCGGAGCATACCGCGGCGAGAGTGAACGTCCTGTTTGTGGGACTTGAAGTGCTGCTGCAGGCCATTGATGTTGGCAGTCAGCAGAGCGACCTGAACTTCAGGGGAGCCAGTGTCATTTTCGCTCTGACCGTATTCCTTAACGATGGCTGCTTTGGTTTCAGCAGTTAATGCCATGAGTCATTCTCCAGATTAATATGCTTTGAAAAAAGCAATGCATTCAAAGACCACGCATATTTGCAGTCTTCTCTAAAATAGCGCCTAGGCAGATACCTGAGGTGCGCTACGTATCAGACGCTTCGGGGCAAGTAGCCCTTCTTCCGTCAACGTGACAAGCCCTAAAAGGTGATTATCACTGTAGACCCGCAAGGGATCCATCTGAGTGGCTGATGCCTCCATTTGGACGCGATCATCCACCGGTATTCTTTGCCCAAGGGCCAATTTTGCCGCGAGCTCTGCGGTGATATCGACACGGGACAAATGCTGAATCAGAGAATCCATCGGCAACAGGCGTGCATCACGCTCATCACCCAGGGTTTCAAGCTGTTCGAGGGAATACATTCCCTCTGCATCAAAAGGCCCAGTGTTCAATCGACGCAGGGCAGTCAAATGCGCACCGCATCCGAGGACTTCGCCGATATCCATACCAAGTGTACGTATGTATGTACCCTTGCTACAGGTCACATCAAGATCGAACCAGCCAGCATCCGCATTCCATTCGACAAGGTGCATATGATATAGGTTTATGCGCCTCGGTGCACGCTTAATCTCTATTCCCTGACGTGCCAGCTCATATAATGGCGTGCCATTATGCTTGAGCGCCGAATACATGGGCGGTGTTTGCTCTATTTCACCCTGAAATTGCGCAATGGCTGCCAGAACATGTGCCTCGGTGATATCTGTGAAGGATCGCGTCTGCAGCACCTGCCCTTCTGCATCCCCTGTATCTGTCGTGGTACCCAACTGCACACGGGCAACGTAGCGTTTGTCAGCTTCCAGGGCATAGGAAGAGAACTTGGTCGCTTCACCAAAACAAACCGGCAAGAGACCCGTTGCCATGGGATCAAGAGTCCCTGTATGCCCAGCCTTCGATGCCTGAAATAGCCAGCGGGCTCGGGAAAGCGCCTGATTCGAGCTCAACCCCTTGGGTTTGTCGAGCAGCAATACACCATCCAGATCACGGCCGCGTCTACGTCGAGCCATTATTCACCCTTGGACCCTGAATCAGACGCATCTGTTGAACCGTCTGCTTCATGATGTTGCTGATCACTTTCTACTGCGCGATCAATCAGCTGCGACAGTTTATTACCACGCGCAACACTTTCATCGTAGTGAAAGCGCAGTTCGGGCACATGGCGCAGCTTCATCCGGCGAGCCACCTGTGTACGCAGGAAGCCAGACGCATGCTTAAGAATTCTGCTGTTTTCCTTGACGCGTTCGGGGTCATTTTCCCCCAGCAGCGTAAAATATATGTCGGCATAACCGAGATCACGGCTTACCTTGGCATCATTGATTGTAATCATGCCAAGACGTGGATCCTTGACGTCACGCTGAACCAGCACCGCCAACTCCTGTTTGAGCTGCTCGGCTACACGATCAGTACGACTGAATTCTCTCATTCGGACTCCTTATCATTTTTCCAGGGCCCAGAAACACAAACAACCAAGCAGGGTACACTACCCTGCCTGGTCGCATGGAACGTTAACACCTTACAGTGTGCGTTCGACTTCTACCTGATCGAAGACCTCGATCTTGTCACCCACCTGAACGTCATTGTAGTTACGTACACCGATACCACACTCCATACCGTTACGTACTTCGTTAACGTCATCCTTGAAGCGACGCAGAGATTCCAGTTCACCTTCATAGATCACCACGTTGTCGCGCAGGACACGGATTTTCTTGTTACGGTAAACGGTGCCTTCAACCACCATACAGCCGGCAATAGCGCCGATTTTTGGTGCACGGAAGACATCACGAACCTCAGCAACACCGACGATCTGCTCTTTCCATTCCGGAGCGAGCTTACCGCTCATTGCCTGTTTCACTTCATCGATCAGCTGGTAGATAACGCTGTAGTAGCGCAGATCGATACCTTCGCGGTCAATGATTTCACGGGCACTGGCATCAGCACGAACGTTAAAGCCGATGATAATGGCATCACTGGCGACTGCCAGGTTTGCATCGGTACCGGTGATTCCACCCACACCCGAGGACACGACAGCGACCTTGACTTCATCATTGGAAAGTTCTTCCAGTGCTGAGCGGATGGCTTCCAGTGAACCCTGTACATCTGCCTTGAGGACGATATTAACCACTGCGGTTTCATCCTGCCCCATCTGGCTGAACATGTTCTCGAGCTTGGCTTTCTGCTGGCGTGCCAGACGTACATCGCGATATTTGCCCTGACGGAAGTTGGCGACTTCACGTGCCTTTTTCTCATCAGCGACCACGTTGAACTCTTCACCCGCATCCGGCGTACCATCAAGGCCAAGAATCTCTACCGGCATGGAAGGGCCAGCAGAATCAACCTGTTTACCCAGCTCGTTCACCAGTGCACGGACACGGCCGTAACGCAAGCCAGCCAGTACGATATCACCCTTGTTAAGCGTACCGTTCTGTACCAGCACGGTTGCAACCGGGCCACGACCGCGGTCAAGGCGGGATTCGATGACCACACCTTTCGCTGGCGCTTCAGGCACAGCCTTGAGTTCCAGTACTTCTGAAACAAGCAGGACACCTTCGATCAGATCATCAACGCCCTGACCAGACTTGGCCGAAACTTCGATGAACTGGGTATCGCCACCCCAGTCTTCGGAAATAACACCATACTGAGACAGCTCGTTACGAACGCGTTCTGGATCGGCACCGGGCTTGTCGATCTTGTTGATCGCCACCACCAATGGCACTTCAGCAGCACGAGCGTGCTCGATCGCTTCGATCGTTTGAGGCATCACACCGTCATCAGCTGCGACCACAAGGATAACGACGTCTGTCGCCTTGGCACCACGCGCACGCATGGCGGTAAAGGCGGCGTGTCCGGGGGTATCCAGGAAGGTCACATGGCCATCACCCTGCTGCACGTGATAGGCACCGATGTGCTGGGTAATACCACCCGCTTCACCCGTGGCCACTTTAGTGCGACGAATGTAGTCAAGCAAAGAGGTTTTACCGTGGTCAACGTGCCCCATCACCGTCACTACCGGTGCACGGGTCACTTCCTCACCTTCATAGGAAATACCTTCGAGCACTTCTGTCTCGACAGCATTGTCCTTGATCAGCTTCGGCGTATGGCCCATCTCTTCCACAACAATGACCGCAGTATCCTGATCAATGGTCTGGTTGATGGTCACGGCTGCGCCCATGGTAAACATGGTCTTGATGACTTCAGCTGCCTTGACAGACATGCGGTCAGCCAGGTCCGCCACACTAATCGATTCGGGAATATTGACTTCACGAACGATCGTTTGGGTAGGACGTTGGAAACCATGCTGATTGTTCTGATTATCGCGGCTACGACGGCCACCGCGACGCTCGGAACGCTTGGCTTTCTTACCCGGGCTGCCACGACGCTCATTGCGCTGTTCACGACGATCTTCTTCATCATCATGGCGGCTGTTACCCTTGCGGCCACGAGCTGATTGATCACGGCTACGACGATTGTCATTGCGGGGCTCTTTGAGCGGCGCATTGGCAACGGGATCAGCCTCCGTGCTTTCTTCTTCCTGAGCTTCATTAGAGGTAGAAGATGCTTCGTCAGCAGGTTGCGCCTGCTTGCTGGCATTGCCCGCATTTGCAGGTTGTGCTTCAGCCACCTCTGCTTCGGCAACGACTGCCGCCTTGTTGCTTACCGCAGCAGCTTCTTCCGCTTTCTGCTGCTGAGAAGGCACTTCAGCGGTTTCCGCAGCAGGTGCATTTGCTACATCTTCTTCCTGTTCCTGCTCCGGTTCAGGACGCACGTAGGTACGTTTTTTACGCACTTGTACCTCGATCGTTTTGTTGCGATCGCCGGTACGAATCTTGCTTTTTGTCTTGCGGGTCAGCGTAATGCGGTTACGAGCCGCTGCCGGCCCCCCACTTTGAGCCTGTAGATGGTCCAGCAAACGGCGTTTGTCTTCATCAGACACGACGTCGTTTTCTGCTTTCTGAGGCAAACCCGCCTCGCCCATCTGTTCAAGAAGGCGTTCAACACTACGCCCTACTTTACTCGCAAAATCTTTAACTGTTGTTTCTGCCATTTTGACCCTCCTGAACCCGTTTCCCTTGCGTCAAGCGAATTGGCAAGCCGCCGTTGAGCAGCCTTGCGAATCGCTATCAGTCATCATTTTCAAACCAAGGTGCACGGGCGGTCATGATCAATGCTGCGGCGCGTTCTTCGTCCACGCCGTCAATATCCTTAAGATCATCGACTGATTGCTCAGCCAAGTCTTCCATTGTACGTATACCGCGTGAAGCCAAAGCGACAGCCGTATCGTTATCCATGCCATCCATCGATAACAGATCCTCGGCGGGCGCTCCCCCTTCAGCTGAGGCTTCTTCACTTGCAATGGCAAGGTTCAGCAACTCATCCTTGGCACGTGCACGAAGCTCTTCGACGAGATCTTCGTCCAAGGCTTCAATTTCGAGCATTTCATCCAGCGGTACGTAGGCAATCTCTTCCAAAGAGGTAAAGCCCTCTTCTACCAGCAGACTTGCCAGTTCTTCATCAATTTCGAGATGATTGATGAAGTACTCGATGAAACTATCGACTTCCTGATCACGCTTACCTTGTGCTTCTTCTTCGGTCATCACGTTCAGCGTCCAGCCTGTCAGCTCGGAAGCCAAACGTACGTTCTGGCCGCTACGACCAATAGCTTGTGCCAGATTGTCTTCTGCAACAGCCACATCCATGGAATGGGTTTCTTCATCCACGAGGATAGAAGCGACTTCCGCAGGCGCCATCGCATTGATGACCAGCTGAGCGGGGTTATCGTCCCACAGGATGATATCCACGCGCTCATTGCCCAACTCATTGGAGACTGCCTGTACGCGTGAACCCCGCATACCAACGCAGGCACCTACCGGATCAATACGGCGATCGCTGGTTTTTACTGCAATCTTTGCACGTGAACCCGGATCGCGTGCCGCGCCCTTGATTTCAATTAACTGTTCGGCAATCTCAGGTACTTCAATGCGGAACAGCTCAACCAAAAAGGCCGGGCGAACACGTGACAGAATCAGCTGAGAACCCTTGGCTTCGGGGTCCACTTTCCACAATAATGCACGAACACGCTCGTTCAAACGATAACGCTCTCCGGGGATCAGCTCGCCGCGAGGCAGAAAACCTTCCGCATTTTCGCCCAGATCAATGATCAGGCCATCACGAGTGGTTTTCTTGACACCACCGGAGATAATTTCACCTTCACGCTCGCTATATTGACGAACAATTTCGGCGCGTTCGGCTTCACGTACCTTTTGAACGATGACCTGTTTGGCTGTTTGTGCCGCGATACGACCGAAGCTCTCGGATTCGATCTGCTCTTCATACACGTCGTGCAAGGCCAACGGTGGCTCACGTTCCTCAGCCGCTGACTCTGGAATTTGACGTACCGAAGTGGTGTAGTCCTCATCAGGAACTACAGTCCAGCGACGAAAAGTTTCGTAATCTCCGCTCACGCGATCAATGGTTACCCGAATGTCAACATCCTGACCATCAAACCGTTTACGTGTAGCACTCGCTAAAGCCGCTTCCACTGCCTCGAAAATAACACTACGAGGAACACCTTTTTCATTCGAAATTGCGTCAACGACCAGCAAAATCTCTTTGCTCATGTCTTTGCCTCGCCAGAAAAATCATTGGGTGTTGCTATCATACTGCGATAAGAACATGCCTGTGCATGCGCCTACCACGCTATTTTTCAGCTGCTTTTTGTCAGCTATTTCTCAAACGTGGGCACAACCTGCGCGCGCTCAACCGATTCAATGGGAAAAGCAAATTCCTCATTATCGACACGAAGAATGACCTCATCATCTTCTACGCCAGTCAATGCCCCCTGAAACTTGCGACGCCCTTCGAATGGCTCACGAAGTCGGACACTCACCAAGTGGCCGACATAACGCTCAAACTGTTCCAAGGTATACAGAGGGCGATCCATCCCTGGAGAAGAAACTTCCAGGTTATAGTGCCCACTGATGGGATCTTCAACATCCAGCAATGCGCTGATCTGACGGCTGACGGTTGCGCAATCATCCACATTCACGCCATTTTCACCATCAATGAAAACTGTCAAGCGGGAATGCTTGCCCTGAGCCAGATAATCAACACCCCACAATTCAAATCCCAGCGATTCAACCGTTGGCTGGATCAGTGACTGTATCGCCTGTTCTTTTGTCGCCATAAACGTAGCCCCTTTAACAAACGGGTCATTGAACACTGCAAGCCGCCAGGCGCTAACAGCACACATGCAATCATGGCCTGAACCACGCCCCAACGATGAACACATCAGGTTCTTGATTGTTCGGACGCTTGATTGCTTGCCATCATGCTAAAAAACTTTTTTGAGGCTGAACAGAAGACCAGAGACACCAGCACCGCGCGGTTATCGCAGGCACCCTGACATCACTGAACTCGTAAAAGGAAGCCGACTGACAGCTCAAGACTCGACAAGCTGCCACCGCACAAGGGACTGGCGGACACAAGACCCACTGACCGCCTAACAAAAAACCCCTTCGTGCATGAAGGGGTTTTTCGAAAAAAACTTGGTAGCGGGGGCCGGATTTGAACCAACGACCTTCGGGTTATGAGCCCGACGAGCTACCAGACTGCTCCACCCCGCACCACATCGAAACTTCACTCTCTACCATGCACAATAGATGTACAATCACGTCCTGACAATGTACTCAACCATGCACCGTAACTGTAATGAATAGACCACAACACAATGGCAACTCATCTACATTGTATCAGGTGTTTCGAGACCCGATACCGACATTACCAGGATGACAACTGAAAAAGTCATGATTGCTTTTAACAACATAGCAACACTAACAGAAAAACATTCAGTTGGTGCCGAAGGCGGGACTTGAACCCGCACGCCCTTACGAGCACTACCCCCTCAAGATAGCGTGTCTACCAATTCCACCACTTCGGCTTAGGGTGCGAACTATACAGAATTGATGACTGGGTAACAAGGCATTTCGTAAAAATAATGCTCTTAAATCAATCAGTTCTCTTGAATCTATTCGTTTCATAACTCATGGATTCAAGCTGATCAAACCCAGCAACAGCCTGCCGCTGACTCGTTCACACTTACTATTTCCACACTTACCGTTCCCGCACCTACTATTCTTCAGACAAAAGCCACTTTCATTAATCCAGAACATCTGTTAACCAGAATATCTGACCATGTGAGGACAAGGAACCAAAGCGATTAATGCTGCGTGCTTCCATCTTTAGATGGCGCATTATTATCCACTTTTGATTGACCAGCGTCAAGTGACGGTGTTGCTGAAGTGGACTGGGCACCCTGAGCATGCGAGTCCGCCTCAGAAGGTGATTGCGTAGACTGAGATGTCTGCCCTTCACTCGCAGAAGAGGTTCCAGAGGCATCCTGTTGCTGTTGCTGTTGCTGTTGCTGTTGCTGAATCATGCTCGCACTGGGTAAACCACTGGTTGCGTTGGACGACATATGGTTCGCCCACCATCCCAATCCCAGCGATGTGATGAAAAACAGCGCAGCCAATCCCCCTGTCAGTTTGGCAAGAAAACTACTGCTACCACGGGAGCCGAACACAGTTTGTGATGCTCCACCACCGAAAGCAGCTCCTGCCTCGGCACCTTTACCCTGCTGTAGCAGTACAAGAACCACGAGCGCAATCGCCAGTAAAACATGTACCGTCAAAATTAGAAATTGCATGAATTCAACCTGCTTCTTTACAAATTTTCAAAAAGTCATCGACCTTGAGCGATGCTCCACCAATCAAACCGCCGTCAATATCCTGTTGTGCCAATAAGGCACCAGCATTATCGGCATTCATGCTACCACCATAGAGCAGTCGCATGCTTTCCCCAAGCTGCACATCGAACTCCCTCAAATAATTGCGGATCAACAACATGACTTCCTGCGCATCTTCGGGTGTTGATGTGCGCCCACTTCCTATAGCCCAAATAGGTTCATAGGCAATAACCAACTGTTTGCGCTGTTCGGCATCCAGTGAGGCGATGACAGCATCAATTTCCTGCAGAACGATCTTGCGAGTTGCCCCGGATTCTCGTTCTTCCTGAGTCTCACCCACACACAGAATGGGCTTCAGACCATTTTCAATCGCCGCAATGACGCGTTTTCTAACGTCCTCATTGCTTTCATGAAATAACGTACGACGTTCAGAATGGCCTACCAGAACGTAATCCACACCTACATCGCCAAGCATCGCACCACTGACTTCCCCGGTAAAGGCCCCATGGGGCTCGGGATTCAATGTTTGTGCGCCGACACTTACTCCCAGAGGAGCAACTTTCTCCTTCATATGTTGAATAAAAGGGAAAGGTGGCAAGACAACAACTTCGACATTCGCAGGCAATGTAGTTTGGCTAATACGTTTCTGAAATTCATCGACGAGTGCCGATGAACCATTCATTTTCCAATTACCTGCAATTAGTGGCATCCGCATGAACAGATCTCCCATCGGGTGGCAAATGGTACTCAAGGGTGCGGCGCAATACAAATTATGGTTATAAAAAAGTCATCAAAAACAGGAAATCGCCCATTTTTAGCTGATTACCTGCTGAATACTCTCAGCGATGCGTCCGGCCAACGCCTCAATATCAAAACGGGGATGGGCTTCGACCATGACGCGAATCAACGGTTCAGTACCGGAGGGACGCAACAGCACACGCCCATCCTTGCCGAGGATGGATTCAACCGCCGCCACTTCGTCGATCACCTTCTGTGACGAAATCACTCCATCCCGATCCGCATCAACAGGCAAACGGACATTAATCAAACGCTGCGGCGCCTTGTCATAATTGATCAACAACTGCTCAAGTGACCGACCAAAGCGTTTCATGATCGAGAGCACTTGTAGCGCAGCAATGATGCCGTCACCTGTTGTATGCGCGAATTTGCACACAATATGCCCCGAAGATTCACCGCCCAGCAACCATCCACGTTCACTCAACACTTCATTGACATAACGATCTCCAACCTGCGCCCGCTCAAACGGAATACCGGCCGCTTCGAATGCCTGAGCCAGACCAAGGTTGCTCATCAGGGTTCCGACGACACCGCCACCCAAAACTCCACGGCGGTGGCGATCAAAGGCAATCAGGTACAGGATTTCATCGCCATCCACCTCACGACCATTGCTGTCAATCAGAATCACACGGTCGCCATCACCGTCGAAAGCAATCCCGACATCGGCTCGTTCCTCAATCACTTTCGCACGAAGTGCAACAGTATGGGTCGAACCCACTTCCCGGTTGATATTGAGTCCGTTGGGGCTGATCCCGATGGTGGTCACCTCGGCACCCAGTTCACGAAATACACTGGGAGCGATGTGATATGTGGCACCATTGGCGCAATCAAGAACGACTTTCAGCCCTTCGAAGTCGGCACGCTCAGGTACCGTGGACTTGCAGAATTCAATATAACGTGCAGCCGCATCATCGATACGATTGGCACGTCCAAGCTCAGCAGCGCCTTTAGTGATAAAGGGCTGATCAAGCTCATGTTCAATTTCAAGTTCGATCTGGTCGTTCAGCTTTGTACCGGCACTGTTGAAGAATTTTATCCCATTATCGGCATACGGATTATGTGAAGCACTAATCACGATCCCCATATGCGCGCGGAATGTTTGGGTCATGTAGGCAATACCCGGGGTTGGCATGGGGCCAAGCAGAAATACATTCACACCCGCGGCAGACAAACCGGCTTCCAGCGCTGCTTCAAACATGTACCCGGAAATACGAGTATCCTTGCCGATCACTACGCGCGCATTATTGTGCTGTCGTGCCAGTACGCACCCGGCAGCCCAGCCCAATTTGAGAACAAAGTCAGCCGTAATGGGTGGTTGGCCAACAGTGCCACGAATCCCATCTGTGCCAAAATACTTCCGTGTTGTTTTTTTCGCCCCGGGGGGAAGATGAAAATCACTCATGCCCATATCGTTGCTCTCACGACTTGTCTGTACTCATGACTGCCCATGTGAGTGCCAAAGCATCAGCCGTTGCACCCACATCATGTGTTCTGATAATTCGTGCTCCACGCTCCACAGCCATGGTGGAAAGCGCCAGCCCGCCATAAAGCCGCCCACCTCGCGAGTCATTTACACTGCGCACAGCCCCCGCCTCATCTGCCAGCACCTGACCAATCATCCCTTTTCGGGAGGTACCAACAAGAATCGGCAAGCCGAGCGCCTGCAGCGAGGCCATTTCATTCATCAAGCGCAGATTATGGTCCAGATTCTTGCCAAACCCAAATCCGGGGTCAATGACCAGATGATCCCGTGAAATACCTGCGGCCAAACAGCGCTCGACATGTCTCTGTAGAAAAGCGTAAACCGCCACTTCAACAGGTTCATCATAATGCGGTGCCTGTTGCATCACTTGTGGTTCACCTTTCATATGCATAAGGCTGACCGACAACTTGCTTTCAACAGCAGCTTCAAGCGCGCCAGGGCGCGTCAAAGAACGCACATCATTAACCATAAAAGCCCCAAGGCGCGCACCTTCCCGGATAACAGCAGGAGAACTGGTATCCAATGACACAAGCGCCCCGTATTCCTTCACCAAACGTTCGATGACCGGGCAAACACGATCCAATTCTTCCTGTTCGGGTACGGGGGAAGCTCCGGGACGGGTAGATTCCCCACCCACATCAATAATGGAGGCTCCCTGTTGAAGCATGGATGCAGCCTGGGTCATGGCACTATCGAGAGACGAATACTTCCCACCGTCGGAAAACGAATCGGGCGTAACGTTGAGGATTCCCATCACATGCGGAGTGGAAAGATCGAGAGTGTGACCAGCCCCGTGAACACAGGGCTGGGGTAGATAGTCATTCATTCTGATATGTACTTATTGCTTCAACGAAAAGAAATATTTCGCCCGATTTGAATACAATTTAGAGGGTTGTGCGTCTAAATATCAAGGTACTTTGTATCGCCTTAATACAAAGTACAACGTGTTATATCAAACTGATGGACCGCGTCCTACTCTTGATACAAATACGACCGCCAAAGGCGGCCGTATCCATTGAAACGGAGAACATCAGGAAGAAGGGCCTTCCAACGGGTCTCCCGGGTGTGAACCGCTCGTCCCATCCGTTCCCTTGGGTTGGGTATCATCACCATGGGAAGCGGTATTTCCGGAATCACTCATATTGATGGTCGTACCACCACTACTTGAGCCGGGCCCGCTATCCCCTTTGGGTGGAGATGGAAAACGTCCTTCCATGATCTCCTTGATCTGATCGGTATCAATGGTTTCGTATTGAATCAACGCCTGCGCCATCAAATCGAGCTTGTCTCTGTTCTCATGAAGAATGCGCTTGGCAGTTTCGTAACATTCATCGATGATTTTTCGCACTTCCCGATCCAGTTTGGTGGAGGTTTCACCCGAACTGAATTTGGAGCCACCACCACCGGGACCACCAAGGAACTGATGCGATTCGTCTTCATCGTACATCAGTGGGCCCATTTCTGAAGAAAGCCCCCACTTGGCGACCATGCTATGCGCAATTTCGGTCGCACGCTTGATATCGTTGGAGGCCCCGGTCGTCACACCATTTGGCCCCAGCGTCATCTCTTCAGCGATACGGCCGCCAAAAAGCGAGCACAGCTGGCTGATCAACTGCTGACGGGAATAGCTATAGCGATCCTCATTCGGCAGGAACATGGTGACACCGAGAGCGCGTCCACGAGGAATAATAGTCACCTTGTAGACGGGATCATGATCCGGAACAATCAAACCAATGATCGCATGCCCCGCTTCGTGATACGCCGTGTTGCTCTTCTCTTTCTCGGACATGACCATGGAGCGGCGTTCTGCACCCATCATGATTTTATCCTTGGCCTCTTCGAGCTCTTTCATCCCAACCACACGAAGGTTACGACGTGCAGCAAACAGTGCCGCCTCGTTAACCACGTTGGCAAGCTCCGCACCAGAGAAACCGGGCGTACCACGAGCAATCAGCTCAGGACGTACATCATCGGCCAAAGGCACCTTGCGCAGGTGGACATTGAGAATCGCTGTACGGCCACGAATATCGGGCAACCCAACCGTCACCTGACGGTCAAAACGGCCCGGTCTAAGCAACGCAGGATCAAGTACATCAGGACGGTTGGTCGCAGCAATAACAATAGTACCGTCATTGGCTTCGAAACCATCCATTTCGACCAGCAACTGGTTAAGAGTCTGTTCACGCTCATCGTGACCGCCACCGCCCATACCGGAACCACGGGAACGACCAACGGCATCAATCTCGTCGATAAAGATAATGCAAGGGGCCTGTTTCTTGGCCTGTTCGAACATATCGCGGACACGTGAAGCACCCACACCAACAAACATTTCAACAAAATCAGAACCTGAAATGCTGAAGAAAGGCACATGCGCCTCACCGGCAATCGCTTTCGCCAGCAGCGTTTTACCTGTCCCCGGCGGCCCCACCATCAGCAGGCCACGCGGAATCTTGCCACCCAACCGCTGGAACTTGGCGGGATCCTTGAGGAAGTCTACAACTTCTTCCACTTCTTCCTTGGCTTCATCACAGCCGGCAACATCCTTGAACGTTGTCTTGACCTGATCCTGCGAAAGCAGCTTGGCTTTTGACTTGCCGAAGCTCATCGGGCCGCCCTTGCCACCAGCGCCTCCTTGCATCTGACGCATAAAGAAGAAGCAAATTGCCAACAACAGCAAAATCGGGAAGCAGGTAATCAACAATCGAACCCAGATGCTCTGTTCCTGAGGTGCGCGCCCTTCGATCACTACCTTGTGCTGAAGAAGCTCACCAATCAGATGAGGATCTTCAGCTGCAGGGCGTACACTCTGGAAGTTGGAACCATCTTCCCGTTCGCCGCGGATAACAAAACCGTCAATAGTGACACGGCTCACCTGATCGTTATCGACCTGTTGGACAAACTGGGAATACGGTATCGACTGCGGAGAGGAGTCGGTACTAAAATTATTGATAACCCCCAGCACCAGGGCGATGACGATAATCCAAAGTATTACGTGCTTGGCCATATGGTTCAAGGAACACCCTCGCTACGTTCAGGAGGTAGGTGGTCATTTACACCACCTACATTACGTTCTTAAGTGGCGAACACTGATTATTCATGTGTACCGCCATATCATCCACTTTACTCTAAAAATCCCGCCACATAAATTCACTTGCAATGAAAAGCAAGTACTGAATCACCATGAAGAACATGAATAACAGGATAGCTCATGATAATGAGCCATTTTTCCTAAGCCTGCCCCTGTTCCACACCGATGGCAACACTTATTTAAGAAAACAGGACCTTTATTAAGGCAGAGCAAAACTCAGCTCAGAGAAGAAGAAACCTGTTATCTATATGGGGGCGCCTTTACCCGTAAACAACCCGCCACAGACGATAATTGCAAAGCCCCCTCCAATTACCTGAAAGCGACACTTGAAAAGTCGCATCAACATTTGCCATTGGGGCTTAAGCCTCACTCTCTACTGCCCACGACTTTCATGCTCCCTTGAATCCCACCCCGAGCAGATACATTTCACGAGAACGTGCTCGCGAAGCTGAAGGTTTACGAGTGACGACCTTATTAAAGGACGACCGCATATCTTTCAGATACGCTTCATATCCTTCTCCCTGAAATACCTTGGCAAGAAAACAGCCATTTGGCTTGAGCACCTGGCGGGCCAAATCAAGGGCCAGTTCAACCAGATACATGGCACTAGGCTGATCAATGGCACTTTGCCCACTCATATTGGGAGCCATATCAGAAATCACCAGATCGACTTCAGACTCCCCCAAAGTGGCGAGTATTTCGTTGAGAACACTCTCTTCTGTAAAGTCACCCTGAACAAAATCTACACCGGGTAACGCTTCCATTTCCAAAATATCAGAGGCAACGATACGCCCCTGATCCCCTATTTTTTCAGCCACTACCTGGCTCCACCCCCCGGGCGCTGCCCCCAGGTCTATGACAGTCATCCCTTTTCGCAAGAGCTGGTCTTTCTCATCAATTTCGAGAAGTTTATAGCTGGCGCGTGAACGATAACCATCCGCCCAGGAACGCTTTACATACTGGTCGTCAAAATGCTCTCGCAACCAGCCTGCGCTAGAGCGACTTGATGAGTTTTTACGCTTGGACGATGAGCCATTGCCATCACGATGGGAGGGAGAGCGAGCCACGGCATTACCTACTTGTGGACGAGTGAATAGTGAGGAGAAACTGCTTACACAGACATCGGATACCCAAACCGTGAAGAGCGGCCTTGGGGATCCAGCTACGTGATCAGACATATTTTTTAACGATAGTATACTTCATCCGGAATAATACTATCGAAGCGTGCATGCCTGGGTTAAAATACCGAGTCTTTTTCAAGCAATTTTCATACAGGCGCATAAATTATCATGCCACTTACTTCAGCTCAAAAGAAAAGCTTTCGTTCAATTGGCCATCATCTGGACCCTGTCGTTCAAATTTCTGAAAACGGAATTACTGAGGGTGCGCTTAATGAACTGGATCGTGCCCTGAATGATCATGAGCTGGTCAAGATCAAGCTAATGAGCCCTGATCGCGATGAACGTCAGGAACAGTTGACTCAGATCTGCGAGAACAGCAAGGCTGAGCTGGTACAGAAAATCGGCAAGATGGCGCTTCTGTATCGCCGGAACCCGCAAACGAGTGACCGTCTCTCCAACGTACGCCGCTTCAGCGAGTAACCCGCAACCAATATCGCCAGGCCTTTTTCTTTCAGGCCTTTATTCTTTCTACGGTATGCCTTTTGAATATTGGAAACGTCAATGGTTGGGACGGGCCAGACAGGAAATACATCTCTCCTTCCTGAAAGATTGTATTCTTTACGCGTTATGCCGTACTAATGATATGGCGCATGGCGTATGCAATGGCTCAACATTGGAGCAAAATAAAATACCGCTGCCGCATGTATTCCTTCCTGATCAACGTTTGCAAAAATAACGTCTGTAAAAAGGCATAATTGCATACATGCCTGAATCCTGGTTGAAGATCCCATCCTCTCCAGATATCGATTCAAAGCGGGAGCCAAAATAGCCTCCCGTTTTTTTACTGCCTGCTAGCGAGTGACAATCAAAAGGCATGCCACACCAAATCCAGTCCTATAAGCAACAATAGAACCGCAAACAGGCCTTTCAGCCATAGTTGTGGTAGCCGATGGGAAATGAATACGCCAACGCGAGCAAAAGGCATGCTTGTGATGACAATACCAATAAAGGCGGGTAGATAAATATAGCCAAGACTATAGGCAGGCAAATGCGGTGTATGCAGGCCTAATAACATGGCAGAGAGCGCTCCGAAGATCGCTACTGGCAAACCACAAGCGGCGGAAGTCCCCACTGCGCCATGCATGGGCATCTTTTTCCATGAAAGGATGGGGACCGAAATAGCGCCACCCCCGACACCGAACAGGGAGGACAAAAATCCCACGATACCTCCTGCACCTCCCAACCATCCTTTAGAGGGCACTTCGAAGCGCTCCCCTTCATTCGTGTCGCTCACGCCTTTTTTATCTCTCAGCCCCCAGGCCAACCTGGCCGCCATCACCAGATCAAATATGCCAATCACCACCTGCAAACGTTGCCCGGGGATGAAATAACCCGCCAATTGCCCCAGAAAAGCACCCACTAAAATACCCACGGCCATATAACGCACCATGAGCCAATTAACAGCGCCTTTACGATGATGCCCCAACATTGAATTGATAGAGGTAAAAATAATGGTCGCCAATGAGGTGCCGACCGCCAGGTGTGCAATCACACTAGCGTCCATTCCTTGCACGCCAAACATGTAAATAAGCACAGGGACAATAATCAACCCGCCCCCGACGCCGAACAAACCTGCCAGCGTGCCTGCACAAGCCCCCACAATCAAATAAAGAAGAAAGGACATTTAACAACCTTATCGTTGATCATTTTCATCGGTTATAGCGTATTACCATCACCACAAGCATACGCCATTCTTTGTCTAATAACAGAAGCCGAAGATTTGAATCTGCATCATCATCGTAAAATTTCCAAAAAGAAAAACGCCCATGGCATTCACCATGGGCGTTCCTCAGTCAGGCACGAAAGTCGTATTTAGATATGCTCTACTTCACTGATTTCGTACTCTACATCACCCCCGGGGGTACGTACATTCACGACATCACCTTCATCCTTGGCGATCAATGCACGAGCAATGGGTGAGGTGACAGAGATTTTACCTTCCTTGATGTTGGCCTCATCTTCACCCACGATGCGGTAACGAACAGTTTCATCCGTATCCAGATTCAATAGGGTGACGGTAACACCAAAAATAACCTTGCCACTTTTAGGCATCTTGGTCACGTCAATCACTTGCGCAGAGGAAAGCTTGGACTCGATCTCTGTGATACGACCCTCGATAAACCCCTGCTTTTCACGAGCTGAATGATATTCGGCATTCTCTTTCAAATCACCATGATCACGGGCTTCCGCAATCGCGTTGATGATATTCGGGCGCTCAACGCTCTTGAGCTGCGCCAGCTCTTCGCGAAGGCTTTTTTCACCTTCGACTGTCATGGGCACCTTATTCATGCCAATTCTCCTGCATGCAAATCCTTGAGACGACGCACAACGATCTGGTCACCATATTCCAGTGCCAGACAAACGGCACTAGCCCCTGCAATCGTTGTTGCATAGGGTACTTTAGACGCCAGAGCGGTACGACGAATCTCGGAAGAATCACTGATGGCCTGCCGACCTTCGGTAGTGTTAACGATGTACTGTACTTCACCGTTTTTCAACAGATCCACAATATGTGGACGGCCTTCAGATACTTTATTGACAGGCTTAACGGGTAGGCCAGCATCGGCAAGCGCCTTGGCTGTTCCTCGAGTGGCTATCAACTCGAAACCTAATGTTATCAAAGACTGAGCCACACTGATAACTGCCACTTTATCCGGATTACGGACAGAAAGGAAGGCAACCTTCGGCCCATCGCCATTTAATTGAGGAATTGGCTCGTTTGCACCCAGCTGAGCCTTAAAGAATGCTTCAGCAAAAGTACGTCCGCTACCCATGACCTCACCGGTGGACTTCATCTCCGGGGAGAGAATCGGATCGACACCGGTAAACTTGGCAAACGGGAAGACCGCTTCCTTCACACTGTAGAAATCAGGCACGATTTCCTGCGTAAACTCCTGTTTGGGCAGATCAATCCCTACCATGCAGCGTGCGGCAATTTGTGCCAGTGAGCGTCCGATGCACTTGGAGACAAAGGGGACTGTCCTGGAGGCACGAGGATTCACCTCGATGATGTAGATGTTGCCATCCTGCCAGGCCAGCTGAACATTCATCAGCCCGACCACATTCAGCTCTTTTGCCATGGCTACCACCTGACGGCGCATTTCATCCTGCACCTCAGTTGGGAGAGAATAAGGCGGCAGAGAACAGGCGGAGTCACCCGAGTGCACACCTGCCTGCTCAACATGTTGCATCACCCCGCCGATAACGACATTTTCACCATCGCTCACGGCATCAATATCGATTTCGATGGCAGCAGAGAGGAAATGATCAAGCAGTACCGGGCTGTCATTGGAGACCTTGACCGCTGAAGTCATGTAGCGCTCGAGCTCCTGCGGTGAGTAGACAATCTCCATGGCACGGCCACCCAGCACGTAGGAAGGGCGCACCACCAGCGGATAACCAATCTTTTCAGCCTTGACAAGTGCCTGCTCATAACTGCGTGCCGTCGCGTTCGCAGGCTGCAACAGATTCAGTTTTTCGATCATGTGCTGGAAGCGCTCACGATCCTCTGCACGGTCAATGGCATCCGGTGTGGTACCCACAATCGGCACACCCGCCGCTTCAAGATCACGCGCAAGTTTAAGCGGTGTTTGCCCACCAAACTGAACGATTACACCCACCGGTTTTTCGAGTGCGACAATTTCCAGTACGTCTTCCAGGGTGACCGGATCGAAGTAGAGGCGATCAGACGTATCGTAATCAGTCGAAACCGTCTCGGGGTTACAGTTGACCATGATGGTTTCATAGCCTTCTTCACGCATGGCGATGGCGGCATGAACACAGCAATAGTCGAACTCGATCCCCTGACCGATGCGGTTCGGGCCACCTCCCAACACCATGATCTTCTCACGATTGCTGGGATTGGATTCACACTCTTCTTCATAAGTGGAATACATGTATGCCGTAGACGTTGCAAATTCCGCCGCACACGTATCAACACGCTTATAGACAGGATGGATCGAGAGCGAATGACGCTGATTACGCACATCATGTTCGGTAACCGTTTTCTCGCCCGCTTTAGAGAACAGATCAGCCAAACGACGGTCAGAAAAGCCCATCCGCTTCCAGCGATACAGCTGACGTGCATCGACAGACGCCAATTCACTTTGGCTAATCTGTTTTTCAGCCTTGATCAGCTCTTCCATTTGGTGCAGGAACCACGGATCGATTTTCGTCAGCTCGAAAACGTCTTCGAGAGACAGGCCCGCGCGCATGGCATCCGCAACATAGAAGATACGATCAGCACCCGGGCGCTGAAGCTCTCCTTTCATGTGTGCCATGGCATCGGCATCCATGCTTTCCATTTTCGGGTCCAACCCGTCAACCCCGATCTCAAGCCCACGAAGTGCTTTCTGCAGCGATTCCTGGAAAGAACGCCCGATCGCCATGACCTCACCCACTGACTTCATCTGCGTAGTCAGGCGGTCATTGGCCTGCGGGAATTTCTCGAAAGTAAAACGAGGGATCTTGGTAACAACGTAGTCGATAGAGGGCTCGAACGATGCTGGCGTCGCACCGCCGGTAATGTCATTCTGCAATTCATCCAGCGTATAACCAATCGCCAGTTTTGCCGCAATCTTGGCAATGGGGAACCCCGTCGCTTTGGACGCCAGTGCAGAAGAGCGACTGACACGCGGGTTCATCTCGATAACCACCATGCGGCCATCTTCGGGATTCACACCAAACTGAACGTTCGAACCACCGGTTTCCACCCCGATTTCACGCAGAACAGCCAGAGATGCATCACGCATCACCTGATACTCTTTATCCGTGAGTGTCTGGGCAGGCGCAACCGTAATCGAGTCACCGGTATGCACCCCCATCGGATCAAAGTTTTCGATGGAACAAATGATGATGCAGTTGTCCTTTTTATCACGGACAACCTCCATCTCGTACTCTTTCCAACCAAGCAGCGACTCATCAATCAGCAGCTCATGGGTGGGGGAAAGATCAAACCCTCTATGGCAGATCTCTTCGAACTCTTCACGGTTATAGGCCACCCCACCACCAGAGCCGCCCATGGTAAATGACGGGCGAATAATACAGGGAAAGCCAACTTCAGCCTGAATTTCCCATGCTTCTTCCATGGAATGCCCAACGCGTGCACGGGGCGTTTCCAGCCCGATCTTGCGCATGGCCTGATCGAAACGGTCTCGATCTTCCGCTTTATCGATCGTGTCAGCATTCGCGCCGATCATTTCGACATTGTATTTCTTCAATACGCCATGACGCTCCAGATCCAGCGCACAGTTCAGCGCAGTCTGCCCACCCATGGTCGGGAGCAATGCATCCGGGCGCTCTTTCTCGATAATGCGCTCGACGACATCCCAGGTAATGGGTTCGATATAGGTCGCGTCAGCCATCACAGGATCAGTCATGATCGTGGCGGGGTTGGAGTTCACCAGAATAACGCGAATCCCTTCCTCGCGGAGCGCTTTACAGGCCTGCGCGCCGGAGTAGTCAAATTCACAGGCCTGACCAATCACAATGGGGCCGGCACCAAGGATCAGGATGCTTTTGATATCTGTACGTTTGGGCATGGCGTTAGTGAGTTCCTATGATTTGCTGGATGACAACGAAGCTCGTCATCACCAAAAACAGTTAAATCAGGGTAGGTGCAGTGCAAAGCAATAGTGCTAACACACCGTCAAAAGCCCTACCCGATAAGCGGCAGTGCCACCGAAGTAGTTCATGAATCACCGTCAGGCGCTTTTACGCTCTTCCATCATCGTGACAAAGCGGTCAAACAAAGGCGCGACATCATGAGGGCCCGGACTGGCCTCGGGGTGTCCCTGGAAGCTGAATGCCGGGCAGTCTGTGCGCTCAACACCCTGCAAGGTGCCATCAAAAAGGGAACGATGCGTTGCCTTCAGATTTTCAGGCAGCGTTTTTTCATCTGCGGCAAAACCATGGTTCTGACTGGTGATCAGTACCTTGCCACTTGCCAGATCCTGCACCGGGTGGTTAGCCCCATGGTGCCCCGTTTCCATCTTCACGGTATTAGCACCACTGGCGAGCGCCAGGAGCTGATGCCCAAGGCAGATACCAAATAGCGGAAGCTGCTTTTCACAGAAGACTTTGATTGCATCAATGGCATAATCGCAGGGTTCAGGGTCTCCCGGTCCATTGGAGAGGAAAACGCCATCCGGATTCATCGCCAATACCTCTTCTGCCGAAGTATCAGCCGGAACGATGGTCAATCGACACCCCCGTTCAGTGAGCATCCGAAGAATGTTGTATTTAGTGCCGAAATCGTAGGCAACTACGTGGTAAGGCAACTGTTCTGCCGTTTTTTCGTCATACCCCTTCGCGAGCGTCCACTCCCCCTGATGCCACTGCAACGGCTGTTTAGTGGAGGCCTCACGCGCCAAATCCATCCCTTTCAACCCGGGAAAATTCTGTGCCAGCTTGAGTGCATAGGCTTCAGCATCAGGCCCCGACGCTGCAGCACCTGTCACGATAGCACCCTTCTGCGCACCTTTTTCACGCAGTACACGCGTCAGTCTGCGGGTATCTATATCGGCAATTCCAACGATTCCTTGAGCGTTAAGATAATCACCCAGCGATTGGTTGCTGCGGAAATTGCTATAAAGGCGAGGAAGATCACGGATAACGAGGCCCGCAGCACAGATATAGGCTGACTCAACATCTTCAGCATTCACACCAGTGTTGCCAATATGAGGGTAAGTCAGCGTCACAATCTGACGAAGATAGGAGGGATCAGTAAGAATTTCCTGATAACCGGTCATGGCCGTGTTGAAGACGACTTCACCACTGGTTTGACCGTCAGCACCGATTGACAGGCCGTGAAATATACTACCGTCCGCCAGGGCCAGTATCGCAGGTTTGTTCAAGGCGCATTCCTCCAAAGGGAAGGTAACTTTGCATGATGACTCATCGCCAAAACCAGTCTATAAGAGAGCAAGGGGCAACGAGCACCATACCGAGTGTTGAATGAGGTCCAACATTAACTGGAATCATCTATCATTGACCCAAGTCAACGACGGAATAGCTTAAGCAAAGGCAGCAACCAAAGGCCTGTTTGGGCAGGAAAACGTGTATGGCCCGATTTGGTTTGATGCAGGCGAAAAAAACGGGACGAATCCCAAGGGTTTCATCCCGCCTGATGTTGACACCCTTGGGTCGCCAACACGCGATTGCGCTGCCTCATCTCCCGCCACTTGTTGCTCGCAGGACACCTTGTAGGAAAACCCTTGCTTGAGGCCAAATTTTTTAAATTCTACGCTATTTTAAGCAGAAGAACCAGAGGGCTTAAGCGAGACACGCGAAAAAAGTAGACTCTTGCCTCTATCTGGCACGATGAATGTATCGTGTGGTAGTTCGCTCTCATTGAGGGCCGTTTTCAAGCGTTGCTCAGGTTCAAATTGCCGGTCATCAGCCAATGCAAAACAACCAAAGTGGCATGCGATGCTTTGCCGAGAATTCAGCAGGTGATGCGCCCGAAGAGCTTCGTCGGGCCCCATGTGTACAGGCTGCATAAACCACGCCGGGCGAAAGGCACCGATAGGAAGAATGGATAATGCCATGGCCCCAAAGTGTGTATTGATTTCATTGAAGAAATCACCAAACCCCGTATCTCCCGCAAAGTAAAGAGGGCCGAGACCGTTTTCATAGACAAAGCCACCCCACAACGTGCGACGTTTATCCCAGATAGAGCGCGCTCCCCAATGTTTGGCAGGCACCAGCGAAAGCGATTTCCCGGCAAGTTCTGCTTTTTCCCACCAATCCAGCTCAACCACATGATTGATACCGGCATCGTACGCTAACTCACCATTTCCCAAAGGCGTATAGAGCGTGAGATCAGGAAAGCGCTTTGCCAGCTGACGCAACGCCCAAACATCACAATGGTCGTAGTGGTTGTGACTCAGCCAAATAGCATCTATAGGTGGCAAATTATCCAACGCAATCCCCGGCGCACAGTAACGCTTTGGCCCTGCAAACGTGAAGGGGCTCACTCGTTCTGACCAAACAGGATCCGTCAGAATATTCAGCCCGTTCAATTGAATCAGAAACGTAGAATGATTGATGAACGTTACTCGGACATGGTCACGATCAACCGGCGCTTCATCATGCCACGCGTGCTCAGGCCCTGCTTGCCACTGCCATGGCACTAGCGTGGCCTTGCGCTCCTTACGCCAGCGTTTAAGAGATTCACGGTCAAGATCGGGCATGGGAGGAACATTCTGAAAACGTTCACCATCAAAGTGATCGGAAACAGGCCCATTGTAACGGTAGCCACATGCCAGCCCTTTGAGAGTTAACCATGACAATGGTTTTAACTTCCTCATTCACCCATTCCTCTTTTCACGAACGCCACGTTCATTACTACTCGTTATCATTGCCCGGAGATAACGCTGTTTGCCACCACTACATTTGCCGCTAAATTTTCCACCACCGTTGAGGGTACCAGCGACAGAAAATAATGGTGATCGAGGGCACTATTGACAGATAACACCCGGTTATTTAAGACCCAGCATATCCTGCATGTCGTAGCGCCCCGCAGGTTGTTGTGCCAACCATAAAGCAGCACGAACAGCGCCATTGGCAAACGTCATTCGGCTGGAGGCTTTATGCGTAATTTCGATACGCTCACCTTCTGTGGCAAACATGACAGTATGTTCGCCGACAATGTCACCAGCCCGAATCACAGAGAATCCAATCTCTTTATCGGTACGCGGCCCACACTTACCCTCCCGGGAGAAAACCCCATCCGTATTGAGGTTGCGCCCTAGCGCTTCCGCCACCGCATTGCCCATCATCAGAGCCGTACCAGAAGGTGCATCGACCTTGTGCCGATGATGCGCCTCAATCACTTCGATATCGTAACCGGCATCACCCAATGCCCTGGCTGCAGTCTTCAACAAATTCAATGACAGGTTCACCCCCGTACTCATGTTAGCGGCAAAGAGAACGGGCACTTGTTGAGCATAGCTATCCAATTGGTGATCCTGCGTTGAATCCAGCCCCGTTGTACCAACGACGGATGCTTTCCCCTGTTGCGCGCAGAAGGCTAAAGCTTCAAGCGTTGTCTCCGGTTGGGTAAAGTCGATCAAGACATCGAAATCCGGGCTTTCCGCCAGAGAGGTAGTCGTCACCACACCGATACGCCCAAGGCCACACAGCTCCCCAATATCCACGCCGGCAAGAGAACTACCGGGGCGAACAACAGCCGCAGTCAATTCTGCACCTTCCGTTTCATGCACCGCCTGAACCAACATGCGTCCCATTCGCCCTGATGCACCCAATACTGCAATACGTGTCATTTGATTACCCTTAATCATCAACCCCTGCCAAACAGGGAAAAGTACGTCTGTTCACTACATCATACTGATATCAGGACGAAGAAACGACAGGCTACAGGCCTCTACGACACATAAAAAAAACCGGAAAGAGCAAATACTCTTTCCGGTTCAGAATGATCAAGGATTAGATGAGCAGCGATTAGCCACGCATATCCTCAAAGAATTTTTTAACGCCATCAAACCAACTGCTTTTGCGAGGCGAGTGCTTGGTTCCCGTTCCATCCAGGCTTTCCTGGAAGTTACGCAGCAATTCTTTCTGCTTATCATTCAGATTAACGGGCGTCTCTATCACAACACGACAAAGGAGGTCACCCGGTCCACCACCGTGGACAGACTTGACACCTTTACCACGCAAACGGAACTGGCGCCCTGTCTGAGTCTCTGCAGGAATTTTGAGGCTCACACGACCATCCAGCGTCGGTACGTCCAGCTCACCACCCAATGTAGCATCCACAAAGCTAATAGGGACTTCACAATAGAGGTCTCGGCCATCGCGCTTGAAGATAGAATGATTTTTTACGGAAATCTGGACATAGAGATCGCCTGCGGGCCCGCCATTGACACCACCTTCCCCTTCACCGTTCAGGCGAATGCGGTCACCATTATCGACTCCGGCCGGAATCTTGACCGATAGCGTTTTGGTTTCCTGTACACGCCCTTCACCATGGCAGACGGAGCAAGGCGTATCGGGAATTTCACCCGCACCGTGACAGGTAGGGCATGTTTGCTGAACAGCAAAGAAACCCTGTTGCATGCGTACCTGCCCCATACCGTTACACGTGGTACAGGTATGTTTCTTGGTACCCGGCTCAGCGCCTTCTCCATGGCAATGGCTACACTCTGCCAATCGGGGGACGCGGATATCAACGGTAGTCCCTGCTACGGCTTCCTCAAGATCAATCTCAAGGTTATAGCGTAGGTCGGACCCGCGCATGGCCCCATTAGGACCGCGACCACGGCCTCCGCCGCCACCTCCACCGAAGATATCACCAAAAACATCGCCAAAGATGTCGCTAAAGCCGCCTGCACCTGCACCGAAACCACCGCCACCAAAGCCGCCGGCCTGACCATCGACACCAGCGTGTCCGAACTGGTCATAGGCAGAGCGCTTCTCTTCGACCGAGAGCACTTCATAAGCTTCGGAAACTTCCCTGAACTTTACTGCCGCGGTTTCATCACCGGGATTACGGTCAGGATGGTATTTCTGTGCCAGGCGTCGAAAGGCTTTTTTGATTTCCTTTTGGTCAGCACTTTTGTCGACACCGAGGACTTCGTAATAATCACGTTTTGCCATGAGTCCAACGGCCTCCAGATAGCCGCCTGGGCCAGATGTTCCACGAACACCTGATGATTGCCCTTTATTCTGGTGTAAAAAATCACGGTTGGGCAAGCACAATAATGGAGCCAATGCCCCTTCTGTCCTTGCCCAATGTATTAATCATGAAATGGCGCGGAAGCCTAAACTCCCACGCCTATCAGATAAAGGCTGAACATCAGCCTTTATCAGGATGCCTATTTGCACATCTCACTTACTTTTTCTTGTCGTCGTCGACTTCTTCGTACTCGGCATCAACGACATCATCTTCTTTCTTGCCTTGCTGGGCCTGTTCCGCACCTTCAGCACCGCCCTGCTGTGCCTGATCGGCATGCACTTTCTGGGCAAGGCTGCTGGAGGCTTCGGTCAACGCATCAAGTTTGGACTGGATGGCTGACTGGTCATCGCCTTTAAGCGCTTCTTCAAGCTCAGAGATCGCAGATTCGATTTTTTCTTTCTCACCTGCTTCTGCTTTATCACCTGCTTCTTCCAGTGTTTTACGAGCAGCATGAACCATACCGTCCGCTTGGTTACGCAGCTGAACCAGCTCTTCGAATTTTTTGTCTTCCGCCTGGTGGGCTTCAGCATCGCTGACCATCTGATCGATTTCTTCATCGCTCAGACCACCAGAAGCCTTGATAACAATGGATTGTTCCTTGTTGGTCTGCTTATCTTTTGCAGAAACGTTCAGGATACCGTTGGCATCAATATCGAAAGCAACTTCGATTTGAGGCGTACCGCGAGGTGCCGGCGGAATATCGCTCAGATCGAAACGACCTAGAGACTTGTTCTGAGCCGCTTGCTTGCGCTCACCCTGCAGTACATGGATGGTCACTGCAGTCTGGTTGTCTTCAGCAGTCGAGAATGTCTGTGTTTTCTTGGTCGGAATCGTTGTATTTTTCTCGATCAGCGGAGTCATTACACCGCCCATGGTTTCGATACCCAGCGTCAGCGGAGTAACGTCGAGAAGCAGTACGTCGTTAACGTCACCGCCCAAAACACCCCCTTGAATAGCCGCACCAATGGCAACCGCTTCGTCAGGGTTTACATCCTTGCGAGCATCCTTGCCGAAGAATTCAGCCACTTTCTGCTGAACCAAAGGCATACGTGTCTGACCACCCACCAGAATCACATCATCAATACCGGAAGCAGAAAGGTCAGCATCAGACAGCGCCTGTTTGCAAGGTTCGAGAGACCGCTGCACCAGATCTTCAACCAGAGATTCCAGTTTTGCACGAGACACTTTCAGGTTCAGGTGCTTCGGCCCAGTGTTGTCTGCCGTAATGTATGGCAGGTTAACATCGGTCTGCTGAGCGCTGGACAGTTCGATTTTCGCTTTTTCAGCGGCTTCTTTCAGACGCTGCATCGCCAGAGAATCACCGGAAAGATCAATACCGCTCTCTTTCTTGAATTCACTGACCAGATAGTCGATCAGTTTATTGTCGAAATCTTCACCACCGAGGAAAGTATCACCGTTGGTAGAAAGTACTTCGAACTGGGTTTCGCCATCAACATCGGCTACTTCGATAATGGAAATATCGAAAGTACCACCACCCAAGTCATAAACAGCGATGGTTTTATCACCGCGAGACTTGTCCATGCCATAGGCCAATGCCGCAGCAGTAGGCTCGTTGATGATACGTTTTACATCGAGCCCCGCGATACGACCGGCATCCTTGGTAGCCTGACGCTGAGAATCATTGAAATAAGCAGGAACTGTGATAACAGCTTCGGTCACGGTTTCACCGAGATAATCTTCAGCTGTTTTCTTCATTTTTTTCAGCACTTCAGCGCTGACCTGCGGGGGAGCCATTTTATCGCCCTTGACTTCAACCCATGCATCACCATTGTCGGCCTCAACAATTTTGTAAGGCACGATCTTGATGTCTTTCTGTACTTCAGCGTCGCTGAATTTACGACCGATCAAACGTTTTACGGCATACAGCGTATTGGTCGGGTTAGTAACTGCCTGGCGCTTGGCCGCCTGACCTACCAACGTCTGACCATCGTCAGTGTAGGCAACGATGGAAGGTGTAGTACGTGCACCTTCAGCATTTTCAATTACTCGGGGTGACTTACCATCCAGTACTGCTACGCAAGAGTTGGTAGTACCCAAGTCAATACCAATAATACGTCCCATGTAGAATCACCTCATGACTTGTGCTTGTGACTGAAGTCAAATACCGCGACTCCAGAAAATTGTTAATTCATGCAATCGCCCGGATTGCTTGTCTAAATACAGATATAGGGGCATAAATTTCACTTTCAAGGCCCCATCACCATCATTTTTACCATTATGAGCAAAAAATCAGTCTTAAGGTGCCTTGCTGACAGCCACCATAGCAGGTCTGATCACACGACCGTTCAGTAGGTACCCTTTTTGCATTACGTCCACGACAGTATTGGGCTCAACATCAGGATTGGGCACCATGGCCATGGCTTCATGATATTCTGGATTGAAGGGCTCGCCTTGCGGATCGATAACCTCCAACCCTGCCTTCTGAAAAGCATCCTGTTGCATATCACGGGTCATGCGAAGGCCTTCCAAATGTACATCGTCCACGCCTTCTTGGTGCATTGTTTCATACGCCTTTTCCAACGTATCGGCGACGGGCAATAGACTTTTGACAAATTTCTCCAACGCAAACTTGCGCGCCTTGTCCACATCCTGCTCAGCACGGCGACGGACATTTTGGGCTTCAGCAGCCACACGCATGGACTGTTCCTTGGTGTGTGCCAGCTCCCCCTCCAGCTCTTCAATACGAGCCTTCAATTCACTGGTGGAGTCGTCCACCCTTTCGCCATCAACGGCTTCATCGTTACTGTTTTCAGCTTCGTTGACCTCAGGCTCTTCATGCCGAGGGTCATGAGCATCATGAGTCATCTGGTTACTCCTGATAAATAAAGGGTTATGCCCTGACATATAGCCATGCGGGCTATATGTCCAAAAAGTGGAACGCGAATCCTCAGCCTCATTGAATATGAACATCACGTTTGCCAACACAAATCATGACAACACAGATAGAGACAATGAAAACCCGCTTCAAAAAACCATATCTTCAAAAACCATATAAAGAAGATGGGGCCCAAGAATTCAATCTCAAGTCAGGCAACAATATAATTTTTACTGTATATAATTACATGCATGGTGTATAACTCTACCAACCACTGTATAAGTTAACATGCTTTTTTATGGTCAAAGGGCTTTGACTCCAGACCTGATACATTGATTTCAGGCGGCCGGTAGTCTCCGGGCCCAGCCAGTTTCCAATTCCGGTATTTCCGGATCGGAGGTTTCATGCTCACACAACTCACGATTCGCAATTACGTCATCGTTGATCATCTTGAACTTGATTTTCGACAGGGAATGACAGCCATTACTGGCGAAACAGGGGCAGGAAAGTCCATTCTGCTGGATGCACTGTCGCTTTGCCTGGGCGGGCGATACGAAGCAGGTAGTGTGAAACAGGGGGAAGAAAAGGCCGAACTGTCCGCCTGTTTCGATGTGTCTCGGTTACCCGCCGCACAAGCATGGCTGAATGCACGTGAACTGGAGGCAGACACCTGCATTCTTCGGCGTGTGATTACGTCCAGTGGGCGTAGCAAGGCATGGATCAACGGGTCTCCCTGTACGTTAGCGGATCTAAAAGCCCTGAGCGACCACCTGATCGACATCCATGCCCAGCACGCCCATCAATCCCTTCTTCGTGAACAGCAACATCAGGCATTGCTGGATGAATACGCAGGAATTGGAAGCGATGTCGAAAAACTGAGCCAGATTTACCACCGATGGTCCAAGGCACGTCAACGGCTCAAAACAGCACAGCAAACTGATAGCGAGGCCAATGCGAAACGTCAGCTTTTACGCTATCAAGTCGAAGAATTGGATGAACTTGCTCTGCAGGAGGGAGAGCTTGAACAACTGGAGCACGAGCAAACGCAATTGGCACATGCCGAACAGGCACAGATGCAAACACAGCAAGCTCTAAATTTTTGTGATGATGACGAACAGGGTGCTACTACCCTGATCGCTCAGGCCCGTCAGGCGCTGGAATCTCTGCCCGAACTCAATAATCCGGCCATTGCCTCTGCGCTGGCACTTCTTTCTGAAGCAGGTATCCAGCTGGACGAAGCGAGCAGTGAACTCAGTCACTATTTGAACAGCGCCGAACTCGATCCTGAGCGCCTGAATCAAGTGGAATCGCGCCTGGCGAGCGTTCACCAAATTGCCAGAAAGCATCACATCATGCCTGAAGAAATCATCTCGTTTGCACAACACCTCAGGGATCAATTGGCGCAATTGGAACCCGGCGAGGAAGACCTTGAGGCTCTGACACAAGAAGTACGCCAGTTAAGGGATGACTGGAGAACACTGGCACAAAGCATCTCCCAACAGAGATATTCCCACGCAACAACGCTAGCTCAACGCATTCAAGAGCAATTGGTCTATCTGGGTATGGAAAAATCCTGCTTTGAGGTCTCTGTCACACAACGGGATGCTGCACACCCTGAGGGAATGGATCATGTCACTTTTCTGTTCTCTGCCAATCCAGGGCAGCCGCCACGTCCACTCCACAAGGTGGCTTCAGGAGGTGAACTTTCACGTATCAGCCTCGCCATTCAGGTGGTAGCAGCTGCCCACAGCACTATCCCGACCCTCGTTTTTGATGAGGTAGATGTCGGCATTTCCGGTGCGACTGCAGAAATCGTGGGGCAGTTACTGCGGGAGCTGGGGCAAACAGGCGCACAGCTTTTATGTATCACCCATCTCCCCCAAGTGGCGGCTCAGGCGCATCAGCATCTTCACATCGAGAAGCAGAAGGATGACACAAGCACTCATACCCACATGGCCCTACTGGACGAGAGCGGTCGTATTCGTGAGCTGGCCAGAATGCTGGGTGGAATTCATTTGTCTGAACGAACACTCGCCCATGCACATGAAATGCTGCAAGGCGCCCAACAACCCGCACAACATTAAGTTTTTACGGCAGGAAGGGGCCTGATGGCTGCACAGGTCTCTTGCCATAATTGCGAGGAACATGCTTCCAGAGCAATATGGGGCGATCGCAGCCCCTTTCAAACGTCTTGAGAAAGGAAAATCACGCCAGCAATTAGCCAACGCCTTTTATTGTAAAAACCGCGCAATCGAATGCTAGTGGTGGGAGGGTTACAAAGGCCGGACAACACCCGGCCCCTTACAGAGAACGTGAGCAACCCTCAACGCTTCCCGTTATTACCCGGCGTATGTGGCGCACCATCCTGTCGCGTTGCTGTTGACCCCTTGGGGCGCACATAAAGGACGAGCGCATGATCAACCAGCTCATAGCCCCGTTGCTCGGCTACTTCACGCTGCCTGCGCTCGATCTCATGATCAAAGAACTCCACCACTTCACCTGTCTCCAGGCACAGCATATGATCATGATGATCTTCTTGGGAAAGTTCGAATACAGCATGCCCCCCGTCAAAATTATGACGCATTACCAAGCCTGCCGCTTCAAATTGGGTCAGTACTCGGTATACAGTGGCAAGACCGACATCCTCACCTGCTTCCAACAGGGAACGATAGACGTCCTCAGCACTCATATGGAGGTCTTCTTCTCGAGTAGCTTCGAGAATTTGCAGAATTTTGACTCTAGGCAGTGTTACTTTTAATCCTGCCTTACGTAATTCCTGATTTCTGTCGGCCATTAGGAAGCTCTTCGCAGTCACTGGGTATTTCGGTTATGATCGACCAACGCAAACGATATGGAAAGTCTTGGGCAAATGCAAAATTCAATTAAAATCATCACTATCTGCTGCATCATCGGCATGTTAAGCGGCTGCAGCCTCTTCCGGGTATACAGATTCGACCAGCAACAGGGGAACCTGATCACCAATAACATGGTACAGGAACTTCAGGTCGGCATGACGCGTGACCAGGTCATTTACATCCTGGGCACCCCTGTATTGGATAATCCCTTCGATTCAAACGAATGGGATTATGTCTACCGTCTGAATGCCGCTGATGGGAAAGTATATATCAAACGCTTATCAATCACCTTCCAAAATAACCGGGTTAGCAATATTTTAAAATCCGGCGATTTCGAGAAGACCCCGGTCGCTAGAAAAATGGGAGGGCCCGCTACCGCCATTTCCTCTCATCAGGGTACTACAGGCCAACTTTCAGGCAACTAAAAAAGCGAATGCCTTACTGGCCAGGCGTATACTCGCTACCCGACATGCCTAATCAGACGACAATCTGTTTGGGCATGTTGGCGTTTATTCCTTTCTCGGACTCGCTCATACCCGCTATTCGAAAGGCAGGCTAATGCCCTGCTCTAGTCCGCCGCGCAGCCTTGGGGTCCACTTTCAGAGGAGCGTAGGCTTCAATTCGATCCCCATCATCCAATACGTAAGATTCCGGTGATTTGATTCGTTGTCCAAAAATCCCGAGAGGGGCTTCGTACAGCCATTCGAGGGAGTTCTGGTTCTCATCAAGATTCAACAGAAACTGCTGATATGCCTCTTGAACTGTCGTGCCCGCCACTACTTTCATTGCTATCAGGCACGAACACCCTCCCGACACATAGGCGATTTCGATACTAATGATATTGGCAACATCGTTGTTGATATCAGCGCCCATACACCTGATCCGCGCGTTTGGTAAACGCATCGACCAACTGACCGGCCACCTGTCCGAACAATTGCCCGAAAGCCATCCCAATCAATCGGTTGGAAAAATCAAATTCCATGGTCAGGTTTGTGCGACAACTATTTTCGCCCAGTTCTTCAAACAACCAATGTCCAACCAGACTTTTGAAAGGACCTTTAACAAGGGAAATATCAATACGATTGGGCGCATGCAGCTCATTACGTGTCGACATACTCTGCTTGATGCCGCCTTTCGACAGAGTCATTTCTCCAATAAGATACTCATCCGTACGCTCCAACAGACGCGCTTCACGGCATCCCGGCAAAAATTGCGGATAACTTTCAAAATCATTGATCAAATCAAACATCTGCTGGCAAGAGTGTTTTACCAATGCAGATTTTTTTACTGTAGGCATGCGCCCTCCCGTACCAACACGAGGTAGATATACACTTAAATTTCACCCCGTTACAGATTCAAAGGTACAATGATACCATGCTGCGCTCAGTATACTTACTTTGGGTTATTAATTACTCTGGTAAATTTCATCAATTCCACGTAGTCGAGTAATACCCTCGCCTTTATATCAGGAACACTCCATGGGCAAAAAGAAAGGCCAGGCGCCGGGCAACAATCTGATTGCCCAGAATCGCAAGGCAAGACACGAATATCACATTGAAGAAACGTTCGAAGCGGGGCTTTCCCTGTCCGGGTGGGAAGTAAAAAGTCTACGCGCCGGCAAGGGGCAGTTAACAGACACCTACGTGCTCGTTAAAAATGGCGAAGCATGGCTGTTGGGCTCGCATATCACGCCGTTGAATACCACCAGTACTCATAGCGTAGCTGAACCGGATAGAACACGTAAGTTACTTCTGCACAAGAAAGAGATCGCACGGATCTTTTCCCGTACACAGGATAAGGGCCATAGCTGTGTACCACTGCGGTTGTTCTGGAAAGGTCACTTGGTCAAGTGCGAAATTGCATTGGTAGTGGGTAAAAAAATGCATGATAAGCGCGCCACTGAAAAAACACGGGACTGGGAGCGTCAACGCGCACGTATTATGCGCGATAATCGATGATCCGCACAGTGAAACCACTGTGCGAAATTAAGCTCGCGCTAAGCGAAAGTCCCTAAAGGTTATTGTTAATCGCATGGGCGATCTGTTATCCTCGCCAGACTCTTTGGGGGCGTTCTGGATTCGACGCTGGTGGCAAATCCCAAGGTGCATGCCGAGAGCGTAACGTATCTCGTAAATAAAACGTTGCAATTTAAATAGTCGCAAACGACGAAAACTATGCTCAGGAAGGTGCTCTGGCTGCGTAAGCTAGCTTGACACTTGTTCCACCCCGAAGCGATGTGCCCATTCATCGCGGACGGGCATGAGTCACGATTGATGGGACCGCGCGCAAGGGTGTCCTCTCCTTGTTGCGTTAAACTTTAGAGGAATCGCGTTAACGAATCCTGCCCGTTGGAGTCGTTAATGCTAAATTAAAAAACGGATCTAAGCATGTAGAGCCGACGGAGGAGTACCGGCGGACGCGGGTTCAATTCCCGCCGCCTCCACCAAATTGCAAAAGCCCAGCACCTCGGTGTTGGGCTTTTTTGTGCTTTAAAATCAATGGGTTAAGTCTATTCCCTTATCAAATAGCATATAAACCACATTGATCAAAAAACAACCAAAAAAGCAGGGTTTAGGCTACGTTTAGCATTGTATGGTCAGCATTTTGGTCAACATTGATGAGCATGAAAGCTAATAACTTTAACTTGCCGTTGCCCTTTTGTACGCCTCTAGTAATTGACGTCCCCATATCTGGTTAAAAAATGAGTCAAATACCATGCAAGGAATGCTGGAGACAATCATAATTGGAGATAGGGAATGCTCTACCTATATGCCACTCTATCTGGACAAGGTGTTGATCATGCGCTTTCCTATCATCATTCATCAGGAAAATAATTGTGCTTTCGGCATTATTATGCCCTATATGCCTGGCTGCTTTTCTTCAGGGGATACATTGGGTGATGCGTTAAAAAATGTTCATGAAGCTATCGATATTCACATGGCAGAAGTAGTCAGCAGTCATGGAGGAGTACCCGCCCCTAGTGCAATGAGTAAAGTAGTCTCTAATCCTGAATACAAAGAGGGTGCCGTTTTTTATAGAAATTGATTTATCCAAGTATTTAACGGATAGGTAATAAATCAGCTTGGTATCTTCTCCCCCAACCATAAGATTGTCACATTACTGGAGAAACTTTCCCCGCGTGAACGGCGTATGATCATGCGAAAAATAGCCGTGATTGTTCGACGGGAACAGGCGGAGCGCATCAGGCAACAGCAGAATCCCGAAGGTACCCATTATGCACCTCGAAAAATCACGTCATCTCGGCAGGGGGCGATCAGGCATAGGGCCATGTTTGGCAAACTGCGTACGGCGTGCTATTTGCACGTTCAAAGCAGTGAAAAAAGGGCGACCGTTATGTTCAGAGGGCATACGGCAGGTATTGCCCGCGTGCATCAGTATGGGCTGGTGGATCAGGTCAAAAGAGGCAGACCGGGCAAAGTAAAATATACCCGGCGAAGGTTATTGGGGGTGTCGGGGAGGACCGAAAGAAAAATTGAAGAAATGCTGATTGCCACCATCAAGAACAGGAATTAATGATTGAAAATGTCGGTATGTGTACCTGTTCTAGCCAAACGTAATGTTCGTCCTGCGATTTGATAAATAAGTAGCCAATCGGGCTCGATATGAGCATCACGCCAACCTGCCCAATTCTGCTTTAAAGGATGATCCTTATACTTTACCGGCAATGGAACTTCTTCAATCAAAAGCAGTAATAGATCACGTAATTTGCTCATATTCTTGCCGCGCTTTTGCATGCGCTTAACATCACGTTTGAACTGTACTTCTCTAGCAATATTCAGCATTAGATGCCTAGATCCTTGAATAATTCATCACTTGAATCAAACCGCTCCCCTTTTCCTTCCTCGAGCCGTTTCATGGCCGCTTGAGTAGTCTTGTTGGGGACTTCGACCTCAAAGGGAATGCGTCCCTCTTCCGCAACACGAAGAAACGTCATGCGAATTAAATCGGAAACCGTTAGTCCCATTTTATCCAATGCCTCCATTGCCCGCTCTTTGGTATCACTGGAAATACGAGCACGGACAATCGAATCGGCTCGGTGTGTTATAGCCATGTTTATCCTCCAATGTTGTGTAGCCACATTGTAGCCACGCAACACTGGTATGACAAATAGGTCTTAAGGTCAGGAAAAGATGCAATGGGTATCACCTATGCATGTGTATGGACGAGTAGATCGGATAAGATAAAAGAGGCAGGCTGGGCAAAGTGAAGTATACCCGGCGAGGGTTATTGGGGGTGACGGGGAGGACGCGCCGCTTGATAGAGAAAGAAGTGCTTAATGCTCTGGGGGAGAGGGAGCGTGTACTTTGACCATAAGAACCTCCTGATGATGGGAGGTTGTAGCTCGGTATCATCAGGAAGGCAACTGAGTATTAAGGTTGAAGTAGACACTAGAATTATTTATAGCGTCTATTTCTCAGTATCCGCATCAGTATCTTTCTTTTTCAATCCGAATATAGCCGCTATACCTGGAAGATGATTTATTTTCTCTGAGCGATCCAATACCTCAGCAGAATCTCGGCTGATAGCTATCAAAAGCATTTTGATAAGGTTTTTGAGGTCATCATCATCTGTACTGACTTCTTCTACCTGTTTTTTATACCCTTGATAAGATTCGGCCAGTGCTTGTTTCTGAGCGTAAAACTCCATTAACGCAGATTGCTGGGAAGCTTTTTTGGAAGTAAATAAAACGAGCCATACCAAAAAGACGACAATAGGCACTCTGATTGCCCAATTTTCAAATGCGCCACCTACAGTATAGTGAAAGAAAGCTGGCCCAAAAAAAGCTAGTAAAACAACACCTAAGCTAATTCCAACAGAAATATAAAAATTCTTGGAATATTTTTTGGCTTCTTCGCCAGCCGCATCTTTCCTATCTTTAAAGGATTTTGCCAACCCCATCGTCGTAGTGCTGTCCAAAGCAGCCAAGGCCTGATTATTAGTACTCTCGGCAGATTTTTTTATATCTTCCAGCTCTTGTTTTATTTTCGTATTATCTTCCTGCATCTGGCCTACTTTTTCCTTATCAGCCTTTAACTTACTGACGAGGTCTTCAGCTTCATCTTTCGATTTATTAAAATCAGAAATATTACCAATCAAGGTAGTTTGAGATGCATTTAAATTATTGTTTTCAGTTTCAACACTTTTCAATGTTTTTTTAACATCCTCTATCTGTTGAGTAATAGATTGATGTGATGTTTTAAGTGTTAACGCTTTATGCTGCAAATCATTTAAATCTCCTAATAACTGAGGAATTAGAGAGGAGCCAGGTCTTTCACTGGAAGAACTCCATACTTCGAACTTATAGGTTGCTCTTCTATTTCCCTGTGGTTCATTATCAATCACCCATTCGCCAAATGATGACAATATATTTTCATTGAAGTAATTTATTTTAAACGTAAATTTAAATGAAACCAGCCCACCCTCATCTAGCTCATACTTACCTTCAGCAATGAAATTTTCATCCTCTTCCCTATATGTACCGCCTATATTCCGCCAATATTCCCCTGTAGATAAATAAGCATTAATCTTTATATTTTTATCATCAACAATCTCCACAAAAGCATTTGCAGTAACTTGAGTATTATTTTGACGTAAAAAACAGTTAAAATTTTCCATTTTATGAATCGTTCCCTTTGATCTTTTTATCTCCCCGTACCATCATTCTCCCACACTCTCCCCGCCTCGCCCAACGCTCCTCCTCCCCTCACAATACCCCGCATGAATACTACACCCCCCATCGAACTCCTCCGTCTTATCATGAACCTTGTCCGTATTGGTCAGGTCGCTCAATGCGATTTCTCGCAGGCACCTCCACGCGTACGCGTCCAGTGTGGTGAACTGCTGACCAACTGGTTACCCTGGAATGCAGGTCGGGCCGGGGCGCTCCGTGTTTGGGCACCGCCTGCTGTGGGAGAAACCGTTATTCTGCTCTCACCCAGTGGGGATACCGCTGGGGCAGTGGTCATCGGGAGCCTTTACAATACCGCCATGCCCGCGCCGGAGGCGTCCAAAAGCGTCGTCGCGCTGCATTTTAGCGACGGGGCACGTCTTCACTACGATCAGGCCGCGCGTGTACTAACCGCCAACATCCCGGGGAGAGTCAGTGGCAATATGGCTACATTCGTTATCGAAAATATAATGACCGAGTAGAGTTCAGCATAAAAAATCTAAAGCAGGGGACTCAGCCCCCTGCCCGTATCATTTAGACTTTCTTACGCGGGTACATTTTGCCCTTGGCTAGCCATGACAATTGGCTCTTCAACGAAGCGAATGCCAACTTGCCACCAAATAAAGCAAAACCACTCCCCGACACCATATTCATCTCTTCAGGAGTTAGCTCACGGAGAGAGACGGGAGCATTGTTTCCAGATGTTTTTGCCGTTTTCTCGACAGTTTTCATGACACCTACTCAATTGATTTTTAAGGAAAAACTACGCGCATAGATATAATGACTCCCTGCGCAAATAGTAAATTGATTTTGCCAATCAAGACTGTCACACGTAATAGCAGGTTATGTGTGACGGGAGGACAAGCAGAAAGTCTGTTTTAAAGCTTAAAATAAAGAGGTGAAGATTGATGCCGATTGCATGGAGCGGTATTCTTCGTTCCGCAGTAATACCCTGTTACTGCTGGGTGTGGAAGCCCGAAACCTGTGAATCATCCCCAATTTTTCTGCCGTATTTTTACGGCAGTTTTTTATGGCGGCTTTATGCAGTCGAGTTCTCTCGACCGGTGATCACAGCTACCGGCTTTCCACACTGCGTCAAGCCGCCACCATAATAAAAATGGGCTTTTAGCGCTAAGCACATCTAACCTGCTTATCCTTTTGTGAATAACGTTACTACTGCTTATCCCAAAATTTTCGCCTACCCAAGAAATGCCAATAGGTATTTACTTTATTGCCATGTACTTAAAAAACATATTTTAAGTTAAAGGGTTATACATTAATTCCCCTTATCATTTCTCACCTAATAATTCGAGCCATTAAGTGTTGTTTAAGCTTTTAGCGCTAGAATACTCGCCAAAGAAACTTGCTCACTTTAACGTCAGCTCATTTTTGTTTCTTATCTAGATTTATTCATGACTAACAGCACGCATAGCGTCCAACGTCCTCCAAAGAGTTCGGTTATCGTATCTCCACATCCACGGTAAGAAATTAAGGGAGCAGCGTCTTAAAATGATCACGATTACTCGTTGGGTCGGGTTACTGCTGCCAAAAGCACTTTCTTTCATATTGCTGGATAGGTTGAAGCATATGAAATCACAAAGTTTATGGCTGATCATTGCGACCCTGATGGGGGCACTTGTATGGCAGTCATTGAATTTGAGTGAACAGAAACAGCTTATGACGCTACTGACAGCCCGTAATATTGAAGCGACGGCTCAATGGACACAGCAAGTGCTTACACTGGAACGTCAACGTCACGCGCTTGCCAATACTATTGATCAACGCTTTCTTGAGGAAGAACGCCATGCGAAAACTCGCATACACGCTACCATTGATCGTTTGCATCGGGACGCTCTGCAGCTGCGCCAACAACCCGCCCTCTCTACATCGGGAAATGCCTCACATACCGCTTCCACAAATGATCATGCAGCCCCAATCAGAGGACTTCTCCCGGAAGATGCAGAGTTTCTTGTTCGGTTCGCCGCCGATGCTGACAGCCGAGTCCGACAGCTGACACAATGTCAGGATTATCTTCGAGCCTTATCGAACGAAAAAAATACCAAACCTGCACCAACACCTGAATGATATCTTCCAGCAGCCCCCACCATGACATAAAACAGTCTCCTTATCCGCTTCAGCAGTAGCATCTCAGGCCGGATAATCTATACTCAGGGGGCAAGGTACGAACTATTCCATGGGCATCATCTGTTGCCACTTATACCTCATATCATCCTGCGCTCTCATTAAATCTGGACAGGTCAGAGGACAACAAGGCTCACCCAATGCTAACGCTAATATCCGTCATATCGCTTGTATTAGGGGTACTAACTTGCATCATGATTGCGGGTGATATCAAAAAGCATCCTCAACACATGAAAATAATGAATATTACCTGGCCAATTACCGGGTTATATCTTCCTGTGATCGGATGGTATCTCTACACCTCCCTGGGGCGAACAACCAGTGGCGGCCATTCCATGTCACATAAGGACCACCAGAAAAATCACTCGACACGCCAGTACCCCTCCGGAGAGAGCAATACGACCACAGCCTCGGACCATGAGCACACAACTCATCATCAACCCCATGCCATGGGAAGCATGTCCCATAGCCAGCACAAGGCGGAGAATACGCATCAGGGGGATCACTCTCATCACTATGACATGAACCACATGTCACACATGCATGGGCAGAGGCATCATCATGGCGATGGAGAAAAACCTCTATGGAAAAGCGCACTCGTGGATAACACCCACTGTGGCGGAGGCTGTACCATAGGGGATATCGTCACCGCACTTGTTTCAGCAATCGTCACAATCAGTATCGCTGGTTCGATGCTACTAGGGCACTTTGTCCTCGACTTCATCGGCGCATTCGTATTTGGGATCGTTTTCCAGTACCTTCCCAAGCGCGAAATGAATCCCTCCATGAGCCGCACCAAAGCACTAGTGGAAGCATTGAAGGCCGATACCCTTTCAGTCATTTTTTATCAAATCGGCATGTATATATGGATGTTGATTTGCATGTATGGCTTCCACATGCGGCTTGATGTATTCAGCTTTTCATATTGGTTCATCATGCAGATCGCCATGCTGGCCGGGTTTATTACGGTTTACCCAGCCAATATCATGCTTATCAAACTTGGTATCAAGGAAGCCATGTAAACCACATTCGGTGAATGTTGTAATCAGCAGCGCTCATGGATATATCGCAAGAAGATTGAAATCAGTCCCACAAATAGCCCTTCTTCCCCCCTTTAAAAGAACTACTGTGCTTGAGCGTATTATTTCAATGAATACGCCTAGTACAGGCACGCGTGCAATGTCTTTCTTTACGCGTGAATTCTATCGTCCCAAATGATAATCGCCCCCGTTTTCCGCGCATCTATAGCTCTTTTTTGAATAACACATTCTTAATTACGACTTAAAAAATCCTCAATTGATAATTGTTATCATTATCAATTGAGGATAACATTTGCATGCTATTTCCACACTTGATCGCTAATTAACCATTTCTGGGAACCGAAATAATAATGAAAAACGCTGCCTCACACTGGGTGAAGCCTGCTATCACTCTTGCTTGCATGGGAACTCTATGCTTCCCCTATCAGCTCTACGCGGCAACTATTACATCCTCAACAGCGCATGACTCAAATGCTTCGGATCAAAAGATAGCCCCTGAGGCGCCCGCGAAGCCTGCCCCCGCCACTACGCAACAATTGGCTACTGTCAAAGTCGTAGGGGATTGGTTGAGTGCTGCCAGAGCCGATAATGTTTTCAATAGCCCAGGGGCCAGGGATCTGCTGGATCGTCATCAGCTCGAACGAGTAGGGGTGACCTCCATTTCCGATGCGCTTAACCGAATCCCGGGCGTATTTTCACCGGGCCCAAATGGTACGGGAGATGATGATCTTGCGTTGAATTTCGGGATTCGCGGACTAAACCCACGCTTATCAACCGAATCTACGGTATTGATGGACGGTATTCCGGTACCGTACGCCCCTTATGGCCAACCACAGTTATCGGTTGCACCGATCTCATTAGGGAATATGCAGGCAGTCGATGTTATTCGTGGCGGGGGCTCAGTACGTTACGGGCCACAAAATGTCGGTGGGATTGTGAACTTTGTAACGCGTGCCATTCCTAAGAAGAAGTTCGCCTCGGATATTAATTATCATGTTGAAAATAGCCCTTCTTCCAGCCACGGCCTCAAGAATACGATGAGTTTGCTGGCCGGTGGCACCGCCAGTAACGGTTTTGGTGCGGCCCTGCTTTACAGCGGTACACGTGGCAGTAACTTCCGCGAACACAGCCGAACCAGCCATCTGGATGACACCATGCTGAAGCTGAACTATCAGCTGGATAAACGTAATCGTTTTCACGCCATTGCACAGTATTACGATGGTAAAGGAGAGATGCCCGGGGGGTTGACTCGCGCGCAATACAATCAGAATCGCTATCAGTCCAAGCGCCCCCGTGATGTATTCTGGGCACGACGGACGTTGGTGAGTGGCGGATATGACTTCACGGGGGAAGCAAACAAGTTCAACGTGGACTATTTCTTCACTAAAACCTTGCGTAGTGGTTTCCTTGATCAGAAGGGGTTTACCTCTCTTTCACCGCGCTACTACTGGGTACGCGGTATTCAGTCCCAATATTCGCATGAGTTTGACTTGGGGCCAGTCCACGATCGCTTCACGATTGGTTATCGTTACATCAATGAGTCAAATCATGAGCTTCGCTACCGCGAACAATTTGCGGCGCACAAGCTACCCACCACGCATAGCAGAAACGACCGGAATGCCGGCGGCGGCACACGTGCCAATGCTTTTTATGCGGACAATGAATTCGATATAGGTCGTTGGACCATTACGCCAGGTGTGCGTTTTGAGGATATTCACACACGCCAAACCAATTATCTCAGCAAGAAGAAATTCAAGGGCGATTACACCACAACATTACCTGCCCTCTTTGTAATGTATCACGTGATGCCCAGTTGGAATATCTATGCCAATACGGAAGGCTCGTTCAGTAGTGTGCAGTACAGCCAAATGCCCAATCGGGTGGCATCAGGAACGGTCAAGCCAGAAAAAGCACGTACCTGGGAATTGGGTACCCACTTCGATAATGGGATTGTCCAGGCGCAACTGGATACGTTCCTGATTAACTTCAAGGATCAATATCAGAGTAATCAAATCGATAATACGGTATATGCACAGGGTAAAACCCGTCACCATGGGGTAGAAGGGTCTATCAACTACCAATTGGCAGCCCTGAACCCCGTGCTGCGTAACTTTAATGTGTACGCCAATATGGCGTGGGTCGATGCGAAAATTCGTGAAGCAGGCCCCAACAAGGGAAATCGTGTGCCGTTCTCTTCAAAACTGAAAGGGCTAGTCGGTGTGGGCTACACTTACAAAGGCTGGCAGGCTAATCTGGAGTCGCAATTCCAGACAGCTCAGTATGCAGACAACAAGAATACGAGAAAAGAAAGCGCCGATGGTAGTACAGGCCGCATTCCCGGTTTTGCCATTTGGAATGTGACGGGGAATTACGATTTCGGTCCGGATACCGACCATCTCAAGGTTGGAGTGGGCGTTAAAAACGTCTTCAACCGCCATGACTTTACACGCTCGTACAATGACAACAACCGCGGTATCTATGCAGGGTTGCCACGTACATTCTTTGCTCAAGTTTCGGCTTCTTTGTAAAACGTGCAAACAATTATGCGCTTGTAATCATGTGAGCCCCCAAAGAAACCCGTCTGTATCAAGACGGGTTTATTCTCGTCTGCTGCTTCCCATATACGTTCCTTCTTACAGACTTTATTGCTTTTGTATAGGCTGCATCACTTATTGCTATTCCCCCAGTTATATTGGAACAGTGGGCGCACACCATCATGAATATGGTTCCGATCAAGGCAATCCTGATAGGTAGAGTGCTGAATTTGAGTGTTGCTGGAGAACTGTTCAGCCGTTTGACGGCACTGGCTAATTACTTGCTGGTAATTACTGGCATTGTTATCGGAAGCACAGCCAGCTAGCAGTCCAATCACCAGCGCAACGGGGATTAATTTATACATTGTCTTTTACCTGAAAGGAGCACAGATTGTTAGCATAGCACTTTACAACGCTTATTGAGGATTGTTTGACTTAACACTCAATCCCAACATTCTTGATAAAAATTTGCCCTCTCATTTCCTTTTCTACACTATTAAACAAGACTTAAATACATTGATAGAAAAGAAAGGAAGAGTATTTGAAAATGTCTACGATTGCCCATCGCAATAAAAAAAGCTTCTCCCCGAAAATGAAAGTCTTTTTAGGGGCACTATCAAGCATGGCAATGCTATGTATCGGCGTCACCAGTGCTCAGGCAGACACTGGTCAGAAAGGCGAGATTATTGGCGAACCAGTGGGACCAAATGCATCTACAGTTTCACATCATCATTTACAACCCGCGTTGAGTTATATTTCAGAGTGGGCCGATGCCTCAGGAGCAACACACTTTACGCATTGCAGAATAGAGAATGAGAAATTCAAGAGCTATGCGCCACCCGCAGCGCCCCAATGGATAGGGATATCTCCCGATAAAATAGAGAGTATTTCCTATGCGGCATTGCCCGTTGGTTATGAAGGTTCCTGGCACCATGCGCCAAGCCCTCAGTGGGTGATTACACTTGCCGGTAAATGGTCAGTCGAAACAACAGATGGTAAGCGTTTTGTGCAAGGGCCAGGAGAAATGCAATTCAATGACGACTCCAATTCACACCCACGCAAGGATGACGCTCACGTTGGGCATGTGTCCAAAACTGTTGGCAACGTTCCCAACGAGCAGCTTATTATCAAACTAAAACCCGGAACACGCCTTCATCAGAAAGGTCACTGTGTTTACTAATTCATGGAAAGATATTGATATTCGATCAGAGATCATCATTATTCATGAACGGTTCCGGTTACCCATGTAGTCATGTTTTTCGGAAAGAATTGCACGTTACTTTCCACATGACAAAAGTTGATAACAGAAGTTGTCGTAAAGCAAGTGGTGGCATTTATAACTGCCTTGGAAAACGAAACGATACAAGATGGAAGGAAACAAGGCCCCGGGAAAAGGAGCCTTGCTGTCTTTGACTCAACTCATTAGAACGTCACACTTCCTGTGAAGCGGAAAGTTCTACCCTGCCCGTACGCGACACGGGTAGAGCCCCCTGAGCTGGCAAAATAGTTTTTATTGGTCAGGTTCCCCGCATTAATCTGGAAGGATGTCAGGTGCCCAAGCAGATGGGTGGAGCTCCAGCCAACAAAGGCATCTGCCGTAACATAGCCGGGCAGTGAGAACGAGTGATTATCGTCACCAGCTCGGCGCCCTACATAACGCACGCCTGATCCAATATTCAGTTGACCACCCCACACCTGTGTCGGCACGTGATATGAGAGGAATGCACCCGCCTGATTTTTGGGCACGTTCTGGAAGCTGTTACCTTCGTCCTCTGCCCCACCGTCTTTGTGAATGTTCGTATGGGTGTAGGCATAATCTGCCAGAACGCTCCAGTTCTTGCTAATGCGGCCCGTCAGGCTCCATTCAATGCCTGAAGAAGCACGTTCACCTGAAATATGTTCGCCCAAACCATCGCTGTCCTGTGCTACCACGTTTTTCTTCACGATATGGTAGAAAGCCAATTGAGACTGCCAGTTTTCGTTCTGATACTTGATACCCAATTCACCCTGGCGCCCTGTCGAGGGTTTATAACTGCCATGGAAGTCTGAAGTTACCTCGTTGGGCGAGAACGATGTCGAATAGTTACCATAAAGCGATATATTCGGCGTCCATTTATACACCACACCAATGAATGGCAAGAGCTTCGACTTGCTCGCGTTGGTATGGGTACGATAAGACATGTCAGGGCCATCATCCTGCCCCGTATTTTCATAAAGGTGCTGATAACGTATACCCGGTGCTACAATCCATTGATCGTTCAGGTAGATATTATCTTTTGCATAGACAGATTCACCGGTAGATTTCACATAGGTGCCGCTATTACTGGCGGGTACCGCAAAGGAACGTAATTCATCATATGAATACATACCTGCCGTTTTCCATCCACTATTCAGAAAATCATCCGAATGCGTAATGGCATGCTGATAATCAGCCCCCAGCAGAATATCGTTACGGATACCCATAACCTGTTGATTCGTCATGTAATCGAGCGCGAAATAGCTGTTACTGCGCGGTGAGTGAACCTGCCGACGAAAACGCTGTTGCTGCTTACCCTTGTTGATGCGGCTATCTATCTGGTTATCCTTGTGCTCATCATTGTTCCAGGCAGCAGTCAAACGTACTCGGTTATCATCATTAAAGCGGTATTCTGTCTGCGATGTCACCGATTGTCGGATACCATAAGAGTTCACTCCCTTGGCATCGATACGATGAAAGCGGCTGCCCCAATAACCATTACCGTTCCACACTGAACCACGATCCAAGGGTTCATCGTAATTCAGGTATTGGTATTCCAATACTGAAGAGAGTTTCTTCCCGACATATGAAATGGAAGGAGCGAACAGTTTATTATTGGTATGACCATATTCGCGCCAATATCCTTCATGGTTTCGTTCCCCAATGACACGATACGCGAATCCTGAATTCCCCATCGGACCTGTCGTATCAAAACTACCGTCTCCCCCACCATGATTGGTAACGTTTCCGGAAAGGGTCGTCTGTTGATGAAAAAGGGGTTTTTTAGTGATGATGTTAATCACTCCACCCGGCTCTCCCATGCCATATAGAAGCGAAGCGGGGCCTTTAAGCACTTCCACACGTTCTGTAGTTACGGCGTCGAAACTCCGCGTTACCGGTTGTCGAACACCATCCATCAGGATACCGCCATCACCAATTTCACCAAATCCACGACGTAACAAACCATCCTGAGTACCGCCGAAATTATTGCCAATGGCGACACCCGGGATATAGTTCACCGCATCATCCAATGTTTGAGGCTGCAGATCCTTTATTTGCTGATGCGTGACGGTATTGGTCGTTTGCGCTTGATCGAGATTGCTGGTAGGCGACATGTCTGCGGTAGAGCTATATGTGGTGGCATAGCTATTTTCACCGGTGACTTGATGAGACCCAACCACATCAACCGTACTCAATCGTGTTTGTTTTTGAGATGTCGCCACGGAGGAGATTTTTTCAGGCGTAGCTGATTTTTCGGCCGCAGCCACAGGTGTACTATTTATTTTCGCACTACTCATTTGAGTACTATTCGTTTGAGTAATATTCGTTTGTTGAGCTATTGCCGTCGAGACACTGATGACTCCGCCCAAAAGGCCTGCTGAAAGCAAAGCGGCCTGCTTTGAAACCGATTTCATATCCACGTGCGCAAGTTCCCTTGATTTTGCTGTATGTGCTACCTATTCCACGCCAAGATCACCTGGTCTTGCGCGATAGGATTTATTTTTCGTTTCACTCTTCACGTACCGTCATCACGAAAAAAGGTATGAAGAAGAAATAATCAAATGATTGCTGAGGGTGAAATATCATTTAAATGATAATCATTGTCAACTGCATTTTTATTGCATATAGGCAAAATGGTGAGTGGCTCAAACGAAGAAAGGCTAGCGGAGCAAGTAGTATTGCTGGCGGAGCAAGTAGTATTAATAGTAAGGGTACGAGCTATGACGGTACGTAACCATGAAATGCCGTGAGGGATAAGGTATTCGCGATAGCTACTTGCATGAGAGTGGAAACCGAAGCGAAATGAAAAATGTAATAGCCCTATAATGAAGCAATACGCCAGAATACAATAAATTCACTTTAAACGTGTGCGTTAAAAACGCGACAAGGTAGGTGTACTGGAAAGCAAATATTCATCCAGAGATACAGCTAAATCCCTTAGGAGGATGGCATATAAATCTGACGATGCTGGACCATCACAAATAAAACAGGATTGATATCTGGCAGTCGTTATATCCTTCGTTATAATAGAGAGCTTACTGTTTTAAACAGAAATCCCGCGCATAACGTGCAGTTTTTCAAGGGCAACACCTATAATTCATGGTGATGAAATGAGGGTGGTTGTTCTACAAATACGAAATATCACGGCAAATACAATATCTTTTTGTCTGCCACCCTATCCGGGTTTGTTAATCATTCCTTTCGGCATCAACAGCTTTTGAATAAACGGGATAGGTAGAATTTCAAACAAAACCCAATTACCTTTATCAGGAAATTTTTATGTCTGCACCTGAGCAAAACAGTGCCCGGCCACTTATTTTAGGACTGGCCCTTGGTGGATTCGCACTGGGGTGCACCGAATTCGCCTCAATGTCGCTGGTACCCTTTTTTTCCGCCTCCCTGGGCGTTAACGCAGCGCAAGCCGCGGACGCGATCTCTGCCTATGCACTGGGTGTATTGATTGGCGCGCCCATACTCTCAATATTGAGTGTGAGGTATCCACGCCGTTCCATCCTGATCGCATTGATGATTGCCTTTGCATTATTCAATCTGTTCTCGGCTCTGGCACCCAATTTTGATCTGATGGTTTTGTCTCGTTTTCTGTGTGGTCTCCCCCATGGGGCCTACTTTGGTGTAGCAGCCCTTGCCGCCGCTGCAGAAGTACCTTCGAAACAACGAAGCAAGGCCATTTCCCGAGTTATGTTGGGCCTCACCATCGCTACCATCGGTGGTGTCCCCGCTGCTAACCTGATGGGGCAAACCATTGGGTGGCGCTGGTGCTATTTCGTAGTCACCCTGTTGGCTCTGGGCACGGCATATGCTGTCTGGCGTAATGCGCCGCACGACAAACCTGACCCCGATGCCAAACCAACACGCGAACTGACTGCATTAAAAAATCCTCAAGTGCTCTTGAGTCTTGCCACCTGTGCCGTAGGTTTTGGTGGATTTTTTGCGGTATATACCTATATCGCCTCAGCCGTTCAGAATGACATGCATGCCTCCGTGATATTGGCCCCCTTCGCGCTGGCCGCAATTGGAGCAGGCATGACCCTGGGTGCATTGCTGGTAGGTTCCATCAGTACTCGATATCAAACACCTGCTATATTCGGCTTCCTTACGCTCTCTATGGTAGCGCTGCTGCTCTATCATGCATCAGCCAGCCACATCGCCACTTACCTTATTGATCTGCTGGTCATCGGCATTAGTGGCGGAGTTACTGTATTGCTGCAGACACGCCTATTGGATGTTTCCGGTAAGGCACAGCGGTTGGCCTCAGCATTGAACCAGTCAGCCTTTAACCTCGCCAATGCACTTGGGCCATGGCTCGCTGCAATTTTCATTTATCGCGGGTATGGTTTTCTCTCTGCGGGGTATGTAGGGGCAGCACTTTCCCTGGGCGGTATCATCATGTTTGCACTGACTTCCATGCACTATCGTAAAAATGCGGCGCATTATCAGGGTTGAACCTTGATACAAAGCACTATACGGTGACGAGTACTACTTGTTCGGTCAACCCACAAAATATGGGATATTATCCATGAAAAAAGTCATTCCCCTGTTGTTCGCCAGTGCATGTGTTGTTGCTACACTTCCCTCTGCTGCCAATGCTGATAGTCTTCTTTCTCAAGGGAAATCACTGTTGAGTCAATCTTCATCCAACAGTACCAGTACGAGCACTAACTCAGCTGCAGAAAGTGCCCTCAATGGATCATCGTCCCTTAGCATCAAACAACAGGCGCAGGCACTGGAGAAAAAATACGGCAGCAAGGCTTTGGAAAAAGCCGAAAACTCCAAGGCAGGCAAAAAAGTGACTGAGTATCTTGAACAACAGGCTAAAAAACGTGCGGAAAGCAGTGCTAAAAGCTCAATAGAAAGTGGCCTGAAAAGCCGTGCATCCAGCCTGCTGAACTAATTGGTTCGATTGGCAAACGTTAAATAGCAAGAAAAGCAGAATCCCATCAATAGAATCTTTGGGATCAATGCCTATCCTGCTTCTTGTTACTCATCAAGCCCAGCCTCAGCGCTGGGCTTTTTATTTTTCCAAAAGAGCCCTCAGACATCACAAGCATGCTTTATACACTGCAGGAGCGCGGTACTGTGATGGCTTGAGACACACTCTATTTTCACTTGTTACGTATATGTCCCCCTGTACGTGGCATGTTGGTCAGCTTGTATGGATGCTTCCCTTTTAGAAAACTGACTAACCAGATAGGACAGCGTTATTGACTATCGGAAGTTTGATGATGCCTGGCATGCGCATGGCGAAGCACCATATAGCCGCCAACACCCGCAATAAAAGAGCCAAGCAGTATGCCAATTTTTGCTTCAGCAATCGCACTTGCGTCCTGGAAAGCCAGTAGGGAAATGAAAAGGCTCATGGTAAATCCTATGCCACACAGGATACAGACGCCTAATAACTGTCGCTGATTGGCACCATGAGGAAAAGCCACCCAACGTGTTTTCACAAGGGCATTCACCACGCCAAAGATGCCGAGTGTTTTACCAGCCACAAGCCCGCAAGTCACTCCCAGGGTAATCGGTGAAACAAGGACATTTGCATCAACGCCTATAATGCTCACCCCTGCATTGGCAAGCGCGAAAATCGGCAATATAAAAAATGAGGTTGGCTGGGAAAGCAAATGCTCCAACCGATGTAACGGTGAGGTATGGGGTGCCTGTTGAGAGCGGCTCAATGGGATCGTTAACGCCAGAAGAACCCCCGCCAGTGTCGGATGAATCCCGGAGCCATAGATCATGCACCAAAGCACTATGCCCAACAGCAAGTAGGGCCATAGGCGCCGAACACCGACCAGATTACAAAGGCACAGGCAAATGAATACCGCCAGCGCACCCACCAAATCCAATACATTGACATGGGGGGTATAGAAGAGCCCGATTACCAATACGGCCCCAAGATCATCAATAATGGCAAGCGCTGTCAGAAAGAGCTTGAGCGAGCGAGGCACACGACTACCCAACAAGGAGACGATACCCAGGGAAAATGCGATATCCGTCGCCGAAGGTATCGCCCACCCTTGCGCGCTGCCGTGCCCCCAATTGAAAGCAACGAAAATCAAGGCAGGAACGACCATTCCCGCCAGAGCAGCGATCCCGGGCAAGAGTCGTTTGGCCCATGAGGCCAATTCACCTACGACCATTTCACGCTTGATTTCGAGCCCAACTACCAGAAAAAAGACAGACATCAGGACATCATTGACCCACCCTTCAAGCGAAAGAGGCCCCACATTCGCATGCAACAGGAAAGTATACGTAGTACCCAAGGGAGAGTTGGCAATGACCAAAGCAACAAGACTCAGGACAATGAGTACAATACCGGGGGCAGACTCGCGTTTGAAGAAAGAGAGGGGAAATAAAGACGACATACAGGCCTTCCTTTTTATTCGAAAAACAGGACAGAGTCAGTACTCTGCAACATGTCTCCGTCATTAAGGAAAACCCTAAGCGCACGCAGCACACGCTCATGACAATAACGTCATTTCCACTATTTTAGCGTGTGATGAATAAGGGAAGAAGAAAAACCGAACGCTCAGAAACGGTTTTTAAGCTTCGATATAGGAAATACTCACGATGGGCACGACTTCATATAAAGGGTACTTGGACAGTGTTGCAACGTGCAGTTAAAAGTAGCCGATGCAACACGCCCCTTTGAAAAATGCCGTTTACTTTAACGCGTCTTCGATAGCAGAGACAATCTGAGGTGCTTGCGGATCAAAATCAGGGGCAAAACGAGCCACGAGTTCATGATCGCGATTCAACAAGAACTTCTCAAAGTTCCAGCTCACTTCCTCTTCGCTGTCACCGATCAACCCTCTATCCACCATTTTCTGACGGAAACCACTCCCAGGCGCCCACTCCTTGGTGGGTTTTGCTTCTGTCAAGGCTCGATACAAGGGAGTTTTATCCGCCCCAGTAACAGTCACTTTAGCGAACATGGGGAAATCAACACCAAAGGTACCACGGCAAAATTCCTGTATTTCCTCATTGCTGCCGGGTTCCTGACCAAGAAAATCATTGGCCGGAAAGCCCAGTACTTCCAACCCTTGATCCTTGTACTTTGAATAAAGAGCTTCAAGTCCTTCATATTGGGAAGTTAACCCACACTTGGACGCCACATTAACAATCAACAACGCCTTGCCCTTAAACTCTGCCAAGGTGGTCGTAGAGCCATCAATTCGTTGTAGCTCGATAGAATCAAACGTTGACATGATAATACTCCTGTAATTGAAAGCCGCTATACAAGACGCGATTCAGCAAGAAGTTCGCCATCAAGCGTCAGTTTTACCTGCTGACCACGCACCAGTTGACCCACACCTTTCGGTGTACCCGTCAAAACAATATCCCCCGGTTCCAGGGTGAAATAGTGGCTCATATAAGCCAGCTGGGCGGGTATTGTGAACAGCATCTCGTTTGTCTTGCCATGCTGCCGAATCTCTCCATCGATTGCCAGCGTAAATTCATGCGGTTCATTCTGACTGAAAAATGCGTTTGGGTCCGTGAGAGGAATAAAGGGAGTCATGGGGCAGGAATGGTCAAACGCTTTGGCTACTTCCCATGGATGGCCTTTGGCTTTGAGTTCACCCTGTCTATCACGGAGGGTGAGGTCAAGGGCCAGCCCAACGCCCTGAATGGCAGAAAGTGTTTCACTTTCCTCGGCATTGGTGAGGGATCTACCCATAAGAACCGCGAGCTCTGCCTCATAATGGATCTCGCCCAAATCAAACCGCAGGGCTGTCTCCTGCTCCATCAGGCAGGCACTCGTATTTGGTTTGATAAATATCAGAGGTTGGGACGGTACAGGGTTATCCAGCTCTGCAGCATGTTCAGCATAATTTCGCCCTATACAGACGATTTTCCCTAATGGTTGTGATACTTTTTTCCCGCTCTTCCACTGTGCATAAAAGCCCACGTGGTCTCCCCCTTGTTCATGTCATGCATTTTTTGCATGGGCCACATTCAATAGCTGCCTTACCCCAACACCACCCATTGTTGATAAAAAATCCTTTATTTTTCAATAATATAAAGAACAAACCATCCATTTCATCCAAAATGTTCAACAATCCAGGCCAAACGAACATCATTTATAAAAGACCGGCAATACTCTCCCGTTTGATGTAGGATTAGCATCAACATGTCAAGGACGTAAATGAGACAATTCCATTAAACCAATGGCTATTCATGGCCTTTCGTTTAAAATACATTAATTCAGCACTATCTAGCCAACGCAGCAATGCCAATCACCTTACAGGATGAACACATCGGGTATATTCCGTTGTGCGCTCTGCCACGCGTTGGCTGAAAGACTGTTACTGAAAAGAAAACTGATTCAGAACAGCCATAACTATATAAAAAATAAACAACCAAAGAACAGCAGCTAGATGAGGGAATATTATGGCCGATGAATCCGGAAAAAAATCCGGTGTTACGCGCCGCCAGGTAATCGGTACAGGGGCAGCTGGCATTGCTCTTGGTGCAAGTGGCAAAGCGCTTGCGCTGACCTACACACATCAACCTGACTGGGTGCCTTTTTCACACAGTGCGCCCCCTATCGCCAACGACAGTGAAGGTTGGCAGTTCTTTACTTCGGATGAAGGTGCAGCCATCGAAGCAATTGTTGCTCGATTAATCCCAGCCGATGATCTTAGCATCAGTGGCAAGGACGCAGGTTGCGCGATCTTTATTGATCGCCAGATGATTGGCTCTTTCGGTGATTTCTCTCATTACTATATGGAAGGTCCTTTCCAGGAAGGCACCCCTTCACAAGGGGATCAATCAAGTTTGGTTCCGCAACAACGTTATCGCCTTGGGCTGGCGCAGCTCGAGAAGTATTGCCAGTCCAAACACCAGCAGTCATTTGCCCAGTTAAACGAATCTCAGCAGGATGAAATTCTTCATTCGCTGGAACAGGGTGATATTCCTTTCGATCATATCCCAAGCGACAAGTTTTTTGCGCTGGTACTTCAGAATACCATGGAAGGCTTTTTTGCTGATCCTATCTATGGCGGCAACAAAGACATGGTGTCATGGAGGATGATTGGCTTCCCGGGTGCTCGTTATGACTATCGTCAATACGTAAACAAGCATAACCAGACTATAGATTTGGAACCCTTGAGCATTGCCGGCGGCAGTCACTGGAATACGGAAGGATAAGTAAAATGGGAAGCATACCTTACAAGGGAACACCAACAAAACTACCAGCAACGGATGTGGTTGTTGTTGGTTTAGGTTGGGCTGGTTCTATCGTCGCCAATGAGCTGGCTGACGAAGGGCTCAATGTCATCGGCTATGAACGAGGCCCATGGCGTGATACCGCACGTGATTTCAGCGTAGCGACTGCACCCGATGAATTGCGCTACAACACACGCATGGAACTGATGGTGCGTGCACGTCAAAATACGGTCACCATGCGTAATAATCCGGGGCAGACAGCCCTGCCTATTCGCCAGTGGCAGTCTTTCCATCCGGGGAATGGTACTGGTGGCGCAGGCCTGCACTGGGCAGGTATTACCTATCGCTATGACCCGAATGAATTTCGCATGAAAAGCCACCTGATCGAGCGTTACGGTCAGAAGGCCTATGATGCTGCCAACCTGACCATGCAGGATTGGGGCACCGATTGGGATGAGATGGAACCTCACTATGCCCGATTCGAGGCCATCTGCGGTACGTCAGGCAAGGCCGGAAATATCAAGGGCCAGATCCAGGAAGGCGGTAACCCTTTCGAGGGACCACGTTCAGCGGATTACCCTACTCCACCCATGGAACAGCCCTACGGTCCAACCCTCTTTGCCGAAACGGCTAAAGACATGGGTTACAAACCATACCCCGTACCGTCTTCACTGGTTTCCGAGGCCTATACAAACCCGCTGGGTGTTACCATGGGGCCCTGCACCTACTGTGGTTTCTGTACCAACTATGGTTGTGCCAACTATTCGAAAGCCAGTGCGATCACTACTATTTTGCCCGCGCTGATTCGCAAGCCCAATTTCACTGCAAAAACCAACTGTGAAGTGCACCGTGTTGTCATGGATCCATCCGGCACACGAGCAACAGGGGTTATCTATACCGACTCTTCAGGCCGTGAATGGGAACAACCTGCCAGCCTGGTCATTGTTGCTGCGTTCGTATTGGAAAATGTACGTCTCATGTTGATGTCCGGCGTTGGTGAGCCCTATGATCCTGAAACAGGCAAGGGCACCACAGGGCGTAACTACTGCTACCAGACAGCCAACTCGGCTCAGTTGTTCTTCCACGACAAGAATTTCAATCCCTTCATCGGTGCCGGTGCGGTGGGAATGGGTATTGACGAAACCAACAATGATAACTTCGACCATTCTGGTCTAGGCTTCTTTGGTGGTGGCAGTACGCGTGTTACTCCCATCGGTGGAGCGCCTATTGCCAACTCAGTGACACCTCCTGGCACACCCAAATGGGGTAGCCAATGGAAGCGTGCGGTCAAGGATACCTATCATGCCAATATGAGTATTGGTTGTGAGGCTAGCTGTTATCCTCAGCGTACCAACTACTTGTCGCTCGATCCGACCTATCGTGACCCTTATGGCGATCCATTGCTCCGGATGACGTTTGATTTCTCTGACAATGACCTGCGCATGGCTCAATATGTCACCAACCGCATTGCCGAAATTGGCAAACGGATGGGGGCGTATCAGATTGTCAAAAAACCTAGTGTGGGGCCGTGGAGTAATGCCAAGGGTTACGAATCCACTCACTTGGTAGGCGGGTTCATCATGGGTACAGATCCTTCTGTCAGCTCCGTCAATAAATATCTACAGGTATGGAACGTTCCCAATCTCTTCGTGGTAGGTGCTACTGCAGTACCCCAAAACCCCGGGTATAACCCGACGGGCACGGTGGGGGCATTAGCCTTCAAGGCAGCAGATGCCATTCGCCGCCTCTACTTGAAAAACCCAGGGGAGATGATTGCATGAACAAGCTGAATACCATGCTGGCAGGTGCAGGTATCGCCTTGCTGGGTGCTGTTGGGGCCAATATCGCCATGGCACAGGCTATTGACGATGGTCATAGCATGTCCGACGACTACGATGTTATTGCCAAAGGGCAATACATTGCGACGCTTGGTGACTGTGCCGCGTGCCACACGGCTCCCGGGGGCAAAGAGTTTGCAGGTGGCGTTGCGATCAATACGCCTTTCGGCAAGTTGGTAGCACCCAACATTACGCCTGATCAGGCTACCGGGATCGGTTCCTGGAACTATGAACAGTTCAAGAAAGCCATGACAAAAGGGGTTGCGCCAATTGGTCACCTCTATGGCGCCATGCCTTATACCGCGTATACTCGCGTCAGGGACAGTGATCTACAAGCGCTGTGGCAATACTTGCAAACTGTGCAACCGGTCAGCAACGACATAACAGCGAATCAGCTCCCGTTCCCTTTCAACATTCGCCTTTCGCTGATCGGCTGGAACCTGTTGAACTTCCACCCTGGAGAGTTCAAACCGGATCCTCACAAATCAGCCGAATGGAATCGTGGGGCTTATATTGTTGAAGGACTTGGCCATTGCGGCACATGCCACACACCGAAAAACATTATCGGCGGTGACAAAAACAGCGAGTTCCTGCAGGGCAGCTCACTGGAAAACTGGACTATTCCCAACATCACTCCCGACAAGCAGAAAGGGATTGGAAGCTGGTCAACCCAGGATCTGGTGGCTTATCTGAAAACCGGTGTTAACAAATACACCATTGCCTCAGGCCCCATGGCAGAAGAAGTCCATAACTCTTCTCAGTACTGGAGCGATGCGGATCTCAAGGCTGTGGCTGTTTACTTGAAAGAGGGAGATGGTCATGCCACGCAAACCGAGGCTCCCAAACCTCTTGCAAGCAACAACCCTCATATGGTCGCCGGCAAACACATTTATGAGGATCGCTGCTCCGCCTGTCACACCCCAGATGGTGCAGGTGTAGAAGGCTTGTTCCCACGTTTGGCCGACAACCCATTAATCCGTCAGGATGACACTACCTCGCTCATGCACGTTGTGTTGGCAGGGGCTCGTGCAGGTGCGGTAGATTCGCGCCCGACAGCCCCCTCTATGCCTGCATTTGGTTGGGACATGACCGATCAGAATATTGCTGACGTACTGACGTATATCCGTAATAGCTGGGGCAATGCGGCAGCACCGGTATCGGCCTCTGATGTAAGTAAACTGCGCTCAACCATGGGTGAATAAGGCAGTTTTCCCTGTAACATGGGCTCTTTATGAGTAATGACGGACCCCGCACTGCTTCAGTGTGGGGTCTTGTCGTTGGTTTAAAGACAAAATGCGATTTATCGGCAAAATTCGCACCCGCTCTCTCAATTTCAATGGATCATGTGTAAACTATGCGACTTTCCCGCCGGTAGGCTTGCGTGTGGGCCATGTTGCTTCCACAGATACCTGCAAATGAGGCCAACATCAACACTACCGGTAATAAAAGGCATTAATATCCAGCAGCTGTATACATTCATGTATTTTTTGATTGCCTTGAAAATAATATGCCGCATAGGTACCTCACCGGTTATCTACTGACATAAAGAGACTTTCCTGGAGCAATAATGAGCGCAAGAGTCGGTATCATCATGGGTTCCAAGTCAGATTGGTCCACCATGCAGCACACGGTTGATACACTGGAAACATTGGGCATTCCCTACGAAGCCCGTGTGGTCTCAGCCCACCGCACGCCAGACCTCCTTTTCGAATATGCCGAAACAGCGGCAGAGCGCGGTATAGAGGTGATTATCGCTGGTGCTGGCGGAGCCGCACATCTCCCGGGAATGTGTGCGGCAAAAACATGGCTTCCTGTGCTGGGTGTCCCTGTCAAATCGAGTACTCTTTCCGGCGTTGACTCATTGCTTTCAATCGTCCAGATGCCGGCCGGTATCCCTACAGCAACACTGGCGATCGGGCGCGCTGGAGCTATCAATGCGGCCTTGCTTTCAGCATCAATTCTAGGTGTTCACGATGAAGGTATTCGTCAGGCTCTACAGCAATACCGACAGGAACAAACCCAACGCGTTCTGGATGACCAGGACCCTCGTCCCTCTCTTTAAGGAGCCATTCAGGCATGCGTATTGGTATTGTGGGCGCCGGTCAATTGGGCCAAATGCTTGCTCAGGCAGGCCAACCCCTGAATCTGGAATTCATTTTTCTGGATCCATCTCCACAGCCTTGTGCGGCGCCTTATGGGGAGCACATCGAATCATCATGGGATGACGATCATGGCATTCATTCTCTGATCAGTGCCGCCGATGTAGTCACTTTCGAGTTTGAAAATGTTTCGCCTCAGGCACTGGAACAAATCTCTCGAAAACGCCCTGCCTTTCCACCACCCAGGGCATTAGAAACCTCTCGCGATCGGTGGCATGAAAAATCACTTTTCGCCTCGCTGAACATTCCCTTGCCTCCCATCGCACGAATTGATAGCCAGAGTGATCTTGAGCAAGCTGCCAAGGATATTGGACTTCCCGCCGTACTTAAAACACGCACCATGGGATATGATGGGAAAGGTCAAAAAGTACTGCGGGATGAAAAGGATATTCCCGGTACATTTGAAGAGCTGGGGCACGTACCGCTCATCATGGAAGGGTTCATCGATTTTGATCACGAAGTCTCCGTGATCGCCGTGCGCTCTCAACAAGGTGAGGTAAAAAGCTGGCCACTTTGTGTGAATGAACATCGGCAGGGCATTCTACATCGCTCAACACCGAGTCAGAACCATCCCCGCAAGGAAGAAGCAATACGCAATGTCGAGAAAGTGTTGGACGCACTCGATTATGTAGGCGTCATGGCCTTTGAGTTCTTCGTCACGAAAGAAGGCCTACTGGCCAATGAAATTGCGCCTCGCGTGCACAACTCGGGCCACTGGACCATCGAAGGCGCTTGCACCAGCCAATTCGAAAATCACGTACGCGCTATCGCAGGCTTGCCTTTGGGTGACACAACGGTCCTCACCCCATGCGCCATGCTGAATATCATCGGTAACATGCCTGACAAAAACACATTGCTTTCCGTTCCCGGTGTTCGCCTGCATGATTACAACAAGGCCCCTCGCCCGGGAAGGAAGATAGGTCATGTGTGTGTGTTGGCCCCGGATGAAAAAACACTTGAAACGCGTGTCAGCGAAGTAGAAGCGTTACTCGTGAATAACCTCGGCTAGCCAAAGGTGACCAAGTCACGGGGTATTTCAAACGGTAACACTGATTTTATGGCTGGCTGTTCGGCCAGTCATATATCAGGTCCATATCCAGTAGGCCTTTACCGTATGGTTCGATAACATCACAAGCTCATTACATGACATGCTGAACAGGAAGTAGTCTCGGCATATACTTCTTCCCGGTTTTACTCCACGTTCCTCTTCATTAACAATAATCACTTTTCATCAGTAATATCAGTTTATAAACTGCGCATGGAATGTCGTTTAGGGATGAACAATCCCTTTTTATTACCCCCTTAAATTTCAATATAACCTCAATGCTTTGGGCAAGGCCGTGCGGCCTGCATATGAGAGTTAACGACATGAAATATATTATTATTGTTCAGACTCTGGATAACCCCTTTTCTTTTTCCTATTATTGAAGAAAAGCTGACATCGGGCTTTCCCTCCCTTTATGTAAAAACACAACTATTTTGATAATTTACTGAAATAGTTACCCAGCTTGTTTATAATGATGCGTTTTGCACATATACAACAACCCATCTTAACAGGGCTGCGAAGGAGCACATTGCATGAGTAGTAGCGAGCCTATTAAAGGGCATCACAACCCTTTCAAGAAGCGCAGACGCAAAAAACGCTTGCGCCTTGAAGACATCACCGTCATTGACCACGCCACACTGAAGCGCGCCGTTGCGGCAGCTGCACTGGGTAATGCCATGGAGTGGTTTGACTTCGGTGTTTACAGTTATATTGCCGTTGTTTTGGGGCAAGTCTTCTTCCCGGGTAGCAGTGGTACAGTACAGCTTCTGGCCACATTCGGCGCTTTTGCCGTTGCTTTCCTGATCCGCCCTGTAGGTGGCCTGTTCTTCGGTCCCCTGGGCGATAAAGTCGGGCGCCAAAAGATTCTGGCCATTACCATGATCATGATGGCGATCAGTACCTTCTGTATCGGCCTGATCCCCAGCTACAGCACCATAGGCGTTTGGGCCCCCATTCTGCTGCTGCTTGCACGTCTGGTTCAGGGGTTCTCTACCGGTGGTGAATACGGCGGTGCGGCCACCTTTATTGCAGAGTATTCGCCTGACCGCAAACGTGGCTTTATGGGTAGCTGGCTCGAATTCGGGACCACAAGTGGCTATTTGCTCGGTGCGGCCATTGTGACTGTCCTCTCAAGTGCGCTGACACATGAACAGTTGCTTGATTGGGGATGGCGTATTCCTTTTTACGTTGCAGGCCCTCTTGGTCTGATCGGTTTGTACCTGCGTATGAAACTGGAAGAAACTCCAGCCTTCCAGGAACAGGCGGAGCAAGCGGAACAACAGCAACAGCCAACACCCAAAAACGAATTTGTTAATATGGTGACAGGCCATTGGAAACCCTTGCTGGTCTGCATTGGCCTGGTACTGGTGTTCAACGTCACCGACTACATGTTGCTGTCGTACATGCCCAGCTACCTGTCAGCCAACTTGCACTATGATGCTGATCATGGATTGTTCCTGATCCTTATCGTTATGGTTGTGATGCTGTTTATGCAGCCCATTGTAGGTCGCTTGAGCGATAAATTCGGTCGCAAACCGGTCATCCTCACCGGGTGCATTGCATCCTTCGTACTTGCAATTCCCTGCCTGATGCTTATTCAGACCGGTAGCACACCGTTGATTCTGCTTGGCCTGGTGATTATGGGGCTGATCCTTAACACCTTTACAGGCAGCATGCCATCGACACTACCGGCACTGTTCCCAACAGCAATCCGCTACGGTGCTTTGGCTGTAGCCTTTAACGTGTCCGTATCACTGTTCGGTGGTACAACACCCTTGGTAACAGCATGGTTGGTAGATGCATCCGGTAATCTCGACATGCCGGCCTACTATCTGATGCTGGCTGCCATCATCGGAGCAATCACTATCCTGAGTACGCCAGAGACGGCCAGTAAGCCACTGAAAGGCTCTACACCGTCTGCTACTGACAAGGCCGAAGCCAAAGAACTACTGGCGGATTACCACGATAATCTGGAAGAAGAGGTTGAACATCTGGATGGCGAGATCAAACGCCTGACCGAGCGTCGTGAAAACCTCATTTACGAGCATCCCGAGCTCTACAAGCAACAGCAGGAAGAAATCCGTCAGGAAAACGGCAATACGCCATCCTGATCATTAATACCAGAGGCGTTAAGTATACCTCTCCCCTCTGGTACTGCTGAGGGTGTTCAGATAAAAGGCATCAGGGTTAATCACCCTGGTGCCTTTTTTATATCCACGCATTCGATACTCACGTGTAGTACTCAAACTTCAAAGAGGCAGCATAGTACTACCTAACGTTTGCCGGGCTTACACATAATATCAATGTGCCAATCAAAACTATCCTCATGATCAATATCAATGGTCTGATAACCCTGCGGACAATACTGGTGCGCTCGCGTCATTATCCGCTTATACGATATATCGGTGACGGAATACACACCGGTATGAGCACTGAATACAGGGTCAGGGTTGGCATAGGGTGAAGCAGTACAGCCATTGAGGGAGAGATTGATTGATAGTAAGGCAGCTGAAAGGAGCACTTTATAAAAACAAGGGCTTGTTGTCTTCATGATGTCCCCCTATCAAAATTCGCGGATCCGGCTTATTAATCGCGATAATATGTGACTAGACCAAGCTTTTATTGCTGATTGCAACATAATAATGCGTCTTGGGTATTGAAGAATCACGCAGAGCACATATAGTAACTACTACAGTAACTTTTTAACCGTTATTTACTGTACAATATATAACCTTGAAGGAGCTTCCCCATGAGCGATGAAAATCAGCAGCCAGAAAATGATCAGCAGCAACAGCCTACCAATCAGGCTGATGATCAGAATAATCAGGAAAATGACCAACAGTCAGAATCCAACAATGGTGAGAACCAGTACGAACAGGCTTACGATAGCGTTATGGATGCTAAAGGCAAAGTCGAAGACGCCATCAATTCTGCTAAAGAAACGCTGGGCGGCCTGTTCAACAAGAAATAAGTTGAAGCAAAAGGTAAGTGCTTAGACATCCCACAATGTGTGTTTGATGTCTTGAAAGGGGTGACTTGTGTCACCCTTTTTTATCATCAGGTACATAATCATCCATATTACTGTTGGAATGTCCCCGTACATCCTCGACGATAGGAAGGTAATGTGCATGACTTCATTGAAAAATACATCACTTGCCGGTATTGCTAGTACTCTGATGGTTTTTACGTTGGCAGGGTGCGCTAGCCATTCACCTGATACACAACGGACACAATCATTCAATACCAGCCATATATTCAATAGTATTCCTGAACATCCCAACACCAACAGGCTTGCGGCTAACTATTGCCTAACGCAGGGAGGTCAGCTTGAAGTCAGAAAAATGCAAACAGGTGAAGAACAACTGTGTCATCTTCCGGATGGGAAAAGTGTTGATGCATGGCAGTATTATGCCGAACAACATGCCACATGCCATTGATAACATATCCCTGACAGGCTAACTGATTATCCTCGATATCAAGCAAAACGCTGGCTATTCAGCACCTGTCGAATTTCGATATTGACCAACCTTCACTATTGACCAAACCTCAACGTCCGCCTGATTTCGGCGCGTGTCAGTTATGGGTAATCACTCAATATTTGTACTGACTCGTCAATAATAATGCCCCATCCGGATTCAGACAGGGCAAAAAGGCCATAATAGCAATAACCCGGCTTTTTACACGCATGTTCTTAGAGGAAAGGGAATCATCAGAGCCCCGTTGTTGCCATCAGTTCTGGTGTATACCGCTCACCTTCAACCTGGATGGCAGACGCAGCACTATCGATCTCTTCCAGTTCGTTTGCGCTCAATTCAAGCTGAGTGGCGCCCAGATTTTCTTCAAGGCGATGCAATTTGGTGGTTCCGGGGATAGGAACAATCCATGGTTTCTGTGCCAGCAACCATGCCAGCGCAACCTGTGCAGCTGTACCTCCTTTTGCAGTGGCTACACGCTGGAGTAGCTCAACAAGGGCCTGATTCTTTTTCAATGCCTCCGCCTGAAACCGTGGCAGCTTACTGCGAAAGTCATTGTCGGCAAAAGAGGTATCTGCTGTCAGTGCGCCTGTCAGGAACCCCCGTCCCAAGGGGCTATAGGGCACAAAACCAATGCCCAGTTCTTCACATGTGGCTAGAATACCATTGCTCTCGACCCCTCTTGTCCACAATGAATATTCATTCTGCAATGCTGTCACTGGCTGAACCGCATGCGCTTTTCTTAAGGTCTCGGCGGAAGGTTCAGACATACCAAAATGCTTTACCTTGCCTTCTTCTATAAGTTGTCTGACCGTACCGGCCACCTCTTCGATCGGCACATCCGGATCAACACGATGTTGATACAGTAGATCGATATATTCCACCCCGAGGCGTTTTAGCGACCCTTCCACTACCGACCGTATGTGATCAGGATGGCTATTTACACCAACCGGCTTGTCGTCATGAATGTCAAAGCCAAACTTGGTCGCGATCACAACCTTATCCCGAAAGGGTCGCAGCGCTTCCCCAACCAGCTCTTCATTGCTGTAGGGTCCGTATACTTCAGCGGTATCAAAAAAAGTGACGCCGATATCCACAGCCTGACGTAAAAGATCAATGGCGCCCTGACTCGACAGACTACTGTTGTAGCTTGAATTGAGCCCCATGCATCCAAACCCTAAAGCCGATACCTGCGGTCCACGGGCTCCCAGATGACGCATTTTCATAATGTTGCTCCCTGTTTCCATTCATCGAAGTCAAAATAGGGCGAAAGTAGGTAAGCACCTGCCTTCGCCATTAAAAGCACACATAAACATCTCCACCCTGCAGATCATTACAAGGGCTATCGTCCTGTCATCCTTCACTTTGTGCGCGAATCGGACATGGATCAATATTAACCCCGATCGATTCATATTATTATCAGCTTTATAAACATCGTTCTTATATTGATAATTCATTAATCATAAAGGTATAACCAAGGAGGATTTTCTTCTTGTCCAACATGTTCCTAACGTTTTCAAGGGATTCCCAATAGCGTGCTCATCGCCCCTATCCGAACAAAGCACTCAAATATCATTGAAGGTCATTGTTAGCCGTGAATACTCAAATGAAACGTCATACCATTGCCGATTTGCAGGCCTTCATGGCAATCTCGGAGGCAGGTAGCTTCACCCGTGCAGCTGCACAGCTGGGAACGTCACAATCGGCGCTCAGCCATACTCTACGCCGCCTGGAAGAAGAGCTTGATGTAAGATTGATGACACGGACCACGCGCAATATATCGCTGACTCAAGCGGGGCAACGATTGCTGAATGAAATAAAACCGGCCTTTCAGAACATTAGCCATAGCCTGAAACGACTGGATGAATTCACACAACAACCTTCAGGGCATCTTAGAATTACCAGTAGCTTCAGTGCTGCCCGGCAATATCTGTTACCCGTGGCAGACCAGCTCATGCAGCAGTACCCTGACCTCAATATCGAGCTTTCAGTGGAAAATAGACTGGTCAATATTGTCGAGGAACGCTTTGACGCGGGTGTCAGGTTAGGAGAACAGATTGAAAAGGACATGATTGCTGTCCCCATCTCAGGGGATGTCAGCATGGCCGTCGTGGGGTCAGCGGCCTATTTTAAAAAATACGGCTATCCGCAACGACCATCGGACCTGCCCCAACACCGTTGCCTGAACATACGCTTTCAGTCATCAGGCGGCATTTATGTGTGGGAACTCGAACGTGACGGTCGGCCCATCAATATTCGCACGGAACAGCATTTCGTCTCGGATAATGATCAATTGATACTGGATGCCGCCTTGCGTGGCATGGGACTGGCCTGCGTTCCCGATAATCTGGTCATGACACATATTCAGGAAGGTCGGCTTGTCAGAATACTTGAACCATGGTGTCCTCCTTTTCCGGGATATCATCTCTATTATCCGGATCGTCGACGCAATTCGCTGGCATTCAATTTATTCGTGGATGCCTTGCGTTCCCAACGCGAAAGGACGTAACGTTCCACATTAGTCATTTTTGAGGTAATAGGCCTCATGTTTTTTACGGGAGCACCACAGTATGTATGTTGTAGAACTGACGTTTACTCAACCGGTTGAAGAAGTAGCGAAGCAGGTACAGGCACACCTGGACTATCTTGATAAACACTATGCACAGAAACATTTTATTGCCTCGGGCGCCAAAAACCCCAGAGACGGCGGTGTGATCCTTGCTCGTGCTTCATTGAGCCGTGAACAACTGGAAGCCATTCTGGAGGAAGATCCTTTCAAACAGCATCAGCTGGCCGATTACCGTATTATCGACTTCGTCGCCGATAAATATGACCCGGCGATTGCATCGCTCATCTAAACGCTGTGAGCGTCGAATCCTTACATCCTAACGTGGCCCCCGCGTCTTTTACCTTGCAAGCGTAACGGCTTCCTGCGTGGCGCCTGGGGGCTGATACTTCTGTGTATCCAACGCATCCTTGCGTGGATCGCACCGTTTCTCATAGCAGCCCGCTATCACAAGGAGTGGGTGCTATCATCCTGATAGCCTTCCCCTGATCGCATGAATCCACGGTTGCGTATATACTATGCCACCGAAGCGATGGCCTGCTGTATACCCGTTCTGTTTGCCCGCATACCCCGCGCTCAAGAGCCTATACAACACTACCCCGTACCATTCCTTCCACATTATGAACTCAGCTGTCTTGTTTCAATGATCATTTTCAGCACTCAGTGATCCTGTGCACGCCTCAATTCTTGATTCAGGCTGAATATTAAATCTTACAGGAAGACACCCACGTCCAGATTTGTTTGGATACGGTATCAGTATCAGGCTCTGTCCTCGTATTGAGACGACACGGCCCAAAGAGCACACTTTATTTGTAGGTTATCCAATGAAACAGTTGAAAGGCCGGGATATCTGGATTCTCGGTTTCATGTACTTTGCGCTTTTCGTCGGGGCGGGCAATATCATTTTCCCTCCCATTATCGGTATGCAGGCAGGAACTGCCGTTATTCCCGCAGCATTGGGTTTTCTGGTCACAGCGGTGGGGTTGCCGGTCATTACGTCAGTTGCCATGGCCCGCGCCAACGGATCAATGGCGGGGATCACAGCCCCCATGGGCAAAACCGGCGGTATATTGCTGACGCTCGTCTGTTATCTATGTATTGGCCCTTTTTTTGGCATTCCACGAACGGCTTCTGTCTCCTATGACCTTGCGGTACAGCCCTTCACTCACTCTGAAAACAGTTTATGGGTGTGGAGTCTTGCCTATTTTGCGATTGTCATATTGGTCTCTTTCTATCCGAGCAAGCTCATGGACAGTGTCGGCAAGATACTGGCACCACTGAAAATCATCGCCCTTTCCATATTGGGTATTACCGCCTTTGTGGTTGCTGCCGGCAAACCCTCATTCCCCAAAGGGGCTTGGCAAGTAGCCCCTTTCTCGGAAGGTATTACCAACGGGTATGTGACGATGGACACATTGGCCGCCCTTGCTTTTGGATTGGTCATCGTGAATGCCATTCGCTCTCGTGGGGTGGATTCCCCCCGATTAATCACTCGCTATGCGCTATTGGCTTCGCTGATCGCGGGGGGCGGGCTGATCCTTGTCTATGTGAGCCTGTTTCGACTGGGGACTGTCAGTGCCAGCCTTGCCCCCAATGCCAACAATGGTGCTGAAGTACTAGGCGCCTATGTCCATTACAGCTTCGGCATTGCAGGCACCCTGTTCTTGGGAATATTGCTAACGATTGCCTGCCTGATTACGGCCATTGGCCTTACCAGCGCGTGCGCCGCCTACCTCAGCCATTTAACCGGTAAGCCCAATGCATTGTTTGCCTGCATCATGGCGCTCTTTTCATTAATCGTAGCCAATCTGGGACTGACGACGTTACTCACGATTTCGGTCCCTATTCTGACCGCTATCTACCCCATGTTTATCGTTCTCATCGGGGCCTATTTTATACGTCGCCACTTTAACTCAGATGCGTTTGTCGTCATGCCTGTGGCATTACTGGCGCTATTTTTCGGTATAGCCGATGGACTTCATTCGGCCAATCTAATGGTTCAGCCCTTTTCACTTGCCCGCTACTTTCCACTCTACAGTCAGAATCTAGCGTGGTTATTACCTTCATGTGTGTTATTCGTGCTTTTATTTATTATTGATCGAATACGCTCACCCAAAGGACTTTATTCACAGTCATAAGAGATATACCTGTGCATAAGGCCTTTTTGTTGTAGCAGGAAAAGGGAAGGAATTCTCTCAAAAAGAAAGCCGCTTTCTCTCCCACGTGGAAAGAAAGCGGCTTTTTAGATGCGCTCGAAAATACGACATGTTATCCCCTGAGGAAGTAACGTCCCTCAAGGATGTAATAATCCAGCGTTACGGAGCACCTACCTGGCTACTCACGCGATCCGCCGATTTCAAGGGCTGATAAGGATCCATCGAGAAACGCGATGCCGGATCCGATTCGGATTGCCCGTCGAGACTAAGCGCACCAATCGCTGCATTGCCGAGGTTGTAGGGGTCAGGCCAAACCGTGGCATGGCCATTGACCAAATCTACACGTGAATCAATGGTACGCACAAGAATCCGCCCCCTGACAGGCAAATACAGTGTATAGCGTTTATTCAGAGCATCCTGCAAGCGCTGCGGTGTTAGGTCACCCAATACTTCAGCCAATTCGGGCCAGTGCTTCACGCGGATACAACCGTGCGAAATTGCACGCCAAGAACGGGCAAACAACCAATGGTGATCCGTGTCATGCAGGAAGATGTCCTGTGCGTTATTGGTCGTAAATCGCAATAGCCCCAGAGGATTACTCGGGCCGGGCGGTACACGCATGTATGTTTTACTGATGGACGATGGAGCAACCCAGTCAGGCGACACTTTCAGACTGTTGATACGCGTCCAGAAGATCGGCGTCTGGTGATTGACTGCTCCCACAATAACCGGGCTCTCCAGCACCTGTACCCCGTCAGACACACGAATAAGATGCAAGGTATATGATGGGATATTGATCAGCACCAAATATTTGGCACCGGCCGCATAAGCGCCCGAGTTGGCTTCATCTATGGCCTTGGCCCATAAACGCAACGCATTGGCTTCATGAATCGGGTTCACATTGATGGCCGCGGCTACCTGAGGACCAACAACACCATCGGCGACCAAACCATGGGCCTGCTGGAATTTTTTGACGGCAGCTACCAGCGAGCCATTGTACTGATCAGACTCCACATCCCCTGAATAATATCCAAGCTCGGTAAGATGATTGGCTAGAAGTGTTACCGAGCTACTTGTAGCCCCAGGACGCAGGGATGGACGCCCGGGAACATCCGGGAGGGTAGGCACACTATCATTGTTCAGGTTTTCAACCAGCCCATTGGCTGCCGTACGAATCTGATTCGCAAAGCTTTTGGTCGGAAGATTACCCTGCAATGGAGATGGATTATTAGCGGCAATATTCGGTACCGGCCAATGCCCCGGATGGGAAGCATTCAATCCAATGAGATTATTATTTTGGGATGTATTGTCGTTCCCTGCTGACGAAGAACGCCTCGGTTTTGGCGCTACAGATCGCGAAGGTGCCGATTTGGAAGCACTCGGCTGAGGTGTATTGGCGGCAGCCGAAGTAGCTTGAGGTGACTGTTGCGCCGACTGTCCTGATTGATCGGATGCTGATCCTGCACCGAGTGTTGAAGGCACGGAAACACTACTGCCTGCCCCCAACGAGGAAGGAACAGAGTCTCCTCCGGATGAAGCGGAGTCGGCGAGGGCCTGATTCCCTATTCCAAGGAAAAGCCCGACAGCCAGCACACCGCCAAACTTGCCTGCCTTATGCATAACGTATTTTGACATAACCCTATGATCCATATTTTGACAATGGACTTTATATTGAAAGCCCACTGCTCCGCGGCTCTGATGTTAGTCATTCCGCGTTTTATATAATTTGGAGTTTAAAAAGAGAAACGCTTTTCATTGCCATTACCGAGTGCAACATTCTGCTAAACACTCACTAACAGGCACTCCATTAATGATCCCGTTAGATAGGATTGGAACGCAGCATTTACAGCGCCTTATTCATCCTCATAGCCTTGTGCAAGAGCCTACTTACATACCAAAGCTCCCATCTGAAAGCCAACCGGGCAATCACTTCAAATAAACAAGCCTCAAGAGCTGAAACAGCAACGCTATCAACTGACGCTATCAATTGAGTGATTCATCATGAGATACAATCACCTTTCTCCTGCTACTCAATTCATTAATACATCCATCAATGAATGAAGGAACACGGGTTGGCATGTAAACGTGTGTCTCATCTACCTAATGAATTACGTGCATGTATCAACAATAGCACGACTGACCAAAACGCGCGCTCTTGATTACCATATTTAACAAGGCCTGTTGCTAAAACAGGCAAGTAGACGCAGCAGGGTTGAATCAGTAATATTTCCCATTCGCAATTGATGACACACTCGCGCGAGCAAGATTTTCAAACCGGGAATCGTATGTTTATAGACAACGCATTCAGAAAACCTTATTTCCTCATGTTCCTGGGCATTGCGTTTTCGTTCTGTTGTTCATCGCTGGTCAACGGTGCAATTCCCTCTTTTGTCTCAATGGGGGAATTATCGACCGAGTGGATTCCGCTACTCACCACCGTGTCAGGTATATTAAGCGCCATGGGGCTGTTAATTGCGCGTTTGATTGAAAACCGCAATCCCTATCGCATCATCATGGCCTGTAATCTCTATGATATTTTTCTCAGCGTGTTGGCAGCATTCAGCACCACACAACATTGGCTTACCACCCAACAAACATTGTGTAGCTATCTGTTACTGATCTCCATTACACCCATTGTGACCAGCATTTCCCAACAAGTGTATTCAGGCGAGCTTTCAATCACTTCGACCAGCACATCATCCTTTTTCAATACGCTATCGTTCTCCTTTACGCCCTTTATGTCGCTGGCTATCTCTTCCGCCGCGGGTAGCCTCCTGGCAGGCAGTTCGCTGACAACAATCATTCTAGCCAATATTGTACTGTCATCCCTGTCTTTTCTGTTTAGCCTGAATGCCTATCGCCTAAGCAGGTACGTCTCTCAAACAGGAGAAAAGCGTCAAGCAGACGAACAGCAGGCAATATCGGACAAAAATCCAACGCCCGAACCTACTTTTTCGCCTTCAACACGTTCTATCAAGCATTTGCTAACCCATGCCTTTCACTACCATTCCTTAAAAGAAATATTAAGGATTTCGGCCCATTCACCACTCACTATCGGACTACTCTATTTCACGCTGGATATCTATCTCTTTTATCTTCCCGTGTGGATATCCCATCAAACAGTACATAAAAACCGTACTGTTGCCGTCATTAGCTTCCTCTCCGGGATAGGTTCGACGGTTGGCCCTATTCTCTACTACAAATGGAGACAGAAAGCTTCTTTCAAGCGCCATGCTGTTTTAGCGATTGCCATCATATTGCTGGCCGAGCTATTGCTACTCATCATGGTGAATCATGCAGGACAACATACTCGGCTATTTGTCGGCCTCTTTGGCATGCTGATTCTCTTGATTAGCGGCATGGCATCCTACGCCAGTATGGCATTGATGGGCGCAAGGCAGGAGGCCTATGCACGTGACCGATACAATCTTATCGTGGGCATTGCCTACTCCTGTTTGTCACTCGCCATGATTGCAGGGAGTTGGACGGGCTTTTATATGTCAGTCGTGAACTCGCCCTTCCCTGCCTTGTTACTTGCATTCATATTGGGCAGCTCATTACTTTTTGCGATCCAGAGGGGCCCCACACCAATTTCCCCCCATACCAGCAGCCGATAAGAGTCACTTAAAGGGGATACGCTTCTTTTAGGCAGCTTTTTTCATTGCAGGGATATGACTCTCACTACTATTTGTAAATAAGAGTAATTATCGTTATCATCGCATCAGTCAATTTTCAAGAACTCTGTCTATATAATGAATGAGTGATCGTTTATCAGGGCGAGATCATCCAACAGCGCGCAATATTTGACGGTGGAGAACATCCATGAACAAGGTCAGTGGGTACAATCGTGGCATTATGATGTTGATAACGGGTATTGTTGCTCTGTTCATCTCATTCACGGCTCTGGCATCACCGATCACCGTCAAGGATATGGCAGGCCGTACGGTCACCTTCGATAAAATTCCCACCCGAGTTGCGCTACAGGATGGTCGAGTCGGTTTTGACTTTGCTCTCCTTTTTCATGGGACCGACCCTTTCTCCCGCATCGTCGTTTGGAATAATCTGATTCGTCGCCAACTGCCTGGTTTCTGGCAACTGATGTCACAGAAATGGCCGGATACAAACAAGATTCCCGACATGGTTTTCGGGGATAACGGGCAAGTCAACGTTGAAGAACTCATCGCACGCCATCCGCAGGTATTGATTGCTGAACTCCGTGCCCGTCCTGTGTTGGAACAGTCGAATGCAGTGACTCAGCTAGCCGCTGCCGGAATCAAGGTGGTATATGTTGATAATGCTGTGAATCCTGTACCGAATGCGGCCAAAAGTTTATTACTGTTAGGCAAGCTATTCGGCAAGGAAAAGGAAGCACAGGCTTATTATGACTTTTACCAACAGCACCTGCATGCATTGGACAAGACGATTGCCCAACAACCTGCTCCCCATCCACTTGTATTTGTTGAAGCCCTCGCTGGTCAAAACGACGCCAATAACTGCTGCTTCACCCACGGTAACTTTGGATGGGGCAAACTGATCCAGGCTGTCAAAGCCAGAAACCTCGGTTCACAGATCCTACATTCTCCTTCCGGGATTGTATCGCCAGAAACACTACTTGCGAATCAGCCCGATGTCTTTATCATGACCGGCCGAGCACCCAGTAACGTCATGCCTGAACTCGGCTTTAACGTAACCCCTAAAAATATCAACGAACGTATGCAATCACTTATGCAGCGGCCGGGGTTGGCGGAACTTAACACTGTTAAAAATGGACGAGTGTATGGCATTTATCATCCCTTCTATTCCAGTGTGTTGAATATTGTAGGGCTTGAATATCTGGCCAAGGATATCTATCCAAATGCATTTACATCGCTGGATCCAAACCAAACCTTCCAGCAGATTTTGTCCCAATTTACCGACTTGCCCAAAGGCAACGCCATACTAGGCATGCAGCTTCAAAAATGATGTGCAGAAAAGAACATGAATAGTGGACTCAATATCGATTTGAATGAGACCGCATTAACGCAAAGATACAGCACCCTGCTTAAGCGCAGGATCTTTATACTTACGTTACTCGGGGTTGGGTGTATCCTGGGCTTCTTTGTATTCCTCGCCATTGGAGGGGAGACACTTAGCCTACGAGAAGTCCTTCAAGGGCTTCTGCATCCCTATACCAGCCCTCCCGCCATCCGAGTCATTATCTGGCAATTGCGCTTGCCCGTTGCTCTTACAGCAGTGATCGCCGGTGCTGGATTGGCTATCGCGGGCTCCATGATGCAACTGGCCCTCAACAACCCACTTGCTGAACCCTTTACCCTTGGGCTTTCCTCCGCTGCCGGATTCGGTGCCGCATTGGTATTAGTACTTGGCAGTGGCATGACGAGTATCTTAGGCAGCTTTTCATTAGGGATGGCAACGTCCATTTCAGCCTTCTGCTGGTCCATACTGGTTGTCATACTGATTGGCCTGATTGGCAAGTATCGAGGGATGCGCCCCGAAACCATCGCATTGGTGGGGATCGCCATTCATTTTACCTTTTCATCGTTGCTGGCCTTCACACAGTATTCAGCTAACGTGGATCAGCTACAAAGTCTGGTTTTTTGGCTACTGGGTTCCGTTCAGCGCACCAGTTGGACGCAGGTTACGATTGACGCCATCATCATGGCAATCGTTGTTCCGCTTCTCTTGAGCAGAATCTGGCTACTCACCAACCTCGCCAGCTTTGGTGAATTGGCCGGGGCCATGGGAGTACGCGTAGCCAAGGCGCGCTTCCTGATCCTGTTTGCGGCCGCAATGCTGGCAGGATCAGTGACAGCCACTGTGGGAGTTGTCGGCTTCGTGGGATTGGTTGCGCCACATATTGCGCGTCTACTTGTTGGCGAAGATCAACGTTTCAGTCTATGTGCTTCGGCAACCTGTGGCATCCTGATCATGCTCGTAGCATCCATTGCCAGCCAGACCATCATCCCGGGAGCCGTGCTGCCTATCGGTATGCTAACGGCTCTACTAGGCGTTCCCTTTTTCCTCTGGCAAATCCTCAAAAAGGGGAAAGGCGTTGCTTGATATTCAGAACTGCTCCGTCGTGCTGGGGCGTCAGATCATTCTGCACGGTATCAATTTTGACCTCGAGCCGGGCAAGCTGACGGCTATACTGGGACGAAATGGTGCGGGGAAAACGACACTAGTCCGTGCGCTGGCAGGGCTGATTCCCTATTCAGGCACTGTCAGCATTGATGGAAAGGATATCCGCAAACTTCGCCCATCAACCCGAAGTCGTCTTATCGGTTATGTGGCTCAACAAGGTCTGGATACTGCTGCACAACTTACTGTACTCGAGCTTTTGGTAACGGCCCAAAGTACACATCATCGAGGTTGGAGTGCACCTAAAAATGCCCTTCACGAAGCCAATAAAGTATTACAAGCACTGGATTTAGGGAAATTTGCCCACCGTTTGTTGAGCCAGCTCTCAGGCGGACAGCGGCAAATGGTTTCCCTCGCACTGGCATTGGTCAGTCACCCGGAAGTACTGTTACTGGACGAACCGACCTCAGCATTGGATCTAGCCAACCAGATACATATCTTTGAATTTGTCCGCAGTTATACGCGTAAACACAACATCGCCACCTTGATGATTCTGCATGACCCGAATCTTGTCACACGGTTTGCAGACGATGTCATGCTTCTTGATAAAGGGCATATTGCAGTGAAAGGCCCTGTCGATGACGTCATGACAGAAGACAATCTAGCAGGTGTTTACGGGGTCAAGTGCCACGTCACCACCCTTCCAAGTGGGCATCGTGTCATTTACCCGCTGGGGTTTCAGGCAGTATGATTCATTACAAAGTGTGCCATCTGGTGAGGAGCCCACAGGGCCGGTAGACACCGCCGTATACTCAGAGCTAAGGTGAATCAAATAACGACTCCTGCTCACCTACGGTAGTGGAGCCTTATGAATTGGCAGATACCACACTGGATGCATTCAGCTTTTTAGCAAGAAAGCCTTATTCCCCGCGACCTTCCAGCTCATTGGCAAGCGACCGAAGCAATTCCGCATAAAAACGGGTTGAACGGTCGAAGGTCGAAGCTAACCGTTCTACGATTTCATCGTGTACAGTACGGCCATTATCGCGCGCAGCCTTGGCAACAAGGGTTCTCAATTCGCTCCCCAAGTGGACAGGCGTTGCGATGATACCTTCAGGAATCGCTTCAAAGTCGTCAGCTTCTCGTTGAAGCGCATCTATATCCACTTCTCGGGTATCTCCAGACAACCATACAGGGTCCAGACGAAGTCGCTTGGCCAAGCGCAATAGAACTGCAATCCGTGGGACCGATTCACCAGACTCATATTTCTGTAATTGATCCGGAGTGATCCCCACTTCGTCTGCCAGCTCTTTGTGACTAAGTCCATGCATCGCACGAGCATGCGTGATGCGGACGGGAAATTCATCGGAAAAAGCAAGAGGCATAAGAAGCTCGCCTATGACATTAATGGTTAGTTATACAGCACTATATATGATGTTTATCGCATTGTAAGAGGCAACCGTCATTTTACACGCCTGTCCATAGCGGTAACATGGCATTCAACACTTGCAATGAAGTAAAAAAGCGTTCAGTGCTTTCGAACTCCTCACAGCAATATCTTAATGAGCAGTTTAGACGTGAAAACGGCGTTCGAAAATACCCAACATCAAAAGTTGTACACATCAATTTACAATATTGTCATAGTCCGAGGGGATATTAAGATAAAAATAAACCTCAAGGATAGGAAACCCGAAGGTGATACCCCAAGACTGCATACGATACCATTGGTCTAGAACGATTCCGGAGGATTTTATAATCACATTGACAATTTCCCAGGCAATGGCAAGAAAGAGTTGCGCCATGACAGACTCCCCCTTTCTTTGAGCCAAGTGCATCTTTACCTCTATCCGTGTGTAAAAAGATCAAGGGAATTTCTCAATCTTAGATGCCATTTAGACCCATTTAGTGGATATTGAACTAAATTCTGTATTTTATCTTAATATTAATGATTCAATTATTTGCAGTTGGCATACATTCATTACATCTAAAGATAAAAACCGATGAGTCTGCCTATTATGGGAGCATCCTGAAACATCAGTTAAATGCCAGCTCCCCAGCCGCACACCCCTCGGATCACGAATGAGGTCATAACAATGTCACAAAAAGCAAAATCATCCATAACAGTGTCACAAAGAATTCTGTCAGGCATTATCCATCTTGTGCTGGCGCTCTCTTCGGCTATTGCAATATCGACGTTAGCCCCTGGCTTGTGGATATCTGTCTTTGTACTGTCCCTGGTTACTGCAGGCATAGCTGAGTGGTATCTCAAGCAAAGGGATAGCTGCGCTAAAACTAAATGCTAGTTCATTTTAACGTCAACAAAATCAGGGCCACATTGCTACAAAAGGCCGTTTGGAATAATTTTGTATATCGCCATGCCATCAGCATGCTAATTGCGTGATTCTTGCAGACTTTCCTAATGTGCATTGCATTTGATGGTGAATATGATCCATTAACAACATTCTACGGCGATACATGGATCGATGCTTACTCTTCACCTCCATGACGTCTTTGCGATGCATACTGTCCGGCAATCGATACCAGCCACCATTCAGCACACCACCTATATTTTTCCAATAACCATCATAGTCCAACCTGATTTTATGCCCGTGGCCATAGTTATTGGCAAAACGCGCAGGAATACCATAAATCGAGCGAACTGCTAAAGTCTCCTTGAACGCATATATAGCACACATAAGAAGCTCGAATGGACGAGTATTGTGACAAGCACGATAAAAGGCCTTGATATCCTCGTTAGCGGTTGAGTGCTTACCCCCTTGCAACGAACCTATATAAATAGCATTATCTTCCCTATCCATACAGAAGGTCAGACCAAAAACAATGCGCCCCTCCTGATTACGAATATAAATCCCTTGCTCACCTTCCTTGCAATAACGGCTTCGCTCCAATTTAAGGGTCCATGTTTCATCAATTGTTTCAACCGTAAGTCCATACCCCTGATAGATCTCCTCAAAGGCTTTACCTGTTAAGAAACCCAACATGAACTCGTTATGACCGCGAATGACGCTTAGTTTTTGCTGCGCTGACCAACGCCGATGAACATAAGTATGCAAGTGCCTTTCACTTTTATTCCGCACCATTGTCATCAACCGAGGTTCACTTTGTAGCGCATTCATCCAGCATTTATGACGTTTTCTTATAGGCAAAACATTGAATGACCGCGCGGCCCATTTCTCCAGGCTACGAACTTTATTAATTGCCAAACCAGAAATCCTTGATTGTCAATTCATAAGAGAGGAGATAACTCCTTCGACCTGTCATTATATTCTAACAAGGTGTAAAAAACAGGGACAATCCAGCAAATTAAACGAATGGTTTTTATCAATCATATAAATAGGTTCATAGTGCATATCAAACAAATTAAACAATCTTTGATAGTCTAACCATACTAATTAGAAAATAAGTTCAGCGCAAATTAAGATAAATAATTCTCTCTACAACTATACTCAGCACCGTAATCATATTTAGCGCTTATACATCTTTATTTAATAATGCTTATTTGTATCAAGCAGCCCCTTATGTTGCGTAACAAGACATGCATGTCTGAACGCTAATCAACAAGTATACTATGGAAATATGGGAAAAACATGAACGATCTCTCTAGAACGTTAGCAATGAACAAGAATAATCAAAATTATTCAAGAAAAATTACCTCATTCATTGATCTAAAAAAAATAAAAAATAAATCCGAACCAATAGGGCTTATGTATAGCGGTGGCCTGGATAGTACCTACGCACTTTATAAGTTATCCACAATGGGATTTACAAACATACATGCTATCTCGATAAATATTGGGCAAAATGAGAATTTCGATGAAACCAAAAAAGTAGCTGAACAATTGGGGGCCCATTTTCATCATCTTGATAAACAGAATGATTTCGCAAATCTTAATATACTGCCAGCTATACAAATGGGGGCAAAATATCTGGGACATTATCCAATAAGTAGTTCACTGAGCAGGCCCCTCATAGCAGATACTGCCGTTCAACTCTCTAATGAGATTGGCATTACAACACTCATACACACAGCTAATTTGTCACAAAATAGTTTACCCAGGCTCAATAATCGTATCAATGCAAGTAATTTTATTGGTAATTTTGGTAGTCCTTATATTCACTCAGCTATTACCCGTGAACAAAAGTGTCATGAATTAAAGCACCGAAATTTACACTTTATTTCACAACGGAAGTTGAGTGGTGATTCAAATTTATGGTGTAACGAGTATGAATCTGGCCCACTGGATGATCCTGAGAACTTCATCATTCCGGATGACATATTCACTTGGACACAAGCCACTAATACTTCAACGCAGGCACTCTCCATAACAATAGAAAAGGGCATTCCCATAGGGGTTAACAATGATCAACTCCCCATTTTAAACATAATAAATTCTCTTAATAAAATGGTGGGCAGCTTTGGACATGGTCGATATGCTGGATTGGAACATTTAGCGAATGAACGAATAAAAGTACTCGAAGTACGAGAAGCCCCCGCTGCGATGATTTTATTTGATGCTTATGCTCAACTGGAATCGGCCACTTTAGATATAAAATCTCTGGAGTTAAAACAGTATTTATCTACCCAATGGGTTATTGAGTCCGTAAACGGCCATTGGGGAAGTATCAAGCATAAAGCGTGTCAGGCAGCTGTACATGATATGTCAACAAGGGTGAGTGGTGTCGTTACTTACATCATTAACCCATCACGTTTTTTTCCGATATCGATAAAGGCGAAAAATCCTCTCTACATTCGTGATAGAGATACTTGGGAGATCAAAAAAGCAAAAGAGGGATCATATTATGGGTAATACATATACCAACAGTATGGTAAAAAACAATTATATAATATCGTCGGCTGCGGATACTTTCTTAAATTTTTCAATTTCAAGAGGTCGAGATTGGCAGGATTTTTGTGCTACATGGGATAACCTATTACTAGACCGATATATGAATGATGGTGGCTCCTATCGGTACAGAAGATACAGTGCGTTTGAAATTGATCTTGGAAAGCAGAGGATTACCCAACTTGAACATACCCCCTACCAACAGAGCTTATCCATAAACTCATTAAATGGCGGAATACAACGACATTATGAGCCTCTGGAAAGAAATTTTACTGAAAGTCCAATACTCCAAAAGATCATACATGGATTTTCATTTCTCATACATTCCTTCACTGCGCATAACAGGTTTAATATCAAACTACACCCCTATAGAATAATTGCGACAGAGGGAAAGCTTGGCGAACCCGCACCAGAAGGTTTACATCAGGATGGTGTTGATTATGTCATTTCTTTTATGATTAAAAAAGTCAACATTTTTGGCGGAGAAAGTTATATTGCTGATAATCACAAGAATATTATCAAAAAAACAACACTTAACAAACCAGGGGAATTTATACTTACTGATGACCGTAAATTATTTCATGGCGTTTCATCTGTTTGCGTAGATAATAAATACAAAGCTTTTTCGTATAGAGATGTTCTGGTTATCGCCTATAGTCTTATCTAAATTTAAAAAATCTATTTTTGTAAATTCAAATATTAATCCATATTTTTATCAATCAACAAAACTCAGGAAAAATGATACATGAGCCATATTTTAAGAAAAGACCATAAGAACTCTTTTTTTGAACTTTCCAATGAGGAAGAGAAACTCGTATCGGGTGCAAACTTTTGGAGTGAAGTAGAAGCAGGTGCGGCTGCAGGAGCAGCATCGGGTGCTGTTCTGGGGGCCATCGGAGAAGGCATTGGTGCAGTGCCAGCAGCGATGATAGGAGCGCTTGGCGGAGCCGTGGGGGGTAGTACCAGATACCTGGTGGGTCGGTTAAACCAGAAAGAGGTTTAGCCCGATTACTTTTTATCTCTTTATGAAATCAAGGTAGAAGATGCTTTACCCAACCATTTACCCCGTTCAGATATTACCTGAATACTGAAAAAGAAAAAGCCCTGTAACTCATTGAGCTACAGGGCTTTAAAATTGGTGCCGGCACGAGGAGTCGAACCCCGGACCTACTGATTACAAGTCAGTTGCTCTACCAACTGAGCTATGCCGGCTTAACTACATGTGGCTGGGGTACCAGGATTCGAACCTGGGAATGCCGATACCAAAAACCGGTGCCTTACCACTTGGCGATACCCCAAAAGTGGTGGCCAGAGACGGAATCGAACCGCCGACACGGGGATTTTCAATCCCCTGCTCTACCAACTGAGCTATCTGGCCCCTTGCCAACGGCGCGTATTAAACCGAAATCTCTCCGTTAGGTCAAGTACTTAAGCAGACTTTTTACCAATTAATTACTGTCTGCTTAAAAAACAACCGCTACACCGATGATTCTGGCGGTACATATCCCTGTGCGATATCGGTTTCCTTGTTATCAAGGAAAAGGTCTAGTTGTGCCATCAAGTAGCGTCGATTCTCGGCATCCAGCAAATTAAGATGCTTTTCGTTGATTAAACGGGTTTGGAGCGCTTGCCATTCATCCCACGCTTTCTGGGAAACCGTTTTCTGAATTTCCAACCCTTTGGGGCCCGGGAGTGGCGGCATGGCCAGCGCAGGCAGCTCTTGCTGATATTTACGACAAAAAACAGTAGTCACAGATAACCTCAACAACTCGAATGGATACGTTTTCTATATAGTGCATATTATTCCATAAAACAGCTCATCTACCCATGAAGCCAATCTATCGTTTATCACCGTCTTACTCATCGATAAGTCGTATCATCATAGGGATAACAACAGTGTTTTGATGGGTGCAGGCAATCCAAGTCCTGATAGATCAGCCGGATCAACCCAGCGCAGCCCTTCGTCAGCAATTCCAAAGGGTATTTCCTTTACCCGAGCAGGGATCGGTTGCATCTCCAGGCGAAAATGGCTGAATACGTGCGTAATAGTTTGCCACTCTTGCTCTATCTCCGCACGCGGGGCATAGGTGTCTAGCCACGCCTGTATGGCCGATATTGTTTCAAACTGAGGTAAACTCCATAGTCCGCCCCAAATACCACGTTCGGGCCGACGCTCAAGGAGCACCTCCCCACCTTCACTCATCAACACCAATAAGCGTGTATGTCGTGTGGAAATCGCTTTTTTGGGTTTGGGCTCGGGGTAAGCCGTCTCTTTACTATAACGGTGTGCCAGACAGTTCGCCTCGTAAGGGCACAGCAAACAGGTAGGATTGGTTCTGGTACAAACAGTAGCGCCAAGATCCATCATGGCCTGCGTATAGTCCCCCACTCGCTGGTGAGGCGTATATCGTTCAGCCAAATGCCATAGAGCACGTTCTACTGCAGGTCTGCCTGGCCACCCTTCAATGGCGTGCACACGGCAAAGTACGCGCTTCACATTGCCATCCAGAATGGGGGCTCGTCCATTACCGGAAAGACTGATGATCGCGCCCGCGGTAGAACGACCAATACCAGGGAGTTCACACAGGGCTTCAACGCTCTCTACTGGAAATTCTCCTCCATATTCATTGACGACGACCTGCGCCGCACGATGCAGGTTACGTGCGCGTGCATAATAGCCAAGCCCGGTCCATAAGTGCAGAACCTCATCAATAGGAGCACAAGCAAGGCTCTCTACATTGGGAAAGTGCTCCATAAACCGTGAAAAATAGCCAATGACAGTGGCTACCTGTGTTTGTTGCAACATGATCTCCGATACCCACACGCGGTAAGGCGTCTGCTCCTGTTGCCAGGGAAGATGCTTTCGACCATGTTCATCAAACCATTCGAGGGTTAAACGCTCGAATGCCGAAGCTGAGAGCGAGATAGGCGAAATACCCTCCACGCTGTTATTTTCAAGCGCGACCAATGTGCCTTCTTTCTTGCTTTTGGAGCTCAATGAAACAACCCTTCCAATGCGTTCTTGATGCGATGACCTGTTTTTGATTTCAACGCTTTATCTATTCCTTCATTAATCTTCTCTTTAGCACCACCGCCAATATATTGCTTCGGCGATTAACGAATCATCTTATCATTCAAGCGGCCCCATGGTGTGGAGACTGTACATATCGCCTTCAGACCCCAGAGGAATAATGACCTTGAACAAGGGGAAAAAGTCCATGATAGAGGCCCTTTCGGTGATCTTTCACTACCTGTCCGTTGGTTGACGGTTTTGATAACACCGGTGTTGTGATCATTGGGATTGAAAAAGACAGTAATATGGCCAACGACACCGATTACGATCAGCATCCGCTAAGCGATAGTCGCCCCACTATATGTCAATCGTTTCTTCCCTCGCCTTTTCCTGTTCTGTTGTATCAATCACTTGCCTGACATGGGTAGGACGCGTGCCATTGTGATATCAGCTATCACACTGCTGTCCTGGCTGGCAGGAAAAACCTTCAATTCATGAGGTGTGTTGTCGGCTATTGGATCATCGCAATGGCCTGCAGGCTATTGAAGGACCGTGTTTCGTAGGACCTTGGGCTGAGTCGCCGTTAATAGGCTCAGAATGAAAACAAAAGCCGTTCGTTTTCACTGGAAAATATCCGGCCATTTAGCCCCTGCTATATCCAGTTATATAAAGTGGCATGTACTCTTGTTGATTCATTATACTGTATGCTTTATGCAACTTAATGTTTAATACTGGCGGTGAATGCTCGCCCCTTGTGCATCACGCAATGCTGATATTCCCGGGATCAATCAAGCCATGACGAACGAAGCCACGACTACAGTTACTTCACAACGCGAAGCACGGGTACAACGTAACACTGCCGAGACCCATATCGACGTGCGCATCAATCTTGATGGCAGTGGTAAATTGGACGCTCAGACAGGTGTTCCCTTTTTTGAGCACATGCTTGATCAAGTGGCTCGTCACGGATTAGTAGACCTGTACGTGCATTGCGATGGCGATACTCATATCGATGATCATCACACGGTAGAAGATATTGGTATTGCGTTGGGCCAGGCATTTCGTGAAGCCCTGGGTGACAAACGTGGCATTCAACGCTATGGCCATGCCTTCGTCCCACTGGATGAAGCGCTTTCCCGCGTTGTTATCGATTTCTCCGGCCGCCCCGGGCTTTATATGACGGCCGACTTCACAAGCGCCACGATTGGCCGCTTCGACACACAGTTAGTGCGTGAATTCTTCCAGGGATTTGCCAATCAGGCACACGCGACGCTTCATATCGATAATCTCAAGGGTATCAACGCGCACCATCAGGTAGAGACAATCTTCAAGGCCTTTGGGCGTGCCATTCGTCAGGCCATCAGCCATGATGATCGAATGGCGGGAAAAATTGCCTCAACCAAAGGCTCACTTTAAGCGAAATACCCGAAAGGTGATGGCAACACACTGGTCCGTTCCCCCTAACTCAGCACTATTTTCAGCGAGTGACCAATGAGCATTGCAGTTATCGATTACGGCATGGGAAACCTTCACTCCGTCGCCAAGGCGTTGGAGCATGTCACCAAAGAACGCGTTCTGATTACCCGTCAGCCTGAAGAAATCAAAAATGCCCGCCGTGTCGTGTTACCGGGTCAAGGTGCCATTCGCGATTGTATGGCCGAACTTGAACGCACCGGGCTCACTTCATTAGTCAAAAATTTGCTTGATGATGCCGATAAACCCCTTTTGGGCATCTGTGTAGGCCAACAAATGCTGGCCGATACGAGTGATGAAAATGGCGGTGTGACGTGTCTGGGTTACCTGCAGGGCAAGGTGAAACGTTTTCCTTCCAACATGATCGAAAACGACGGTAGGCTCAAGGTCCCCCATATGGGGTGGAACAATGTTGAGCAACGCCATGCTCACCCCTTGTGGAAGGGTATTCCTGATGGCGAAAGCTTCTACTTTGTACATAGTTACTATGTCGCATTGGAGAATGAATCCGACATATTTGGTACAGTCCGCTATGGCGATGTCGTCGCCCATGTAGCGACGGGCCGTGATGCCACATTCGCTGTACAGTTCCACCCGGAAAAGAGCGCCAATAGCGGCTTGCGCCTGCTAACAAATTTCGTGAACTGGGCGCCTTGATCCGCGTTCCAGGCCAGTCATAAGGTAAGCACTCCCATGCTAATCATTCCCGCAATAGATTTGAAAGATGGTCACTGTGTCCGTCTTAAACAAGGTCGGATGGAAGACGCCACCAGTTATGGCGCTGATCCCGTTGAAATGGCGAAACGCTGGGTAGACGCCGGGGCTCGCCGTCTGCATCTGGTTGACTTGAATGGTGCCTTCGAAGGCCGCCCGGTCAATGGCGAAGCAGTCACTGCCATTGCCCGTGCCTACCCCGACCTCCCCATTCAAATTGGTGGCGGTATTCGATCACGCGAAACAATTGCCCATTATCTGGATGCGGGGGTGACACACGTCATCATCGGGACCCTGGCTGTCAAGGAACCTGATTTTGTCACCGAGATGTGCAAGGAATTCCCCGGCCATATTATTGTAGGACTGGATGCCAAGGATGGCTGGGTCGCTACAGATGGTTGGGCTGAAGTTTCAACCATCAAGGCAACGGATTTGGCTCAGCGTTTCGCCAAGGATGGTGTTAGCGCCATCGTATATACCGATATTGCACGGGACGGCATGATGCAGGGCGTCAATGTTGAGGCAACCGTTGAGCTGGCCGAAGCCGCAGGAATACCTGTGATAGCTTCGGGTGGTGTTACCAATCTTGATGATATCAAGGCCTTGGCCCAAGTGGCGGACCGTGGCATTTTAGGTGCCATCACCGGACGCGCTATCTATGAGGGCAGCCTTGATCTTTCTGAAGCTCAAACTCTAAGCGATACCATTGCTCAAGCATAAAATCGTGTTTCTTGCCTTTTGAGGACTCTCGATGAGCCTAGCCAAACGAATCATCCCATGTCTTGATGTCGATCAGGGCCGTGTAGTCAAAGGGGTCAACTTTGTTGGTATTCGTGATGCCGGTGATCCTGTTGAAATTGCCAAGCGCTACAACGATCAGCAGGCCGACGAGATCACCTTTCTGGATATTTCTGCCAGCCATGAGGGGCGCGGCACAACACTGGAGATGGTAAGCCGCATTGCGGGCGAAGTATTTATTCCGCTCACCGTGGGTGGAGGGATTCGTACGTGTGACGATATTCGTGCCTTGCTTAATGCCGGTGCTGACAAGGTTTCCATCAATACAGCCGCGGTATTCAATCCGGAATTTGTTCAGGAAGCGGCTGAACGCTTCGGTAACCAATGCATTGTGGTTGCCATTGATGCCAAGAAAGTGTCCGCAGAGGGTGAGCCTGATCGCTGGGAAATATTCACGCATGGTGGCCGCAAGGCTACCGGACTGGATGCGGTGGAGTGGTCGAAGAAGATGGTCGCACTGGGCGCAGGTGAGCTTCTCGTCACCAGTATGGATAGAGACGGCACCAAGGCCGGTTTTGACCTGGGTGTGACACGTGCCATCAGTGATGCCGTTGATGTACCCGTCATTGCATCTGGTGGTGTAGGTAACCTGGATCACCTGGTAGCAGGGGTTGAAGAAGGCCATGCGGATGCCGTACTGGCGGCCAGTATTTTCCACTTTGGGGAATATACCGTACCACAGGCGAAGGAATACATGGCTGAGCACGGTATCAACATGCGTATATAACGCATTAGGGAATGTTGCGTCACACGCCTATAAAGCAGATGAAAAATGGCAAACGACTGCCAGCCAGTTCGTAATCATGTCCTGGAAGCTGCAGCGACTGGGCGCATGATCACGGGTTGATTGCTAGTCAAGGAAGAGCACAAGGGAAAGGCAGGAAGGAAGTAAGAAAAGGTAATGGATGAAGTGAAAAACTACTCTTCGTCCAGGGTGAGTCCAATATTACTCACACCCTCGTTATACCCCAGCTGCTTTAATGCCTTTAGCGCTGTTTTATCCAGGGGATGACTGGCAAGTGGCTCACTAGCCAGTTGGGCCAGCACTTCCCCCTGAAAATCGGCTTCGTCTTCCAACAATGCATTATTCCATTCAATACGCTGCAGTTCGCTTGATTCATCATGACCCGACTCTTCATTTCCTTCAGAGAGACGGATCATCTGTAACGCGCCACTACGGGAAAGGCGAGACACCTCCAACGCAGCGCCGGGCCGGTTACCCGCCGTGCTCTCCAGACATATTGAAAGTGCCAACAAGGCATCCTGCGCCATGTGTAGTCCGAAACCGGCCCCCTCTACTTCTACCTGAGCATCCAATGCATCATTCACTTCAGAGAGTTTGACCTGCTGAAGCTCGAAATTGATCCGTGCCTCTTTGGTTATCAACGACTCCCAGACCAACGCCATAATGTTATCAACGCGGGGCCGCGCATCATCGCCAATAGAAGCATCATGAGTGAGAGCATCATAGAGCCTGAAATTGTTCAGCATTCGGTCAGAAAGCACGGCCACAAAGACCGTGGCTTCCCGATCATTAAGCTGACTAACCCGGGTATCAATCGAAGCAAATAATTCAGTATCGGATAAATCAGTCATCACATCACAACATGGACAAAAAGAGCACAGTAGCTATACCGCCTCTTTCAAGGTTTTTACCGGAATGGATTTTGCGGCCGGTGTGCCACTTGTACGATCATAATAATCCAACGGCAATAATGGATTCAGCTCAGGATAATAACCTGCGATTGAACCGCGTGGCATCGGATATTCCAGAACCGTCAACGCTGCTACTTTGCGCTCTGTAGTATCGGTACTCATGGTTTCCAACGCAATTTTATCACCGGTGACAAGCCCGCGCTCGTTCATGTCTTCATTATTCATGAACACCACCATACGATCGTTGTGAACTCCACGGTAACGGTCATTATTGCTATAAATCGTGGTATTAAACTGATCGTGCGAACGAATGGTAGAAAGCCGTAGCATTTCTGCATCATCTATCGGGGTGTTAACATCCAACCCTTCCAGCACAAGGAAGTTGGCTTTGCCGTTTGGCGTGTGCCAAACACGTTCGCGAGGACCATTGTAAAGATGGAACCCTTTTGGGTCCTTGATCTTTTCAGAGAAGTTGGCATAGATATCCGGATAGACATCCGCAATGCGATCCCTGATCAGGTTGTAGTCTTCAATATAAGAAGCCCACGGTATCTTGCTGTCCGGAAGCGCGGCCATCGCCATACGGCAGACAATTTCAGTCTCGGGTTTCAGGTGTGAACTGGCCGGCTCCAGCACCCCTTTGGAGGGTGTTACATTCGACATTGCATCCTCAATGGTAACGAACTGTTCCCCTTTGGATGTTTCAATGCGCTCAGAGCGCGCAATAACCGGCAATATCAGAGCTTCTTTTCCATGGACAACATGACCCCGATTCAGTTTCGTGGCAATGCCTACCGACAATCCCACATTGGCCATGGCGGCATAAGCAACATGGGTATCAGGCACTGCTCGGATAAAGTTCCCCCCCATACCAATGAAAACCTTGGCTTCCCCCTTGACCATTGCTTCAACGCTTTCGATAGTGTGGTGGCCCGCATCTCTGGGCGGTTCGAAATCAAAGACCTTCCCGAGTTGATCCAGATACGCCTGAGACGGCTTTTCATCTATCCCTACAGTTCTATCGCCTTGAACATTGGAATGCCCACGGATGGGAACGATCCCCGCACCGGGCTTACCATAGTTGCCTTTCAGCAATAACAGGTTACTGACCTGCTGCAAAAGCTGTGAACCCAGCTGATGTTGCGTCAGCCCCATGCCATAGCAGATCATGGTGGCATTTGACTGAATATACACATTGGCTATACGCCGAATTTGCTCTTCGGTGATACCCGAGTGTTTTTCGATATCAGCCCAACTAATAGTGTCCAACTCGCGACGAACATCATCAATACCGGCCGTATGTTCTTTAACAAACGCCCAATCGATGATATTTCCTTCTTTATCATCACGCTCGAAAAGAACCTTCATCATCCCTTTGAGGATCGCCAGGTCACCACCGATTTTAACGTGCACAAACTCACTTGAGATTTTGTCTGTGCCGAAGGTTGCCATCTGGATAACGTCCTGCGGAGACGTGAACTTGATCAACGCACGTTCAGGCATTGGATTGATAGAGATGATCGGGACATCACGTTTACGTGCCTCGACAAGGTCGGCCATCATTCGTGGAGAGTTCGTCCCCGGATTCTGTCCAATGATGAAAATAGCTTCTGTGTGCTCGAAATCATCAATAATGACCGTTCCCTTCCCAATGCCGATAGCAGGAGGAAGACCACGACTGGTCGGCTCATGACACATGTTGGAGCAATCAGGGAAATTATTGGTACCAAATTGACGAACGAAAACCGAATAGAGAAAGGCAGCTTCGTTGGGTGTACGACCTGATGTATAAAATTCTGCCTGATGGGGGGAATCCAGCTCACGCAGATGTTTTCCGATCAACTCGAACGCATCATCCCAGGAAACGGGAACATAATGATCAGTGGCGGCGTCGTAACGCATGGGAGCAGTCAGGCGCCCCTGCTTTTCAAGCCAGTAATCGGATTTTTCCTGAAGCTCGCTAACGCTGTATTTAGAGAAAAAATCTTCCTCTATACGAAATTTTGTGGCTTCGTGAGCAAGGGCTTTAGCACCATTCTCACAAAACTCCAATGTCTGTTTACACTTGGGGTCCGGATAGGCACAGCTTGGGCATTTGAAGCCACCGGGCTGATTCATCGACAATAACGCTTTTGAGCCTTTAACCAGTACGCTCTCCTGCATCAGTACCTTGGCAGTAGCTGCTGCAGCGCCCCAGCCTCCGGCGGGATGTGTATAGGGTTTATAGGATGCAGGCTTATCGGTCATTTTACGTCTCCATGCAGTCAAAGGGTTGGATGCACGCGCGGGTCTATTGTTTTTTATCAGCTGGTCAGGAATATTCTAAGCCTTCCAGACCCTCTTGTGTATATTTTTTAAGCTTTCTTTAATTATTATTAGCCACAACGATTATGTCGATATCATGCAATGAGGCCAGATGTGCCTACAACGGTAACCATCATGGCTATAAGTCGGTTTTGTAAAAAGAAAACCCGTTTATGGCCACCAAATATCCGAAGATATCCGTTGCTTTGAGTCCAATAATACGCCTTCCTCGCATAATAATCGCTTTTGTTTTTCTGCACCTGTATGATCCGCCACCTTTCCAGTAGATGAAATAACACGATGCCAGGGCAAACCATGCCCCGGGGGAAGATGTTTCAACGAGGAGGCCACCATTCGGGGCGTGGCTCCATCGGTCATATCAGCGATACGTCCGTAGCTCGTAACACGCCCGGCAGGAATTCTTGCGATAACGGTAAAGATCTGTTCACGAAGAGGGACTTTCATATTTTTATACCCAACAGGCTACCGAATATGCGAAACATTTGTTAAAACAATAAACAGGCTTGGATCACCCTATGAATGATCCAAACTACCCCACCCATTTCGACGGCGGGAGTTCCTACAATGCATGTTTATTTCCTGCAGCACCACCCCGACTATGGGCCAGCCCGGTTTACTGATTGGTTAACAGGTATGGGGCATAGCTACAATACATGTCTTCTTTATCAGGACGAAATCCCCCCCAAACCTTCCGATTTTGATGCTCTTATCGTGCTCGATGGCCCAGACAGCGCACTTGAGCCAGAGCCGTATCTTCAAATCAAGCGTGAACGAAAACTCATTCAGAAAGTGCTTACAAGCGCAAAACCGTTGCTCGGCGTTGGCTATGGGGGATTATTGATTGCACAGGCATTGGGTGCAATTATCTCGCCCGGAACCTACCCTGAGTTGGGATGGCACACGGTACGCAGGGCTCCTGCATGTCCACTGGCGCTTCCGGAATCCTTCGATGCCTTCCATTGGCACAAGGAAATCTTCAGTTTACCTGAAGAAGCCGTGCCCATTGGGAGTACAGCAGCCAGCCCAATCCAGGGGTTTTGTTGGGATGAAGCAAGGGTTATCTCGCTACTTTTCCATGTTGAAGCCACCCATCGTTCTGCCGAAGCACTTATGGAAGCGGCAGTAGAAGAGCCGGTGTTGGAAGAGCTGGATTCAGTGTCAGCCAGAAACTCTAGAGGAGGACATGCAGGATTTAGCGATTATGGATTAGCACATTCATTTGTGCAGTCTCCCCAAGAAATACTGGAGGGCGGAAGACGCTTTGACAGGCTCGCACCACTTCTAGACCGTATCATGCTGAACTGGCTGGCGCTTGAGTAAAAACTATCAAGAACTGACACCGCTATATCACAAGGCCGCCAAAGCCTCTGACAACTTTTCTACTCCGATAACGTCCATCCCCTCAGGGGAATGCCTGGGGGCATTGGCCTTGGGTACAATGGCACGAGTAAAACCGTGCTTGGCAGCTTCAACAATACGGCTCTGCCCACTAGGTACGGGCCGGATCTCCCCGCCCAAACCGACTTCACCGAAGACAACCAGTTCACGCGGCAACGGTTGATTACGCAAACTCGACACAATGGCTAGCAAAACAGCCAAGTCCGCACTGGTTTCCAATACTTTAATGCCACCCACGACGTTCAGAAAAACATCCTGATCGCCACTGAACAAACCACCGTGCTTGTGTAAAACAGCAAGGAGCATGGCCAGACGCTGAGCATCAATGCCCACCGCCACTCGCCGTGGATTGCTCATCTGGGATTCATCCAACAGCGCCTGTACTTCAACCAAAATGGGGCGCGTACCTTCCCACACCACCATCACGATACTACCAGCGGCTTGTTCTTCGGTTCGTGTCAGAAAGATAGCGCTGGGATTTTTGACCTCTTTGAGCCCATGCTCCAACATGGCAAAAACGCCCAGCTCATTCACGGCACCGAAACGGTTCTTCTGCCCCCGAAGCGTACGGAAACGTGAATCAGCACCACCTTCAAGAAGAAGTGAAGCATCGATCATATGCTCCAATACCTTGGGGCCCGCCAACGTGCCATCCTTTGTCACGTGACCCACCAGCAATAATACCGTATTGGACCGCTTGGCAAATCGAGTCAGAGAAGCTGCCGACTCCCGGACTTGTGCAACACCACCCGGCGCAGAGGAAATTTCTTCCAGGTGCATGGTTTGGATGGAATCAATAATCAGGATTTCCGGCTGCTCATTTTCAGCAGTTGCAATGATTGTTTCGATGCTGGTTTCTGCCAGCATGCGCAAGCCTTGCGTAGGCAAATGGAGACGATGCGCGCGCATGGCAACCTGTGACAGCGATTCTTCCCCGGTCACGTAAAGCACTTTACGGCTTTGCGCCAGTTTACAGGCCGTTTGTAGCAAGAGTGTGGACTTGCCTGCGCCCGGATTCCCTCCCAACAAAACAGCTGAACCGGGAACGAGCCCGCCCCCAAGCACCCGATCGAATTCTTCAAAGGTGGAGGTAAAACGCGGGACTTCAGTGAGGTCCACAGTGGCAAGCTCTGTCACCGCACCCGAGGCAACACCTGCATACCCCTGACGCCCACTTGCCGCTGCGCCTACTTTGGGTGTGCCGCCTAACCGAACTTCACTCAGCGTATTCCACTCACGACAACTGCTACATTGCCCTTGCCATTTCGAATATTCTGCACCGCATTCCGAACAGACAAACGCAGTCTTTACCTTAGCCATGCGTGGTTACCCCACCCTTTAACAAATCAAAAAACTACTGCCGCTTGAGGCGTAACATCGAACCATTTTCGAAGGTGTAAAGCTGAGGGCTGATCAGTTCCAACACCCTGTTATTACGCTGTAGGAAATAATAGGTATGCCCATCCTGCTGATCCGGCTTCAATACCACTACCTTCGCCTGAGGGTCCGTGGGAATACCTGTCTGCGTATACCAGCGCCCAGTATAGTGCTGATCACTGTTGCTGTAATCAGTACCACGGTGAACAGCATTAATGTCAAAGGTGCGACTCTGGGAAGTACTGGAGGGGTCCATACCTTTCATGGTTAACGCTACATCAATGCCGCTACAGCTTCGGCAAGGGAACGTTCCTTTGTAGAGAGCGTCACCCGCTGGAATTGCAGGCGCTGCACTGGTCGTATTCAGGGGGCCGCCCGATTCAGTCGTACAGCCAGCTACTGCCAATGTTAGAGCTACTCCAAAAGCAGTCACAAGTGTTTTTATGCCCATCTCTCTTCCCCATACACATGAATGAACGTTAATGAATCAGCGAGTAAAAGGCTACTGATACCACCTTCAGAAGGAATCCCGCCGTAAACAGCTACCACATAGGGTCATATGATAGCAGTGAGGAGTCTGGTACGGGTATTACCAGCCTTAATTTCTATATTATCAGGCTGTTAAATACCCATTATTTGCGTATTATGGAATCAAATGAATCATGCAGTAAGCCTGCACCTATCTGGTTGGAGCGAGTACCCTGATGAGCCGTTTCTGGAGTCCTGAAGTCAACAATCTAACGCCCTATGTTCCCGGTGAACAACCGCGTCAGAAACTGATAAAACTGAATACCAATGAAAATCCCTACCCGCCGGCTCCGGGTGTACAGGAAGTACTTGGAGAATTCGATACCTCCTCCTTGCGACTTTATCCGGACCCCACCTCGCAGGATCTACGCGAAGCCTTAGCACGTGAATATGACGTAACACCGGAACAGGTGTTTGTCGGCAACGGGTCCGATGAGGTGTTGGCTCTCGCTTTCATGGCCTTTTTCAAGCAAGCGCATCCCCTCTATATGCCTGACATAAGCTATAGCTTTTATCCCGTTTATTCGAATCTTTACGGGATAGAACGACGCACATTGCCACTGAATAAAAGCTGGCAAGTCGATCTGGAAGCTTTCCCTGACGAAAATGGTGGAGTCATCTTTGCCAACCCCAACGCGCCTACGGGACACGCTCATCCAAGGGAGGCCATTCGGCAGCTGATGACTCGCCAAAAGGATAGCGTTGTGCTCGTTGACGAAGCCTATGTGGATTTCGGCGCTGAAAGCAGTGTTCCCTTGATCAAGGAATTTCCCAATATTCTGATTACCGGTACGTTCTCCAAATCACGTAGCTTGGCGGGGTTACGTCTGGGATTTGCGATTGGTTCAGAAGAGCTGATCGAAGGCCTCACCCGTGTGAAAGACTCATTCAACTCGTATCCGATTGATCGACTGACCAGTGCATGCGCTATTGCCTCTCTCAATGACAAGGCATACTTTCAGGCGCAGGTTAATAGAGTGATCAACACACGGGAACACACTGTGGCTGCGCTTCAAGAGCGCAATTTCGATGTCCTGCCATCACACAGTAATTTTGTCTTCGCACGTTCCAGAAAAGTCCAGGGAAGCACGTTATATCAATCATTGCGAGAGCAAGGCATTTTGGTTCGGCACTTCTCTGCGCCAGCCCTGGATGATTTCCTCCGTATCACCATTGGCACTGACGACGAAATGAATGAGCTCATTCAGGCCATAGACAGGATATACAGCGCATCATGAGTATAGGCATTACAGGGATTCATCACGTCGCGATCATTACGGCCAATTACTCAGTATCAAAAGCCTTTTACGTCGATATATTGGGAGCCTCTATTATTGCTGAAACCTGGCGGGCGGAAAGAGACAGCTACAAGCTCGACTTGATGCTTCCGGGTGGTGTGCAGATAGAATTGTTCTCCTTTCCTTCACCCCCATCACGGGTAAGCCGCCCTGAAGCGTGTGGGTTACGTCATTTGGCTTTCTCGTGCGAAGATATCGACGCAACACGTGATTACCTGGAATCCAAAGGAGTACCTTGTGAAGAGATCCGGGTTGATGAATTGACGCAACGCCGATTTACCTTCTTCAGCGATCCGGATGGCACGCCACTCGAACTGTACGAAAGCCACTTGCAGAAACAATAGTAAATAGGATTGAAAGCCAGTTGACACTCTCTTTCCCGATAGAGTCCATGCCAGTCAATTTGATCAAATTGTTAACCAGCGTGAGCTTTTCTTTCAGTGAAAAAGGCAAGCAGGGCCACCAAAGGGCAGAGAGTCCCTACAGTCGTCACCCATATCCATCCGCCATGTGTATACAACGCCGCTGAGAAACCGGAGCCCAATGCGCCACAAATAAATACACATGTCATGAAAATGCCATTCAGGCGCCCCCGCAGCTCGGGAGCCAGCATATAGAGACTTCTAAGACTCAGCACCTGGCATACTTGAACGCAGGCATCCAGCACGATAGCCGCCAGAATTAATATCATGAGATGATGATAATTTCCTGACCACCCTGCCACGATAAAGGCACATAGTCCTATAAAGAGGGAGCTACCCGTAGCAATGCGTGAGAGTCCACGATCCGCCAAACGACCTGCCAAAGGGGCGGAAAGTGCTCCACCTGCCCCGGCAAGGGAAAATAGAGCGACTTCTGACTGTGAAAAATGAAATTCATGGATCAAAAGAAGTGGGCTTGCCGTCCAGAAGAGATTAAATGCAGCAAACATCATCCCCTGATAGAGGGCTCTTCTCCTTAATAATGAAGTAGTGAGGAAAATTCCCGGCAAGGATTTGATAATACCGCTGTAACGGTGTCTGGTGCAGGGAAAGCGCTGAGGCAAACGTCGTTGTAAAAGAAGTGCCGTCACCACCATAAGTGCTGCCGTGATCCAAAACACAGCACGCCACCCCAGTATGTCTGCAATAAAGCTTGAGAATGGGCGCGCCAGCATAATTCCGCCAAGTAAGCCAGCCATTACATTCCCAACAACACGTCCACGGTTTTTCTCTGTTGAAAGATGGGAAGCCATGGGAACAAGGACTTGGGCTGCTACCGAGCATATTCCTACCAAACCACACGACACCAGAAATAGCCAGGACGCATGTGACAAGGCGATACCGATCAATCCAACGATGATGCCAATCATTAACCGGACGATGAGACGCCGATTTTCAAGTACATCCGCAACAGGAACCAAAAACAATAATCCGAGACCATACCCAAGTTGAGTGAAGGCGACAATCAACCCGGCAATGGAAGGAGGGATACCAAGTTCCGGCGTAATGAGCGCAATAAGAGGCTGAGCATAATAAATATTGGCAACAGCAAGACCACTGGCGGCAGCAAAAAGTGTGACCATACCACCGGACAGTTCAGCTTCTGAGGAGACTTTAGAGGACATCATCGAACTCTCGTATGTGTATGGTGAGCCCCGTTAATGGTCAACCTCCCTAATGGTTAACCACACACTATGAGCGAAGGGCCGACGACTTATTTACAATGTCTTATTTCACAACGTCTGCAGCTTTATCTTTTTGGTGGGCGGAGGAAAAGCCGCATCAATCTTCTTTAACTCATGATCCCTGAGGGTCAGCTCCAGGGCAGCAATATTTTCATACATGTGTTCCCATGAACTGGTTTGGGGAATAGTGAGTACATTCCCACCTCTAATACTCCAGGCAATAAGTATTGTAGCTGGAGATATATTTCTATCTTGAGCAATTTCATTAATCACAGGGTGATTCAGGAGCGAATGTTTTTTCCCGCCTAAAGGCGAATACCCCATTGCTGTGACACTATTTTCACGGAACCAATCAAACAGCGTGTATTCAGCCCCTCTCGCCCGAGGTGAATAATAAATCTGATCTACGACACAATGAGAACCAACAGGCACATGGCGCACATCATCCATATCCCGAATATCGAAATTGGAGACTCCCCAGTTACGGATCTTCCCTTCTGTACGTAAGCGCTCCAGGCTCCATATGGCTTCCCCAAGAGGAATGATTCCTCTCCAGTGAAGTAAATAAAGATCCAGATAATCTGTCCCTAATCGGCGCAAGCTACCGTGACACGCTTTTTCAATGAAAAAACGATTTGCCTTCCAGGGAAATATTTTACTGGTGAGATAGACATCTTCACGTCGCCCAGCGATTGCCTTACCTACCAGCTGCTCTGAACGACCATGGCCATATATTTCTGCAGTATCAATCACTCGCAGTCCAGCATCCAGCCCGGTTTTGAGCGCAGCAATTTCAGAGCGTTCTTCCATTGGGCTTCGGCCCAAATGCCATGTTCCCATGCCTACAGCAGGCAGAGATTGATTATTGATTGAAACCCTGCGCATCAAGTCATTCCTTGATAATTAGTAATATATAGGCATGGGTATAGCCGCTTACATCTGCGTTAAAGTATAAAGGCGATTTTAGCGACAAGTCATTTTATTGTGCCTGAAGATAGCAGTAACCAACACACACGAAACATCAACTTCCATGCTACCACACTGCCATTGATACCCAGGGAAAGAAAAGAAATAAAAAGGTGGGAGAACACCCAACATGAGAGGTACCGGGCAATTTTTCTACAGACAAAAAGAAAACCCGCTGTGCCTTCCGACACAACGGGTTCTCTGGGATAGATGCCTGACGATGACCTACTCTCACATGGGG
>NZ_JBPCZH010000009.1:0-33012 GCF_051251085.1 Cernens ardua
GATATCTATATTCTTCATCAACCGTTGTTCGGGCTCGCCATTTTGTCGGGCAGTCATTGTTCCCATTGCCATTTTTCCAATTGCCTGGCATTGAGGAGAATACTGACTTTCATCTTGTGCGTATGCTGTTGATGCAAAAGTAATCCCCAACGCCACAACGCATAACTTAATCTTCATCCAATTTCGCTCATTTTCAGTTTAAGAGGGCAATATTACACCACAACCTCACATCGAATGTTTGTCAGGTATCCGCTGCTGCTCAACCGGTGAGTTGCCTCTGTCGTGACCCATTTAGCCTCATTGATGGCTGGTTTAAACCCGGATGCCTTGATCGGTGACTCCACCAGAATGTCAGCTCGACCCTCTGTAAATGAGATATCAAGCTCTTCCTCACCTCGCTTTATTCTGTTCCATGCTGCCTCGGCGGCATTGGTGGCATCATCAAGCGTGGCGTAGGTGGCCTTGAGTTCGCGCAGGTTTTCGCCACTCCCTGCAATGACATATTTCAGTGTGGCCCCGCTTCTGTCGTTGTAGTTGGCCTTGACGCCTGTGAAGCTCTCGGCCACCGTGCGGATGTAGGTGTAGCGACTGCACTCTTGTGGACTCACATCGATGGTGGGGAGTGTCTGTCCGCTCGCCGTAATGCTCTGCCCGCGTTGTACGAACATGAGCCGTCCTGATTTCACGGTCGCGATAGCATCGTATCGGTACCCGAGTCGATTCAGGAAGTTCAGGTCGCTCTCGCTGGTCTGGTCGATATGCTTAACACGTATTCCCTGAAATGCTTGGGCGCACGCAGGCGTTAGCGAATGCATGTGTGCTATATCCCGGACAATGTCCCCAATGGTCGTTAGATGCCATGATTTCGTGTGCTGGCCACGTAGGGTTTTTGTGGTATCGACCGCGCGGGCACGCACCGTGATCGTGTCGGGTGGTCCACTCATCTGCACTTCATTGATTATGTACTGCCCCTTGTCGATCAGGTTATTGGTCCAGCCGATGGCTAGCGTCAACGTTTGACCATTCTTGGGGAGTGGTGTCCGCCCGTCATGGTCTGTCAGGGTAATGTCCAATTGATCGGAGGTGCCGTCTCTTGTTTCTGTCAGCTCAAGACTGACCAGCCTGCCATTGAATCGCGGAGTGATATCCACGCCTGCCAATATAATCTGGTAGCTGGGCTGTCGATTGCCCACGTTGTCGCTACTTGGCAGATAACCAATACTCATGACGCAAACCCAATAACCTGGGCAGCTCCAGACGTGTATTCCGATACGCTCTGTTGCCCCAGATCACCCGCAGAGGGTGAATCGACGTGGTACAGGTTCAAGGTAAAGTCTATTTGCTGTGCCAATCCATCAACCATAAAAACGCTCGACGTTTCATCTATCTCCGTGATGACCCACCATCCATAAAGTCTCCCGGTGGCCTCAATGAGTGGCCACGCTTTACCGCTGTCAGCCATCTTGCGGATCTGATCCAGCATTAAGCGACCGCCAGTGATTTCCGGGAGTAATTTTCCACTCAAGGTGATCTTGTCATCGCCCGCTCCGATGAATTGCGATGCAGGGCGATCTCCGATACGCGATTGCGTAGGATGCTGGTACTCGGATGACCGCTGCAACTCCTGATAGGGGACGGTGAGACGCTCAAACACGAACTGACCCAATATCATCATCATGTTTTATTTCCCCCTTTAATGGCGGTCCATTAGCGATGCGCGCTGCCGGGCTTTCTGTTGTTGTTCATGCTTGTCCAGGTGCGCCTGTACTTGCGTGGCCACTTCCTTGGCATCCATTCCGGGTGCAGCATGAATCGTAAAGAAATACTGGCGATTATCATCACCTCGCCCTTCCTGTGTTCGAGATGAGACAGGTGGGGCCGTATCGAACTGGATGTCTTTGTGCTGATGGACCATCTGATCAGCATTAGGGTTCGCCAGCGCAGGCCCTGCCAATGCGCCGGACATGGCAGAGACTAGCGCTGCCTTTTTAAGGATAAGCGGTGCGACAGGTGTCTTTTGCGGTACGCGGCGTGCTCGCTCATCGCCTTGTGCAGTGGTCTGCTTGATGTTGACGTCGGTACTGTCACCTAATCCCGGTATAACACTCTTGATCCATTGCCATGTGGCCTGCACTTTTTTCTGGACGTAGGTAAACCCCTTGGAGATACCATCGCCCAAGGCATGCATCATGGTGACGCCTGCAGCGGTCAAGCTATTAGGCACTTGTTCGCCCAGATACTGCATCAATAGGGCAAACCCCTTGTAGAGGAGTCCTGTGGGTGACCAGTTTATAAGCAGTGCTGCAATACTTCTGATCCCTCCATGGAAGGCTGCTCTTATTCTTCCCCAGATACCACTGGCGATACCGACCGCACCTTCCCATGTTCGCTTAATGTAGTCCCATGCATCCCCGGCAGCTGTCTTGATGTCTCCCCACATGCGGATAAAGAATCGACTCACGACATCCCAGTGCCTGTATACCTCATAGGCTGCAAAGGCAATCCCGGCAATAATGAGCCCAATGGCCAGCAGGATGGGAGAGGCTGCCATGAATACAAGAAACGCCCGGCCAGCCGCGAGTACAGAGCGAACAAATGTGCGACCGATTAACATGGCAACACTCGTCACAATGGGTTTCAACACATCAAAGATGACCCGAATCCCTTCCAATACACGCCCTAGGCGTGACAGTACTCTCGTCAGAATCCCCCCTGATTTTGCGGCTACGCCGATAGAGATACCCACTGACTTCATGCCAAAGCGAACAAGGGCCAACGGCCCCCACATGGCTGCCATGGCCACGGTGATTGCTCCAGAGACACCCAATAAAATACCCAGCCCTGCCAATCCCACCAGCATGGCATGAGCGACGCGTGGGTTTTCCTGCATAAAGTGGTTGAGCTTAACGATGGCATTTGTGGCTGCTTCCAGTGCCCTCGTATAGGTAGGCAGGATGTTATCGCCCATGGTCTTGTACAGATCGGCACGACGTGCTGCGAGATTGACCTCTGTCCCCTGTGTCATCTGACGGGCTTTGCTATACATAGTGTCTATATTATCGGCACGGGCATTGAGTCGTGCTCGGCGCTGATTCGCTTGCTGCTGCATAATGTAGCTAGAGACTATTCCGGCGGCCGTTCGATTCGTAATGATTGATCCCACCGCATCCATTATCTGATTTCTGCTGGTCATCCCGTTTTTTTTCAATTGTGGGATTAGCACCTTGTCTACCCAACCGAACATGTCACGCTTGAATAGGTCGCCATCCAATAGTGCACCCGGCCCAACAAAAGCTTGCTGCCCCACCTTATCAAATGTGACCTTTGACCTATCGCCTATCAGTCCCAACTGCTCCATGCGAGCAGCCGCTACCTTCGTTGTTCTTCCCTGATACAGGTTCTGGTATAGCGACATCAGAGAAGTTCCTACTCGCTGCCCTCCAAGCTCCTGAATCATGGGCTCCAGCTTGTAATAGAACGCTGAGTCATCCATTCCTCGAACAGCAATACTGCCCGTCTTAATGACCTGCAACCATTCATCGGCATTGACGCGTCCACCGGAGGCGTTGATTACCTGCTGTATCATGTTGGCCTGGCGTTTGAACTCGGCTGGATTATTGACTCCTCCTCGCAACTCGATGGCCTTCATCATGTCCATGAAAAGGCGCTCTCTGTCTTCGCCTTGTTCCGCTCCAAAAAGGGTATCGTTACTGAACTTCATGCGGGCCAGTATCGGTTCCAGCTGCTGTGCCTTGGCCTCGCTCCCAAAGACAGTCATGCCGTCTCGCACTAACCCTAAGTCATCTGTTTGGCTGACACCGTATGCCTGATGACTATTTGCGTAATTGATAGCGGCTTGCGTCTGCGCCGTTCCTTGTCCAAGGGCTGATATCCGTACTTCCTGATTCTGAAACTTCTCGGCCTCCTGAACGGCTGGCGTCAGAAAGGTTCGGATACGTTCACCCGCTATTTCTGATCCAATACCGGTCACAGCCAGGTTATTTCTGGCAGACATACTTTTCTGGTATTGCTCGCGCGCAGAGGTGACCCGATCCTGCGTGACTTTCAAGGCTTCGAGCTGTTCCTTTTGGCGCACAATGGAGTCTGTCAGGGCATCCTCACGGGTCTTGAGTGAAGCAGAGACTGTACTGAGCTGTTGCGTGTCAATGCCGACAGTCTTGAGCTTTTCAGCATAGATGCCGATATTCCCGGTAATGCGCTCTGTGCTGGCATTGAGTCGGTACTGCTCGTCTCTGGCCACCTTCACTTTTTGCGCAAGGGTATCTGCCTGTGAGGCTGCCTTCGACGAAGCCCCCTGCATCTGTTCAAGCTTGATACGTGCCTGTTCGAGCTGGCGACTTAATTCCTGATTTGACTGGCTGCTATTGATGACCTTATTGGAGAGTCGCTGGTATTCCTGCTCGGCACTCTTGGTCTCCCGCTGCGCGCTTCTCTGCGCATTTCTTGCAGCGTCCAATGCCTCACGATTGACCTGCAGAGAGGCGCTTACCTTTTCCAAAGAGGCCTTGTTTTCATCGAGAGCGGCTACGTTTTTTTGATAAGAGGCAACGTCATTTTGAATACGGCGCAACTCGCGCTGCTTATCCGTTAGATCCTTGAGAGCCACAGCCGCCTGTTTGGATGACTGTGTGACGCGCTTAAGCGGTGCGGTGGCTTTATCCACTGCTTCCAGGAGTACTTCGAGCCTTAAAGAGTCAGCCATGTTCTTTCATTACCCGTTATTTGATGCTTGCAAACGCTTCAGCAATTGTTCGATCGTCAAACCGTCTCAAAACCCTCTCCCAGTAACTTATGGCCTCTTTTCCCTCGAATGCCGGCTTTCCTGCAATCTGTAATAGAATTACTTCTTTTACTGATTGTCCCAGCTGCTTAGGCAAACTATCTGCATTTCTACTTTCCATGCTTCACCTCTGATCGTTTTCGCGCTCGCTCCCTATACTCCATCAATTCACCGAGAGACATGTCCTCCACATCCCTCGGTGACCAATGGAATACCACCGCCAAATCGGCGATGGCATCCTCCACGTAACACGGCAGACTTAGCCCTCTTGCGTGGCTTTCGGCAGCAAAAAACCGACGATCTCTCCGGCCAGTGTCAGCAGATCAACCGGGGCCACCTTGTTGGCTTCAGCTTCAGTAAGCGGCGGTGTTGTGACACGGGGCAGAATTTTGATGATGGAATCCGTGTCCATGCGAACCACATCGGCCAATGACAGGCCGCGCAATGCGCCGGTATTGAGTTTTCTGATGGTGACTTCCTTGATCGTGCCTTCTCCGCGCTGGATGGGTTCTTCCAGCGTGATAGCCTTGTGTTCTGTGCTCTTTGCATCAGCTTTCATATGAATCAGCCTCGTTAAAAATGTGGGGTCGGTATGCCTCTCCTTAGGAGAGGCCCAGTGCCTTGCGCCGTGCTGCCAAACGATCAACGCCATTAACGGTCAGGATGTGATGAATGACATCGACCTCGATCAATGCTTTCCCATCAATGACCAGACGGTAGTAGTTGAGGGTTAGCGTCAGAGTGTGCTCGGTCGTTTCACCTGGCTTTGCATCGCCCATGTCAATATTGGAATAACGGCCACGTGCGGTGATCTCTACCGAATGCACATCACCGGTTTCGTCATCCTCATATGATCCAAGGAAGCGAAGACTGTCGGTTTCCGCCAGCGGTGTCCCCCAGTTGTTGAACACCTCGGGAATAAGGCCGCCCAGTACGACGGTCATTTCCATCTTCTGCATGCCCATGTCGACATCGACAGGGCCATCCATCCCTGCGCCGCGCCATTCGGTCATGTTGCGCTGCAGCTTGGGCGGTGTGATTGTTTCCACCTGTCCTTGCCAATTGTCACCGTCCCCATAAAGGTTCATGGCCTTTAATTTGTTAGGCATTGCCATCGCTTAATACTCCTTAATTGAATGGTTGATTACGCGGTGACTTGCCCGGCGAAGTTAGCCAGATAGCTGTCCGTGATCTCCTGCGTAAAGCTCAGGTTCTCAAGCGGCGGCACCGGCGTGTACTTGTAGTTGATGATGAGCTCACCACCCTTGAGGCTGTTGGCGGTATTCACCTGGGTATCAAGCCACGCTTGACCACCGAGCAGATACCCCAGCCCCGTCCACTGGCGGAATTTGGCATTGATATTGTCGATAATCTCGCTGGCGAGCATGGGGGTGAGTGGTTGGTCGATGTCAGGTAGGCACGCTTCTGCGATGGTATCTGCAATCACCTGTGCAGTGCGGGTGTAGCTTTCGAAGGTAAACGCGCCTGTTGTATCGCAGGTACGCACGCCCCAGAAGCGGTAGCCGGAGCGATGAATCAGCGCGGTAATATCATTCTGGTTCAGCTGATCAGCATCGGTACCCGTGTCTTGCAGATCCCAGCTGATAGGTTTGGTGACACCGGTGACGCTATTCACCGCGATGTTGGAGATACAGCGATGCCAGCCGACTTGCTGGTCAGTCAGGGCGCGTAGACCCATGGCGACGGCAACCGCTGATACAGTCGTGCTTCCACTGCCCGTCGCATCCACGCCGATAAAATCGCCGTAGATGGGCATCAGCTCACGTCCGCCCAGGTTGCTACGATCCGCGATGGCCCCTGACACATTGCTGGCATTGATGGCTGCATAGCAAAACGCCTTCAAGCTCTTGGCTACAGTGACCAGTGCTGTGGTAACGCCATCGTCAGCAATATAGGGCACGCCCAGAATACGTGGTTTTACCCCGACGACTGGCTCGGCCACGAGAAGTGCCTGCAGCCCTGTTTTCTGTCCCATGCTGGTTGTGGTACCGACGATGTTGGCAATGAGCGCCTGCTGGATATTGCTATTGCTACTACTGGTACCGCTGCTCGAACTTCCACTTGAGCCACTTCCGCTGCCACTGGACTCTCCGGATTGTCCACTGGTTTGTCCGCTGGTACCGTCATCAACACGTACCACGACGATAGGTGCGGATACCTGATTACCAATGGCTGTCAACGCAGACGCCAATGATCCGGACGTTCCTGCACGGCCAATTGCGCTGCGGATATCGCTGATCAGTACGGGGGTATCGAGAGGAAAGACGGTGTTATCAGCATCGTTGGCCCACGCCACCATCCCCATGATGGCAGTACTGACCGTTTGCATGCTTTGAGAGCCATCGGTGGTCTCCGTGACGGTGACACCGTGGTGGTATTGATCCTGTGCCATGAGTTTTCCCTTGTTGGTTGGGTTACTCATGGTGACGGGCAACGTCATTGCGTGCGAGATAATCGCTGTGTAAGAAGGGGCTTTGACATGCAAATAACCACCCCGGAGGGTGGTTGAGATGACTATATCTGCTGACGGAGTTCCTTTGATTGCCTGACCAATGAAGCCAGGTTGGCTCTATCATCATCGCTGATAATACCGGCCAGCGCTTCATCGCGCAGAGGAGCGATCTGACGCTCCAATGTGCGTAGTTTCAGCGTGACCTGGCGTCGTGCTTGTTGCTGCTCATGGGCCTCGTGATCAAACGGCTCAATATCGCCGTACTCTCCGTCACTGGCTGCCTTGAAAAGGGCACGACCATAATCGACGGGATCATCGGGACTGGCCGTAAACCGCCAATATTCGTCGTTTGAATTTGTCCACTTGATGTCAAGGTCGATGGTCCCGTTGTTCGCACTCGACCATGCCGGGTTTTTAACATCCAGAATCTTTCTGCTCGGATAACTCATCAGTTGACCCTCAAAAACAGTGTGACTTCATCCCCATCGGCCCCGCCGTGGTTGTTGGTTTGCCCCATTGCACGCCAGTTACCCGGTGCTGTTCCATCTGACTCGAACTCACCCGCTGACGCGTAGTTTAGCGCGCTTCCTGCCACTACATCGCCTGCATAGTGGTAGTTACCATCGTTACGGCGCAGGAGGGCATAGCTACCTACATCGCCCGCATTCATGCCACCTAACCAAGCATTTAATCCTGTGACGTTATCTGCCGATAATTGACCTGATGTCGCCACGCCTGCCAGCCCTGATACGTGCGCAACCGGGATCGTGCCGACGGTCATGACGCCACCTTCAAAATTCAGGTTCAACGTACCGGCTGCATCAATCATTTTGAGCTGATTATTGGCCTCAATTTGCAAGATATCGCCGCTAGGGGCTGTATAACGAACAGAATCATCGCCACTAAAACTCAAGTGTCTAAGGATATCTGGGATTCCTTGTATGTCTTCCCACTTACCAGATCGTGCGATGGCGGCGAGTGACATAAAGCAGGTATAAATATCGCCTACGACCGGAAGGTCATTAAAGTTTCCTTCCCAATCGGTGTAGTTGTTCGGCGCCTTATCGAGATTTGCAACGTTCCGGCTTGCTGCATTACCTAACGTTGGGGTATCTGTTACTTCGCTATATTTTGGCCAGCGTGTCGTCTGTACCGGTGCGCCACTGATATCTGCCCATTTGCCGCTAAATGCCACGTTGGCAAATGTTGGCTTACCATCGACTTCTGACCATTTTGGCCAGCGTGTAGCCTGATCCGGTTTACCCTCTAGATCGCCCCATTGCCCAGTTGCGGCCAGTGTTGAAAGCCCAAGATTATTACGTGCGGTGGTAACGTCATTCGCGCCTGTCCCGCCATTGCTGACAGGGATTGTCGAGGCGGAGGTATAGACCGTTTGCCATCCGCTGAACGCCGTACTATTGTCGCTACGCCCCGACGCCCATCGGGTGTTGTAATACACCCCCTGTGTATCAAAGGCGAGCATGTCGTTGTGGTTGAAGTCAGAAAGATTCAGGATCACGCCATAGCCATTGGAGGGTTGCCCTGTACAGCTAGGATCATAGGTGTATAGACCGGTGGGCTGTTTCCATACGTCCGAGACCTTCATGTTCTGCAGCGCGGGTAAGTTATTACCTCCCCACCCGAACGCGCCGACTGGCATCACATCTCCGCTATCCGTCCCGACATTGGCCGCTGCTGCGGTCCCAGCATCCGGTATTCGATCCAGTGGCACGTTTCCGACGGTCATCTCGCTCCCGTCAAACCGAAGTGTTACCTGCCCTGAACTGTTTTTTGTCTGTAGAACAGTACCCCCCAGAATTTCGATGCTGTCACCGTATCCACCGGTCAGTGCTGCACTGCCATTGCTTCCAATAGAGAGCGCATTCAGCTTGGCGGGTTTATTCAATAGATCTGCCCAGCTCCCTGAAAATGCGACGGCAGCCAGGTCCGTGCGTGCAACCAGCTGCTTCCATACATTCATTTTTCCGTTGGACGTAGAGTTGGTAAATACGTTGTTATTGATATCGATCACAACGTATGAGGCGTTTGCCGAGCTGTGGTAGTTAACAAACAAGAGCCCCCAGTTAGCGGCGTCACCTGGCCAATCCTTCGGAGGATGGGTATCGGCATAGTAGAGGCCGCTTTGTGTAATGTTCTGGATATATTGATTGGGGTCCAATGTTGATGCGGTTCCACCTATTCCGAATGCGCCCACAGGCATGACTTGGCCCGCCTGCGTTCCAGCATTCATTCCAGCCGCACTTCCCAGTGCCGATATCACTGCTTGTACGCTGTTTTGACCACTGAAGGCAGACGGGGGGTTAACGCTTATCTGACCCGCGTTATGTGCTGTGGATGCGTTGGCATGGGCGTTGACCTTGTCTTGCGCACCCTGAGGTGTTTCGCGCAAATTGGCGTTGTCATTGGCCTGCTTGACGGCGTTAGCTGTGGCAGCACGATCTGTATACGTGCTCTTCGTATCATCGACGAGCTGAACAATCCCTGCATCACTGGTACTTGCTTTTTGCAGTTCGTGAGAGTGCCCGTTTTCATTGGCTTCGTTTGAACTGTACCAGTCGAGTTTCTGGGGCGTTGCCAATGATAGTGTGCGGTCGCCTGTAAGATTTCCACCGCCTGTTAGACCATTTCCGGCATTGATTTTGCGGCTTCCTTGAACAACATCATTATTCCCGGTGCCGCTATTTAGACGTGCGGCTGATCCCAAAGCCCCTAACATTGCTTGTACGCTGTTCATGCCCGAAAACGGCCATGGTGGGTTGACACTGATTTGGCCTGCATTGTGGGCTGTATTGGCATCCGCGTGCGCATTGACCTTGGCTTGTGCGCCTGCGGGTGTTTCACGCGTGTTCGCATTGTCGTTGGCTTGTTTTACTGCATTAGCTGTCGCAGCTTGGTCTGTTGCTGTGCTTGCCACGCTATCATTGAGCATGACGATGCCACGAGTCGAGGTCGTCGCTGGGGGATCAACAAAGGCTGCGTCACCAAATGACAGCTTCGTTGCATCGATATCATCCACGGCAATATCAATTGCGAGCATAACCAATGCAGCTGCAGCCTTTTCGATGATTTCATCTGTCTGGCTATAGACAGCAAAGAGGGTGCCATCCGCTAGATAAACACCAATCTCTTTTACGGTATAAGTATCGGTACTCTCATCCTGTACCGTGACGTGCAGCATATTGCTGCTGGCTGCCTGACCGCTGACGGTCGTCAACCGCTTTATTTCCTGCTGAAGAGAAGTTTGGGAGGCGCTTGCAGTATACCCGCTTGATCCGAATCCTACGGCACTGATCTGTGGCGTATTGCCCGCTGACAAACCATCTTTAACCGCTTCTTTTCCCTTGTCTGTGATGATAAAAGTGATGGCCATGGTTACTGCTCCTGCGCTTCAATTCGACGGTAAATAACGGGTCGACCTGCGGCCAGCATGCCGATGCTGCCCATCGAGTTAATCCCGGCGGTCAGTGTGTAGTGGGCCCGCACGGGCTTCGCATCATCGACCGCTTGCATGATCTGCTGTTGAAATTCAGCTGTTTGCGGCACGTTTGGACCAACGCTCAATACGATGGCAAATGAATACGGGTCACCCTTTGGGGTGGTTTCCCACCATTCGCGCAATGCCAGTGCTGATCCAAAGGAACTCACTACATCCCGGACGCTCTTGGCTGTCCCTTTCTGACGAGCAATGGTGACGGCTGATGCTACTTGTTGACGCTTAAGCGCCTCTGGCCATGTGCTATCCCATGTCTGTAAATTCAGTGCCCATGCAAGCCAAGGCAACAGGTTGAGTGGGCATGTCCACGGGTTCCATAAATCGTTAATGGGGACTGGTACATTCGAAATACGGGCAGTTGCCTCGGCAATACCCCGCTCAAAAGGAGTACTGTTCGGTGGAAGGAGAGTGTTATTACTCATCGATTCCCCCGTAATTCAGTGTAATTCCCGTGCAGTAGCTCGCCTGGGTATCATCAATGACCAACGTATCGGTGAGGGAACTCAGCTCTACTCGCTGGACCCCTGCCTGTTGCAATGCGCCATACACGCCAGAGATGGTGACATCCTGCCCGATCATATGACGTGCCGTGGCATAGTTTTCCGCAGCTGTTTGGGCGGCACTGAGTACCACGCTGGCATCCGGCCCCTGATAGAGATAGAGCGTAGCGGTGATCTCGTAGTTGATGATTTCGGCTGATTTGACGGTGACATGATCCGTTAATGGCCGTGTATCTTCGGCGCTTACAGCAGCATTTACCGTATCGAGCATGCCTTGTGGCGCGGTCCCGTCCCCTTGGCGTGATAGCACGGTAACCAGCACTTCACCATCTGAGGGGCTTGTTGCCTTGGCATCGAGCACGTCTCCCGAAGCTGACAATGCGTGGTAACGGTACGCTCCGGCAGGCCCAGCCACGGATAATCCATTGAGTGATAGCTGGATACGTGAGCGGTAATCGTCGTCGGACTCATAAGTGGGCGCGACAGGAGGAATAGCCGATGTATTCCCCGGATCAATCATCAGACGCTCTACATTGAGCAATGCGCCGAGATTGTCCAGATCACTTCCGGTGGCATACGCCAGCATGACTGACTTGGCCGCATCATTAACCCGCTGTCGTAATACCAGCTCACGGTACGCCGCTACCTGCAATACTTTCCATGCTGGATCTGAGTCCGACAGGTTATCAACAAGCGTACTGTCGTACTGCTTCAAGCTCGTCAGCATGTCACTGAAGATGGTCTCAACATCCAATGACTCCACTACCGAGGGCGGCGCGATTTGCGACAGATCAATAACGCTCATTGATTGATTCCTAAGACGATCTGCTGGCCATCACGCACACGTACCGCTTTCATCGTGACAGCAAGCTTTCCTTGGTTGATGGAGATTTCCTCAACAGACTGCACAGTGATGCGATGCTCCCAGCGCGTGACAGCATCGACTGTTGCAGAGATGATGCGCAGCCGCGTTTCGGTATTCAGGGGACGGTCAATCAGATCCGCAATGAGCGATCCGTAATTCCGCCGAATCAGCCGTGACCCAATGGGGGTCGACAGAATGTCATCTATCGACTGGGCAATATGCTCATCGTCTGTCAGGGCTTTCCCGGTGTAGCGACTCATCCCCGTCATTGAGGTGCTCCCGTACTATCAGGCCCTGCTTTCACTTCTCCATGCGTATGCCCCTTGAGGCTTATACCCGATGCAACCACATCGGCATCCGAGGTAATGGTGTCCTGTACATTCAGTGTTTTCTTCATGGTCACTTCATCGTTAAAGGTGACCGGGCCATTAATCGTGGTCGCTTTGGCAGTAACCGTGGCTGTCCCGTTAACACTGGCTTCCAGCTCATGGGACTGACGGTCGTACCGAATATATGTCCCGTCCGATGCATGCAGCGCGATGACGCTTCCAGATTGCTCGATTGACCCATGAGCAGGGCTATAGAGGCTGGCGATGACATACGCACCGGCGGGATCGCCGCTCGGTGCCAGCAGCATGACGGTTTCACCCATCACGGGAGGAAGCCACGTGGTAAATCCACCGACACGGGATGCTGTCCACGGCAGCCAATCGGTTTGCATATCCCCGCACTGCACTCGCACACAGGGCGGCGTAACGCTCAGATCGAGCGCAAATACCTGTCCGATGCGAATCAGGTTTTGAATAAGACGGTAAATATCATTTGAAGGATTCATGGCAACATCGTGAATACTCGCGCGCGTCGGCGCGAGCTTTACGCTGTGTAAGGAGGGGGTGAGACACTATTCACAGATTAAGGTGATCGATGACTGCCTTTTCAACAATGGTTCGGGTCTTGCGCGAAACCCCTAATAATGGGCGACTGGGATAACGGATCTTCACCTGGCTTTTCTTTGATACGTAATCCATCAGGCCCTTTTGATGTACGGTAGCGATACGTGCATTCCTGCCGGTATATCCAATCGTGGCTCTATTGGGTGACGTTGTTGTTTTCATGAAGCGCGCCGTACGTATCTTTGAAAACATGGCACGTCTCTTGATATCACCTCGTTTTTGAGCCCCTGCGCGTGGAGTGTATGACGTCCCATCCGGTGCATGCTGTGTTTTAATCCGGTCACGCTGCTCGCGTCTTACTTCGATGGCTATTTTCCGAGTCAATGCGCGCCGTGATGAAGGCGAGAGCCGGGCAATCAGTGGCGCGGTCCAGTTTTCCAGTACCAGCTCGTTACTCATTGCCTAGCCCCCATGGCCCGTTATCCCACTTGGCTAGCAGATCGAGATTATCACCATCTCGCATGAATAATGACCATTCACCCGCATACACGGGTTCTTCAAATCGAGGCATCGTGTGCTTGGCTTCCAGCTGCTGCTTATCCTTGTTAACCGTGACAATAACGCGCTCTGACAGGGTAATGCGCAGGATTAGGTCGCAACTGGTTTCACTGGTGAGTTCCGCCTCTACCTGTATCGCTTGCTCCGGGTCCACGTCTGGCTCATAAACGGCCAGCCATTGCACGATAGCCACGATCAACACATCCACATCCATGGCAAATTCGACCAGAATAAATTGTGCTGTAAAATTCCACTGATGCGTCAGATTGGGTCCCCGGTAAAATTTGACACTACCATCCTCGATAAACGAAAGCAGGCGGTCAGGGTCTGTATTCAGATTCGGCAATGACTTAATGATGTGTTGTCGTAACGCGAATAGCTTTTTCATTTTCCAGCCCCTGTACGAAGTCCTGACACGCGGTGAGTTCTCTTACCCGGTTGTCTGCGGTGTCGGCGAGCTGAACAAGAAATTCCGCATCCTGCTCCCGAAGTCCGGGTGATGTCTGATCATGATCGATGCCGGCGCCTCGATTGTCGGCAACGTGATCTGCTGGGGCGCGGGCGGCGAGTCGGTTGCGCAACCGGATAGCACCAGCACGCAAAGCGGCAATAGTGGCAGTGTCTTCATCATGGCCATGCTGAATTCCTTCCTGATAACGTTGATCGATATGGGTAGCGAGTGCCTGCCGACTTTCTTCGAGCGATAAGAGCCGTTGTGTCCACTGCGAGGTTGCGCGTATATCATTCAGCTTCATGTGCTCAATGGTGGCGTCGCGCTCATGCAGTTTGTGCGCCTCCCATCCACAGGCAGCCAGGGCGAATGCGCACAATATCCATGGGGCGTTTTCCCATAACTTTCGGGCATTGGCTTTCACCACTCTGACAATCATGTCCATCACCACAGGTGAGTGGGGAATCAGCAGCTTAATCAGGTTAAGTAGCATCATTCTCGGTTACTCCATCTTCCCAAATAGGCAGAGAGAAACTCACGAAACCAGTCAACACCCAAAAAGGCGATTGCCGACCCGATGGCAACGGCGAGATAGGTGTTCATACCGAAGTAGTCCAGTACCGGAAAAACACCGAGCGTTAGACACCCACACAGCAATGCCTCCAGTAGTGAATGGGTAAGCTTTCCGCCGTTTAGTAGCGCGCGAACAAGGCCGATGACAAAAGAGAGCAGCCAGCCATAAATCTGCGGCCACCATTTGGCGATCAGCTCCACGATGGCATGCAGGACATCCGGGTTATTAGGCATTACTGCTGGCTCCTCGTTGCTGTGTTTTATTGAGTTGTGTCATCCAGTTGATCGCTGGGCTTTGTGTATCCTGCGGTCGCAAAAAGAGGGCTTTTTCAGCACTTCTTCGCTTCACCAGTCCCAGCTCGATCTTCCTTCCAGCATGGACCCACAGGCCGAACTCATCGGCTGCCCCGTCATAGTCCCCGTCATTGAGTCGTCGCAAGAGTGTTGATCCTGCCAGTGCACCGGCGCCTAGGTTGAATGTGAAGTCCACCAGTGCATCGAACTGGTTTTGATTGATATCAACCGTGACAAGGGTATTGACCGCCCGCTCGGCTGCGTTCAGATCACTGCGCAGATAGGCTTGTGCATCAGCTGCGGTAATAACCATTCCCGGACGGACGCCTCGCGTATGGCCGTAACCGATGGTCCAAACTCCTACGCCATCCTGATACGCCCTCAAATGCAGCCCTTCGGCGTTTTCAACGAGGTCCAGTCCCCGCTGTGATGTGGATTTCATGACCATGCTGTTAATCCCATAGATTGATCAGTTGTTGCGCGGTACGCTTGGCGGTAGCCGTATCCGGCATATTGACTGCTGTTCCTTGCTGCAAAATCGGCCCCTGCGCGGCCAATCCGGGATTCATCGTGTACACCTCTTCAACGCGCGATGAATCAACGCCGAGTCGATAACACAATGCGTCGAGTGTTTCGTCGGTTTGTGCGATGGCGATATTGCTCATATCAGCTCAACTGTCGTGTGGGGACGGTTTAATATTTCCGTAATCGACCAGTTTGCGTCCTGTCTGTAACTTGCCGCGGTATCCATGCGTGGATCGGTGTGTGTCCTGCTTTGTCCTTCCCGTCGCGCAGGCCCTGTCGCGTCATAGTCCCGATAACGATCCAGAATTTGCGCATGTGCCTCGGCATAAACCGCCCGCACATAATGTCCGACCAGTCCGCCGGGTGGCATCCATGAATAGAGCGTGACGTCACTCAGAGTCTGCGGGATGGGGGTCTGCGGGGGATTCTTGCTAAAGAAGCGGGCACGCCATGCTTCCAGAACCCGGTTGGTAATCGACATCGCTGCGCGCAGTGCCGTTTCAACGCGGGCGTTCGTTACGGTGTCGGTAATACGGTGTACCGTTCTAAAGTCGTTGGGATCAATGTCAGGCCAGAAGCCTGTATTAGCGATAATGGTTTCAGGCGCTCGTGGCCCTGATCCGCCAATGGCGATAAAGGTGCTGTCTGACATTCTTCCCCCCTCACGAGCAGCTCACTTGTGTCATGAGCTGCCCGCTAATTTCCTGCGTATCAGCAGTGCTTTTTAACGAACGCCGCTGCGTCATCAAACGTCTCACGGGTAAACTTGTCCGCCGCAAGTTCAACGATGGAGCAGACATTGCTCAATGCTTTTTCAATACCGGCATTGATCTTTTCCTGTACCTGCTCTTCGGTGTAGCCCATTAGGGTCGCGCTATCCTCCGGAGTGGCGACTGCTTCATGCTGCTCGCCAGAGTCATGGCTTTCTTCTTGCGCATTCTGCGCATTGGCATTGGCTTGTTCTTCCATGGTGTGTCTCCTGAATCGACTGAAAATCGTGTGCATTGTCATATCGCCTATAAGTGGACGGGTGGTTCATCGTTGGCATGCAAGCTGTTTCGCTTCGTTGCGTCCGATGAGGCCCGTCCGTCGCGGGGCGACTCGGTTAATCAGACTGTTGTCTGCGTTGTTTATCGGCCTTGGCCATGAGCTGCTTGCAGCCGGATTTCGGATTAAATGCCAGCGCCTGTGTGAAATGTCCGTAAGCAGTGCCAGGTTCATCATCAGCAAGGGCAACAACCCCCAGTGCTTTCTCCAGCTTGGCGCGCACGGGGTCCACGATGCTCTGTTGCGCCATCATGGAGTGGAGACGTTCAAGCATTGGCCGAGCTGATACATCAATGTCGCCATTGATGTCAGTCAGCTTTTCGATAGTGTCTTCCGTGATGAACTCGGCAATCGTGCGTTGATGAGCATCGGGGCTTTCGAGCTGATGGCGTAACGCGTACTGCGCCATGTCGAGTGCCTTGTCGATATCCCCGGCATCGAGCGTCCAAACGATTAGTGTCGAAAAGAGTGAATCCGGCTCGCCGCTGTCATGCGCCATGACGCTCTCGATATACGAGGCGTATTTCGGCAGTAACAGTCGCTTGGCATCCTCTTTTTCCTTCACTGAGCGGATGGCTTTCAGCAGGCGCTTGTCGTTGAAAAACTGTTCATGCATTTCATCCAGTACGCCGCCATAGTCATGGCTTTTTCGGGTAGCGCTTTGCGCTACCTCGAATTTAAGCCGGTGTGCTCTGGCCGGTGTCATCATTTCCCTCCGGTATTACCACTGGTGTCCGTACCGTTGGTATTTCCGGGTGTTGCCCCCGTTGTTCCCGAAGCTGCCGGTGTCGACGTATCACCGTCTTCTGCCTGCGTTGCAGCGATCCCTTGCTGTGCCAGACTGGATGACCCAGATGCTTGATCACCTTTCAACGTGATGCCTTCAATCAGACATGCCTTACCATACTGCTCGATCACATAGGCATCGTTGGAGGAGTCGAAATACTCGACAGCAGAGCGGCGCGGGTTATCGATAACAAAGCTTCGGCGTGCGCCTTTCTGGTAATAAAGCGATAGGTTGTTGAGACTGGTGATCAGTGCTGTCCCATCGGGCATGAAGGGCACCTGAACAGCAGGTAATCCACCCATACGTTTCTGACTCATAATCAAATCGACGGCGACACGGTCGCGCGGCTCTTCGTAGTTGTTGATCAAGGGGAAGTACTTGTCTGCCATCAGGCCACGCCCCACGATGACGACCAGTGTTGGGTCGTCACGGAACCATGGATCAATCAGCTCGTTGGTGGCGTCATAAATGAGTGCATCCAGTGTCTTGTACCCGGTGCTCCCTCCGACGGTCACGTTACTCAGGACGCGCTCGGGTGCGTTATTCCGAACCTGCTGCAGCCAGCCAACATTCAAGTCCTGCAACAACCCATTTTTGCTGCGATCAGACTGTAAGGCTGCCGAGGTACCGTTCCAGCCAATCATGATGCGATCCAGTGCTTCGCGCTGGATGACCGACTGGCGGACAAGCCGCTGGAAGTTTCCTTGCAGCGCCCAAGCATCCAGCGTGTTCCATGAAATACGGGTGTCAAAGTCTGTGGGAACACACTCATACAGATTGCCGATCAGATCGGTCATGTCGGTAGTGACACGCTCACTTTGTGAGGTATCCGTGCGGCTGGCGATCGTACCGGAAATACCCACTCCGACCTTTTGTCCCTTTTGCGCAACAACCGGCAGCATATTGATCCGTTTCAGGAAGGCGCTGGACTCCTGAATTTTTTGCTCTAGTTTCTGCTGTATTGCAGGAGATACCGAGTAGCTCTCGCTAATGCTGGATACCCCGTTGAGCCGCGCCTGATCGGCAGAAAACTTTTTAAATTGTTCGCGTGTAATCTGTTCCATTGAATGAACCCTTAAGATGAATGCGTGTGATGCCGAGTGCCCGGTGATTAATAATCGACGGTGTCTTCTTCGGGCTTGGGTTGGCCCGTAGCCAGTTGTCGGCTGAATTGTGTCGCCGGGGTGTTATCGAGCTTTTCGAGCAGTGCCCGCACTTCACCCATCCCCTTGGAGAGGGTCAGTACTTCCGCCTTGATCAGGGTGAATTCATCGCTGGAGGCTGCCTTGTCCAGTTTGGCCTGTAGCTCTGCATTGCTCTGCGCCAGCACTTCCAGCGCTTCCCGGATTTCCGCATTTTCCTGTGCGTACTTTTGTGTCTGTTTTTGCGTGCCCAGGAGGATATTTTTCACCTTGTCCAGCACGCTAGTAGATTCAGGCTTATGCACGTCTTCACTGGCAAACGCGGTCGATAGTTCCACCAGTTCAGAGTGCAGGTTGTCCGGTTTTTTCTTCAGATAGACCAGTGGCTTGTCTTCATCCCGAAGGCCTGCCGAAAACTTGAGCATTTGTGTGCCGATGGAGGCTGGGCTATCGGTTGCAGCCAGACCAATCAGATAGGCTTTACCTGAACCTCGGAAGTTGGTGTCAATCTCACAGGACGTGAAGATTTTTTGACGATCCTTGCTTAGCTTTTTGAGCGTTGACGTCGGATCAATGGTGGCGATCAGGGTTTTATTCCCTGCGGAGTCGGTTCCTGTTGAGAGCGCAGTGACATCTCCCAGTGCGGAAAATGGACCTTCTGGCGTCATCCCACGAATGTGCTCGCAATTTACCCGTGCGGCGTAAACGTTTGGGTTGTAATCCGCTGCCATCTGATCGATCCACTCGGGCTGGATTTCGCGCCCATCCGTGGTCGCCCCTGCTGTCGCCACTACAAACTGTTTACTCATTGATCGCCTTCTCCTGGCCCTGTTTGAACGGTATTGGCTCCTAGTGGCTGACAGGGTGGCGATCATTGACACAATGGGCGAGTGATTCACTGTGTAAGAGTTATGTGTCACAGACAAAGGCGGGCGAATGCCGGGCAGGCGTTAGTTACGCTGGCGGCATGAAAACATCGACTCCTGTTACTCCGTTAACTACGCCACCCCGCTCACAGGCCAAGCTTCTTTATTGGCAGGGCTGGAAAGTGGCTGATATTGCGACTCACCTCAATGTGTCGTCCGATTCCATTTATTCGTGGAAAACGCGTGATAAATGGGATGACTCCACCCCGGCTGATCGCATCGATGCGGCGCTTGAAGCGCGTATCTGTCAGCTGATTGCGAAAGAGTCCAAGTCAAACGCCGATTACAAAGAAATGGACGCCCTTGGGCGTCAGTTCCATAAATTCACCGGGGGATCGGGTGGCAAGGAGATTGCCGCAAGTGGGGAGGGATCGCGCGGCACCGGTGAACGTCCTCGAAAGGCCAAACTGTCTAAAAACGAGATAGGCGATGATGGGCTCATTGCTCTACAGGACGCCTTTCACGATTCGCTCTTTGACTATCAGCGGGAGTGGTACCGTGCGGGTAATAACGAGTTCATCCGCAACATACTGAAAAGCCGACGTATTGGGGCGACGTGGTACTTTGCTCGCGAAGCCATTCTCGATGCCTATGAGACGGGCAAAAACAAGATATTTCTGTCAGCATCGAAACGCCAGGCGCTCACTTTCCGCCATGATATGGCAGCCTTCGTAAAAGAGGCGACTGGCGTCATTCTTAAAGGCGCTGAGGAAATACACCTGCCCAATGGAGCGGTTCTTCAGTTCCTTGGAACCAATACTGCAACGGCACAAGGCTATGGCGGTGACTTGTTTGTTGATGAATATTTCTGGATCAAGAAGTTTGCCGAGTTTCAGCGCGTTGTATCTGGTATGGCGGCGCACAAACAGTACCGTGAAACGTATATCTCAACACCTTCCACCGTCACCGCCGAAGCCTATGGCTTTTGGAATGGCGATGATTTCAATGCACGGCGAGCAAAGAAAGACCGCGCCCTTTTCGATGTTAGCCATCGTGCATTAAAAGATGGCCAGCGAGGCCCTGATTTACAGTGGCGTCAGATTGTGACTATCCACGATGCGCTGGAACGGGGGTGTGATCTCTTCGATCTTGAACGCCTGAAAATGCGCTACTCCGATGAAGCATTCGCAAATTTGTTCGAATGCCAGTTCATGGATGATTCGCAATCGGCATTCCCGCTCTCACTGATGATGCAGTGTCTGGTCGATAGTTACGAGGCATGGTCAGACGTTAAACCGTGGGCACAGCGGCCTTATGCCAATCGCCCAGTGTGGATTGGATATGATCCCGCGGGTGATGGCGTATTTAGTGACGGTGCAGGTCTTGTCGTGATTGCCCCGGCGCGCAGTAAGCGTGAGCCGCATCGCATTATCGAATCCCATCGCTTGAATGGCAGTGACTACGAGACACAAGCCAATTTCATTCAATCCATGACCGAACGTTACAACGTTGCGCATATAGGTATTGATACCAACGGGATGGGGGAATCTGTCGCTCAGCTCGTTGAAAAATTTTTCCCCGACGTCTCCCGCATTCTCTACTCGCCTGAAAACAAAACAGCCATGGTTCGTCAGGCCCAGCACATTATCAAGCAGGGGCGCTTACAGCTCGATTCTGGCGATCAGGGTATTGTCTTGGCTTTCAAGGCCATTGCACCGACGGTTACCAACGGTGGACGTCTTACTTACAAGGCTACGCGCTCAAGTGAGCATGGCCATGCGGATCTGGCTTGGGCCACGCTACATGCCCTTCAATTTGAACCGCTCGACGGCCCTGATGAAGGGAATCGTCGTAGCACACTGGAGTTTTTCGACTGATGAGTACAGAGACAGCAAGCACGAACGGTGCGCAGATCAAGAGTTTTACCTTTGGTGAGCCCGTCCCTGTGCTCAATGCGTATGATGTGGTTTATACCGGTATCTTGTCGATGGGTGATACCTACTTCGAACTCCCCGTCGATTTCTTTGCCTTGTCGCGTCTCTATAGAGCCACCCCGCATCATGGGTCGGCCCTGCAGATCAAACGTAACCTATTGAAGAAATATTTCATCCCGCACCCTCTCCTGTCTCGCCAACAGTTTGAGGCTCTCGTACAGGATTTTCTGATCTTCGGTAACTGCTACCTGGAGACGACGCGATCCAAACTGGGCTCCATTTTGTCCATTAATCCTGCACCTGCCCGGTACGTGCGACGCGGGGCAGATCTAGTAACCTACTACTGGCTCAATCCGCTCATGATGGACCCAATCCCGTTTCCAGCGGGGAGTGTTGCACACCTGATGCAGCCCGACATCGATCAGGAGGTTTACGGTGTCCCGGATTACATGGGTATTTTGCAGTCAGTCATGCTTAATGAGGCGGCGACCCTGTTTCGACGTCGGTATTATGAGAATGGCTCACATGCCGGGTTTATTCTGTACGTGACAGGGGAAGAGCAAAACACCGAGGATATTGACGCTATCCGTCAAGCGTTACGCGATTCAAAAGGGGTGGGGAATTTCCGGAACCTGTTCCTGCATGTTCCGAAGGGTCAAAAGGATGGCGTACAGCTTATTCCGGTAAGTGACGTGAAGGCATCGGATGATTTTGCGGCACTCAAGGGGACAAGCCGTGATGATCAGCTGGCTGGCCACCGCGTACCTCCACAACTCCTGGGTATTGTTCCGACGAACAATGGCGGCTTTGGCAGTATTTCAGTCGCGGCGCAGGTATTCATTGAGAACGAGATTGCACCGATCATGGAGTCGCTTACAGAGCTGAATACCATGATTGGCGAAGAGGTAATCCGTTTTCTGCCATTGCCGACACCTCAACCAACACCGCCTTCACCGCAGCCGGCGGCTTCCTGATATGCAAAGACCGCCTCAACTAGGCGGTCTTTCTCAATACACCAGCTGCCCCGGATCTATACCTAGAGCTTTCGCAACTTTTTTCAATGTTTCGTTTCTGGGGTTATCTGTCTTTTCTATTGCCGAGAAATTGGCCTGTGACATCCCCAAGCGTTCTGCCACTTCCTTTTGTGTCAGCTTCAGGTATTTCCTCCATGCTGCAATAGGTGTTATGTCGTTTAGCACCTCCAGCTCCATTACTTCTTGAGGGATCGTCTTTTCCTCTTTATTCAGCATCCCAATATACTCATCGTACGGCATGAGAACATAGAGAGGATTGCCTGCCTGATCGTTCAGTATTTGCGTTTCAATAGGTGTGTTCATCGCGCTTTTTAACCTCTTCAATGTTGACGATTTCTACCGCGCCATTCCAGTTGAATAAAATTCGATAATCGCCGACTCGTAACCGATACCCATATTTGTGGTTTTTCAATGCCTTTACATTTCGTGTCGCCGGCATGTCTTGCAACGCATGTGATGCCAGGATGATTTTTTTCCTTTTATCGGAGGCTATTTTTTTAACCTGTTTGGCCGCTTTCTGGCTCCACTTAACCTCATTGCTCATCATACGTTCCCTGTCACATATTTATACATATTATACTATATTTTTTATTTTTATCAATAAAACACGATTTATTTTATCCCTCATTTTCCCTCTTATAATCCCGTCCATTAAGCGCGATCCAGACCCGCTACCGCTGTACCACCCTCTTGTTTTTTCCACGCTGATGGACCTCTCAACTGCCGCAGCGTGCGCGAATTTTTTGCCCGTTTTGCGCAGTTGCCCCCCGCGCCTGCGTTTTCCGCACCCCCCATTTTTTCGTGCACGCGATTTTTTTGCGCAACGCAGCGCTCGCGCGGCCTTCGACGCGATTTTTTGAAAAAAATTTCCGTGCAAAATCGTGCATTTCCGTGCAATTTTAGACGCAAGCCTTTTCAGCGCTTTTGGAGGTATTAATGAAACAATTTTCGTCTCGCGTAGATTCTATTTTGAATGGTCAGTTTTCCGACCCGACTCTCCGTGCCATTTTGAGGCGATTCACTCAGCGCACTGATGTTGTTCTTTTTGAGCGTGAAGATTTCAAAGAACGTGACTACTGGATACTTAAAGGTCAGCTTGATCTCGTGAGGTATTCACTTCTTGCACCGTCAGCTTCAGAGTTTTATATCTCTACTGCCGATGGTTATCGTGTAGGTACTTACCTAATTCGCTATCTTCTGGACGAAATGTCGGCAGCAATTGAAAGCAAGTGGCATCGCATTCACGATCAGGACTAACCTTTTCACTATGTATCCGAAACCGTTCGTTTTCGTACATATTCATCTACCAATGTACGAATATATGGTATTTTAATTTCGTACCAATTTTATTTTTATAACACCGTTTTCGTACAGGCTCATCATGTCCCGTGTCTTTGCATATTGCCGCGTTTCGACTGTCGGCCAAAATACCTCAAACCAACTTCTGGAAATTGAATCCTCTGGCTTTTCCGTTCAGCCTCAACGAATTATTGAAGAGAGTGTCAGTGGCTCCAGCCCTGCTTCAATGAGACCTGGCTTTATTCGATTAATCGATAGGATGGAATCTGGTGATGTTCTGGTTGTAACAAAACTTGACCGCTTGGGCCGAAATGCCATGGACGTACGTCAGACAGTTGAGAGGCTCTCTGATCTCGGCATTCGAGTACATTGCCTAGCCTTAGGAGGTGTCGACCTAACCAGTGCCGCCGGGAAAATGACCATGCAGGTACTTTCTGCGGTCGCAGAATTCGAACGTGATCTTCTTATTGAGCGTACCCAATCCGGTTTGGCACGAGCGCGACAAGCTGGAAAGAGGTTTGGCCGGCCTCCTTCTCTTAACCCTTCTCAGAAGCAAGCCGTGCTCGATCGGATTGCCGATGGTACGAGCATTAGCGCAGTTGCGAGAGAGTTCTCGACCACACGTCAGACGATCCTTCGGATTAAAAACAAAAAACCTTGAATGTGAATGTTTTTAATAGTTTTTAAACTGGTATACAATATATTTTCAATATTGAAAACGAGATTCGCAATATGATTCTTGCTATTGGAAACACCAAAGGGGGAGTTGGAAAAACAACCCTGTCTATTCAGCTCTCTATTGCTCGCGCTCTGTCAGGCAATGATGTGTGGCTTGTCGATGGCGATCGCCAAGCTACAGCCAGTAGCGCCCTAAATATTCGGAACGACGATTTTCCAGACAGAGCCATCTCATACTCAAAATATGACGGCGGCAAGGAGCTTTTCCAGCAGGTTAAACAGCAATCCCCTAAATATGATGACACTGTCATTGATGTCGGTGGCCGCGATTCAAGTGCTCTTCGTTATGCACTGATGATAGCTGACTCACTTATTGTTCCTTTTGCACCGCAGTCTTTCGACGTGTGGGCTCTTCAGGATATAGCCGAGCTTGTTTCCGAAGCCAATGACCTTAGGGATATTCCTCTTCGGGTTCATGCTCTTCTTAATCTTGCAGACCCTCGCAAATATTCAACCGATAATATTGATGCTTCGCGTGCGGCTAAAGACGTTGCTGGTTTTGATGTGATCGATATCCCTGTTGTTCGTAGAAAAGCCTATGGGAACGCGAGCAGCCAGGGTTTATCTGTTCTTGAATACCTGCCTCGTGACGCCAAGGCTATTAGTGAAATAAAGAAAGTTGAATCTATTGTATTTTGATACGTTTTCAATATTGAAAACGTATTCCAACAATATTATTTTAGGTGTTTTATGGCTATTGTAAATAGACGGGATAAATCCATACAGTCACGCGTTGAAGCTTTTACTGAAGGTGCTCCTGACGGGTATAAAGGAAGGGAAAAATCTGCTCGCAAGGGTGTCGCCATGGGGAACAAAACGCAGATAAGTTTAACTATTTCCCCAGATCTGCTCGATCGGGTTGACGATAAAGCCCAAGAGCTTGGGATGACGCGCGCTGCTTTCATTACCATGGCATTGAATCAGACTCTTAAGTCTTGGTAACCACTGCTATGGCTGGCCACCCAGCTATAGCTCCATTTTCATTTGTTTTTCGTTCGATATAGAGAACTTGAAACCGACAATACTTCTACCTTTTTTTAATGACTCCATTGCAACCTCGATATCAGTCCTTTCATTCACTTCTTTGAGCGCCGGTTCAAGTACCCACCTTTTAAGATCTTTAACATTTTTATATTTTTCAGTTATATCAAGCATTTCCTTGATACGTTCTAATGAACACTCACGGTTATTTGTCTTGGAAAACTGCCGCATTAACTCGTATATTCGAATAGCATAAAAGCTGGTTAGACCGCCTATCTGACGCAATTGATAACTAGTGAACTCTTTGTTCAGCAAGCTTAAGTGAGGGGCCACTGTAGGAGAAAAACCAAGCTCTACGCAACCTGTACCTTCCTTGTACTTAACATGGAATACCCATCTCATTCGCTCTACAACTTTCCCTCCCTCATAACGCCTCACATCTCGATTAAACAACCTATTTGATGCTTCTTTCATCGACTCATAAGCATGCCGCAGCTCCATGCCAAATATGTCTGCAAATCGCTCCGCGTGTATTGTTATATATCCATCTTTTGGCATCGGACGGCGCGAATCAATCATTGATGCTGCACACAGGACTAGCCTTTTCTCATTCAGTGTTAGTGTGTGCGATGCCTCAATCAACTTGTTTGATTGAGTTACCTTATTCTTATCCATTTATTCATTAACCCCTTAAGCCGGGATCTCTCCCCTTTTCCAATAAAGGGAGAATAATACACCTCCTCCCTTTATCAAAGTGTGGGCAATAATCTATTCTATTTTTTCATTTCTGATTGTGGATAACAGCCGGAATCTCTCCCCTTTAAAGCCGGAATCTCTCCCCTTTAAAGCCGGAATCTCTCCCTTTATGTACCGGAATATCTCCCCTTATCTTTAAAATAATTATTTATAATCAACAACTTACGTGACTGAAAACAGGGGTTAAAAACAAGAAAAAACAAGTATTAAAAAGGGGATAACTACATTTATATTTTCTTCTCTGCTTGTTTGATGGTATTGCCGGAATCTCTCCCCTTATCCTGTTTGGCCGTATAGCCATTAATCTTACTTTACCGTAGGTATCCTATGGTTCACTTTAAAAAAAGGCCCAGACGCTAAATCCGGGGCCCTCTCGATCATATTTGATCTCAACCAATCAACAACTCACCAGCGCTTTTTGGCCTGTCGTTCCCACCCACGCTATACGAGACCTTAATCTCCTTCATCGGCAAACCTTTGAATGCCTCGCGAATATCTGGGTGATCATTGATGCTAACGAGCATCCTGCCTTTAATCGATCTCATCAGTGATGCCATCTTTTCATACTGCTCAAACTCGAAGGGCACACCATACCCTTCTGTTTGCCAATAAGGGGGGTCGCAATAGAAAAGGGTATGAGGACGATCATATTTCTCAATACATCGATCCCAGGGCAGGTTTTCAATATGCACATTGGTTAGTCGTTGATGCATATCGACCAGATCGTTTTCCAACGTCAACAGATTAAACCTGGGCTTTGCTGTCGTAGCTGTTCCAAATGCTTGTCCCTCCACCTTGCCACCGAAAGCCAACTTCTGAAGGTAAAGGAATCGAGCTGCCCGTTGGATATCGGTCAACGTCTCAGGTGGAGTACCTTTCAACCATTCCCACTGCTGTCGTGATGTCAGTACCCATTTATACTCTGAATACAGAGCTTCCATGTGGTACTTCACTACGCGATAAAGATTGATCAGGTCACCATTGATATCATTAAGAACCTCTACGTTCGCAGGTTCTTTCATGAAAAACAGTGCTCCTGCTCCGCAGAAGGGTTCAACGTAACAGGTGTGTTCAGAAAATGTTGGGAGAATATGTTTGGCTAGTCGGCGTTTTCCGCCGATCCAAGGAATGATAGGTTTTGCCACAATGGTATCCATGAGTTTTTGCGTGTTAATATGCACGCCTCCTTGCGCTAGGAGGGCGGGCCTTGTCGTCTCACGAGCTACCATCGTGTGGCGGGTACGCAATGTGTTTCCGCACATTCCGTTCGCCCGTCTTTAACCAGTTAAATTGTCTCATTTCACTTCCGTACCTTCTTTATCGCTCTTGTGTAACAGAGCACCGCTACACCTATATTCCTTTTGTTTTCCAATGCTCGAATCGTGATCTTATGGACTGCAGCATCCTCACGGCCCCAGGGTTACCATCTATATCTGCTCTGGACTTCACATTGCATGCTCTTCTGATCCAATCAGCCGCATCTTCTGTGTTATGAGTACCATCAGCGACGTTTGCTCCCCACTTATGGCGTGCCCGTCGGTCTAGGTAGAGCCTAAAAAGTGGATCTCCACACATGATTCCTGCAGTGCGTGCGAACCGCGTTCCCCGTTGACCTCTGTTTTTGAATTGCATGGCTAATTTCTCTTGTTATATCAATGTGTTCTTCAAGTTCCTTAACGGGAATATCGCCTTGAAATAATTTGTTGATTTCTTCTCTGCATGATCCGCTAGTAAACGTCGTTTTATACCTAGCAACTAGCATTAGTGGTGTACCCGTTTCTTGTGTTCTCTCATGCTTTGGCAATCAACACATCTTCGTGCAAATGGCAATGCTTTGCGGCGTGCTTCTGGTATGTCCTCACCACAATCTATACAATCCCCTGTATGCTCTTTTCGTTCGTACCTACGTCGTACGCTCAATACTCTGCGCAGTGTTTCTTCACTACTGGCCTGTGCTCTATCTGCAAAATCTGCCATTACAATATTTCCCTTAGTTCTCGTATATTTTCTTTAGGTACAGGTATCCATGAATCGCTATTCCTGTAGCGTTCCCAGTCCTGATTTACCTCATGCATATGTTCTTGCTCTGCCAAATATTCTGGTGATGTTATAAATTCCCTGAATGATGCCTGTTGCTGCTGTATCTCTGATTCTGAGAGCACCCTAGGCTTACTGATCTGTTTCATGTGATAAGTATCGAGTAGATAATCGTCGATCTTCTCGGCTGCTCGCCATGCGGGCAGTTCTTCCCATCGGTTATTGACCTTGATTCTGATACGTTCGAAAGCATCCACGATTGGTTGTCCATAAGGCCGCGTACAGTTATTCACATGAATCCAAGGCGAGCCTACGGCCCGCTTAACCCCAACCCCATCGCCGCTGGCAGCGGCTTTAAACCCGGATTCAACATCGCCAACTTCACGGCGATGCTTTACCTCCCACTTATTGAACAGGGTCAGGTATTCATCACCCAGAATGGTAACGCCATAGGTTATCTTCAGAATTTCACCGTATTGCCCCCTTGCGATGCCGTCGGCTCTTTCCAGATCCGCTTGCTCTGCTGTCCATGCGTGTGCCGGGCGATCCTTTCGCGGAATGGCTGGGCCGCCCATGAGTTGAATAAACTGATCCCACTGGCCAGCGTCACAGGCCTTGATGAGCTTTTCTGTAAATTCCTTGTGCGTCGGTTCGTAATCAAAAGCGAGTTGCCACTGTTTAAATTGTTCCTGTGTGCGTTCGTTGATCTTCCTTAGGTTTCGCCAAATCGTGACAGACGGCTGGCCAATAAACTGGAACTGACGAATACCCCACGTGGCTGCCCACGCAACGATGCGCAGCGCAGCACTGGCCATATCAAAACCGTACTTATCAACGTCACCGTCCTTGGTATGTCCCACACCCTTGCCGACATACTTCGCCAGATAGGAAACGGCGCCGCCTTTCTCTTGAACGATCTTTTCCGCCTTGAAGCGATATTCCTGGGCACCTTTTTCGTCACCGTCTTCACGCAATGCATAGTCATGCAGCACCTCGGTTACGTAATCCTGATATTCCGGCTCAACCCACAGCATCATGTGCCAGTGAGGCGTTCCGTCATGGTGAGGCTCAACTACACGCAGCCCATAGATGCGGATTTTTTCGCGTGAGAATTTTGCGCGGACTTTTGCCCATAGATCTGTCAGGTACTGATGGGCATCTCTCGGGGTGGCTCCGTTGTATTTGTGGTTCATTTTTGCTGTGGCTGCATGAACACGGTGGTACTTGCTGGGGCAGGTCCATGTAAAGAAAAGCCCCTGATGCCCCATACGCAATGCCACGGTTTCTGTGTCGCGGATTCGCAGCATCATCTCTGAATAACGATGTGATGGGTTGGCTATGCCCAGCTCTGATAGTTCAGCCAGGGTGTACTGTTCGCCGTGCTGATTGATGGCGACGAAGGCTTCCAGCAGGGCGTTATTACGTGCCTCCTGTGATCGACGGCGGTGAATGGTTAGATCACTGGCGTAGATCCCTGCGCGCTTATGAACACGTCCCAGCTCTCGCATAAGCTGTTCAAGACGTCGCCCTGACAGGACACGCAGGCGACGCCGCCACCAACGTGAACACATGAGTCGTAATAGACGAGAGGTCAGCGAGAGCGAGCCTGACGGCGCCTCTATGCCGTGCTTGTGACATAACCGTTCACCGACTTCGATAGCCTTGCGCATACCGGCTGTACGGGCCAGATTGGCGATGCGTTGCATGTAAAGGGCTATCACTCCTGTTTGTATAACTGGCGTGATCAGCGACCCTGTATGAGGCGCGAAGTGGAACATATCCATGTCTTCGCCATAGGCTTTAGCGCGGGCAAGCTCGACGATACGGGCCTGCGCAACGGCATGATCGACCAGCGCATCATCATCGTGAGTAACGTTCCATGGGCCGCACAGGAGGCGCGCAGGTATTTGGCGCAACCAGTTGTTGGCCTCCCGATACCCAGCTCGCTTTTTGCGGGCGATCTCGACGTAAACGCGGGCCAAGTCCTCGGCAATAAGCGGAAAACGATCAAAAATAGCAGTTCTAAAGGTATGACATTCACGGGTGCCGAAAGCGCTTGCCTGCTTTATATAACTGTTGTTGCTCATGCCATGCTCTCAATCATTGCCAAAAAGTGCTTTACGCTTTCCATGTCGCCGCTATCCAGCGCTTCACGCGCCTGACGGGCTAAATCGCTTGTCTGGCAGGGGGCTTTTCGTGAGTAATCCATAAGATCACTGGCGAAAAGACTCATGCGCTTAATGGCGTCTCTGATAGCTACTGTTTCCCGATAGCTGTATGCGTCCATGCCTTCCATGAGATGAGTGGCAGACAGGCCTGCTGACTGGAGCACGACAGCACGCTCACCTTTATTCATGCGCTTCCATACGTCGGCCAGATCCGTGGGCGTAGCGCGCTCACGCAGCTCATCGCGCAGCGCTACAAAGCGCTGGCGATGTATTGTCATTCCATGAAGTGCTGTTACTGAGGACATCGTGATTAGTGAACGGTGGCGACATCGTGGCCATCAAGACCAGTTGCAAGCATCAGAAGATCATCAAGGGGGACATAGACGACTTGTTCCGGTGTTTTCACAACGACCAAACGGCTTGTGCAGTGGTCTACATCGATAAATGAGCGGCTATTCATGCAGCGAAGTTCTGCCCAGGCGACCATGGCAATATGTCGAGCACGTGCTTCACTCAACTGCTTTTCTTCAATCAAACGGTTCACACAACCGTTGATACAGCCCTCCACGTCTCCTGTTTCGGGCATGCTTAAAAGATAGGTGCGAGCAGCATCCTCGGGCGTCATTTTTGTGGTATCGCGCTGGATGGTATTGATCGTTTTGGTCATGATGTTTTCCTGTTTTTGAGACGAGTTTGGAGAGCACGCCTAATAGGCGCGCAAAAAATCATGTGTTAATCAGGTCGTGCTAGGTCTTTCGTGCGGGTATGACTTGCAGCTCTTCTGCAATAGTGGCCAGCTTCAGCATGTCGTTTCGACCCATGTTGTAGAGTCGGGCTTGGAAGTAATTCAGGCGAGCCAGCTCTTCTTGGTTTTCCTGAATATCGTCGCCGAACATGTCAGCCTTGAACTTCTCCATCTGTTTTTTGCCTGCCCATTCCTTGACGTAGTCAGTAACAGGGAGATAAACAGCTGCTTTCATGGCGTCCGGGTGATCACTTGGAAATGCGATGGAGACGTGTGAGATATCGAGATGCCCTCGGTATGTACATTCCTGGCATTCACCCATTGCCCGGATAGTTGTTGATGACACCTTGTGGCTTGTCCGTATGCGGAAGAAACCACCGCAGAAGGGGCATGCCATACGTAGCCGATTGTTTCTGTCGTCTTCTGCGCAGGCGGCAGCATTACTGTCCTTTTCAGGACGGCATTTTTCAGCGTCACCCAAATTTTTCAATGATGCTTGATTCACTACGTTTACCTCTGACGATTCGAATGGCTGCTTACGGACTTCGACTTACCACGGGTCAAACTATTTTCCCCTCCTTCATGCCCAGAAGGATTGCGGCGCGGCGTGCTTCTCCCCATTTCCCTTTGATTCTTCCCGCAAGAACGTTTGACACAAGAGATTGATTCAAATCATGTTCTTTACAAAAAGCAGCAATCGTTTTTCCTTCTGAAAAAAGTCGCTCTCTAGCCTGTTCAATCGACAGTAAAACGGCCATTATTTAAATTCCTTAAAAAATTTACTTTACCCACTTATTTTATAAACAATCTTTAAATTGTCAACTCGGTATTTAACGAATGAACAAATTTGGTGACAGGATTAGAGCTGAACGTAAGAGGTTAGGCCTTTCGCAATCTGAGATTGCTCACATTGGTGGTGTCACTTATGCCACTCAATCTAATTATGAAAATGACAAACGAATCCCCGACTCTAATTACCTATCATCCCTCTTGTCAGCCGGTGTAGACGTCATGTTTATCCTTACAGGAGGACAATCCAGACTTCCTGAGGCCTGTAATGATATTTCTATCCCTCTTTATGACGTGTCTGCTTCCGCTGGAGCCGGTTCGGCCGTGTTAGCTGAAGAGGTTCATACCTATTGGAACATCACAACAGAAGTTGCCAGGCTTTTGGGGCTGCGTGGAAAAAGCCACATTGGGGTTCGAGTGCGCGGGGACTCAATGGAGCCGACTCTCATGGATAATGGCTGGGCCATTATCAACTGCGATGACACTGAAGTTGAGCGAAGTGGAGTCTTCGTGGTTCGGTGTGGTAATGAATTGCGTGTTAAGCGTATCCAGCCATTAATGAGTGGTGAGCTGATGCTGATCAGTGATAACAAAATGTACAATCCAGAGACCATCAACCTAAATACCAATACTGACATTGGTGTGCTTGGACGTGTTGTTTATCAGCTTGGAGAGCTGAAATGATCATCGGCGTTTTTATTTACATGATTGTCATGTTTTTACTTGCTCTATGGCTGTGCACACGTATATATCCCGCTGCAAGACAGCAAGGTCATTCTTTTTTTATTGCTGTCATGAGCAGCCTGTTTTCTTCCTCTTTCTTAGTTGCGCTTTCGTATGTAATCCCCTTGTTTATCTGGTTTTCTATGTATTAGAAACTTGTTAAAACAGAAAAGGCCCAAAAGGGCCTTTTCTGAATACGTGCAGTATGAATCGTTTTTTCTATAAACCTTGGTCCTCGCAGGTCTGCATCTGCTGCACGGCAAATATCATTTCAGCGTTAGTCTTATCATCTTGTGTTTTATATACGGGCCTGTCGTAGGCCATACTTGCAATAGCTTTTTCCATCGAAAACATAATATTAGCCGTCATATCATTACTGCTTTCTTCAGATTCCGCCTTGTTTCTTGCGATATCTATATTCTTCATCAACCGTTGTTCGGGCTCGCCATTTTGTCGGGCAGTCATTGTTCCCATTGCCATTTTTCCAATTGCCTGGCATTGAGGAGAATACTGACTTTC
>NZ_JBPCZH010000010.1:0-3435 GCF_051251085.1 Cernens ardua
CAGACAAAAAGAAAACCCGCTGTGCCTTCCGACACAACGGGTTCTCTGGGATAGATGCCTGACGATGACCTACTCTCACATGGGGAAGCCCCACACTACCATCGGCGCTAAGCGGTTTCACTTCTGAGTTCGGCATGGGATCAGGTGGTGCCCACTCGCTATGTTCGTCAGGCATATTCGGCTGTGATGATCCAGAGAGCGCTCCGTCTCTCCCCTGGCTAGCCAGCGGATCATCACCAATACGTAAATCATGCGATGCCATACGTCTCAACGTATCCAGCTCATTGACTATCATCACATAACCACTTGGGGTTATATGGTCAAGCCTCACGGACCATTAGTACACGTTAGCTTAACGCCTCACAGCGCTTCTACACCGTGCCTATCAACCTCGTCGTCTTCGAGGGTCCTTTAGGGGGCGCTAGGCCCCAGGGAAGTCTCATCTTGAAGGGGGCTTCCCGCTTAGATGCTTTCAGCGGTTATCCCGTCCGAACATAGCTACCCGGCAATGCAATTGGCATCACAACCGGAACACCAGTGGTTCGTCCACTCCGGTCCTCTCGTACTAGGAGCAGCTCTTCTCAAACTTCCTACGCCCACGGCAGATAGGGACCGAACTGTCTCACGACGTTCTAAACCCAGCTCGCGTACCACTTTAAATGGCGAACAGCCATACCCTTGGGACCGACTTCAGCCCCAGGATGTGATGAGCCGACATCGAGGTGCCAAACACCGCCGTCGATGTGAACTCTTGGGCGGTATCAGCCTGTTATCCCCGGAGTACCTTTTATCCGTTGAGCGATGGCCCTTCCATTCAGAACCACCGGATCACTAGAACCTACTTTCGTACCTGCTCGACCTGTCCGTCTCGCAGTCAAGCACCCTTATGCTCTTGCACTCATTGCACGATTTCCAACCGTGCTGAGGGTACCTTCGTGCTCCTCCGTTACTCTTTAGGAGGAGACCGCCCCAGTCAAACTACCCACCACACACTGTCCTTCTCCCCGATCAGGGGAGCAAGTTAGAACGACAATGATGTCAGGCTGGTATTTCAAGGTCGGCTCCACTCCAACTGGCGTCAGAGTTTCAAAGCCTCCCAGCTATCCTACACAGACAACATCAGCGTCCAGTGTGAAGCTGTAGTAAAGGTTCACGGGGTCTTTCCGTCTAGCCGCGGGAACACTGCATCTTCACAGCGATTTCAATTTCACTGAGTCTCGGGTGGAGACAGTGTGGCCATCATTACGCCATTCGTGCAGGTCGGAACTTACCCGACAAGGAATTTCGCTACCTTAGGACCGTTATAGTTACGGCCGCCGTTTACTGGGGCTTCGATCAGGAGCTTCGGACGAATCCTAACACCATCAATTAACCTTCCAGCACCGGGCAGGCGTCACACCCTATACGTCCGCTTACGCGTTTGCAGAGTGCTGTGTTTTTAATAAACAGTTGCAGCCACCTAGTATCTTCGACTGCTCTCAGCTTACGGGGCAAGCCCTTCACCAAAAGCAGCGTACCTTCTCCCGAAGTTACGGTACCATTTTGCCTAGTTCCTTCACCCGAGTTCTCTCAAGCGCCTGGGTATTCTCTACCTGACCACCTGTGTCGGTTTGGGGTACGGTCACATATTACCTGTAGCTTAGAGGCTTTTCCTGGAAGCGTGGCATCAACGGCTTCCCCAATCACAAGGAGTGGGTTCGTCTCGTATCTCGGTGTTAACGTCCCGGATTTGCCTAAGACATCCACCTACATACTTTCACCTGGAACCATCACCAGGCCCGCCTAGCCTTCTCCGTCCCCCCATCGCAGTAATATCCGGTACGGGAATATTAACCCGTTTCCCATCGACTACGCCTTTCGGCCTCGCCTTAGGGGCCGACTCACTCTGCTCCGATTGACGTCGAACAGAAACCCTTGGTCTTCCGGCGGGGGAGGTTTTCACTCCCCTTATCGTTACTCATGTCAGCATTCGCACTTGTGATACCTCCAGCAGACTTCTCAATCCACCTTCGCAGGCTTACACAACGCTCCTCTACCGCTTATATCTCATGATATAAACCCGTAGCTTCGGCACCTGATTTGAGCCCCGTTATATCTTCCGCGCAGGCCGACTCGACTAGTGAGCTATTACGCTTTCTTTAAAGGATGGCTGCTTCTAAGCCAACCTCCTAGCTGTCTGGGCCTTCCCACATCGTTTCCCACTTAATCAGGATTTTGGGGCCTTAGCTGACGGTCTGGGTTGTTTCCCTTTTCACGACGGACGTTAGCACCCGCCGTGTGTCTCCCACGCTGCACTCACTGGTATTCGGAGTTTGCCTCGGGTTGGTAACCCGGGATGGGCCCCTAGCCGAAACAGTGCTCTACCCCCAGCGGTGATACGTGAGGCGCTACCTAAATAGCTTTCGAGGAGAACCAGCTATCTCCGGGCTTGATTAGCCTTTCACTCCGATCCACAAGTCATCCGAATCTTTTTCAACAGATCCCGGTTCGGTCCTCCAGTTGATGTTACTCAACCTTCAACCTGCTCATGGATAGATCGCCCGGTTTCGGGTCTATTCCCAGCAACTATGCGCCCATTTAAGACTCGGTTTCCCTACGCCTCCCCTAACCGGTTAAGCTCGCTACTGAGAATAAGTCGCTGACCCATTATACAAAAGGTACGCAGTCACAGAACATGTCTGCTCCCACTGCTTGTACGCACACGGTTTCAGGATCTATTTCACTCCCCTCTCCGGGGTTCTTTTCGCCTTTCCCTCACGGTACTGGTTCACTATCGGTCAGCCAGGAGTATTTAGCCTTGGAGGATGGTCCCCCCATATTCAGTCAAAGTTTCACGTGCTCCGACCTACTCGATTTCACCATCACTGCCCTTTCGTGTACGGGACTATCACCCACTTTGGCGCGACTTTCCAGACGCTTCCACTAAAACAATGATGACTTAAGGGCTACTCCCCGGTCGCTCGCCGCTACTGGGGGAATCTCAATTGATGTCTTTTCCTCGGGGTACTTAGATGTTTCAGTTCTCCCGGTTCGCCTCACTACCCTATGAATTCAGATAGTGATACCGGCCTGATGACCGGTGGGTTTCCCCATTCAGAAATCGCTGGATCAAAGGTCATTTGCCACCTCCCCAACGCTTATCGCAGGCTATCACGTCTTTCATCGCCTCTGGCTGCCTAGGCATCCACCGTGTGCGCTTAATCGCTTGACCATATAACCCGAAGGGGTCACATGTACGATTAATCAACGATTTTCGCCGGATACGCTTGAGACGTATCTCATTACTACCACCTCAGTCACCTCCTCCGCTGATAATGAAGAAAGCACCGATTCCGTGGTAGACCAGCGTGTCACGACACACAATCCATCCTGGTGGATAATCGTGGTGTTCAACGCTGGATTTGGCATCAGCATGATTTACATTGTTAAAGAGCG
>NZ_JBPCZH010000012.1:0-1093 GCF_051251085.1 Cernens ardua
GACGTTATCGCCATCGTGGGAAACGGTCAGGTTCTTGTTGGTCGGAGTGAAGTCAACGGTGCTGCCCGGAGCCACATTGCTGGCCCCTTTCGAATCACCATTGGTGCTGACATTCCAGCCCTTGTTGGCTGTATCGGTAGCATTATCAACTGCCTTGTTGGTGGCATAGAGCTGAGAGCCATTGATGGCATCGGTGCTGCTATCTGAGACACGTCCCGCCGCGACATTAGTAATCTGACGCTCGTGACCACCGGAACCTACACTGACGACGCTACTTGGATTAGTACCCGCATACTGATAGGTAGTGCCGCCCACGGTGCCTTCAGAGGTCGGGTTGGCAGCGGCTGTGACAGAACCATTACCAAGAGCAACGGAGCCGTTGTTTTTAGCAACTGCTCCATCACCCAGCGCAGTAGCATTGTCAGCATTGGCGACAGATGCGTGTCCCAGCGCAAGGGCATTTGTGCCAGAGGCGACAGAGTTTTGTCCACCAGCATATGCGCCCTGACCTGTAGAGGTAGCATTGTTGCCTAATGCCAAGGCACCTTCACCAGTCGCCGTTGCTTTGGTACCTACTGCAGTTGACTGTTGTCCAGTCGCAGAAGTATCTACACCAGCGGCAAGCGCATTGTTGCCCTTAGCTCCATCATCGTTGTAGTTACCCTGCTGATTACCGTTGTCATTGACACTGTAATAACGGGTCTTGTTCTGTTGAATGGAGTTATCAACATAATTCTTGTTGGTAACATCATCGCCATTGGTAATCGGACCATTATATGTGGTCTCGCCATCGTTATGTACCTGGAAGGTATTGTTAGCTACATTCAGGCTGTTGGTAGTCACACCGCCATTATTGATGGTGGTGTTGCCGGCAGTCACAGAGCCATTGCCCCCCAGATCAACGTCCTTGTTCAGCTTGACGTTCAGGGTATCGTTACCATCCGCTACCACACCGATGTTCCCATCGGTCAGGTCATCAGCGTTTTTGGCATTACCTTTCACGTTGACAGTCTGGCCCAGATCACGATGAACATTCGTGCCGGAGTCACCGGCAAAGTCGAGGCCCTTGTTGGTCAGATCCGTGCTCTGGTTG
>NZ_JBPCZH010000013.1:0-840 GCF_051251085.1 Cernens ardua
TGAAGTCGTAACAAGGTAGCCGTAGGGGAACCTGCGGCTGGATCACCTCCTTAAACGACACGCTGCGTGTTGGAATGAGTACCCACACAAATTGTCTGATCGGAATAGAGCGAGTGCTGCTTACTGAAACAGATCGGTAAGTGATTCAATCACTATTGATTGAAAGCAAAGCCGGGTTGTTAATCTGGTTGGTTGGAGCGTACCCCCTGTCCTTGTAAAGAGCGGGTGAGGTCGGCAGCCGACAGATACGTATTCCGGAAAGCAAAGCCGGGTCTGTAGCTCAGTTGGTTAGAGCGCACCCCTGATAAGGGTGAGGTCGGCAGTTCGAGTCTGCCCAGACCCACCAATTTTGTCCTGATGACGTCGTTGTCAAAACACTTACATACTTGATGTATGCTTCGTGTTTCTCCGCCTTGTCACAGAACAAAATCATGCAGTCAATAAAGTATGAAGTTATTTATACTCTTTTTTATTGATTGATTATTTGGGGCCATAGCTCAGCTGGGAGAGCGCCTGCCTTGCACGCAGGAGGTCAGGAGTTCGATCCTCCTTGGCTCCACCAATTAAGTTTTAATGGTTTCGGTGGTTTTGTGCACAAGAGCAACTGCCTTGTAGCCTATTCCAAGCCATACGCTGTAGCACTCTCATATAAGAAGCCAGTCAACAATATATCGCTTTCTTGTTAATTCAAGTCAAGGTGTTGTATTTCTGACTGTCTTTTAGACAGTACGCTCTTTAACAATGTAAATCATGCTGATGCCAAATCCAGCGTTGAACACCACGATTATCCACCAGGATGGATTGTGTGTCGTGACACGCTGGTCTACCACGGAATCGGTG